>JAKPPT010000056.1 GCA_029547205.1 Spirochaetota bacterium
AGAACTACACAATGCTATCCCTGAAAAAACGGTACTTCTTGTAGGCGATAGAAAAGAGATAATTGAATTTGCGATCAAAAATAATTTTGCCGCACTATTGATTACCGGAGTGAATGATTTTACCTATGACACTACCCACTACAAAGGATGGATTTATCTCTCCGAAATAGATACCTACAATACCTTGCGAATGTTAACGTTAAGCATACCATGTCATTCTATTATGCAAGATGCTGATACATTATCCCCGGATGTGTCAGTAGAGCAGGCACGTGAACAACTGTTGCTTAATGAATACCGGGGGCTCCCGGTGTGTGATAATACTGTCCTCAAAGGGATAATTACCCGTTCGGACCTTATCAAGCACTATGCAAAAAAGGTAATCCTTGTAGACCACAATGAATTATCACAGGCGGTAGACGGAACCCAAACCGCTCATATTATTGAAATTATTGACCATCACCGGCTGGGAAGCTTAAAAACCACAACACCAATATTTGTGTATTCCAAACCAGTGGGGAGCACATGCACACTGGTTTATGAACTTTTTAAATACAACAATGTTAAGCCTGAACCAGACATAGCATTTCTGCTGTGCAGTGGAATACTATCTGATACCACTATGCTGTTATCACCTACAACCACTGAAACCGACAAAAAATTATTAGAAGAATTGGCAGCAATAGCCGGTATTAACTACAACGATTATGGGCAAACGCTTTTATCCTCAACCGAAAGTTTGAAAACCATTGATCCCATTTATGCAGTAAGCAATGACTGTAAAATCTATGAGGAACATAGTATCGCAGTGGCTATATCACAGGTTGAGGTTATAACACTTGATGATATCCATGAAGTGAAAGAATCTTTGTTATCTGCACTTGTACAATTTGCCCAAAGCAGAAATGTTCACTGGGCATTATTATTGGTTACCGACATCACCACCCAAAATAGCATCCTGTTATCAACCAGCTTTAAAGGTGAGCTTCATTTAAGCTATCCCCTCATTGAGCCTCATATTTATAGTCTGCCTGGTATTTTATCCCGAAAAAAACAATTACTGCCTGAAATATTGCGCATCTTAGAGGAACTATCGCACAAATAAAAGCGCCCGCTGTTTTAAGCGGGCACTATGTTTAGTACGGGTATTCCCTATTACACTATAGTCTTTATCTTATGTTCCTAAAAGCTGTAAGATTGTTCTTGGCCGTAAATTTGCCTGAGCAAGCATCGCAGTACCACTCTGTACAAGAATCTGATCCTTGGTCAAATCTACCATCGTTTCAGCCATATCAGCATCACGTATGCGGCTTTCAGATGCCTGAATATTTTCATAAGCATTCATCAAACCTTTTGCTGCATGCTCCAATCGATTATAGTAGGC
>JAKPPT010000076.1 GCA_029547205.1 Spirochaetota bacterium
TATCATATTCCCGGGTGTTGAAATTGGGAAGGATGCTGTTGTCCGTGATTCAATTATTTTGCCTTATAACAAGATTGGATCAAAGGCACGTATCATGCGTACAATCATTGATGAACGTACCGTAGAGCCTTTTAGTGCCGATATAATAAACATAGGGAATAATTGCAAGATTGGTACAACCGAGATAGGGATGAAAAACAGTGATTATCCCAGAGTGCTGTATAACAGCATTACCCTTATTGGTAAAAATTGCATAATCCCTGACGGTATAACGGTGGGCGGGGCATGCTATATTGCATCAGGCAAGACACAGCAGGATTTTGCAAAACAAAAATATATCTATAATGGCACCTCGGTGTGATATGTTTTTCCCTTATTCCGATGAAAATCCCACTCGCTCATTTTCGCTTTTTACTGTTATTCTTATACTGGTAAATTGTGTCATCTATTATATGGAGGTGTTTGGACAACCTGCATTTGGACAACTCATCAACAGCTATGCGCTTGTCCCCTGTAATGTGAACAAGTTGCATTTCTATGACTATCGCTATTATGTTCCTTTTATAAGCCATATGTTTTTACATGTAAATATCATTCATGTGGCAGGCAACATGCTTTTTTTGTGGATATTTGGTAATAATGTTGAGGATGTGCTGGGAGGCATACGCTTCTATGCATTTTATGTATTATGCGGGATTGCTGCTGCTTTAACATTTTATTTATTTCATCATACTGAATGTACACCAATCATAGGAGCATCAGGTGCTGTGTCGGGAGTATTGGGTGGGTATGTGGTGCTGTTTCCATCAGCGCGTATCAAAGTGTGGTTTATATTTTTTGTGCTGCAATTGCGTGCATGGTTTTTTATACTATTGTGGTTTTTACTACAGCTGAGCAACCTTTACGGCGAGCAGTCTGGAGTAAGCAATGTGGCATGGTCTGCTCATGTTGGTGGATTTATTGCTGGGTTTGTACTCATTATGTTTTTTAAGAAGAGAAAGTAACAATGTATTTTTGGAGAAGGGAACGATATAAATAGTAACCATGAAAATGTATAATAGAATAGTAAAATACCTGCGTGTTGTAGTATTCCTGTTGTTTGGCATAAGCTGGTTGCCAGTGTATGCTGATGTTGCCGTGCTCCCCTATAAAGTAGAGAGTGCTGATACCTCGTTTTCTGAAGCTATGGGGAGCGAATATGCAAAGCTTGTTGCTCTTGCTATGTATATCCAGAAGGGCATAAGTATCTACTCGCACGATTTGCTGGAAAAGGATATGCATGAGTTTTCCATTGATCCTCAGGGTGTGGTGGCAGGCTACAAATTGGATACCCTGGGCAAAGCCCGCTCTATTGACAGGATACAGATTGGTACACTAACCAAAACCAGTAGAGGCTTTACCGTGAAAAGCTTACTGTATGATGTTGCAACAGGGAAGATCGTTTCGCGCTGCAATGAATATGCCGATACGCTGTATAATGTAGCCATTGCCGAGATGCGCTCATTGTACCTTTCCTATCCCGATAACAATCGTGCCATGCAGCAATCAAT
>JAKPPT010000079.1 GCA_029547205.1 Spirochaetota bacterium
CTTTGATACTATCCCTGCCAGAGGGCATGAGCCTGTTGTCAGGTGGGAGTATCCGGAGTTCCAGAGTCTATGCCCTGTTTCGGGCAGGCATGATCAGGGCACACTGATTATTACCTACAAACCTGTAAAATTATTACTGGAGAGCAAATCAGTGCGTGACTATCTTGGTGCATGGCGTAACAAATCAATATGGCAGGAATATGTTACCGATGTTATTGCTCAGGATTTATTTGCTGCAGCAAAGCCGCGATGGATTGAGGTAACCATACAGTGGGCTCCACGCGGGGGCATCTTTGCCACTACAACTTCTGTAAAAGGAAACATGAAGAAGCTATGATAAGCGAATATATTGCTGGTGTTGATATAGGCGGAACAAAGATTATTGCAACTATTGCTGACGTAACCGGAATAAAATCACGGGTGTATCAGCAAACACGGTTACATGGTGACAATTTTACCATACCAAAACAGGTGTATGCATTAATACAGCTTGCGGCTGAGAATGCACAGATACAATATGATGAGATTAAATCTGTAGGCGTTAGTACATGCAGCCCCTTTTTGAGAAATGGAATATATAAAGAAATTGTTGCTCCCAATTTATGTGGTGGTTTAACAGACAGTGGACGCTTACCTAATGACTGGCAGTCAATTGCACTTGAAGAATTTTTATGTACCATATATCCGCATGTTATTGTGGAAAATGACTGTGTAGCATCAGTGGTTGCTGAAAAGCTTTTTGGTGCTGGTAAATTTATTGATAATCTTGTCTATGTGACGTGGAGCACCGGTATAGGTGCGGGTATATACGTTGACGGAAAGCTTATACGCGGTAAAAATGGCAATGCGCCGCATTTTGGGCACATCTTTATTGCTGAAGATGGTCCCCAATGCGGATGCGGAAATTACGGGGATTTAGAGGCAGTAGCTTCGGGCAGTGCTATTGCCCGTGATTATCATGTTAGCTCAGCTAAGATTGTCTTTGACGATTACCGTAAAGGCAGTGAAAAAGCAATGGCAATAATAAAAAGAGCTGCCCGCAATTTTGCCCGTGGGCTGGCATCGCTGAATGCAATGGTTGATACAGAATATATCAGTCTTGGTGGTAGTGTAATGAACGATAGTGATATTTTACTGCCCATGATCCATGAAGAGTTTTATAAATCATTTCAGGTACTATCCCACGATGTCATTATAGAAAAAAGCACACTCTTTCAGTATATTGCTGACATCGCTGCATTCGCCCTTGTCATGCCAGCATCATGGATTGAACAATGGCGAACATATAGCCCATGGCTGCAGTCACCCGGAATGATAAAGCTCAATTGATGGTTACTCTATACTTTTTGTTTTTACAATGGCAGTAAAAAATAAAAGCGTTTAATGCTTGTGTAGGCTACAGCAGTTTGTCCATCGAATCATGAATATTGAGGAACGATGTCATTTCGGTTACGGTAAATGTACGCTTTACCTTTTCTTTAACGCCAACTGTCGCAAATAAAATTTTATTCTTTTTACAATACAATCTGATTGATA
>JAKPPT010000080.1 GCA_029547205.1 Spirochaetota bacterium
CTTTGATACTATCCCTGCCAGAGGGCATGAGCCTGTTGTCAGGTGGGAGTATCCGGAGTTCCAGAGTCTATGCCCTGTTTCGGGCAGGCATGATCAGGGCACACTGATTATTACCTACAAACCTGTAAAATTATTACTGGAAAGCAAATCAGTGCGTGACTATCTTGGTGCATGGCGTAACAAATCAATATGGCAGGAATATGTTACCGATGTTATTGCTCAGGATTTATTTGCTGCAGCAAAGCCGCGATGGATTGAAGTAACCATACAGTGGGCTCCACGCGGGGGCATCTTTGCCACCACAACTTCTGTAAAAGGAAACATGAAGAAGCTATGATAAGCGAATATATTGCTGGTGTTGATATAGGCGGGACAAAGATTATTGCAACTATTGCTGACGTAACCGGAGTAAAATCACGGGTGTATCAGCAAACACAGTTACATGGTGATAATTTTACCATACCAAAACAGGTATATGCCTTAATACAGCTTGCGGCTGAAAATGCACAGATACAATATGATGAGATTAAATCTGTAGGCGTTAGTACATGCAGCCCCTTTTTAAGAAATGGAATATATAAGGAAATTGTTGCCCCCAATTTATGTGGTGGTTTAACAGATAGTGGACGTTTACCTAATGACTGGCAGTCAATTGCACTTGAAGAATTTTTATGTAACCTATATTCTCATGTTATTGTGGAAAATGACTGTGTAGCATCAGTGGTTGCCGAAAAGCTTTTTGGTGCTGGTAAATTTATTGATAATCTTGTCTATGTGACGTGGAGCACCGGTATAGGTGCCGGCATATATGCTGATGGAAAGCTTATACGCGGTAAAAATGGTAATGCGCCGCATTTTGGGCACATCTTTATTGCTGAAGATGGTCCCCAATGCGGATGTGGAAATTACGGGGATTTAGAGGCGTTATCTTCGGGCAGTGCTATTGCCCGTGATTATAATGTTAGCTCAGCTAAGATTGTCTTTGACGATTACCGCCACGGCAATGAAAAAGCTATAGCAATAATTAAACGAGCTGCCCGCAATTTTGCACGAGGTCTGGCATCGCTTAATGCAATGGTTGATACAGAATATATCAGTCTTGGTGGCAGTGTAATGAATGATAGTGATATTTTACTGCCCATGATCCATGAAGAGTTTTATAAATCATTTCAGGTGCTATCTCACAATGTGATTATAGAAAAAAGCGCGCTCTTTCAGTATATTGCTGACATCGCTGCATTAGCCCTTGTCATGCCAGCATCATGGATTGAGCAATGGCGAAC
>JAKPPT010000150.1 GCA_029547205.1 Spirochaetota bacterium
GTTACACTGAGCGTAATACCTGCAAATGATAAAAAAGGAAATAGAATGGCGATTAATAAAGTAGAAATTTTCTTCATAACATATAATTATATTATGAAGGTAAAAACATTTTTCAAACAAATCGTAAAAAGGTCAAAAAAAATCCCGCCACAGAGGACGGGATCAAGTTTTATGGAATATTTATTTTTTTAGTTCTTAAAAAGCCATGCATTTTGTTGGAAACCGGCCTTGATCGAGGCTAGTTGAGATTGTGCTTCTGCTTGAGAATTACCGGTATATAAACTTACCATCCACATTCCCTTTGCATTCTTTCCAATTACTGATGCTTTTAGGCCTTGAGCATTAGCTTCCGCAACATATTTATTAGCATTCTCTTCAACCGAAAAACAGCCTCCGATTACATTGTATTTTCCTACCGATGTTGTTGATGCTTCTTTAACTATTTCCGCTTTTTCATGAGCATTAGTAGCTGTGTGCACTGCTTCAGCAGTTGACTTCGACTTCTTTTCAGAAGCAAGAATATCATTTGCTGCAGCATCCACTTCTTTATCAAAAGCTTGTTGCATCAACTTAGCTTTCGCATCTATTAATTGCTGATTTAATTCAGCAGTCAACGCATTAGAAGCAGTAGCAGAAACTGTTGGCGTCTCTTCCTGTGCATGAACAGCGCTTGTAGTAACTGTATCTATGGCAATTGTTGAATCAACCGTAGCAGTAGCAGTGTCTTTTTCTACAAAATAACTGTAGTTAGTTGCTTTCTTAGTAGTACTAATTTGCTCAGGCGACGAAGAAGAAATATCAAAAGGAATTACACTTCCAAGATTCGTATTTAACTTCTGAATAACATTCGGATTAAAAATCAGAATAGCTAATACTGCAGCCGCAGGAACCAATTCTAACAATCTCCATCCTTGACGTTTTTTAGGCGCCGCTTCTGTTTGGTGATGCTCTTTTTTACTTACCTTTTTCAGAGGTGAAGTAGTTATTGCTTCACGCTTAATTGCAGGCGAA
>JAKPPT010000105.1 GCA_029547205.1 Spirochaetota bacterium
TAGGGCAGCAAATGCAGGCGTTGCGAATGATAACGCGGTGACGACAATCAAGATCAAACTTATTAACTTTTTCATTTTTTCCTCCCCTTTTAAAAGAATGCTCATAATTTAAAATAATTGACTAATGTGGTTGTTTATCATATAAACACATTATCACGATAACGTGATAAACAGCCATATGGCTGTAATAAAAAATATATAATATAAAATCTTGCAATTTTATGTATATTCGATTATATTGATCATTAATATTTCTGTCAAGAGTATATCTTTAAAACAACAGCTTATGAATTTGGCACTGCAAAATGAAATGCATACTAAAGGTCGAAACATTCGTAACGGTGAAGTTCACTTTTTTGTCTTTTTGTGCGCATTTTTGCGCACTTTTGGACCGGTGAAAGTGTTTCGCTATATGTGAAGTGTTCCGCTACGTTCCGCTAAAACGCTCCCAGAACAGCGTAGAAGCCCCACATTGCATTTTATGATTGATATCAGTAATAACCCCCCATGGTATCAGCAAATAATGCAATAGAAAAGCGGAACATGGCATTGCGTAGCACTTTATAAACAATACAGCTATAAATATAGTTGCAAATGCAGCTATAATAATTAGAACGATGAATAACCAGTTAATCTGTGATTTTACAGGTGAAACCAGGAAGGAACAGCAAAAATGACAGGATACAAAGAGCCACCTAAAAGTGGGCAATTCACAAAAGGGGACCCCCGAATCAACCGGAAGGGCCGGCCGAAAAAATCGGCGCTGCTGTATGCGATATTCAAAAAGCAGGCGTTTACTAAAGCAGATAACTTTATGCTACAAGATTTAACATGCCTTGAAGCGATAGCGCATGACTGGCTAAACAGCGACGATTACAAAAAGCAGCGTGCTGCCCTTGAGATTTTATTCGGCAATCTGGATAACATGGATGACGATAACGAACAAGAAGACTTCGAGTCAGCCTGATAAGTTGCTATTACAACCTGTTGATCTCCTTTTTTGCTGCTCGATTAAAAGCATTCTCGCCCTGAATTTTCTCGTTGTAATAGTTATATTTTGAGTAATACCAGTATGAAGATATTCCACCGGACCGGCCATTTCGATTTTTGAGTATTTCCAGCTCCATGTATCGCTTATCCGCATCAGCGTCTTGTGCGTCTTTGATATGATTCAACCCAATTAGAACGTCAGAAGAATACTCTATAGCTCCCGATTCTTTGAAAGATTCAAGCCTTACCCTACCACCGCCATTATCGCCGTTGCTTGCATATGAAGCACGGTTTATGCTGCTGATTCCAATCATGGGAATGCTATAGTCCCTACTGATCCGCTTCAGTTCCGAAATATTTTTATCCATATTCTGCTTATCGGTCGCTCTTGGTTCGGCCGGTGCCAGAAGCTGAATATAATCAATAATCACAACCGGACGGCGGCCTGTCATTTTGATGTGATAGGCTATGTTTTCTCTGATATTTGTCGTTCCAATATTGCCCATACCCTCAAAGATAAAAATATGATCTGCATATTTCTTATATCTTTCTTCTGCCTCTAACAAATTACTGAATTCGTCCTCGGTATATTTGCTATAACGTGTTGCATCCAATACCCCGAATACAGTAATCCCGTTGTCCTGATCGTTCAAATAGCTTTCTCGGCTAATTGATCTTGCCATGAGTTCATTTCTACTCATCTCCAACGCGACTATTATCACGTCATTACCCTTCGTAGCTATCTGATCTGCCAGCTGCAGGGCGAAAGCTGTCTTCCCTACGCCCGTCATAGCCCCTAAAACATATAGCCCTGCTCTCAGTCCTCCATCAAGGTTGTGATCAAGCACTACAAAGCCCGTTGGTATAGCTGCTGTTTTAGCCGCATCCCTGATATCATCCATAAATTGCGCAAAACGTCCAGCTGCTGAATAGGCTGCAAGATAAGATTCTTTCACGTCATCCGGATATGACTGCGTTCGCTCAACAGCTATAGCCAACGCAGTAAGAAAGCTGTCAGGGTCATTCATGTAGAAATCGTTCGGGTCTTTGTATATCTGGAGCAAATCAGGATAGATACAGGCTATATAACCGGCATCCTCAAGATTCTGCCGCAATTCCCCGGCCTTGCCTTCCGTAGCTTTTGCTTTCTCTTCGCTGCCATCTATGGAGTCATTATCAAACAGAATGACAAAACTCAGCTCAGGCTTCATACTCTGAACGTAGTCAATCAATTTCTGACCGCCATTCGTGCCACCTATAGCTATTGCTCTAAAACCTGAAGCCTCTACTGCCAGCGCGTCAAATTGCCCTTCAGTTACAAAAACTGTTCCTGGTGTCTTCAGTGTGTCAGCGTTGAATATCGGTTCTCGTGATCCTTTAGGTTTCCTATAATCTTTCTCTGTAATCGATCTTGTGCAATAATATTTGGGATTATTTTTCTCATAAGGTATTACGATATGGCCGGCATCATACCCGATATGCCATGATGCTATAAAATCCGAAGTAAAACCTCTGCCGGTAAGATAGGCCATAGCATCAGCTGGTAGCGGCTGAGCTGTGCAACGTTGTATATATGCGCTAAAATCATGATTGCTGCTGTGGTCCTGGATTTTATCATTGGCGTGATTGTCAGGCTTAGCAGCTTCTTTTTTTAATTCCCGATTGTCGATAGGCATATCCGGCATAATGCAGGCAGCGTTAGCAGCTGTGGCCAGCTTGTCAATGTAATCACCTTGTACGTTCCTATATTCGCCTATAAAATCAATAAAATCATATGAATTCTGCCCTGTATGAGCACTGCTGAAGCAGGTCATCCGGCCATCTTTCAGCGCAGCACATGGCGTGTTAGTTCCTGATCCGCAAATAGGGCAGGCAAAATTCGTATGATGATTCTTCATAATGCCTTCAGTATAGAGAAATTTTTCGAAGATATCCGGATGTTTTAGGCTATCTCTAAGCTGGTCTCTTGTGTCCTGTGGCAGTTTGCGTAATTCGTTAGGTGTTATCAAAGTCAAGCTCCTTTTTTGGTTTTTTTTTATTTTATAGGCAAAAAGAAAAGAGTGGCGCGGTATAAAGCCGCGACACTCTTTTTGCTATTAATTCTATTAATTCTATACCCCCGTTTTTACTCGTAAAAACGTAACAAAAATAACTACCTTTGTAACAAAAATAACTACCTTTTTGTTCTGATTCCTTATCAATTATCAAACAGTTTGGCAATAAGTTTACAGAATTTTCCATTTTTGTTTTTTTATTTTATAGGCAAAAAGAAGGGAAGGTAAGGGGGCGTGGTTATAAAGCCCCCTTGCCAGTTAAGTATTAAGTATTAAGCCTTTTTTACTCGTAAATCACCGCCAAAAGTACGGGGGTTTAACGGGTAAACAATGTATTTCATTATTTGCCCTTTAATCTTTTTTTGTCGGCTGAACAATAAAAGCTATCACGCTGTTTTTTGTCTTACCGGTTTCAATTGTGTAACCTGAAATAATATCGCCTGCTTTCGCCCATGAGTCAAGAATATTCACAATCTTTTCTATAGTTCGTTTTGTCTTCATACGCTTATCTTTACTTATGCCTAATTGTTTTAGAACTGTGTCAAGCAGTATTTTTGAAGACATACTACCTCGGCCGGCTCCAACACAGCGGCGTAATAAATACTGCCGTAGTTTAACCGTTTCCTCGGTTACGCTGATATTTGTTTTTAGTCCTGCAAGAGGAATACTTTTTACTTGTTTGAGCAGCTTGGCTAACGTAAACAACTTAGGTTCCTGCAATAGGTGGTACCAATCAACCGCCCTTTGTCCGTTTACTAAAACAGTTGCCTTTTCAAACTGCAGCATTCTACTTTCAACTTTTAGTACTTCTATTGTTTCTTTATCAATATTGTATTTAGTGTTTATACCGCTCGCATCAATTGATATCTTTGTGGCTTCCAGCCGTTTTAGAGATTCCTTGATTTTACGCTCCATATCAGAGCCTGGCCTCAATTGCGCGTGATTATCAAATGCCAGAATCCTATAAATATTTTCTGCGTTGAAATACGGTTCTATGGAATATAGAGTATTTACAGCATCCAATACAGCATAATCAAAACTGTTCAGCTGCTGGCTGAAAGTGGTTATTGATTCTATATTTTCCATATAGATATTTATAATTGAGCTTTTTTTTGAGTTCGGCGTTAAGTCCACTCGATTATCGCACCCCTCTATTATTCTTTTGTCCTCAATAACTCCAAAAAATAAACTTGTCGGTTTTGAGTTATCAAACAATAAATTTGTTATCTGTGGAGCAGATACCTTAGGTAGTAGTTTCGCTGCTGCTATCCTGGCTATAAGCTCTGCTTCTTTCGCTTCCAGCTCCGCTATCCTGACTTCATTTGCTTTCATCTGAGCGTCAAGCTCTGCTATCTGAGCGTCTTTCGCTTCTATTTCGGCGGTTAGTGCTTCAAATTCAGCAACTAATTCAATAAACTCTTTATCATAATAAAATTCTATAATCTTACCAGGCCGAACAATTTTTCCGAGTGGTTGGTTATGTTGGGCTGTCGATTCAGCAACTTGATTAGTGCCCGTGCTCATATTGTGCGCTCCCTGGCTCCGATGTACTTATGAGCCTCAATAATCAATAGGCGCATACATCCAGCCATAGATAAGCCGTTCGCTGAAGCTAATTCCTTTAGCTTCCTATGCTCCCCTGGGGTTAACATGACGTTGAAAGATATTCTTTTGTGTTGTTCTGTGGATTGTTTGTAAAGCATATGCGTTCCTTTCGGTTGATTTCTGAAAGGAGCGCCTAAAGCAATTTACTGATAATTGGTTACTTCTGACGTGTAATTAGGGCTTTGACAATTTTGGAAATTTGGCTTAATATAATGTATGTAGGAAAATAAAGCATATATAAACCAATTGCCCAAAAGTCCGTCAGACGCTTTAGGCACTCCAAAAACCGTGTTAGCTGCACGGTTTTTGATTTTAAATTACTTGTATGCATTATAACATTGATGCAAAACAATTTCGCTTATAAAAGAACAATTTTTCTATCAGTACTCGGGTCTTTGACACTTAATTGGAAACATTAAAAGGAAAACGAAGAAAAAGTCCTCGTAAAAAGGGCTTATTTCGTTCATAGAAAGTCAAATTATCCCCTCGTTCTATTGCGTACTTTATAGTACTATGGTATAATTTCCTCATATTTCGGGAGGAAATACTCATGAGATTGAAAATCACCAAATCAAAAAACGCTTCATCCCTTTATGTGATCAAATCCACCTATAAAGACGGGAAAAACTCCTCAAAAATTGTTGAGAAGCTGGGCACATACGCAGAACTGAGGGAACGGCTTGGCGGCCAAGATCCCATCGAATGGGCGAAAGCATATATTGCCCAACTGAATGAAAAGGAGAAAGAGGATCACGCCAAAGTGATGGTTCAGTTCTCGCCTACCAAACCCATTGACATGGATAAGCAGCGAACATATAACCTGGGGTATCTTTTTTTACAGCAGATATACTACGCTCTTGGGTTACCAAAGATCTGTGAGCAGATCACACAAAAGTATCAATATGAATTTGATCTGAACAGTGTCTTGTCACGACTGATTTATGGACGAATTCTATTTCCGGCATCGAAGCTATCAACCTATAAGCTCTCATCGAACTTTCTGGAGAAGCCAGAATTTGAACTGCAGCATGTGTATAGAGCGCTTGAAGTCATTGCAAAGGAAACAGACTTCATCCAAGCCCAACTGTACAAGAATAGTCTCAAACTATCCCAACGGAACAGCGGGATTCTCTACTACGATTGTACAAATTACTTTTTTG
>JAKPPT010000106.1 GCA_029547205.1 Spirochaetota bacterium
CTCACATCAAAAGAAGCAATGGTATCGTTGCCATAACATTCATACGCACGTATAACGATTGCATCGTGCAGTTCTGCTTTTTTAACTGTTTCAATGATGATACTGTGGTTACTGGTATAAACTATCTGCGGTATGTTAACCGTGCCATCAGCAATCCTTGCAGCATAATTAAATACATATCCATAACATAGAGTATTACAACTTTTAAAATCACCTGTGTGCGGATACAGGGCATACTTAAAGACATGCTTCCCCCTGTCTGCTGACGGGTCAGGATAAACAGGTGAGCGCAACAGATTAAGGCTGATAACACCTTCTTTAACCCTGTGCCCATACTTACAATCATTTATTAATGCAACTCCATAATTACTGTTACTCACATCAACCCATTTATGCGCACAAATTTCATACTGTGCCCGCTCTAGTGACGTTCCATCTTTTGTACTTCTGCCATAGTGTCCAAACTGAATATCACACAAAACAGTATCGTCAAACACCAGAGGCATAAAATCAGCGCGCAGCATCTTGAACGTTTCATGGTAATCACATTTGGTATCAAACTCTATATAAGGTTTTCCGGCATATACTATTACATCCTGCCGCAGGGTTGTTTTTTTATGGTTATAGTAATTTCTGCGCACCGCCATGGGACCATCAACAAATGTTTCGCAATGGACCAGCGTTAGTTCTGTCTTTTTCTTTTTGGGATAGTTGCTATCAATATCCCAAGCATTGTAAAATTTCCATCTGTCGGTATAAAGAACCAATTTATTAAAATAATCCCCGCAAACTTCTCTATTGTTAATTTTGTCAAACAGTGAAACTATATATCCTGTTTTAGAAAACTTTGCTTTGAGACAGTCATTCTCAATATAGTCTTTGCCGCAGCTTACCGGGAAATTTGCAACCACCTCTTTCAGGGGAGCTGAACTATATCCTTTAATTTCAGCACTATACCAGTGACTATCGACCTTAAAAAACTCCGTGCGCGCAAATGGTGCTGCATTAATACATGATTTCCCATGACTATCATCAGAAAGATAACGAATACTGTTATTGATAACATCCTCCAGCTCAGCCAT
>JAKPPT010000127.1 GCA_029547205.1 Spirochaetota bacterium
CAGTAAAACCAGAATTGCCAGCACTTACAAACCACACGCCATTTTCGATAGCCCTGAAAGTTGAAAAGTAAAAATGCTGCATGGGACCTACAGGATTATTGGTCCATAGCAAATTTGTTATGTTTACATAAAAATCAATTCCCTCGCGCGCATACTTTCTGCACAGTGCATGAAAAATATTTTCATAACATATTAATGGCGCACACTTTAATCCATTAACTGAGAAGATAACCATCCTGTCACCAGGCATAAAATTTGAACCGCCAAATGCATCAATTATTGAATTAACAAACGGGAAAAGTGCACCATACGGAAAATACTCGCCAAAAGGCACCAGATGCATCTTTGCGTATGTATCCGTAACTTCGCCATTGCTATTTATAAGCACCATGCTGTTTTGTGGGTAATAACGATGATTAACAAAATCTTCAACAACGCCAATCTCACCGGTTAAAAGTTCCACCCTATAGCCTGCAGCAAGCGATAGCACCTCCTCTTCAAAACGATTGAGGTTGCCATTATAATAGCCATATGAAATATTCTCAAGTGTTGCAGATTCGGACCACACAACAAGGTTGGGATTATGCTGCATTGCCTGCTGAGTCAGTTGTTTTAAAATATTTAGATACCTATACCTATTCTCAATCCAGTTTTCCCACGGCGAGAAACACGATTGCACCATGGCTACACGCAATGTTGAATTCTTTGAAGGTGGATGGTTATGCAAGCGTACCCATCCATAGGCTGTTGCAAAAATTACTATCACACATACTATAGCACATGCCCACAATGGTTGGCGATAGTTAGCTGTATTGATCCTTGCAGTGAGATATTCGCTTATGCTGCTATTGGCTGCAATTATAATAAAGGTAATGCCATATATTCCGACTATCGATGCGATCTGAATAAAGTTTGTGAATGGATATTGCGTATATCCCCAGAAATTCCACGGGAAAGCCATTGTTCCTATTGTCTGTACCCAATCGATGGCTATCCATACTGATGGATAGATGAGCATCTTTGGTACATTTGATTGTCGCGATAGATATTCAGCAACTAATATCTTTGTAGCAAAAAACACTGAGATACACGGAATAACCAATGCAACAATGATAGGTTTTCCAAACGGAAGCGCCTGTCCAAAATCACCTATCCAGTAATACACAGCTCCAAAACCCAGAATGCCAGTGATGAATGAAAGTATATATACCTGTTTCAGCGGTTTATTACCAACAAAACAAAACAGTGGCACCAATGATACCCATGCAAAAACCGAAAGCAAAGGCAGATGCAAATTTAATGATGTAGTAAATGAACAATACATTAATAACACTGACATCAGATAATAATTATCATACAAAAAGATAGCCAATCGTTTTACTATGTTCATTGATGCTTCCCTATCATCTTGATAAATTCATCCTCAGAAAGAATCCGTATATGTAATTTTTTTGCTTTATCTAATTTTGAGCCGGCCTCTTCTCCTGCAACTACAAAATCAGTTTTACTGCTTACCGAACCAGATATCCTTCCTCCCATTGATTCAATTAACCTTTCAGCTTCTTCTCGTGTCATGTTTTGCAGGGCACCGGTAAATACAACTGTTTTTCCTTTAAAAGGATTGTCAGATGCTTCCTGTACCTGTTCATCTTTTACGGTAACACCATGTGCAAACATCTGACGTATAAGTGTTAACGACCCTTCATTATGAAAAAAATCATACACACTTTGCGCTACGCCTGGACCAACCTCGGGAATTGTCATAAGCTCTTCCTGTGACATCACCATAAGCTTTTGCAACGATCCTGCATGCTTTGCTATAACCTTTGCCAGATGATCGCCAACATTACGAATGCCCAGTGCACGTAAAAAATGCGATAGTGTCACTTCCCTTCTTTTATTTATAGAATCGATTATCTTGTCAGCTATCTTTTCACCCATTCGCTCAACACGCAACAGATCTTCACGTGTTAATGCATAGATATCCGCTATTGTTTTAATTTTTTTCTGATCGTACAAACGTTTTAAAAGCTCCGGCCCAACATACTCAATATCCATACCTTCTTTTGAAACAAAAAAGCACAATGTCTCATACTCTTTTGCCGGACATGAAGCATTAACACAACGAATATAAATATCTTCATGATATAATGTTGTATTACATGCAGGACATGTTTCCGGTACCGCTATTGCACGTACATCCTGCCGTTTATCCTTAATAACTTCCACTACCTTGGGGATAACATCGCCAGCGCGTATCACCTTGACTGTATCACCAATCTTTATATCAAGGCGTTTAACCTCCTGAAAATTATGCAGTGTTGCACGTTTTACCAGTACTCCCCCAATATTAATTGGCTCTAAATTTGCTACCGGCGTTATCAATCCTGTACGCCCAACCTGATAATCAACCGATTTTAAAACTGTTATTGCTTCTCGTGCAGGAAACTTCCATGCTATTGCCCA
>JAKPPT010000151.1 GCA_029547205.1 Spirochaetota bacterium
GTCACACCCGTTCCCATCCCGAACACGGAAGTTAAGCTCTCTTATGCCGATGGTACTGCCTTTGGGCGGGAGAGTAGGTCGTCGCCGGGCTTTTTTTATTGCAATAAGGTAGAAAGTGAAATGATCTTAAAACGATAATTAAAAATGTTTATGTTGAACTGTTAAAAATTGTTATTTACTAACTATAATTAATAATAGCCATTTTAACCAATTAAAAAAAATACAATAAAAATTTTGACACCCAATTCCTTTATTCTATAATGTGCATAAACATTGCATGTCTATGCAGTGCCATGAATGGAGGTTGGTATGAAAAGGCTGTCATGTTTAGTATTAGGTATGTGCTGTGTTTTACTCTGTGTGTCTGTGATAAGTTGTGCTCAGCCAGTTTTAGAGCAACCAGCAATTGCTGATAGTAATGAAGAAGTAACGATGAGAGCCACAGCATCTGAACCTGACCCGGGTTCGGTACCCTCCGGACTCAAAGTCTACGTGACCGGAAATCCAACATGGGTAGTAAAATCTACGAGCAAGGCTCTTATGCTACAGGGTGGTGGGCTTGATTGCGATGATGCGTTTCTCTGGCTCATAAGTAAAGGTGGCGGTGGTGATTTTGTAGTATTGAGAGCTGATGATTCTAATGGATACAATGATTGGATTTATAATACCTTTGGGGGTGTCGATTCTGTTCATACACTCGTTGTTAATAGCAGGACCCTGGCTGATACATTCTACGTCGAGACGGTCATTAAAAACGCTGAGGCAGTTTTTATCGCTGGAGGCGATCAGTACCTGTATTATTCCTATTGGAAGGGTACAAAGCTAGAAACTGCCTTAAACTATGTAGCGAATACGAAAAAAGTTCCTATTGGCGGCACGAGTGCGGGAATGCATGTGCTTGGCGGATACGATTATATACCGTTCGGAACTGCAGTGATTTCTTCCGAAGCGCTCAAAAACCCATATAACGCTAACATGAACTATATCAAGAACGATTTCTTGAGTTCCATGATGTATATGCAGAACGTCGTATTGGATACGCATTTTTACGAACGAGATAGGATGGGTCGGTTCATTACTTTTATGGCTCGAGTTATAAAAGATTATGCTGTTCCTTACTATTCTATAAAAGGTATAGCCTGTGATGAAGAAACTGCAGTTTGTATAGACGAAACTGGAATAGGAAAAGTTTTTGGCTCAGGTTATGCATTTTTTACTATAGGCAACAAAGCCATAGAGCGATGCGTGTCCGGTAAAACCTTAGACTGGTATGGCAGCAAGCAAGCTGTAAAATGTTGGAGGATAGAAGGGACAAGCACCGGAAGTAAAACGTTCAATCTTGTTTCGTGGACCACAAGCAGTGTGAGTCCATACTATATCTATGTGGATTATGGAAAGCTATATCCGACTAATCCATATTAATAAATAAATATAGTTATAAAAAAGTAATAGTAAATAAATAACAGGAAGGCTGTCTTTAGATATAAAGACAGCCTTTTAACTACAGCCAGTTTTATTTCTAGCTGTACTGCTCTTCAATGATCGATGTAAGCGTTGAGATCAAAATGGCCATGTCCTGAAAGCGTAAAAATAATTGTTTTACCATTGTTTTTCTTAGCTTCACTAATTGCACATGCAATGGCATGAGAAGATTCTGGTGCAGGAACAACACCTTCGGTAAGTGCAAAAGTTTTACCTGCGGTAAGAACATCGTTTTGATTATAAGCAACAGCTTCTATGTAGCCATCATGCAAAAGCTTTGATACAATGGGGCTAGCGCCATGGTACCGCAGTCCGCCTGCATGAATTGCGGGAGGCATAAAATCTTTTCCAAGTGTATACATCTTCATGAGCGGTGTATACCCGGCAGTATCTCCTGAATCATATCGGTATTCTCCTTTTGTTAAACTGGGACAACTTTCAGGTTCTACTGCGATGAATTTAATATTTCGCCCTTCAAGCTTATCGGGGAAAAAAGGAAAAATTGTTCCTCCAAAATTCGAGCCACCTCCATGACACCCGATGATTGTATCAGGAACTATATCAGCCTTTTTGCATTGTGCTTTAAGCTCTAGTCCGATAATCGTTTGGTGCAGGAGTACATGATTGAGTACACTGCCCAGTGCGTATTTTGCATGTTTTGTTGTTGTAACTGACTCAATTGCTTCAGAAATTGCGATACCAAGACTCCCTGGATTATCAGTACTATATCGTTTCCCGCACTCTGTCAGTGAACTTGGACTTGCTGAAACATCACCGCTGAATAAGTGCATCAGTTTTTTTCTAAAAGGTTTTTGCTCGTAACTAACGCGAACCATAAATACCTTAACAGCAATACCAAGTTTTTTCCCGGCATATGAGAGTGCGCTGCCCCATTGGCCTGCACCTGTTTCCGTCACGAGCGTCTTAACACCAGCAAGCTTATTGTAATAGGCCTGAGGTAAAGCTGTATTAACTTTATGACTTCCTGTTGGACTTAAACCCTCATGTTTGTAGTAAATTTTGCAATTAGTTTTAAGGTATTCTTCCAGAAAAACAGCTCGTATAAGAGGAGATGGACGATACACAAAGTACTCACGCAAAACAGCTTCTGGAATAGGGACATAGCGTTCGTGACTCATTTCCTGTTCAAGGAGTGTTTCTGGAAAGATAGCCAGTAGCTTTTCTGGTGCTATTGGTTTCATTGTTGCAGGATCTAATGGTGGATCGAGTGGATTGGGAAGATCTGCAAGCACGTTGTAGTAGGCATCTGGCATTTCGTCAGGCTTCAGTGTGATTGTTTCTCGCATAGTGTTTCTCCTTTCATGCTAAGAAATAAAAAAAGCCGGGTATGAAGTTCATACCCGGCAATTGTCCGCTATAAAAATTTAAGCCTAATGCATATCAACATAAGGCGGACAATTGCCCGCCAGCCACCATGAGAATTGTGCAAAAAGGCTTAATGCTTGTATCATATACATCACTTATATAGTGGATTTATCTAATTGTCAAGCATGAAGATTTAAGGTTATAACTAGAAATAACAATTGCACTACATTTATCTTGCATTCCGATTATATACTTGATTTCATTCTCAAATATATTTTAAGCTGTAGGTAATAGAGGGGATACATAATTATATGAATAAACGTATTGGAATTATTATTGCTGTCGAAGCCGAAGCTCATGCGATTCTTGCAAGCAATAAATTCGAGTTTGAAAAACATATGAGCATATGGAAATCAAAGCAATATCCTGTTGATATTATTCTTTCTGGTGTAGGTAAAGTGCTGGCATCATGGGCGCTTATGACCCTGGAGGCATCGGGATCATATTCCTGGTACTGTTCATTAGGCACTTCGGGTAGTCTGGGAACCGAAGCAATCGGTTCACTGTATTTCTGTACGGAATTTGCAGAATGGGATATGGATATTCGTCCCCTCGGATTTAAGCGCGGAATCACAGCGTATGAAAATCAGAATAATCCTCTCTATGCAACAATGCATGACACCCTGGCAAATAAAATTCAAACTATCTCGGGTGTTAAAAAAAAAGCTCTGGTACTTTCTGGAGATAGCTTTATTGCAGATAATTCACTGAGCAACGAACTAAAGAAAGATTTTGCACATGATCTTCCTATTTTAGTTGATATGGAAAGTGCAGCGCTTGCAAAAATATGTTCGTTACGTCTCCACAAACCGTATTGTGCATTTCGCTGGATAACTGACAATGCCAATAAAGATGCCAGTAACAACTGGCAGGAAAATGTTCAAAGAGCGTCCGAAGATTTTAAAACGTTGCTCGAACACATTGTGCATGCGACAGGCAAGGGGCTGATAGACCTGTAGCAGTCTGATAGATCTTTAGCAGGCTGATTAAATTAGCAGGCCAATTGCGTTATAGTAATATAACAAAAAAAGTTTTTTACAAATATCCGAGTTTTGCAGCAAGTATCGCGAGCGCTACTGTACAGGCGGTTTCTGTTCGCAAGATTCTTGTTCCAAGACCCACTCGCTTAAAGCCATGCTCTTCAAGCAGTGATACTTCATGCTCAGTCCAACCTCGTTCACTGCCAATTGCGAGTACTATTGGAATGTGGGGATCGATCTCCAGTTTCCCAAGACTGGTGCAAGCTATACTGCTACCATTGTTTTGATTCTCTGGATGTAATACTATTTTTTGCGCAGCGAAAAATTGTTCTTTTTCATTTGTGAGTGCTTTTTGCAGAGACCAATATTTCGAGACATGAGGTATACAGGGATTTCCTGCCTGTTCTGCTCCTTCGAACAAATTTTCAACATATTCGTTCTCTTTAAAGAAGGTGCTTTCTCTGTAGGATTTTTCCCCTAATTCTGTTCCTGTCAGAATAATGCTTGCAATTCCAAGGCTTGTACAGTCTTTGAAGATTCGCTTTGCTTGAATAGGTCGTGGAAAACCAAGCAGCAGCGTGAGGGGGAGCGGTGGTACAGGTTCACCATCGGGAATATAGGTAACGGTAACTTCGGAGTCAGTAATGTTCGTTAGTACAGCATGCCCGATCGATGTATTGATGACACCTGCTTTAAAAGTATCTCCCTGTTTTTTATTGAGAACGGTGAGCACATGCTGGATGCGCCTATCGGCTCGGGGAATAGGGGATACAAGCTCATGATCATGAAACAGCACAATATTCATATAAAGCTACTCTTGCAGTATGACGATATGCTAAAACTATAAACTGTTAGCAGTTCCATCAATCATACTGGACACGAGCATGATAATCGACACCGGGTACATCAAATCCGTTAGCCTGGAGAAAATCAGTTTTAAAGCCCAGAATATCTGTTGTGAGCATCAGATTGGCTTCGGTTGCATAGATCATCTGTGTTGCAGTAAGCTTTTGAACGTCATCCCTCATTTCCCAATCATCCATGCGGATTCTGTTTTCTCCATCGAGAGGAATGTATGGTGCAAGCAGACGATCCCGGTAGAGCCGAATCATCTGATCGGTACAATCTTCATGGAGGTGCATTTCTTTCATGATTCGATACAGTGCAGAAATGTAAAGCGGGATTACAGGAATGACGGCACTGGAGCGGGTAACGAGTGCCTTATTGATTGACACATATGCGTGTCCGCCGGAAGTGCGCAATGATTCATCGATTCTGTGTGCAGTTTCTTCGAGATGCGTTTTAGCTCTCCCTATTGTACCATCACGGTATATTGGCCATGAGTGTTCAGGACCGATATAAGAGTATGCGAGTGTTATGCAGTCAGGAGCGAGGACTCCGGCTTCACCGAGCGCTCGTATCCAGAGTTCCCAATCTTCGCCGCCCATTACTTTAACGGTTGCCTCAATTTCTTCTGTTGTGGCGGGCTGTACCGTCAGCTCATGAAATTCGTAGGTAACAAGATCGATCGTTTTTCCAATAAACGGTTTACCAATCGGTTTGATTGCAGACCGGTACATAATGCCGGTTTTAGGATCGGTTCGTACCGGACTTGCAAGGCTATAAATAACTTGATCAAAAACGAGATTATCGCGTTTTGCAAGTTCGATAACTCGGTTGCGCGTTTCATCAGCAAATGCATCGGCATTGAGTGTTACACTATATAGGCCTTCGGATTTTGCAAGAAAATCAAATGATCGATTATTGTACCAGCCAGGTGATGCCGGCCGCTTATGTGTAGGTTCATTTTCGAATGATACTCCAACGGTATCAGCACCGCAGCCAAAAGCTGCAGTCATTCTGCTTGCAAGGCCATACCCCATGGAACAACCGAGAACCAATACGGTTTTAGGAAGTTTTTTTTGCGAGAGTGATGCAGCACCAACCATGGCACCTCGTGATGCCATGGTGCGGCGCTTAAATGTTTCCATCATTTTTGCAAGACCGACAGGATGTGCGTTAAGGCAGATATTCCCGCGGATTTGTGGTTTAACAAGCATTACTGTTCAGCTCCTACAATGCAAGTCCATTCGGCTTCTATAGCTATTTCTCCCTGTACGTATCCAACACCTTTTTGTTTAATAACACGAGGGCTTGCCCGGAGGTTGGTAATTTCCATTTCAAATACATCTCCTGGCCGAACCTGTCGTTTAAATTTTACATTGTTAACACCAGCAAGAAAAAATGTTCCTGCAGCAGAAATGCCCATAAGTTTAACACCGACGCCGCCTGCTTGTGCCATGGTTTCAATGAGAATCACGCCAGGAACAATTGGATAGTGGGGGAAATGTCCCGGAAAGAAAAATTCACTTTCTTTCCATGTTCTCACTCCCCGAATAGTATCAGGACCTGTTATGGTTACCTCATCAACAAAAAGAAAAGGATCCCGGTGGGGAAGGAATGTTTCAATTTCTTTGCGGCCGGCTTTCTGTCCGATGCTCATTCGTACTTCCTCATAACTAAACAGCCATTGTGTCCACCAAAACCAAGTGAGGCACTTGCTGCAGCGGTAATTGTTCCTTTGATACCTTTATTGGGAACATAATCAAGGTCGCATGCAGGATCGGGTTCATCCAGGTTAATTGTGGGCGGGAAAAATCCATCTCGTATTGCAAGCACACACACGATTGCCTCTACTGCACCTGCTGCGGCGATGAGGTGTCCGGTCATACTCTTTGTTGATGAAATTTTAAGCTTATATGCATGGTCGCCAAATGCTTTTTTTACCATCATGGTTTCAGTTGGATCGTTTATCTGGGTACTTGTGCCATGAGCATTGTAGTATTGGATATCCTCTGGCTTAAGACCGGCATCCTGGATAGCGAGGCTGATGGCTTTAGCGCCGCCAATACCCTCTGGGTGCGGAGCTGTAAGATGGTAGGCATCAGCTGTAGCGCCATAACCAGCTAATTCAGCATAAATTTTAGCGCCACGTTTCTTCGCGTGCTCCTCACTTTCAAGAATTAATATTCCTGCTCCTTCTGCCATAACAAATCCATCACGATTTTTATCAAACGGACGGGAGGCTTTAGTAGGATTGTCATTGTATGCAGTGGAGAGCGCTTTAAGCATGCAGAAGCCGCCCATGCTAAACTCGGTTATTGCAGCTTCTGTACCACCGGTAATGACAACATCGGCTCGACCGGAACGAATAAGATCAAGTGCTAGTCCAATAGCATCAGTGCCCGATGAACAGGCGGTTGCATTAGTCAGTGCCGGTCCATGAAGCTGTAACTGCATTGCAATGTTACCAGCTGCTTCATTCATGATCATGAGCGGAACAGTCATAGGGAGCATACGATCTGGACCTGATTCGAGCATTTTCTTATGGCTTTCTTCAAATATTTCAATACCGCCGATACCGTTTCCTAAAATAACCCCGGTTGTATCTGGATTGAAATCACCATCCTTAAGCCCTGAATCTCTCCATGCCTGGACTGCTGCTGCAACCGCATACTGGGTAAAGAGTGCCATTTTGCGCGCATCCTTTTTATCCATGTACTGGGTTGGATCGAAGTTTTTTACTTCGCCAGCAATTTTTGCATCGAGCCGGGATGGATCAAAATGTGTGATACGGTCAATACCGCATTTCCCTTCCTGAATGTTCTTCCAGAATGTATCAATATCATTGCCAAGTGGGCTGATAACACCCATACCGGTAATAACAACCTTCTTTTTCATGCATTTCCTCCTCAAATTGGTGCTTGAGTTATACTGCAGAACCTACTATAGCATATTCTCTGCAGTATCACTACTATACTTTTATATTACAGACTCACTGTTCTGTATGGTACTAAAATATACCAGCCGTTTTCTCCTCATAAAAACTGCAAGTGCGAGATCACCATCTAATAATCGTT
This sequence comes from Spirochaetota bacterium, assembly GCA_029547205.1. Classification (GTDB taxonomy): domain Bacteria; phylum Spirochaetota; class Spirochaetia; order Treponematales; family UBA12059; genus JAKPPT01. The sequence goes on from JAKPPT010000151.1 coordinate 7,769, forward strand.
CCGCCATAGGTGAGTCCTGCGCCAAAACCCATCGTCATTACAAGGTCACCCTTTTTCAGCAGACCTTTTTCTGCCATTTCGTTGAAGGCTATCGGAACCGATGCTGCTGAAGTATTTGCATATTCTTCCATATTCATATAGAACTTAGTTTCCGGAATACCAAATCGTTTAGCAGCTGCTTGTACAATGCGGGCATTAGCCTGATGTGGGACAATCCATGCAAAATCTTCAAGATTAAAGCCCGATACCGCTATGAGGTGCTCGATGATGTCAGTAATTGCTTTTACCGCAAACATATAGACATTTTTACCGTTCATTATGACACTTGGGTCTTTTTCAAACGGATGGCGAACGTATGCGCTGTCTCTGCTCGGCTGTGACAGATAGAGATTGAGAGCACCATCACCTTTAGCCTGTAGCCATGAATGGAGTATGCCGTTACCTTCTTCGTCAGAATATTCCAGTACTGCTGCACCAGCACCATCACCAAAGAGCACGCAGGTAGCACGATCATTCCAATCCATAATGCGGGACAGAGTTTCTGCACCGATTACGAGTGCACGTTTTCTTCCGAATTTGCCTAACATAGAACCTGCTATATCGATACCATAGATAAAACCTGTACAGCCTGCTGTTATATCGAATGCAGCTGCATTCGTAAGGCCAAGCTTTGCCTGCACAAGACATGCGGTTGATGGAAACCCAAAATAGTCAGGAGTCGCAGTTGCAACAATCAATACATCAATTTCCTCAGGAGCCAGATGTGCGCGTTCAAGCGCCTGTTTACCGGCTTCTGCTGCTAAATCACTTGTAACCTTACCTTCATCAGCAAAATGTCGGCAGCCGATACCCGTATGTGAACGAATCCATTCATCAGTTGTATCTATTTTTTTTGCTAAATCATCATTGGTGATACGATTAGCAGGAATTGATGCACCAGTTGTTTTGATGATAACACCCATTATTTACCTCCTTGACATAAAAGATTAAATTGTCATTATTGGCTATAATGTTCTAAAACAGGATGGTTGTCAAGTGCTACCAGCAATGATTGTATTGTATCAGGATGCTTGTGAAGAATCAGGTGTCTCGTTCAGTGTCAGGAAAGTTGTGAAAACGATGCAGTAGCAGGCTTCCTGACACATCGAGAGGACGCGAATTACTTTCTTTCAGGAATAGAAGCAGCTATTAGAGACAGTACTGCTGAAAGTATTACACCAAGGAGCGGAAGCAGAATTCCTGGTAATGATTCGGTTGGATAAAAACTACCAGTAATGCCAAGCACATAGCCAACTACCATAGCGATCAACGTAAGTGGTTCATTAAGAATTCGCTTACCTTTGAATAGTAAAGCAATAAACAGTGCTGGAACAACACCTGCTGTATAACCATTATAGGTTTTAATAATGATGGCGATGATATCCGATTTGAAGAGAGCAATGAGCATCGCAACAAGGCCAATGAGTATGGTAAAAACTCGTATTCCTGTTACCGATTTTCTTTTAATGATATCGTTCTGGAGTGTTCCTGCTCCGGTTATGAGCACTGTATCAGCGGTTGATAAAATAGCAGCCAGGAGACCAAAGATGAGCAGAATACCGAGGGCTGAAGGCAGTGTGTTTTTTGCAAGATAGTTTAATGGATCGAGTTTTTGAAGATCTGGTATTGAAGCTTTAGCCCACAATCCAATGAAGGTTATGACAAAAGCAAAGATGAGCATCCCAGTTCCGGAAATGAAGGAACTCTTACGCGCATTCTGTGGCGTGTCTGCGGAAAGAATTCGGCTAAACATCATGGGGCAGATAAAGTACGATCCGCCAATCACAATGAGGTAATGCAGGAAGTGCCAGAACGTAAATTGTGTTGTAAAGAGTGAAATTGCAATGCTGCCTGCTGGCACTGGCTTTGCAGTATATAAAAATATCAGTGTAGCCATGAGTGCAATGCTCAAAATGCCAAACTGGAAAAGATCTGTTTTGAGGATCGATTTTTGACCACCAATAATGGTATACACAATTAGGAAACTGGCGCTAATAATAACCCCTGTCTTATAGGTAATACCGGTAATTGTAACTAAAATTTTTGCTACCGCGATAAACTGTCCAGCAGCTATTGCTGTCCAGGTTATGACAATAAAGAGTGATGTCAAGAATTGAACTCGTGGTCCCACCAATTTGAGTGCCATATCGGACAATGTCAGCGCTTCGGTTTCTCTGACTTTTTTAGAAAGCAATGTACCCTGTGCAAAATGGGCAATGGCTCCTGCAAGGATAAACCATATAGCAGGGAAACCCATCGAATAGGTTTTTCCAGCCTGACCAATAGTCAGTGCGCCTCCAATTGTCGAAGCAAGCATCGAAGCAACGATGAGTACTTTGTGTTGTTTTCTTCCTGCAATGAGATAGTTTTCGACTGAATTGTTATACTTCCAGCTTGATACTGCGATAATTACAATAATTATTGCATAGAGTATGAGTAATATAGTACCAGTCATACGAGCTCCTTGTGAATAGTGTATTAAAAAATGTACTAATACTATAGCATGGTTCAGGTTGTGTGTCTATTGAGTGGTTTTAAGCTGGTGGTGACGGTGGAAGATGCGGTCTCTTGACAGAGCATAGCTAATACAGTACTTTCTAAACAAGCCTGCCTGGACTTGTATAAGCCGGGACTGGAAAGTTTATGAAACAAACTATACAAAGCAACACTGTTCTCATTGATATTAAAAAGCTCAGTTTTGTTTATCCAGAAACTGATGCATATGCGCTTCGCGATGTCTCGCTTGCAATTACACGTGGAGAATACGTAGCCATATGCGGCGCAAATGGTTCGGGAAAAACTACACTGGGTCGCTGTCTTATTGGACTCTGTAAACCGCCGGTTGGCACCATTACCATAAACGGAACATACGATCCAGCCTCTGAAGAAAATTTATTTGCGATCCGTACCACGATTGGCATGGTGTTTCAATCCCCACAGGATCAGCTTGTTGCTTCCATTGTAGAAGAAGAAGTCGCATTTGGTCTTGAAAACCTTGGTATTCCCGAGGAAATTATGGAATATCGAATTACCAAGGTGCTTGATACACTGGGCCTTGCTGAAGTGAGAAAGCGCCCGTGCCGCTTCCTGTCTGCAGGGCAGCAGCAGCGGCTTGCAATAGCTTCTGTACTTGCTATGGAACCTGCCTGCATCATATTTGATGAAGCTACAGCTATGATTGATCCATCGGGCAGGAATAGCATACTTGAAATAATGGATGAACTTAATGCGCAGGGTATTACGATAGTACATATAACACATGACATGCAGGAAGCGGCACGGGCGCGTCGGGTAATTGTGATGAATAAGGGCAACATGGTGTTTGATGGTTTACCGGACGCACTGTTTGCATTACCACATTTAAAAGAATGGCGCTTGTGTCCGCCATTTAAGCCTTCGAAAGAGAAAAAACATGCTGTGATAAACAACGATGCTGCAAACAAAAAAATAACTCAAGCACCCGATAATGCTTTTGAGTTTCACGATGTTAGTTTTAATTATCTAAAACATACTGTGTTTGAAACTAAAGCTCTAGAAAATATTTCCATAACTATACCACGGGGGTCAATTACAGCTTTTGTCGGTGCTACTGGCTCGGGGAAATCGACAGCACTGCAGCTCATGAACCTCATACTTATACCCGGTAAAGGTTATATCAAAATATTTGAAACTTGTTCGAATGATAAAAAAATATCCTTGAGAAAAATCCGCATGCGCTGTCCTCTTGTCATTCAAATTCCTGAACGAGCGCTCTTTGAAAATTTTGCTGGCGACGAAGTTGCCTATGGTCCCAGGATGCAGGGGTATAAGGGGAAAGCTCTCGTTGAACGCGTAAAATATGCAATGGAAAAAGTAGGACTTCCGTATGAACTCTATCGTGATAGAAACCCTCGGAAACTGTCGGGCGGTGAACGCAGAAAACTTGCACTTGCTTCAGTGATTGCAATGGATGCTGATGCGTATCTGTTTGACGAACCAACAGCCTCTCTGGATCCCTGTTCTGCCATGGAGATAATGAATTTGATTCTTGAATTAGCTGAACAAGGAAAAACGATTGTATTTGCAACGCACAATATGCACTATGCCGATTTTGCTGACACGGTATTTTGTTTTGATAGAGGCCACGCTACTGAATATTTAAAAGAACAGAAAACGTGTGCTGATTGTGTTACAGCTGGCGTGAATACCCATTCTGTTGTGGAGTTTTTACATGAAAAGTATTGAGTTTTTTAGAAATATTCCTTTTGGACAATATATTGATAATGATACTTTTCTACACAGGCTTTCACCAGCAGTTAAAATTGTCTGGGTTTTTATGATAATAGTTTTAATTACTGGAATAAATTCTTTAGTTATATTATTATCACTATTAATTATTACGTTTTCTCTGGCTTTGCTTGCCAGAATTAATCCAAACTTTATTCTCCGTGGTCTGCTCCCAATTTTTGGCATTGTGGTATTTATAATCATACTTCAGTTGTTGTTTTTCAAACCAACAGGTGCCGATATCGCAATAATTACTTTAGGAAAATTGGTAATTACAAAAAATCTAATAGTTACATTGGCAGGTATTATTCTTCGGTTTGTTGATTTTATGACCGTAGTAACATTGTTTACTGCAATAACAACCGAAGCAGATACTGTTCAGGGAATTGAATATTTAATGAAACCATTCAGCAAATATTCTCCCTGGGTACATGCTTTTGCAATGACAATCAATATAACATTCAGATTTGTACCAATAGTAATAGGCGAGCTTGAGTTAATTGTAAAAGCGCAGGTTAGCAGAGGGAGTTCATTCAGTGAAAAAAAGTTATTTACCGGTCCAATTAAAGCTATAAAAGATTATTTGCCGCTTATTGTTCCGGTAATAGTGCGATCGCTTGATAAGGCAATGCTTCTGGGTGATGCAATGGATGCACGGTGTTACCGTTCACAGGGTAGGACGAGATATAGAGCGCTCAAGCATACATATATGGAAAATATTTTATTATATCTTGGTTTTGTGTTGCCTGTAGCTGTGCTCGTTGTTAGTTTTGTTAAAAAAATAGCATGATCCAGCATGATTTTAAGATGGTCATGCTAAATAAATATAAAAAACAGTATTTATTATAGGAATACTGTTTGATTTACACCGAAAGGAGAAATTGTTTATGGAAACTAAAATGGTGAGAACAATTGTAATTACAGCAGTTCTCAGTGCTCTGTCGATTGTTTTTGCAGTTACATCACTGGGGTATATTCCATGGTTTGGCGGCATATCGATAACGATTATGCACATTCCGGTAATTGTAGCTGCAATTTTAGAAGGACCAATTGCGGGCACCATTGTTGGATTGGTTTTTGGATTAACGAGCCTTTTGAAGGCAGCAAGTGCACCTACCGGTCCTGTCGATTTATTGTTCGTAAATCCTCTGGTGTCGGTGCTCCCGCGACTCTTTATAGGTGTAGTTGCCTGGCTCATATTTACTGCTTTTAACGGTAAAATAAAGCCACTTGCTGTTGCATGTTCTGCTTTTTTCGGTACTGCTACCAACACCATTCTCGTGCTTACCATGCTGGGGCTTACTTCTGCAATAAGACTTGCTGAGGTGATAGGAATCAATGTAAATGCTGTTCCTAAAACGCTTATTGGTATTGCATGGGCGAATGGAGTACCTGAAGCTATTGGATCAATAGTAATAACACTTGCTGTTGTTTTTGGTTACTGGGGTATTACAAAGGGAAAGGCAAAAATAGCTAAGGAAGAATAATATGCTTATCGCCGCTGATATTCGAAACGATGGAGTTACTATTGGTTTTCATTCTGGTGCAGGATGGCTCAAGATACTTGAATTGGGAACGAATCATTCAGCGGACGAATATGCATTTTTTATTTCAGGTATGCTGGGCACGCAGGCAGGGAAAGATTCTCATGCAATTGTGTCCAGCGTCGTTCCCGCACTTACAGAGCCTGTAACATCAGCAATTGAGTCAGCATTTGGAATTCGAGCCATGCTTGTTGGACCAGGAATTAAAACAGGTATTAAAATCCGCACCGAATTTCCATCTGAAGTAGGGTCAGACCTTGTTGCTATGGCTGCAGCAGCACACGCTCTGGGTAAGACGCCATGTGTTATTATCGATTGCAGAGCCCTACTCACGGTGAGTTTTGTCAATAGAGCAGGGGAATTTCTTGGTACATCGATTTATCCTGGACCGGAAATGTCAATTCAAGCAATGCGACATCATGCAGTTCAACTGCCTGATGTGCGTCTTGCTGTACCTAAAAGTGCTATTGGCAGGAATACTGTTCAGTCTATGCAAGCAGGTGTTTATTGGGGATTTTCAGGCGCTGTATCAGCTTTATGCAATGCCATTACTAATGGTTTCCTGCACGATGAAAATGAGCAGGAACACATAAAGATTATCGCATCGGGCAATCCTAAATACAGGCAATTCTTGCCAGAAAATAGTGAGTTTTGTGGAAGTCTTGCACTTGATGGACTTGCTACAATAGCACAACTTAACATCTAGCATAGCGCGTATAATTGACAAAAGTTGTCCTTTCTGGTATAAAACAATCCACATGGCGACGTAGCTCAGCAGGCAGAGCATACGGCTCATATCCGTCAGGTCGAGGGTTCGACCCCCCCCGTCGCCAGATAAAGCCGCTCTCTTATGGGGCGGCTTTTTCTTTGGTGCGCTTGTTTAGGCACTTAATAAGCACCAGCAGGCGCACATCTCGATACAGTATGCAAAAAAGGATAGCAATGGAAGAATCCTGGCTTGAAGCTTTATATATGAGAAATTATAATGAAATGGTTGAGTCGTTGCGTCAAAAGTATCCAGATGCAACACAAGAAGCCATACAGGAGCTTACCGGTCTGCTCAATCATTACTATATATTTGAAGGAAATGATTGGATAGGTCGAGGCGCTGTGCAGGATACTGCAATAGCAGCGACGATTCATGCTCTTGAGGATTTTAAGCGAGAATTAGAAAAACAATTACATAAAAATAAATAGAAAAAAGACAGCAGTGCATTGTAATTGCAGTGAAGTGAATTTTGTTTATATGTTGCCAGCGCACAGATTTGTTTGATGACGCTGAATCTGGAAAGGAGTACCAATGGCTGTAACGATTACGCAGGTTACTAGCAAAAGCGACCTAAGAAAATTCATTATGTTCCCATTTTCATTGTATAAAGGTAATGATTGCTGGGTTCCGCCGCTTTTATTTGATGAGTACAATACGTTACGAAAAGACAAAAACCCAGCATTTGAAAATGCAGAAGCTGAATATTGGCTTGCATGGAAAGATGGCAAGATCGTTGGCCGAATTGCTGGTATTATTGTATATAAAGCGATTGAAAAGTGGGGGCATAAAAATGCCCGATTTGGCTGGGTCGATTTTATTGATGATCGCGAGGTCTCTCAAGCACTTTTTAATACCGTTGAAGCGTGGGCACGCTCTAAGGGTATGGAAGGGATTCAAGGTCCAATGGGGTTTACCGACTTAGATAAAGAGGGCATGCTTGTAGAGGGATTTAATGAATTAGGCACACTGCCAATGATTTATAATCATCCATACTACAAAGACCATCTTGAAGCGCTTGGATATGTAAAAGATGTCGATTGGCTTGAATTTGAGGTAAAAGCCCCAAAAGAAATTCCTGAAAAGGTTAGGCGTGTGAATGAACTGATTCTTAAACGCTCAAACCTGCATCTTGCTCAAGCAAAAAGTGCTCGCGAAGTGTCCAAAAAGTATGCTCACCAGATTTTTGATATTATCGATGAAGCATATGCTCATCTATATGGAACTGTTCCTCTATCAAAAAAACAGGTAGATGCATACATTAAGCAATATTTAGGCTTCATAAATTTACGATACACCAAAATAATTGTTGATGAATCTGATAGAGTCGTCGGTTTTGGTATTGCAATGCCGTCATTGTCTCGTGCTTTACAAAAAGCACAGGGTCGGTTATTCCCATTTGGATGGATTCATATTCTTAAAGCATTGCAGCATCCAAAAATTGTAGATTTATATCTTGTTGGAGTTAGAAAAGAATATGTTGGTCGCGGTCTCAATGCACTACTTATGGCAGAAATCACAAAAAATGCCATTGAAGACGGTGTAGAAAAAGCGGAAACAGCTGGAGAACTTGAAACAAATACTGCTGTGATTTCTATGTGGGATGCTTATGAAAAACGTCAGCATAAAAGAAGGAGAGCATATATAAAGAAACTGGTATGAAAAAAAGAATAACCATTTCTTTAGTTGTAATTTTCTTTTTTTGCATAAGCATCCTTGCAGAGTCAAAAATTGAAATAAAGTTGGGGGTGACTCCTGGTATGGGAGAGCCAATCCGCAAGCTGTTTGTTGAGCTCTATAGTGAAGCAGGCGTGAATGCTGTTATTAAAGAGCTTCCTACTGCCAGACTCATGAATGAATTTGACAAAGGCACAATTGATGCTGTGCTCTTTGCGTCAGATTATGCTATAAAAAAAAGACACCGAGCGATTACCATAGGATTGGAGGAGGGGAACCCATTATTTACTTTCAAACTTTATGGGTATGTATTATCAACTCGAATAGCTGAATTTAACAAAGCTATAACATATAAAAATTATGCAATTGCATATATTCAGGGGAACCAGGCACATGAAAATGCAATTACCGAGCTTGGTGCAAAGCCAGTACCTGTTCTAGATTATGGTAATGCACTCAATATGCTTGTAGCTGGAAGAGTAGACATGATATTTGCAGTTCCTGGTGCGTTAATTGATTATTTTGCACTAACTGGTATTAATAGCAAATTAGTAGCGATGACACAAAAACCTCTTGCTGCATTTAACTATTTTCATGTTCTTGATAGACAATATTGGGATTTAGCAAAAAAACTTCAAATTGTTTTCAAACATACCGAAGAAAAAATAAAAAAAATATTTAGTGGTTCGCAGTAAGTTTCAGTATTAATCAGTGTCTGCGTTATCATCGTATATTTTTTCGAATTCTTTATGGTGTTTCCTGAATACCAGCACAAGCGAAGGGTCGAAGTGTGTTCCGCTTCCCTGCATAATTAAATCATATGTTTCCTGGTGGTTTTTAGGTTCTTTATAGGAGCGTTTCATTCGGAGCGCATCGTATACATCTGCAATAGCAACAATGCGTGCAGAGAGTGGAATCATGTCTTTTTCTAGGTTATATGGATATCCTGTTCCATCCCAGCGTTCATGATGTGACTGTGCAATTTCTTTTGCCATAGGGTTTGGATATGCAGAAAGTATGAACGCACCATTGATGGTGTGTTCCTTCATGATTTTCCATTCGAAATCGGTTAATGAGCCTTTTTTGTTTAAAATATCATCGGGCGTACCAATTTTTCCTACATCATGCATTGCAGCAAGGAATCCGATGTTATCAACAAAATCAACATCAACAAGTATATCCAGGTTTTCATCATAGAGGGCTTTTGCAAGCACAGTAGCATAGAGGTTTACCCGTTCAATGTGTTTCCCGGTGTCATTATCTTTAAGTTTAGAAGCATCAAGGAGTCCTTTGAACATAACATATACAAATCCTTGCATCTCAACGGTGAAATCATCGAGAATAACAATCCAGCTTTGTGGTTCTCTTGTTTCTTTAGAAAAAAGATACGGCATAATCTGCATTTTTGTAATACTAGCGTGAATATCGCGTGCTTTATGCTCAAGCGTTCCAGACCAAGAATAGTTGCGATTTTTATTTTTCATACACCTGTAAATATCAGCTAGTTCTTCAGGTTTTAATATTCGTGAAAAAGTATTTAAAAAATGTTTTGTTTCCGTGTATTGATATTTAATAAGGAGGTTTTTGTATAATTCATTAAAATATATGTATGTTAAATCTTTTGATATAATAGCGAGCGGCATAGCAATACTTTTATAGAGCGTTACTAATTGTTCTTTGCATGAATCATCATTTGTGTTGTATGTTTCAGTTTTCTGTTGCATTATTTTTTTGTGCCTCTTCTGCATCGCTTAACCGCAGGTAATCTGGTCCTGCTTGTTCATCTGCCGGGCCTTGTTCGTGATATATTTTTTCTGCAAGTATGAGCACGTTATGAACAGCACTTGTATGGTGATTGGGAGAGACCATATACCCAGGGTAATCTAATACAGCATGTTCTATGAGATCTGCGTCGGGACCGGTAAACAGTACCTGCGATTCTCCCATTACTTCCTGTAAAACAGCAGAAAGTGGAGCATCGAACGGTCCTTTCATTCTTAGACCATGTTTATAGACAGCAAAATAAAAATGTCCTCGCTTTGCATCAATGAGTGGTACTACGACCGGGCTAACCTGTTCAAAACCCCATGCATATGCATCGAGTGTCGGGACAAACACATATGGCTTTTGCTTGCTAAAAGAAAACCCTTTTATAGTAGCAGCAGCAATTCTGAGACCGGTAAACGAACCTGGTCCTCCCGTACAGGCAAAAAGATCGATATCATCGATATCAAGCCCTGCTTCTTCGAGGCAGTAAGCCACTCCCTGTACTATCCGCTCTGCATGACGATATCCTGCATCAATATGTACCTGGACAACACCTGGTAGAGGGCTATGTCCTTCCTGTGATGAGTACGGGTGTTTTGGATGCTGAGCACTTTTTTGGTTGGTACCTCTATATACTCCAATGCCAAGTACAGCTGTGGAACAATCAAGTGCTAAAATGTTCATGCAGACACCTTTCGAGTTTTTCATGTTGAATGGTGATAATCCGTTTTTCCATTCCTGAGTGTTCGAGCGTTATGAACACGGTATCAACAGGCAGGAGTGAAGCAACTTTTTCACTCCATTCAATGACACAGACACCATCAGAATAAATATAGTGAGATGCATCAATAAGTTCAAATTCATCTACTCCGCCCAGACGATACACATCGATATGGTAGAGTGGCAGTGTTCCGCTATATTCATTCACAATAGTGTATGTAGGGCTCGTTATTGCTGTGTCTATACCGAGCGCTTGTGCTATCCCTTTTGTTAAGGTAGTTTTTCCTAATCCCAAGCCACCTCGCAAAGCGCAAACCATGCCCGCCCATGCACAGGATCCAATTTTTGCTCCAATTACTTCGGTTTCATAGGTCGATGAAGAAAGTATGCGTATCAGGGTAGTGCTCCCTTTTCCATTAGCTTGCGAATATGCTGCTTTACTGCAGAAATGACAGGCAGCATGGGATAATCAAGTTCTTCCTGAATATCAATTTTAATTTCTTCTGGTCCCATTGGTTTGTGTTCGATGGTAAATGACAGCGGACTGCTGATTGTTTGTTGCATAATCTCCATAGTAATGGTTCCAAGATATTCTTTTCGATAATGGAGTGGGCTTTCTTTTTTCTTTAAGTCTGATATATCGATAATTTTCATAGTATAATTGTAGTATTCAAGCTCACAATGGTCAAGAATGTAATTCTAATGTAATCATGCTATCTGAAAAGTGATTTTTTGTATACGTATACAATTCCTGATAAAATGTTTACAGGTATCCATATACCAGTGCGTATATTTCATTGGTAGTTTTTGGATCGATTTTGATAAACTTTGCATGGTATAAAAAGCCATTTTTAATACGGTTCACGCGAACAATCGAAATATATGCTAACCGTCGTCCCATCCCCGGATTGAATTCAATTTTTATAATATCGCCTGGCATCATGGAAAGTGTGGAATGAAATGAAACACCACCTGCAGAGATATCAGTTAAAATGCCTGGAAGCGGTGTAGTATCGCTTTGCAGGATCTTTTTTGTGCTATTTCCCGAGCTTATGGTTTTTACTACTGTTCTGTACAACGAACATTCCATGCGGACAGTTTTTCTATCATGTTTGCGATAGGGAAGTGCTGTAATGGTATGGGTGTGTTTGAGCTTAAGCATTGCTGTTGCTTTGCTTTTAATCTTATCCGTAATTTTTGTTTTAAATTGAAAGCCCGCATGATTTCCTGTATAAAAGTAAACAGTAAGTTTGGTTCCTGAAGGAAATTTTATGAAATCGCCAAACGCATCACGAGGATATTCAACATAGAGCCCATCAGATTCATTTGCCAGGAGAATAGTTGCATAATGAGCATCACGGTTTGTTACAAGCGAGAGAGGTGTCAGTTTTGGTATTTCATGAGTTGACCGTAAAGTTTTTGATGCGTGCAGTCTAAAACTGTGCGCTTCTCGAATCATAAAGAGTTTCTTTTTTAATTCTTCCGCTTCCTGTTCAGTTTTCGAGTTTTTCTCTATATAGTGATAGATATCTCTTAAAAATCTATCAAATTTATTTTTATCTTTGAGTATGTCCCTGTAGTTATATACCGCAAGCTTTTGTGCATAAAAAGCGAGAAATTCAGATTCAATACCAGAGAAGCCTGAAGATTGTGCAGAGCGCTGTAGACTCCTCTGGCTGACCTGTTTGGGGGTTAGCGATTTGCTTGTGTTCGATTCCTTTGACTTTTTTATGAGATAGCTAATGAGTGCATATACGAGAATAACTGCAAAAAGAACAAGGATGACAATTAATAGCAGACGTACATCACTTGAAGATTCTGCGGTATCTTTCCAGAAATACGTTATTTGAAAAAGCGGCATCATATACCCTTATCACTATACATTTTGAAGGATGCAAACAATGCTTCCAATTTAGGCAAGATCTCATATTCTATAAGATCACCGAGAAGCACTGTATCTTTATTTTCAAATGCTGCAATAAGCTCATTAAGATTTTTATTAAAGTTTTCAAAAAACACCGAAAGTTTTTCATCATTGATTACGGGCTCGTTAGCAATGCGCAAGGTAATGAAAAACCCAGGCATAATCCGTATTACTTTATTAATAATTTCTATGAGTAATGTTATGTTGCGTATGGCTTCCTGCTCTTTGCCTGTTTGCAATAAAACAGATGTGTTAGCCAGATCACTGCGAAGTCGTTCAAAAAGTTGAGCGCCAGCTTGCATTGCTTCCACAGGCTGAATACACTCATCAAGCCGTTCCTTAAAAAAGAGCGATAATTCTCTACATCGTTTCATTTTTTCTGTAGCTGACAAAGCTTGAGGATTCTGTATCATGCTGCCAATGCTTTCTAAAAACGAACACTCTTCTGCAGAAAAGAATGATGTAAATGTTTTTGAGAAACCCTCCCATGATGATTGGATCTGTGAAATATCCTCATCACCTTCCAGTACAATAAGAATGTTGAGAATCGTACTAATCGCTTTTGCTTTGATATCAGATACAGCTTCGGTTGTTACCGAAAGATTGTCATTCTCTTTGAGAATTTGTTCTGCATAGGAATCAAAGTTTGTGTGAATTTCGTTATTATTCAAACTAATTCCTGTAATGACAAAATTGATTTTTTCAAGATCTCTGTCAATATTTTGTACAACCTGTCGTACTGATTTCCCAATGAAATCAAATTCAACGGGTGTTTCATTGATAAGTATGCTCATACCTGCTGCTCCTTGCTAATTGCCGTTTTGTTTGCCAAAATTATCCCATGCACCAGATGTCTGCTCAAGTTGTCCGAGCGCTCCTTCCATAAGGCCATATTTGCGCTTGAGTTCTTCTTCTTTTTTTGCAAGCTGAGCAGTTAAGGTATCGATGAGTTTTTTTTGGTCTGCTATCAATGTGTCAAATGTCTTTAATTTTGTGGAAAAAATCCCACCTGTTTCTACGAAGGGTTTAATGAGTGTATCCAGAGCTACTGCAACCCCGCTATCGATAACAAAATCATTATCGGTGTCAAACCCAAAGAGAGCTCTGATTCTTTCAAAATTAGTTTGCAGCGCATTATCAAGCTTTTTTTCATCGATTTCGAGGTAACCGCGGAGTTTTGCAGCATCATACCCTCCGCCTATTGATGAATTAGTTGAAATTCCGAGCATGCTCAAAAGCATAGTTGCATCTTGTGATGGGTAAGCATTCATCATGATATTCTGCATTGATGATCGCAGTTGCGAGAGGGTAATATCCCCCTGAAAAATTCCAAGCCGCTCTTTATAAGCTTTTTTTTCATCATCTGTTAAATACTGGATTTCATTCAATACAGCTTCATCATTGCGCATGCTGATATTGATTTCTGCCATCAGTCGGTTATACGTACCGACAAAATCAATAATAGCATTTTTTACTGCTTCCCTATCCGGTTCAACAGTAAGCTTAACAGGTTTATCGGTAACATCCTGAATGTTGAGTGTTACACCAGGAATAACATCATCTATTGTATTAGATTCACGAGTAATTTCTATACCGTTATAGACAATAATCGCATCACGGCTCGTGTCTACAGGGTTTTTGGGCCGGTAATCCCCTGTTACGGTAGGATCAACAATACGCGCACTGTGTACAATTACATCGCGGTTTGTATTGGGGTTTTTAATGCCAATACCAGCAAAGTTTTCTGTGTAAACTGAAAGTGGGATGGTTACTTTTTGCTTACCTGATCCTGCTGGAACAGCAGGCAGTGCTATCTGCTTGCCCGATGCATCGAGTGCATAGAGTACTTGATTGTTGTCGACTCGGGGAGGGGGTGGTGCAGGTTGCTGCTGTGGGGGAAGCACAACATCGCTCGGAGCACTCTCGACTACTAAACCTTGATACTCTATTGAACCGGTACCTGGAATGCTCGGTCCCAGCGGAATACCCTGCTGAGCCTGCCCGGGGCGCTCAACAAATTCGATTTCCACTTCAAGGACAAGGTTTGAGGTAATTACCGGATTGGCAAGACGCAGTGCAGCTTCTCCGCCTGGATTAATGCGGAGGACACCGTCCTGTGTGAGCACTTTAGATGCATCGAGTACACCTGAAAGCTTTCCAGGTTGCGTTACTGAAAGGGTTTGCTCGGAACTGTTTCCTTTTACAATGAGGCCTGTCTGAAGACCGAGTGTTTCCGCTGCATTTTTAAACGATAATCGTGATTTTGAACCTGTTTTAAGAGATTCTATTACGAGGATCCGTTCATCTGCAGTAATTGGAACAAGTTGTGCTTTGAGAAGATCTGCTCCTTTTTTATTGAGTGCATCGACAAAATCTTTGAGACTGCCTCCTTGAAAATTCAATTCTACGGTTTTGTCTCCAACACCAAAGGTGTAGATGCCTGGGGAGATGGTAAAATCTTTTGATAACCTATCCGACATAAACCGATCGGCTGTAGCAACTTGTTTGATACTAATGAGATGTGTTTCGTTGAGTGCCTGTCGTGTTGCTGTAGCAGTGAGGGCCTGTTCGTTGCTGGATTTTGCAATGCGTTCATTAAATGGGTTTTGAAATGAGAAAAGATTTCGTGCTTTTTCGCGTAAATCAATAAATCTGCGGTTTATATCGAGCCAGACGGTTCTCTGAAGCTGGAGCTGCTTTAATCGAGCTTCTGCACGATCCCGAGGGATGCGCTCCACCTTCATGAGTTCTTCTATGAGTTTCTGTGTATCATATTTACTGGTTACCCCAGGAATTGAGGTTGTGTCAGGCATAAGTTACAGGAACCTCCCTCGCGGTTCTTTATACTTAATACAATGCAGTGTGTCTGAATACTCTATCCGCAATTATAAGTATAGCACCACATTGTTACAGTATCCGCCTCTGGAAGCAACTTGTGAGCCTGGTTATTCTTTGGTTCAATACTTGTTATGCACGCTCATCAAAAAGTATACCCAGCACTTCCCTGATACGTTCGTGAACACGTTGAAGTTCAGCAGGCGGAATTTCCCTTATTACCTTATCGGTCGAAGTATCAATCACTTTAACCACTGTTTGCTCAATCTTGTCATTGTAGGAAAACGAAAGCCGCTTGTTAAACGATGCGCTCATAGTAGCAAGTTCTTGAATTACCTGCTGAATATTAGCCTGCTCCTGAATGACCTGTTTGGATTGCTCAGTAGGTTGTACTGGATTTACTTGAGGAATACTTTGTACGTTTGAACCCGAATGTATGGAAGCAATGTCCATCGACATAGCATGCTCCTTAAAAAGTAAAAAGAGGGCGGGGGCAACCCTCCAATTACTAAAAACTATTCGTCCCGAAAAGACGACGTCCAGGAAGCTCTTCGGGAAGGAACGGATTTATGCTAAAAGCTGCATGACAGATTGTGTTCTGGTATTTGCCTGAGCAAGCATTGCGCCACCAGCCTGAGACAGGATCTGGTTCTTAACATAGTTAACCATTTCGCTTGCCATATCAGTATCGCGGATGCGGCTTTCAGATGCCTGCAGGTTTTCTGCAGCAATAGCGACACCCTTTGCTGCCATTTCAAAGCGATTCTGATATGCACCAAGATCTGCACGCTGTTTTGAAACAATTTTGAGCGCTGCATCAACCATACCAATTGCACGGTTAGCACTCTCTGGCGTGGAAATTGAAATCATTTCACCACTGCCCTGTGCACCCTGAAGGCCGAGTGACTGTGCAGTCATTGTGCCAATATAGATTCGCTCGTTCTGATCCATATTTGCACCAACTTGAAGCTGCATGACAGCATTTCCTTCGCGTGCAAAACGTCCCGTGAGCATATTCATGCCGTTAAACTGAGCATGGCTTGCAATTCGGTTAACTTCATCAACGAGCTGGGAGACTTCTACCTGAATCTGCATGCGGTCTTCGGCGGTATAAATACCGTTGGCTGATTGAACTGAAAGCTCTCTCAGACGGTGCAGAATATCCTGAGTTTCCTGCAGGTATCCTTCGGTTGTTTGAATGAAGTTAACACCGTTCTGGATGTTTTTTTCAGCCTGATTCAAGCCGCGGATCTGGCTGCGGAGTTTTTCTGATACCGCAAGTCCGGAAGCATCATCACCAGCACGGTTAATCCGCATACCTGAAGACAGCTTTTCAATGTTTTTGTTGAGCTCCAATTGAGTTACGCCCAGCGATCTGTTGGCATACATTGCGCTCATGTTGTGATTTATAATCATGTGACCCTCCTTGAATAGCCTATAAAGCGTTCCATGCTTTACGCCCATTGTGCATGACTGCGGATCCAGGACATTTGTGATGCCCCCTATCCTGACCGTTCAGTATCCGCACGACGGGAAAGCTCAGCCTTTTGATTTGACTTGCTTTTTTCTAAAAAGCCTAAAAAAGCTTAGCTTTCCCGCCTGCATGCACGGGAGGGTATTTGTCAAAGATCAAACGTTACACTGTAACTATACTGTATTTCTCAGAATGTTGCAAGAAAAATTACAGATAAGCAGGCTGCATAGCAGCCTGCTCCCTCGTTGTTTACTGCAACAGCTGCAGTACTGTCTGTGTTTTCTGGTTAGCCTGTGCAAGCATAGCAGAAGAAGCCTGAACAAGAATTCGATTCTTTGTATACTCTACCATTTCGCTTGCCATATCAGCATCGCGGATGCGGCTTTCTGCTGCCTGCAGATTCTCTGCACCGATATCAATGCCTTTAATTGCATGCTCGAGTCTGTTCTGGTATGCACCGAGATCTGCACGTTGCTTATTAATTTTCTTGAGTGATGCATCGAGTACACCAATTGACCGGTTGGCATTTTCCGGGGTTGAAAGCGACATGATCTCTTCACTTCCTACATTCCGAACGCCAAGAGCTTTTGAGGTCATAGTGCCGATAAATACACGCTCGCGCTGATCCATGTTAGCACCAATATGGAACCACATCGATGAAGTAATGATGTTGTCTCCATTTTCACGTGCAAAGCGGCCGGTTAAGAGGTTCATGCCGTTGAACTGAGCATGGCTTGCAATGCGGTCAATTTCATCAACCAGCTGAGAAACTTCAACCTGGATCTGCATGCGGTCTTCATTGGTGTAGATACCGTTCGATGCTTGGATCGCAAGCTCGCGAAGACGCTGAAGAATGTCCTGAGATTCCTGCAGATAGCCTTCGGAAGTCTGAATGAGTGAAATACCGTTAGCAGCATTCTTTGATGCCTGGTTCAAGCCGCGAATCTGAGAACGCATTTTCTCGGATACAGCGAGACCGGAAGCATCATCACCAGCACGGTTGATTCTGAGGCCGGATGAGAGTTTTTCCATGTTTTTTTCAACATTGAGGTTGTTGATGCCAACATTGCGGTTTGCAAACATGGCACTGAGGTTGTGGTTAATAATCATATATTCCTCCTTGAATGTACGCAGTTCCTCCATGAACTGCGGGATTACCAGATAAATAAGCAGGCAGTGTTGTAAACAACACCATTATGAGGCGCAAAGACCTGTTACAGGGTAACAAATCTCGTTGCCCGAGCTTTTTTATTTAAGTTCGTAACCTCCTTTCCGATACTGATATAAGAAAAGCAAAATTCTGTCTGTTCAGGTTTATCTCCTGAAAACAGTCTGCTTTACTTATTCATATCGGCATGTATCCTTAAAAACTTTAGTACTAAAATTGTCTCTGCAAGCTAATTTTGCTGGCATTTTTTTGAAACATGATTTACACTGATAACCATGAAAACAGAAGAACTTACCTTTACTGCCTCTGATGGCAAAGCAATTCACGTATATCACTGGGCTCCTACCGGGAAACCTACATCGGTGCTGATGATTGCACATGGAATGGCTGAACATGCTGCACGCTATGCACGGCTTGCTGAAGTGTTGACTGCGAGTGGCATTGATGTGTGGGCAGAAGACCATCGTGGTCATGGAAAAACCGCTCAGGAAGGCGAATTAGGCTGGCTTGCTGATAAAGATGGTTTCCGAAGAGTCATTGAAGATCTCCATGAACTGTCGCTCTTTATAAAGCAGAAAAATCCAGGATTGCCGCTGTTTTTGTTGGGTCATTCATGGGGTTCGTTTCTCTCACAGGGATACATTGCACTATATGGCAATGAACTAAAAGGCTGTATTTTATCCGGTACAGCAGGTAATGGTGGACCAATAGTAGCAGTAGGAAGAATACTAGCTAATCTTGGTTGCTTTTTTATTGGGCAAAAAAAGAAAACTCCGCTTATGGATTCTATGAGCTTTGGAGCTTTTAATAAGGAATTTCAGCCTGTAAGAACGAAATTTGACTGGCTGTCACGGGATCCTGTGGAAGTAGATAAATATGTGAATGATCCATTCTGTGGTTTTGTTTGTACGTTTGGTTTTTTCAGGGATCTCTTAGGCGGTCTCATGTGGATACATAACCCAAAAACCATGCAAGCGATACCAAAAAATCTACCTATTTATATGTTTGCTGGTTCTAAAGATCCTGTAGGGGGAGCAACAGGTTCCTTTGATCAGCTTTACAATGCATATACAGAGCTCAATATTGCCGATGTGACTAAAAAACTGTATCCCGATGCAAGACATGAAACACTTAATGAAACAAATCGAGATGAAGTAATGCAGGATATTTTGAAGTGGCTTAAGGCGCATGGAGCGTAAACGTACAGGATATTGTATTGTAATCTGTAGTAATAAACAAAGCCGGAAACAATAACTGCCGGCTTTGTTTATTTGTCTGGCTTGTAGCCCGAGCTTGTAATTGATAGTATTGTGTTTTATACTCAGGTTGCATTTTATTGTTTAAGAGGTGTACATCGGTCTGTGTTGGTTCGATATTTAAAAGGTGCGCATAATTCAAGAAAAGCGCTTATATATACAAAACATGAGCATAAAATAGCGCGCACAGTGTTTGATACACAAGCTCTCGACATAATTAGAAGGCTCCGCTCAGCTGGATATGAGGCTTATATTGTCGGTGGCGCGATACGTGATGTCATGCTTGGGCGAAAACCTAAAGATATCGATATAGTAACCAGTGCGCATCCGCAAGAAGTAAGAAAGCTGTTTTTTAAAAGCCGAATTATAGGGAATCGTTTCAAACTTGTACATGTGTATAGCGGTGCATCATACTATGAGGTTGCCACATTTCGGGCTGAATCGGAAAACAGCAATGAATTTGGAACGCTTGCAGAAGACGTTATGCGGCGTGATTTTACAATGAATGCACTCTATTATAATCCTTTCAGTGAAGAGTTAATAGATTTTATTCACGGGTTTGATGATATACGAAAAAAAGTTATTAAACCGATTATTCCTCTCGAAGTAATTTTTTCAGAAGATCCGGTAAGAATGCTTCGTGCTGTAAAATATGCTGCAGTTTTTAATTTACATATACCTATGCCAATTAAAAAGATGATAATTCAGCAAGCATCACTGCTCACTTCAATTTCTGCAAGCAGATTGAGTGAGGAATTCCTGAAAATAATTAAAAGCGGCAGTTCTTATCAATGTTTTAGTGCTTTTGAAAGCTATCATTTGCTTGAATATTTTGTGCCTTCATTTCATGAAATATTGAATAATTCACAATTTAGCGATGCTTTTACTAATGATTTAAAAGCACTGGATTCGTATATTCAAAATTCTCAAGATAAGACGCTGGATATTTTATTTCGATATCTGCTCAAGACTGTTATAGAGATATCACTTTCGCGTTCAGGGCTTGCTTCTACGAGAGAAGTGCACCTACATGTGTATCCTGTTGTACGAGAGTTCTTAAAACCACTTACGCTTCCAAGATTGGGCATTGAAAATGCAATAAGTTATTATTCTGGGAAACCGGAAAGAGCAATAACAAAAAAGCAGCTTTTAAAAGCAAAACGACCAGTCATGCGCCGCACACCATCTTGACATCATTCATAATATAAATAATTATGTGCCTGTGATTCCAGAAAAACTTGAAGAACTTTCGATAGAGGCTCTCTATACGCTGGCTGAAAAAATGGGACTCGGACTTCCACCCGATCTTGATAAGTTTATTGTTATCGGCGAGATTTTAGATGCGTATCTCGAGGACTCTATGGAGAGGAAAATTGCAACTACTGTGGCAATTCACGTTGAAGAAAAAAAGTTTTCCGGTTCAGAGTTGGATGAGATTGAAGCTTCCCTAGTTGCGGCTCCCTCAACAATTGCACGGTATAATGAGACAGTTATCCATCTCATTGTAAAGGACTCTGGCTGGGCTTTCGTTTTCTGGGATATCAGTGACGATGATTTTAATAAGTATGGACTGGGAGAACAAATGAACGGGCTTGCTCTCCATGTTCAAAAAATCGATTTATCAACCAAAAAGGTTCTTACCTCGTTTGATGTTGCTGTTTCTTTGCAAGATAATTCCTGGTATATCAATTTGCCTGATCCCGATAGTGATTATCGTGTGCAGCTTATGGCTGTCTCAGATGCTGGAAAAGTCGAAATTTGTCATTCTGGCATAGTACATACGCCGCGTGCCTGGTATGCTTCAACTGAAGAACTTTTCGAAGCAATACATCCGAAACTGTATGAGCTTTCCGGAGCAGAATCCTTAAATCTTTATATGATGCAGGATTACCATCCATCGCGCATCATGCCAAAAATCGATGATTAACATCTACGTGTAGCTGCAGGAGTTTTTATGATCAACGGAAGTACTGCTATTGTGTTAAATGCGCATTTGCCTTTTGTACGTCAGCCTGATTACTGCAGTTTCATAGAAGAACGCTGGCTTTTCGAAGCTCTCTCAGAAACATATCTTCCTTTACTACGCATGTTTTCCCATCTCGATGCTGATCATGTTCCATGGAAATTAACCATGGCATTCTCTCCAACACTCTTAACCATGTTTTCGGATGAGCTTATTCAATCACGGTATATTGCATGGCTTAATAAACAGATAGAACTTGGGAAAAAAGAACAGGAACGAACTCAACATACTACTGAACTGCATAACCTTGCAGTGATGTACACTGAATTGTATGAGCGTGCACTCGATGATTTTGCTGTTTTATATGGTAAAAATATCATCTCTGCTTTTGATTATTACTATAAAAAAGGAAGACTCGAACTCATGGTTGGTGCTGCAACAGGGGCTTTTCTTCCTTTATATAAGCAGTATCAATCAGCTATTAATGCGCAGGTTGAAGCTGCAATACAGGTGTTTCGTTCGGTATTTTCAATGATTCCCAATGGATTCTGGGTGCCACATTTAGGATGGTATCCGGAACTTGATAAAGTTCTCTCATCATATAGCTTTGATTATACTATAGTAACTGCACGTTCGGGTTTAACAGGTAAACCTCCTGCGCGATTTACAACATATATCCCTGGAAAAACAAAACATGGTCTTATTACTTTTTTCCGCGATATTGAAGCAACCGATTCTGTCTGGTCTGAAAAGACAGGCTATCCTTCTGATTATGTTTATAGAGATTTCTATAAGGATATAGGGTTTGACCTTCCGCTTGATTATATAGAACCATTTATTGATACTAATCAAGTACGAACATTTACAGGATTTAAGTATTATGCAATTACCGGCCAGGATGATGGTGAAAAGCAGATATATGTACCTGAAAAAGCAAAAGCAAAAGTAATCGAACATGCAGAAAATTTCCTCTATAACCAGAATAGAAAATTGCGCAAGGCATCGGAAATATTGCAAAAGCCTGCACTTATTGTTGCTCCATTTGATGCAGAATTATTTGGACACTGGTGGTTTGAAGGTATTGATTGGCTGGAAGCTCTCTTTAGATCAGCCCAGACAACTACAGAACTTGGATTTGTCAATCTTAATGATGTAATTAAAAAGAAACCGGAGACGCAGGAATGCAATCCAGAATATGCATCCTGGTCTGCAGAAGGTTATGCGGAACCATGGCTTAATAAAACAAATGATTGGATTTACAGGCATGTCTATAAGCTCATTGAACGAATGGTTGAACTATCAGAACGTTTTCCCGATGAACATGCGCTCCGTGAACGGGTGCTCAATCAGGCAGCCCGAGAAGTACTCCTTGCCATGGCAGCGGATTGGCCATTTCTCATGTATACCGGGAAATCAGCTTCTTTTGCAAGGAAGCAAATAGAGGATGCTGTTATGAATTTTTCGCATATTTATGAAATGATTTGTGCTAACACGGTAGGAACGGAGTGGGTTACAAGACTTGAACGGAAAAATAATATATTCCCAGAAATAAATTATAGAATTTTTCAGAGGAAACGCTAAATGAAAGTAGCGATGACAAAAAATTTATTTTTCATTTTATTTTGTATTACAGCTTGTTTTATTAGTGTAACGAGCTGTGCTGGTAAAATGAACAACCAGAACTCAAACAGTGATGTTGGAATGATAAAACCATACCAGAATAACTGGAGTGTGAGAATTATACTGAATAATCCAGGAACACGTTCAGAAGGACGGACATTTAGTCTCTATTATAAAAAAGTTCTCATTCCATATGTGTTTGAAACTATCTATGCTGGAGGCCAGGGGTTTAGATTTAGAAAAAAGATAAACCTCTGGGATAGCGCTGGATATGTTCCTGCTGATGATGTCATGATAGAACTAGCTCAGGAAACTATAACAGCTGCTGAACTATCTCAGGGGTGGTATAACTCATCGGCATGGAAAAAGAATACGCCTCCACACTGGTGTCTCGTTACACGCGATGCTATTAGCGCTGTTGTTGACCCGCTTAAACTAAAGGATTTTATCTCGCAACATCAATGGAAGGAATACTCATTATATAATATTGAGTTACCTGTGCAGCCTTAATTTTCATTTATAGAAAAATTATTTATTTTGTAAAAATATATTTAATTGAAAAAAATTAAATTGCAAAAATGCTTGACAATTATTTTTTTTATTATTTAGCCGCATGCAATTTTGAAACTTCCTATGTAAATACTGTAGTGAGAAATGTAAGTATGTTCTTCTCAAGTGCTCACACTTCATAGCGTTAACGACTCATACTGGTACATTTTCTCTATATGGTTTATATCGAGAGGTTTGTATGAAAAAAGTGTATTGTATGGTGGGGTTTTTCCTGCTGGTTTCCTGTTCATACAGTAATCAAAAACAGCTTGAACAGTATGCAAAAGCGTATGATTCGTACATACATGGCAATTTAGCTGATCCCGTTCTGGAATCATATATACACGATCCCGGCGATTTTGTTCCTGGTCTCATTCTAAAGGGGAAGGTTTACTTTATAAAAGGAGATTTTTCATCAGCAGAAAAAGCATTTGAAAGAGCATTAGCTTTAAGACCATCTTCAATTGAAGGAAAAATATGGTACGCAAGAACATTGTATTATAAAAGTTTTACATATAACGAAAAAAAT
Source organism: Spirochaetota bacterium (assembly GCA_029547205.1). Lineage (GTDB taxonomy): Bacteria > Spirochaetota > Spirochaetia > Treponematales > UBA12059 > JAKPPT01. The sequence goes on from JAKPPT010000151.1 coordinate 31,866, forward strand.
TTGGAGAAAGTAATAAGTAAAATTCATTCCATTCTTGTTGATGTTCTCTCTGATAACCCTGATTCTATAAATGCACATGCACTGCTTGCAATGATTGCAAAAGATAAAAAAGAATACGATTTACAAATCGAACATCTTACTAGAATTATTCAGTACTCTGATGAGCTTGCATATGCTTTATTGGAACGGGCACGTGCTTTCTGGATTCAAAATAAAATAGAAAGCGCTCAAAAGGATTTAACGCTTGCTCTGGCACTTTCACAAAACAACGCAGGCATACAGAGTGCAATAAGAGAAATTCTTTCCAGAATAGAAAAACAGGGGGAAAAGAATGAATAAAAAGTTACCTATGCTAATAAGTATTGCCTGTATAATTTGCTCCTGCACAGGAATACCAAATGCTCGTAGTGATTTTACCTGTTCGGAAAAACTCAATAAATACTATACGTTTTGTGTTCAAACAGTACACGCTACTGGAGCAAACCTGGATGATTCTTTTCCGGAATATGCAGGAAGAATGTTAGTGATGAGACTCAGAAAAACGGGGCTAAACGTTATATACAAACAGGAATTATTCCCAACAGATTTTACTTACTATCTTGAGATGAGAGTATATGAACATGAGTTTATGAAAAACCTTTCAATAAATTATTCAAGTTACATGGAAGTAAGTATAAAAGATATAACAGGAAAAGAATTGGCAATTGTGTCCTCAAAAGTTGATTCACCTCTAAGTGCAGCCCATGCTGACTGTCTCAATGCGTTAATTTCAGCATGTGTAAATAGTATAATCAATATGGTGATCAATAAATAGTTAGATGTTATGAAATATATCATTCTAATTATTTTTTTTATTTTATCGGTATTCTGTATTGCTGAGCCAGTTGTACTTACTGTACAGGAAGCTACGCAGCGGGCTGTACTCTATTCATATGATATTCAGGCAGGCTACAGAGATGCTGCTATAACTATGAAAGCGCTTGGGCTAGATATACGGCAATTTTTTCCGGAAATTAATTTTAGTTTTAACAATAATGAAAAAATAGAAACAGCTGATATCGATGCAAAAGTAATGACACTGCATATAAATCTTTCACAGCCGCTCTGGGATGGAGGAAGAACGATGCTTGCAATGCTCAGAAAACAGAGAGAAATAGAACAACTGCTTGATGAGCTTGCAGAAAAAACACTGCATGTTAAAGAAAATGTTATAAAACTGTATTATGATATTTTGATTACAAAAAAAGTTTTGCTTGTAAAACAGGAAGCAGTTGCTGTTGGTGAAGAGCAATTAAAGCTATTAGAAGCTGAATTAAAAGCTGGTGTTGCAAAGGAAATAGATTATAAAAAAGCTCAGTTGCAGGTTAGCTCTCTCAAAATTGATGCAGAAAAAACAGAGCTTGAGCTTAGAGTAAAATATTCAAAGCTTGCCCGTCTTATTAATGTACATAATGATTTTGTAATTCAGGACATCATAACGAATGCAGTAAAAGGATTATCTGTTAAAGAAAATTATCTATTAGCGCAGGCATTGGTAAGATCTCCAAAATTGCGCTATCTGGCAAAACAGCAGGATCTATTAATGCGGGAAATTATGTTAAGCAGATTTTCTTTTTTGCCTAGTGTAGCTCTTGTTGCCAGTTTTGAAACGAGTACTGATACCCTACCATTTTCTGAATATTCCTGGTCGATTGGATTATCGTTTAGTTTTTCAGGAAGTATTTTCAAGGGGAACACATCAGTATTTTATGGGAGAAATTCATCGAATACAGCAGAAATAATTTCACAACGTAGCGATGCACTGCCACTCTCCAACATGGAAGAATTTTTACAACATGAACTATATGAACAAAAGTTAGCACGAATAGTATTCGATATAGAACAGGAAAAAAGAAGCTTAAAAGAAAAATTTGAAGATTTGCTTTTTCTTTACACTGCCGCAAAACAGGAACTTGCAATCGCTGAAAAAGACTATGATCTTGCTCTGAAAAACTTGGAACTAACACAGGAAATGAAACGGATTGGTACTGTAACAAGACTTGATGTTATGACTGCGACATTAGATGTATCACAAAAACATATAGCAGTAATACAGCAGCGAGGACAGCTGATTACTGCGGAAAGAAGTTTAGAGAGTGCAGCATATCTTGATCCATGGACATTGAGAAATCTATTTAAGGAGGATGAATAGTGAAAAAAATCTTTTTGTTATCCTGCATTGTTTTGCTATTTTCATGCAATGGTAGAAAAGAGACAAATATTCCATCATTTTCTGAAGTGGAATTGGAGCAATGTAAGGATATTGTAATAAATAATACAATAAAAAGTTTTGGCACCTTATTGTATGATAAAAAAATTGACATTACTGCTTCTCAGGAGGGTGTTATAGAATATTTTCCCTGGAAAGAAGGTACTGAGCTCAAGGAAAATACAGTTATTATAAAAATACATAATCCATACATAGAGCTGGCTCTTGAGCGTGCATCACAGAGCATCAGACGGGCTGAAATACATGTAGAAGACGCACAGAATCGACTACGGCTTGGAGTACTGGAAGCAGAGGGGCGCATATCGAATTATGAAAAAGCTGGTATGGAATTGGCTCAAGCAGAAAAAGAATATGAAGAAATTGTAAGAAAAAATACTATAAAAGAAGAACTTTTTGCCGCTGGTGGATTATCTGAAGAAGAGATAAAGGTATCACGTCATGAAAAAGCTTCTGCAGCAGAGAAACTTGCAATACTCAAAAAAGACTATGAAATTAAAAGTATTGGTTTGCGTGATATCGATATTCAAAATGCAGGTTATGAACTACCTGACACAGCAAATGAACGAAAAAAAATTCTTATTAATCTATTAACAAAAGAATTAGAGCTTGCACTTAAGCAGGCAGAACAGGCTGTATTAAATGCTCAACTGGAATATAAAACAGCAAAAGCTGCTTTTGATGAATTAACAATACGTAGCCCATGTAAAGCAATAATAGGTTCTCGTCAAAAAGAAAAAGGTGAGCGAGTCAAATCTGGTGATGTAATTCTAACCATTATCAATATCGATGTGCTGTATGCAGTAAGCTCCGTTTCGGAGGAAGATGCCTTACTGTTGCATTCAGGAATGAGTGTTGATGTGTGTGTTGATTCAGCTTCGCTGACAATCCCGGGGAGAATCGATATTATTGCACCCCTTGCGGACTCAAGAACTGGCTCCTTTGCTATTAAAATTGCGCTTACTCAATCGAAAAGCAATGTAAAACCAGGTATGTTTGTCCGGACAATTATATACACGGGGCTTGTAGCAAAGAGAATTTTTGTTAGCGAGTCATCTGTGATTAAGACATCGGATCATGAAGGGTATGTTTTTATACCCGGTGAAAAAACTAAGGATGGTTTGCGAGTTCTTAAAAAAATTGCTGTGAAATTTTCTGAAATTACAAATGATGGAATACTAATAAGTAGCGGATTACAGAGCGGTGATTTAATTATAAAAAATCCACAGGAAACATGGAAGGAAGGACAATATGTTGTGGTCAAAAAGTAAAAATTTAACTATTTTACTATGCATTTTATTTCCATTTTTATTTTCATGTGGTATTTTTGATTTCAGACCTGTTATTATTACCACAAGTCTTGATAATGGAAATACGTTGTTACCAGCGCGGACATCGCCTATCACCATCGTATTCAGCGATGAGCCAGTACATCTCGATGTTGAAAAAGCCCTTGCCATAGAAAACACAAAGGGTCCAATAGAAATTGATATTTTCTGGGATGGAAATATCTGCACTATAAAGCCAGCGGAGCCATGGGTTCCTTCGGAACAATATTTTTTTACTCTGAAGGGCACAATTGCCATGCAGGATGGCAGGAAAACCAAAGCAGCTATCTATAATTCCTTTTTTGCAGTTCGAAATACACGTGCACCATATGTAAAGGAAATATATCCTCAAAATGGAGCGATAATCAATACAAGGCCGGAGAGGGTAATACAATTGACATTTTCTGAGCCTATGGATGCTGTGGCTGTCGAACGTGCGCTTATCTTTGATCCTGTTTTTCCTGCTGTTTTTGAATGGAATAGTGACAATACAGTACTTTTAGTTAAGAGAAAGAATAACGCATTACTATCCCCATGTGCTCGCTATACATGGAAACTGGATAAAAAAGCCTGCGCTATTGATGGAGCTCCTCTTGAATTGCCACAGATGCAATATTTTTTAACTATGGAGAATGTAGAACATCAGCAGGTTGTAAAAACATTTCCTGCAAACATTGCTGATGGAGCTATACAACTTTTAGACACTTCAAGTTTAACGGATGGATTCCACTATAATTATAGTATAGTTATTGAATTTAAATATGATATTGATCCTGATAGCCTCCTTGCAAAAAAAATAGTGCTTTTCCCGGGAATAGAGGGTACTGTTGTGCTCATTAATCCAAAGCAGCTCTTATTTACACCAGCTACCATTATACCTCCTCAAACAAAATTGATGCTCTATGTTCCATCTACTATTTCAACCACAGATGGACTACCAATGCAGCAGGATTATGTTGAATACTTTACCTGTGCAACACCCTGGATGAAGCTTACAGGACTACAGGATCGAATTACAAATCCTGAACATGTATATACCGATCCAGATGGAACTGATACTTATATAATAAAAAAAGTGATGGTTACCCAAACGAATCCAGATCCTGACATCACAGGTGCGGGAAATAATATTGTTGAATCATATATAGTAATTGTTTTGACCTTTAATGCATCATTTACAACACATGAACAAAAGCTCAAGTTTATTGAGTGTGTTTCGTTTACCAGTCTCAATTCAGGAACATTGTCTACTGCATATCGATATGTACTTACCGGAGTTTCCTGGAGTAATAATGATACTACGGTTGCATTAACATACAAGCAGGATATCCTTCAACCTATACCAATTGGAAGTTCTGGAGGAACTGGAAATCTCTATAGGCTTATTATTAAGGGCGGAATTAATGGTATAGAAGCTCAAACATTTCTACGTGATGATATTGTTTTATATATGGAGGTTCAATAATGAAAAATAGTTATATATATTTAAGCTTATTTATTATAATAATGATTCTGGCGAGTTGTAGCATACTGTTTCCTGAACCATTTGCAATAAGCGATTGGAAACCAGGTGAAGGGGAAGCCTCACCCGATGCCAGTATCAATATTACGTTTACATCAATTCCTGATAAAGCAAAAACAGAGAAGGCGTTTTATCTGTTTTGTGATGGTGAGCGTCTTCCTGCACTATTGACCTGGATTGATACAACACTGGAAGTACGTCCCTGTTATCCCTTACAGCCGGGTCATGAATATGCGGTATTAATAAAAAAGGATGCTGCAAATGTCCGTGGTAAAAATCTTGAAAATGATTTTGTCGGTTTTTTTAGAACAAAAGCAGATCGGACGAGGCCATCTGTCCTGGGAACAAATCCTGGTCAGCAATGTGTTGTCGCAGGAGAAACTGCTCCACTGGAAATTCGGTTTTCAAAAGCAATGGATGTGCTTTCTGCTGTGGAACACATTACCATACAGCCAGATATACCCGGGTACTGGAACCAGGGTAACACTCCATCGGTTTTAGTTTTTACTCCGCTTGCACAGTGGAAACCAGATACTACTTACCACTGCACAATCAAAAAAACAATTAAGGATAGCGAAGGAAATGAAATGGGGTATGAGTACCTGTGGGATTTTAAGACAACAGAAGATAGCCTTCCTCCAGTTTTAGTTGCGATTGAAAGAAAAAACAGTAATGGCGTTTCCTTGCTCATGTTTGGAGAAGCAGGACAGAGCACATTTAATACCGGATGCGGAACAGGAGATAGTTTTATCTTTAAATTCAACAGAGAAGTAAATGTATTTGAAGTTCAAAATTTAATTATGTTTCCTGAGGGAACAAACTATCAATGTGTTACAGAAGCACAATGGTCAGATACAATAGAATTTAAGCCTATTAAAAAACCAAAGTGGGGCAGTCAGTATTTTATAACTCTCTATCCTGGTGTGAGAGATAGAGCTGGTAAAAAAATTCAATGCATGTATCAAACTGCAATCTATGCTAATGGAGCATTTTCAAAACCACCAACATTAAAAGGCATGCGTATAACAATACAAACAAAAAATAATAGCCTGTTTCCTCCAGTGTTTCCATTGACAACACTATCGTATGTGGTTAGTACAGAAGAACTATTTAAAAAAATAAAAATACCAAAAATCGAAGTAATAAATGATGATGGCGATACTGGCGGTGGAGGTATTTTTAATAACCCTCAAAAAACAGGTTCATGTATCATTGAATTTTACTTTGAAACAGCAGAAGGGGCAGAGTTAAAACCAGGAAGCATTATACCCCGATTTTATTTTGAAAATGCATCAAATTCGCTTGAATTTGCTATTTCTCAGGTTACACTCACACCACCTCAGACAAATCCTTTTAATCCATTTACTTCATATGCTCCTGTTCCTGAGTGGCAATCGTGTAAAATAATATTTATCTATGGAACAATCGGTAATACAGGAAAAGCTGGAGTGCTCAAGCTGTACTTTGTTCCTGGAATTGAGGATAGTCTTGGCAATGAAACAACTGAACCTGGAATTATAATTGTGACTTACGATGCAGTACCAGACAATAATCAAATAGTATGGGACTAATACAGCTTTCGGTGAGGAGACCGGTAAGCGTTTTTGCAATTGTCTGTGTGATTGTACTTGCAGGAATGCTTGCTGTAACATCAATGCCGCTTACACGGCTTCCTCCTGTTATATTGCCACAGATACTCATAGAAGCAGGCATGCAGGGAATCCCCGCATCAGAAATCCGCAGTCTTATTGTGCTTCCAATAGAGGAAGCCCTGGCATCACTCAGAGGATTGAGGTCAGTTACCAGTTTAATTCGTGATGGTACTGCACTTATCAAGCTTGAGTTTTCCTGGCAGGAGAACATACTGACAGTTCGATCTCGCGTTCGGGAAATACTTGATACCGTATATCCGGTTCTTCCTCAGGGAGCGCTCCGCCCGAGAATTATTACTGCACCGGATGATGTTCCACTTATAGAGTATGCGGTTATCACTCAGGACAATAACCTCATCGAGACCAGAAGCATTGCAGAAGAATATTTGCGAAGCGTTCTCCAGAAAGTGAGAGGAGTCAGCCAGATACTTGTTTCGGGTGGCAGAAAACAGGAACTTCAGATAAACGTTGATGATAGCAAAGCATTAGTTCGTGGCATGAATATTACTGATATTGCACGAGCCTTTTCAGAGGCACATGCTGATGTACCTTCCGGAGAAATCAGGGAAGGTGTGCGGGAGCTTGTTGTTTCCGCAAAAGGAAGAGTTCGCTCGATAGATGAAGCTGGTGCAATTATTATCAGCAATGAGCATGGACAGTTTGCCTTAAAAGAAATTGCTGATATTGTCCTTGCTGAGAAGGAACCGGATAGTATTGTTCTCTATAATGGTAAAGAATGTGTCAGAGTAGCTGTGTACCGACAGAATGGGTCTGATCCGGTTTCCGTACACGCATCGGTTACAGATGCAGTTAACAAATTTTTACAAATGCATGAGACTGTTAAAATTATCGAAGTTGGAAATACTGTAGATGCAGTAAAGGAAAGCCTTACTTCGATTGCTGTTTCCGCTGGTATTGGTGCTGTAGCAGTTATTATCATTTTACTGATTTTGTTTTCTATGCCGGCAATGGGTTTTATCGCAGCAGTATCCATACCGGTCTCGGTTGCAGGTGGTATTTTAGTTCTTAAACTGGCAGGATGTACACTTAATATACTGAGTATGGGCGGCATTGCACTGGCAATAGGTATGATAACTGATAATGCAGTTGTGATACTTTCTGCAATTATACAGCAGAAAAAAACGGGTTTTGCTGACATAGCGATATCACAGGTAGGAATAGTAAATGCAACAAAAAGCGCTGCAGGAAGTACGTTTGGAAGTACTATTACCACTGTTATAGTATTTTTACCACTTCTGGTTGTACCGGGTGTGCTTGGTAAATTGTATGGCGACCTTGCACTGGGACTTTCTGGTGCGCTTATGACAGGATGGATTTTTTCAATTACAGCAGTTCCAGCGCTCTGGTATAGTCTTGTTTCTAAAAAGGTTTTGAATTTAAATAAAACTAATGACAGAAAACAAATAAAGCATAAGCTGGAAACAATGTATGCACGGTATTTAAAAGTGGTGATGAAAAAGCCATTACGATACGGTTTTGTTTTTTTTATACTATGTTTTGTTGGTATTGGTATTTTCCCTTTTTTGAGAATAGATTTTTTCCCAAAAGAAAAAAGCTTACGTATGGTAGTTGAAATTGTGCTAGCTCCGCAAACTAAATATGATGTTCTTCTTGAAAAAGCGAAAATAATTTCAAGTGGTTTGCATGAACTCACTGAAAATAGAGTGGGTGCATACAGTACCAAACATAATGAAAAAATATTTACAAGCATAAGTTCTCGATCTGGTGCTGAAATTGATGATATGGAGGCACGAACAAATCCTGCATGGAATTCTTATACAATTATATTTGCATGTACTATCAATAAAAAAATTGATATGCAAAAAGCCTATGCAGTTACCGAAGCGTATCTTGCAACCGTAGGAGGGATCTCCTATTCGATACATGAACCTGATGATCCTGTAAAAAAGCTCCTTGTATCGCAGTATGCTCAGGGTATAGAGATCCAGGGAGATAACCCTGACATGACGGAACGGCGTACCAGAGAAATTGTTTCCATGCTAACAAATTGTGGAGTTCCGAACGAAGCTATCGGTATCTATCCGTCAGAAAAAGCCTGGCAGGCATTATTGTTTCCAGATAGATATAGAATGGCATGGGCAGGCTATTCTTCAAGTAATACTGCGTTTATTTTAAATACTGCGACTCAAGGAATCCTTACCGGAACAATAGAACTGGGAGGAAAACTATGCGATATTCGTGTTCAATCAAAAAAAGCATCCACTGGCTTTTCAAAAAACGATATCGAATCATTTATTTTGATAAAAGAAAATAAAATAATAAAAACATCGCAGCTGGGAAAAATTGAAATACAGCAAAAACCTGCTCTCTATATTCGTTCCAATCGGTCAGATGTTCAATACATTACACTTAAAAGTAATTTACATAAAGATGTAATGAATAGAGCAATAACGACTATCGCCAGTATTGAAAAAGAACATGCATGGGTAACAGATCTTGATGCTCACAATAGAAGTGAACTTATCAATACAATGGTCATGCTGCTCCTGTGTGTTGGCATCGTGTTGTACCTTGTGCTTGCAGCTCAATTTGAGTCTTTTATTTTGCCAATAATTATTCTCTTATCAGTACCATTCGCGCTTGCTGGGGCGGCACCTTTTCTGCTGATTGGTAATTGCGGAATTGATACAGGTTCTATTCTGGGCATGGTTGTACTGTTTGGTACAGCGGTCAATAACGCAATTGTACTTTTTGAGATCAGTAAACAAAAATATGAACGTTCCGGGAATGCTGTTTTTTCAGCATTTAATGGCGCATTAGAACGAATACGAGCAATAACTGGAACAAGTTTAACAACGCTTATTGCTTTAGTACCGTTAATTGTAAGCGGTGGCACACAGAAAAGTATGGCACTTGCAGTTCTGGGCGGGCTAACTGTGTCCTCGCTAATTGCGGTTTTTATGTATCCAGTGATTTTTAGAGCATTTATAGCAAAGAGGAGTGTATGAAGCACTGGATAGAAAGAATAGTAAGTGTAACAGCGCTGCTCATTGTAATTACGCTTATTTCTATATTCATAGTTACAAAAGCACAGTTTAGTACTGGAGAATTAACAAACAATCGTTTAATAGAAGTTACGATAAGGCACTATGGAGTTGACGCACGGGAACTTGAAAGAACAATTGCAATTCCAGTTGAAAATGCTATTACCGGTATTGAAGGATGTGAGGAAATAATTACATCAATAGAATACAGTACAGTAAGAATATCAATTTTATATGGTGTAAATCAAAATGATGCTGATATGTATGAAAAATTTAGTGAAGCTGTATACCGGGTTTATGAAACAATGCCAGAATCGGTACAGCGACCAGAATTTGCTCTTGCCTCGAGTGATGATTTCCCGATTTTTACGGCTGCCATATATCCAGAAAATATCTCCGATGTTTCCTATGTGCTTGAAAAAGAATTAAAACCAGATTTAAAAAAAATAAATGGTGCTGGCGATGTTGAAATATATGGAATACGAATACCCGAAATTGCAATAGATATAATAGAAGATAAAGTTGCATTAACTCCTCAAACGATAATTGGCATTGGTACTGGTATTGCAGAAAATGATATTCTTAAAAGAGCTGGTTACATTACAGAAGGTTCAATTCAAATCCCACTCACAATCGATGGCAGGTATAAAACGATCAGTGATTTAAAAACTGCGTGGATTTCAGGAATAGATGGCACACCAGTACGTCCTGGTGACTTTGCTGTAATAGCAAAGCAGGAAAGAAAGCCGGACTCTATTTCAAGAGTAAACGGGAAGCACTGTATGGTGCTTGCTATAAAACGGGCAGGAAATGCGAGCCTCATTGAACTTTCAGCAAGTATTAAAGCTGCAATAAAAAAGTGGGAGCAAAAAGGGTTAACCTTTACCATTCTAGCCGATGCTGGAGAAAAAGCCAGGGAATCGCTTTCTGCTATGGTAAATTCAGTACTTTCTGGAATGATGCTTGTAGGCTTAGGTGTTTTTTTTATAACACTATATAAGAAAAGTAACCATGTTCTGTTGCTTGCAGTATTAGGAACTGCTTTTGTTCCGATTGTGATTGTTATTACACTGGCAGTACTTGTACTCTTGAAGTTTTCAATTGATACCTGGGTGCTTGCAGGAATTGTATCGGGGGTTGGTTGCGCTGTTGATGCGATATTACTATTGCTCGAAGAATCTGCAACAATGAACACGGCAGATGCCGCAGTTATCAGGCTTAAAAAATTGTTTCCACCACTTGCAGGCGGTGTTTTAACCACGATTATCGCTCTTGCACCGCTTATGGTATATACAGAATTTGGATATGGTATACAGAGAACTGCATGTGCAATTGCTATAGTAAACCTAATAGCATTGCTTGCAGGCATTCTTTTTATTCCATCATTTTTAGTTGCTATTGCAAATAAAACGATTGAGTATACTTCAGAATGTTATGGGATGGGAAAAAGAAAACAGCCATCATGTTTAGAAAAATTAAAAGAGATAAATAATTCATTGAAACATACGTGTAAGAAAATATTGTTTTTTATAGTTACGAGACTTATTGTTAATAAAAAAATATTACTCTATGTTGTCATAATCATAGTTGGTACTGCGGTCGTTGCACTTATTTTTATCGAGCGTGATCCTACACTGCCCGACTTAGAGGGGACAATTCCCGTTCATGCAGAACTAGCATCGGGAACAGCAATGGACATTGTTGATGAAGTACTTGCCACTGTGAGCGAAAAAATACTCGGTATTGAAGGTGTTGACTCCGTGCAGAGCACTGCATACCGTGGCTATGGTACTTTGCTTGTTGTGTATGATATGCATCGGTATAAGCGCGATGCAATAATACGGGAAATACGATCACTCTCAAATACATCGGTGTTTTTATGGACCGAAATGCACGAGACAAACAAACGAATCTGGCAGGTTTCGATACAGGGTGATGAGATTAATCAGTGTGAACTATATGCACGAAAACTTGCCAGTCTCTGCTCTAATCTTTCCTTTGTAAGCGATGTAGTACTCAATTTCAAAGAAGGAGCACCAGAACTCATCTATCAGCCTGATAGAGCAAAGATTGCAACATATGGTGAAAGTTTTGTATATCTGGGGGACATCCTACGCTACAGTCTCTACAATCCTGTAGTGTATAAAAAAATTCAAAACGAACAGGAAATGGATGTTCGTCTTGGAGTATATCGGGCACATGATGCCGAGCGTAGTGATATTTTAGAAACATTAGCTCCAAATGGTGAGACTGAGCTCAGGACACTTGGTGTTATTAAAGAAGTTTATGATACCGCAAAAATCTATAGGAATGATAGAAAACGTACAATGACAATATCAATTGAAACACCTGTTTTGAGTCCTGCAAAAGTAAGCAAGGCAATACTTGAAACATCCCGTGTGCTGGACATCCCTCAGGGATACAGCGTTCAATTTGATAGAGATGCGTTGCTAAAAGAATCTAAACTGAAAGAAGGAAGTTATTATTTTATTGCAGCATTTGTCGGCATATTGTTAGTGCTTACGATTCTTGCAAATTCATGGAAAGATGCCTGTGTAATAATGCTCGTTATACCGCCTTCACTAGCGGTTCCGGTACTATTCCTGAGCATGTCAGGCTCATCATTAAACCCTGCACTTGTCTGCTCATTTATAGCTGCTGCGGGTATGGTAGTAAACGCTGGAGTCATCATGCATGAAAGCATTAGCAGTGCTGTCCATACACTCCCTAAAACGTATGCGAATAAGAATAATGCAGTAAGGAAGTTGTGCTCACTCGCGCTCAAAGAACGCTTCATCACACTGTTTGCTGCTTCACTAACCACCATAGCAGGAACGTTCCCTATGCTGTTTCTTAAAGGCGAGGTTAACTCGGTATTCCGGTCATTTGCATTTACAAGCGTCTGGGGCGTCGCCTCATCCTGTGTATTTACGATTATGTTTTTGCCTATGTTTGCCAACTGCTATACAGGCATAAAAACCAAACATCGAAAGGAGCACGTTATGGATCCATGAGAGAGAAGCAACAGGCTGCACCATCAGCAATTTACTGTAATCAATCGGCGCAATTATGCAAAGCGCAATAATTATGATTGCAGATATTTAAACCAGGAAAGGAGAAAAACAATGAAATCGATTAAGAGACAACTTAAACAAGTACTTGCCCTCATAGTGGCATGGAATTGTGTGTTTGGAAATGTGTTTGCCCAACGAATGCCGCTCAGCTTCAAGCAGAGGCAGGCAGTGATGACCGTAATCGAACGCATCGATGCGGATAGCACGAGTGCCGATGATTGGCTCAAACGGAGCAAAGAGGGGCTTGCAACAATTCGCACTCTCTGGGAAAGCGCAGCTATTGATCTTGCCGGCCGGGAACTGTTCCTCGCCGGAGTAGAGGAGGAGTTTGAACGAGCATACGCTATGCGCCTCACCGAAGATTTCTTTGGCACAGATGCGCAAAAAGATCAGGCTGAGCAACAAAGCCTCATAAGCAAAGGTGTATCAAGTACGAGCGGTGCTCTGTCGAACCGTGAACAGGTTTTAGCAAGACATCCGGAGCTTGCCCGCTATACTGATAGCGCTCGATCGGCCATGCTGTTCATTACGAAGCGTGATACGACGATCGAAACCGCTTTGGTAATTGAGCGAGCAGAGCGGATCGCAGGTATGAAAGACGAAGCAGTGCTCAACATGGTAACTGGAGTTGAAAGTCAGGAAGCACGCTCAGCATGGCTTTCAGAAACAAGCGCAGCAAGCAGCAAAGAGAGCGAGGCGCTCATAGTAGCCTGTGCTGGAGCCGATCAAAGCATGAAAAAAATTATTGAACAGGGGCTTTCGTATTTAGTAGAGACCGATGCACTGCTCAGTGATACTGCCCGCAGGATGCTTGAACACCGGGCAGATGACAGCGAAGACCCATCCTTCCGTGCAGGCTACTACCACGCTGATCTTGCCCCGGACAGTGCGGCGCTTGCACTCTATGCCCGATTCACAGCAGAGAAATCGAGCTGGATAGAAACAGCAAAAGCTGAGCTTGCGTCCCCAACTGCTGAACGAGGCCTCCTAGCCGAAGACGCCCGGGTACTTGCCCGTAGCTATCAGAGCATACACGTAGCAGAGCGGAGCATGAGCGAAGTTGTAAACGATTACCGCGAGACAGTGAGACTCATGGAGCGAGCATCGGCAGACACAGTGGTTCCCGACGAAACCAGCCCTTTACAACTCACCAAACCTGTGGTAGAACAAAATAAAATGGAACAAGTTACAGAAAGTACAAAAAGTAAACAAAAGATACCATTACCGGCAGAACTCATCGTGCTCTACATCGAGCAGCCCAAACCAAAACGCAA
>JAKPPT010000022.1 GCA_029547205.1 Spirochaetota bacterium
AAAGAAGCAGGTATGGCATAAAGAGCAAAAAATAAAAGAAGGAACCCATCCGCAGTATGGTGCTTATCTTGAGATGCAGTTGCCGGTGCATCATCCTCAGGAACTGCTGGGCAAGGTTCTGCGGTATGGTAAGTATGCTGAAATTATTTCTCCTGCTGCTATACGCAGGCAATGGCTTACTGCAATTAAAGAAGCTTACAGGCAATTTATACATAACAAGTAACTATCACACATAATGTGTATATACTATAATCCTCACACATATAATTATTTTACAGTATCATTCCCGGCTTTACCCGTACTATAACCATTAAAACGATATCATGAGAAATTCTGTGATAGGTTGTGACAAATTTAAAATGACTATCGCTCTCAATATTTTATTCCCTATGGATGGTACAAGGAGTGACCACAGTGAAATCACAAAAAAATAAAAAAATTGTAATAGGGACAGTATATGTCCCTGTTGATATCATATTTTTCCTATAGAATGGAGGCATAACGAGTCTAATACATAATGAAAATATATATAATTACAATGAAGGTCATATGGATACTATGATAGCAAACCACATATATGCGGTGATAACTCCCTTTATGAAAGCAGACGTATTAGCAGTTACTATCGCCCTCATTATGTATTTTGTCGTTAAAAGAATAATAATTATAAAACAGATAGTTGCAGTAAAATATTATCGTGATGCATATAAAGCCATGCTGGATTTCATAACAAAACGTTTTGTCATTGACCTGCCGATTATTGACGATTCGTTGAATTTGCCGGCTGAACCCATTGATGATAAAACCTTCACCTCGCACATGCAGGGATGCCATTGTGCCCTGTATATGCCGCATCAAGGGCATGTGTACCGTATAAATATTGATGATGTAGAAGAAATTGTATTAAATGATATAGGGGCGCGCGAGGTACGACATATTGGCGATAGTTATTCAATGAACGAGCTTGCCGTTTTAATAAACGATGGGGTGCGTATAGCTGGTAATGTTATTATTACACAGCATAGTGACAGAGGATTTATACGGTTTATCAACTATCAGGGAGGGGAGCAGGTAGCGTAAACGGTATGTATGGTGCAGAAGACATGATATTAGATAGTGATTGTATAAAAAGCAGGAGGAGCGGCTATAAAAGTAAAACTGAAATTTGAAGATATACTGGCTATTATTGCCTATGCACAGGTGTTATCGGTGTTTTATTCCATTGAAGATGTATAAAACACACCACACATTATGTATTCAGGGATATCAATCGCTATAAGTATATATTCCCTGCAAGATGATTCCCTATCAGTTTCCTCATTTTATCATGGCTATCGGTACTATTTTTTATTATTTTTGCTTGACAAATAAAGTTAACACTGTTAATATAACGCTGTTAATTAAATAAGGGAAAATATTAATGCCACGAATTGCACGCAACACAGAAGAAGTTGATAGTGTTAAACAGCAGATACTTGATGCTGCAGTTAAAATTATCAGTAACAATGGATTTTCAAAACTCAGCATGCGGAGGATTGCAGCACAGTTAGGGGTCAGTGCTACAACTATCTACAACTATTATACCAGTAAGGACGAACTCTACTTTTATATACGCATTAAGGGCTTTGAACGGCTGTTTGAATATTTTGAAAAAGCATATGATATACCGGTTTCTACCCGTGAAAAGTTTATAGGTATTATACATGGCTATGTTGATTTTGGTTTAACCTATCCTGATTATTATGAGATAATGTTTTTAAACCGTAATGTGCCAAAGTTTCTGGATTGTGTTGGCACACCGCTTGAGGCAGTAGCAACTAAAGAAAAAGCAGTGGCATTGAAGCCTTTCATCTTTACAGTAGAAAAGTTACAGCATCATCTGGACATTGAACCAAAGCTGGCGTATGAATTAGCCATGCAACTATGGGTGGAGTTAAACGGACTGGTAAGTTTATGCATCAGCAGGCTCCTCAGAGAAGTAAATGAAAAGCAGCAGCGTTTTGTCGATAGTTATCTGGATACAATTGTATGCCGGTATTTGCCTGTTGATATGGAATAGGTTGTGTCGTTATAAAATTTAATCGACGTGATTCTGAATCTTGCCTTGAATTCAAAACGACGTCATCATGAATTCATTACAGGATACCCGGTAATAATGGGATGCCGAATCAAGTTCAGCATGACGTCAGTGTGGAGGAAATTCTGAAACAAGTTTGGAATGACGATTTGGTATAAGATTGCGGACCAATTTCATCATGACGCTATAACTACAATTCAGGAGGTTGTCCATGTTGTTATACACCACAAACGCAAAATCAAGCAAAGCTACTAACATCATTATAATCTCGTTTTTAAAATTCATTGCTTTCAATTTCAATAAACGTAAATCCCTCAATCGCTATCTTAAAACTAAAGACGGGTGGCTTAATTTTAGCATTGGTCTGAAAACTGAAGACAATTCTTTGCAGTATGGGATTTCTTTTTTTGAGGGGAAAGTTACCGTTACAAGAGCTATCGCACATGATGCAAAAGCTGTTATGATTTTTAAAAATGATGAAGCTGCACGACGGTTGCTTTTAGGTACTCCTACTGATATTATCTACATGCTTTTGAAAAGCGATGTGCGTATTGATGGCAGTGTCAGCTATGCAAATATATTTTCTTTTTTTATTTCGCTGTTGTTTCATGGTATTCAAAAACGTGCAATGAAAGCTGAACGAAATAAAGATGATAAAACAGTTAAACGGCAGCAACCAAAACAAGATAAGCAATTAAGTGATGAAATTAGAAAGCGCAGGAAAGAACGATTGCAGGGCAGTCGCGACGATGAAAATGTTTTGTTTCTTGATGATCCATATTTATCGCAGTATAGTGTTGATGACTTCCCGCGGTTACAACTATTTTTGGATGATCATCTGACAAAAAAACCGGCAGTGTGCGGTGAGCGTGCATATCTTTTAACACAATGGTATCGGGAAAATGGATTTGAGAAGGATTCATCCGGTAACAAATGGGACCCGATTGTGCGCAACGCATTGGCGTACAAATACATGATGGAAAACCGAAAGTCAATAATTAACACTGACTCGCTCCTTGCGGGTACTACCACCAGCAAGCCCATTGGCTGTCCCGTATATCCTGATGGAAGCGGCATTATGATATGGAATGAGCTTTTGACGATACCGTACCGTACTTACAATCCGTTTGATATTGATGACCAAACACGTGAAGTTTTACACTTTGATGTTTTTCCGTTCTGGTTACATCGTAATGTCAGGGAGTGGGTGCGCGACAAATATAATAATCCGTTAAGTCAGCAGTTAGATGAACGATATGCGCTGTATTTCAACTGGAAGCAGGCAACCATATCACATACCATTCCAAACTTTCCCAAAGTTATGGCTATGGGTACTCTGGGAATGATACAGGAAATACATGAAGAGCTGAATAAAGGGTATGGTGAGGAAAAACAAAATTGTTTAACGGCAATGATTCTGTGTCTGGAAGGTGTCAATGCGTATGCA
>JAKPPT010000042.1 GCA_029547205.1 Spirochaetota bacterium
AACACCGGTAATGAAAAGAAGACACGCCCGGCAGCAATGGTTGCAGGATGCATTGCTGGTGCGTTTTTAACCAGCGCATCACCAATAGCAAGGAACAATGCACATAACAAAGCATAAACAATCCAGATAGAAAGCCTCCCGTTGTTAACACTACAAACTACTGTTTTTTTATTGTTATGAACATTCGTCAATAGAAAAATATAGTGTAAAGCACATATATTCAATTATTAAATTTCATAGTAACGCTGTAGATTTTTATATGACAATGCTTCCAGTATATGCCGTTTTTCAATGGATTCCGCATCATCAAGATCGGTTATGGTTCGTGCAACCTTGAGGATTCTAAAAAAACTGCGAGCGGATAGATTCATGCGCTTTATTGCCAGTTCAAGAATTGATTCACACTCGCCATTGATGGCACAAAATTCTTTGACCTCATCGCTTGTCATACGTGCATTGCAGGTTGTTGTTTTTCCGGAAAAACGCTGCCGCTGTTTTTCTCGTGCCTTAACCACCCGTTCCCTTACCCTTGCCGAGCTTTCAGCATTGCTTTTGCCCAGTAAATCCTTATAGGGAACCCTGCCTACAAGCACCTCGATATCAATCCGGTCAAGTATGGGCCCGGCAATCTTTGAAAAGTAATTGCGTATTTTACCCGTTGTACACTTGCACGGTATTTCAGGATCAAAGAGGTAGCCGCACTGGCACGGGTTGCTGGATGCAACAAGCATAAAATCGGCAGGGAATGTCATGGTTCCCAGCGCACGCGATATGGTAATCTGGCAATCTTCAAGTGGCTGACGCAATGCCTGTATCACATCGTTACGAAATTCAACAAACTCATCTAAAAACAGTACACCATTATGAGCTAACGATACCTCACCAACATTGGGTATTTTGCCTCCGCCAACCAGCGCTGCATCAGAGCTGGTATGGTGCGGGGCTCTGAACGGCGGCATATAAACCAATCCCTGCCCATGAGCAAGCACACCACCAACCGAATGTATCATGGTGGTCATAATTGCCTGCTCTTTGGTAAGCGGCGGTAAAATGCCTGGAACGCACCGCGCAAGCATGGTTTTCCCTGAACCTGGCGGTCCATACATTAAAATATTGTGCCGTCCGGCAGCAGCTATCTCCATGGCACGTTTGGCTGTTTCCTGTCCCATGACGCTTGCCATATCAAGGTAGCCATTCCATGAACTATCCCCACTTACATGTTCCGTATATGGCTGCATGGTACCATTGCAGGCTTCTATTGCCTGAGCAATATCCTTTACAGGGTACACCTTGATCCCTTCTATAGCCGTTGCCTCATTGCGGTTTTCATATGGAACAATAATCTCTTTGATACCAGCATGGTACAGAGCAATTGCCATTGCAATAACACCTTTAATGGGCCGCACCCTGCCATCAAGCGAAAGCTCCCCAACCATGGGTATGGCAAGCTGTGTACTCTCAACCTGCCCTGTTGCCACCAGAATGGAAACCGCAATGGGTAAATCAAGATTTGCTCCTTCTTTGCGATAGCCGGCAGGTGCTAAATTTACAATAAAATTTTTGGGCGGAAATTCAAATCCTGAATTTTCAATTGCCGAACGGATTCTGTCCTTTGATTCACGGATAATGGAATCAGGCAGCCCAACAATGGTAAAGTTGGGAAGCCCCTTTACAATATCAACCTCAACATCAATGAGATGCGCTTCAATTCCATGGATAACCAGCGAAGTAGCCCGCGAAAGCATAGTAACCTCCTCAGTGTGTTTATGTATTAATACGCTTTTGCGGGGGAAATTTTAAAAATTTTTTTAATTTTTTATTTTTTACGGTTGTTTGCTGGATAAAAACGCACAAAAAACATCAATATCATTATGAAACTGATATACCAATGCAATACCTTCCTGTGCTAAATCTATTATACGGGCTGGAGCTATTTAATAAAGATATATATTCCTGAATTTATGTCGGTATGCTCGCAATTCATCCAGTTTGGCATACGTTTCAATACT
>JAKPPT010000124.1 GCA_029547205.1 Spirochaetota bacterium
CTTCAGGAAATCAAGTAGCTCCTTTGCTTTCGGCGAAAGAGCTTCAACTCCCTTTACAATGGGCTTTGCTAGCTCCTTTTTGACCACACTTGTCTTGTCGATCTCCGTGAAATTGCCGTTCTTTACAAGCTCCAGTCTGAACTCATCCCCCGGCTTAATGTAATCCCGGACGGTAAATGTATCACCAGGTACAATGGGTGCTCCGGTTGCCTGGGTAATGAAATCCACTAAACCCTTATTGCTTGCAGAAATTACAGTACCATCTTTAGAATACTGCACCACTGGAAATACCGCACCAAACTTCAGATCTGTTCCAGTTTTTGGATCAGTGAAAATAAATCTATACTGGTCCACAAATGCTGCCTTCATTCTAGGAGCATCCTCATTTGGTTTTTGTGGCCAATATTCGTCGGGTATTCCGTCGACAATAGCCTTCTGGTCAGCGGTTAAAGTATCATACTCTTTTCCGATAACCTTCTGACCAGAAAGACCGCTTCTGTACTGTACAACCTTATTCTCTCGAACTACGTCCTTGAAAACGGTCTCATATACGCCAGTCGGTACTCCTGCTCCCTTTACGACGATCTGCTCGTCCCATGCTGAATTGCTCATATTTTTAATTCTCCATTATTTTCCAATATTATTGTTTTCAGTATTGTGTTATACTACCCAACACAAACAATAACTACTTTTCCTAGTATAAATACATTTTGGTATTCACGTATTTATGGTTTTTGGTCGACATCGATCTATGATATTAAAACCAAATAACATAGTGCTTTTCGACATTAAATAACTTATTTTTCCTGTATATAAAAGTTTTGGTTTAAGATCTAGCAACAATTTCCCATTGTTCGGACATCAAGTCTAACTGCGACGGAGTCCAAGGCACCATCACATGCGGATAGACCGGATGAGAATCCGGCATACATAAATAGATATATGGTACATTCATCTTACTCATTTCATCGGGCATTTGCAAATATAAATACATGTCTTTTCCATTCCAATGCTCGTTTCGAACACAAACACCTGTCTTAAGTGCTCTTAATGCATCTGCAAAATCCATTTGTATTTCCTCAATTTTTTATTTCGTATAACCAATCACTTACTCAGAAAAGTTAATACTAGTAAGTATTTATAACATTAAACTTAGTTGTATATAAAGGTTTTGGTTA
>JAKPPT010000135.1 GCA_029547205.1 Spirochaetota bacterium
GACGAGCTGATGAGCTGCTATCAGGCGGCGTACGATAAACTAACACCTGAAGATCAGGAAACGGTCATAGCTTGCGTCGACAGACTGATGAGAATCAAAAACATGGGTACGTTCTCGGCGTGGGAGCTAACATCAAAATTAGGGATATTCATGCTAAATAACAAAAACACTGTATAGCGCACGCAGAAGCGCATGATCGGATGATAACGTTAAATATGATTAAATTGACGTTATAGTAATTAAAAATCAAAATGCAAACGTTTACACGGTGGAGAAATTTTATTCTAATCTACAAATCTCCACCGTGTTCGTTTTTTATGATAAAAACGCAATTTTGAAAATTTGTTATTTTGGTGTACAATGATTAAATAAAACCTTATCAGGAGATTATAACCATGGAAAATAACATTATATTATCCGCAGTTCTACAGGGATTATTAGAATTTCTGTTACCGATTGTCGCAGTCGCAATCATCAGCGTGTTGGTATCATGGGCGAAGCTGCTTTGGCAAAAAGCAAGATTATGGAATCCGGATGCTACAGACTTGCTTGAAGAAGCTGCAAAAGTTGCTGTAACTGCCGCTGAGCAGGCTGGAGCAGCTAAGCTAATCAGTGATAAAAAGGTGTATGCCATGGATATCGCTGAGCGATGGCTTGCCGAACACGGGATTCACCTGGATATCGAGCTGATTGACGCTGCGGTTGAAGCAGCTGTTTACCGTCAGTTCAATTCAGATAAATCGGTGAAATAACCTATGACACCGGAAGCCATAACTGCCATAGTTACCGGATTAGTTGCGCTTATCGGAAGCATAGCAGCATTAATCACATCCCGAATCAACGCTGAACACAGCGCAACAAAAATTGAGTTGGATGAGTTGCGGAGGAGGATTGACGATTTGAAACAAGAATTAGAAGAAGAGCGCAACTCCAATGACAAGCTTCGGGCGCAAATTACCGCTGCCGAAGATTCTGTTGTTGCCGCTGCAGCCGAAAAACGGGAACTAAAAATCCAGATCGAAACGATGAAAGAAGAAATAGCGTCCCGTGACCGACAGATCAAGCAGCAAGATGCAACCATCAAGAAA
>JAKPPT010000017.1 GCA_029547205.1 Spirochaetota bacterium
AAGCCTCCCAAAGTTGTCCCACTTCCAGGTGACGCTGTATTGCTTGCCATCGATGGTGCGGGTTTTCTTTACTACCTCGCCTAATGCGCCGTAGCGGTACTGGTCAATTAATGTCCCGGCGGTTTCTTTGGTTACCCGCCCAGCAGCATTGTAAGCAGCACCCGGCGCTCCATACTCGTAGTATACATCGTCACCGGTGGGGTTGTCAACCATTTTTAACTGGTGGAAGTGATAGCTCCTTTGTAAGGGGACATTTATGCGCTAAATGCCCCCTTACCAACCCTGTGGAGCCACCTCACACGGCGGTGAGCCTTGCCACTTGCTTTTATTTATCCTTGCCTTCGTGCTGCGGACGACATCCTGTCTATGTCCTCGCACGAGCCGTATGGCGCTACGGCATCCTGCCTCCGCTGGTTTTGCCTTCAAAAAAAAGAAAAATACTTTATGCACCAGTTGTTTCCATAGTTTGCGTGTAGTACTTAATACAAAATGTTTCACTATGACTGCCTTGACAACGTTGTCGTGTAATGGTTGTCTACAGCAGGCTGCCCTATGATGCACCCACATCCCAATGCGCCGGGCGTCCTTGCCCGGCTTCTGGTAGCCTCCCACGGATGGAAGGCGAGTACACAGCCATGGAAATCTCTCTATTTTATCCTAACAAAAATTCTCATTTTTCATTGAAACGTTATACTATATCACCATAGCTCTTCAACGGGCACTTCATAAAAATAATGATCATACCATGGATGTTTTTTCTTATATTTTTCATATTCTGGACAATTTTGCAATTTATCCTCTACATACCTGTACCACTTAATATGTGGATCATCCAATCGTACATCCTTAATATCCTTCCATTTCGTTGGTGCAACTAATATTCTTTCATCTACACTATAGTCAATTCCATCAAAACCTATACTTCTCCCACTTGGATGTAACACTATATTTTTACACTTTATATACCCACCTAATGATAATGGAATAAAGCACCTCCCTATCAACCACATCTCACGAAAATTTAACTTTTCTTTGTTATAACATACTTGTTTATTCAAAAAATTTTTTTCATTGACATCATCGGTATAATAACATTCGTATATTATATAATGAAAATTAAATCTATATTCATCTCCGTATACATCATGATGATATGTTACATCCCCAAATTGATGACGATATTCTTCTAATAATCGAATTGCTGCAATCCCCGGCTCGCCATCTATCTTTACCAGCGCAAAATACCCCAATGGCATTTCTATATAAACATTGGCAATTTTAACATATTTATAATTATCATCATAATACGTATGTTTATATTTTACAGATTTACATCCCATACAGCATCCTAATGCATTGGCACTTACTATGTATAGTAAAAATATTGAAATAATGTTTATTATATCATTTTTCATCGTTCCTCCTTAGTATACCCATATCTAACGCACGTGTTAAAACATCTTTTACATTTTGTTTTGCATCAGATAGCTCTTTATCACTAAGAAATACATCTCCCCATAAGTGCTTCATTTTGTCGTTAAAAGTAAGGTCATCACTCCATTTTTTATCTCTATGTACATTAGTTGCCTTATCTACAGCACAATGCGTTGCTTCACCTACATCCTGCAGTGCTGAGTGAATCTTGCCAAGTCTAGTATCTTTACTATCACTTCTTAGATTTTCATCCATCATAGCCTTCAATTCTGCTGTATTTAATTTTTTTGTTATAAAAGCATCCGTTCCTTGCCTCCCTTCTTCAATTGATTGAGTCTTAGATTTCATCGCATGTGAATTTATCATAGCGTCATCAGTTTTACTTTGCGAATCTTTTCTAAAATCCCACATCATGGCATACCATGCTAACTTTATACTGTCTACAAACCCTATCCCCATGTCTCGTGCTACCGAATAGGTAAGCATAAAATGCCAGAAAAATGCTGCCTTCCCATCCGGATCTGTTATTTTTATGGGATTATCTAATGTATAATTGTAACAATCAATATTCCCACTATTGTACACCCCTCCCATCCCCGGTAACTTTCCACTGGCATCATTTAATATGTACCAGTAAAAGTCATGTTCGGTGTCGTAGTCGTTGGGCTTGGGGAAGTATTTTTCCAACGCAGGGTCGGTGCTTATCCATCTACTGATGCGTGCATCGTAGTACCGTGCTCCAAAGTAATACAAGCCTGTTTCCGCATCTAATTCTTTGCCGGTAAACTTATACGGCGTTGTGTAACCATTTGCATTTGCCTTATTATGCACCCATACCTCGCCGTAGGGCAGGTATTCTATGCGCTCATGATAGCTGCCTGTTTGTGTTGTCAGCACGGACGATGAACCTAAGTGGTCACTTGCATAGAAATAGGTTGCTGGATTCTTTTCTTCGGTATGTTTTACCACGCTTGCCACCCTGGTGTTGCCTACAAAGATATGGTTGCTTGTTATTGCTGTTTGTGTTGCACCGCTTTCCACATAGCCTGTATCAATATAGATACTCTTTCCATATGGCCCTTCCTTGACAATGCGCATGCCTTTTGCATCGTAGGCATAGCTTGTGGCTACACTGCTCCCGCTGGTGGTGTCCACCGTCTTTGTGAGTCTATTGTCGTCATCCCAGTAGAGGATGCGGTTAAACTGTTTTGCCGTGTCATACATCGCTGTCATGTTGCCATTGGCATCATATTTTTTTACTCATACTTTCTTTTGTTGCTCGTCTGTGACAAAAGAAAGTACGAAATTCTTTTTGTCTCGGTGATATTATTTAAACTATATCGCATTTCTCACTTTCTCTTAATAGCTGACTACTAGTGTAATATCAATATCTAAATTTACCTTTTCTTTTTTCTTTTTTTTCCATTATTCAATGAATAACTAAATTTTTTTCGTAACCAGAAAAATATAACCGTCATGCAAACTGCTATCAAACAAACTAAAATTGTTATACTATCAAATTGTTTATCAATTAGCCTCTCAATAAAAAGCCATATTAGTGCTATTATAATCATTGATAGCGATTGAATCATTCCTTCCTTTAATCCATCTAAATATATTAATAAAATAATTAATATGAGAAGTCCAATTAAGTATATACTAATCATTATATCCATTTTTAATTGTTCTTATCATTATTTGATGGTGGTTTATTATCTTGTTTACTATTACCAATTTTATCTGCACCATATTGAGCTGCTTTCTTAGCAAATATTATTACTGAAGATTTTATTCCAGCTCTCTCCATATCTTTTTTCGCTATAGTAACCTTTTTTGCAACTTTTGCTGTCTTTGCAGCATTTCTTACCTTCCCTGCTGCTATTGCTGCATTGCGTGATTTCAACGCATCGTTTGCTACCTTAAATTTCTTTGCTGCTTCAACAAATGTTTTCCCTTGTACAATGGCTCCTGTTCCTGTTGCCCCTGCAATTGCCCCTATAACTCCTGATATTGCTATATCAGAATAATCTAAATTTTCAAATGCTTCTCTATCGGCTATTATGTTTGAAGCTGCTTGCAATGCTATTTCTGTTGCCACTCCAAAAATTGCACCTACAAACGCTCCTGGTAGTGCTGCCTCCCCATCCGGATCCACCAGCTTCACCGGATTATTGCCCGCATAATGATACACATCCATATTTACTACATTAAATACTCCACCTATGCCAGGCAGCTTCTTGCTTCCATCCTGCTGTAAATACCAATAAAAGTCATGCTCGGTATCATAATCATTGGGCTTTGGTGAAGTATGTGCCACTAAATATTAATTGTTACGAAAATATTCCCTATTTTATACAACACCATTTCAGTTGTATGATCTAGAA
>JAKPPT010000019.1 GCA_029547205.1 Spirochaetota bacterium
ATAATCTTAATTGTCACATGCATTATAGCTGCTCTTTTAGCTGTCAGGCTTGTACCTATGCTGGCAATAAGGGCGGTAGCACATGTACCGATATTGTCACCAAATAATATCGGCAGTGCTGCTTCTATAGGAACCAGTCCCTGCATAGCCAGTACCTGAAGTATACCAATAGTTGCGCTGCTGCTTTGGACTACTGCAGTTAACAGCAGTCCGGAAAGAACCCCCAAAAGTGGATTGTCCTCCAGGCCTATCATGAATTGTGAGAATTCAGGTATATCCTTCAGCGGCTTCATGGCATCGCTCATCATATTCATGCCCATGAACAGTATACCAAACCCTATAATCAATTCACCTAGGTGCTTACGTGATTTTTTACTTGAGAATAACACAAGTATTGCACCGATAATAATAGCATATGGGACTATGTTGGTAAACTTAAAGGCAATTACCTGAGCGGTCATTGTAGTGCCTATATTCGCCCCCATTATTACCCCTACTGCCTGCGAAAGGTTCATTATCCCTGCATTGACCAGACCAACCACCATTACTGTGGTGGCACTGCTGCTTTGAATAACTGCTGTAATTGCCGTTCCTACCAGGATTCCAATATACTTGTTTGTTGTAAGTATCTCAAGCAGCTTTTTCAATTTGTCTCCTGCAGATTTCTGAAGAGCATCCGACATTATCTGCATGCCATAAAGGAAAAGACCCAAACCGGCAAATAGTGCAATAATCACATTAAAACCCAAAACTCCACCTCCATGGCTAATAAAATGCAGTACCCAGTTAATTATACCTGTTTGGCCTTTCGACATCAAGTACCATAAAATAAAAAGAACAAGCTTATTAAAAGCCTGCACAACTGATTATTCTGCTATGCTGAGAAAAAAACAAAGCAAGCCGATACTGTACAGTTGTCAATAAAAAGCAGACATGCTTTTGTTACATGTCTACTTTGATATTACAACTACACGATGCTTACTTGCTTCGTTTTCTATAAACCTACTTTCCCATCAATACCATACATAAGGTTCATTGTCTGTACCGCTTGACTTGCTGATCCTCTTACAGCATCATCAAGAATTGTAGTCACTGTTATCTTACCGGTATCTGCATCTGTCGAGGCTGATATGGAGCAAAAATATTTGCCTG
>JAKPPT010000039.1 GCA_029547205.1 Spirochaetota bacterium
CATGATTATCAGGAACTATCGCCCACACAATCATTTGTTGATAGCTATGATGTAGAAAACCTGTATGCCTATAGCCGTTTTAAACGCTCACAGCTAAAAAATCCCTATGCGGCACTTGCATGGGGCGTGGTGCCGGGCGGCGGCTATGTGTACAGCGACAATACCGAGAATGGCATAGTTGCGGCGATAGTTATCGGTATATGCAGCGTTATTACCTATTTTGCCATTGACACCAACAATACTGGCATTGCTATATTTACCGGTAGCATTGGCGTATTTTTTTATGGAGGGAGCATTGCAGGCGGGTATCTTGCAAGCATAAAGACAAATAAAGCGATCATGAGCGAATTGCAGGCATATGTAGAAGAAGGCTTGAAATTTCACGACGACAGAGCAATGATGTTTGAACGGTATGGAAAACCAAAAACACAATGATTATATGGGAATGGCATTACGCCTTGCGTTTGGCAGATTGGGAGCCACTTCGCCCAACCCTGCTGTTGGTGCGGTCATCGTAAAAAATGGTCAGGTGGTGTCGGCTGGTTGTACTATGGAGTACGGTGGCGACCATGCAGAGGTTGTAGCTATAAAAAATGCTTCATGCAACCTGCAGGGAGCGGAGATGTATGTAACCTTAGAGCCTTGTTGTCATCAGGGGAAAACACCGCCCTGTACCAATGCCATTATTGCATCAGGTATTGCTACCGTATATATTCCCATGCTCGATCCCAATCCACTTGTTGCCGGGAGAGGAATGCAAACATTGCAACAAGCAGGTGTGGAGGTTGTTGTTTTGCATCAATGGAAGCAGGCTGCTTTTGATATAATGCGTCCTTTTAGCAAAAGTATTGTGCGGCACAAGCCATTTGTTATACATAAAACAGCTTCCACGCTTGATGGCAGAACCGCAACACATAAAGGTGATTCACGATGGATAAGCTCAGAGGTTTCACGCCTTGTTGTACACAGGCTGCGTTCATGCGTTGATACCATTGTTGTTGGCAGCTCCACCGTTGAGGCTGACAATCCGCGCCTTACGGTGCGCTATGATGATTTTTCTGATACCGCTCAAAACTTTTTTAGTACCAGGCAATACACATTCTCAGGATATCCCGGTAGCTTTCTACAGGGATTGCTGGAATCCTGGAAAACTGAAGTAACCCATGCTGCCAGAAAGGTTGTCATTGGACTGCCCCGTATTTTACATGATACCTATCTTGCTAAAGAAAAGGATGCCTGTTTTTTTATTGCACAGCGTCAGTATAATACACTATCGCACAGGGACGATTACTCCATTATCAGGGATTTGATGGATAGCGGCAGGATACAG
>JAKPPT010000026.1 GCA_029547205.1 Spirochaetota bacterium
GAATCAGGAAAAAGCTGGGAAAAATATTGATAATGGAGGAACATTAGCAGAGGATGCCGTCGTTGACGGTATGTATTTCGGCTAGATTTTAGTTTTGATTATTATGTCCGTTTTCGGCTAGAAAAATAATGAGGCATTGCGAGCCCTTTACTAAAGCTTGATTTTTTATTACATTTTTAGGGGAACCTTGCTATAAACCATTTGTTTTCAGGAGAGTGCTATGCCGACATACGAGTATGAATGCAAGACTTGTGGTTATTACTACGAAAAAAATCAGACAATGAGCGAAAATCCGGATACTCAATGTCCACAATGTGGTGGTTTAGTAAAGCGGCTCATTTCCGGCGGTACTGGTGTTATTTTTAAGGGTTCCGGTTTTTATGTAACCGATTCTAAAAAAACTAATCCTGCTTCAGGCCCAGCAAAAAAATGCGAAACTACCAGTACTTCTAATGCTTCCTGTTCCTGTTGTTCTGCAGCAAAGGAGACAGCCTGAAATCTTCGGTTCACAAATACTATTGCCAGAATTGTGGTAAAGAAGTTGCTGCCGCAGCAAAGCGATGTCCGAGCTGCGGCAGAATTTTTACTTCGGTGCTCTGCCCGCGATGCGGATTTTCTGGTCCAGAAGAAATTTTTGTTGAAGGCTGCCCGCTCTGCGGCTCTTCGGTCATGACTTCTCAGGCACAGAACGCTAAGCATGAAAAAGGTTCTGCGTATAAACCACTATCATACACAGCCTTCGGTGCAATCATTTTCATTTTTGTGATATCGTGTATTTTGTTATTGTTGCGTTTGCTGTAACAGGCTATTCTTGTGCAACAACTTTATTTCTGCCATTGTTTTTTGCTGCATAGAGTGCTGTGTCTGCATCCTCAATGAGTTGTTGATGTCCTTCAAAATAACGGGCAGAAGAGTAACTGGAAACGCCGATGCTAATGGTTATCTGCAACACTGGAATTATTGTATCCCATTTTTTTGATGCAATATGCTTACGAAATGCTTCTGCAGAAGAAATAGCCATTTCTTTTGAGAAATTTCGGAGAACAATCAAAAACTCATCACCACCGTATCTCCCAGCAAAACCATTTGCAGAAAAATGATTATGGATGAGAATACCTAACTGCTGGAGGAGCTTATCGCCAACTGCGTGACCATATTTGTCATTAATGCTTTTGAAATGATCGATATCGAGCATACATAATGCAAATGGTATACTATTTTTCTGTGCTTCACGGTAGAGCGATTCATAGGACATGAGTGCAGAGACATGATTTAAGAGTCCGGTAAGTCCGTCGTGTGTGGAGAGGTATTGGAGTCGCTCCTGATAGTCTTTAATTCGCAGTGCTGACCGAACACGAGCGATAATTTCAAGCTCTTCAAATGGTTTTCGTATGTAATCTATAGCACCGCTGTCGAGCGCAGCTTTTACGTTAGCAGCATCTGTTCGTGCAGTTACCATTATTACAGGAAGCGTCTCAAAATCTGGTCTAGTTTTGATATCCACAAGCAATTCTAATCCGGATTTTCCAGGCATAATGATATCGAGCAAAATAAGATCAATTTTCCTGGATTTGAGAAGTGGTATAACTTGTGACCCATCAGAGGTTGTTACTATAGTATAGTTTTCTTTTTGTAAAATTGATGCGAGTGCTTTTAATTCAAGCTCACTATCGTCCACAAGCAAAATGGTATGCATGTGTATAATGATATATCACAAAAGAACGGCTTGTAAAGTATGATTTAAATTAAGAAAAACTCTTATCGGGAGTTCGACACTTCTTTGTGTGTGCTCATAATTATAGCAATCGGCCTTAGCCCAGGAATTTCTTCACAGATAATTTTTATAATAACAGTCATGGGAACAGACAGTACTAAGCCTGCAAATCCCCAGATCCAACCCCAAACAAGGAGGGATGTAAGCACAACAAATGTAGAAAGACCAAGATTTTGACCCTGTACATGCGGTTCGATTATATTTCCAATTACCATATTAATACTGATCATAATAATAGCAGCCCAGATTACCGGCATTGGAGATGGCCAAAATTGAAGCAGCGCAAAACCGATAACACTGGCGCCAGCTGCAATTGAACCAAAAGTTGGTATAAAGTTTAAAATAAAGGATAGAACTCCCCAAATTACTGCAAAATCGAGTTTCAGGAGTGCTAAAAATAGCCAGACAAGAAGACCTGTTGCAAGGCTTACAAAGAATTTGATGCTGAGATATCGTGTAATGCTGGTAATTATATTTGAAGCTATTTTTTGGATATCGATAGAAAAGTTATCTGCTAATGCAACTTCCAGTTTTTTTTGAAGGAATGATGCTTCCATCATGAGAAAAATAGTAATAATGAGAATGGTAACAAGTTTTACAGTGTTGCTGATAAATGAACCGGAAAATGA
Source organism: Spirochaetota bacterium (assembly GCA_029547205.1). Taxonomy (GTDB): domain Bacteria; phylum Spirochaetota; class Spirochaetia; order Treponematales; family UBA12059; genus JAKPPT01. Next base: position 2,404 of record JAKPPT010000026.1, read on the forward strand.
TAGGATCAAATCCTGAACTGTTTTTCTAACGTTAGCCTGGTTCCAGACATTATCAAAAAACGAAAGGTGTTCATCAAATGGCAGATTAAAAACTGATGCTGCAAGCTTGTAGATTTCCATGCTTCGTTTTTCGTAAAAACCAAGATTGTTAGCAATAGAACGGATGCTGTTATAGAGAATAATGGAAACAATTCCCAGAACTATAAGCATTATGAGTATTACTGTAAGAATTGCTACGATACGCGGTATTTTATATTTTTGAAAAAACCGAACAGGTGGTTCAAGCACAAATGAAAGAAATATCGCAATGAGAATAGGGAGAATAACACTTGCTCCAATTTTTAAGCAGGCTATGAGCAGTACGCTTGCAATAAATGAAACTAAAAGCAGATTAGCTCGTGCTAAGCTTGTTGTTGCCTTTGATAGCTTCTTTATTGATGGGGCATCAGTCTGATTTTGTTCCGGTGGAAGTGTTTGTAATTGTTCATCGTTTTTGTTTTGTTCTTTACTCATAGTCTGTTAGTTCTTTTTACGCACTCTTTACAGTATTATAGCAAAGTTCAGTAAATGCAATAGTTGCTCGCAAAAATTGGTATTATTGTTGGATAATGATAAAGGCATCACTGCAATCAGGAATATTCTTTATCGTGCTAAGCCATCGTTCTGCATCAGCTTTAGAGTTGTAAGGACCAATGCGTACACGGTACCAGGTTTTTCCGCTTACAACAGAGCTTATAAGATAGCTCGTGAGACTCTTTTCTGCAAGCATGCGCTGCATATCTTCTGCTTTGAGCTTTGTAGAAAAACTAGCAACCTGTATCCAGTATCGAGTTTGTTGTTTTTGAGATTGTGTTGTTTGTGAAGCACTCGGTTTGACAACCTGGTTTGTTGGTTTAACTGATGTTGTAGTGCTCGAACCTGCTGCTCCAGTAGGTTTGGTTTGTGCAGGCGGAGTAGGGACAGGTATACTTGTAGCAGTGGGTTCACTGACACTGGTTTCAGATGCTGAATTTGCAGGTTCTTCCTGGTTGTTAAAGACAATGCTTATAACAGTACCAGATTCATCGGGAGTAGGGTTTGTTTGATTGGTGGCAGCGAGTGTGTCCTGAACCGTTTTTGATGGTTCCGGTATCGGTGTTTGTATTGCAACTGATGCAGGTTGAGGTTTTTGTGCAGGAATTTTTAAAAGCAATGCCAGTGCAACAATGATACCCAATGCAATAATACTATATAGAACAATTAAAATTATTTTTTTTGCATCAGCTGCCATTATAATCCTCCGGTTATAGGGGTAGTACAATACCCATGTAGTCTTACGCTTTGAATATCGGGTGGTTTAGATAAGAAATTAAGTATATTCTCTCACGTCATTTACTGTGTTCGAACCATTCAGAATTAGCACGTTGGTGGCTGCAATTTGAGTGCTTTGGCAATACAACGTTCGAGCTGCCGGGTTGATCCCATGTTGACTACAGTAATAATTGGAATATGAGGAGGCCGATGTGCAAAGAGCTGTTTTTGAGCATTCATTTTTGCAAGGATTTCACATGCACCACGCCTATCGCGTTTGAGTCCTCTCAAAAGCCTGAGCAAAAATGGACTTTGTATTTCAATAATTTTAGAACAGCGGCTAACATGAGGAATTTTGTACAGAATGGCAGCGTTGATACATACCTGTTCTTTCGGAGCGCGTTCAATATGTGTATCGAGCAGGCTGAACATAATCGGATGAACAATAGCTTCATATGTTGAAAGAATTTTTGCATCTGGAAATACACGTTCAGCAATTTTTTTTCTATCCATGGTGCCGTCAGCCCTGCAAATATCTTTTCCCAGGAGTTTGATTACATCATCTCTGGCTAGATTGAGCGCTTCATGTCCTAGTTTATCAAGATCGATAGTATACCATCCAAGGTTTTCGAGAATGTTTGCTGCGGTATTTTTGCCAGAACAGTATGCGCCGGTAAGCCCTATTATGGTTTTCATTCCATTGATCCCCAGCTATGGCCAATGCTGATAGAAACTCTAAGTGGAACCGAAAGTGGCCATGCGTTTTCCATACAGGTTTTGAGTGCCTGAGCAAACGCTTCGGCCTGATGTTCTGGTACTTCCACAATGAGTTCATCGTGTACCTGGAGCAGTAAGCGCGAATCCTTCCAATCGCGCTTTATCATATCCGCCACTGCAATCATGGCTTTCTTTACAATATCAGCTGCTGTGCCCTGAATGGGAGTATTTACCGCTATACGTTCAGCAGCCTGCCGTTCGGTAGCATTTCTGCTATTGATGGTGCGAATAATACGTTTGCGACCGCTCAGTGTGCGTACGAAACCTGTTTTACGAACCTGTTCTACAGTATTCTGGATAAATGTTGAAATACCTTTATAGGTAGCAAAATAGGCTTCTATAAACCGATTAGCGTCGGTTCTGGAAATCTTAAGGTCTCGGGCAAGCCGGAATGCGCTCATTCCATAGATCACGCCAAAGTTAATTGTTTTTGCGATCCGGCGCTCGGATGGAGTAACTTCGTCTTCCTGTTTATGAAAGAGCAGCGCTGCTGTTTTTGTATGAATGTCCCGTCCTTCCTGAAATGCTGTTTTGAGTGCAGGATCATTTGAAAGATGCGCAAGCACCACAAGTTCAATTTGTGAGTAATCTGCTGAAACAAGCAGGTGTCCTGGCTCTGCAATAAATGCCTCGCGAATTCGTTTGCCTTCCTGTTCTCTGACTGGAATATTTTGTAAGTTGGGGTCTCGCGAGCTAAGCCTGCCTGTTGCAGTACCCGTCTGTATAAAATGCGTATGGAGTCTTCCATGAGCATCGGTTTGTTCTGGAAGTGTGTCGACGTAAGTATTTTTTAATTTTTGCAATGTTCGAAAATTTAGAATCAATTCCGGCAAGGGGTCTAGCTGAGCTAGTTCTTCCAGTACAGAAATATCTGTACTGTATCCTGTTTTAGTTTTTTTGCCCGGATTGAGTTTTCGTTCTTCAAAGAGAACGGTCTGGAGCTGTTTTGTAGAATTGATGTTAAACTCGTGTCCAGCCAGTCGATATGCTTCTGCTTCGAGTGATTTGCATGTTGTATCAAGCTCTTTACCAAATTGCTCGAGCTGTTTTTTATTAATGAGAATACCCGTTCGTTCCATCTGAGAAAGAATAGGAAGCACGGGCATTTCTATATCGGTAAAAACAGGCATGAGCTCTTCCTGTATAAGGAGTGGTTTTAGAATAGTATAGAGACGCAGCGCCATGTCAGCATCTTCTGCAGCATACGCAGTTGCCTCTTTGATCGGGACTGCAGAAAATACACTTCCTTTAGGCACCACTTCGTTGTAAGCAACTCCTTCATAATCGAGATATTGCTTCCCGAGCTGTTCCAGTTTTAGTGAGGGCAATTCTGGATCGAGCAGCCATGCAGCTATCATGGTATCCCATGGTTTGGCATGAATATTGATGCCCCAGTTTTCCAGCACATGAAAATCAAATTTAACATTCTGGCCTACTACCGTAATAGCAGAATCCTCAAAGAGTTCCTGAAGCCCTTTTTTTAATATCGAGTCAGCAATACAGTTTGTGTCCGGAGCACAAACGGGAACATATACTGCGCTGCAGGGGCTAACTGCAATAGAAAAACCAACTGGAGTTGCAGTGTGTTCATCGAGGGAATCTGTTTCTGTATCAAAGGCAAAGTATCCCTGTTCTTTGCATTGTGTGATAATATTGAAAAATTTCTCTTCGTTAGTTATAGATTCATAACTTCCTTTGCAGGAGTATCCTGCAGGCAGAGCTGCATACTGTCTGGCTTTTGATGACTCAAAGTCTGTGATGCTAGAAACTTGAGGGGCTTCATCAGCTTTTGTGTGAGGAGCTGTATCAAAAAGCGATGAGCTCATATCGCGCATGAGGCTTTTCATGTTGAGCCCGGCAAGTATTGGCTGAATCGCTCTATGATTGAGTTCAGAAACCGCATATGTTGTAAGAGATTTTGAGATACCCGGAACATCGGTATGCAAGGTAATTAACTCACGCGATAGTCTGGCGCTCTCAATGCCAGCCTTAATTTTAGCTTTGAGCGATTCTGGCTTTATAGTTTCCGCATTTGCAATGATTGCTTCCAGTGTGCCATACTGTGCAATAAGTTTTTGTGCAGTTTTATCACCAATGCCGGTTATTCCTGGCACATTATCCGAAGTGTCTCCCGTTAAAGAGAGATACTCTAGTATCTGGTTTGGCTTAACACCCCATAAATTTTCTACCGCTTGAGCATCTACTTCAATAAATCCCGCATCTTTATCAGGGCGGAGTACATGTGTATATTCATTTACGAGCTGTAAGAGGTCTTTGTCTCCGGAAACAATGCGGCATGATGCTTGAGCATTGGTGCAAGCTGTGCTCAGTGTGGCAATAATGTCATCGGCTTCATACCCATCGACTCTGAGAGTAGCAATTCCGAGTTTTGTAATAAGATCCTCAATAATCGGTACCTGGGCATGTAAGTCTTCAGGAGCCTTCTCTCGTGTTGCTTTGTATTCTGGATATTTTACATGTCGAAATGTTGGTACGCGTGAATCAAAAACAACTGCACAGTATTCAGGCTTGTAGCTGTCCCAGAGCTGGAAAATAGTCTTGAGAAATCCAAATATCGAGGAAACATTTGTGCCATCGGGTGCTCTCAGTGGTGAACGAATAAAGGCAAAATAGGATCGGTATATTATTGCATATGCATCGATAAGAAAGAGGCTTTTCATGCATACAGCATACTATGTTTATCCTTTAATATCCAGAGCACGTGGTTCTGGTGTATCAGCATAGATGCTTTTCTTTTTTGCATACGGGTTATTGATACTCATAATTTCATGCCGGAGCATTTCCATATGCTGCTTAAGCAATTGTCTGTTTGCTGCATTTCGAGTGATAACTTCGTTTTTTAATGTATCAATCGTTGTGCGAAGTTCTGGTATCCATTCAGGCTCAGCGCCTTTATATGCAGCACGATACATATCTTCTAGTGGATCAATAACTTTTTGCAATGCAAAAATATCCGCAACTATGGCTTGTTCAGCTTCTACATGCTGAACGAGTGCATCGACATTGTCTGTTTCAATAGCTTTTTGTTCATGTTCAAGCAGGTTGAGGTAATTGTAAAATTTTTCACGCTGCTGGAGCAAAAGTTCACGAAACCGTTTGAGTATTGCAACCCGCTGATCGAGTTCGTCTTGACTTAGTGGCATATTAACCAGCTATATTGACGCCGACTTTGCTTTCGCCGGCAGTGCCTTGTGTCTGTTCTACTGCAACAACCCAGGCTTTATAGAGTTCTTCTAACATGTTTTTAACAGGACGCAGTAGACTTGCATTTTTCTGGATATTGGCTTCCATGAGCTCATGATTAAAGTATACATAGAGAGAAAAAAGATTATGAGCAATTTCTCCGCCTGCCTCAAAATCAAGGCTTGCCATGAGTTCGGTAATAATATCCTGTGTTTTAATGATGGCATTGTTTATTTTTTCGATATTCTGGGGATGCTTACGGCAATCTTGCTCAAGCAATTCTAGTGCATAGCTTGCCTGTTTTATTGCTTCTGCATACAACATAAGTATGAGCTGGCCAGGACTTGCGGTTTTAATTTTTGTTTCTTTATAGGCATTCAGCGGGTTTGTAATCATAATTTCCTCCCAAAATATCTTACTCAAAGTCTGTAGTTCAAAGGTTGCTAATATACCTTATTTAAGTTTCGGCTCTTAAAAATAAAAATTGAGAAAAAAAATTACTGTCCGTAATATTTTTCAAGAATTGCATATGCCTGATTGTAGATGGCACAAACTTCTGTTGCCTTCTTTTGAGCTGCGGGATCTGCTGCAAACCTGTCAGGGTGATGTTCTTTGAGGAGCCGTTTGTATGCTTGTTTTACTTCAGCAAAACTTGCTCGACGCGTAAGACCGAGCACTCGAAGCGCATCATCGACTTCATTGGCAGAAAAGTCTCCCGTGTTTGTCCAGGAACGCTGTTCTTCTTCGTGTTTTTGACGGAATTGTTCCTGTTTTTCACGATCATTCCGTAAAAATGCATCTAGTTCTTCCCATGCTTCGTCAAAAAATGGGTCATGGGATTTGCTCTGGTATCGAGAGTCATAGTCTGTTGTATCCTGCCAGGTATCGCTGGCAAAGAGAGATTTTAAGAGAGTTGCCAGTCTGTCAAAAAGTGCATCCACATGTGCTCCTTGCTTGGTGACACGAAGCTTGTGCATACAAGTATCTTTATAGTATATAGTAAGCATGTGTATATACTATAGAATATTTGATACTTTTTTATACAATCAAACAAGCAAAATAGCTCTATCACAATCTTTGTGACACTAGTCAAAAACTGTAGTTACAGAGTACGTATAATTGTCCATTGCGTCAAGCCAACATCAGGATTTTTTTCTATTACACCGGGGCGTGAGAGTTCCTGGACAGATTTACAACCAGCTAGAAACATTTTTTTCTTTACTGTAGCTGCAAGTTGTGAAACATACTCAATAACCCCCGCTGTACCGCCACTAAGCACGGCTCTAAATATCGGAAGCGCTATTCCACAGGCAACAGCGCCTAAACCAAGCGCAACAATGACGTCATGAGCAGTGCGGATACCTCCGGAAGCAAGCAGTATACCCTGTTTGGGACTTTTTTCAAGCATTTCTGCGGTGGAGTAGCCCCAGTCTGCAAATTCGTAAGCAGCATCGATTGTGCCAGAACGCCAGCCTTCAATAAGTATCCAGTTTGCGCCACCCTTGCCGGCAACATCAATGTAGCGTGCCCCAATCGAGGCTAAAAATGCAAGCTCATCGGGCGCAAATCCAAAACCAGTTTCTTTTACAATGACCGGGAAGGGAGCTTGAGCAATAAAGGCAGCAAGCTTATCTTTTATTCCGCGGAAATCGCGGTCTCCTTCTTCCTGAAAGAGCTCCTGTCCGGGGTTACAGTGTACGGCAAGCGCAGAGAATTTAAGCTGCTCTACGAGTCTATTGAGTTTTGACCAGTCACAGTGAGCGAGCTGAACGGCTCCAATGTTCCCAAAAATCGGTACTGTTGGAGCCTCTGATCGTAAGTTGAAAAGATACGATAGTTCTTCATGTTCAAGAGCTATCCGAATGGAACCAGTTCCAAGCGGAATCCCTAAAGCTTCTGCTGCACTGGCAAGTATCTTATTGATATGGGTGCCTTTGCGGTCGCCTCCCGTCATCGATGAAATAAAGATCGGCAGTGTAATGTGTGTATCGAGAAAGTAACAGCGAGTGTCGATTTCAGAAAAATCTATTTCTGGAAACGCTCTGTGATTGATGCGGTACTGCTCAAATCCGTTCGCTGTTGTTTCGATAGGGTATCGTTTGGGATTGCTGCAGATGCTCCTGTGCTGGATTTTTCGTTTCTGGTTCTCCCGTAATGTGGGCATGATCATACTCCCTGTAGCCATCATGTCGAATTCCTACCAGTCTGAATCGAGACGTTGCATTACTGGCAGTTACTTTTTCACCATAACCGTGACCGGAACTTGTTGTCCAGTGATGGTAATCATCAAATGAAGAAGCTATATATGAGTTTTGAAGCGCTTCAAGATTCCAATTTTTGATTATCTCTGGTGCTTGAGGTGCAATTGTTCCCCTCATCATAATCATTGTATTGCCAGAGCCATACGAAGCAAGGAGGATAGTTTTTCCTACAATGTCGGAACCTAATTTGGCATATCGTTCATAGAGGAGAAATGCCAGGTAGAGGAAAAGGCTCGCTGAGTATGCATTTCCTATCAATGCAAGCTGATCGACAGCTTTATAGAAACCTCGTTCAGTTAGCCATGCAATTGCTGCAGCCTCATCTTTACCGCAATATTTCTGGAGTGCCCGTTTCATCGCCATTTCCGGCATGTTGCGGAAAGGAGTGTGTAACGCTACAAAATCGCTGCTCTTAAGGATATCTGCTGGACTCATAGAAAGTCTGGCTGCAAGATCACTGAGTGCATCATCGAAACTCGCATGGTAGCATTCCATTGAGTATGAGCCTTTAACTTTAGCAGTAATGCTATTCGTCGGTCTAAAAAAATCATCGACATCACGCGAACAGTAGCCACTACGAGCAATGTCCAGAGCTAGCAATTTAGGATTTTTTTCTATAAGCAGCGCAGCAGCTCCAGCGCCCTGGGTAATTTCTGCAGTAGAATTGGTTTCATACCGTGCAATATCAGTTGCAATAACAAGACCTGTCTCGTCGTACGGTGACATGCCGATAAGCCCACAGGCAGAAAGCATGCCAAGGGTGGCACCTGCGCAGGCATGCTGTGTCTGAAATGTAGTCAACGTTTCTGGAATAGGTAGACCGGAACGCTGCAGCATACCCTGCACGTATGCAGCAATTGGTTTAGAAAAATCGACCGCAGTCTCTGTGCCAACTATTATATACCGCAGATTGGCAAGTGCTTTTCCGGAATGTACAGAAAAGAGACTGTAAGCAGCTTCTGCTGCCATCGTAGCACTATCTTCTCCTGGTGCGGGGAATCGAATAGCCTTTTGTCCGGTAACAGCAAGTGCTCTATTAAAGTGCCGTTCGAGATCCGGGTTTGTATCAACACGCTTTTTAGCTATGGTTTCAACATCGATACGCATTCGAGGGACATACGGATGTATATCGCTGATTCCAATGGTTTCTGACATACGGTGTCTCCTTGATTGTATAACCCTAACGTACTACAGGAGAGATTTCAAGGAAATAGATGTTCAGAAAATGAACAAATGTATTGGTGTCAGGAAGCTTGTGAGTAGTGTTTATAATACTCTTGATGAGTCCGAGTTATCCGAAGGAACGAAAGGAGATTTCCAGGTGTATTACATTTATCTATACCTGCAGTATCACTTTGCAGTATACTGTTCATGAAAAACCATACAGGAATGACTATGCACGATTCAATACAGGATTTTTTAGCTCACTGCAAGAGTCGTATAACTGAAACGATTATGGAAGCATTTTCTGCTTTTGAGCAGCAATCCAATGATTCGCTCAATGCAGTTTCAAAACTTGCTGGAGAGCGACTCAAAAATTTTATGAAGGGCGGCAAAATGATACGAGGCGCACTCGTCAGGCTTGGCGCAGAGCTCTTTAGCACCCATGTTCCCGATGCATGCATTGATTGGGCTGGAGCTGCCATGGAATTTTTTCAGGCGGGGCTCCTCATTCATGATGATATCATGGACAGGGATACTGTCCGACGCGGATCTACTACTATACACTGGCAATATGTGCAGGATGCGATGCAACATACTATTCATGAAAATGGCTACCCTGATGGTGAGCGAACTGGTGCAGTGACAACGCTCATAAATAGTCAAGGCGCCCAGGATTACATCCACTATGGCGAATCAGCAGGTATATGCCTTGGAGATTTTGCTTTTTTCTTAGGAAATTATGCGCTGCAAAAGAGCATGAGCGCAGTGTATGAAAACTACACCCATGTAGCAAACAGTGATGATGCTCCTGATAATCCTCTTGCATTTACAGCGCTTGAGCTCTGCAACGTTGGTATTGCACAGATGCTTGATGTACAATACGGAACAGCTTTTTTTGAAACTGATCCTTCAATTGATGATATCATTACCGTATATCGGTATAAAACTGGTCGGTACACATTTAGCCTTCCGCTTTCTGTTGGTGCGCGGTTGGGAGGAGCTCCTGGTCATATTTGTCGGACACTCGAAACCTATGGCGAACAGCTTGGTATTGTTTTTCAGCTTAAAGACGATGAACTGGGGATTTTTGCTCCGGCTGAAAAGCTTGGCAAGGTGAGCGGCGCTGATATAAAAGAAAACAAAAAAACAGTGCACCGAAAAATCTTGTTTGAGCAACCTGATCTTCCGGATTCGATAAAAGAACTCTTTGGTAAAGAAAATATTACTTGCGATGAGATAGATGCTGTTCGGGAAGCTATGAGACGGTACGCTGTTGATGAGCGAGTAAGAGCCATAATGGCTGAATATATGGAGCGAGCAAGGCTAATTCGAAAGATAATGAATTTCAAGGATTCAAACGCAAGCAGATGGCTTTTACAGTTAGAAAACTACAGTCTTGTACGGGAGTTTTAATAATGAATATACCAGCTTCAAGCACATTCAGAAAATTGACTCCGCTTGAAAAAAAAGCGTTCTGGGAATCGTTTATTGATAAAACAGGATTGAGCGTTGCATCAGCATCTCAGGAGCAATTCAACCTTGCAGATATTCTTGTAGAACAGGCTGTCGGAATATGTGTAGTTCCGTTAGGGCTTGCTTCTGGTTTTCTCATTGATGGTAAAGCATATATAATTCCGCTTGCTGTGGAAGAACCTTCAGTTATTGCAGCAGCTGGCTATGGAGCTCACATCATTGCACAGGGCGGGGGATTCACAACACGTGCAGAAGCCTCAATAGCAGAATCATATATTTATATTGAACAATCAGATATCTCTGCTCTGGAGCATATTGATACAGCAAAACTCCGTAACTTGCTCGCGCCAGTGCTTGCAAGACTGGAAAACCGTGGCGGTGGATTACGGGATATTAAAACATACTGGCTCCATGAAACAAAACTCATTGCCGTCGAGCTTGCTATTGATGTGTGTGATGCAATGGGAGCAAATATTGTGAACACCGCAGCTGAAACAGTCAAACCGTATCTTGAATCGGTTACAAAAGGCAAAGCGCTCATGTGCATTCTCTCAAATGCTTCCACTAATCGAAAAGCTCAAGCAGAATTTTTCCTGCCGTTTGAAAAACTTGCTCCGTTTTGTAAAGGTTTTTCAGCCGAAGATACAGCACGCCGAATCGTTCTTGCCACACAACTTGCGAATGAAGACCCCAACCGTGCAGTAACACACAACAAAGGCATCATGAATGGTATCGCTGCTTTAGCGCTTGCAACCATGAACGACACCCGTGCAATTGAAGCTCAGGCACATGCATGGTCTGCAAGAAATGGGAAACTGGAATCACTCAGCGATTTCTCAGTACAAGCAGGCGGTTTATATGGGAAGCTGGAGCTCCCACTAGCCTGTGGCACCGTTGGAGGTTCAATAGACCTCCACCCGGGAGCACAGGCTGCATTAAAGCTCTTAGGTAATCCTGACAGCAGACAGCTTGCGCGAATTGCTGCTGCAGTAGGGCTTGCTCAAAATTTTGCTGCACTGCTCGCGCTTGTGACAACAGGAATACAGAGCGGCCACATGAAATATCACGCAGCACGCATTGCATATAAAGCTGGTGCTCGCGGTGAAGAAGCTCGTACTATTGGCGCACAGCTTGCCCTAGAAAAAAACTATTCACTTGAACGGGCACAAGAATTGCTCTGTAAATTAAGGGAAAATCTCAATGGATGAGTTTTGTTTAGCAAACGAGTCATCATTATTACAGCAATTTAAAACGAGTAGAAGAGGCAATGTATATGAGCACTACTAACCGCAGTGTACTGATAAAAACATCACCGAGTTTGGCGTTAATAAAATATTGGGGCAAAATACCCAACAAATACAATATTCCTGCAACTACAAGTCTTGCAGTCACACTTGATGGATTGCGCACGGAAACGCTCATGCTACAAAACGGTTCTGGCAAACTGATTATTCAGAGCAGTAGTGATTCATCATGCAAAAATGACACAGCACAAATTCCTTTTCTTCAAATCGATACCAACAAACAGGAACAAAATAGTACAATGCCATGCATTGAAGAAAGCATTGCGGAATACGTATCACTGCTCAATCAGCATGGAAATAGTTCATGTATACCCGATGCATATTCTGTCAATAATTTTCCAACAGCAGCTGGTATCGCAAGTTCTTCGTCAGGGTATGCAGCATTAGCATTAGGATTACTTAGTCTTAAAAAACCGCTCGCAAAGCTCACATCATGCCTTGACAATAACCTGTTTTTACAAAAAGCAAGCAAGCTGGCTCGCATGGGGTCAGTTTCTGCAAGCAGGGCTGTCTATGGCGGCTTTACGCTGCTAAAACGGGGAGCGCAGTACGCAGAACCGCTTGCACCTGCATCATTCTGGAGCAATTTACGCATACTTATTGTTATTGTTTCAGAGCAAAAGAAAGCTGTATCGTCAAGAAATGGAATGAAGATAACAGAACAGTCTTCTCCGTACTATAGAGCATGGATTGATAATGCAAAAGCACTATCAGAGGAGGCACTCGATGCGTTTCACCATAAAGATCTTGAAAAGCTGGGTGCGTGTATGCGTGTTTCGTATCTCCGAATGCACGCGAGTGCAATGGCAGCAGTAAGTCCTATTATCTACTGGCTTCCTGAATCATTAACAGTAATACAGTGTGCAGAAGCATTACGAAAAGAAGGTTTTTCTGTCTGGGAAACAATGGATGCCGGTCCGCAGGTTAAGCTCATATATGAGGAACATGAGGAAAAGCAGTTACTTGCAAGACTGGGAGCAATGCTGGAAGAGTATGGCATGCACGGTAAAAAAAAATACCGCTTTATCGTTTCGCAGCCAGGTGGTAAGCCGGAACTCTATATTCCTCAAGAATCAGAACAACAAAGGTTTCTCGCTCAGTTTGAGCACTCTATGCCAGTAAAATAAATTTACAGGTTCAAATATGTCTGTTTTAGTTATGTTATATATAATTTACAGAATAAATGAGGTGTTCATACATGATAACCATATCAGTGCCAGGAAGCATATTGCTTTTAGGTGAGTACTCCATACTTGAACCGGATATGCGAGGACTTTCCATGGCAGTAGAGCCAAGGCTGACGCTTACTGCAGAACGGTCTCAAACGTGGACTATAATTGCAAAAGGGTGCAATGAACCAGCATGCTTTATGCTAGAAAATATAAGCAGAGAATCAGTTCCAGTGGTAAAACAAACGAGCGGTTTTTCATGGGCTAATACAGCCTTGTTGCAGATTGTTATTGAGCAGTTTATCAAAATAGAATCAAAAAATCCATTTGTTAATAGCGGTCCTTATGTCATAACAATTGATTCAAGCAACCTGTTTCATGAAAACAAAAAATTGGGACTTGGTTCGAGCGCTGGTGTAGTCATTGTTTTTTCTGCATTTTTATTTTTACTCGCGCAGCTGGGTAAACTAACTAAAGAACAGCTGCTCGATTTTTGTATTCCTACACATAAATTTGTTCAAAATGGTAGAGGATCGGGGTATGATATACTTACATCAATAGAAGGCGGTTTGTTGTTTTTTTCTATGAGTTCATATCATTATGCAGAAAAGATTATGCTTGATGCTTTTGATGCTGAGATCTGGTGTGCAATGAACGAAGTAAAAACCGCATCTGCAATAAACAGTTATGAATGCTATAAAAACAAACATCCACTGTTAACAAAAATATTTTGGAATAAAACACAGAATCTTGTTAATGATGCGTATAGAATAATTGCAAGCATGCAACAGCAATCAGGTTCAACGCACAAACTGACACGAGAACAGATTCACTACCATAAGTTGGTAGCAGTACTCAGAAAAGCAGGACGGGTCAATGTACGCTTTGGAAGCGCAATTGGAGTATCTGCGCAGTTCCCAATACAGTCAAAATCAATAATGAAATCACTTGGTGCAGGCAATGAAATGGCGCTTTCTGTGCCACACTATTTATTGGACAACATGGATGAATCGTATGATCGACTCGATGCTGAACAACCATCGGTTTTTACACGAACATACAGTACAAATAGTCTCTATGTGTTTCCGTGTAAGCCCACACGTGGTATTGTATGGGAGTATGTATGAGCGTTTTGCAAACAACGGTGCCGGGGAAATTGCTCCTCTTTGGAGAACATGTTGTTTTGAGTGGGGCTCCTGGAATTGCTGTTACCCTGCCAATCACATTACAAGCCAAGCTTGATACTAATTGTAAAGAGTTTACTATAACAGGTAATTCGGAGCATGCTGCAATCGTTACAAAAATTGCACAGGTCATATGGCAGTGCCTTGATACGTCGCATGAACTGATAGGTCAGCTGTCCATTGAGAGTGATATACCGATAGGGCAGGGTTTTGGTTCGTCTGCTGCGTTGTGCGCCGCACTGGCGTTGCTTGAATTTGCTTCTGTTAACAGGTGCAATACATTTTCCGTTTCAGGTACAGGTAACATTGGTACTGAACAGCTTACAACGGAGGAACGGGCAATAGTGTGGAAACTTGCGCACGAAGGCGAAAAATTATTACATGGAACACCTTCTGGCATTGATACAGGCGCAGTGCTCCATCGAGGGCTCAATGCATTTACCAATTTTGAAACCTTTCCGCCCTTGTTACAAACCTGTAAACCACTTGGAGCATGGCTTGTCTGGGGTTTTATACCACGTTCGCAATCCGCGCGTGTTTGTATTGAGCAGGTGGCTCAGGCACGAACATCACAGGGATATCGTGATCTCATACGCATTGCAGAACAAAGCTATGCTATCTTGAGAGCTCACGAACGAAAGAATGCAGATATTGAAACTATAGGGACGCTTGCGAACGCAGCAATGCACTGTTTCGAATGCCTAAGAATTAGTACTCCTCTGTTTAAACCGCTTCAGGAATTAGCCACCCGCCAGGGATCACCGGGAGGAAAACTCTGTGGAGCAGGATCAGGTGGTGCATTCTGGTTTATATTTAACAGTAAAGAAAGCGCACACAATTTACGGCATGAATTAATAAAAAAACAATTATGTAATTTTGCTGAACTTACAGCACTATAAATAAAAAAGAGCTGCTCATTGAGCAGCTCTTTTGATGTAAGAAGCTATCGCTTAGTTAAGATTGAGTGTGTCAACCTTTACAGAAGGAGCTTCGTTGGCAATCTTAGTCTCAACAACGATGGTGTATGCACCAGCTTTGAGAGCAGCAAGTTCCTTAGCAGGAATTACAACTGCAAACTCACCAGCTTTGGTCATTTTTCCTGTAAAGACTTTTTCGCCTGCTGGAGTGATCAGGGTCAAGCTGATTTTTACGTTGTTGCCTGCGGGGTTCATCTTATCGCTTGGATAAACGAAAGTTGAAACTTTTGCAGTAACAGTAACATCAGCATTGCGGCCTGCAGTAGCAGGAACGATAACCTGATCAATATTGGTGATAGTGGTAGCAAATACTTTGGGCCAGTAGTCTTTCTTGAAAATCCAGTTGCGGTTTGCAGAAAGTTCTACAAAGTTAGCCTTGGTATCGATTTTGGTAATCATGAATGGACCATTTGAAATGAATGCATGGCCATATTTATTGATAAAGTCGAGTGAAGCTTTATATGCTTTTGCTGCATCATCAGCAGTAATTTTGCCTTTGAGTGAAGCAGGAATATATTTCTTGCTGATCATCTCATTGAGTTTGGCTTTAATATCAGCAACACAGGTTGGGTTGATAATATCAATTTCAGTCATTGAGGGATCAGGAGAAATTGAGTAAACTGTTCCGCTTGCTGCGCCTTCTGTTACGAGGAGAGCAAGTGCTTCATACACATCCCAGGGAAGCGGCATAGGACCAACGCTGAGTCCAGGAGTTCCGCTTGCTGTTACGCGGTTAGGATCCATAGGCCAGTTATAGTCGAAATAGGTAGTGAAAGTGCCATCTTTGTTAAATACTATACCGCGGAAAGTTTCAAGACCGGGAGTAACCTGTGAAGAATATGCTTCTTCATAGAGAAGATCATCTTCACTATCTTTAGTAGCCCAATCTTTGACAAATGCCATTGCATACATAACATCAATAGCAGATACATCTCTGCCATTGTGCCATTTAGCCTTGCCAGCAAAGCGGTATGTTCCGGTTGAGAAGGCTTTCTGAGCATTTGGACCAACATCTTTCCATGTCTTGGTCTTGGAATCGTATTTTACAGCATTTGCAGGAACAACAATCTGGCCTTCAATATCGCCTTTTGCATTTCTAGCAATTTGAGTTTTTACAGATTTTGGATCCCATGTAAAAAGATATGGTGTGTCGAGTGCTGAGTTGGGAGCTTCAAAACTACTGAGCATGCGAACATTGTCAGCAATTGCACGTGAATAGGTATCGGTAAAACCATCTGTTCCGATTGGATCCCATGCGCTCATAAAGAGTGAACCGCGTGCTGAGAATTGGGTTGCACGGAGAATCTTGGTACCATCTTTTTCTGGTTTTACGTCTGCAGTAATGTAAGACCATTCATTGAGACCGTCACCAAGACCATAAGCAAAGCGGTTAACAACACGGTTTTTATTAGCAACATAGTACTGGTTCTGTGTACAAACCCAGATGCGAACTGCTTCTTTAAGACCAATTTCCATGGCTTTGAGGTTCATGTCCCAGTACTCTTTTTCGGTCAGGAACTGACCATTGATGCTCTTCTGTGAGAGTTCATCGAGTTCTTTGTTTTCATAGTTCCAGTAACCTTCGGTAGCACCACCTGCCATATAGCCATACCAGGGAGCATACATCTGGCTGATGGAAATATCCCACCAAGCGCGGGTTGCACCTGCACCCCAGCCTTCGGTATACATGGTCCATTCGTATTTTGCTGGATCACCGCTGTAAACCATTTTAACAGCTTTTGAGCGGTCATATTCCAGGCGTTCTACTTTAATGCCAGCTTTTTCGATCTGATCTGCCATATAGCGCCCTGCGGGGAGCCGACCTTTTGGATCATCTACACGAATGATAAGCTTAACAACAACGGGTTTGCCGTTATATGTCCAGAACTGGCCTGATTTTACCAATTTGCCCTGGTTTTCAGGAAGCTGAGCTGCTTTTTCCATTGCAGCAGTTATGTCAGCAATAGCGCGTTTTTCATCGCCGGTTGCGGTCATTCCCATTTTTGCTGCAATAACATTGTACTTGTACGTACCGGGCTGTCCGGGGGTCATTGCTGTGAAAGCGGGCTCTCCAGCGCCGCGGAGAATTTCATCAACGATTTTCTTGCGGTTCATGAGCCAGTTTAATGCAAAGCGGATTTCACGAATAGCAAGAGGATTGAAGAATTCTTCGCCACTCTCGGTCTTCCAAACATAGGGAGCCTTGTTGGGAATCGGGTTCATGCAGTATGACCAAGAGCCAGACGGAACTGCATAAATCCAGAGCTTGTCACGATCGGCCTGTGGCAAATCGAAGAATGTATCGCCGCCCAAACCCCATGCAAAGAGGTCGGTTTTTCCGGCTACAGTGTCTTTAACACCAATGGTTTGATCCATGCGGACATCGAATATGACTTTATCCACGATTGGACCATAATCTTTACCCTGTGCGAACACAGGAACCATTACAGCAACAAGTGCTACAATGGCAGCAACTTTAAACAGCTTTCTCATTAATACCTCCTTATGATACTCATGAGAGTATAGCCTTGTGATATACGACTGGATCCACCCTACCGGTGAAATTCTAGAACAACGGTTCTAACGCCAGTCATGATTTCTTTGTATTATGCAATACATATTGCGTGTTGTCAAAAGGAAAAATAAAAAAAAATCAAATTTTTATTTTTGATTTTACTATGTAAAATATCTCATACCGTTTGAACTGCTCCTGGTGTTTCGTTTACTGCATACTGCCGGTGCCGCGTGTTTTGGTAATGCAGTAACTCTGGTATGCCGATATTGGTATCGATATGCAGATAATTACCATTATTGATTGTATCCAGGCTACCCAATACATGCTGGAAGAATTTGCCCCCGGAATAACCGCTCTTGATCGAGTTTTACACCTATCGAACCAGATTGCTTTCCATTCGGTAATTCTTACACGAGCAAACAGTCCGGTGTTTGATGCTTTGCAAGCTAAAGCATCAGAGCGTGAGCATACAAATATTATTGTTCATGACAGCTGGACAATGGAACTGTATCTTGAAACACTTCAGGAAGCAGCACTCCAGAGCAAGACCAATGCACCTCTAAAGGATATTGTGTTTGTAATTTTACAAGGTGATGCCCCATTTACTGATCGTGCTCTGACAGAGCGGCTGATTGAAATTTATACAAAATACCATCCTGATTATGCATTTGCGGATGGTTATCCTGAGGGATTCTCGCCGGAATTGATAGCAGCACAGGTTATTCCAGAGCTTATCGCTCTTGCTAGACAGCATGCTGTGCCGTACAGCAGAAATGGTATCTTTACTGTCATACAAAAGGATATTAACGCATTTGATATTGAAACTGAGCTTGCTCCAATCGATCTGCGTCCTTACCGCTGTGTGCCAATTTGTAACAATAAACGGAACTTTCAAACAGTACAGCAGCTATGGCAAGCTGGTATTCAAACCGCAACGCTCTGTGCGGAGCGTCTCCCGAATGAAACAGCATTGCTCCGGACAGTTCCTGCTTTCTATTCAATTCAAATTACCGAAGGATGTCCGCAATCCTGCTCTTATTGCCCCTATCCGCTCATGCAGGGTGATCCGCAAGGAAAGCGGGGATGTATTTCTGTTGAAACATTTCGTGAGATGCTCAATCACATTAGCGCTTTTTCAGAAGATGCTGTGATTGATATTTCGCTATGGGGAGAGCCAGCACTGCATCCTGAAATTGAAAAGCTCGTTGCTGCAGTGCTTGAAAAGCCTGAGTTTACCCTTATTATAGAAACATCGGGAATTGGATGGAGAGAGGAAGCACTCTCTGCCATACTTGATATGGTAGTAAAGTATCCCGACAGAAGACAATATGCACCGTTTGAAGGACCTCGACTCCATTTAATTGTGTCACTCGATGCATGGAATAAGGAAACCTATAACAAGCTTCGAGGCACTGGGTTTGAAACGGCTCTGGCTTGTGCGCAAAGATTGCTATCGGAATATCCTCATGGAACCCATATACAGGCAGTCCGCATAAAAGAAAATGAAGAAGAACTTGAGGAATTTTACCGGAGTTGGAAAAAGGTTACTGATCATATCATCATTCAAAAGTATGAGCTTTTTACAGGCAGCATTCCTGACCGTCGCGTTACTGATATTACTCCAATACGGAGAACAGCCTGCAGGCATCTTGCACGCGATATGAGTATACTGCTCGATGGATCAGTTCCTGTGTGTAAATATGCTCTTCACGGAAAACCGCTAGAATACCATGAAATTGCGGGAAATATTCTGAAAAACGGTATTGAAGCAGTGTGGAATGCAATTGGTGAGCTCTACTTAAAGCATTGCAACAATGATTATCCTGATTTCTGCAGGAGCTGTGATGAGTACTACACTTTTAATGCCTGAAAACTTCAATATAACCTATACCGTGCTGGGTGGTGCTCCACAAGAAACCTGTGAGGACGCCCTCCCAATTACGATTATTTTGCTGCCACGGGGACCACGACCCCTCCAACAGATTGTATTAGAAACAGTCCGCAAAGCTGGTTTTTACCATGCTATACTGGTTGTACAGGAAGAACATGCTGGCGGATTGGAACGAATTATCGCTCAAAATCCAGGGGTAAAGATTATCGTTTGTAAAGATGCAGTGCTTCCGGGTACCATGGTGAATATAGCATTGTATGAAGCCTGTACCCGGTATGGACTTGTTATGTGGAATGATATGCAGTTTGAAACACCTGGGCTTTCAATTCGCTTTTTTGAAAAACTGGAAGAAACTAATGCTTGTTGTATTGTTCCTCATATTTTTGATGTTCACGGGCAGTCGGTTCCATCATTAAAGAATCCTGTCCGGCAAAAAAAGCATTTCCGTATCGTGCCTTTAACTTCAGAAGATGCTGGGATAGAAAAATCTTTGTATCCTCACGATTACTGCGGTTTATACAACAGGGATCAATTTTTAGCCTGTGGTGGCTTTGATAGAACGTTTACACATGATTATTACCAGCTTGCAGATTTTGGTATGCGAGTGTGGCTATGGGGACATACAATTGAGTTTAATAAAACGATTCGCATGAAATATACATTGGACATGGAGCCAGAAAATACGAGCATTACACATGACTATTACCGATATTGGGCTCGTAATGTTGCTCCTCACTATGTGCTTGATCATGCAGAATTGCAAAATCGGTATATTATACCATTGCTCGTACGATCACGGTTGGGTTTGGGGAATGCAATTCGTTTATTTATGGATGCCAAGCAGTGGGTGGATCGTTATCAATTTCATTACAAAATGGATGCACACCAGCTTGTTGATGTATGGGAGCCAATATGATACAGGCTGCACTCATTGTGCAAATGAGGCTGGATTCGACACGACTTCCTCAAAAAGCGCTCCTGCCTCTTGGTACTTCTATACTGGCATCATATGTTATGCACAGGCTTCGCTCGATTCCCGCTGTTTCGTATATCCTCGCCTGTGATGAAGCAAGCTATGAGACGTTTGCTCCATATGCGAGCGATCAGGGTTTTACCATTGTTGCAGGACCCAAAAACGATGTTCTCCTCCGGTACTGTATTGCTGCCAAAACGACCGATGCGCAGTGGATTATTCGAGCGACAGGGGATAACCCGCTTGTTTCCTATGAACTTGCATCTTGCTTGCTTGAAAATATTGATGAACATGTTGATTATGCAGCATATACAGGTATGCCTAAGGGAATGGGAGTTGAACTCGTAAAAAAATCGGCACTAGAACGTGTTTGTTCGTTAACGACTGATCCATACTATAGAGAACACGTGTGTCCATTTATATACGAACATCCTGAGTCTTTTACAGTAAAAAAATTACAAGCTCCTCAAAAATATGCAATTCAGGGAGCAAGTGTAACAGTTGATACCCTCGAAGATTATACACTAGTAAAGTCAATTATTGATGCTTGCCCTCCAGACCCCGATGACGATACAATTCTTGCCATGCTAAGAAGGAAGTATTGTTAGCTATGCGTTGTTTATTTGTACCTTCAACACTCATTGGAAACGGGACCGGTCATGTTGCTCGCTCGTTTTATTATGCAAAGAAACTAATAGCAGAATCAAAAAAACACGATGCAGCGCTGTATATTCCGGATAGAGGCGCAGCCTATCGCAGTGCGGATGAAATTCGACTCGCCTTCATTCGTTATGCAGAACTTGTGCCCATTTTAAGCAAAATTGAGCCTGGTGACAGGTGGGATTTTATCATTGTAGATAATCGGTTCACGACCATACATGAATTACGGCTTTTAGAACAGCATGGTAACGTAATCTGTATTGATGAAAGCGGACCGGCACGTTCCTTTTGTGCATATTGCATTGATATGCTGCATATCCCGCCAGCCAAACTGCGTTCGCTCATTATACCAGAGACTGAGTCAGCAAATATTGAAGATATAGGTTTTCTTCCGATTGATGTGCGCAAGCAGAATGTTCCACAAAAGATTTCAAATATTCTCATCGCATTTGGTGGTGAAGATGCAGCAAATCTTACAGAATATTGCTTGAAAAAGATTAAAGCAAAATACTTTTTAAGTTCAATAAAAATAACTGTATTGACTGGTGCGTTTAAAAAATTTACCAATCAGCATGATTACCCAGGAATAGAGTTTTTAAGTTCTATTCCAGATTTACGAGATCATATTCATGAATATGATTGTGTAATCACCCATTATGGTATTACCGCATATGAAGCACGTATGGCAGGATGTGCTGTACTGCTTATGCATCCAAGTAAGGAGCATGCACGGTTGGCAAAAGCCCGAGGTTTTCTCTCATTTACATCTGTTTTTTCATCAACGCGGACTATTCATAAATTTATACAAAATACGAGAGCGTTTGTCTCTAATACATATACAAGTATAGAACCCAGGGATATAGCAAAATTGCTCGAATCTTTACACTGGCAGCATAGTGCATTTTGTATGGCATGTGGATCATATTCCTGTCATGCAGTGTATAGGGATAGGAAAAAAACCTATTTTGTGTGTGAGCAATGTGGTTTAATACGATTATCATATTTTGATGAGCAAATAATAAAGTATTCCGACAGAGCTTATTTTTTTGAAGAATATAAAGAACAATATGGAAAGACATATCTCGAAGATATGGACAATTTAAGAAAATTTGCCAGAACTCGATTGGATATTATTGAAAAATTGCTTCCCAATAAGGGCAAGATTCTCGATATCGGATGTGCTTATGGCGCTTTTGTTAAAGAAGCACAGGATTCAGGATGGAAACCAGTTGGTCTAGATATTTCTCAATCGGCAACAGATTATGTTAAGGAAACCTGGAAAATACCGGCTCTCTGTACCGATTTTGCAGCCGAACACCTTGATGGTTTTATACCCCAAGGAAATGATTGCATTACACTCTGGTATGTAATTGAGCATTTTGAGACTTTAGGTCTTGTTCTTTCACGGATTAATCAATTGCTGCGTGTTGGAGGAATACTTGCATTTTCCACACCTTCAGGCAACGGAGTGAGTGCACGATATAATAAAAGAAACTTTTATAAAAATTCTCCAGATGATCACTGGACAATCTGGAATCCTCGAACCGTTCAAAATATACTTTCACGCTATGGATTTGCAGTAAAGTTTGTACGAGTTACAGGCCATCACCCTGAACGGTTTCCTTTTTTTAAAGCAAAACCAGGCAGTATAATTTTTAAGAGTCTGAGAACCATAAGTAAATTGTTTGGGTTGGGAGATACATTTGAGTGCTATGCGGTAAAAGTACGGAATCTTGATTTGCCATTTACTTTGTGATATGGATTGCTGGTTGAAAGTCATAGAAAGTTTACTGTGATTTACTAATTTGAGCTGGAGAAAGAGAATGAAAGCAGTTTTGATTTTAGGCGCAGGTGTAATGCAGGGGCCAGCAATTTATTCTGCAAAGCAAAAAGGGTACCGTGTCTATGTTGCAGATGCAAATGCGCACGCTCTCCATGCAGGTGATGCGGACGTTTTTCTGGCTATTGATTTAAAAGATAAAGATGCACTTTTAGAGGCAGCAAAAAAAATAGAGAATCTTACGGGAGTATTTACTGCAGGAACTGACTTTTCTGCATCAGTTGCCTGGATAGCAGAAAAACTCGGTTTGCCAGGTATTTCATATGAAACAGCAATAAAAGCAAGCAATAAAGCAGCCATGCGGCGATGTCTCAAAGAAGCAGGTGTGCCTGTGCCTGCTTTTTGCGTCATAAGAAGCATCGATGAATTGGGAAACGCTATTTCATCATTTTCTTCGATATTAAGGGATCCTCAAATAGTGTTTCCTCTTGTTGTTAAACCGGTAGATAACATGGGAGCACGTGGGTGTAGAGCAGTAGCTACGTTTGAAGAGCTCGTACCGGCAGTTAGTGATGCACTACGATATTCCCGTTCCGGTGAAGTTATACTTGAAGAGTATATCGAAGGTCCTGAATTCAGTCTTGACGCGTTAGTACTCAATGATACTATCGTTATACGTGGAATCGCAGACAGACATATCGAGTTTTTCCCATTTTTTGTAGAAATGGGACACACTATGCCATCTCTGTATCCTCAGGATGTGCTTGATGAAGTGATAGATGTATTCAAACGTGGTATTAAGGCGATTGGTATAACGCGCGGAGCTGCTAAAGGCGATATAAAATTTTCCAAAGCAGGAGCAAGTATAGGCGAAATAGCTGCAAGGCTTTCCGGAGGATATATGTCCGGGTGGACCTATCCAGGAGCAAGTGGCATCAATGTCACTTCTGAGGCTCTCGATATAGCATGTGGACAAAACATCGTACTGAACGAGGAAACATATAATCGTGTTTCTGCTGAGCGCGCATGTATATCAATTCCAGGAATCGCCGCAAACATTGAAAATAATGCAACAGCATATGACTATGTGTTTACAAGAATACAGCCGGGAGATACCGTTGTTTTCCCGACAAATAATGTTGAAAAATGCGGTAATGTAATTGTAACTCGAGATTCACGATCGGAAGCGGAAGCACTGGCAGAAGAGGCTGCACGAAATATTATTATTCGGCTCAAGCCCAATATAAAAGAGACAGATGATTTTTTAGCTAATAAACCTCCTGCAGTAAGAAGAACAGCAGATGGAACTATATGGCCTCCAGATGCTTTTACTGCGGTTGATGCAATGGTGCTGGCTATGGCAGAGTCCATGCCTGATATTTTGCGAGATGAGCGTCCTGTAAAAACAATCGGTATTGCTCCCATATACACCATTCATGATCAAAAGGCACGTGATTGGCAGGGGAGAACAATTTCTGAAAGTCTTGAGATTATTCAAAAATACACAGGTGCCCGTTTAACGAAAGATGCAGATCTTGTGCTGGGACGTATTTTCTGGAAAGCATTATTCAGGGGAGGGTATCAAGCAGGAATGTATATCATTGATTCCATGCTTGCAAAACGAAATGCATGAGTAAAAAAACTGCTGCAATAAGTATTATATTACTGCTGCTCATGATTTTACCACTTGTAAGCCAGGAAAAAAATATTGATACAGCTTTGATGCAAAACATTTCATATCTGCTTTTGGCCGATGCTGTTCAATCATGGAATGCTTCTGCTTCATTTGATGTGCTCTCACAAACAGGTTCCATAATAAGAGGAAAAGAAATAATTACATTCAAGCTTGATTATGAAATATTTATTTTAAATGGTAGCCGGGTTTTAGTTGGAAAACCGATTATTTTTAAAGATGGTAGATTGTATATCCCCGTTGAAACTGCAGGGCTCATTCGTGCATGGTTTTTAGATAGAGAAAATGAACAAAAAACAAAAGGCCGTGTTGCAATAATAGTTATCGATGCAGGACATGGAGGAAAGGATCCTGGAGCAATTGGTGACTATGGTAATTTTAAGCTCGCCGAAAAAGACGTAACATTGATAATTGCAAAAAAATTATATGAACTGTTAAGAAATAATTTTCCTGATAAAAAAATTATTTTGACGCGGTCAGATGATTCTTACAAAACTCTCGAAGAACGTGTTCAAATTGCAAATGATCATAGTTTGGCGCTCAATGAAGCAATAATTTATATCTCGATTCATGCTAACGCATCATTTAATGCACATGCAAAGGGTTTTGAAGTGTGGTATCTCGATCCAGATTATCAACGTACGGTAATTACCGATACCACTGCTGTAACATATGACAAAGATGTTCTACCTGTTATCAACTCTATGCTTCAGGAAGAGTACATAGTAGAAAGTGTCTATCTGGCACGTCAAATATCAGCTTCACTTGCTGCAGTTATTGGGGCACAGTCACCCAGCAGGGGCATACGACCGGCACAGTGGTTTGTTGTTAGAAACACAAAAATGCCTGCAGTGCTTGTGGAAGTCGGTTTTGTCACCAATCCAGAGGAATCAAAACTGCTTGCAGATTCAGCATACTTGCTTAAGCTTACGCAGGGATTATATACTGGTATTATATCATTTATTGATTATTTCGAGAATCAACAAAGGAAGAGTTTTTGAAATTGAAAGCGACTCTATCAAACATATCTGCTTTTGCAGAAAAAACCAGGACACATGTGGACAGAATTCTGCATCCGAAAAGAATGTGGGTTGTTCTGGCTGGTATAGCGCTGCTTGTGTCACTCACTATTGCATTGCTTCAGCCTTACCGACGAAGTATAGTGCTCTGGTTTCCTGAAAATAAAACAGGCAAACTGATTTCGGAAGTTCGGTTTGTACCCTGGCAGAGCGGAAAAGTAAATGCAGTCAGTACAGTTGTCGAAGAACTTTTGCTTGGACCAGCAAATCCTCAATGCAAACCTTTTACAGATCAGTACGCTCGAGTCAAAGCTGTTCTCGCATCTAAAGACAGATTCTTAATTATATTAGACTCAAACGCTCTGTTTGCCAGTTCGGTAAAGACAGAAACTACAAATTACCCCACGTTTTTCAAAACACTGGCTCATACTGTATGGTTTAATACAGGTGTAAAACATATATCAGTAGCAATTAACGGACATATTATTTTTTCTCAATAAAATTCATTGACAAATTGGTATTGTTGAATATAATCAAGAGTAAAAGGTTTTTTAAATTGCTAATGAAAGGAGCACTAAGAATGAGAAAACTTAGTATTGTATTAGCTGCAGCGCTTTGTATGGTAGGTGCTGTTGCAGTTTTTGCTGATGAGGCTGTTCTCATTGATTTCTCTTTGCTTACCGCAGATATCATCGAGGATCCTCTTAATCCTGGTACAAAGACCCAGAATAGAGCAACTGTTATGGATTTCTCAACTGTTGCAGGTGCCAGCTATACTGATGAGCAGAAAAAACAAATGCTTACATCGCTGGCTATTACCAATTGGGATGTAATTCTTGCTTCTTCTTCACGAACTAATGAGAACCAATCACTTTCATATACCCGAGAAGCAAAAGTTGATCAGAATGCAGCAAAATATGCTGGTGCGACAGTTCTTGGCGTTCGTGTCCGTTTTCCATTAGAACCCTTCAATTCCTGGGCAAAAATTGTACCGCCGTTCCAAATTCCTGCTTTTGAACCAAAAGCCACAGTAGATGATACAGGTAAAGTAACGCCAAAAACTGATAACCAGGGACTTGATCCAGTTAATGCACGGCTTACACGGTTTGAAGGTACCTATAATCCTGATACTAAACTCACAACTGCATTTGGTGTTGTGAAAAATGTTGGTGTTATTAAAGCTGTTGCAGTTGATGTAAAAGGACTTAATTTCCCGCATGGTCTTTCTGTTATTCTTATCGATAATGATGGCAACGAAAGAGTATGCTTTATGGGATACCTCAATTTTGATGGTTGGCGAACACTTCGCTGGGATAATCCTCAATATATTTCAGACGTACGCAATCGTGAACTTCGCATTTTCCCCATTTATCCGCGCACAACTCCATTTGTAAAATTTGGCGGGTTCCTCATTACTCGCGATGCAGCTCATGAAGGTGGAGATTTCATTGCTTACTTCAAGAGTGTACGAATTCTTTACGATCGAGCTGTTCTTGATCCAGTTCGCGATATCGATGATGAAGCAATCTGGGGTATTGTGACTACACGTGAAGAAGCACGCAAAAAACTCGAAGCAGAACGCTTTGGTGCAAACCAGGTTTTGCGCTATATTGAAAGACTGAAACAAGAAACTAAAGATCAGTTCTCTGGAAACTAATGTAGAACTGTGTTGAACTAATGTATTCCCCGAATATGCGATGTATGTATATTCGGGGTTTTTTATTGGAGGGGAAATTGAGTGAGACAGGTTTGCATCTGAATCGGCAGGAAATGGAAAAACTCTATGACAGGAATTTTAGCAATTATGAACGAATTCTTGCTGATATCGTAGTTGATGTACAAAAAAAAATACGTGAGTGCGGATTTAACCCTTCAATAAAGTATCGTGTAAAATCTTTTAAAAGCTTTTTTGCAAAAAAGTTAAAGCTGTTCCGGCAAGCACATGCAAAACCAGATGCAATACTCCCAATTACCGATGTACTTGGTATTCGCATTATTACGCCCTTTATGGGGGATATATCAAAGATTCTTGAATGCATTAAAAGCAATTTTATTGTAGAAGAAATAGAGGATAAAGGAGCTGCGCATTCATTTAAAGAGTTTGGTTATGAGTCAATACATGTGCTCATTAAGCTACCTGAACAGTTTTTACCGTTTGCAGAAGGCTTAGATGTGCCTGTTTGTGAGATTCAACTCAGGACTATTTTACAGGATGCATGGGCAGAAGTTGAGCATGAATTGATTTATAAATCTGAGTTTTCACCAACCGATGAGCCACTCAAGCGAAAACTTGCTTCTCTCAATGCAATGCTTTCGCTTTCTGACATGCTGTTTCAGGAGCTTCGTGATTATCAGCATGCACTTGCTATTGAGCTTTCGAAAAGACGTGATAGTTTTATATCAAGCATAGAATCCATAATTGATAAAGAGTTTACTGGTAAGTACATTAAAACAGAACCAGAAACTGTTGATGGAGAAGAATTCGTTTATAGTGAATCATTAGATGAAATGCTCCTCCATGCGCTAAATGCACATAATGCAAAAAAATATGATGCTGCAATTCGTATGTATACGCATATTATTGAAGCAACATCGAGAAAAGATATTCATGCACTAATTTATAAACACCGCGGTATGGCATATTTTAGCAAGGCTAACTATAAAAAAGCAATTGAGGATTTTAAGAATACTCTAGCGATTGATCCTACCTGTTATAAAGCTTCTTACTATATTGGTATTGTATATAGTGTACTTAAAGATTACGATAACGCGATAAAAGCATTTTCCGATGCATTGCGCGAACACCCTGCTCATTTCTATTCACTATTAAGGCGGGCTCAGGCATATTACCATAAAGATGATCTTGCAACTGCTCTTGCAGATTGCGAGGCTGCATTGCTTTTAGATCCAACCAATCAGGTTGCATTGACACTCAAGCAGGATGTAATTAAAAAGCTCGAAATGTAAAAAAGGCTGTTCATGAATGAACAGCCTTTACATCCCCTAGGGGAATCGAACCCCTGTTGCCGGGATGAAAACCCGGTGTCCTGACCGCTAGACGAAGGGGACCTGACGCAAAGCACCATATCAAACTATTTGATTTGTGTCAATATGATAAAAATTTTTTAAAAATAATTAGGTTTTCTTTTTCTTATTTTCATTGTATATTTATACGGTATGTTTTTGAAAGTAATTACATAAGGAGGAATCATGAAGAAAAAATTATTTATTGCAATTTTGCTTGTATTACTTGCAACAGGGCTTTCTTTTGCAAAGGATGCAAAGTGGGCAGTCGGCGGTGAGTTTGGCTTAAGTGCGATGGGTGGACTTCCTAACTCTGCACTGTTAAGCGTGCGGTTTCCTAATTTCCCGGTAATGTTTGGTATTGGGGCTCAGGTGGGTGAAAATACCTTTAATATGGCTCTTTTAATGGACTGGTGGCTCTGGCATCAGCATCTTGTAGGTATACTTGATATTTATGCAGGACCCGGTCTTTTTGTAAGATTACCTGAACCGTTTGTATTCGGTGGCAGAGTACCGATAGGCTTACAGATTTGGCCACTGGGAACTTCTTTACTCGAGCTCTTTCTTGAACTAGCTCCCGGAATTACATTTTTTGGATCTCAAGGTGTTCAGATACCTAATTTCATTTTACAAGCTGGTTTTGGTTTCAGATTCTGGTTCTAACTGTTGTTTTAAGTAGTTTATAAAATACTTTACATAAGCAATACGTGAGGGAGCAATGCAATCCCTCACTTTGTTTTTACTGGTGTGTTTCTAGCTCTTCCCACCGAGCAACTGCTCTTCGTAAATGAGGTATAACGATGGAGCCCCCCACGAGCAGTGCTATATTAGCAGCTTCGAGAAACTCTGCTTTTGTTGTACCTGCCTCTTTGCACTGAATTACATGATAGAGTACACAATCATCACACCGCAGTACAAGGCTACAGGCAAGACCTAAAAGCTCTTTAGTTTTAGCGTCGAGTGCACCTGCTTCATATGTTTGGTGATCGAGGCTGAAAAATCGTTTTAATGCGAGCGGAGCGTCTTTAAGGACTAAATCATTAAAGGCACTTCGCTGTTCCTGCCACGCTTCAATTGATTGATCAAAAAATTTGCTCTGCATGTTAGTTTTCCTCGCTGTACGAATTGTTTATGTGCAATAATAGTTCTAAATGTATGTATTAGTACAGTAGCCTGTGTGGAATGGCTTTAAGTGTTTCAGGTGGTGTTATTTTGTAAAATAAGTGAAATGTTGACATATTGTGATAGTTGTGATTACAGTTTTTGCATGAAAGTACAAGAAATTACACAAAAAAGAATTACTATGTTTAAGCCCAAATTATTTGAGATATTAAAGCAAAATTATACTAAATCGATGTTTGTAAAAGATCTTGTTTCTGGTATAACGGTTGGTATAGTAGCGCTCCCGCTTGCTATTGCATTTGCAATAGGTGCAAATGCATCACCCATGCAAGGATTATGGACTGCAATTATAGCTGGATTTTCTATAGCCCTGCTTGGAGGCAGCAGGTATCAGGTATCAGGTCCAACAGGTGCCTTTGTGGTTATAATAGCTGGAGTAATCGCACAATACGGCATGGATGGACTCATCACAGCAACATTTCTTGCTGGAGTGCTCCTCGTTATTTTAGGTGCACTTAAACTGGGAAGTCTCATCAAATTTATTCCTTACCCGGTTACTGTGGGCTTTACTACTGGAATAGGATTTGTGATTGCAGGCGGCCAGATAAAAGATTTTTTAGGCTTAACAATACCAGATTATAAAGCAGAATTTTTTGAACGAATGGAACAAATTGTTCACTATATTGGAACAATCAATTATTATGCTGCAGGAATAGGAATTGTAACTATTGTCATAATTTTACTCATCAGAAAACTGTTTCCGCGACTTCCTGCAGCTATTATAGCAGTAATACTTACAACGCTAACCGTATATGTTTTGAAACTGCCTGTTGAAACTATCAGTACCAGATTTGGAGCACTTTCATCTGCTTTACTGACTCTTAAGGTTCCTGCAATATCATGGAATCTGATTAGAACGCTTCTTCCCGCTGCTGTAACAATAGCATTTTTAGGTTCGATAGAATCGTTGCTTTCTGCTGTCGTTGCTGATGGTATGACAGGTGATAAACATGATTCCAATACCGAACTCATGGCTCAGGGTGTTGGCAATATGCTGTGCGGATTAGCAGGATGTATACCCGCTACGGGAGCAATTGCACGAACAGCTACAAATATTAAAAATGGTGCAGTAAGTCCAATCTCAGCAATTATTCATGCACTGGTACTTTTAATTTTTACGCTGTTTGCATCAAATCTTGCATCTGCCATACCGCTTGCAACACTTTCAGGAATTTTGCTTGTGGTAGCATGGGACATGGCCGAACTACGCCGCTTCCTCAATATGAAAACTGCTCCTAAAAGTGATGCTCTTGTTATGCTCACAACCTTTGCGCTGACAGTGGCGGTTGATCTTACGGTGGCAGTTGAAATCGGATTGATCCTTGCTGTATTTTTGTTTGTAAAAAGAATGTCTGAAACGGTCAAGATTTCAACGTTTGAAACTATTTTAGATAAAACTACAGAAGAACCGAAGCAAGAATCACATGAACTGGCTAAAGGTATTGAGGTGTATGAAATAAATGGTCCATTTTTCTTTGGTAATGCAGATATTCTCCAGGATACACTCGAACAACTTGAAAAACCGCCTAGGGTTTTTATTTTGCGTATGAGACATGTTCCTGCTATCGATGCCACTGCGGTGAATGCTCTTGTATCGTTTATCAAGCACTGCAAACACCATAAAACCCAGCTGATACTGTCAGAAGTAAATGAGCAGCCACAGAAAGTGTTAGAATCGATGGGAATTGCTGAAATGATTGGGAAAGAGCATGTGTGTAGTGATTTTACCACTGCGGTTGAACAGGCAAAGCAATGTCTCAAGTAATTTTTATAGACAAATTGAATGACTCACGTTATACTATCTGTAACTTCATATGAAACATTAAAGGAGTTATTCAATGGATGCCAAGAATGGTCTTGTAAATTTTGCGCTTTTTGTATTTTTACTGGCGTTTTCCTTTGTTTTTAGTATTGATGGGCTTGCTGGAGCCAATGTTACCTATGGCGTATTAGCGCTTTTAGGTTTTATCGTCTGTTTAGCAGGCAGTTTGTTCACGGGTTTTTTATCACATCGTGATGGTGAGGCTCTGGCAGTATGGTATTTTGCCTACAGCGTTGTCGTTGGTATTATATTAGTATGGTATCTTACACGCTGCGGTACAGCATTCGGATGGTGGTAAGCATAAAGCAATAAACTGTAATTTGAAGCTTTTTGTTCTGAATTCACCTGTTTAGTAAATACAACACGGAGAGAACAGTAATCTCCGTGTTGTATTTTTTTATCCTTGTATGTGTTTTATCTCAACTGGTGCTTAGTGTCGCGAAGCTTGTGAATAAAGTTATCACTACAATATTTAGTAGCCATATTAATAATCATCGCAATATATTTGATAATTTATGCAAAAATCAAATAAATAATAGACGAAATGAGCATTTTCACAATTTTCGTGACACTATCCAGCTGGTGTTTGATAGTAAAATATAACTAAATATCTAACTAAATATCAAAGTTAAATAAATTAAAATATCTGCCAGATACTATTTTGTCTTCCAATCAAAATTGGTAATTAGCTTAGTTCAATGTCTCAATTGTTAGATGCGCATGCAGAATCAGGAATGTAATCGTATATATACAGTTAAGGAGAAAAACAATGAAATCTATTAAGAGACAACTTAAACAGGTACTTGCCCTCATAGTGGCATGGAATTGTGTATTTGGGAATGTGTTTGCCCAGCGGATGCCACTCAGTTACAGGCAGCAGCAGGCAGTTATGACCGTGATCGAACGCATCGATGCGGATAGCACGAGTGCCGATGATTGGCTCAAACGGAGCAAAGAGGGGCTTGCAACAATTCGCGCTCTCTGGGAAAGCGCAGCTATCGATCTTGTTGGTCGGGAACTGTTCCTCGCTGGAGTGGAGGAAGAGTTTGAACGAGCATATGCTGTGCGTCTCACCGAAGATTTCTCTGGTACAGATGCGCAACAGGATCAGGCTGAGCACCAAAGCATGAGGAGTAACGATACAACAAGCACGAGTGGCTCTCAGTCGAACCGCGAACAGGTTGTAGCACGACATCCCGAGCTTGCCCGCTATACCGATAGTGCTCGATCGGCCATGCTGCTCACCACGAAGCGTGACACCACGCTCGAAACCGCTTTAGTAATCGAGCGAGCAGAGCGGAGTGCAGGTATGAAAGACGAAGCAGTACTCACTATGGTAACTGGACTTGAAAGTCAGGAAGCACGCTCGGCATGGCTTTCAGAAACACGCGCAGCAAGCAGCAAAGAGAGCGAAGCGCTCGTAGTAGCCTGTGCTGGAGCCGATCCAGGCATGAAAAAAATTATTGAACAGGGGCTTTCGTATTTAGTAGAGACCGATGCACTGCTCAGTGATACTGCCCGCAGGACGCTTGAGCATCCGGTGAGTGACAACGAAGATGCATCCTTCCGTGCAGGCTACTACCACGCTGACCTTGCTCCGGACAGTGCGGCGCTTGCACTCTATGCCCGATTCACAGCAGAGAAATCGAGCTGGATAAAAACAGCAAATACTGAGCTTGCGTCTCCAACCGTTGAACGAGGCCTCCTGGCCGATGACGCCCGGGTACTTGCCCGCACCTATCAGAGCGTACACGTACCTGAGCGGAGCATGAGCGAAGTCGTAAGCGATTACCGCGAGACAATGAGACTCATGGAGCGAGCATCAGCAGACACAGTGGTTCCCGACGAAACCAGCCCTTTACAACCCACCAAACCTGTGGTAGAACAAAATAAAATGGAACAAGTTAAAGAAAGTACAAAAAGTAAACAAAAGATACCACTTTCGGCAGACCTCATCGTGCTCTACATCGAGCAGCCCAAACCAAAACGCAAGCGCCGCGATGACGATGATAGCAGCTCTGCTCGTGACGATGGTAACCCCGGTTTTGGGCGTTCCACAGGTGCAGGCGGTATTGCTACTGACAGCTATGGTAGCTGGCGCTCCGCTGATGAAAGCAGCCCTGCTCGTGACGATGCTAACCCGGGTTTTGGGCGTTCCACAGACGCAGGCGGTATTGCTACTGACAGCTATGGTGACTCGCGTTCCGCTGATGAAAGCAGCCACAGCGTTGATGAACTGCAAGATACCCGCCACACTAGTAGCAGCCACAGCGTTGATGAATTGCAAGATGCCCACCACACTAGTAGCAGCCACGAAACTGAGAACCCAAGAAAAGCCAATTCACAAAATCCAGAAGCGGCTCCCTTGCCGATAGCAGAGAAGCGCGGGGCGGAAGTTCAG
>JAKPPT010000083.1 GCA_029547205.1 Spirochaetota bacterium
ACTACTATGTCGGCATAGTCCAGCATATCAATTTTTTCCAATTGTGTAGCAGCTCCATATTCAGGAGTCATGACATAAATTGAACAATTACAATAATCCAGAACATCTGTCTGCGCCTGACCTATTCCAGAGGTTTCAAGCATAATGACATCAAAACCGGCTAACTTTAAAATATCTATCGCATCCTGAATATAGTGAGACACAGAAGATTTTGAGCCTCGAGTAGCCAGCGACCTCATATAGATATTGGAATGGTTAATGGCATTCATCCGTATGCGATCTCCCAATAAGGCTCCACCTGTTTTTTGCCGTGTAGGATCAACTGATACTATAGCAATTGTTTTTTGCGGATTTGACTGCAAAAACCGCAGTACCATCTCATCAACCAGCGAAGACTTACCCGAACCACCCGTTCCGGTGATACCCAATACAGGCGTGTCATTTTCTTTTACCAATTTGTTTATAGTCACTAAATCATTCTTTATGTTTTCCCTGAAATTTTCACACGCCGATATAGCACGGGCTATTTCCCTGATGTCCCTGTTTTTTATATCGTCAATTGGGATGTAATCAATATTTCCCTTAGGATAATCACATTTTGATACAAGATCATTAATCATGCCCTGCAAACCCATTGCTCTTCCGTCGTCGGGCGAATATATCTTAGCAATACCATATGCTTCAAGATCCTTTATTTCATCGGGTAATATCGTTCCACCACCTCCACCAAAAATTTTTATGGAATCGGCATTACGATTTTTCAATAGATCATACATGTATTTAAGAAATTCTACATGACCGCCCTGATATGAGGTAACTGCTATAGCCTGTACATCCTCCTCAATTGCACTTTTTACTATTTCATCTACTGATCTGTTATGCCCTAGATGAATAACCTCAGCACCCGTACTTATCATGATACGGCGCATAATGTTAATGGCTGCATCATGCCCATCAAACAATGATGCTGCGGTGACTATTCGGATATGATTTTTTGGAATATACTTTTGAACAGTACTCGTAGGTAA
>JAKPPT010000087.1 GCA_029547205.1 Spirochaetota bacterium
TTCCATGGGGTGAAAATTGCAAAGTACCTGCTGGTTACGGTGTAAATGCGCATTTTTCACGTGTTTTTTGGGGTAAACAAAATTTTGATATGTTTGTATTTTCTTTTTAAGCAAGAAGTTAGAAACAGCGAAAAAGACTCAAGTAGGATACTGCTGTCATACAGCTACTGCCATTATCATGGCATAACACCTTCACTATCATACGTACCAAACGAAAGCAACGTAAAGACCAAATTTCTATGGTATATAACAAACATGTTCCTAGTATGTGTTATGTATATCAGAATTATTCAAGATTTTATTTTCATTTACCGACTTTGAAGAATTACCAGATGGCTGTTCATTTGATTTTACTGCTGGTTTTGCAGAAGTTTTTTTCGCTGCTGTTTTTTTTGCAGTTGTAGCTTTTGTTACTGGCTTCTTAGCTGCTGGTGCCTTTGTTCCTGTCTTTGTAGCAGGTTTTTTTTCAGCAGTTGTTTTAGCTGCTGGCTTTTTGGCTGTAGATGTAGTTTTCGCAGCAGGTTTCTTTTCTGCAGTTGTTTTTGTTGTAGTTTTTTTTGCAGCAGTTGTCTTAGCTACTGGTTTCTTGGCTGCTGTTGTAGCTTTCTCAGCGGGTTTCTTTTCTGCAGCTTTTTTAGCTACAGGTTTTTTTTCAGCAGTTGTTTTAGCTGCTGGTTTCTTGGCTGCTGTTGTAGCTTTCTCAGCAGGTTTTTTTTCTGCAACTTTTTTAGCTACAGGTTTTTTTGCAACAGTTGTTTTAGCTGCAGTTTTTGAAGTTGTACTCGCTGTCTTTTTAGAATCTGACGGCATAAAAGGCCCTCCTTGCATTAATATGCATTATTGCACATCTTCTTTAATTCTATTTTGTCGGAACAATACTGTCAAATGAAAAGTGAAAAAATAAAAATAAAACATGATTATTACACCAGCTATGCAAAATTGTAATAATTATAGAACAGCAATAAATAATTTTTATTAATTTGATGGTTTATGCAACGGTATTGAAATACCTAGTGATAACCATCCATACATATTAAACCAATCCGGTCTTGTAATAGTTAAATCTCCAAGCTCTTTGGTCGGTGTCGTATGCCAGGCATTAAACGAAAATTCCATAAATGGCATTTCAATCCAAATATAATTCAATATTGTAAAATGAAGACGTGCTGCAAGTGCTACAGGTACAGCCATAATATCATAATCAGCTTGCGGATAACG
The DNA here is from genome assembly GCA_029547205.1 of Spirochaetota bacterium. Taxonomy (GTDB): domain Bacteria; phylum Spirochaetota; class Spirochaetia; order Treponematales; family UBA12059; genus JAKPPT01. The sequence continues at coordinate 1,219 of JAKPPT010000087.1, forward strand.
TGGATTTTTAATAATAGTATGCTGAAACCCAACGCCTGCGGATATAATTGGGATTACTTTAATAAACCATGCTTTGAGTAATACTGTATACCAGTCAAAATAAAACCGTAAAGCAAAAAAAGAACCTGACAAGTCAATTCGATTCCCATCAAGGCCAGTAACAGCATTAGGATCAGCAAGATGCTCTGATGAGAGTTGCACATTCATTGCTATCAATCTCCATCCAAACATGTTCCACTGTTCAACCCACAACTGTTGACCAAGTAGTACAGTAAAATTATTGAAACCAATATTGCTAAAAGAATTTTGCATTAGTTCAGAAAGCTCTATACCAACATCCAAACTGATCGATGTGGTGTCTGCTGGACCTGCATAGAGATCGGGTAGAGGCTCAGCAAAACACACAAATGTAACTATAAGGGAAACACCCACTATAAACCATTTCATAAGCATGTCTCCTCTCATTCTGATTTTATAAAAATAACACAGAAAAATTTTATCACCAGATAATACTGATTTCAACAGAATACTTGCTTGACAAATAATATTTATGCATCTATATATATATTTATATGTTTCAATAAATCACTAAGAAACCTAAGGAGGTTTTTATGAAATCAAAAGCCATGTTGCTTGTAGCTCTCGTAGCGGTAGTATGCGTACTGCCAGCAGTTGCTCAATCAAAGCCAGAACTTAAAATCGACTATCGATTTAACGTGACAGGTCCTGATGCAGGAAACTATTTCTACTTCACAGGCCCAACACGGTACATGGATTCTGGCCAAAGCAGATATTCCGGAACAGATGGTAAAGACAGTCTCGGCAATCCTGATGCAACAAGTCACGCATCAAAATACCATTCCACAGAAATATTTAACCACTATCAGTACGATATTTTCGGGAACACTGTCATTCCTGCTGGACTTAGAGGGCTTTTCCTCTTTGCTGTTGCACCAACCAATCAGGCTGCAATTGATGGACTTTCTGTTACAAAACTACCCGATGGAAGCATTCAAATCCGCTACATTCATCGAGGCACTGCTTATGAAATTGTAACCGCAAAAGATGGCACACTCGACATGTCCAAAATTTCTATTAAACAGCGCGTTATCGGTCATACCGATAACACAATCCACACTGATTTTTCCTCCACCGGTAAAGTAGCAGATGCTAACTGGAATAAAATTTGGGATGCATCGATAGCTGATGGAAAACAAATCGGATCAACGACATCTAAAACTGGTAAAATAACAATCAGTACACCCTCACCTGATGCTATTTTTGGATATACCGGTCTGTTACAGTTTACATTCGATGGTAAAATTCTCGCTATCACAGGAACATTAACTATTGTAAAACGCTAAACTACACAATCACTTTTCTAACAAGCCGTCCTCATCTATGGACGGCTTTTTTATTTTGCTATTGTACTTTTTTATATTCTTTTGTTATAATTAAAGAAATTACAAGGGAGAGGCACAACCATGATAGCAAAATCAGATATGCCCGCAATGAATGAAAAAAAGCCGGAAGGTGTTAAGCCTGATGGAAGCCCATACAGAGTTCTCATCATCGATGATTCGATGTTTATTGCCAAACAATTAGGACAAATTCTTACATCAGAAGGCTTTGATGTAGTTGGTACAGCTGCTGATGGCATACAGGGTATTGAAAAATACAAGGAACTCTATCCTAATGTTGATCTTGTAACCATGGATATCACTATGCCTCAAATGGATGGTGTTACCGCACTGGAAAAATTGCTTGAATTTGATAAAAATGCCACTGTTATTATGATTAGTGCACTTGGTAAAGAAGATGTAGTAAAAAAATCGCTGTTACTTGGTGCAAAGAGCTATATTATCAAGCCACTGGATAGGAAAAAAGTGCTTGAACGTATTGTTGCTGTGCTACACCACTAAAAACTATGAGCCCATACGAAATTATTATGCTGCTCTGCTTCGGAGCTGCATGGCCATTCTCAATCTATAAATCATGGCACACAAAAAAAACAGCTGGTAAGAGTATCCTTTTTTTAATAATCGTCTTTTTAGGTTATATTGCAGGCATTATCAACAAGCTGCTTTATCACTTTGATGCAGTCATATATTTTTACATATTGAATGCCAGTATGGTTTTAACTGATAGTATAGTATGGTTTCGAAACCGCACTATTGAAAAACAAGCTATGACAAACGATGCGCAATAATTTGGTTAGTGTTATAAAACTCGTGCATCGAGCAACGTTATAACTAGAAACAACTTTTTTACAATCTTCATGACAATATAGTTGCTGATAGTCTTAAAAAAAACCGCCTTTTGCAGGCGGTTTTTTACTAACGGTTACTGTCTACAAGCTCTGTCAGCACTTATACATACTTTACAATCTTATTTGCCTTGAAACACTTAGAACACACTTTGACATTGTAAATGGTGCCATCTATCATGGTACGCATAGAAATAAGATTAGGGCGCCAGGTACGGCGAAGTCTGTTTTTAGCATGGCTGACATTATTCCCAAAAGAGGGTCCCTTACCGCAAATATCACATACTCTTGACATAGCTCAACTCCATATAGTGCTTATACCGTAATTACTGCTCCCGAGCAGATAGAAAATCTAACAATAGTGTAGGAACTATATAGGATTCTGAAAAAAATGTAAAGAGCCATACAGACAATATAGTGAACAACGAAGGGGGATGATTTCCCCAAGGTGCTACTTGAAGTCAACGAAATTAGGTAGCATTACTATAAACAACACTGTACAATACAGGCAGTAATAGTATACAATTACTATATGGGAACTTCATCGTTTACCGTTCTCAATCTCTTATCAATGGAATTTTCGCAAGCCGATGACCTAAAATTGCGATGTGTTGGCGGACGTAAAGGTTTATCAAAAACTATTGAAACTCCTGACTTGAATCGCCCAGGGTTAGCATTAGCTGGTTTTTATGAAGATTTTGCCTGGAATCGTATACAAATAATTGGAAATGGCGAATTTGCTTACCTCACCATGCTAACAAAAGAAAACCGTCTTAACGAGCTCCAAAAATTATTTGAATTTGAAATACCTTGTTTTATTTTTACATATAACCATGTTCCCGATCAAACCTTTATAAAAATGGCAGAACAGGTTCATTGCCCCATACTGATAACCGAGCTTAGCTCACCAGATTTTGTCAGCAGGGTTTCACGCGTGCTCGCTACTGTCTTTGCTCCAAAAACAACTATTCATGGTGTGCTAATGGAAGTGTACGGAATAGGCATTCTCATTACCGGAGATTCTGGTGTAGGAAAAAGTGAGACTGCACTCGAATTGATTGAAAGAGGTCACCGACTCGTCGCAGACGATGTAGTGGAAATACGATCGGTAAGCGGGAATTACCTCATGGGATCTGGTGCAAATAAGGTAATCGGCCACCATATGGAAATTCGCGGGCTTGGTATTATCAATATAACCCATTTATTTGGTGTACGAGCCATACGCGATAAAAAACAGGTTCAACTTATCTGTAATCTCGAAGAATGGAATGCAGAGAAGGTATATGACAGGCTAGGTGTTGATGAAGAATCAATAGAAATACTCGGCATAAAAATTCCAAAATTGGACATACCAGTAAAACCGGGCAGAAATATCCCTATTATTATTGAAACCGCAGCAATGAATGAACGGCTAAAAAAAATGGGCTACAATTCAGCACAGGAGTTTAATAAGAATATCCTGAGGTGGCTTGAAAGCGAAAGTGCTCGGGCTGTGTATTTTAACGATCAGGAATAATTGAGAGCTTGGTTAAAAACCATACATTCAATAATTGCATAACTGGCTTCTAATTTGTTATACTTGTACCGCTCCCCATTTGGTGCAGTTTTTCAAGGAGTGGAAATGATAGAACAAACTATAACCATAACAAACCGTGCAGGAATTCACGCTCGCCCTGCTGCAATGATTGTACAAACTGCTAATAAGTATAAATCCCGCATTTTCCTTGAAAAAGACTCAGCCAAAATTAATGCTAAGAGCATTATGGGTATTATCACCCTGGGTGCAGGCTTTAATAGCTCAATAAAAATAATTGCTGAGGGCGATGATGAATCAGAAGCTGTCCAGGCAATTGCTCAGCTTTTTGAGAATAAATTCGAAGAAGAATGAAAAAACACACAGGGCAGGAAATAAAAAGCACTGTTAATTTGTTTGTAAATGCCCTCATTTATATAACCAGTATTGCCAGCAGCCTGCTCGTTCTCAATGTGCTTATTACAAGTCCATCTGGAATTTCTAACACAGTGCAAGTAATAATTATACTATTTCTCTCGTTAATTCCACTTTTCTTTTTAGTTTCTGCAATAATAGAAATAAATAAATTGATTCACAGTTATAAAAACAAACAGTGGGGATCAAAAGTTCAAGTAAAAATAACTCTAATTATTTTTATACTTGCAGTACTGCTTTGTATTCCAGCAGGCGGATTTCTTGAATTAGCTCTCCTTAAAAGTCTCGAAAGACCTCTGCAGGATACTTTCCAGACTACTTTTAATCTCAGCCTGCAAGCTCTTTCATCTGCAATCGATGAAGAGAGTACAATACTGCAAAAAACTGCAATCTACTATGCATTACCTGCAGTTAGTAAACCAGAATACCAATCAGCTGCAATGCTTTTAACATACCTCACTGCTCATGACCCTTCCATTGCAGGTATTGATTTTATTACAGATAATGCACTATCAATTGATTTTGCTGGGCGTGAAGATATTCGGCTAGAAAAAACAGTACTCTCACAACATGGGTTTTTAGGCAAATTTGCACGTGCCAGAGAATCCTGGGGGCATTACTTTTTATATCATGCCTTTAAGCAAACTGTAGAAGGTAAGCAGCAATGGATCAATATAATTATAACAAGAATTTATAATCCTATTTATGAACAAGCAGCGCTTGCTGTTAACAGTTCAAAAAAGGCATTAAAACAGGAAATAGTTCTTTTTGGTTCCATTAAAACATTTGTCATATTTTTTTCAATATGTTTTATAGTGCAGCTTACTGGTATAGCAGTATTATTTTCAATATATGCTGGTCAAATTATTTATAAACCATTGCATGATCTCCATATAGTGATTTCAGACATTATAAGAGGCAATTTGAATAGAAGGTTTCTTGTGGTTCCTAACAATGAAACCGGCGCTCTTATGGAAGATTTTAACAGAATGATGGATTCACTCGAGCGAAACATGGGTGCTGCGATTCATTCTGAAAAAATGAATGTCTGGCAGGATATCGCACGTAAACTAGCTCATGAATTAAAAAACCCACTTACACCAATAAAACTCTCTGCAGAACGTGTACTCAAGCGATTTTCTCAGGATCCAGAACACATAGGTGAAATTTTAGAAAAATCAATGATGGCAATTATTCAGGAAGTCCTTACAATGGATAACCTATTAACAGATTTTCGTGATTTTTCAAAACTGCCAGAACCTCAGTTTGATTGGATACCACTCAAAGAAATTGTATCAGAAGCTGTTATGCTTTTCTCTGCATCATTTCCTCGTATGAAATTTCTTTTTGATACCATACCACAAAATCTGACAATACTTGCTGATCGAAGCTACCTCAATCAAATCTTTCGTAATCTCATTCTCAATGCAGCTGAAGCAAGCCAGGGAGCCTGTACGCTCACGATTAGTGCTGACCTTGTCAAAATGCCAGATTCCCTGTATTGTAGAATACGGGTCCATGATGATGGTCCAGGTATTCCTGACGAGATACTGCCCAAAATTTTTGCACCTTATTTTACTACTAAAGAACAAGGGACTGGTTTGGGACTTGTTATTGTCGAACATGCAGTTACAAGTCATGGTGGGACAATACATGTTGAATCAAAGCTCGGTTCAGGAACAGCTTTCATCATTGATCTGCCCATGAGAACAAGTCTACTTGATCAGGAAAATACATGAAATCAATATTAGTTATTGATGATGAACCAGGTATTCGCAATACAGTAAAAGATATTCTGGAAGATGAAAAGTATACTGTTTTTCTCGCTGAAGATGCCATTATCGGACTTGAGATTCTAAAGAAAGAAACTATTGATCTTGTAATTCTTGATGTCTGGCTACCCAGAATGGGTGGCATAGAAATGCTTAAAGAAATACGAGCAAACTGGCCAGTACTTGAAACCATTGTAATATCAGGGCATGCAACAATTGATATGGCCATTACTGCAATAAAATTAGGGGCTTTTGATTTTATAGAAAAACCACTATCAATTGAAAAAATATTAACTGCAGTGAGAAATGCATTCCAGGTAAAAGAGCTAAGACACGAGAATGCGCGGCTCAAGCATGAACTTCTTGAGCAAGATCAACTATTAGGTTCATCACGAGCTATGTGTGAAATTAAGAAGCTCATAAAACAGGCTGCAGAATCAAACGCTCGTGTTCTTATTACAGGAGAAAATGGAACCGGTAAGGAACTCGTTGCTCGACATATTCATATGCAATCAGACAGAAAAAATGGACCATTTATTGCTGTCAACTGTGCAGCAATTCCAGAAAATCTTATCGAAAGTGAACTGTTTGGACACGAGAAAGGAGCCTTTACCGATGCAATTGCACGCCGTAAAGGTAAATTCGAAATAGCTAATAATGGCACTATTTTTCTCGATGAAATAGGTGACATGTCACTCCAGGCTCAAGCAAAAGTACTCAGAGTAATTCAGGATATGCGTTTTGAGCGTGTTGGCGGGGAACAATCGATTGAAACTGATGTACGAATCATTGCTGCGACTAATAAAAATTTGCAAGAAGAGATAGTTCAAGGAAATTTCCGCGAGGACCTTTTTTACAGGCTCAATGTTATTCCTATTCATCTTCCTCCCCTCAGAGAACGGGAAGATGATATTGCAGAACTAGCTATACACTTTTTATCAAAATTTTGTAACGGTAAAAAGGTATTAACTCCAGATGCAATCCAGTACCTTAAAAATTACTCATGGCCTGGTAATATCAGAGAACTCAGAAATGCAATGGAACGTATTGCAGTTCTATCTTCCAAAAACGAACTTGATAAAAGCAGTATTGAACCTTTGCTATTTTTTAACGATCATGCAGCAACCATACAGAATCAAACAACAAACATTGATGACTTATTCGAACTATCAATAAACGATGCAAAAGAGAAATTTGAAAGATTATATCTTTTGTACAATTTACGAAAAACAGGTTATAATATAACTAAAACAGCTGAGACAATAGGCATTTACCCTAGTAACTTGCATGCTAAAATAAAGAAATTCAGAATCGAGGCAGGAGAATGAAAAATTTAACAATCCGGCAAAGAGAGATTCTTGCATTTCTTGATACATTTATTAAAAAAAATCATTTTCCCCCTACAATCCGGGAAATCAGCAACCATTTTTCAATTTCACCTAAAGCTGCTCACGATCATATTCGGGCACTTAAATCAAAAGGCGTTATCAAAGCTGAGGATGGTCGTTCTCGTGCAATTGAACTTGTACAAACCAGAGATAATGAGCCTTTAAGCAGAGAAATCCCCATAGTTGGCAATGTCGCAGCAGGTAAACCAATTTTCGCTGATGAAAACTATGAGGGATACATCGCAGTACCCATTTCATTGACGGGTAAAAATCCTTGTTTTGCAGTAAAAGTGCGCGGTGATAGCATGCGTGATGCAGGAATCATGGATGGAGATATTGCAATCATTGAACAGCGTTCCACTGCATCGGATGGAGATATCGTTGTAGCATTGCTGGAAGATTCAGTAACACTAAAGCGTTTCTATCGAGAAAAAGGCCGTATTCGGCTTGCTCCTGAAAACCCAGCGTATAAACCAATTTTTACCAATGATGTGCGCATTCTTGGAAGGCTAAAAGGCCTTGTGAGGCAATACTAGAGTATGGAACACTGCTATCTGCTCTGCGGACCTGAAGAAGGCAGCAAAGGTGATTTTATTAACAATCTCAAAAAAAGCATTGAAAAAGAATTCGGAAAAAACGGTGAATACTACAGCTATTATGCAGGTGAAACTGCTCCTGAAACGGTACTGGAAGTATTACAGCATGGAGCTCTTTTTTCCGACTGGCGTTTTGTCAGGTATCTCGATGCAGATAAAATTTCCGGAAAAGAAAACATGCAACTCATTACACAATTTATAAAAAATCCAGCACCTGCTGCTTTTCTCATCTTAGAAACTGTATCATATAGTATCGATAAAGCAATAGAAGAAGCTCTAGCAAAAGAAGCCAAAAAAACATTCTGGGAATTGTCGCTCGATGAAGCAGAAAACTGGGTTCAGGCATACTTTAAAAAAGCTTCTTTGGAAATTGAAAATAATGCAGTTACAATGTTGCTTGAACTTGTAGGCAATAATACAGAAGCACTTAAAACAGAATGTTCCCGTTTAGCACTTTTTTATCCGCCAGGGAGCTGTATTACTGAAGACACCATAGAACAGTACATTGCACATTCCAGGCAGGAAGATGTTTTTACATTGTTTGCCTCTCTTGTAGAAAATTCTTTTGAACATTCTCTAGGAATTTTACAGACAATACTGAGCTCAAAAGAAGCAAACGGCATCAGTATAATCTCTGGTCTTCGTTGGTCATTCCAGAGGCTGGCATCATTACATGAGCTTATTAAATCAGGAAAACCTTTTGAACAGGCAGCACGCACTTTAAAAATTACAAGCAGGAAAATGCTTTCACTCTACCATAAGGCACTTAGAGAATGGACATATGCTGAAGTAAAAGAGTTAATTGCATTCAGTGCCGAAATCGATTACCAATTACGACTTATGGGAACTGTTTTAGAACAGGAAATGCTTGAGTTGTTTCTTTTTTCCTGCAAATTTACAAAAAAACCAATAGCTATTTCACATCAAGAATCTAATTTAACGCTACAAACACTTTTATAGATTGATATAGTTACAGGTAATAGTCTTTCATTTCTTGACTTTTCAGAAGGCTCCTATTAGCATGTAAGAAGACGTTACTAGACTGTCTGTATGTATTTTCACAGATAAAGGAGCTCACCATGTCAGTAAATGGTACTATTTTCGGAAATCCAATTCCAAAACGCTCACTAAAAAATGCTGAAAAAGCTTTCAAAAAATATGCTAAGAAATTTAAATTTGATCCTATGAACTATCCCAAACTGACATCGGTTCCAATGCCTCAAGCTTTTGATGAGTTTGGAATCTATAAAGTAGTCAAGGATGAGCCAGGTCTTGAAAACACAAAACCTATTGTAGCAAACAATAGCATTATGATTGGTACCATTCGAATGGGATTCGGACATTATCGCATGGCGTTGGCAATTGCTTCCGCTGCAAAGCATGCTGGGCTTACACCATACTGGCTTGACCTCATGTCTTTTCCCGATAGTGCAGGAAGCAAGACCATTCAATATCTAGAAAATTTATATAACATCGGATCCAGGCTTTCACAAAAATTAAAATTATTTGATAAATGGATCTGGGAACCTATTACATCACAGGTTGCTAAAGGTCTTGCTTATACAGCTCGTGATAGAGCGCTCGCCAGACTCTTTGAACCTAATCTTCGCGATTTACCCAAGGATATACCATTTATTTCATCACATCCATGGACAGGACATGCTGCAGTACATGCAGGACTTAAAAGTGTCGTAGCTATTATTCCTGACAACTATGCTCTGGCGTTTCATCTAGTAGAAGGTGCAGGACACACAGTGCAAACTGGCTCTCTCTATATGGGCTACCGTACACTGCGAGATATGGGTGGTGGAGAGGAACTCTACCATACTATTCCACAGAACGACATACGCTATGTAGGTCATTATGTTGATCATGAAATTGTTTCTAATATAAATGCAGACTGTGAAGCGAGACTTGCAAGGCTCCGTGATAAAAAAACACGTCGATTTCTACTAACCATGGGTGGTGCCGGCGCACAGGCAAAACGGTTTGCTGATATAGCAAAGTTTTGTAAAAGCGCTATCGATTCAAAAAAATTAGCGTTGTTTATCAATATGGGAGACCATGCAGGTCGATGGGCTGAACTCAAATATGAGCTTGATTGCAGCGGAATACATTACACAATGCATACAGAGTGGGAATCGACAAAGGCTTTTATTGAAGAAATTCGCAATGACGGGGCTCATGGTGTACATATATTTTTACACACTTCATTTTTTGCTGCAGTATATACTACCAATTTACTCATGCGTGTTGTTGATGTTATGATTACAAAACCAAGCGAACTTGCTTTCTATCCAGTACCAAAACTCTTTATTCAACGAGTAGGCAAACATGAAGCATGGGGTGCAATCCATGGTTCAGAGATTGGAGACGGAACACTGGAAACATCTTCTGCAGCAAATCTGCGCCAAGCACTGCGTCTGCTTATTGAAGAAGACGATTTAATCACCTTATATTGCGGCAATATCATACGCAATGCACAGGCAGGCATGTATGATGGAGCGTACCATGCAATTGAGTATGCACTGGAGCGTTTAGACCAACGAAAATAAGTGCTTGGCGAGCAAGAAGAAAATGCTGGGTTAACAAACGGTCAGTCTTATTAAACCTGTTACTTTTTTTTCCACTGGTCAAAGACCATGCTAACTTTATACCGCTTGACTGCAACCACAGCATTAACAACCGTGTCCATTATAAAGGATTTCATTACTATTGCACTCTCAACCTGCAGATAGGTAAATTGAGCTGTTAGCGATTTTACAAGTGGCGGCAGCGTACTGTATGTCTGAACAGCATTGAGCGGAATTCCATCAGTATTAAAGTAAACAACCCCCTGTGCTGCCGCTTTCTTAGTTTTCACAGAATAAGGTACAGCTACCTGTCCTTCAATTACAGCAATATTTCCAGTGTCAATAACGAGGTTATTAAAATATTTTTTTTCAAATGGCGAAATATCAAATCCTTCTGGAGGACCTCCTGAAGAGTTGCTATCACTGCTTTGTTTATCAAATCGTTTCTGCCATTCCTTGGTAACATCTTTCCCATTCTTTTCTGCACGTAGCACTGTCGTTTCCATGCTTGAACCAGTCCATCGCTGAATCATCGTTCCCCACTCTGTAGATTCAAGCTTGTTATCACGGTTATACTCTTCTATGCGTATCGTATAAGTTGCAGGATAATACGATGCTGCGTTTGTATATGCCTCTACCGCTGTATTCCACCAAACGGAAACCGTTCCCATAGATAACGATACTGCCAGCGCCAGTACTGATAGTTTCATACTCACTCCTGCTCTACTATAGAATATACCGGCAAAGTCCAAAAACACAAAGATATTTTTGCACAATGCTACGCATAACTACTTTACTATTAGCAATTTTACAGTATACTAAATAGTAAGACCTTACTCTTTTTAAGGAGGATAGTATGGCTGCAAAAGACAAAGAAAAGAAAGAACCAAAGAAAAAACCCCAAAAAACGCTCATGGAAAAACGAAAGGAAAAACAAGAGAAAAAGAAAAACGCTTCACAATCGTAATGGAGCGTCTTTAGTATTCTTTATTAGCGAGTAAAAAAGGGCTGCCTGAGATTTTTTGGCAGCCCTTTTTATTTATAATAAATCAGCGATTATAAAGCACTAACAATTGATTCAAACCGTTTTACCTTTTCTTCCACAATTTTTATGCTGGCTCGCCAGAAATCTGGTTTAGTAATATCAACACCCAGGTGTTTCTGTGCAAGCTCTTCAGTTTCCATGCGGCCTGTATCACGCAGTAAAGCGACATAGGCGTCATGGAACTTACTGCCAAGGTCATTGCGCCGAGCATAAACGCCAAGGCTAAACAGATAACCAAACGAATACGGATAATTATAAAAACTGACTCCCGAAATATGAAAATGCAGCTTTGATGCCCAGAAATATTCATCGTAATCGGAGAGCGCATCACCGTACCATTCTTTCCACGCCTCGCGCATGGTTCGCTTAAAATCCTCTGCAGTAAAAATGCCCTGCTTCCGCTGTTCGTAGAATCGATACTCAAACTCAAATCGTGCTGGAATATTTAAGAGGAATGTCGCTGCATCCTGTGCATCTGACCATGCAAGCTCGAGCAATGCTGATGAATCTCCTGCCTCTCGCGCAAGTAAATCACCAAGCACAGTTTCTGCAAAGGTGCTGGCAGTTTCTGCAAGTGGCATGGGATAATCAGCTTCCATGAGCGGGATATCTCGCATTACATAAGAATGGTATGCATGTCCCAGCTCATGTGAGAGTGTAGAAAGCTCAGACAATGCGCCCTTGTAGGTCATGTAGACATAGGGTTTTCTAGTCTTTGCAAATTCGGTGCAGTATGCACCAGGACGCTTACCATCTTTTACTCTGCCTTCTATCCGCTTTTGCTCAGCCATCATCGCAACAAAATTGCCCATTGCAGGACCGATTGATGCGTATGCCCGCTGAACCATTTCGAGCCCTTTGCTATACGGAATAGGTTCTGCCTGTTTGCCAAGCTCTGGAGCTGGTGCAAGAATGTCCCATGGGCCTAACCGATCAACTTTATACAGTTTTGCCTGCAGTTTGAGTGCCTTTCGTCCCAGTTCTCTGTTTTCTTTGAGCACGCTAATGAGCGTATCCAGAGTGTTCCGGGTTATTCGACTCTGGAAAAGACTCGTATCAAGAAAGTGAACCTTTTCCTTATATGAACGAAGCTCTGCTTCGGCATGACGCCAGCCTGCAAGTGAATTGAGTATTGCTGCGAAAGATTCTTCATGTGTCTGCATGGCAGCATTGATACCACGCCATGCTGCTTCACGAAGTGCTCGATCGGGCTGTTTGAGCAGTGTAGCTGCACTGGCGAGTCCCATTTCCTGCGTTGTACCGTCTGGCTTTTTTACAGTTACGGTAAGTGTTCCTGTTAAATTATCATATAAGTCACCCCACGCAGTATATCCCGAAGGACTCATGGTATTCAAAGTTTTCTCTACATCGAGCGGAAGTGTGCGATTTCGCAGCTTTCGATCCTGACTCAGAGTAAATCTAAACCGATGCATATTCGGCAAATTGCAAAATGCATCAAAGAATGAATCAGGACAAAGCTTCATTATCAAAAACATACCTGCAGCACTGCTATTGAGTACTGCCGTTTTTTCTACCAACATACCCCTGATTCGTTTAGCGTCTGCATTGCCGCCATCGGTGCTGAGTACACAATTAGCGTATGTGCCCATATTAATGCGCAGAACCATCGCTGATTCATAAAGTTCTGCAAATTCTTTGCATTGATCGAGCAGTTCCTTGTGCTTGAGAGGATCAAGCGATGCTGCTTCTGGCACATAGTTGCTGATAGCAGTTCCTAGCGACGCAAGTGATGCGATTATTTGTTCAAACTTGCTCAAATCTCCAGAAAAAGCAGGTGAATCAAAGCCTGCATATTCAGAAGAAAGATCCCAGGATGGGCCTTCGATACTGGACTGTGAGCCAGCATTGTGATTGTATAGTGTTTTCATAGGAGCAGTATAGTAGCACTTTTCATTTCGTGCAATCCTCTTGCCTGTTTTATCTGTTAAAGCTATAGTAAAAGCCTATGGAAAACTACAAACGTACAACAACCTGTGGAGCGCTACGAGCTCACGACGCAGGAAAATCTGTTATACTCAATGGCTGGGTGCACCGCAAACGTGACCACGGTGGCATTTCATTTATCAATCTGAGGGATCGCTATGGCATAACCCAGGTAGTTGTTGATGCAGATGCATCAGACAAGCTAAAAGCTGTTGCCGATGAACTTCACAATGAATACTGTATTGCTGTGACCGGTACGGTACGGCTTCGACCCGATACCATGAAGAACCCTGGTATGCCGACTGGTGAAATCGAGGTAAAGGCAGAGGATATTATAATCTTATCACGCTGTGCAGTACTCCCATTCCAGATAGAAGACGAGAACCAGGCACGCGAAGAATTGCGGCTCAAATACCGATACCTTGACCTCAGAACTCAAGGCATGCAGGAACGCATCAAACTCCGGCACGAAGTAGCATTTGCAGTACGCGAATGGCTTACCGCACAGGGCTTTTACGAAATTGAAACTCCAACATTTATCAAGAGCACACCAGAAGGCGCGCGGGATTACCTTGTGCCAAGCAGGCTCTATCCCGGAAAGTTTTATGCTCTTCCGCAGAGCCCACAGCTCTATAAGCAAATCTTAATGGTATCCGGTTTTGATAAATATTTTCAGATTGCACGCTGTTACCGTGATGAAGATGCCCGTGGAGACCGCCAGCCTGAGTTTACGCAAATTGACATTGAAATGTCATTTGTAAACCGTGAGGACATACTCACACTCATCGAAGGACTCTTTGGCTATGTCTTTAAAAAAACACTGGGCGTAACACTGCCAGAGCATTTTGTCCGAATTCCCTATGATGAAGCCATGGAGCGCTTTGGTACAGACAAACCAGACTTACGCTTTGGTATGGAAATGCAGGATTTTTCAGAGTTTGTACCAAACTCAACATTCCAGGCTTTTAAGGATGCTCTCGCACAGGGAGAAGCCATTAAGCAGGAAGCTCAGGCTCGCGGTATCACCAAACAGGGAGGTGGCGTCAAAGCACTGGTCGTTCCCGGCAAAGCCGATTATTCACGCAAGCAAATAGAAGAACTCGAAGCAGCGGCAAAAATCTATAAAGCTAAAGGGCTTGCTTGGATGAAGGTAACACAGGACGGTGCACTAGAGGGCGGCGCAGCAAAATTTTTTGCTGAACAAGCCGATGCAATAAAAACTAAACTTGGCGCAAAACCTGGTGACCTAATCCTCATGGTTGCTGACAGCAATAGAAACATTGCCAATACTGCACTTGGTGCAGTGCGGAGCAAGCTCGGCAAAGATTTGGGGCTCTGTGATCCTAAACGCTTTGAGTTTGCCTGGATCATCGATTTTCCCATGTTTGAATACAATGAGGAAGAACAGCGATGGGAAGCAGCACACCACATGTTTACCTGGCCACAGGAAAAATACCATGCAACAATGGAACATGACCCCGGTGCAGTAAAAGGTGATTTGTATGACCTCGTGCTCAATGGCTTTGAGCTTGCATCTGGCTCTATCCGAATACACGATCCCGAGCTTCAGAAAAAAGTATTCAAAATAGTTGGATTCTCTGAAGCAGAAGCAGAGAAGCGTTTTGGATTTCTTGTCGAAGCCTTTAAGTATGGACCTCCTCCGCATGGCGGAATTGCCCCTGGCTTAGACCGCCTTGTTATGCTCATGGCAGGACAGACTTCCATTAAAGAGGTAATAGCCTTCCCCAAAAATACATTTGCTGTAAGCCCGATGGATGAATGTCCGAGTGAAGTTGATCAAAAACAACTCGATGAGCTCCATCTATGTATCAAGTACCCTGACAAATAGGCAGGATACCTGCATCGATAGGTTACGCTAAACGCACAGGAAATTGTGTTTACATAAAAGCATACCTGACATATTGGCAATACTATTGTGAAGCTAGTAGTACGCACAAATTTCCTGTCGCTAGCGAAGCTGATTTCTATTCCCGAGAGTAATTTACGAATTATTTCGACTTCTTACGCAAAGCTGCTCAGTATCAGGAGTATTTTACTACCCAGCGGTATAACTGGTACAAACATATTTTTAGAACTCTGACTGCTTAATCCTTGGGGTGAACATCTCCCTTCGCTGATCATGTTTTTTGACTTTTTACTTTTATTTTTTAGATATATCATATATAATTAATGCAGATAAATATAAATAGAGTTTTTTGGTTCAAGCTCTCTGTCTTCGCAATTTCTTATAAAAATTAATCTATCCAGTATTCTTTGAACAACCTCGTCTAATTCTTCTTATGTTAGATTGTTACTTTGATTTAGTTTTATTAGATTATTTGATAGTAATTCTCTAAATCTTCTGAAATCCAATAAAAGCTGTTTATCAACAGAACTCTTTTTTATTTTCTTTCCCCTTTTTTCAGCTTCTTTGTCTATTAATCCCTGTTCAAAACTCTCTTTTGACAAGAGCCACAATTCATTAAACCTGTCTAAAAATTTGTGACATGGAATTGTTTTAAGATGGCTTTGTAAAGGATTTGTTGTTTTCCATTCTGTATTAAAGATTTTCACGCTTTCAAAATCAGTAAGAACCGCCCAAATACAACCGTTATGCCAAGCGTAATTTATCGCCTGTTCAATAAACTTAGGATTATCTAAATTTTCTATTAATGCTTCTGCTTCTAAGAAGAATTATGGAATACCGTTAATTCTAAAACCATAATCAATCCTTTTTTTGGAAATTTTTTCTTCAGCAGTTACCTAATTTTAATCTTCAGTATTCAAACATAAAGCACGAAACAAAGGAAGAATAAAATCCTTTTTAGTCATCTCCTCATTGTATTTGCTGACTCTCTTTTCTTCCACAACTTTATTATATTTTTCTACAAGTTTTCTGATTTCTTGTTTTATCGTTTCAGTGTTCATCATAGTAATAGTTTTTTACTCAATTTATTAATCTTTTTGTTTGAAACAGTCCGTCACATAAAAGTTTAGGATATAAAATCATTTCTATAATATCCGAGCGAAGCGAGACTATCCGTGCCGGAGGCACTCCCGCGACCCATTTTTTTCACTTAACGTTTCTCGGCTATGAGCCGTTTTAATGGCATATAGCTGCTGTTGTGCGATGGGCATAGCGCCTCTTTGGTATTTGTATTTATTTTTTAACCTCGCCCCCTTCTTTGCCGCCGGAGCTATGGGTTCAACAATCTCACCACAGGTGACAGAGGAGACGGCTTTCTTGTTATTCATTTTTACCGATTTGATTTTCATTTCTTACGTACCTTGGGTTTTCTTGTCTTCTTCCCGCCCTCTATTTTCACCTTTTCCTCCAGTATTCTCTTGAGAAGTTCTTCAGCCGGTTCATCATTTGGGTCTGGCTCTACCAATTCACCGCGAAACGCCTTGGCAAGAATAGACTGTTCAAGTTTTTCTACACGCTCAAGGGCTTTTTTATATTTTGCTTCAATAGAATCAGCAAGGGCAAAGAGCTTTTCCACACGGCGAACGATTTCCTGCTGTTCTTCGAGGGGGGGTAGAGGGATCAGAAAAGTAGATAATACCTGTGCATTAATATTTGATTGACTAACACCATCTGTTTTTACCTGTTTGCACCACTCTTTTGCTCTTTCTGTATTTAAGCAGTAGTTCAGGTAATCAGAATTGATATACTCTGGTTTATAATTAATACGTATTAAATAACCTGCAAAAATTGCTGTTCTTTTTTCTTTATAAATACTAGTTTTGCCTACTAAATCAGGGCTGTTTGTTCTATTGAAAAGTACATCACCGTAACTTAATGCATATTTTTTAATCTCAGAGTCATCATTTGTATATTTTAAATCAGACCAATCGATTAAACCATTTTGTAAATTCCCCATTCTTAGAACCGGTACTTTTCCTTCTTTTTCTGATTTTGATGATGTACCATATTGAAAGCTACTTGAAATGTTTTTTAATTCAACCCATAACCAATCATCCTGTAATTCATAAGGTCCTTCTTCTATTTTTTCACCTAAATAATTGTTACTAATTGACTTCCCCTCCCTCCAATCCTCCGTCAGCCTTCCCGAACACGCGGCGGCAAGGACGCTCTGCCGAAACTTCTTGAGTATCACCGGAATTTTCTCAAGCCTTGCTTTTGCACTTTTCACCTTCGGCAAAATGGCATCCAGCTTTTCCACAATGCGCTTTTGCTCGTTCAGGGGCGGGAGGGGGATTATTAATTTAACTGCATTAGAATCTGTTAATGCTTCTTGTGTAGAGCCGGTTGCTAATTCATCTCTTTGTTCTAAAAAATAACTAGATTGAACGTAATAATAAATTAATTTTTCTATATATGTATTCCCATAAGGTCGCAATTGAAGAAATCCAGTAGAAAACAAAGCACCTTCAAAAGTGGGAACATTTATAATAATTGGCTTATTAGTATTTTTCATTCTTGCTTGAAAGACATCATTTCTTTTTGCTATTCTATTTGCTCTTGATGGCCTTTCGTTAAATGAAAATACCCCTTCTTCCAAATAAAAATCTTTTTGAATACCACCTGTTGAATAATATTTTTTTTTGCCTTCATATTCATATACACCAGTTGGAACCAGATAAAGAATATTATCAATTCTATCAAAAACCCAATGTTCCGGAAAATTCTTTCCCATCACTCCCTCTCCAATAAAGCGTTAATTTCATTCAACTCATCCACCACAGCTTCCAGTTCGCTCATTGCTTCGGAAATCAGGTCTGAAGGTTCGGGCAGGTCGTTGGGGTCATCCAGGGTATCATCTTTCAGCCACTTGATATCGAGTTTGTAGCCGCGCTCTTTGATTTCATCGATGGTAAAAGCCCTGAATCGGCCTTCTGGTCCCTGGTCTATTCGTTTGCTATTGCCGTTGGGGTCTTTGCCGTAGCATTTTTCAAAGTCGGCAAACATTTCAGCCGTGAGCGGACGGTCTTTTTTGGTGCAACTGGGGATGTTCGAGCGGTTGTCGTAAATCCAGACTTTTTCCGTGGGTCTTCCTTTCTGCAAAAAGATTACATTTGCTTGAGCGTTTGCATATGGAACGAATGTTCCGCGCGGCAGCCGTAAAATAGTATGCACATTACAGTCAGCCATAACGATCTCAAAAACTTCTGCCGCTTTATCTTCAAACAGGCAATTGTCGGGTAATACTATTGCCGCACGTCCGCCGGGTTTAAGTATAGTCAGTATATGTTGAACAAAGTTAAGTTGCTTGTTACTTGTGGCAATAGTAAAATCGTCCCTTGTTGGCACCTGCCCGGCTCCTTTGGTGCCAAAGGGTGGATTGGTGAGTACAACATCATAGCGCTCGCTCCTGTCCGGTTCGTAAATGGTATCGCCAAGATAAATAGTTGGTCTAAGGCCATGCAGAAACAGATTCATCAATGCCAATCGGCGCGGACGGGCAACCAGGTCCTGTCCGTAATACGTCTCTTCTTTGATTCGCTTAACCTCGTCAACCGGAATAGCTCCTTTTGTTTTTTCGATTAACCATTCATAAGCGGCAACCAAAAATCCACCTGTTCCACAGGCCGGGTCGCAGATTTTCATTTCTTTATTGGCAAGCGGATCAGGCTGCATCAGCCGGACAATAGTCTGGATTAAAACACGAGGCGTAAAGTATTGACCCGCTCCTTTTTTCCCTTCGCTTGCGGCTTTCTCAAGAAGTCCCTCAAAGGCTTGTGCTTTTACATCAACACCGAGACTTGACCAGTCTTCGGCATCGATCATGGTAATAATTTTCTTTAGATTTACCGGATTGTTAAATTTGGGCATGGACTGAGCAAAGATATCGCCTAAAAGACCTTTTTCATCGCGTAGTTTTTGTAATACCCACAGGTAATGGTCTGTCAATTCTGTTCCTGATTTGCTTTTCAGTGTATCCCAATCGCATTTTTGAGGCAAATCAATGCCTTTCTCATTAGCCATTTTTATAAATAAAAGATATGTCAGCTGTTCTATATAATCGCCATAATCAATACCATCATGTCGCAAGGTATTACACATTCCCCAGAGTTTGTTTACAATATCCGACATAAAATCTCCTTCTTCATTTATCAGGGTTATCGCTTAATATACGGGAAAAATCGGTTACAATGTATTTCTTAAACTGTTCTTTAACATGCTCGGTATTGTTTTTTGTATTTTTTCCATTAAACCAAATACTCCTCAATCCCGTATTCTTTCCGCGTTTATTTTGTACTGATTCTTTAAGAAACTCTTTTGATGAAAGAATAAATGTTGTATCAAGGCGTTCAGAATAAAAAATGAACCAGTAGTTTTTTCTATACTCATGTGGTATAGCAGCAAAAAGCGCACCATCACCGAATTTAACATCTTTTGATCGTGCTTTTATTTGGATTTCTACAAAAGTGCCGTCTTCTTTTCTAACAACAGCATCAATAGCATTATCATCAACCAGAGGTATATACAAATCAAGCCCTTCTTTTAGCATCCGTCCAATAACATAAAATTCAATTCTTTTTCCAAAACCTGCCGAATGTCTATATTTCATTATGCAGCCAACCTGTTATTTATTTCTTCGATTATTTTATCAAGTTCGGTCCCAAAAATCTTTTGTGCCTTCGCAAGTCCTCCGTGTCGTTCGAGAACAGGTACAAGGTTAAAATTTTCTTTTTCTATGGCAAGATTTACGACAAGATGTTGTTTAATGTAATTAAGCCATTCTAACTGCTCTAGTGTAAAAGTATGCTCTTTTATTAATGAATCTATTGCCCGGTTAACGCGCTCTTCGGCGGTTAATAAAGGATTGGTCATGTCATCTGCATTTTTAATCATCGAGATAATATCAACCATTGATTTATGACTTGATAACTCATATGCTTTACGAAGTTGTTCTTCGTCAAATGAATTCTTTTTGAGAATTTCTCGGATTTCCTTTAAAGCCTTTGTATTCCATTTTCTCGGATTTAAAAAAAGAATGGATAACGCCTCTATTTCTGATTTATTCTTCTGAATAAATTCTGAAAAGGCAGTAAGATAATCTACTGGTTTCAGTGCTTTTTCATTGTACTTAAAAACACATTCTGAAACTACAGAATCTATTGTCTCATAAGCAACATAAAATGGATTTTTCGCTCTGTCATAATTAACAAGAAGATCTTGGAAATCCTTATTTCTAAGAATGTTCATTGTTGCAGTAAACTCATTTTTTAAAGCTTCTCGTAAATTATCTGCAAATTTTGCCATATCACCATCAGGAATATACCTTGAAAAATCCTCACGAGCCTTGGCGCTCATGGTATTTTCAATACGGTGCAGCCTTTTAATCAGGCGCTTTGTGTTGTAATCGCGTTCAATATTATTCCAGATATTTTCAATAATTTGCTCTATTGTCACTGTTTTTCCGGTTTCTTCTACCTCAACAACAAAATCAGTCGTGTCTTTGAAATATTCAATCAATGTTCCGTCGAAACAATCAAATATGGTAAAGTATTCCTTGTTTATGTCTGGGCATTTTCTCGTACCGCGGCCAAGCATTTGCGTCCAGAGTATACGCGATTTCACAGGTCGCAAGAAAACAATAAATTCCAGAGCAGGTATATCAACGCCTGTGGAAAGCATGTCAACAGTTACAACAATTGCAGGATAAGGTCGATTTCTAAAACGTCTGATCTTTTCAAGAGGACGGTCAACAGATGGGTTACCTGTTATCTTCTGGACAAAATCATCACCCCTGCCAAATACTTCACGAGCAAGATTAACAAGCTGATCAGCATGTGATATATTCGGGATATCATTAACTGCAAAAATGAGTGTTTTAGGGAATCTGCCAGTTCTTTTTTCATGCTCACGAGCATATTCTTTGATTTCTTCCAGGATTTTTCTATTGCTATCAGGAGAAGTAATCTTCTTTTCAATATCCTCTGAATTAAACTCCCTTTCATCTTCGAGCGTATCTATTAATTCTTTTCCGGTTTCAGGATCTTTAAGCCCAATTTTCTCACCTTCTTTAAGAAAAATGCCATTTATACGGACATCAGATTTAATCTTAATAGCCTGGTAATCCACAAGATAACCATCTAATACAGCTTGCTCTACTGTATAGCGGTAAATCGGATTCCCAAAATAAGCAACAGTATGCGAAGCTGGCGTTGCTGTCAGGCCGATTTTTATCGCGTCAAAATGATTAAGGACAGAACGCCAAATGTTGGTGTCTTTAGAAGTATAGCCCCGATGGCATTCATCAGCGATTATCACATCAAAAGCATGAATTGGTATTGTGATTTTATCCGATTCCTCATCAATTTCCGGATCGCTTTCTCCCTGACTGAAAGATCCTTCCCTCCCAAAAAGGTTGATTGCCATACGTTGAATAGTGGAAACATAAACAAAGGTATGCGCTGCAGTTGGCATAGTAAGGTATTGATTAGGCATCACACCTATATCAAACTTTTCGCCTTCCTCAAAATCTTCTTTTTTGAAGCGTTGAGAAAAAACCTCGTATTCCTGATTGAACTTATTACCGTTCGGTGTGATAAAAGCAGAAAATGCCTGAGCCGCTTGTGCCGCCAAAGCCCTTCGGTCTACAAGAAAAAGAATACGTTTTGCATAACCGGATTTAATCAACCTATATATCATGCAAACGGTTGTAAATGTTTTACCAGTTCCAGTTGCCATTGCGAGCATCATTTTTCTTTTATTGTCAATTAAACCTATTTCGACGGCACTTATTGCATCTTTTTGATATGGTCGTAATCTTTCAAAATCAATAGGATTTTCAACAAACCATTGCTTAGCCTTCTGTAAATTACGATTAAACATTTCTTCAAGTGCATCAGGTGTATGGAAGTTTAGTAATTCGCGTGAGTAATAATTATTTTCTCTTATATCAGCAAACCAGATTTGTTCTCCATTTGAAGAATACAAAAAAGGAACTTTGAAAGAATTCCAGACACCAATAGTATTTTTACATCCAGATGAATAACGTTTTGCCTGTTCCAATACATTTTGAGGGTTTATAGCTACTTTTTTGGCTTCAATAATACCAAGCAATTTCCCGTTGACAAAAAGCGCATAATCAGCAGGTCCATTATCTGTTGGAAATTCCTCTACTGCATGATGTTTTAACGAAGAGATGTCAAGATTTTTATTGTATGGAATAATTTCCCAAGCTGGATTCAATGCCTTTAATTGAGCATCAATCCTTGTTTTTCTTGTCTGCCATTCGCTTTCAGTCATCCTTTCAATTCCTCTTGATTCTTCCCTCTTGACCGCCACATACAGACTAATAGCAACTGTGATTTCAGACTTCTGGCTGTTTTTGCCAAAACTCGAGGTTTCCTTGTGTTCCCGCGCTTTTGTTGCCAAACTGACCGCTCCTGCCAGGATTCCGGACAACACCGGTCTGGATTGACTATAGTACGTGCGATTCTGGCCGTCAAGATAGGAGTTTCAGGGGATATGGCGGGACCTATGGACAGAGCTCTACCGATATGCTGTATCAGCACCTTAAAGGAGGATCTATCAGGTTCTGCATAATCGTGCAACTTGTCGGTTTGTACAGACAACAAGGGGAATGTAGATGATGTGGTCGTGGTTGGTGAAGCCGCATTCCAATACTAAGACATGCCAATGGGGATGGAATCGCGCGAATTCTCCAAAAGACTGGTAGCTCACGACCATGTCATCGGGCTATTCGGAAGTGATATCGTCATCGGTGTTGAATGCAGCTTTGCCTGGTATTGGATCGCTGATTTCTGCGCCGATCGTTCTATCGCCTTTGCGCTTGGACACGCATTGTACATGAAAGCTATCCA
>JAKPPT010000095.1 GCA_029547205.1 Spirochaetota bacterium
CAAGCAGACTTAAAATAGTTGACATTTTATCCTGCGGGGAAAAGTGCGCCTGTGAGATATTGGAACATTTTGATCTTACGCAGCCAACGCTTTCACATCATATGAAGGTATTGATGGAGTGCGGTGTTGTGGAATGCAGAAAAGAAGGGCTTTGGAACTATTATTCATTGAACGGTACAAACTGCAATAAGCTTATATTGTTTCTTATGAGTATTATTACAAATACAGATGATTGTATCTGTAAAGAAAAAACCAGATGCGGATGTGAATGAGAGGGAAAATAAATGAACAATAAACAAAAGTCAATAAAAAGGGATAATGAAGCCCTTGGTTTTTTTGCCAAGTATCTGACAGTGTGGGTTGCAATATGTATAGCTGCGGGTGTCATTCTTGGGCAGGTACTGCCGATAGTGCCGGAAACCCTGAGTAAATTTGAATATGCAAATGTATCAATACCGGTAGCGATACTTATCTGGCTGATGATATACCCGATGATGCTTAAGATTGATTTTTCAAGTATAGTTAACGCAACAAAAAAGCCAAAGGGCCTGATAGTTACCTGTGGTACAAATTGGCTGATAAAGCCGTTTACCATGTATGCAATAGCTGCATTTTTCTTTCATGTAGTATTTAAAGCCCTGATTCCTGCTGAATTGGCCAAGGAATACCTGGCAGGAGCAGTACTATTGGGTGCGGCCCCCTGTACAGCAATGGTATTCGTATGGAGCCATCTTACAAAGGGAGATCCTGCTTATACTCTGGTGCAGGTAGCAGTGAATGATTTGATACTGCTTGCCGCTTTTACCCCTATAGTGGCTTTTCTGCTTGGTGTCAGTGATGTTGCTGTCCCTTATGATACATTATTCCTGTCGGTTATATTGTTTGTGGTAATACCTTTGGCAGGGGGCTATTTCTCGAGGAAGTATATAATTAAGAACAAAGGCTTGGACTATTTCAACAACGTATTTTTAAAAATGTTTGACAATACCACAGTAATAGGTTTACTGCTTACATTAATTATCATTTTCTCATTCCAGGGAGAAATCATATTGAATAATCCGCTGCATATAGCTCTTATAGCCGTACCGTTGACAATACAGACCTTTCTTATATTCTTCCTGGCTTACGGCTGGGCAAAGGCATGGAAGCTTAAGCATGATATAGCAGCTCCGGCCGGGATGATAGGGGCAAGCAATTTCTTTGAGCTTGCAGTTGCAGTGGCAATTTCATTGTTCGGGCTTGAATCAGGTGCGGCATTGGCTGCTGTTGTAGGGGTACTGGTGGAGGTTCCGGTTATGCTTACATTGGTAAAGATTGCAAACAGTACAAGGCATTGGTTCCCTGAAGCTCAGCATGTATCTCAGTCTGTGCAGGATGCACTGCGGGAGGCAGCCATGACTGCCAAAAATAAAAAAATAGAATGAAAGGGTGTTAATAGTAGTGATAGCTGATATGCACAGTAATCTGAAAAAAGCTGGAGTATCTTCTTGGCTGTATGATTATATCAGACAAAGAGGAGATTCTATGAACGTAACCTTGAGACTTTCTATGCACGGGTGATGAGTGGCTTATGAAGAACCATCTGGATTGATGGGAAAACCTGATAACTTAGAGAAATTCACTGCTTTCTTAGTTCGGGACATAGTAATATATATAGATAATGATATTTTGGACAAATACCTGAAGGATAATAAGCTGCATATAAATATAGAAGGCTATGGGCGTCAGCTTTTTGAGATTAAGGAGGAGTCTTGAATGAATAATAGGGAAATTTTGAGCGGTGGATGCCGCTCATGCGGATCAGGCTGCTGCGGTGGAGAAGCACCAAAGCAGCCTGGCAAAAGAAAAGTGGTTATAGATTTTTTATACCTTGATTTGAGTGTCTGTAAATGGTGCCAGGGTACAGATAAAAGCCTCGAGGAAGCTTTGAATGATATTTCCAATGTATTGCAGGCATCCGGTATTGAGGTTGTTGTTAACAAAATCAATGTTACCAGCGAAGAACTGGCAATAAAGCATAGATTCATCAGTTCCCCTACAATCCGTGTAAACGGCAGGGATATTCAAATGGAGGTCAGGGAGAAGCTGTGTGATTCCTGCGGGGATCTGTGTGGTGACCGCGTAGATTGCCGTGTATGGGTATACAACGGAGAAGAGTATACAATACCGCCAAAAGCCCTGATAATAGAAGGCATTCTGAAAGCTGTGTATGGTGGGGAAACAGCATGTGAGAGTTCTGAGTATAAACTGCCTAAAAACTTGAAAAAGTTTTATAAATCGATGGATCAGAAAAACAAAATCAATGATAATTTTAAAAAAAGTTCATGCTGCGGAAGTGGAGAGAATAAATGCTGCTAAAGTTATAAATCCTTTGCATTACTGGGATTTGTATTCTTATTGGGGGAGGTGAGATCAATGAGCTATATTACTCAGATATTCAGCTGGTTAAATGCTCAGCTGCTTAAAATGACATGGCTGTCGGAGCTGGTTGAAGCTCTGGTGGAGAAGGTATTTGGCCTATCCGTCGAAACAAGGCTTGGAGGAAGCATTCACTTTTTTATTTATGATGTAATTAAGATATTTATACTTCTGTCAGTACTCATATTTGCAATATCCTATATACAGAGCTATTTTCCGCCCGAGAAGACCAAGAAAATGCTTGGCGGCTTCAAAGGTATCAGGGGGAACATTTTAGGGGCATTGTTAGGTACTGTCACACCCTTCTGAAGCTGCTCCAGCATACCGATATTTATCGGTTTTACCTCGGCCGGGCTGCCGTTGGGTGTAACATTCTCGTTTTTAATATCATCACCATTGGTTGATTTAGCTTCAATGCTGATACTGATGTCATTCTTTGGAACCAAGATTGCAATTGCTTAT
>JAKPPT010000096.1 GCA_029547205.1 Spirochaetota bacterium
GCTCCCTATCGAGGGAATCAGCTTGCTGTGGTATTTAATGATGGCACGCTATCTGATGCCGATATGCTTTCGATCACGCAGGAAATGCACTATTCAGAAACCGTGTTTATAGAAACACAGACACTGCACGCTGAAGAAAAAGAGATCAGGATATTCACGCCGCCAGCGGAAGTGCCCTTTGCCGGGCATCCCTGTCTGGGTGCTGCCTTTTGCATCAGCAGGGCTATCGAAAAGCCTCGGGGAGCTAGTGAAAAGGTTTGTGGAACTATTGAAAAGACCCGGGTTGGCGACACGCCGTTAAATTCTAAAAGCTTTAGTAGCAGCGCAGGTGATAAAAAAATAATACTCAAAACTAAAACAGGCTTAATTCCTGTTTTACTCAAGCAAACGGATGCAAAGCCCGTTTGGTGGATGGAGCAGCTCCAGCCAGAGTTTGGTCGTAACGTTTCTGTTACTGAGATGGCTCGAATATTGGGATTGAGTACAGAACAGTTTGATACTGCGTATCCGGTACAGTGGGTTTCTACGGGTCTCCCTTTTTTACTCGTGCCCCTCAAGAATCTTTCCGCAGTACGGAGTGCTGCAGTTAACTGGGAACTCTTTCATGAAACATTGCCTGGCTTTCTTGGTGACGTAATGCTCTTTACACGGGAAACCGAAGACAGCAGCAAAGACCTCCATGTGCGTGTGCTGGTAGATTTTCCCGGAATACCCGAAGACCCTGCAACAGGGAGTGCAAATGGCTGCCTTGCAGGCTATATTGTGAACTATGGCTATCTGGGATCCGATCAGGTACACTATACGGTGGAACAGGGAATTGAGATGGGGCGGCCATCAGTACTGCATGTCTCAGCATCAAAGCGCAATGATCGCTATTCAATACAGGTGGGAGGAGAAGTTTTTTTAATTGCGCAGGGAGAGCTCCTGTGGTATAGGGAGACTGAGATCAGGGAATCTTAGCGTTGAAATGTGGGCGAATGGTTCAAAGCCAGTTACTGTCTGCTGTGCCATATGGTTTTTAGCAGCACCATTAATTTTTTAGTACATTTTTTTAACAGAGCAGCCTGTTCTTGTAATTTTTTGCATGGATTTCCTATATCGTTTTTTATTTGTAAATCCCGGATATTGTGTTATTATTCTCTACAGGAAGTGCTCCTTCTATGGGGTGTTGGTATTGTAAATGTGCGGTAAAAATTTTACAGTTAAGGTGGTTTGTGAATATAGGTATTATTGTTGCTATAACGCTTATGGTTATTATTATAGCTTTTATTTTTAAGAAGGGTGATAACCAGGAAATACAGGCTGAACATGAAGAGATTCATGACATGGAAAAAGTGTTTTTTGAACTGATACAAACGCAAAATAAAAAGCCGTATCGATTAGCAAGCATATACAATCAATATGATGTTATGTTTATTAAATCACTCTTTCAGTCAGAAGAAATACCGTTCCATATCGAGTTTGAACATGTAACGAGATTGATTCCTGGATTGCCAATACCAGACTATAATAGTACATTTTTAACGATTCTGGAAGACGACTATAATGATGCTGTTAAAGTGTTAGAAGATTATATAAGCTCAAAAACAGCAACTGAAACAACTAAGAAAGATACAATTAGAAATGTTGTAGAAATATCAGTTGCCAGCTGGCGTGTTCCTCCAACCGGAGAAAATACTATTGTCATTCATTATAAGTAAGTATAAAAAATATTGGTAATGTTAGTTTTTGTGAATTGTAATACTATTTAGAGAGGAGTTAGAGAACAATGGCGAGCTATAACTTAGTTAATCTGGCTGGGGCTTTTAACGTAATTGTATTTGAGATTGATGGTAGAAACGCATTTCTTGACACAGGGTCACCATTCAGTCTGGCGCGATGTCCCTTTTCTATCAATAATAATCAATTTAATTTCCCTGAAAGCAATGCTTTTGTCACTATTCAAACTATTTCTGACGCAATAGGTATTCCGTTAGATATATTTATTGGAACAAGCATTTTAAATCAATTCGATGTTAGAATAAGGAAGTGTGATAATACAATTGATATTGATAACGATATTCCAGACTATGCAATTACAGTGCCGCTATCGATAATACCTGGCAATGGAGTAATTTTCCCCATTGCAGTTGCTGGAAGAGAAACAAATGCTTTTATTGATACAGGGGCACATATTTCATATATCGATTCCTCGTTTGTTCAAAACAGCGTAAGTATTCGAACTGAAAATGATTATAATCCTTTATACGGATCTTTTGAAACAAACATTTATCGGCTGCCAACAAAAATTGATAACTTACGTGAAATTGCTATGGAATATGGCGTGCTTCCTGCTAAGTTGTCCATGATGTCAATTACAATGCTTAATGCAATGTACAATACCAGCGTAATAATTGGTACAGAATTATTCAGCCATTACAATTGCTGCATCTCCATGCAGCGGAGGATGATTTCTTTTGAACCATATTGATAGTTATAATAATATTACTATCTGCAGATCCAGAGTGGCATGCTACGAGCGCAATAAAGAATCACAAAGGTAATTAGGTTCTTTTCAAGCTAACCGGTGTCTATATATCGGGGTATACCGACTGATATCCTCTTTTACTTTGCTGCTTAACCGGTTATAGTAGGCCTATTATGTGGACTCTGATTCAGTTCCTTTTGTTTTTCTTCCTCGCGTTGCTGGGGTTTCTCAGGATTCATCATTTTTTTACCGCTCCTCTTTCACGTATTGCTGACACAGTACAGGCTGATGAATTGCACAAGAACAGTACTATCGATACCCTGTCCCTATCGGTAATCATCCCGGCACGTAATGAAGAGCACAGACTCCCTACCTTGTTAGAATCGTTGAAACAGCAAAGGCAAAAACCTCACGAAATAATTGTTGTTGATGATGGATCCACTGATGGAACTGCTGAAATTGCCCGGCGATATGGCTGTCGGGTTGTGCATCCTGATGGTTCAGACTGGAGCGG
>JAKPPT010000097.1 GCA_029547205.1 Spirochaetota bacterium
CCATAGAAGCAAAACACATAGTTAAAACATGTCATTTATTTTGTTTCTTCTTTTGTTCCTCTATTTCCTGTGGTGTTAGCTTTTTCCCTTTTAATATAATCTTTCGTATTGATTCTTTAGAAAAGTCATCTTCAAAAACAATGGTTGAACCATGATACACCTTGCAATTGTCAATGATGGGAATGCAGTTTTTGGATGCAAAGCCAATGCTCCCGCCTTCCAGTTTTTCATTAAGCGTGTGCGATAGTACCTGTTTATTATCCACCAGCACCGTAATAGTTGCATTTTTTATAGTGATTGCCAGCGTATATGGTTGTCCGTAAGCGAGCTGCACATCGCTGGAGGCAAGTGTGGTGATGACAAAGTTGCCCTTAGCCTGTTTTGGCAGTGTTGTATCCTTTATGTCGGATTGTATAATACTAATCGTTGTGATGCAGGAATCATTGCCGGTAAGCTGCACAGCATAAAACTGGCGATAATCAGATGCATTAAAAAAGGTAAGGTAGGTGGCAGTGTCCTGCGGTGCATCAAGCGTTAGGGTATGCGTTACCGTGGTAAATACAATGGAACTATTGGTAGATATGATGGCGTTACAATTAATAAGCGGGCTATAATCAAAGTTGAATGCTTTACTGCGGTTTTCTTTAAGGTAGGATTCTTTATTATCAGCAACAACCGACCAGTTTCCCGATATTTGCTGCCATATAAAGTCCGAAGCCTGCAATAGCGTAACACTAATACCCATCAACACTGCTAAAAAAAAAATTATTGTTATATATCGTTTCATGTCGGTAGTATCGCTATTATACTTAGGGTAACTATAAATTTATGGTCCTACAGAAACTGAATTGATTGTATACACTTCAGAAGAGCCATCATGCAAACTGAGTGAGCCGTTACCAGTCTCCCCGATAATAACCGTTCCTTCCTCAAATCCAGAACCTACATCGATGCTTGCGATAACACTTCCAGATAATGAGTTAACCTTTTTCGACTCAGTTTGAGTTTTGTCAGCATAGCCAGTGGTTCCATTTGCCCATGTTTGATCGTTGTTTGCCCATATAATATCATTTATTGACGCTCCCGCATCATTAATCCATGCCAGCTCGGTGTCATCATTATTACACCCAATGCCTGCTGTCACTATGAGGCTTGCTATGATTATAGTTAGTATACGGTACTTTGTCATGATTTCCTCCAGATTGTATAGTCAGAGTTCATCTTCTTTTTCATTGTTTGTAATTCATCAGGATTTGTCTTTGTTATTTTTATTATCGCATCATCCATGCCATTTCTGCTCATCTTCTTTGCAATGTTCAACCGCTCTTTTGTCATCCCATGCACTAAACCCTGTTATCTGCCCTGGGTAATACCCGCTTTTAACCCTTTTTGCAACCCTTTCTTAATGCCTTCTTCTCTGCCTTGCTGATGCCCTTCAGGATATCCTTCTCTTTTATAATCTTCCTTTATTTCCTGCAGTGCCGTATATAACATCGTTTGTGCCTCCTGAACGTTTGATAAACGCTCTTCAATAATTGGTATTGTGTTAATCATACCATGAGTGTGCAAATAATGCATAAACCATGTCAACAATGTCTGCAGTATATACGGCTCTTTATTATAAAGATGCAGCAGTTCTTCTATTTTGTCAAGTACTTATCCACCGTTGACTGAAATTCAATCAAAAGGTAAAGGTATATGTCGGTATCGTCAAGCTGAAGCCAGTAAATAATATCGGCCTTATATGCCCTGCCGTGGATAGTGTTTTTTGCCATCGATGCCCCGCCACTGGATTGTTATGTGCTATCTATTAATACGCTTGCGATAG
>JAKPPT010000098.1 GCA_029547205.1 Spirochaetota bacterium
CCATAGAAGCAAAACACATAGTTAAAACATGTCATTTATTTTGTTTCTTCTTTTGTTCCTCTATTTCCTGTGGTGTTAGCTTTTTCCCTTTTAATATAATCTTTCGTATTGATTCTTTAGAAAAGTCATCTTCAAAAACAACGCTTGAACCGTTATACACCTTGCAATTGTCAATGATGGGAATGCAGTTTTTTGATGCAAAGCCAATGCTACCACCTTCCAGTTTTTCATTAAGCGTGTGCGATAGTACCTGTTTATCATCCACCAGCACCGTAATAATTGCATTTTTTATAGCGATAGTCAGCGTATATGGTTGCCCGTAAGCGAGCTGCACATCGCTGGAGGCAAGCGTGGTGATGATGAAGTTGCCCTTAGCCTGCTTTGGCAGTGTTGTATCCTTTATGTCGGATTGTATAATGCTAAGCGTTGTGATGCAGGAATCGTTGCCGGTAAGCTGCACAGCATAAAACTGGCGATAATCAGATGCATTAAAAAAGGTAAAATAGGTGGCAGTGTCCTGCGGTGCATCAAGCATCAGGGTATGCGTTAACCTGGTAAATACAATGGAACTATTGGTGGATATGATGGCGTTACAATTAATAAGTGGACTATAATCAAAGGCAAACGCTTTGCTTCGGTTTTCTTTAAGGTAGGATTCTTTGTTATCAGCAACAACCGACCAGTTTCCCGATATTTGCTGCCATATAAAGTCCGAAGCCTGCGATAGCGTGGTGCTCATACAAATAAAGCACACTGTTACAACAAGTACGATAGTTCGATATTGTTTCATGCTGGTATTTTTCTTATTATGGTTATTATGATAATACATTTAAGGTCCTACAGAAACTGAACTGATTGTATACACTTCAGAAGAACCATCATGTAAACTGAGTGAGCTGCTGTTGGTTTCCCCGATAATAACCGTTCCTTCCTGGAATCCTGACCCCACATCGATGCTTGCTACAACATCGCCAACTAATGCGTGTACCTCTTTTGACTCAGTTTGAGTTTTGTCAGGATAGCCAGTGGTTCCATTTGCCCATGTTTGATCGCCGTTTGCCCATATGATATCATTTATTGAATCTCCCGCATCATTAATCCATGCCAGCTCGGTGTCATCATTACTATTACACCCAATGCCTGCTGTCACCATAAAGCTTGCTATGATTATAGTTAGGATACGATACTTTGTCATAATTTCCTCCGGTTTGTATAGTCAGAGCCTATCTTCTCTTTCACCGTTTGTAATTCCTCAGGACTTATCCCTGTTATTGTTAGTATTATCGCATCATCCATGGTATCCTTGAGCATCTTCTTTGCAATGTTCAACCGCTCTTCAATCTCTTGTATTGTGTTAATCATACCATGAGTGTGCAAATAATGTATAAACCAGTCCAATCATGTCCATAGTATATTCGGCTCGTTATTATAAGGATGCAGCAGTTCCTCTATTTTGTCAAGTATTTTGAAAAACTGCTGCTTATCACTGGTTTTTAATAAACATACCGTCGCAACAATGTTCACCATGTTTCGCAGTTGACTCTATGATAGCTCATGTTCAATACCATGATAGTATTGGAATTGCGGTATAGATTACATAAAAAATTTTATTGCACCATAGCTGTAAGCCCCACGTAGTAACTGCGCTGTGGCATGGTATAGCCACAAATTTGCTGATACTTTTTATCGGTGATATTTTCAGCTTTTGCATGGATGGTTAGCTGAGGGGTCAGAGCATAGCAAGCTGCAATATCAGCCTTGAAGTAACCATCCAGTGTCACATCAACCGTTGAGAATGTAGCGCTGTCATAGTAAGCATCTTTTCGTTTGCCAATATAGGTGCCGGTTGCGCATATCTCAAATTTGGCGATAGTAACGGTTAATGAGCTATACACCTGATGTTCTGGCCTTCGCATCAATGGTTTATCCGTTGTTTCATCCTCCGTTTTAAGATAGGTATATCCGCCAGATAGGGTCAGAGCCTTCAATGGCGTTATTGTTACCGAGCTTTCGTAGCCATAGGTTGTAACCCTGTTAATGTTAATATACCTTCCTGGATATGATGAAGAATCGTAATCGATCATATCCTTGTATTTGTTGTGAAAATAAGTCAGATTAACAGTTGCTATCGATAACAATGGCTGCTCAATGCCAATATCATAACCGGTATTTTCCTCCGGTTTCAGGTCCTTATTTTCAACT
>JAKPPT010000100.1 GCA_029547205.1 Spirochaetota bacterium
TATCATGGTAAACTTTGAATCCTGTCCGCCAATCTCAATAATAGTATCAACATCGGGCTGCAATGTGCATGCTGCTTTCGCATGTGCAGTAATCTCATCAAGGATACAATCTGCCCCAATAAGTGTTCCAATAAACTTTCGCCCTGAACCTGTTGTTGCCGCCCCTTTAACACTAATGCTTATACCATGTCTTGACGCATATACATCACACGCTTCAAAAATTGATTGCACCGCCTCAAGCGGTTTTCCCGCAGTACGCGTATAAAAACCTGCCAGCATAGTTCCCTGTTTATCAATGAGTGCCATCTTTGTGCTGGTTGACCCAATATCAATGCCAATAAATGTTTCAGTTGCTCCATTCATAGGTTTATAGATATCAACTTCAACATCGTGCAGGGATGTATACATAAACGATTCAATCCCATTAAAGGTGGGATAATCGCTCATTGTTATTGCTAACGGCGGAAAATGATACAGCCTATTTTTTAATTTTGTATTAACGGTAAATTCCACTGCTTTTTTTATAGTATTATTTGCCACATATAATGCAGCACCAAAAGCGCCATATATGTGATAGTTCCGGTACATGAAACCTTACACCTACAATTGATTCAAGGTGTTTAACAACTGCACTGTTTAACGACACACCACCCACAATGGCAACCGGCTGCACAGGCGTATGCGATGCAAACACTGTATCAGCAATATTGCGCGCAACACCATAACACAAGCCATCACATATTTCGGTGATAGCATATCCTTCCTGCTGTACATGAATAATGTCGGTCTTGGCAAATACGGCACAACGCGATGCAATCTTAGGGATATCACCGCAATTTTTTAAAGCCATGACAGACAATTCATGTGAACCAGCAAGTTGCAACCTGCGAGCCTGCTGATCTAAAAATCCTCCAGTTCCTGCTGCACAGCTTGTATTGCCGCGATACTGTGAATAATTACCATTGTCATCAAACTCAATGACACCAAACTTTTCACCACCAACAATAACACAGGTGCGTATCTGCGGCATAGCATGTTTAATAGCAGTAACATACGCAACAATGCTGTTAACCTCGTGACCGCCCGTTATAGCAGCCACCGAGGAAGTAAACCCTATACCACAAACATCGGTTTTACAAAATCGGGCACAATAGTTTTCAATTTCTTCATGAATTTTTCCATGATGAAATGTATACAATGTATCAACGATATTTTTCCCACTGTCAATAGCAACAATGGAAAGTGCCGTAGAGCCAGCATCAATACCTAAAAAAATAGATTTATTAATATTGTTTTCCATAGCAAAACTCTTTCACATAATAAATTGATAGTGTACTACAGTACTATTTATTTACACATACATAATTTTGTTTGTTTTGGATAGTATACATAAAGAGCATAAATAATCAATAAAAAAATATAATTTTTATAAATAGTGACATTAATGCCTGATTTGTTGTAACCATATTATTTTGATGGTTGTATCTTACAGTAGTGAGTAAACTGTTTATGGCAGATAAAACAAAAGAGTTATCTTTGCTCTGACCCCTTTTTTACACCCACTGTGCAATGGAATAGCGCTTGCGGTATGCCTCCTCATACTGTAAAAAACGTCTTACCCGTTCACTGAAACTGTCTCCCAACTGCAGAAAGTACTCATGATGGTCTATCGGCACGCCAACATCAGCATCCTCCTGTAAATAGGATTGTATGCTGCTGTAGCGGTACT
>JAKPPT010000006.1 GCA_029547205.1 Spirochaetota bacterium
ATACAGGGAGTACGAGTATCTTTTAGATATTAAGAAGCTATGGAAGATGAGTGTGGCAAAGGCCATTGCCTATTGTGTTGAGCATGTACTGGATGAATTTGTAGCATTTTTAAACAACTGTATTGAAGAAGAGAGGAAAGGGAATACCGATAACTATCTAAAATATGAGTTGACCAGAAGCTATTTATTTGAGTATGATACAGAAGAAGGGGTACATTGTTGCCGATTCTACTGGGGATTACCGCTAAAATACGCCCGAACGGCACCGTTACATACCAGAAAAACCAACATATAACCATTTCACAGCTACCTCTATGTATTGTAAAGGGTATACCATGTACTACCCATGGTAACCTATTTGTCAGTTTCCTGCACCACTGGAATTGTTTATATCTTACATTCTCGCCATTTGCGGGGGCTTTAAGAACCTTCCTCAAATTCATCGGGTCTCAAACAGTCCTTGCATTTCTTGCGCAGTGTGCTTGAGGTACTCAGCTAAAAACGTCGCATTGCCTACGGCTCCTTCACTTTGTTCAAAGTTAAATATAGCGAGTTGCGTATTTATGTAGCGCTACAGTATCCATGCCTCTACTATTTTCTTTATTGAGATCCTTCGCTATCGCTCATGATGACACGCGCCTGGTTCAAAATGACATTGCTTCACAAAACGGCCTGATTCTTCACGTTGTTCAGAATGACAGACGCTAACACTCAAAATAACGAGAACTCTGCCCAGAATGACAACAGTCTTATAGCTTAATCCCGTTTTGTTGATGGTCTATGGAAAAAAACATCGCAGCCATTTATAACTCATACCAGCCTTTGAGGAATGCATGATAATCAAAAAATATCAATCACATTGAGGATAGTGCCATTGCTGTACTCAGGTCATATTCATTAAAAACACATTAAAAGTTCATAAAATATTTACCATTAAGAGCCAATTTTATAATTAGATTTGTGCAATTAATACTAAAGAGGAGTTATGAAAGTAAAAAACACATTTGATGAACACATTAATTCACTTATTAATAGTTTTGTCAATGAACAAAAAGTAAGATTTCCGCAAGACGAGATTTTAACTATAGACCTTCACTGTCATGATTACAACAGCAATGTCCCTGATGAATTGCTCGGAAGAATTTTAGGTATCCCTGAAACATGGCTATCAACTGATGAGCTGATTGCTACTCTTAAAAATCACGGCTGTGATACTTTTAC
>JAKPPT010000014.1 GCA_029547205.1 Spirochaetota bacterium
ACAGTGCATACTTAAAGACATGCTTCCCCCTGTCTGCTGACGGGTCAGGATAAACAGGTGAGCGCAGCAGATTAAGGCTGATAACACCTTCTTTAACCCTGTGCCCATACTTACAATCATTTATTAACGCAACTCCATAATCGCTGTTACTCACATCAACCCATTTATGCGCACAAATTTCATACTGTGCCCGCTCAAGTGACGTTCCATCTTTTGTACTTCTGCCATAGTGCCCAAACTGAATATCACACAAAACAGTATCGTCAAACATCAGAGGCATAAAATCAGCACGCAGCATCTTGAACGTTTCATGGTAATCACATCTGGTATCAAACTCTATATAAGGTTTTCCAGCATATACTATTACATCCTGCCGCAGAGTTGTTTTTTTATGGTTATAGTAATTTCTGCGCACCGCCATGGGACCATCAACAAATGTTTCACAATGAACCAGCGTTAGTGCTATCTTTTTCTTTTTGCGATAGTTGATATCAATATCCCAAGCATTGTAAAATTTCCATCTATCGGTATAAAGAACCAATTTATTAAAATAATCCCCGCAAACTTCTCTATTGTTAATTTTGTCAAACAGTGAAACTATATATCCTGTTTTAGAAAACTTTGCTTTGAGACAGTCATTCTCAATATAGTCTTTGCCACAGCTTACCGGGAAATCTGCAACCACCTCTTTTAGAGGGGCTGAACTATATCCTTTCATTTCAGCACTATACCAGTGACTATCGACCTTAAAAAACTCCGTGCGCGCAAATGGTGCTGCATTAATACATGATTTCCCATGGCTATCATCAGAAAGATAACGAATACTGTTATTGATCACATCCTCAAGCTCAACCATCATAGCCTCATAACGCATGGTGCTTTCATCATATACTCGTTTTACGCTTGAGCCCGGTAAGATGTCATGGAACTGATACAAAAGAACCTCTTTCCAAATTCTTTCAAACAACGCATGGGGATAACTGTACCCTTTAAGATAAGCGCAGGCTGCAAGATATTCACATTCATGGAGCAGTAATTCTAACTTCCGGTTATAGTATTTATTTTGAGCCTGCGTGGTATAGGTTCCCTGATGTTTTTCCAGATACAGCTCGCCCTGATAAACGGGAAGCACATCCTTATATTGTTCCAGCCGTTTAAAAAATTTCACTGCACTGCCAAACTCCACCCGTGGCAACCATTGTATTGTTTGCTGGCGCTTGATAAGCTCAACGTGTGTTTGCGTTGGGCCACCTCCACCGTCGCCATTACCGTAAACAAGCAGTGCATTGCGCAACCTGTCCTTCTCCATGAAATTATCCAGAGCTTGTTTTACACAAAGCGGTGTAGCACCACTGGTGTAATCGCCTTCCGGGGGCATGTGCGCCAGCACACTGCTTCCATCAATACCAACCCAGTTAAACGTTGTATGCGGAAATTTGTTATATTCATTCCATGCCAGCTTAATAGTAGCAAAATAGTGTATCCCGCATTTTTTTAAAATCTGCGGCAGATTTGCATTAAATCCAAATGCATCCGGCAACCAGCA
>JAKPPT010000040.1 GCA_029547205.1 Spirochaetota bacterium
TTCAATGTTTCAGGAAGCTTATCTATAGCTTCCTGTATTTCTTTCATTATATGATTCACATTCATATATGCCATCACCCCTTTTTTAATTCAGCAATAGCATGATGATTAATTTTTCAATAAAAATATTGTTTACATTTTATTATTTTACTTGCGATAGATTATATGTATACGATAAAGGGATACCATTATGCAATTGATTCTGGAGTGCAATATATGAAATCAAGGACCGCAAAGAAACCATACCTTTCCATTGTATTGCCTGTGTTTAATGAGGCAGAAAATATTGAACCGCAATACAAACACATTGTTGACGCAATGAAAAAAACGCCATATTCTTATGAGATAGTTTTTGTGGATGACGGCAGCACCGATAACTCATTTAAGCTGCTTGAATCAATAGCAGCAAACGATAGGCGTGTGCATGTAGTGCAGTTCCGGCGAAATTTTGGGCAAACCGCTGCAATGGCTGCTGGCATCGATTATGCACAAGGCGATATTATCATCTTTATGGATGCTGATTTACAGAATGATGCCAGTGACATTCCGCTCCTGGTGCAAAAGATTGAAGAAGGATATGATGTAGTAAGCGGCTGGCGAAAGAACCGCCATGACAAACTGTTGTCCCGTAAAATTCCATCGCGTATTGCTAACTGGCTCATTGCAAAGATAACCGGTGTACATCTGCATGATCTGGGATGCTCACTCAAAGCTTATAGAGGTGAAATTATACGACAGGTTAACCTTTATGGGGAGATGCACCGTTTTATTCCGGTACATGCATCATGGATTGGCGCATCCATTGTTGAAGTGCCCGTACAACACCATTCAAGGAAATTTGGCAAATCAAAATATGGCATACAAAGAACATTTAAAGTATTACTTGATCTGGCAACAGTAAAATTTATGGGGTCATATTCAACAAAGCCAAACTACATTTTTGGAGGAATAGGCTTGCTGTTACTTGTACTAAGCGGAATCAGCGGTATTATAGTCATTGCCATGAAGCTTTTATTACATCATTCGATGATACGTAATCCATTGTTGCTGTTCACTGTTATGCTGATTATCCTGGGGATCATGTTTATATTGTTAGGAATACTGGCAGAGATCATGATACGCATATACCATGAATCACAAAAACTTCCTCCCTACAGGGTAAAAAAATATATATAAAATATAGCAACATAGTAAAAAAAAAGAGCAGGTTCTAACCCTGCTCTTTTTTATTATCCTAATACATCCCGGCTCCCGGAGGCATTCCACCAGGCATTGGTGCTTTTTCTTCTTCTTTCTTCTCAGTTATAAGGACCTCGGTTGTTGCTAGCATGCCAGCAACTGATGCAGCATTTTGTAATGCTGAACGTACAACCTTGGCAGGATCAATAATACCTGCTTTTGTGAGATCCTCCCACTCCAGTGTTGCTGCATTAAAGCCTATGCCCTGTTTTTCCTGTTTTGCCTTTTCAACAACAACTGACCCTTCAACACCAGCATTGAATTCAATCATCTTCATAGGCTCTTCCATAGCTTTGGCAACAATCCGTGCACCTATTTTTTCATCACCATCAAGTTTTTTCTCTAATTCGGCAACAGCTTTCTGAGCATATAACAGCGTTAAACCACCACCAGGGACAATACCTTCTTCTACTGCTGCACGAGTAGCTGAAAGTGCATCTTCCACACGAGCCTTCTTTTCTTTAAGTTCAACCTCAGTTGCTGCACCAACATTGATAACCGCCACACCACCAGCTAATTTTGCCAGACGTTCCTGTAATTTTTCCCGGTCATAATCTGATGTTGTTTCTTCTATCTGCTTCTTAATAACCTTTATCCGAGCCTGAACATCTGCCTGGCTACCAGCACCTTCAATTATTGTTGTATTTTCCTTGTCAATAATAACTTTTTTTGCACGTCCAAGCATATCCATCGTGGTATTTTCAAGCTTTAATCCCAGATCTTCAGATATGACCTGCCCTTTGGTAAGGATAGCAATATCTTCCAGCATTGCCTTTCTGCGGTCACCAAATCCAGGGGCTTTTACTGCTACGCACTGTATAACCTTGCGCAATGTGTTCACAACAATTGTAGCAAGAGCTTCACCTTCTACATCTTCAGCAATGATAAGA
>JAKPPT010000041.1 GCA_029547205.1 Spirochaetota bacterium
TGACGGCTGGTATTCAACAAATATTTTAGGAAACCGTGATGGCGAGGTACTGGACGATCCTGAATCATTCAAAACTAAAGAGGTTAGCAAGCTTTCGGTTCTTGATAATATATTCCAGCCTGATGAATATCCGGCATTGTACGACGGCTACTATCATGTTGTTCGCATTAATTACTATCCTCCACGTCGTGACAATAAAGAAAGCTGGGACAATATTGATATCCGCGGATGGTTGGATTACCCCATGCAGATCAAGGTTAACTTTTTATGCCGCGATTCTATTCTGGCTGCACCGGTTGTACTTGACCTTGTGCTATTCTTTGACCTGGCTCAGCGTGCATCCATGTATGGCATCCAGGAGTGGCTATCATTTTACTGGAAAAGCCCCATGTTTGAGCCTGGCGAAGAACCAATCCATGACCTGTTTGTACAGCTTATGAAATTAAAGAATACCCTGCGCTGGCTTATGGATGTTCCGCCGGTTACCTATCTGGGTTCAGAATCGTATGACTGATATAATAATACAGAAGAAAATCCTGGTGACAACACCGGGATTTTCTTTACAAAATTATACTGTATTGTATGAATTTAACCATTTTACTCCTTGGTGTTAACGCCCGGTATATCCATTCATCGCTCTCTCTCTACTATCTGAAACAAATTTTACAACCCTTCAATTATCGTGTACACCTCCATGAAACAACCATCAACCAACCTGTTGATGACACGCGCAATGCGATAGTTACTATTAATCCGGATGTATTGTGTCTATCAGTGTATATATGGAATGCGGCATATATAAAAAAATTGCTTCCTCTGGTACATACAGCATTACCCAACTGCACAATACTATTAGGTGGACCTGAAGTAAGCTACGTCGCCGATGAATGGCTGAAGCAATTCCCATTTATAACAACTATCGTACAGGGAGCAGGTGAACGATCATTTGAGTATGCTGCACAAAAGCAATTTTCTCTGGAAGCAAAAACTCTATCATTACCAAACTACCATCTTAATGAAATTCCCTTCCCCTATTCTGAAAGTGATATTAATAATTTAGCTTCCCGTTTTATATACTATGAATCAAGCAGGGGTTGCCCTTATGCGTGCAGCTATTGCATCTCTTCAAGGGAAGATCAACCAATACAGTTCAGAGAATTACAAAAGGTGTATCATGAGCTTGACATTTTACTACAGCAAAAGGTCAGGATGGTGAAGTTTGTTGATAGAACATTTAATTGCAATCCCACCCATGCTCGATCAATTTTTTACTATTTACTATCGCACAACAATAACCATACCCATTTCCATTTTGAAATACACCCTAATTTGCTGTTTGATGAAGATTTTACATTGTTACAGCAGATACCCAAAAACTATTTTCAATTTGAGATTGGCATCCAGTCCATTCACCCAAAAACACTGGCTACCATAAACCGAAAGATGAACTGGGAAACAGCAAAGGAAAATATAGCAAAGCTTATTGAACTAAACACTATACACATGCATGTGGATATGATATGCGGGTTGCCGTATGAAGACATTGAGGCAATAAAAGAAAGCTTTAATGAAATAATTGGATTAAAGCCCCATTATTTTCAGATGGGATTTTTAAAAATTTTGCCCGGAACAAAGATTGCATCACAAAAAAATGAATTTGGTATTGAGCATGATGCTGAAGCGCCCTATA
>JAKPPT010000043.1 GCA_029547205.1 Spirochaetota bacterium
CAGTGATTTGTTAGGATTGCAATACAAATATTTATGTTGCCCGTAAACAAGACTATACGGCAACCCTATTGACTCTGATGGCGCTAATGGATGGTCATTTACATTTATAATTTTTTGTGGTAGCTCTTTCTGAACTTTAAATGTCGAGTTGCTTATCGGGATTATCACTTTGTTATTTGAAATTTTGACATCGCCAACGATTCCGTGATATACTTCAAGGCATTCAGTTTGAAGATTTGTTAGCCCTGATAACCATAGATAAATGTAAAGATCTCGGTTGTATATATTATAAGTGTTCAGTTGGTCACTAAATTTTTCCAATGCGTTTGAATGCGCTGGATTTTGAAATAGAAAATTATCATCTAACTCGATGGAAAATCCGCCAACTGTCGATGTATGCGCTCGTATGTCTAATTGCTCGGTAATGTCTGGCTCTTTCAGCAATATTGGCACTACCGGATATACAATTGAATCTGTTATCCCGACATTGTTAGTCCCAAAAGTGGCATTGCTGGAAATGTAGAAATTTGATGCAGTATAAGGACTGGCAATTAATGACCGCCCGATTTTGATTATATACCGAAATTCCTGATTGGGATTTTTTTTTAGCGCCGTTTGCATATTTGCAGGTATTGTAAGCATTAATTTACCACTATCCTATTGTAACCGAGTTTAGAACGCTCTTGAATTATTTTGGCAAACCTGTCCGCCTCTTCTTCAGTAGCGACAAGGTTACCTTGCACATTGATTGTTATTCCACCCATA
Organism: Spirochaetota bacterium; assembly: GCA_029547205.1. Lineage (GTDB taxonomy): Bacteria > Spirochaetota > Spirochaetia > Treponematales > UBA12059 > JAKPPT01. The sequence goes on from JAKPPT010000043.1 coordinate 766, forward strand.
TTTTGCACCAGATTGCTCTGCTGGGATTGATTTAAAATGACTTCGCCAGGTGTCAGCATTGCTGGTATAGTGTCTTTATTACCAGTGCCTGGTACTATTCCACCTGTAGCATATTTCTGAGCTGCAATTGTTGCTATCTCAGCTGCACCAGCGGCGGCTACCATAGCTGCCAATACGAAACTAAATGGCGGCGGACTGCTGGCTAAGGCTTGGGTTACACCTAATGCTGTATTTGATA
>JAKPPT010000089.1 GCA_029547205.1 Spirochaetota bacterium
ATGATCGATTACGATTCTTCATCCTATCCAGGAAGGTATATCAACATTAACAGGGTTAAAACCTATGGCTACGAAAGCTCGGTAACAATAACGCCATTGAAGGCTCTGACCCTATCGGGCGGATATACCTATCTTAAAACGGAGGATGAAACAACGGATAAACCATTGATGCGACGGCCAAAACATCAGGTGTATAGCTCATTAACCGTTACTATCGCCAAATTTGAGATATGCGCAACCGGCACGTACATTGGTAAACGAAAAGATGCTTACTATGACAGTGCTACATACTCAACGATTGATGTAACACTGGATGGTTACTTCAAGGCTGATATTGCAGCTCACTATGCTCTGACCCCTCAGCTAACCATACATGCAAAAGCTGAAAATATCACCGACAAAAAGTATCAGCAAACATACGGCTATACAATGCCACAGCGCAGTTACTATGTGGGGCTTACGGCTATGCTACAGTAAAACTTTTAATTTATTTTTTACATTTTTTCTTTTTCTTTTTAATTTTTTCTATCGCAAGCGTATTAATAGATAGCACATAACAATCTAGTGGCGGGGCATTGATGGCAAAAAACACTATCCACGACAGGGCATATAAGGCCGATATTATTGACAGATTCCAGCTTAAAGATACCGACATGTACCTTAACTTTTTGATTGAATTTCAGTTAACAGTGGACAAGTTTATGACTTTCAGGATGCTCACCTATGTGATGGAACTATACCGTGAGCTTATCTATAACCATAAGCTCACGCGCTTGCCGGTTATCTTCCCGCTGTTATTGTACAATGGCGATGCGCAATGGACGGTTGTACCATCATGAACAGTATTTTTACTGAAAACCAGTGATAAGCAGCAGTTTTTCAAAACACTTGACAAAATAGAAGAACTGCTGCATCGTTATAACAAAGAGCCGTATATACTGCAGACATTGTTGACATGGTTTATGCATTATTTGCACACTCATGGTATAATTAACACAATACCAGAGATTGAAGAGCATTTATCAAACGTTCAGGAGGTACAAACGATGTTATATACGACACTGCAGGAAATAAAGGAAGATTATAAAAAAGAAGGATATGCTGAAGGGCATTAGCAAGGTAGAGAAGAAGGCATTAAGAAAGGGTTGCAGAAAGGATTAAAAGCGAGTATTACCCAGGGCAAACAACAGGGTTTGCTGCATGGAATGACAAAAGAGCGGTTGAACATTGCAAAGAAGATGAGCAGAAATGGCATGGATGATGCGATAATAAAAATATCAACGATAAGTCCTGATGAATTACAAACAACGAAAAAGAAGATGAACTCTGACTATACAATCTGGAGGAAATCATGAGACAGTACCGTATAATAACTATAATAATAGCAAGCCTTATAGTGACAGCTGGCATTGGCTGTACTAATGATGACACCGAGCTGGCATGGATTAATGATGCGGGAGATTCAATAAATGATATCATATGGGCAAACGGCGATCAAACATGGGCAAATGGAACCACTGGCTATGCTGACCAAACTAAAACTGAGTCAAAAAAGGTTAATGCATTATATGGAATTGTTATCGCAAGCATCGATGTAGGTTCTGGATTTGAGGAAGGAACGGTTATTATCGGGGAGACTGGTAACGGCTCACTCAGTTTGCATGATGGCTCTTCTGAAGTATATACAATCAGTTCTGTAAATCCATGATTTTTTTTAAAATAAGCATATGAACAAAATAGTGTCACAATGAAACAATATCAAACTATCGTACTTGTTTTAACAGTGTGCCTGATTGGCATTGGCACCACGCTATTGCAGGCTTCGGACTTTATATGGCAGC
>JAKPPT010000116.1 GCA_029547205.1 Spirochaetota bacterium
TTCATATCATCGATATTACATTCTATGACATGTAAAACTTCATGCCGGCAGCTTCTTTTCTCTTCATGTACTTCATCCAGGAGTATGGTTCGGGTATAACCCGGAAATCCGTAATCGCGAGTGCCAAATCCAATGCCGGTGCCAGTAATACAACCGCTAAAAGAAGGTTGTTGGGTACCCAGTGTAACCAGTATGGCCGCAGCCGTTGGTGTGGTAAGTTCTCCGTTTTTCAAGGTAAATGTAACCTGTTTGTTATGGGTAAGCTTTACCGTAGCAGGAGCTGGTAGCGGAATAACACCATGCTGTGTTGTAATGGTGCCACTGCCCAACGCAAAGTTACTATAATAGATTGCATCAATGTTTAAATACTCTATCGCAATGCAAAATGCAAGTATATCAATAATGCTGTCAACTGCACCAACCTCGTGGAAGTGCACCTCGTCTTTTGCTATGCCATGGACCTCGCTTTCAGCCGTAGCCAGTGTTTCAAAGATGGCTGTTGCATTGTTCTTCACGGTGTCAGAGCATGAGGTTGCTGTAATTATTTTTTTTATGGCGGTAAAATCTCGGTGATGGGTATCTTCCGCAGCAGTAATCCCTGCCTGTGTGCCGGTTACACCATACCGCTTTTGTTTTACGGGAGCTATCGCAAAGCCAGTAAAAGGTAACGATGAAAGCTGTTGTTGCAATACATCAACGGGAAGGCATGCGTCAAGCAGTGCGCCAATAAGCATGTCGCCTGAAGCGCCAAGCTGTATATCGCAGTAAAGTGTTTTCATTGGTTATCCGGCAGGTTTTTAATAATACGGTATGCGCAATATACTGCTCCAAAACCGTTATCAATATTGACAACGCTGATTCCCGGTGCGCATGAGTTGAGCATCCCCAGAAGCGCAGCAATTCCCTGAAATGATGCACCATACCCAACCGAGGTTGGTACGGCAATAACAGGGCAGGGCACAAGTCCGCCAATAACCGATGGCAGTGCTCCCTCCATACCGGCAATCACTATAATGATAGTTGCCCCTTGAATTTTGTCCCAATTGTGAAATACCCTATGAATACCTGCAACGCCAATGTCATAGATTGTTTCAACCGTTAGCCCCATCACCAGTGCTGTTTCCTTTGCCTCTTCAGCAACGGGAATATCCGATGTACCGGCCGTAATTATTAAAAGCCTGTGTGGTTTATGATGCACTGTTTGTGCACAGAATGATATTGTTCTTCCCAATGTGTTGTGCTGTGCTTTTTTAATATAACGTTTTACCGCTTTGAAATGGTCAAATGAAGCACGGGTGGCTAAAAAGCTATAGTTTTGCTTTGCGATAGCTCTGGCAATGTCTGCCACCTGTTGAGGTGTTTTGTTCTGGCAAAAGATAACCTCCGGAAAGCCAAGGCGCGCTTTTCGCTGGTGGTCCAGTGTTGTATGTTCAAGTTCTTCTACATTGATGTGCGATAGTTCCCTGATGAAATCATCCATGGTGATGGCATCATCTTTAAACTGTTTGAGGAGTTTTTTGATAGGTTGATAGTTCATAGATTAGTATGCAGCAATCAGGATTGTTTCAACCTCATCACGGTTGAGTACTCGCGGAGCATTTTGTATAAAGGGGTAACTCAGTGTTATCTCTGCAACCTTTGAAAAGATTGTTTTATTGACATCAAATTGCGACAACCGTTGTGGAATATCAACATCAAGCGCTAACTTTCGTACACCTTCAACAGCCTTAATAGCAGCTTCAATAACGGTGATATCGCGCACATCTTCGTCCATGACTTTGGACATCTGGACATATTTACCAGGTGCCGAGGTTAGGTTGTATTCCATGATATGTGGCAGCATAACACTCATATATGATGCAATATCAATCTGTGTCAGTGAAGCAAGCGCAAGTGATATTGCCAGCGAAACAGAAAGCTGAGCACTGCTAAAAGCTATTCCTGCCATAAGGGAAGCCATCAATAAATTAAGTTTTGCTGTCTCATTATCACTTTCTTGTAATGCTACATGCAGGTTTTTGAACACAAGGTCAATAGTTCTGAGGGAGAGGGTATTGGTGATGTTGTTGATGTTTTTTGATATAACCGATTCTGTGGCAATTGCCAGAGTGCCCAGTGTATATTTAGCTATTGTATCTTCCTCAACACCAACTGATAATTCGGGATCTATGATGATAGCTTTTGGGAAAATGTAGTTATGGAAAAATGCTTTTTTTATACCATCATGAATATCACTAATAATAGTGCAAGGCGTTATTTCAAAACCAAAAAGTGGATGAGTGGGTATGCTTATAAAAGGTATTGGCTCATAAAGGTGAGGGTATGAAAATAGTTCATGGGTAAAGAGATAGTTAGGTGTTAACAGCGCCACTGTTTTAGCAGCATTGATAGAATCAATTCCCCCTAAACCAATGATGAGATTGCAATGGGTTTTACGCGCAAAATAAAC
>JAKPPT010000121.1 GCA_029547205.1 Spirochaetota bacterium
TGACAATGGCAGGGGTATGAATAACGAAGAAAGTTATGGCAAGGTATTGTATGAAATGCTTCCGGTTCATGCTATCAGGATAGGTAAAATGGTACGTCCGAGATTGCATTTTGTTACAACCGAAAACATTTACAATACTGATGACTATAACAAAAGTCTGAACAAAATTATTGTTGATGTTTTTGAACAGCACACACAGGTTTTGAAAAGAACAAACCAAACTCCGAAACTCCTGATTTCAACAAGAGGCACACAGGATATTATTGATTTCATCAACAGCAATGAATATACGCAATTAAGATGCAAAGGTGTTGATGTATATGTTGTGTCTTCATCAGAGAATGTTGGAAACAGAATAAATGATGAAGAAGTCAGAAGACAGGAATTCCTGAAAAGACTAAAACAGGATGGAGAAGACAAGACAAAGAAAATACTTGTCATGCACTATGACATACTTGCAGAAGGTATTGACGTATCAGGTTTTACTGGCATTATGCCGTTAAGAACTTTAAATAAAAGTAAATTCTTACAAACTTACGGCAGAAGTGCAAGACCTGATAAAGACGACAGACCTGTTATTGATGCGATTGTCAAAGCAAACGGTTATATGACAAAAGATGACTGGAAGAAACTGAACAAACCATATGCTTATATTATTGTGCCGAACATCACACACACAAACGAAGACGACAAAGAAAACACAATACAGTTGATTGCTGAACTCCGCACCTATGACTTTAATCCTTCCGAAGACATCATTGGCACTCAAATAACCAAAGGTGAAATTGATATTGAAGAACCTGATATTATGAACGAACAGCCACAGATATTGAAAAAAATAGGTGTTCTTATTGACAGATTAATAGCTGAACTCGAAGCCGAAAGACTTGCCAATATGAGCAATATAGAACTTGCAAAAGAGTTGCTGAAATAAGCAACTTTTTTGTTTTAAATTCGTATAAGTAGTACAACCAATAAACACACACACAATGGGAAAAGTAAAAGAAGAAATCCAAAAACTCCGAGATACTTGTGAAAGAAAGTATCAGGAAGGTGGCTCTGCTGCCGTAATTGATTACATTGAAGAAGGTTTCCGTCAGGGTACGGAAATGGTTTTTCTTAATGTAGTCTATGAACGCTGCGATGCTTGTGATGCTGATATGCCGAGCATTGATAGTATCTGTCTTGTCTGTGGACAACCAACCACACCCAAACTCGACAAACAGCAACTGGTAGATGCTGTTATTGAAGACCTGAAAAAAGGTTTTGAGCTTGGCGACTACACGGTGCTGGATGAACTCCTGAACAAGCTGCCGATTAAAACGCTGGTTCAGGCATTGCCGGAAGAAGACTGGCACAAGTACAAGGAAATAAACAACTCGTACTTTGAAGTGATGCATCAGGATTTCAACGAAGACGCTGGACGGGAAGAAATTCAAATCCATGCTGGTGAAAACGGAAACGTTTTTCTGTATCAGGACGATGATAAACTTGGTTTTATCATTGATGTCTATGGACAAAATGACCTTGCAGACAGCAT
>JAKPPT010000123.1 GCA_029547205.1 Spirochaetota bacterium
AGTTTGTTAATCGAACCGGTCAAAATTGATCTTATACCGCAATCCGCTCTGTTTGTATTTCCATCAAACCAACCAATACTTCCACCACTAGTAACCGCAATATTGTTCTCTGAAAAAGCCCAAATTGCTTTTAATGGTGCATAATCAACCGGATTACAAGAACTATAAGTATAAATTCTTTTCAATTCCCAATTATTTCCATCCCAATGCACAGCGTTATAACAACTTGGCTCAGGATTCCCAAGTGAATCGTTCATATAAATCTCACCAACACACCAGATGTTGCTTTCATCTATTATGGCAATATCTTTTATCTCGCTGCTGCTGTGCATTCCCCAGCTATATGCCTGCCACGTATAGCTCTGTGATGTTGGCGTAAGGGTTGTAACCAATAGCTCATTGCTCTTTACTTCCATTGACTGATTGGTTGGCTGAATGACTGATTGAAATTTGTATGCTTGGTTTGGTTGTAATGAGTCTGTATATATAATTGTATCATTACCTGTAAGATTATTTATTTGAAGAACCGGAATGCTGTCTTTAAATAATGATACATTTACAGGCAAATCAATGTTTTCAAGCTCAAGCTTTATCCAGGCTTCTATGCAACATACATCCTGAATAGTTAACACTGCCTTTGGCTCTGGCGGCAGCGGTACTACCGGTGGTTCTTCTTTACAGCCTGTGTAAACAGCAATTAGTATTATTAATGTTTTAATCATATTATTTTTCATAATGTTTGTTTCCTGTTATCTTTTCCCTATTAAAATTACTGCTTTACTTCCCTTAAACCCGGCAGCTACTATCGTGTTACCTTTTATTGTTACTCTCGTTATTACATCAAAATATAAAGCAGATATATAAGCATAGTTCATCCAGCTAACTCCGTTATAGTGCATTAACAGACCAAATGAACCGCCAAGCACTATATCATTTAATCCCGCTCCTCTTATTGATGTTATATGAAACTGTGGTATTGTATTATCTCTTTCCCATACCGGTCCGAATGTTTCTGATTCATAATATCCCTGACCACCGATACAGTATTTCCTTCCGCTTATAAACCATAGTGTGCTAAGGTAATCTGCAAGTCCGCTGTCAGGTAATGTCTCTACTGATTGGTCTTTTATTCTAACTATTTTCTTTCTCTGGTTTAACCCGCTGTTTGATGCTAAAGCTATTATCTCCAATTCATTATTATCTTTATTTACAGAACCATATATGTCTCTGAAATTTATGTCTGTTCCGCTTTCTATTTTTTGCCAGTTTCCGTTTTGGTAGTGGGCTATGAATCCATTACCACTAACGACATAGAAGTCAGTTTGCGATATACCCCAAATTTTATTTGCCGAGCCGTCTAATTGTGTAATCAATGAACAATCATTCCTGAACTCTACTCCGTTGAAATGAGAAATACTTCCATCGATATGTGCAAATAATATATCATCCATTGAAAAAGCAAAAATCGTTTTAATAGGGGGATAGTCCACTCCACCACAAGCGTTTGTTTTTATCTTCTTTAATTCCCAGCTTTGTCCGTTCCAGTGAGCAGCGTTATAACAACTCGGCTCAGGATTTCCAAGCGAATCATTCATAAAAATCTCACCAACACACCAGATGTTGTTTTCATCTATTATGGCTATATCTCTTATCTCGCTGCTGCTGTGCATTCCCCAGCTATATGCCTGCCACGTAAATTCCTGTGATGTTGGCGTAAGTGTGGTTACTTGCAGCTCATTACTCTTTACCTCTTCTGATTGACTGATTGGCTGAATGATTGATTGGAATTTGTATGTTTGGTTTGGCAGGAGGGAATCTATGTAAAGTAGTGAGTCTGCGTTGCTCAGAATAATATTCTGAGTTACGGTATCACCAGTCGGGTTATATTGTTTTATTGTTATTGTTGCTGGCAGTTGTAGATTGGTTGTTCTTAGTTCTATCCACGCTTCGGTGCAGCTTACATCTTCAAGCTTTAGTTCAAGCGTTGGTTTTTCGCCATCCGGCGGTGGCGGCTCAGTTGTGTTGCAGGATGCTGAGATTAAGAGTAAAAGTATGAGTGAGAGTAAGATAATGTTTTTCATATTGTTACCTTTGCCTTACATAGGATTGTTTTGCGTAAATGTTTTTTTCTGTTGAAATGAAATTAAAAGAATAAAA
>JAKPPT010000053.1 GCA_029547205.1 Spirochaetota bacterium
AGCTACTGGAATCATACTTGATTCTGTAAAAGAGCATTTTTGTACGACTGCGGAACGTCAAAATTGTAAGTATGCAATTTTTGATGCAACTGATTTAGGAAGATTGTTTATAGCATATGGTTTTTTATGTCCTCGTGATGCGAGAAGGATTATAGCTGGTAGATGTAAATGTGGTTATTCACCTCATAATCGTATTCATAATGTTTTTCAAAACGAAGCGCTAAAGGCACTGGAGGAGGCACGTGCAATAGGTCAATGTGCAGGATTAATTATTCTGCCACCAAGTAGTGGCAAAACAAGAATAGCTGCTGAAGACAGTAAGAAAGCACAATCAAAGAAAGTCTTATATGTTGCGCATACCCATGAAATTCTAGACGTAGCAGTGTCAGAATTTGAAGCAATATATAGGAAAACGGATGTAAGATTACATGAGACAGAAGCATCTCTATCAGAACTAGCTACTATTAACATAGCTACAATTCAGCTTTTACAGAGACACATTAATAGAATATCAAGCGAGCAATTTGATTATCTAATTATTGATGAAGCTGTTATACTTGGACTAAATTAGAAAACCTTTTAAACACAAGGGTTTCACTGATTTAGTCCAATTTTTTTATGCCCAAAAAGGCAAATAACAGCAGTTTTGAGGAGGTTAAGATACGAATGTGTAAAATTATAGCGGTGGCGAACCAAAAAGGTGGTGTCGCCAAAACAACCAGTGTCCGAAACATGGCATATTCTCTTGGAGAACTTGGTAAGCGGGTATTGGCAGTGGATTTTGATCCGCAGGCTAATTTGACAGCATCTTTTGTAGATGACAGCACTTCTGTTCATACAACGATTGCAGATGTTATGAACAAAGCTATGGATGAGGAAGAACTGCCAAATAAGGTAGAGTACATTCATTCTCATGGTAAAGTAGATTTTATTCCGAGCAGTATTCATTTATCTGTTGTAGAAGCTAACCTGCGTATGGAAATGGGGAGTGAGAAATTGCTCTCGAACATCCTGGAACCGCTGCGCGACGATTATGATTTTATCCTCATTGATACAAATCCTTCGTTAGGTCCGCTGACCATTAATGCACTATCAGCTGCCGACAGCGTAATCATTCCGATCAATCCTGAATATTACGCAACAATGGGACTTACAGACTTAACGAAAACCATTTTAAAAATCAGAAAGAGAATGTATTTGTCAACCGAAAAATAGGTCAAAAGGCCATCGAATTTTAGGTCACTTTCTTGCTAATATTGTGCCTCCAAAATCCATTCAGAGGCACATGTTTTTAATATTTATGTTATACTGTCTTATCTTCGAAATTGAAG
>JAKPPT010000137.1 GCA_029547205.1 Spirochaetota bacterium
GGGTTCGACCCCCCTGAAGGAGCCAGGAAGACTACCTGGTTGATAGGCTGCAGGTATACGCACAGTAATGTGTTCAGCCGAGCAGTACTAATCCTCCGTGAGGCTTGACCATAGCATAGCAAGCTCTCAATACAAATATGCAGAGAAACTATAGACAATCGTTTTTACAATCGTTTCTTTTTTCCGCGCGCAGTGAGGCTCCTCTTTCTTGAGCGCCTCACGTAAAGCATACAGGTTATGAATGTATTGCCCGGTGATTATTATGGAGAGGTCACACCCGTTCCCATCCCGAACACGGAAGTTAAGCTCTCTTATGCCGATGGTACTGCCTTTGGGCGGGAGAGTAGGTCGTCGCCGGGCTTTTTTTATTGTAGTGAATTTATAAAAGTAGTGAGTTTTAAAAAAAGAAAAAATTACTTGAGCCGATAATCTAAAAATGTTACACTATAAATAACAAGGGTTTGTGGAGGAAATAATGGCTGATAGAGATGCAACGCTCCAATTGGTAACATTTCAGCTTGGTGAAGAGCTATATGGAATTGATATAATGGATGTTAAGGAAATTGTCAGAGTTCAGGAAATCCGACCAATACCAAATGCTCCTGCATATGTAGAAGGGTTATTCAAACTTCGTGAATTTATAATTCCAATAATCAATTTACATAAACGATTCCACTTAAAAAAAGCGCAGCTCGATGAAGATGAAGAATTGCTGTCGGGATTTATCATTCTTGATATTGATGGCATGAAAATAGGAATTATTATCGATAAAATTGAGCGAGTCATTTCTATCGAATTCAACCAGATACAGCCTCCACCCCAGATGCTCTCTGGTATTGGTGCAGAATACATACAGGGCGTTGTAAAACAAAATGATAGTTATCTCATTATTATCGATACACAAAAACTTTTTACAGCAAAAGAACTGCAAAAAATCGATGAAATAAGAAGATAAGGTTATAGCAACATGATATTGACTCCAAAAAACTCTTATATCAGACGGCGTGAAATGAATGCCGTTCTCGATTGTCTTGTAGAAGATTTTTCAAACAACGGATTTTACCGCACGCAATTCCTTAAACAAGCAAAAGAAATTTTTAGTTTTGAATATGGTGTTGCGCTACGCTCTCCGTGTACAGCATTGAACTATGCATTGCAATGCTGCGATATCCATGCTGGAGACATGGTGGGAATTCCTGCGCTGGCAGATGCATGGGTGATGCATGTTTTAGAAGCATTAGGAGCAAAACCCGTCTGGATTGATGCTGATGAAACATCAGCGGTGATATCACAAAATAGCCTCGGTGAAGCGATGAAGCAGGGTATAAAAGCACTGTACTATAAACATCCCTGGGGCATCCTGCATGAACCATCATTGTTTGAAGGTATAACGATACCTATAATAGAAGATATTTCGTGCGCGTTTGGAGCCTGGTCAGTAGAAAAAATTGATGAACAGGAAACAGAAGCAAAAAATACAGAGAATTCCAATGAAGATATAGAAACAATCCCTAAAACAGCACGGTTCGCAGGAACATTCGGTACATTTATACTTATTGGACTTGAACCTGGAGATTATTTTACTGCTGGTGGAGGAATGTTATTGTATGCAAAGTCGCGCAGGGAGGCACAGGTATTAAAAAACTTTGCAGACAAACTGCCTGATGAAGTAATGCTCGGTGATATGAATGCAGCACTTGCAGTATCACAATTTGCTGAAAAAAATCGCATGCAAAAAAGAAGACAGGAGCTAGCTGATCTCTTTAAGCAAAGTCTTGGACGATCTCATCACAAAAGCCTTATTCAAACTGCTGAAGGTTGTTCCAGCAATGCAGGTTGTGTTGTACTTGCAACGGGGAGCGTTAAAGACATAGTACAGTATGCAAAAAAGAAAGAAGTAGAAACGATGCCTGCTTTTGCAAATTCCTGTGTGCTTAAAGGCTTCGTACCAGATGATTGCTGTCCGGTAGCAAAAACGTTGGCTTTTAGAGCAATAGCCTTTCCTTTATATCCGGGAATCAATAAAACGCAGGCAGGAAAAATTGCAAAAGTGCTTGCAACCATGCCCTAACAGCATGCATGAACTCGAGTTCTGTGATACAATATGTGTGAGTATATGAAAGCAATGCTCAGTAAGTTACATACCGTTCATGTAAGGTGGCAGAGGTGAATGTTAGCAATGTTGCTGTTATAGCTAATCGGCATAAACAGGATTGTGAACGGCTGGAAAAAGATATACGATCACGACTCGAAGCTGAAGGTGTACAGGTTCATGTATTTAGTTTTTTCGGAAAACCTACTGAGACACCCAATCTGTGCAAATCAGATCTTATTATTACGTTAGGTGGGGACGGAACAGTATTATACGCAGGGAGACTCGCTGCCGGCTGTAATGTTCCTATATTACCAGTAAATTTAGGGAGTCTTGGATTTATTGCCTGGATAAAACGAAATGATTGGTATGCAGCATACAGAGCTGTCGTTGAAGATAAACTCGTTATGTCTCGCCGCATGATGCTTTCAGTCCAGATTGTACGAGAAGGCATCACTATTCATGAATATGTTGCTTTAAATGATGCCGTTGTCTCGAGCGCAATGCTTGCCCGGATAGTCAATTTAAGTATCAATATTAGCGGTTCACCTCTTGGAACATACAAAGCCGATGGCGTTATCGTTGCAACACCTACAGGTTCAACAGCGTATTCACTTGCTGCAGGCGGTCCTATTCTTGATGTTGACATGGAAGCAATGGTGTTTAATCCGATATGTCCATTTACCCTCTCAAATCGACCGCTTGTTGTTCCAGGAAATGAAACAATAGAACTTTATGTTGAAATGGAGCAGCGAGAAAAATTGATTTTGACTATCGACGGTCAAGAGTATCTCGATTTAATGGAGGGTGATAGAATATTTTTAAAAAAAGCTAATTATAGTGCTAATATCTTTTGCAGCGCACGCGGTGCTTTTTATCAAGTATTGCGTTCAAAGTTCAATTGGTCAGGTGGTCCCGATGCTTGAAGAATTAGTGATAAAAGATTATGCAATTATTGAAAGAACTGTCATAGAATTTGAAAAAGGCTTAACATTATTTACCGGTGAAACTGGTGCTGGAAAATCAATACTCATCGGTGCACTGGGTTTTCTTCTCGGTGCAAAGGCTGAAACTGGCTGTATTAGAACAGGCGCAGAAGAAACATCCGTGTCCGGAACATTTTCCATCTATGGAAATCAGGAAGCATGTTCCTGGCTGGCGAATCATGATATTGCTGCAGATGATGAAAAAGTAGTGTTGCGGAGAATTTTAAAAACTAATGGCAGAGGTGCATGCTACATAAATGATATTCCTGTAACACGGCAAAACCTTGAAGCATTTGCGCAAACACTTGTAGAAATTCATGGACAGCGGGATGGTATGGGACTGCTTAAGCCTGAACGACAACGGCAGGTTCTTGATAGGTACGCAGGGTTAGATGAGAAACTAGCAGCTTATACGAATGTTTATACAGAGCTATGCAGTCTACAGCGTCAATTGGAAATTATTGAACATGATGATGCACAAGAAGAACGAGAGACTGAATTGCTTGCTTTTGCAGTAAAAGAAATAAGTGAAGCTAATATTTCAGCTAATGAAGAAAATTTGCTTCAGGAAGAAGAAAATAGACTATCACAATATGAAAAACTGTACGCATCAGTATCTTCATTGCATGAGATTTTTTCTGACCATGAGGGAATTATTGCAAAATTACGGAAAGCAACTACCACCTTAGAACATGTCGGTACCCTGGATCCAAAGCTTTCAAGTATTTCTGAATCAGTAACAAATTCTTATTACGAACTTGAAGAAGCAGCTCGTAATATCTCAACCTATCTCGATAAGCTTTCATTTGATCCCGATCGATTAGAAAAAATTGAAGAACGACTGGCTCTCCTGCAAAAGCTCAAGAAAAAATATGGAAAAACAGTGGAAGATGTAATCAAGTACAAAGAAGAAGCAGAAAAAAGACTTGAAGCATTTGCTCATCGAGGTGATGATATTGAAATCCTTAAAAAGAAAATTACTGAAAAAGAAAAACTTGTGTATGAGCTTGCTGATGAGTTAAGCAAACAGAGAAATTTTGCAAAAAAAACATTAGAAGAAAAAATTCTTTCGATACTCCATACTCTTGGTATGCCTCATGCTGTTTTTTCAATAAAAATGGGTAGAAAGCCGCTCGATAATGGAAAAATTGTTGTTGGCCCTTATGGCTATGATGAACCAGAATTCCTGATTTCTGCTAACAAAGGTGAACCGCTTAAACCTTTGTCGCTTGTTGTTTCTGGTGGAGAATTGGCGCGTATTATGTTAGCGGTAAAAACAGTGCTTGCGATGGCAGATGATATACCAACACTCATTTTTGATGAAGTTGATACGGGCATAGGTGGAGAGGTAGTAGTAAGCGTTGGTAAACATTTGTTTGAGTTATCCAGAACAAAACAGGTTTTATGTATTACACATCTTGCAGTTATCGCTGCAAAGGCTGATAATCATTATAAAGTAGAAAAATATATTGAAAAGGATCGTACAGCAACACGGCTCCAGAAAATGCCTTTTGACGCACGGGTAAAGGAAATTGCACGAATGCTGGCAGGAGATTCTGCAGGTGAAGCAGCTTTATTGCATGCCCGAACACTGTTAGAAGATAAGTAATCTGCCGATATTTAAGTAATAAACCTATCTAGGATGCAAATGTATGGGAAAAGCAACGCAGGAATCACGAAACAAATACATGCTAAAAGTTCAGGAATATAAAAAAATAATCGATGAACTTTCAGCAAAAGAACAGTCGATGGTGGCTATTCTTAAACAGGGAAATCCAATTACGATTGGTCATGGCTATTTTAAACTGGCAAATGCTGCTCTCGATATTACATCGTATTATATTTTATTAAATACGCTTTCTGTAGCACTCATTGGCATAAAAAATGAAGATGCATTAGCAGATGCACGTAAAGCTGTTGGTCGTTCTATAAAATACATTGAAGATATTGTGACACCATATATTGATGTGCCATTTTCGGAATATGAAAAGAATCTGGAGGCCATAGCAGACATCTCATATGAGGACCGCTACAATTTATTTAGAAAAATAGGTTTTGCAATTGCGGAAATTGAAACCGGGTATGGCACTTTATCTAAGTGGAAATGGTCTTTTGTAGAGTTATGGGGAAAACATGCAGTTATAACAAGAAATTTGCTGGATCTCAAAAAAGCATACACCGATATGGACTTTTCATCGCCTAATAGGGAGATAGTTTTATCGTATATTGATTATATAAAAAAATTATTTCAACAAGCAGCTGATAAGTATCGGGAAAAATATGAAATATTTTCTAATAAAATTGAGGATTTTAAGTCTGCTATAGTGTTCCTTTCTGGACTGCGTAGGTTTTATATTACAATGGGCGAAAAAGACGAAGCTGATGAACTTAAGAAAAAAATTGAAGTCTGGAATAACAAGCTCAACGCTGATCAGAAAAAAATGGAAGAAGACCGTAAGAAATAAACTTACTGTTTTTTAAGTTCATGGAGTGCATCAAACGGAAAAAGCTCGCCCATAGTGGTAGCAATAATATTATCTGAGGTACTGCCAAAATAAATAGGAAAATCTGCCTGCACAAATTCGCTTAGTACCTGACGGCATGCACCACAGGGGCTGACAGGGTACTGCGCATCTGGTGTAGCAATTGCCAATGCTGTAAATTTAGTTTTACCTTGTGTGACTGCGGTTGTAAGAGCAGTCCGTTCTGCACAAATTGTGAGCCCATAGGACCTGTTTTCTACATTTACACCAGTAATAACTGTGCCATCATCACAGAGTAACGCAGCACCGACTCTAAAATTTGAATATGGTGCATATGCTTTTGATGCAGCAGCAAATGCAAGAGCAAAAAGTTCATTGTGTGTCATAATGATATTCCTCAATTTCCTATTGACTAGTAGTCATATACATTATACGATTTTTCTGTATTTGAGAAGTGGAGATTTCATGTCTGACGAGAAAAAAAATAAGAAAACGCTACTCGGTTTTATTTTCCCAGTTGTTTTATTGATTGCACTGTTTGTATTGCCAGCCAATTTACAAAAAGAGAGTTATTATAAGACAGCCTGGTATGTTTCTCTTGAAGAAATAAAACCATTTGCTCTGCCTGAACAAACGTTAAACAATGCAGCTTTAATACCATTTGTTACTGCAAATCGAATAGGATATATTACTCAAAATGGTACATTGGTCATGAACCTGGAACGAATGAATGGAAGCATTATCGATAAAAATAAATGGTCTCAATGGAATTCTGTAGGTGATGAAAAACTGATAAAAAATATAGATGGAATAACCAGTAAAATTCCAGCACATGAGATTCCTTTTTTTCAAAGGAATCGGATTTTTTCTGTTTCAACAGATGTATTGCGGTTAACCGAGTATAGCAAAGATGGCAAGGTTCTCTGGAATTACCAGCTTCCCTGTCATGTTTCTGCATTTTCTGTAAATGATTCTTTGGTGGCATGTGGATTAGTCAATGGTGATATAGTAATACTGGATAATAAGGGAAATGAGATTTCGTATACAAAAATTGGCGGAAGTAGAATCGAAGTCATTTTAGGGCTTGCGATTTCAAGTTCTGGTAATTATATAGCTGCAATAACGGGGATTGATCAACAGCGTATCATAATTCTTGAACGAGGTCAGAAAAATTATAGAATAGTTAAACACAAATACCTTACTAGCAATTTTAGAAATCAGGTGAATATCTACATCACAGCAGATGAAAATTATGTCTTATATAAAGATATGAGCGGTATAGGCGTATATGGTATTAAGAGAAATGAAAATATTGTGCTTCCCATTCCTGTTGATACTTTTAATATTTATGAAGGTCACGAAGGTTTAGGTATATGTCTCGTTGCTGATTTTATGCATGAACGCATCGTATACATTATGAATATGCCGCAGACAATTGTTGGAAAAATTATACTTCCTGCACGAAATACATTTTTTACCCTGCAGGATAATGCCTTATTGTTTGATGATGGTAGTGGTATTGCAGCATTGTTTTTCGAAAAGGATATGCAATGAAGCGTTATGGTATTCTCTTTGTGCTAATTGGATTAGTTGCGGTGCTTTGGGCTGTTATCTGGCCACTTTCATATGAGTATGCTTCAAATGGATTTGGCTTATTCATTCGGGGAACGATTAATCGGGGTATTGAGTTTAACTCACAAAATACCCAAATTACCGCTCCATCTGATGGAGAAGTTGTTTTCGAATGCAGTGAACCAACATTGTTAAGCGGCTTTCCCATTCCGGAAGGTTCTATGCTTGTATGTAAAAATCAGGGTGATATTCTTACTATATACACTGGTTTGATAACTGCTCCTACGGTTTTGAAAACTCCTCAATTCAAAGAAAATGATCTGCTTGGAATGACACAGAATGTTCCTGATGCACGAGCATATGCATATGTTTTTGATCTAAAAAATTCAATGTATCTGCACCCTCATCATGTCTTTCCAATTATAAAAGAGACTAATGCGCCGCAGATCCGTGCTGCTCTGCTGTTTAACGAAACCGGCGAGGTACAGCTTTCACAGATTAAAAATATCAAGCAGGGTAATTGGTACCTTAAATGTAAAGCTATTGATATTGTAAACCCTGCTTATACTGATGGAGTAAAAAGGGTAACTTTTTTACTCAATGGAATGGAAAAATACACTATCATGCTTGATACAATTGCTGTAAAAAATGGCAAGCTGGTATTTCAAGCAAATAATAGTTGGTCTAGTGATGTAATTGATTCAAATGGTTTTATTGTTTTAGGTCCAGCTTATATTACTAAAGGTAAATCTATTATAACTCTAGTTCTGGAAGATTTTTATGGTAATACAAAAGGTTATTCCTGGTCGATAACTGTTGAATAGATGGCAGTAAAGACATATGCAACACTAAAATCATCATCTCATAGCTGCTCTGTGAATTGTCCCATATGTGGTTCCTCTATCGTTCGGGGTAAACAATGGAATACACAGGGAGTAACATTTGTCCAGTGCACATGCGGTTTATGGCGTCAGGATCCACAACCTGCAAAAGAAGAAGTAACAGGCTGGTATGATAGTGCATATTTAGCATATGAAATTGAACATCAGTATGTGTTTCGCGATATTGCTCTGAAGAGTCTTAGCGAAGCTGGTATCATTCCGGAACTAATTCCGCAAACTTTACCTCCTGACCTACTCGAAATAGGTTGTGCAACAGGGGCACTGCTCGATGTTTTTGCAAAACAGGGATGGAAAACAACCGGGGTAGAAATAAGCAAGGAACTTGCCAATTATGGTCGTGAACAGTTTGGGCTTACCATACAGAACTGTACTCTCGAACAGGCGCATTTTGCAGATGCTTCATTTTCAATGATTTTTGCGTTTCATCTCATAGAACATTTAAATGATCCAGCATCATTTATTGCTGAACTGTATAGAATACTCCGTCATAAGGGGAAACTTGTGCTCATCACACCAAATGCATCCAGTTTCCAGGCTCATCTCATGCAGGAAGCATGGCGCAGTGCTATATCAGACCATCTGTTTTTATTTTCAGTACAGAATCTCAAAGCTTTGCTTAAAACGTATGGGTTTTCCATTGCATATATAAAAACATGGGGTGGGTGGCCACTCGGTATGAAACCAAAACTGTTTAAAAAACCGCTTGATAGACTTGCAAAGGCTGCAGGTTGTGGTGATGTTATGATAATCAGAGCCCAAAAGCCATAATGCTAGTATTTTTTTTTATTTTTATTTACACTAAACATATCGCACAGTAGAAAAGGAGTATCGTTTATGAACCAGAATCTCAAAGTGCTTTTTATTGATGCAGCATCAGGATTTTATAAAATGAAGCACTACAGTACACGCGATTATTTTGGTCCTGTTGATCTTGGGCTGCATTTAGCCGGGAAGTATTGGAGCCTCAATATTGGAACAGGAATGTTTGCTGGTTCAATTCTCCCTGGTTCTAACCGCTTAATTTTTAACGGGTTTTCACCTTGCTGGCGTGGTTTCTATGTTTCGAGCATGGGAGGAGCTGGCCTGATTTTTGATAATCTTGGAATAAACATGATTTCGATAATCAATAAATCTGCTACACCATCTATTCTCTATCTCAACCGAAATCATGGTGAAGAAGTCGAAGTTGAACTTATACCGATAAATACGCATGAAATCTGGAAACAGGGAAGAAAAGGGGCATATGCAATGCTCGATTATGCTCTCGCTACATGCGGTTCACGGTATCAGGGAGAGTATAGAGCGCTGGCTGTAGGTCCGGCTGCACTTTCCTGTGATTTTGCCGGAGTGCTTTCTGCCCCGGTAAAGGATGGCAAAGCAACAGAAGTTGATACCTGGGCTGGTCGTGGTGGCTTTGGTTCTAAACTGCTTGCCGATCATGGTATAGCTGCAATTGTATATGGCGGCACCGTAATTGATGAAGATTTTAGAGATAGAACCGTAGCAGATGCTTGGTTCGAAGAGAAGTATAAGCAAAAGCTTGCGGTAAAGGACTTTGAAGCAACTACTAAATATCGTTTTGATCCAAAGTTTGAAACAGGAGGCACATTCGGAGTTAATTTTGCAACGATTGGTGGCCGAATTATTGCTTTTAATTATCGCACGATATTCTGGAGTGAAGAACAGAGGCTTGATCTTCACAATCGGTTTATTGTAAATCACTATCTCAAGCAATTTAATGAAGAAACAATCAAAACAAAGAGCCAGCACACATGCGGAGAGCCTTGTGCAGCTGTATGCAAAAAAACCAATGGTGAATATAAAAAAGATTATGAGCCGTATCAAACGATGGGTCCTCTCTGTGGTATTTTTGATCAGCGTGCGGCAGAAATGCTCAATAAAAAAGCTGACAGTGCAGGCTTCGATGCCATTTCAGTAGGCGGTGTGCTCGCCTGGCTTATGGACTGTCTTGATACCGGAGCTCTCTCAACGGATGATCTTGGCGTGACAAGAAAGCCCCACTGGAATTATGAGACATTTGATGTAATCAAGGATTCTCTCCATAATGCCGAACTTGGCTGTGAGCTTATCGATTCTATTCTTGAAAAGAGAGGTATTATCGATTTTTCAGAAGGAATAAGAAAATGGGGCAGAAAAGTAAGAAAAACTAAAAATGTTCGTATTCTCGATTCACTTGTATATACTGCACATGGCAGAAAAGGTTGGATGATACCTAACCAATACTGGACACCAGGTGCTCTCGCACCAATGGCAATTATGGGAAAATACTACATGCACTATGGGTCTGAGTTTTATCCACCGCGAAAACTTGGACAGATTTGTGCTGAAAGACTTAAAAAAGAATTGATTATGGATAATGCTGGGGTGTGCCGGTTCCACCGTGCATGGGCAGAAGAGATGATACCAGGAGCATTCGATGCTCTCTATCAATGTGGTAAAGATTACATAGCAGCAATTTCAGTTGCTGCAAGCCGTATCAACTCGCGTAATGCAAGTGTGTACTGGGAAAGTGATCGAGACAGAGCATTTGTTCATAAATTCCTTGAGCGAATACTTACTGTAGAAAAAAAAGATGATCCTGAACTCACATATTGGGCTGATCGGTTTGCAAAAGAACCGGAAGAAACTGCTCTGGATTTTTGGTTTGAAATGCGCAAAGGTATTGATGAATCATTGCGCGACTTTATGTAGCAACGAGTATTAAATACAGGCGCACAACGAGAGAAACGATTATGACTGGTTATGAAGACATACCCAATCGGCTTGAAGTAATTCAATCACGTATTCATGCAGCTTGTATGAGAAGCGGCCGCACTTGTGATTCTATCACGCTGCTTGCGGTTAGTAAATTTCATCCTGCAGAAGCGGTAGCAAAAGCATATGAAGCAGGACTCCGCGTTTTTGGAGAAAACAGAGTGCAGGAAGCAGTTGAAAAATTTAATAGCCCGCTCATCAAACCACTGCGAAATACAATACAGGTGCATTTTCAAGGACATTTACAATCAAATAAAATCAATAAAGCACTAGAACTATTTGACTGTATACAATCGCTGGATTCGCTAGAATTGATTGAACAGCTTATCAAACGGCTTTCTATTCGTCTTGCACCACTTGAGGTTCTTTTTGAGCTCCATACCGGTGAAGCATCTAAAGCTGGATTTCTTGAAGAATCAGCATTACTCAAAGCGCTCGAACGCGTGCTGGAAGTGCCACAAATAAAACCTCGCGGCTTAATGACTATGGCACCATTCACGAGTGATACCGATGCAATTCGCGCTTCATTTAGAAAATGCAAAAAGCTATTTGAGCATATTCAAAAAACATATAAAATTCCAGATTTTACTGTACTTTCCATGGGTATGAGTAATGATTTTGAGATTGCTGTTGAAGAAGGATCAACCCTGCTCCGCATAGGAACAGCCATTTTTGGAGAACGTACCTATGAATAAAAAAATTTTATGCCTGATCGTTTTACTCTGTACAGTTACGCTCACAGCATTGTATGCTCAGGAAAAACCTGCTGAAAACGCTTTGCCGGAACCGTATAAAGCATCTGAATTTCCTGAGTGGCTTAATCTTACAAGACGGTTCGAAATTATTGCTGTTGGTGTATTCCCCATCATGCTGTTTTATACGCGATTTTCCTTTGACATGTATCGATATATCAGCAATGGATTTGATTCAGTGTATGCGCCATGGCCTTTTAAGAATGAGTTCTCCTATAAACCAACAGATAGCGAACAGTACCAATCAGTCATGATTGCGGGTATTGCATCACTCATTTTTGCCGGTGTCGATACATTTCTCTACATAAAAAAACAGGAACGCAATAGCAAAGATTGAGTTTCTCAAGCTTGACATAGTGCACAGTCAATACTAGTATTAAGATTGTGAAAAGCAAAAAAATGAATATTTTAGTGTTATATGAAGATGAAGTGCAAGAATTGGCCACTTTTGCTCAAAAGATCAAAGCTAGTGCTGGTTCAGAATACACAGTAAAAATTCGGCCTGTCAGCGAAATGGCAATCTCTGAACTGCTTGCGGCTCAGGTACTGCTACTTGGTGTGCAGGATATAAAAAGTCCTTACTGGCAGGAATTCAAACGGCTCATGAACGGTATCAATCTTGCAGGACGCAGTGCTGGTTATTTTCTTTTAAAAAATGCGCATGAACTTGTTCAAGTTCTTGCTCCTACAGATATTACACTTAAGCAGGAAAATTTTACCGATCCTGCATCGGTAGCAGTATGGTTAAAAACCGTTAAGCCATTTACTGCATAATTCTATTCATATGAGGGCTTCATGAAACAGTTTGATCTTGATTCAGCAATTCGCAAAGTTCCGGATTTTCCAAAGCCAGGTATTTTATTTTATGACATTACCAGCGTACTCGCAAATCCTCAAGCATTTGCATACTGTGTGGAGGCTATGGAAGATCGCTATGCAAATCAAACAATCGATGCAGTTGCTGCAATAGAATCGAGAGGATTCCTCTTTGCAGCACCATTTGCATATAAGCGAAATATTCCCATTTTACTGGTAAGAAAAAAAGGCAAGCTACCGGGGAAAACTATAGCAAAGAAATATGCGCTCGAGTATGGTGAAGCGGAAATAGAAATACACATTGATGATATTCCTCAGGGTGGCAGGGTGCTTATTGTTGATGATCTTGTTGCAACAGGTGGAACATTACGAGCCACAGCAGATCTCCTGAGAGAGGGTAAGGCTGAACCAATAGGTGTATTTTGTGTTATTGGTCTTCCTTTCCTGCACTATGATAAGCTGCTCCATGATATTCCAGTGCACACACTTATCAATTATTCTTGTGAATAACACAGTAGCAGAAAAATTATTTCTCGACACAAACACCACATTGTTGATGCATGCAATATCAAGCAGTATAAGCATCAGCAGTATATAGTTTTTACTTTTATGAGCTGGAGGAACTATGAATTCATTAGCAGTAAATCCTAAATGGAAAGGACGACGATGGCCGTTGCTCCTGGTAATTATGGATGGCGTTGGATATGGAAAATACAAAGAAGGTGATGCAGTCCGCGATGCAAAAATGGATACGCTTAACAGGTTAACAGCAGCATGTCCGCATACGAGCCTTAAGGCACATGGAACAGCAGTAGGACTACCGAGCGACGAAGACATGGGTAATAGTGAAGTCGGACACAATGCAATTGGTTGTGGAAGAGTATTTGCACAGGGTGCAAAACTGGTAAGCCAGTCTATCGCTTCAGGAGCAATGTTTCAGGGAAAAGTTTGGAAAACGATTGTAGATCGCATTGCAGGTAAAGCAACATTGCACTGCATTGGTTTGTTTTCCGATGGCAATGTGCACTCAAATATTGAACACCTTAAGGCTATCCTGGAGCAAGCTGCAAAAGAAGGCATACAGCGAGCACGCATACATATTCTGCTGGATGGAAGAGATGTTGGGGAGCAGAGTGCTCTCGAGTATGTGAGACCGTTCGAAGCATTTTTAGCATCTATTAATAGTAAAGGCTTTGATTACCGTATTGCGAGCGGTGGCGGCAGACAGTACATCACTATGGATAGGTACAATGCAAATTGGGGTATGGTAGAGCGAGGCTGGAATACTCATGTGCATGGAATAGGTAGACAGTTTGCAAGTGCAGAGGAAGCAATACTTACCTATCGCAAAGAAAAACCTGGCATTATCGATCAGGATGTTCCCGAGTTTGTTATTGCTGAACAGGGAAAACCTATTGGAAAAATTGAAGATGGCGATGCGGTTATCTATTTCAATTTCCGTGGTGATCGCGCTCTCGAAATAACTGCTGCTTTCGAGCAGGATAATTTTGATAAATTTGATCGAGGCAAGCGACCTAACGTTTTCTATGCGGGTATGATGGAATACGATGGTGATCTCCATGTGCCTGCCAATTATCTTGTCAACCCGCCAAGCATTGACCGCACAGTCGGTGAATATTTAGTTGCTAATAAAGTGAAAATGCTTGCAATCTCTGAAACACAGAAGTTTGGACATGTGACGTATTTTTACAATGGCAATCGTACTGGCAAGTTTGATGAAAAATTAGAAGATTACATTGAAATCCCAAGTGATCGTGTTCCATTTGAACAGAGACCATGGATGAAGACTGCAGAAATTACTGATAGAGTACTCGAAGCGATTGAATCAGGGACATATCAATTTATCAGACTGAATTATCCGAATGGAGACATGGTTGGTCATACAGGCAATTATCAAGCAGTTGTCTGCGGACTTGAGGGCATGGATATACAGCTTGAGCGATTACGCTCAGCAATAGAAAAAGCAGGCGGCATCATGATTCTCACAGCAGATCATGGCAACGCTGATGATATGTTTGAGCATAACAAAAAAACAGGAGAGGTTGAGTACAAAGCCGAAGGAGTCCCTAAGGCAAAAACCAGCCATTCGCTCAATCCAGTTCCCTGCATTATTTATGACCCAGAGTATAAAGGTGAATATAAGGTAACATTAAAGACAGGGCTCGGTATTAGTTCTCTTGCAGCGACATGTATAGAGTTTTTAGGGTATATTCCGCCTGAAGATTATGATCCTTCAGTATTAGAGTGGAATTAAATAAAACTATGATAGAAGTAGAATTAAAGGCTCATGTTCATAACATGAGCCTTGTTCGTGCAAATGTTGCAGCTTTTGCAGAATATGTGCGGGATTTTGACAAATTTGACTCATACTGGCATGGACCCGATTGGCGTTTTGCACGCGGAACGAAAGGTTTTCGTGTTCGCAAAGATAGTGATACGGTAATAGTTACCTATAAGACTAAACGAAATGAAAGTGGTATAGAAATAAACAAAGAAACCGAATTTACCGTTTCCGATATCGATGCCTTTTTATCATTTATTTCACGCATAGGATGTGAACCATTTTATCAAAAAAGAAAAACTGGCTCTGCGTATATGTGTGATGGATATCTCATTGAGCTTGTTACGGTTGAGGGGCTCGGTGACTTTATCGAAATCGAAAAGCTTATCGAAGAGGAAGATCCCGATACAATCTCATTAGTGCTCGGAACACTCAAAACCATACTATCGAGAGCTGGTGTTGACGCTCGAGATATTGAAGCGCGTTCTTATTCCGAACTTATTTTGCAAAAAGACCAAAAAAGATAGTGTTACAAAGCTGTGTATCGTAATAATCATTTATTAGTGTCATGAAGCTTGTATAATAAAAAAGCTGTCTGCGTTTTAAACAGACAGCTTTTTTAAGTGGGCGCTGAGGGATTTGAACCCCCGACATTCTGGGTGTAAACCAGACGCTCTGGACCAGCTGAGCTAAGCGCCCTGACGCAGATGACGTTACCATATTTTATTATTCTTGGTCAAGAGCTCTTAACCACTTGATTTCGTTTATATACCTATTTTGCTATGTAATATTATAATTGTATGGTATACTTTTGATATGAAACCACGATTGGTTGCAATTGGTAATGCGCTCCTGGATTATTTTTACTTTGTATCAGCTCCATTTACGTATAGCCCACCCTCAATGGAACATGAGATTCTTGATGTTTTTTTGAAAAATTTTTCAGAAGAAGGAGTGGTAGTAGCGGGTGGCTGCGCGACAAACTGTGCAAGAATATTCTGGGCATTAGGCGGTGAAGCCTTACTCGTGGGCTGTGTAGGCACTGATGCAGAGTCAGAATTGTATAAAAAAGATCTGGCAACAGCTGGTGTACCTCATATTTTATACACTCGAGCTGGAAGAACTGGAAAGTTTATTGTTGTTATAAGCGAAACAGAACGGTCGGTGTTTGTGAACTCTGGCGTAGCCTCACAGTTTAAGATACCATATGAAAAACTGGTTTCTATTACCACACAAGCTGATATTGTTCATGTCGATGGATTTATTGGAACTGATAGCGAAAATTTAGAAGAAATAATAACTAATCTTGGCAAAATCGGAAAACCTTTTTCATTTGATGCAGGGGGCAGAAAAATCTGTATGAAAAATAAAGAGCTATTTAAGAAGATTATCAATAAAGCACGCTATATTTTTGTGAACCGTGACGAATATGAAGCACTATTTGATGCGCCAGTTGAAAAAAGTCTCGAAGCAGTATCACAATCAATACCCGGGTTACTCATCGTAAAGCGAGATGCACAGGGAGCTGTGTGTTTTACACAAGGTAATTTTATTGAGAGTCCTGTTCGTTCGATTAAGCCGCTTGATGAAACTGGAGCGGGGGATAGTTTTGCTGCCGGATTTTTATTCGGTATGCTTTCGGGACTTTCTTTGCCAGTAAGCATGCGGTTTGGTAATGCGGTTGCTAGCCATGTTATTAGTATTCCTGGTATTAAAATAAATAATACCTATATGCAAAAAATTGCCAGACTGTTTATTACACCTGTATAAGACAAATTACTTGCCTCATTCCACTGTTTTTTATTATCTTGAGAGTATAATTTACTGTTTTAAGTAGATTTTTTATATTATTACATCATTTTAGCTATTTTATATACGAAAACCTATAAGGTTTTCAATGTATACTAATAACAATTTATGGAGTACGCTATGGCTGAAAATCAAATTATTCCGATTGAAATGGTACTTCCTCATAAAATTCCCATTATTCCATTAAATGGAAAACCAATTTTTCCGGGTATTTTTACCCCAATTCTACTGAGTAATGCTGATGATATAGCAGCTGTGAATGAAGCACTTAATACCAATGGCGGTATTTTGGGCATGGTTCTTGTGAAACAGGAAGCAAGTCCCATGACTATCGAAAATCTCTATGAAATTGGTACGGTTGCTAAAATTGTTAAGCGCATTAATCTACCCGATGATACGATTAACATCTTTATTTCTACCCTCAAGCGCTTTAAAATAAAAAAAGCGTTAAGTAAAGAACCACCCCTCATGGCTGCAGTTGAATACTTAGATGATGAGGGTGAGGTAGGAGACGAAATTAAAGCTCTTACTCGAGCGCTGATTTCTGAAATGAAGCAGATAACGGAAAACAATCCACTCTTTTCCGAAGAAATGCGCTTAAATATGGTTAATATTGATCATCCTGGGAAAATAGCTGATTTTTTTACCAGTATTCTCAATATAGAAAAAGAAGAGCAGCAGAAAATTCTTGAAACGCTTGATATTCATGAACGAATGGAAAAAGTGCTCATGTTTATTAAGCGTGAACAAGAGCTTTTGAAGATACAAAAGAAAATACAATCAGAAATTAATGAAAAAATTGAAAAAAGCCAGCGTGAATATTTTTTAAGAGAAGAGCTAAAAGCGATAAAACAAGAACTTGGTATGCCAGGAGATGCAAAATCTTCTGATTACCAAAAGTTTAAAGAAAAAATAGATTCATTTAAATTTACCGGAGAAATTCTTGAAACAGTTACTCAGGAACTGGAAAAATTCTCTCTCATGGATCCTAATTCAAGTGAATATATTGTTACAAGGAACTGGCTTGATCTGGTATGCTCTCTTCCATGGAATCAGTCTTCTACTAAGGAATTTAATCTTGAGGAAGCAGTAAAAATACTGGAAGCCGATCATTATGGACTCAAAGATGTCAAAGAACGAATTGCTGAGTATTTAGCAGTGAGAAAACTCAAAGGCGACAGTAAAGGATCAATTCTCTGTCTTGTAGGTCCTCCTGGTGTAGGTAAAACCAGTATAGGACGCTCTGTTGCGCGAGCACTTGGAAAAGAATTTTTCAGGTTCTCAGTTGGCGGTATGCGAGACGAAGCGGAAATTAAAGGGCACAGGAGAACCTATATTGGAGCTTTGCCGGGGAAAATCATACAGGGGCTTAAAATTACAAAAATAAAAGATCCTGTTTTTATGATAGATGAAGTTGATAAGATGGGTGTAAGCTATCAGGGTGATCCATCAAGTGCACTCCTCGAAGTACTTGATCCTGAACAAAACTTTTCATTCAGAGATCACTATCTTGATTTGCCATTTGATGTTTCTAATGTATTCTTTATTGTAACTGCAAACACACTCGATACCATACCCGCACCGCTCAGAGACCGCATGGAAATAATTCAAATCCCCGGATATATTGATAGCGAAAAAATAGAAATAGCAAAGAATTATCTTATACCTAAGAGTCTGGAACGAAATGGTCTTAAGAAGAATCAGGTAAAATATACGCGTGATGCACTCCTTGCTATTGCAGAGGGATACGCTCGTGAAGCTGGCGTGCGTAATTTTGAAAAGCTTGTTGATAAAATTCACCGAAAAATTGCTTACACGCATGTTATGAAGCAAACCAGTACTAAAGATAAAATAATTGTTGATAAGAAATCTCTTGAAAAATATCTTGGTAAAGAACGGTTTGATTTTGAAGATATTAAACGTGCTACTATACCAGGAACTGCAATAGGACTCGCCTGGACAAGTATGGGTGGAGAAACACTTATCATTGAAGCTGTCGCGAATCCTGGTAAAGAAGGGTTTAAGCTGAGTGGCCAGATGGGAAGTGTCATGCAGGAGTCAGCAGGAATTGCTTATACCTGGGTGCGGCACTACAGTGCAGAAAAATACAATATACCAGCTTCCTATTTTGAAGAGAGACAAATACATCTGCATATACCCGAAGGAGCAACGCCTAAGGACGGTCCCTCTGCGGGTATTACCATGGCTACAGCTCTCATGTCCCTTGTGCTAAATAGAAAAATCACTGATAGGCTGGCAATGACTGGTGAATTATCATTAACAGGTCAGGTGCTTCCTATTGGCGGGTTGCGGGAAAAAACAGTTGCTGCAAAACGAAATAAAATCAATAAAATAATTATTCCTAAGAACAATGTAAAAGATCTTGAAGAAATACCTGAAAATGTTAAAAAAGGTATAACCTTTTATCCGGTTGAGCGCATGGAAGAAGTGCTTGCGATCGCATTGCCGGATTAAAACTGATACAGGTGTCTGAAAAAGCGGGCACCCTATACCACTCCTGGTATAGAAAGGTGCCTGCTTTTTTCGATAGCTTAATCCTCAGCCTGCCATTTCCCATTTAAGAGTTTTAAGTTGCAGGGACCACTGAGTACTGTGTGGATTCCTTCCTGCATGAGCCTGGCTGTTTCTGCAAATTCTTTTGGAAACGCACTCGTGTTGCTCCAGCTTCCCAGTATAGTTTCGGTGAGCATTTTTGCAGCAAGAAAGCGCTGTTTCTTTTCTACAGCAAGTCCGCCTGGCTTATCCAAAAGACCTATAACCTCCCAGGTTGTTTGTTCAGCCTGGCTGTATTTCCCTGCGTCCTTATCCTGGTCTGTTAGGTGGATAGGAAGACTCTTTATGATGGTATCGATTTTTTTTGTCAATATTTTTAAGTCAAATATACCCGCACCGCAGTTTGCAAGTACTGTTTTCCCTTGTCGTTCAAATTCAAGTACTTGAGCAAGCGGAATCGATTGTCCAATATCAATAGCAGTAATTTTCCCATTGGGTAGGGTAACAACAATACCACCTTTTACATCGAGCGGTGTTCTGTATGTAAATTCAAACATGGCATCATTACCAGAAAGCGCTGTCACTGCAATCAAGAGTGGATCCGGATAGTAACCCATATTGTCGACATTCCCGAGCATTGCAAAACGGTATCCATCATTGAGTAAGACCTGGTAAATGTTTTTTAATACTTGGAACGATTGGCCATGTCCCCCAGGCAATGCAAGCGGATTATTTGGTTTTCCGTATGCTTCTGTGAATATTGTTCGTGGGTTACCATGTGAAGAATGAGTAAATGCAGCTATGAGGGGCTGTTTAGCGGTTCTCGGTCTTGTAGGATAGGTGCCGGTGCGTTCCATGCCTTTTTTTAGCCAGGGATGCTGTTCGTACTCTCTATATGCTTCTCGTAGTGCATCATCGGTTCCATCGCTGGTCATCTGGAAAAAAGGAAGGAGCTCACGCGGAGGTTTCCCAAACAGGCTGTGATAGGTCCTTGCATGTTCAACGAGTATGCGCATTTTGCACATGAGAAAGCTTTCTCCAGGGCTTCCATCGGGATTGAGATAGGCAGGCGTAATGCCTTTCGGTTTATCCTTGCAGAGCGGGGCGAGTGTATCAAATATCGGTTTGATTGCATTGAATACATCAGCATTGATACTTGCATTTTTCTTAACATCACCATAGCTTGTTGCCGATCCGCCATTCAATACACCGTATGCAGTAAAGGCGAAGAGGGCAGTGCCAATGCGTATGAGTGCCTGTCGTTCAAAGCGCCAGATACCATTCGTTTTAGATGTTGCCAGTGTTTCAGGTAGATTTGTCAGTGCCAGGATTTCCTTTGCACGGGCTTCTGGAGCATCAAAAAAATCCAGATTTTTACAATTTACAATTACCTTGCCATCAATATTGGGTAAACCGGTAAATTGAATTGCTGGCTTTTCATCAATTTGGGTGCTGTTAATAGTATTAAGCAGAGCAAGGGTTGCATCAATATCAATTTTTTTCTCTTTCATTGCTCGGATAAGCTCTGGGTTAAGATTTTTACTCTCTATCATGCTAGTGTCCTTTCTGTTACTAAAATATAATTATTGTGAAGTATAGTGTATTGCACTTGCAAAGGCCAGTCCAAAGAGTGCAGTATCTTCAGTCCCTGCTAAATAAATAGGAGTGTTGCTCAGCACAGGTTGTAAGCTTGGTGCCCAGCCGGCTTTAAAGTGTTCGCTGAAAATATTTTTATTAAAGAGCGGCTTAATTTTCTGGCACACACCACCTGTAATGAATATTCCCTGTGGTAAAAAGATCGCAGTTGATTCAGCACAGTAACGCGCAAGGAGTGCAACAAAGAGATCGATTGTTTTCCTAGCATCATCGTTACCATTTATTGCTAGCTCCGTAATACGAGCCGGGCGTTCTTTAACAGGGATGGATGCAATATCTGGGTGAAGCGAGCCTTTTGTAATAAACTCATATATTAATGCTATGCCAGATCCTGATATGAGTTTCTCGACATCAAAGCCTTCTGGATTGCGTTCTGCAGTAAAGAGTGCAAGTGCTGCACTCGTGCTGTCCCATACGGGAATTGCTGTATGACCACCTTCCGATGCAAAAACGAGCGGTCCGTTATTATGAAAAACAGCAAAACCAAAGCCTAATCCAGTACCAGGCCCCAGTGCGACAATAGGGTTGGTGTTGCGTTGCGGTTCTCCATGTATAAGTTCGTGCTCGTGCTTTCCATGCAAAAAGTCTTCGAGTACTCCCCACGTCATAGCAGAAAAATCGTTCATGAGGAGCACGTTTGTTTTAAATTCGTGTTCAATAGCATGCTGAGAAAGAGAAAAGTCAGCATTACTCATCGTAATATGGTTATTTTTTACGGGACCTGCGCCACACAGGGCTATGATTTCGGGTTTCCATGAAATATTTTCGCTCAAAAATTCTTGCAGCACAG
Organism: Spirochaetota bacterium; assembly: GCA_029547205.1. Lineage (GTDB taxonomy): Bacteria > Spirochaetota > Spirochaetia > Treponematales > UBA12059 > JAKPPT01. The sequence continues at coordinate 21,450 of JAKPPT010000137.1, forward strand.
GATTTATAGTAGTATATTGAGCTGTCTTATAGTGTTTTCGTGCTGTAATCGTAAAGCGATTGTTTTCAAGAAAGCCACCTGCTACGCGAATATTAGTGCCGCCAGCATCGACAACAATGATGGGTGTTTTATCTGTTTTCATGGTGGCACTATAGCATATTTTAATATATAAGGTAAATTAAAGGCTGTTCCCTTCGGAACAGCCCCTGTATGTTGTAGTAACACCTTAGTTACCGAGTACTTAGCAGTTAAAATTGAATACGTGCAAGCACATTAGCTCCTACATTACCATTGGCTGGTATATAGATAGCCATTGCATCAACATAAATGAAGAGCAGGTTGAGAGATACTCCACCATAGAGACGAATTACTGGTTCTGTATGTTCGGAGCCAAAGCGGAAGCCTTCTGCACTGATTACAGGAAGGGTGATACCGCCCTGCGCCAGTGTGTCTTTTATGGTCTGGAGATTGCTTTCGGAAATAGGTTGCCCATCATAGGTTAGCTCTGCATCGAGTCCGCCTAATACGCTCAAAGTTCCAAGCGAAATACCAGCTCCTGCATATGGAGTGATAAATAGCACCTTAATAGACGCCTGTGCGGTAAAATCAAAGGAACTTGTTGTAAAATCGAGTGCCATTTTAGGGTTAGTCACTGCTATAGTGTGGGTAGCTGCGCCATCGGTAAAGGTATAGCTTGCTGTTGGCATACCATCGAGTGGCATTGTTATGTTGCCTGAGAGGTAATCATAGCTTGCACCTATTGAAACTTTAAGACCAGCATTGATTACTGGAACACGAATAGTAGCTCCTAAGAGTGTATAGTCTGCAGATATGCCTTTCCCTGCAAGGAGAGCAGCAAGCTCTGGAAACATTTTCATGCCCTTTACACCAATATCAAACGGAAGAATGAGTCCTCCCAGTTTTGCAGTCAGAGCAATAGCAGGAAAGGGAAGACCATTTTGAAGTTCCTGAGGAATAGGCGCACCCATTGCTTCAAAAAATGGATTCAATGTGGTAGACGGAATCATAGAAATCCCAAATGTCAGTCCAGCTCCAAAGTGCGGTAAATTGCCTAAATATGCAGTGCTCCAGATATCGCCTGTAGTTGCATTATAGCTCAATACGGGGGCCATAGCACCTGCAAAGATCTCAAACTGTTCTTGGAATTCTTTGAGATCCTGGGCTCCCACAGAAACCAGCAGTATAGAAATAATTGCAATAACTAATGCGATACGTTTCATACAAACCTCCTAACGCATGTTATGTATAGTTAAATATAGTGCATATTTTGATTAAATCCAATATTCTAAAGCTCATTGTAACGATTTTATAAATTCATACAGTTCGGTACTGGTCCATTGTCCTTTAATGACATCGAATATTTCAAAATGGAGATGTGCTCCATGGCCCTGCTTTTTTGCATTGATGCCGGTATTACCACCTCTCCCGAGCTTCTGACCTGCTTCGACGAATTGACCTTTTTTTACAGTAACATCGTGCAGGTGAAAGTAACTGTAATACCGTTTTTCGAGCGGATTATAAATAATGACACCATTTCCTGCACGAGGAGAAATACCACCGCTTATATAGCTTTCTGGAGTATCTCCGCCTTTCCAGTCACCTCGAGCTGTAATAACAATACCTGGCGAAACGCTAAAAATATTAGGACCAAGTTCATTTTTATCGCGATTTTTAACCTGGTTAAAAAATATGTCTAAGGCATCAGGATGAGAATACGAAAGGCTCCTTCGTGAAGGCAGTGAATATTTATCTCTTGCAATAGGAACAGCATACTTGAGTGTTCTTGTTTTAGGTTTGAATTCGTTATAGTAGAGTTCAAGTAGAATTTCTATGCCCTCACTTTGAGCCTGTGCTGTTTCAATGAGTGCAGTAATTTCCTGGTAAAAGCGTCCGAAAGCAGTATCTTGTGTTATGTCATATTGAGCGAACAGCGTTTCGCTTGTTACAAAAAGTCGTGCGAGAATCCAATTATCTTCCGGTATGAGAATATGTGCAAGTTTTTCCTGTGAAGGGTATTGTTCTTTTAGCAGGGTAAAGCGTTCTAAAATGACTGATCGGTCCAGCAAGTAAAGTGATGCTGGATCGAGCGCTGCTTCACGGAGGGCTTCTGGAATATGAAATGGAGCATCGTGCGTAGGTTGATCGAGAATGGTTAAAAGCATTGTGTTGGTAAATGAATTATCTTTTGTAATCTTTGAGGAGACAATAGCTATAGATGCAACAGCAGTAATCCAAACTAGAAATACTAGCAAGAGTGATACGATAATACGAACTCTGGATGGGATAGTGTCTAAAAAATTCATTTGCAATAGTTTTCCATCACGATAATTTTATGATAGTATATGTGATAATCTTGTATTCGTACAGTGCTTTGTAATGCATTAAAAGGGAGGATTTCTTCAATGAACAGTCTTGCTCAAGAACTCAATGAAATTTTAGCAGATACCTGTGCAATTCGTCTTTTTTCGGAAGCTGGAAGGCGTATCTACTTTCCTAAAGGAATACTATCACAATCTGCAGAAGCAAAACAGAAGGCTCATCGATATAACGCCACAATTGGTATGGCGTATCAGGATGGATCTCCATTAATATTAGATGCAATCAAAGAACAGCTGCCCTCGTTACAAGCAGAGGAAGCAGTAGCGTATGCTCCAACTTCAGGAGTGGCTCAATTTCGTGATTGCTGGCAGCAGGAACTATTTAAGAAAAATCCTTCATTGAACGGAGCTGCACTATCCTTACCAGTTGTAGTACCGGGTCTTACCGCAGGTATTTCGTTTTTGGCTGATATGTTTGTAAACATGTATGATGCAGTTGTTGTTCCCGATATGTTCTGGCCAAATTACAGGCTCATTCTGGAAGAACGAAAGCATGCGACTATGTCCCACTATCCATTTTTCAATAGTAAAGGTGGGTTTAATCTTGAAGGTTTTGAAAAAACAGTGCGCGCTTCCGCACGTCAAAATGGTAAAGCTCTTGTCATACTTAATTTCCCCAATAATCCAACAGGATATACACCTACTGTAGCAGAGGGACAGGCAATAGCATCAATTCTGGAATCGGTAGCATCTGAAGGGTTTGATATTCTTGTGATTGCTGATGATGCATACTTTGGATTACAGTATGAGGATATGTCGCTCCATGAATCAATTTTTGCGCTGCTTGCCAATAAACATGAGCGAATTCTTGCAGCAAAAGTGGATGGTTCAACTAAAGAAGATTTTGTATGGGGATTCAGGGGTGGGTTTGTCACATTTGGTTGTAAAGGCATGGATAGAAAGCACTATGAAGCGCTTGAAAAAAAGCTCATGGGCATTATTCGGTCGAGCATTTCCAGTTCTCCATCACCCACACAGTATATTCTGCTTAAGGCAATCGAGCATCCTTCCTATCACGAACAAAAAGAGCAATTTAAGCAGCTGCTTCTCAAACGTTATCAAACGGTAAAGCGATTTCTTGAGAAACATCCATGCCCCTCGGTACTCAAGACTCTGCCATTTAATTCAGGGTATTTCATGTGCTTTGAATGTAATGGTATCAATGCAGAAATTCTCAGGTTGCATCTCCTTAACACATATGGAATAGGTACCATTTCTATACAGGAAAAATGGCTTCGTGTTGCTTTTTCAAGTGTTAATGAAGAGCATATAGAAGATCTGTATGCACATATTTTCAAAGCAGCAGAGGAATGCAAGTAACAAAATTCTCTTTTGTAAAACAGTGGAATCTTGTTCTCTGCATTTTTTGTGTGTTTACAGTACTTGCTGCTCAGGAAGTAGTAACACGCACTGTGAACAAAGATGGAAGTATACAGCAATACCAGTTTTTGTATTTTGAAACTGGTACTGCAAGCTGGTATGGAGCCGAATTCCATGGAAGAAAAACTGCAAATGGGGAACTGTTTGATAAAAACAGCTTTACAGCAGCACATAAAACACTTCCATTTGGGACTATTGTACTGGTGCGGAATCTTGCCAATGACAGAGAAGTAATTGTACGCATCAACGATAGGGGACCCTTTGTAAAAGGAAGAATTATTGACCTATCTGAAGCTGGTGCACGTGAACTAGGTATGCTTGGCACTGGAACTGCCCAGGTTGTGCTCTACATTATGCAGCCTATGCCTTCTACTACCCTGAATCAGGTGGATACAGGTGGTAAAACTGCGAAAACACAGAACGAAACTCTCACAGCACAGGCTTTACAGCTCTATAAAGTGCAGATAGGGAGTTTTTCGCAGGAAGCGAATGCGCGAGCGTTTCTCAATACATTACTGCAGGCTGGCCTGAAGCCTGTTATTGAAGTGGTGCTGGTAAACGGAAAAACTTACTATAGAGTGACTGTAACAGTCACGGAATCCGATCTTGCTCTAACCCTCAGAAAACTCGCTGATCTCGGTGTCAGTAATCCGCTTGTTACCACAAGTACGCAATGAAAGGATAAACCGGAACGATTACATCGTTTTATTTTTATATTTAAAACTTGTACAGTGTGTTTTTATAAAAAGAGGCTGTCCTTAATGTTTCGGACAGCCTCTCACTATCAAGAATCAAATGCTTTTTCGGTGTATCGATAAGTCCGTTTATTGCGGCAGAATATATGCTTTAAGCGGCGGGAACCCATTAAAGTATATTGAACTGTAGCTTTGCGTATATGCGCCAGTGGACAGTATATAGACACGCTCGCCAATTTTGGTTCCAGCAGGCATTTCATAACGGTATTTCTCATACAGAATGTCCATGCTGTCACAGGTTGGACCCGCTAACACGATGTCTATAGAAGGTCCTGTTCGTTCAAAATAGATAGGGTATTTTATTGCCTCATCAAGCGTTTCAATTAAGCCGCCAAATTTTCCAATATCCAGGAATACCCAGTGGAATAAGTCATGGGTTGTCTTTTTAGCAATATTTACTATTTCAGTAACAATTACACCACTATCACCTGCAATCGAACGGCCTGGCTCAATGATTATTTCAGGAAGAGTTTCGCCAAAATTTGATATGAGATATTCATAAATATCTTTGGTGTATTGGGTAATAGGATATGTTGGATCATTATAGTGAGCAGGGAATCCTCCACCCATATTAATCATTTTAAGAGTTACTCCATGGTCTTCAGCCCAATTAAAGATACCCGCAACAGTTGTCAGCGCAGTTGACCATTGACCAATATCACGCTGCTGTGATCCGACGTGAAATGAAATACCATACGGTTCAAGCCCAAGATCTTTAGCATGGAGAATGAGCTGTCGTGTCATTTCTGGATATGAACCAAATTTTCTAGAAAGCGGCCAATCTGCTCCTAAACCTTCTGTAAGAATGCGAAAGAAAACCCGTGAGCGAGGAGCTGCTCGAGCAATTTTTTCTATGTCCTCGAAGCTGTCGGTTGCAAACAGTGTAACGCCTTTAGAGTAAAAATATGCAATATCACGCTCTTTTTTTATTGTGTTACCAAAACTCATTTTTTCTGGTGACACACCGAGCCGTAAAAGCTGATCAAGTTCAAAACGTGTTGCTACATCAAAGTGAGATCCTAGTTTATGAAGCAGTGAGACTACTTCATCAATAGGGTTGGCTTTAACAGCATAATAAACTTTTGCAAATGGCATATTTGTTCTCAGTTCATCATACTTTTGCTTAATAACATCAAGATCGATTATGAGACAGGGCGTTTCTTTGTCTTTTGCAAAGTTTTTAATTCTTTCGAATTTCTCTCTGCTCATATAGTTTTCAAGGTCAAACTGATAATCTTCCTGCATGCTTCTCCTCTTTGTAAAAAAGTGCCTCTCAATATCGTGAACAATAATTCTTTGAACTGCATTTGTCAATATTGCTAAAAAATTTTTTATGCATTTATGTATTTCTTGACCGAATTTAATGTATACCATACAATTACTGACATGGGTGTAATCACGAGTCAACAGCTTCTGCGGTACTATGAACTATTTAAAAATATCGATGTTACGTTTACCAAAGATATTATTACGCTTACTGGTTTACAGGTTAATCAGATATTTTTAAAGTGTATAGGTGATCAGTGGCCCTGTGTGCTCTATAGTTCATCATTTTCTCAGGCAAAGCTTATCATTTCAAAATCGCCCGTGCTTATGGAAAAAATTACTAAAGCAAAAAACACAGTTAGTTTGCGTCTTGCTTTTCAGCTTCGGGGGGGCAAATCAAGTAATGCATTTCGTAGTTTTTTCATCAATGGAAAAGTAACCGGTTTCAGTCAATACACAAAAAAGCCCGATGAGCTGCAAATTGTAACGGTGCAATTTACCCATCAGCCGCCAGACGATTATATAGAAGTAATTGGCAACATTCTTGATGCACATGTCAATGCAACCCGCAGAAAAGATGACAGAATTTTGCTCTCTGTAGAAGCAATTAGGACTATTAAGCTGTTGCGCAAAGAAACAGTAGTGCAAATAAATAATCAGGCTTTAAAGTGTATTATTCGTGATATTTCATTTTCAGGTGCAAAAATAATCGTTGTAGGAACAGCAGATTCCTATCTTAATGCGCCTGCAGTGCTCTATCTTGATTTTGATGATCCCAGAGAGCGTATCCAGCTAGCAGGAACTATTGTACGGTATGAAGACGTAGATAAACCTAATATGGTAGCACTTGGTATGCATTTTGATGAATCAAAAATTCCTCTTTCCTATAAAATGCACATCAATCTTTTTGTTGCCTCAAATTTACAGATACAAACCAATTTGGGAACAAAGCCAAAAACTGATGAAAAGCCACAACCGCCAAGTTCTGGAAATGCACCGCAGTCCTTATCAAAACCTGGTGAGAACAATGAACAATCTGAAAAACCTGAAACCAATTTACCAGAAGAAAGCACATCACAGTAATACAATTGACTGCTAACCATTCATTTTTTTGAGTATTGCAGTAAGTTTTTCTCGATCATAGATTTCGATAGGACGGTTTTCTGCATACTGTAATGCTGAGTTCAAAATATCGGAACTGCAAACCATAATACCACGTATAATGTTTTTTTTCTTCATTTCATCAAGGAGGTTGCGTACATGTATCTCAGAAATGTTATCTGCTATGCGCATGTATCGGAACAGTTTTGGCATTTTTTTTGTGCCAAGCCATTTATCTTTTTCTGCTTCGATTGCGATAATATCGATACTGTCAGTACCATCCTGAACTTTTTGTGAAATATGGTTAAACGCTTTGAGTGTGATATTCTGACAGAGTTCCGCAAATTCGTTTTTTGAACAGGTTAAATAATCTTTTATGAGATCATCATGGCTGAATTCTTGATACTGCCGTAATTTGTCAGTGACATCGAGAAATTGTGGTCTTTTTTTATAAATATATTCCCAGTGCTCAAGAGCCTTTTCTATTTTTCGCAGTTTTTCATAGCAGAGAGATGCAAAATAACGAGCATACAGCATGTCAGAGGAATCCGGATCAGGTGCTATTCGTACGGCTCGTTCAAGTTCGATAATTGCATTATCGATTGATCCTTCATTCATAAAAATAGAGCCACGTTCAATAAGCGATTTAAGCCTGAAGGTTGAACTTTTTTGCGCTTTTTCAAAAGCTTGAAGAGCGCCACGACTATCTCCGCCTTCTTTAAGAATTTTCCCGAGATAGTAATATGCATCATAATTGGAAGCATCATATTTCAATGCTTTTTCAAACTCATTTTTTGCCTCCTGGAGATGCTTTGTCTTATAGTAAATAGAGCCAAGTATATAGTGAGCTTCTGCGTTGGTAGTATCGAGTTCGATTGCTTTTGAAAGATATTTTATTGCTGTATCATTTTTCCCGAGTTTTTCAAATAATTTTCCACATTTAAATGAGTATTTTGCATTATTTGGATCAGAATTAAGCAGGAGCACATACTCTTTGAGTGCTTCTTCATACTGCTCGAATGTTTCGTATAAGCCTGCGATGGTTCTCCGGAATTCAAGTTCATTGATTTCTTCTGTAATGCCGCAGGATTCCACAAGCTTCATTTCCATAAGCGCAAGTTCGTTTTTATTTTCCTGAAGATAGAGTCGTGCCATGAGAAAGTGTGCAGCACTGTTTTTAGGCTCTTTTATAAGTATGTTTTTAAGGATTTTAATTGCCTGGGTTGTCCGTCCCTGCTTAAAAAGCCGTTCGACTGTGGAAATTTTTTGCGGATTTATAAAAAATTGGAGTGTAATTAAAAGGAGAACAAGCGCAACACTTCCGACGATAATTATAATAAGAAACATTGGTAATCCTGCTAATTAAAATATATTTCATGTTTATTATAGCAGTAAACTGTGATAAAATCAAATAATAGGAGGTTCTGTATGGCAAAACAATTTATAGCAGTAGCTGCTATGTTTACAGTATTTGCTTTACAGGTTTTATGTGCACAAAATTGGTATGACCAGGGAATCGAATATTTTATGAACAATAAACCGCTCGAAGCATCGGTGGCTTTTGAAAAAGCAATTCGAGATCCAGGTGCTGATGAACGAGCATACCTTTATTTGGGAATTGCATATATTCAATTGCAGCGTTATGATGAAGCGCTGCTTGTTCTGCAAAAAGGAACAACAAAAGCAATAGCATATACGCATTTGTTTTATTTCAATATTGGAAATATTTTCTTTATTCAAAATAAAAATGAATTTGCTATTGAAGCATATACATCAGCAATTAATGCAAAACCTGATTATGCACCTGCATATTTAAACAGAGCAAATGCACGGCTCAGAATTAAAGATTTTATCAATGCGGTTCCGGATTATAAGCTCTATCTCTCATTTGATCCTGAATCGTATCAGCGGGAAACAATACAGAAGCTAATTGAACTCCTCACTGCTCAGATTGCACAGGCGCAGCAAGCTCAGGCACTGCTTGAAGCACAAAAACTTGCAGAAGCTCAGGCACAGGCAGCACTGCAAGCTGCTATTTCGCAATCACTTATCGATGCAGCATCAAACACAACAAATATTTCTACTGGTTCGGGGGATTTTCAAGGATATGATGACCCTTTACAGCTTGATGATTAAATAATGATATAATCTGATACACCACAATCCATAAAATACATATAGCAAAGGAGAAAAATCTGTGGACAGTAAACAAAAAAAGAAGCTCTTAATAATTTCAATAACTGTAGGAGTTATCCTGGTATTACTGCTTGCTGGGATACTTATGGGTATATCTACAGCGAAACATGCTGCTCAAAAGGAACGGCTCAATGTACTCAAGCTCGCACGAGATTACGGTGAAGCAGGAGATTATGACAGAGCTCTCAATCTGCTTGATACACTGCTTATAAAAAATGCTGACGATAAAGAAGCGCTTGAACTCCAGCGGGAAATACTTGAAAAAAAGCTGGAAAGTCTCAAAGAAGCAATGAAAAAAGGGACAGGCAATTCCGAAGAACTCTCAAAGACATTAGCGCAACTTGAGAAAACGCTCAAGGCAACACAGACAGGAAGTTCGGGAAATACACAAAGTACGCAAGGTTCGCAGCAGCAATCACTAGCTCAATCAGGTAGTCAAACACAGCAGCAAAATGCTCAAAACCAAAGTGATGCGGAAGCTGCTCGTAATGCCGAAGAAGCAGCTCGTGCTCAGGCAGAAGCACTTGCAAAAGCACAGGCTGAGGCTGCACGTCAGGAAGAGTTAGCACGCAAAAGCAAAGAACTTCGTGATAAAATGGATGCAATTACAGCATTAGTAAAGAAAGGAAAGGAAGCACTTTCCGGGAAAGATATAAAAAGTGCACAAACTAATTTTTCTCAGGCAACTAATATGCTTCCTGAAGGAGAAAAACGTTTTAATGCTTTGACCTGGGCAGATATTGCAGAAGCCTGGTATGATGCATATCGAAGTGATCCCCAATCACAGACTGGACTTGAGGCTGCCAAGGAGGCACAGCGTGCTGCTCAGGAAGCTATACGTACTGATGAAACACTGGCTGAACCTCACTATACGTTAAGCAAAATTTATAACGATGCTAACTTGCCTGACAGGGCACTCAGTGAACTGGAACAAGCACAGAAACTCGACCCCAATAATTACCTCTATGCCTATGAGCTTGGTAAAACATATTTTAAGCTTAAGCGATATGAAGAAGCCCGGCGGGCATTTGAATCAGTAACCACCAAACTTAATCCAAAGTTTGAACCAGCTTTTTTTAATTTAGGTATGACGTACAAAGCACTTAAGAATAATGCTGCTGCTCTCAAAGCATTTCAATCCGCAGTTGCTCTTAAGCCAGATTATGTCAAAGCACATATAGAAATTGGACGGCTTTTAATGGCTAACAATGATTATCCTGGTGCAATAAAAAGCCTGCAGGCCGCACTTTCATTTGATAGCAGTGATGTCTCTGCTTTACGGGAGTTAGGAATAGCATACGCTGCAACCGGCAAACTCAAAGAAGCAGAACAAGCTTTTCTCCAGGCTATAAAAATTGCTCCTGATGCCTTAACATACTATAACCTTGCAAAGGCTCAATATGATCTCAATAAACCAGCTGATGCTCTAGCATCGATACAGAAAGCAGTTGAATTAAGCCCTGGAACTGCACTGTATCAGTATCAGCAGGGGTTAATTGCTATACAAAATAATAATACGGATCTTGCAATTTCAAGTTATGCAAAAGCTGCTGAACTTAATAAAACATATGTGGAGCCTCGAATAAATTTGGGCATTATCTATTTAGAGTCTGGTTTTGTCGATAAAGCACTTGCAATACTTGAAGAAGCATATAAAATTAATCCAAAATCTTTAGAAGCGAATAATAATCTTGGCAATGCATATGGAAAAAAGGGTTTGTTCGAGAAGAGTGTGTTTTATTATGAAAATGCTCTTGCACTTGCTCCGCGTGATGCAACAATTCGTCTTAACCTTGCACGCGCATATGTACAAGCAGGTAATAACGAAAAAGCACGGGATACGTATGTTGAACTCATTAAGCTAAATCCATCATCATGGGATGCGATGTATGAACTTGGAAAGTTATACATAACAATGGGCGATAAAGAGAATGCGAAAAAAGTATTAACAGAATTATTGGCTAAAAACCCCGATTATGCAAAAAAGAGCGAGGTGCAGTCAATTTTATCGTCACTCAAATAATGAGTAATGCTTATGAAATAGTTCGACCTATTCTGGATAAGAGCTCTTTTTCCGTTAGTTCTATCCAGATAGGTCTGCCATGCGGGCAGTGTGGATCGGGTAGTGCAAGTGCTTCTTTGATTAAATCACAAGCAGATTCTGTATCAAGTAATTCACCTTCTTTTACTGCTGCCCGGCATGCAATAGTTGCAAGTGTATGTTTAATGATAGCCTGAGCGTCTCCATGCATCAAGAGCAACTCAAAAATATTGCTTATAGCATCATCAGGTAAACATGCAGGTACACTGGTAATGTTCCAGCACGATCCGTCTCTTTCCAGTGTGATATGGATGTCTTTCAATCTGGGAATTAGAGAAGCAAGCAATGTATCCTCTTCTTCTGATCTGCTTGAATAGGTGAATGGTATGAGCAATTCCTGGGAAGCGGTATCCGACGCTAGTAATTTTTCATAGAGTATTCGTTCATGAGCTGCATGTTGATCGAGTATGTAGAGTGACCCGTCGCGTTCAAAGAGTAGAAACATGAGCAGGAATTGTCCATAGTATCTAAAAGTAGCATGAGTAGTGTTTGGAAATTCACTTATTGTTTTTCTAAATGATTCTATATGTTCATTTGTGCCTGATGTTCGATTTTGCTGAATGAGTTGACGAAGTGTTGTAAAATCGGGAGTTGGCTGTAACTCATGCTCTTGAACGGCATCAGCGTGATACTGTTTTGAAAAATGAGTATGTGCAGTGGGATACTCGATTGCCGTTGCTGGATTGGGGCATGAATGATATGACTGTGAAGAGCTTGGCATTATTTGTGTATCGAAAAGAATTGCTCCATATTGTGATTCGGGCGAATGTTGTGGATTGGAAAATAATGGTAGAGTAGTGCGCAGGTAATGCTTGACAGCATCAATAATGCCAGCGCGTATTACCGTTATGTTCTTAATGCGTGCTTCTTTTTTTGCAGGATGTACATTAAAGTCGACTAATGCCGGATCAATAGTTAATAGCAAGATTGCACAGGGGTACGTTCCACCGGGGAGCTGTTCTCGAAATGCATATTCAATAGCTTGAATGACTGAAAATTCCTGTATCTTACGATTGTTAATATAAATTTGAATTAACCGGCGGTCTTTTCTTGAAAAGGTAGGAGATGCAGTGAGTATTGTTCCAGAAAAACCATCACCGAGTACTGGAAATTCGTGAAGTGATTCAATAGGAAAATCTGGAAATAGTAGCGTTTGAATACGATCTCTTACTGATTGTCGGGGAAGTGTCAGTTTAGCGGTTTCAGTAGTAAACTGCAATTCAATTTCGGGAAAGGGTATAGCTTTTTCGATAAAAGTTTGCCTGCATGCAAGAGACTCTGCGTGTGGATACTTGAGGAATTTTTTTCGTGCTGGGAAATTAGCAAACAAATTGCGTACAGTAACTGTCGTACCTTTTGAAGCTCCGTATGGCTCTACATGAGCCTCTGTCGCCGGAGTTGAATACAGCCGTGCTCCTTTTCCATGTTCCAGCGCCGAAACTATTTCCAGTTCCGCTACAGCTGCAATTGACGCTAATGCTTCACCTCTGAAACCTAACGTGTGTAGGGTTAAAAGATCGTCAATCTGAGTTATTTTCGATGTAGCATGCGGCTCAATTGCAAGGGGCAGATCAGCTGCTTCAATACCATCTCCATTATCAGCGACCTGAATATATTCAATACCACCCTGCTCGATAGTAACTTCTATACGCGCAGCATGAGCATCGATGGCATTATCGAGTAACTCACGTATAACCGATTGGGGACGCTCTATGACTTCTCCTGCTGCTATTTTACGAGCAGTTTCAGGAGGTAGTTTAAGAATTTTATTCATGCTGGAATAGTAACAGGTTTTATCATTTAAATAAAGGCAATACTATTTGAGTAAATAATAAGTATGTTGCAGTAAAAAGGGGCTGCCCGTATGAGCAGCCCCAAACTATTCATCAAAACACCCAATAATGGTGCTTGTCAAAAAACTACCATGTTAGAACTGGAGTCTCGTTTCAATCATAATGACTGGTAGAATAATTGGACTTTGAGGATTATCAGCCCGGTACAAAACATTACCAGAATCATCGTGAGCAACTGCAGTTGATACGACAAGTGCAAGACTCAAGAATGGATTTCCCGGTATTGGTACAATGAGTTCACCGCCAAACACCGTGTTTTCATCAAATAGGCTTAAACCAGCACCATTCATAAGGGATGGAACAAAGTTCTTGCGTTCATACACAATTGAACCGTACACATTGATTACTGGTATCACACCTTTTTTGACAAGCAGTTTTGCCTGGAAATAGTCATTGCTCTGGGCAATATCGGCAAGCGTAGCTGCATCAGCTGGCCATGGCCAGAAGTAACCAAAGCTGAACACGAGCTTATCATTGATAAGTGATGCACCACCTTCTCCATAGATTCCCATGACCGTGGGTGAAGTATTAACAGGTGTTGTACCACTCATATAGCCCGCATACTCAGCTACATATGCTGAGCGCTTGCGTTCATAACCGGTATCAAAGAATGAGGGGCGGAATACTCCATTAAAATATCTCAGTTCAAGGCGATAGGTTATGAATAAAATGTTTCCCATGAATCCAGAAGCAAGCCCCCAGTTTTTTACTCCACTTGCATCAAATAAAAGTTCTGTTTTGAAGCCAGCAGTGACAGGGTTGCCTTCCCATGTAAAGTCGTTGCGTACATATGGCATCATAGCAGCAACATCGGTAAAAAATCTCAGTCCAAAAGGTCCTTGAGGAATGATGGGGAAATCAATGTCAGCACCAAGCCCCATAAAAATTGGGTTACCATAATCATTGGCAGCAGCAGGATTTGTTGTCGTATTAAATACACGTGCGGGTGCAAGGTCTGCTACAACAGATGCTCCTAATGCAAATGGTGAACCCTTGATAGGCATAAAGTAGAGGCGTGTCCCCAGTATTTCCGGGTTTGTTAATTCATTTGTTAAGAACTCAAAACCAACCTGTTCGCCTTTAATGCCAATATTAAAACCAATTTTCCTGACAGCTGGGAAATCGGAATCATTGGCATAGTTTCGCATAATGAGTCCATGTCCAATGGTAAAGCTGCGCAGATTACCAATTTTAAGGAAGAAAGGATCATCAAGTTGACTGCCATATTCGATATATTTGATCTTAAGGCTTAAGTCAGTAAGAGCATCAAGGAATGCTTCCCATGGATGTTCCTGCCAGCCAACATCAAAACCAAATGACCATTCATCCTGACCATTTGGATGATACCAATCTTGAGGATCAAAAAGGTTTTTATCATAAATGATTGGAAGGTAGAGTGCAGTTTTTAATTTACCAAGGGTAATGGTTGGCTGAACGACAACTTTTGACCATGTCTGATCATTTATTGTAATAGATCCCAATTCCATTCCAAGCACATCTTTGAGCCAGGTAATAAACGGGTTTTCAGGTGCTGGCTCAGCAGGTTTTGTTGGTTCTTCAGGATTTGTTTGTGTCTCTGGTTTGACTGGTTCTGGAGCTGGCTGAGTTTGAGCAGTTTGTGCAGGTTGTTCGGGCTTTTTCTCTTCTGGTTGTGTTCCTGGCGGGAGTGTGCTTACTGGGACACCCATATCCCCATATTCTTCATTGAACATTTGTTCGTTAAATAATTGAGGTGCAAAGCTTGCATAAAAATCAGCAAACTGACCTTTTTCTACAAGAATCGATTTTCCGGTTTCAATGCCAGTAAACTCAACAGTACCTTCTGCAACCATGAGCAGGGCTTTTTTACCTTCTTCATATGAAAAAATAAAGTCAGTACCTCGTACACCGCACACAGTGGAAGTAGTCTTTATTTCATAATTAGAACCCTTTGCAGCAATGGTGCGAACTTTGCCAAGCACCAGTGTAAATGAATTTTTGCCGCCGCTGCTCGTCGCAAGTAAATCAATTTTAAACGTTGTGTTTTTTGCTAATTTTATGACAGTGCCATTTGGCTTGAGTTTGAGAACTGCTTGTGTTGAAAGTCCTGTCGATACGATTGAACCTATAGGTATTGTATCACCTTCAAGAATACCACCTTTTGCGTAAAAAAATTGTGCTCCTTCTGGATTTGTTACACTAAACTCTGTTCCATCAACAAATTCCAGTACGAGTGTTTGATTCACTGGCTGTGCCCACACAGCCAGTGAAAGCAAAACTATAAACGATAGCAATAGTTTTCTCATAAAAACCTCCTCAGCTTGAGCCTTCCAGTGTTAGAATTTTATGGTGGTTTTGAGGCTGGAAGTTACATCAAAACCATTCGGAGCATCGGGATTGTATCGCAAGTTATAGAGCAGCGTAAAAACAGCTGAACCACTACGGAAGTTAACAGCTGCTGTTATTACTGCATTAGTTGGATCGACTAGATCTTCAAAAAATCCTACATCGCGACCAATAAAATATTTATCGTATGCAAAATCAAAAAAGAACCCGCCCAGTAAACCTTCTCCAACAAGGAAGGTGCCGCGAAGGTGTGGGTAGAGAGCAGGATTGTCAACAGGCGTACTCGGTATAGCAGCAAAAGGACCTTCGAGATTTACTTTGAATACGAGCTTACTTTCTAGTACATCAAAACCGAGCTGAGCAAACCATCCTTGGAATCCATCTCCTGATGGTGCTTGAGCAAGAACAAGTGCTTTAATATCCCGGTAGAGATCATAATTTGTATCGAAATATGCAGGAATGAAGCCAGCGCTCATGATTCTGAGCTGAGCACCATAAACAATGATACCAGCAAGTTTTCCTCCAAACCCAAGCATCCATCCCCAACGTTCAGGCTGTATAGCATAATCGGAAAAAACACTGAGTGGGAAAACCTTATTTTGAATAATAGGAACAACAACATCAATGCCACCCATTATCACAGGAGCGAGTCCTGGATGCGCTGTTGAATAAAGCGAAGGATTTGAATCGGTTATAATTGATCCTCCAATCTGCATGTCTTTGATAACTGCAGCCTGAAGCCATGCCAGCGGACGGACAAACAATCGGGCACCAACTACATCGAACCGTGCAAGATTACCTGTGAGGGCTTCAATTCCTATGTACGGGAAATTGAACAGTGTGCCATCAAGACCGATGTGAACACCGCTGATACGCAGCTCTGGTAAAAATGAAGTATTGGCATAGTTATTCATTAAAAACCCATTGCCAATGGTAAAATCATTGATAGAACCAATCTTTACAAAAGCTGGTTCTCCTCGTAAACCGTATCTAAAATACATGAGTTTAGGAAGATAAATATCAAAAAATGTTTTGCCATTGCCTTCAAAATTGGGTATCCAGTCTCCGCCATAAATAGTTATAGCTGTATCGGGCGTCGGGAGCAATTTGAATCGAATTGCAATATCGAGACCGATACCAAATTTTCCAAAAGCAATATCTGGTTGAAATGCTAGACTATTCCATGTTTCTGTAGTGCCATTAGGACCTGGAATAATATCGTTACCCAATGAAATACCTGCAGAAAAGTTAAATGGATTGCTCTGAGCATCTTCGTTCTGTGCAAAGAGCGGAACAAGCATGATAGCAAGTAACAGTGTAAGTATTGTAAAACGTCTCATATAGCCTCCTTATACAGTGAGCATTAGTAAATATATTGCAAAATATAACTATTTTCAAATATTACTATACAAATCATTCTTGTTTTTTCCTGTATTTCAGTGCATACTGCATAAAACTGCTTGAGGAGTCGTGATATGGGATTTTATGAACGCATTGTCAATCGATGGGAAACTGCACATACGCTTTTATGTGTTGGTCTTGATCCGCGCGGGATAACAGATCCGGATAAACTTTTTTCCTGGGCCTGTAGAATTATCGATGCAACAAAAGCATACACTGCTTGTTATAAGCCGAATAGTGCATTTTATGAAGCATTAGGTTGGGAAGGTATGCAGGTTCTTGAGAAGATTATTGCATATATACCTCACGATATTCCCGTAATACTCGATGTAAAGCGTGCTGATATTGGTCCTACAGCACAGGCATATGCAGATGCTTGTTTTTCTGTACTCAAAGCCGATGCGGTGACTGTGAATCCCTATATGGGGCGCGATGCAGTAGACCCATTTCTCTCCCAGCCTGATAAAGCTGTGTTTGTGCTGGCACGAACCAGTAATCCTCATGCAAAAGAAATTCAAGATCAGAATGTCCGTGGTGAACCATTGTATAGTTTTATTGCAAAACAAGCAGTTTCATGGTCTCCTCAGGTGGGACTTGTGGTTGCCGGTAATGATGCGCAAGCGCTGCAGCTTTTGAGAAATCAATTGCCTGATACCTGGTTTTTAGCACCAGGGATTGGGGCACAGGGCGGAGATATAGCGCAAGCTATTCATGCCGGTGCACGGAGTGACGGATTGGGGATCATTCCAGTAGTTGCACGGGGCATTACCGAAGCAGAGGATCCGCAGGAAGCAGCCCGGTCATATGCTGTAGCAATCCAGAAAGCTGTGGAAACAGTTAGAGCGTCTCAACCTCAAAGCGTGCAGGCTCTATCAGGTTTTAAGCATAAGCTCATGGAAGGACTTATTGCAACACAGTGTTTTAAGAAAGGATCCTTTGTTCTAAAAAGTGGCAAAGTATCTCCATTTTATATTGATTTGCGCAGGGTAATCAGTGATCCCAGGGTACTGGATTTAGTTTCAAGCGCTTATTGCTCAGTTATAAAAGATTTATCATTTGATCGAATTGCTGGTATACCTGCTGCTGCTCTTCCGCTGGCTACAGCAGTTTCACTAAAATCAGGAAAACCAATGATCTGGCCTCGAATTCCGCTTAAAGATCATGGTACTGGACAACGAATTGAAGGTGAATTTAAACCAGGCGAACATATACTCCTTCTTGATGATCTCATTACAACGGGTGCATCAAAACTGGAAGCACTGGAAGTACTCCGTGCAGAAGGACTTGTTGTAACAGACCTTGTAGTACTCATCGAGCGTGGAAAGCAAGGCAGAATTGATATGGAACGAGCAGGGGTCACACTCCATGCATGTTTCCATGTCAGAGAGCTTTTTACACTTTGCTGGGAACTCGGTATTATCACACAGGAAGAATTTGCTGCAATTGAACAATTTGCAACACAGGAATAGCTATGTTTATGCCTGGAAAAAAAATACTGCAGGTACTTTAGGCAGCGTATAATTTGATTGGTTCCAATCGAGAATCCTCTTAGTCTGAATAGATTCTTCATGGGTCATAAGACCGGAAGCAATACAAAGTCTCGTTTCTGGATTAAGATTTTGTTTTAATGCTTCAAAAAGTTTTTGATTCCGGTATGGTGTTTCTATGCATCCGATGCTCATGTGTTCTTTTAAAGAAATTTGTTCTAAAAATTTTAGTCGCTTAATTCTCTGGCTATGTTCAATGGGAAGATAACCATCAAACATAAATCGTTGACCGTTCAATCCGCTAGCCATAAGTGCCATAAAGAGCGATGAAGGGCCTGGATGAGGAATTATTGTTATATGCTTTTTATGAGCTGCTGTGATAAGTGCAGCACCGGGATCTGCTATACAGGGGAGTCCTGCTTCTGAAAGTAAACCTGCTTGTTTGCCATGTAGGATTGGGTTGAGCAAATTAGGAATAGCTTCTACTGGTGTATGTTCATCGAGAACTGCATACTGACGCGATTCCGAAAACTGAGCATTGACAAATAGGGAGAGCGTCTTTCTTGCACTTTTTTCATTTTCGACTATAAAGTAATCGATTCCTTCAATAATTGTTTTTAAGTAATGAGGATATTCAAAGATTTCTCCAAGCGGGGCAGGTATAAGATGCAGTGTGCCAGGTTTCATATTAATCTCCAGGAATGTTTGAAAGATAGTTGATAAGATTTTCAATAAAAAAGTATTGCTGTGTTTTTGAAAAATTTTGTTCAATCAGTAGATCGCTAAAAATAGATAATGTAGTTTCTATTTCTTCACCTGCTAATGGAAATTCCTTTCCTATAAGATATAGCTCTACAGGTCGTACTCTTATAACACGACCATCGTGGATCATTATTCTCATATTTGTACAATTTGAGTCTAAAAAATCAGCCGTTAGTGCGAGTAACACTGTTTCGGGATCAGGAAATGTATTTGTACTGTTTTTTGCAAAGAGAAATACCTGCCATGAATATTCAAGGGGAATTCGAATTTTAGTAATAATGAATGAATCTGGCAGCATGGATTTGTTCTGTGGTTTAATTAAATCATAAATTTTAATTGTTTTTATTGTATTAAAAGTGCGAAGTTCACAGTTTGCATCAAGCAATACAAGTATTGGAAATAATGTTCCCGTCCCATTAACAAAAAGGTTCCCCCCAATTGTAGCGAGATTGCGTGTTGAAAATGTACCAATGGTTTCTATAGCCTTTTGCAGCGGAAACAATTGTGGAATGTTAGGTATTTGCAGAATTCGTGACAGAGTTACTCCTGCCCCAAATTCAATAAAACGATCAGTTTTAGCAATTTTGTGAAGCTCCTGAATATTATGGAGTGAAATGATACTTATAGACTTATTAGATGATTCGAGCATTAAACTGGTGCATCCAGATGCAGGAACCACATTGGGAAAACGTTTATAAAAAGATAACGCCTCATTAAGATTTTGAGGTGCTGAAACTTCAGCGATTTGCATAACGGTTTATTCTTCCTTCTTTTTTTTCGAGGGCTGTATAGGCTATTTCTCGAAACACAGTATCAGATAAACATTTGCAGTGTATTGATGATAAAATACTATCAATTAAATGTGTTTCAGGACGAATAGGCATATCGAGAATATATGATAATAAAAGTATTCTTGATGATTCACAGAATATACACCATGATGCATGATGTTCTAAGATAGAATCTGTAATAAGAGCATAATTACTGGTTTGTTTAATGCCTTCCAGTGTTATAATTTCAGTCCCCCGTAATTTAAAAGCTGGTATAAGACAGGAGTTTGACGGATATCCATTTAAAAGAATGATACATTTGCCACAATTTCCTGAAGTACAATCAGTATGCAATGATGCAATTCCACAAAATTGTTTGAGCACTATCAATGCTTTTTCTTGAGCATGTGCGCTAATAGAAATATCTTCTCCATTTAAAATAAAATTGATTGTCATTGATCATCCTTTGGTGTTATATCTTTTTCAACACTAAATGAAAATACATCATTCAAATTTGTTTTTAACATACTCTCTCTATAATCAATAAATGAATCATTTGTAATAGGTGTGTCTGTTATGAGCTGTAATGCGTTCAATGCTGCAGCTGGAATGAGACCATACGCAAGTTCTCCAATATTTTTTGGTTCTGCACTGCTTTCAATAAAATCAATGGTAATAGGTATATTTTTTGCAACAGGTTGTTTTACAGAGTAGTATTGTTGATCAGCTTGTAATGGCAAATATAATTTAGAAACAACGGTTTCAATATCCAGTAGTAATGAATTACGGGCTTTTTCTTTATTGAGTATTTTACCAGCATTGACAACTAACCAGATACCTGTTATTGATGGTTGTAATGATATACCGGAACATTCAAGCTCCACAACTGCGGCTCCCCACGTTTTTTGAGAAATATTGCTATTCTTGTTTTCTTTTTGCTGTTTGTAGAGTTTAGTAATACTAATAGGTAGTGTTTCTCGGAAGCGTTTTTTTTGTATATCGATGCAGGCCTTTTTAATTAAATCATTGATTAGCAATACAGTAGATCCAGATGAAGTAATAAAATTTTCTATTTTGCCATGTGCATCTTTTTCTGCAATTTTAATTGCAGATTTTGATAATCCCATAATTTCCGCAGCAGTGGATTTAAAGATTTCTAAAGATTCAGGATTATCAGGCACGTAGGGTAATAGGATTGTAAGATCAAGATTCTTTTCAAGCGTTACAATAATTGAATGTCTCACAAAATCAAGTTGGTGAAAATAACTAAGCTGATTTTGACATCCAAAAGCAAATCCGATTGAACGCTGACTGGATGTATAAAATCCTGTTGTTTGTCTTGCTTTTACAAGTTTACATGATGCATATTTTCTGTTGAAATCGCTTAATAAAATAATTTTTTCAGTTATTTCATTAAATATAGCAATCAATGAAGTGTTATAACCTTTTTTTGCTGTACTTATATTTTTTTTTCTAAATTGAATTGGATCCATTCGCAGAAGTGATGCACATGTATCCATTGTTTTTTCTAATGCAATGATTGCCTGTGAAGTTCCAAGCGCTGTAAAAGAATCATGTGGTGGCGTATTTGTTTGAACACCAAAGCTTTGAATACGTACGTGAGGAATATTGTAGATATCTTTAATAATAGCATTAAATTGATTGAGAATTGTTGCTGAACTAGGTGCTTGCCAGCCAAAATCAGCACAAAAAACAGCATCAATCACCTGGAGTGAACCCTGTTCATCCATTCCGGCTTTCATGCTTATTAAGGATTGAGGATAATGCGCTGGCGAATATAAAAAATCTTCATTGCGGGAATAGATCATTGCTACCGGATGTTTTGAATAAAAAGTTGCTAATGCAGTATGACAGGCTACTATAGCAGGATACCAGATTTTTGATGAAAAAGAAGGTGCTGAATATAATTTTTTTATTACTAAGTTCTCAGGTTTAATTTTTAGCATTTCACATATTGTTTTGTGTATAAGAGCTGGCCACTGTGATGTAATATAGATATCCATTTTATCATAATTATATGTACAGTATGCTGCATACGTATCAGGATGAAAAGAATACGCAGGGGTGAGATATAGCGATTGTTCTGTTTGTAATGCGCTTTGCAGAAATGCAATATCCGGATTCCCTTGAACTACTATATCGTTTGCAAGAAGTTGTCTATGTGAAAATGTTTTAAACTCCATTTCTGGTAAGTTAGGTTCAATTGTTAGTTTTACATTGTTTGCAAATGCTATTAGTTTTGCTCTATCGGGTCCTGTTAAAATTGCTATAGGTTGTCCTTCATACCAAACGGTTCTATCTGCCAAAATGGGTATTTTAGATGTACCAATGATTATTGTACTGTTCCCTGGAATATCATCGTAAGTAATAAAACGATAATCTCTGGGCATGTGAGGAAATTCAATAGACATAATTGTGCCACATGCTGCAGGAGAACGTATAATAATTGCATAGTAGCAATCAGATGATATGAGATTTTCTACTGATAGGTTTCTGATATCGCTTATTTTCATAGCTACTGCAATAATGTTTGTATTGTTTCAATAATACGATGAACTTGATTGTTATTCATACCGTGCCATATGGGCAAACTTACAACGCTGTTAAAATGTTTTACAGCGTTTGGAAAATCATCAGGTTTATAATGATAAGTTTTAGCATAGAATGGCATAAGATGCAGGGGTATAAAATGAACGGATGTTCCAATCCCTGCATTGGTAAGAGCTTCAATGAGCTCGTCGCGGGATAATTTTGCTTCATGCAGTATGCGCAGACTATATAAGTGCCATGCATGATCTTCTGCTGAATTTCCCGGCGGCAACAGACAGCCTTTTATTGCTGAAAAAGCCGAATTGTATGCCTCTGCAATCGCAGTTCGTTGAGTCTTAAAATCGTTTGCTTTTTTTAGCTGAACCCTTCCAATTGCGGAGAGAATATCAGGAAGGTTATATTTGAACCCGGCATCCAGCACTTCGTAATACCAAGTTGCACCTTTACTGGTATACCTGTTCCAGACATCTCTATCGATTCCATGTAGCCGCATGGTTTTTATGCGTTTGGCTATTTTTTCAGATGCAGTCACCACCATTCCGCCTTCGCCAGTGGTAATAGTTTTGGTTGCATAAAAAGAATAAACCCCAATATCACCGATAGTCCCAATGTATTTACCATTATATGTTACTGGAAATGCATGAGCAGCATCTTCGATTACTGTACACCCGTATTGATGCGCTAGAGATACGATTTCGTTCATTTTGCAGGGGAGACCGCCGACATGAACAGGAATTACCGCTTTACAGTGTTTAGTGGTCTTTAAAATTTCGGCTAGCTTTTGAGGATCTATATTAAAACTTTCCACTTCTGTGTCGCAGAAAACGACTTTTGCGCCAAGATGATGAACAACAGCAGCAGTTGAAGCAAATGTATATGGTGATGTGATAACAGTATCACCCTGACCAACACCAGCTGCTTCAAGAGCTAAATGGAGACCGCTTGTTGCAGAATTAACAGCAAAGGCAAATGGTGCAGAAACAAAACTGGAAAACTCTTTTTCAAATGCAAGGGTTTCAGAGCCAGTTGTCAGCCAGCCTGATCTCATGATTCGTAAAACGGCTTGTTCTTCTTCTTCTGATATAAGTGGCTTTGCAAATGGAATAAAATCATTGTTGATTTCTGACATAATCTGGTTCCTCCACTGTTGGTACATATCGTTTTATGATTTCGTAAAGCTTATGAGCATTTCTATATGATATACTTTCCGGATTAAATATTATTCCAAGATCTTTAAATAGGTTTTCAATATCAATGATGTCATACTTTCTTTTAAGTAATGAAATCCGTTCAAATTCAGTTTTTTCAAAATACTCATTTTGTGCTATGAGAGATTCATGAATTTTTTCTCCTGGACGCAGTCCAATAATTTCTATAGGTATTTCTTTATATGGTTCATAACCATAAAATTTTATAACATTTTCTGCTAATTCAATGATTCTCACAGGATATCCCATATCAAAAATATATGATTCTCCTGGTTTGCCTGTATGTGCAGTTTTTAATACGAGTGAACAGGCTTCTGGTATAGTCATAAAGTATCGTGTTGCATCAGGATGCGTTACAGTAACAGGTCCGCCATATTGTATCTGGCGCTGAAATAACGGTATTATTGAACCCCTTGACCCCAGTACATTGCCAAATCGTACGATGATCGGTTCCATCTGTGATTTATTTGCATCAAGTACGATGTGTTCACCAATAAGCTTTGATGCGCCATATATGCAGATAGGATCTACAGCCTTATCGGTACTGATAAATATAAAACGTTTTGTTCCAGCATGAATAGCAGCGTCAACGAGATTTTTAGTTCCTAGAACATTATTTTCAATTGCAATAACTGGATTTTGTTCCATGAGTGGAACATGTTTGTATGCTGCAGTATGAAATATTATATTAACTTTAAGTTTTTTAATAAGATCATGGATATAAGCGCGGTCGCGGAGTTCGCCAATTATTGGAACGATGGTTGTTGTCGTTCCTACTCCGCCTCTTTGAAGTTCTCGAAGTTCACGATCAATTGTATAAATTGAATTTTCACCATGACCAAAAAGGTATAACCGTTCAGCACCGGCTTCAAGGAGCTGTCGGCAGAGTTCAGAGCCAATTGATCCCCCTGCTCCAGTTACGAGAATACGTTTGTTTTCAAACCAGGAAAGGGTTTCTGTGATATGGAGAGGAGATGGTTTTCTCCCCAATATGTCCTGTGGATTAATTTCCCTTAGTTGTGCTGCATGAGCTTCGCCTTCAATAATGGTAGCAATGGATGGGATAATATGAATTTTTACAAAGCCATAGGCTTTGCCCATGTTATAGAATTTTTTTATTGTTGCATTATCAGCAGATGGTATGGCAATGATGAGTTCTTCCTGCGGATTTTTTCCAAAATTTTGTATTGCGCTAGAAACTGGTCCGATGACAGGAATTCCTAATATTTTTGAACCTATCTTATGCGGATCATCGTCAAGAAAAGCTTTAATCGTATAAAGGGCTGATTTTTGCATCAGCTCTTTTGCAAGTGAGGTGCCTGCTATACCTGCTCCAATTATTATTATTGCTTTTCTTGAATGGTTCATGCATTTTCCTTCTTTTGTATGTTTTCAAAAGCAACTTCAATAATATATGGTGTCTTGCACATGTCAATACATACTTTTGCACGCTGTTTTCTTTTATTAACTTTTATAATATAGCCTTCAAGATCTTTTAGTATTCCATCAACAACAACAATTTTATCGTTTTCATCAAAATAAACGGTTGAAATTTGTTTGCTTTTGGGTTGAAGAAAATAGGACAAAAGTTTTGTATCTTGAACGCTCAGAGGAAGAGGCGATAACGTTTGTGGTAAAATTCTGATAAAATATGGAATTTTCTGAATAATGGTAATAAGCGATAGAGGGATTTCCTTTTCAGAATATTCAAGAAAAACGTAGCCGGGGAATACGATCTGCTCATTGTTTTTTATTTTACCCTGTTTCCGAATAGGTTTTATATGTACAGGAATTTGTAATGATACTGTGTATAGATTTTCAATTTTGAAAAGCAGTTTTTGTTTAAATTGGTTTTCATATCCTGTTGATACCTGGATTGCAAAATAATACATGTATACCTATCCTTTGAACATATTTTAATATCGGTATACGTCTATTGTATCATAACTTGAGGGGATAATGGAAGTTATTGACGTAAAAGTATGCGCTGAACTTCAAGTGCCTTTTTTCTTACCTGTTCGGGAAACCTGCTGTCCTGTAGTTTTGTTAATAGTATTGCTGCATCGAATAAAGCAGAGGAAATTCCTTGTGATACTGCAATACTCATAACGCAGTTAATCAATGCCAGTGCAGCTTGTGTAGACCGAGGCAGAGTAAAATTTTGAGAAAGTTTTCTTAAAACTATGTTGTAAGGGTCAAGTCCAATGGCTGCAATTGCATTGAGAGCAGCTGCTACAAGCGTTTCATCGGTTTCTTTAAGAGCTGTTTCTAATAGCCAGGGAATTGCAGAAGGGTCTCCATTATTGCCAAGGAGCATACATGCACGGCTTCTCAATGGAATAGAAAGATTTTTTTCAGGATCTGGGAGGTTTTCTCCTGGTACGAGAGCTGCAGCCCCTAACAGCATGCCATAATCAGTCGCAGATAGCGGTTCCATTTTTTGTAGAGCAAGTGATGCACGATCAAGGTAGGGAAGAAATGATTCGTCAGAATAACCAGAACTAAGCCAGACTAATTCTGATGAAACAATAGTACGAGCGGGGAATTGGTAGTTTTCAGAATATGCAGCATCATATTGAGCTGTCAAATTTTCAAATTGATACACATAGAGAATCCAGTCAGCACCACCTGAAAAGATAATTCCAGATTTCCCGGGAACAAGCCTTGTTGTTGAATTTGTTATATTAATTTCACGAAATAATTCTCCCTGTAACGAGAAACTTTGAGCTCTTTTTTTATTATATGCAATAATTCTTTCCGATGATATAAAGAGTTTGGTTTCACTGTCTGCTTTAAGTTGTACATTCCAGGCTGTTTTATCATGTAATAACAAGTAGAGAGTATTGTTGCTCAGTAAAACAGCTCCGTATTCATTTTTAAGTGAGATTGTCAAAATTTGAGCAGGAAATTCAGCAATAGTAATAGGATTTAGATTTTTTGAAGAAAAATAGTATAACTTGTTTCCTATGCTGCAAAGCACGCCATCATTATGAGCGATGCATATGAGAGGTTTTCCAGAAATTTCCCATTGGTTTACGCGAAGATCAGGCAGCATTATACTTATAAGAATTATTTCTCCTGTATCTGTTCTTATTACAGCGAATAATAGTTTGTTACTGTTATTATTGTTAATGCATGTTTGTATCGGTGTACCAGGAAGCAAATAGCGTGTACGCAGCTTTCCACCAGGAGTGTAGATAAGCACATTTCTATCAATGCAGAGGTACAAAAATCCATCACGATCAAACAGTGGCGCTGTGCTGAGCTTTCCATTAAATGTAATACTCCATACAAGTTTGCAACGTTCATTGTATAAATCTGCTTGCGAAAAACCATCGGTAATCAGTAATCGTCCAAATGCATCAGGAATAGCATAAGCAGGCTCTGAAAAATTGATTGTGCCTTTCCCAATAACAGTACCTGTTTCTGTAAGTGTAAAGAGCTGTCGACCTTCACTGAGAATCCAGATTCGTGTTGTATCAACAATCGGGTCCATGAGCAGGCGTCCGCCTGTAGGAAATCTAAAAGCGTATGGAGGAATTTCTTGAGCATACATAGTGGCTAAAAGTATGCATGAAAAAACATAAAGAATCAGTTTACGACCGTGATATGAAACGTGCATAGGCTTCCATCTCTGTAGTATGAGGATAAAAATCATAAAATTTGAGTTCAGTCAGTGTATAGCCATGATCGCATAAATCGCTAGCATCGCGTGCAAGCGTCTCTGGATTGCAGGAAACATAGCCCAGCAGAGGAATTCTTTTTTGTTTAAGCCAGGTACGGATTGGTTTTGAAAGACCATTTCTCGGAGGATCTACAACGACATAGTCATAATCGTTTTGAGCAGCGGCAGTTTTGATCCATGATTCTGCACTGAGTGCATAGACTCCTGCATGAGCACAATTTTGAGATATCCACTGTGTACTGGCAATGGAAGATTCAACACAATCAATTTTAGTAAATTGCTGCTGTAAAAAAATACTGAATAAGCCTACTCCAGCATAGATATCCAATGCACGTTTCCCTGATACGTCTCTGCACACATCTTCAATTAGTTCAGGGAGCAGAATATGGTTAGATTGAAAAAAGCATTCAGGTGAATATCGTATATGCT
The DNA here is from genome assembly GCA_029547205.1 of Spirochaetota bacterium. GTDB lineage: Bacteria > Spirochaetota > Spirochaetia > Treponematales > UBA12059 > JAKPPT01. The sequence goes on from JAKPPT010000137.1 coordinate 49,139, forward strand.
TGTGCAATATATCTGCATATGCTTCACGGTTGACCCCTTCAATAAACACTTGATCCTCGCTTGCAGTTACCGTAAATCGTTCAGGGATTGCAGCATTATTTTTTATGACTGAAGTGGCTTCTTTAAGCCAGGTATTTAGTGAAGGTGCAAGTACAGGACATTCTGTCACTGGAATAGCTTCTGCTGATGACCGTGCGCGAAAGCAGGGTTCATAATGCTTGTTTTTAAAAAATTGAGCGCGAAACCGATAGCCATATTCTGGGCTAGATTTAATTTCAAAACCATTTGCATGAGCAGGGCATGCACCTGTATCAATATTTTGAAAGAGTTTGATCATCCAGTCTTGTTTAATCGCACGCTGGTACTGTGGCATGATATGCCCAAGCTGGCATCCACCGCATTTTCCGTAATAATTACACAGCGTTTCTCTATTTCGCATGTGGCTCGGCTGTAAAATAGAAATGATTGAAGCAGTCGCTCGATTTTTTTCACATGATTGTATCTCTGCTGTAATGCTATCATGAGGAGCACTATACGGAATATAAATGGTATACATCTGCTCAGTATCAGCATCACCTGAATTGAGTTTTGCAATGCCATAGCCCTCTAAGTTTACAGCTGTAACTGAAAGAGTAACAATATCACCTTTTTGCATAATTCCTATCTTATGCTGGCTTATAGAAAAATTCAACAGACAGGAGGATTATTAAAAAAGGACTGTTTGGCTCTTCCAGCAACAGTCCTTTTTTATTATATATTCACAGGAATATCAGGATGCAGGCTTTATGTGATTTTTTGTTATTAAAAATTGCCATATAGTAATGCCTGCAAAGAGTACAATACCAATTATATCTGTAATAGTTTCCGGGAATACAAGCAGGAGACCAGCAGCTATAGCAATAATGCGCTCCCATATTTGCATCTCTTTAAAATAATAGCCGGTAATTCCGGAAGCCACCATCACAATACCGGTAACAGCAGTAAAGAGCATAAACAATGCTGGTAGGAAATGCACATCAATAAGGAGCATCGCTGGATTATATACAAACATGTATGGCACGAGAAATGCAGCAATTGCTAATCTGCTGGCATTCAATGCAGTACGCATGGGGTTAGATTTAGCTATACCTGATCCAGCAAATGCTGCAAGGGCTACAGGCGGTGTTACATCTGCAATAATGCCAAAGTAAAACGCAAACATGTGTGCGGGAAGTACAATAGCCATCGCGCTGGGATCAAGAGTAGGGTAAAGCTGCCGCAAAAGAATAATAATTGCAGGGGCTGCAATAGTGGAAGTAATAATGTAATTTGCTGTGGTTGGCACACCCATTCCAAGTATGAGGCTTGTAATCATAGTAAAAAATAGTGTTAAAAATAAATTACCATGAGCCAGATTGACAAGTTCTGCTCCAAGCTTTAATCCTAGTCCTGTTTTTGTAACAACACCAATAATAATTCCAGCACATGCCGTCGCTGCAATAACTCCTAATGCGGAACGTGCACCCGTTTCAAGACTTTTCCCAATTGAAGCAACAGTTATAGTACTTTTTTTCTTTAGAAGATAACGAATGAGCATAATAGCAACTAATACCGATAGTGCGCCAAGCGGTGTTACCTGACTGAGATATTTCATAACACCCTGTGCAGTATTGGGGTTAATTTTAAAAAGCGGTGGAACAACAGCAAAAAAGAGCAGCATAGCACCAACCGGAAGAGGTGCCCACCATCCTAAAATTGCTGATGCAAGTGAAAGAATTATAGCATAGAATGCTGCAGTCATTGGAGTAAACCCGCTAACTAAAAGCCATACAATACCGATGAGCGGTATGAGCAAATAGCCTCGTTTAAAAAATATATCGCTCAATTTGGGTAGTTCGGATTTACTAAGACCCTTGAGACCTAACTTTTTAGCTTCGAAGTGAACACCAGCCCAGACACCGGTATAGTAAAGGAGTGCCGGAATGATTGCTGCTCCTATAATACGAACATATGGAATGCCTGTAATTTCTGCCATAAGAAACGCTGCAGCACCCATAATTGGTGGCATGAGCTGTCCTCCGGTAGAAGCAGTTGCTTCGACTGCACCAGCAAATTCAGGCTTATATCCTAGTTTTTTCATCATGGGTATAGTGAATGATCCGGTACCAACAACATTGGCTACTGAACTCCCTGAAACGGTACCCATGAGTCCACTTGAGAGAACCGCAACCTTTGCAGGACCTCCAGATGCCCAGCCAGCTACTGAATTTGCAAGATCGATGAAGTACTGACCTAAACCGGTTTGTTCAAGAAATGCACCAAACAGGATAAAGATGATAATAAATGTACTTGAAACACCAATCGGAATACCAAAAATACCTTCGGTAGTAAAAAACAAGTGCTGGACAAAATCGTCTACCGATAAACCACGGTGTGCAAGTTTCCCGGGAATATAGGGACCAAAGAACGAATACGCAATAAAGAGAAGCGCTACAATAACAATAGGTAATCCCACGACTCTTCTTGCTGCTTCGAGTACGAGCAGGATACCAATGACTCCGATAATCATGTCAATCGTATTTGCAGTGCCAGCTCTCAGAAGCAGTTTGCTGTAGTTGAACAAAATGTAGAGCGGAGCTGCCGCTCCTAATAGTGCAAATACAGCATCAATTGGATGCAGATTTGTTCGTGACCAGCTTTTTTTCATTGGATAGAGTAAAAAAATGAGCGTCAATCCAAATGCCAGGTGTATGGCACGCTGTTTCATTGCATCTAATACGCCAAAAACTGTTGTATAGAGATGAAAACATGCAAATGTAATAGCAAGCGCTGTTATCACTTTTGCAAGAAAACCCGTATATGTCCTAAAATCAGCCTCTTTATCAAATTTTTTTAAGACACTCTGGGCATCAATTATTTCTTGATTGTCCGACATGCATACTCCTTTGTATTGAAAAAATTAGGTGAATAAAGTATGTTTGGCAACCATGTCATTGCGAACATCTTTATTCCAAACAAAATCTCATTCAAATTATAAAACAGTCTTATTGTATGTGCAATGAAAAATTATTAGTAATTACAAGTATTGTGTTACTTTTTGAAAAATATATGAGGGGATACCGCTGTTTCTTAATTATAAGCGCATGACCTGGAATTGGTGAAACAGCAAAGCTCAGAGTGGGTGTCTCTCGATTGAGGGTAAGGATAAACCATTCTCCTTCCTGCTTAAAGCCTTGAGCATCGGTACTATCGATACCGGTCGAGTAATCTTTGAACATGCTTTCCGTAATAACAAAACCATCATGTTGTACCAGTATTTTTTCTATTACCTGTGATTTGTTAATGGAATGTATATAGGTATGTATAAAATATTTTTCCTCAAGTACTATGCTTCCTACAAGACAGGATTGTTCATTATATATGTAGAGAGCTTCTCTCGTATCAAGTAAAAATAAAACCAGTGAAAAACATACTAGTACAAAAAAACGGGGGAAGTACCCCCGTTTTTGAGAATCTATCATACTCAACCGTTATTTTTTATTAAAGAACTGTTCAGCTCCTTTATGGAGTGGAAGGGGCATACCTTCAAGACCAGTAGCTTTTGTAATGTAGTTTCCTTGTTTATGTGCAGCAATAAGTGCATCCTGGTTTTCATACATAACTTTGAGCAAGTTTTCTACGGTACTAGCAGGAAGGTTGCTAGTTGCAGCAAGCATTGCTTTTACGGCAACAGTCTGAACATCAGCAGTCTGTTTTGGGTAGGTTCCTGCAGGAATTGTAATTCGAGTATAGAATGGGTACAGGCTGGTGAGTTTTCCAATAATATCTGGATCAAGGTTTATGATAACAATATCTTTTGATGCAGCGACATCGGAGACTGCAGCGGTAGGGAATCCAGCGGTGAGGAATGCTGCATCGATATTGCCATCTTTGAGGTTATTTGCAGCTTCGGAGAAACTGAGATACTGTACTGAAATGTCTTTATATGTGATGCCTGCAGCTTCCATAATCTGACGTGCATTTGCTTCTACACCTGATCCTGCAGCGCCTACAGCAACACGTTTGCCTTTGAGATCTGCAACTGATTTGATCCCTGAGCTTGCGAGAGCGATAAGCTGGCAGGTTTCTGAATAGAGCACTGCAACACCTTGAAGTCCGGTGAAGCTGTTGTTCTGGAACATCTCAAGACCATTTGCTGCATAATAAGCAATATCATTTTGCACAAAAATAATATCAACCTTGCCTTCTTTTAGCAGGTTGACATTTGCAACTGAAGCACCTGTACTTTGAACGGTTGCATTCATGCCTGGAATTTTTTCATTCCAGATTTTTGCCATACCGCCGCCAAGTGCATAGTATGTACCGCTTGTACCACCAGACGCAATGTTAATGAATGTCTGTTTTTTTTCACAGCCGGCAAAAAGAACAGTTACAGCAAGCAGCAAAACAACAGTAATCTTTAATGTTGTTTTCATATAACCTCCTAATAAAATTCATTCAATGGCGAAAACCGCCAATGCTATTAGTTACATTATATGCATGCATCTCTAAACCTGCAAGGTTATAATTACACAATCTTCAAATTATTTTTAGTATTTAAACGAGCTTTCGCCAATAAATTCCCGCACAATGCTGTCATCAGGAACATACTGCGCAGGAATTGGAGCAAAAAACTCAAGAAAATTAAGGAGACGTTTTGCTTCACTGTATTCAACATCCTGTGGCTTGATGAGCCTGAGCAGCGGTTCAGCATACACTTTAAGTACACCTAATTCATAATCGAGTGCTGTATTGAGTGCGATATCTGCATTGTTCTGGAATGGGAAAATGTGCAAACGCTCTCCACGCTGGACGCTTGGCCACATATTAATTGTCTTTTGAGCCGTGTGTCCTCGGAATTGGTTGTCGCGAACAATCCGGCGGATGAGTCTGTTATCGGTTGTGGAAATTCGATTGTGTGCATCCAGATTTATTTGCGTTAATGCGGATACATAAATTTTAATTTTATGTTCTTTGGGTATTTTAGGTGTCAGCTTATCATTGAGTCCATGTATGCCTTCCATAATAAGAATTTCACGGCCAGTCATTTTAATAATTTTTCCGGATGGCTTTCTACTGCCAGATTTGAAATCATAGGAAGGGAGCTCTATTGCATTTCCATTAAAAAGCTCAATGAGCTGTTCATTGAGATACGCAACGTCGAGAGCTTCAAGACATTCAAAATCCGGCTGACCATTTTCATCAATAGGAGTTTTATCACGATTCACAAAATAATCATCGAGGCTAATGACGATGGGAATAAAGCCTAATACCTTAAGCTGGATTGCAAGCTTCTTTGATGTGGTGGTTTTTCCTGAACTTGAAGGACCAGCTATAAGTATGACTTTGACGGTATCTGAGTGTTCTGCAACTTTGTCAGCTACTTCCGCGATGTGCTTATTCATGAGTGTCTCAGCAACCTGTATGTATTCTTTTATTTTTTTAGGTGCATTGATTCGGTTTAACGATCCGACACTGGTTATGCCAAGAATTTGTGAGCGTTTGCGGGAGTCTTCGGTAATTTTATAGAGCAGCGGATCATCGGTAAATGGTTCAAGCCGGTCTGGAGTTTCTTTTTTGGGGTATCGTAATAAGAAACCATTGCCATAGAGCATGAGTGCAAATGTCTTGAGAATACCGGTTGAAGGAACGAGTGGTGTAGTCTGGAGATCACGGAAACCTGCACATTCATTGAGTGTAATGACCGGATCATTGATCATTTCCAGGAGCATCAGTGTTTCTGTCTGTTTTTGTTCAGTAAAATACTGAACTGCCTCTTCGTAGCTCCAGAATTCTGTGTGTATGGGAATATCGCGTGCGACGAGCTCTCTCATGGCAGCTTCAAGAGCTTGTATATCATCTTCGGAAGCAGGACCATCATTAAAATAGTGATAAAAACTATAACCAAGCGACTGCCCTACAATAAGGTTACGGTCAGGAAAGAGCTGTTTGGCTGCTATTGCAGCTAAAAAACAGAGTGAGCGCCGATAGGCATATGCTCCCTGTGTGGAATCGATATACACTGGTGCTACTTTTGCATTTGCAGTGAGAATTGCATCGAGTGACATGAGTTCATTGTTCACTGATACTGCTGCAAGCGGCATTGGCAGAGCTCCAAAACCCTGAATGATGTTTGCAATCCGAATCCCAAAAGGATAATTCATGGTTTCACCGGAGGGGTAGGTAACAGTAATTTGATGCATATGTTGCTCCTTCTCCTGTAAAGTATAAAACTAGTTTTGCGGAAAAGTCAAAAATAATGCTATACTTTTTACATGAATATTCCTGCATGGTTTTATCGATTTATTGATATTGAGGCTAATCGAAAAGCAATTCTAAAAGAAGTGCTCGAAATAAATAAACTGCAGTTTCGGGAGGTTGTACTTAACACTGATACACATTTGCTTGTATATCCGTATAATACAATACGTAAACCTGGGCGGAAAATAAAATTGCTTACTGCTCATTACGATCGTGTTCCGGGAACTCAGGGAGTGCTCGATAACTCCTGTGCAGTATGGCAGCTCTTAGAATATGCAGCAAGTCCCATTCAAAAAGAAAATATAGTGATAGCATTTACTGACCATGAAGAAATACCACATGAGGGCTCAGCAAAAGAACAGGGAGCATTTTTCTTAGGCAAAGCGCTTGCTTCAATGGGTATAGAAGCCCCAGCAGTCTTTTGTTTTGATGTTACCGGACATGGTGATACAGTACTTATTGCAGATACAGTTCAGCAAGTTGTTGGGCGCTATGCGTCGCTTGAGCCTCTGCAGCAGCAAATTTCTCTTATGAGCAGGCTGCTGCTTGCTGCATTAAAAAAACATGTCCGCTGCATAGAGGGTTATCTTCCATTCGGTGAAAATCTTGGATTTATGCTCGCTGGTTTCCCTGCACTTGAAATTTCAATTGTTCCAGAAAAAGAAGCGCCTCGGAGAATGAATGATTTTTCAGGATTAGCACAACCGCATGCAAACACTTCTGCACCTCAATTCTGGTCGTATTTACATACAAATCGGGATACGCTCGAACTAATTACACCAGAGGCTTTTTTTATTATGCAAAAAGTGCTTGCATGCCTTGGATCGATGCATTTGTCAAAATAAAACTGATGCAGTTAAAAATTTATCGCGATAATTTTCGGTATACATACCGGTGCGGTCTGTCTGCAGAAGCACCGTATCGCTCACGCCGGTACTCTACATACTCTGACCAGTTTCCATCATACGCGATTACTTCTCCGTCTTCAAAGACAAGGAGATGCGTGCATACTCTGTCTAAAAACCACCGGTCATGGCTTACCACAAGTGCGCTTCCTGCAAATGTATCGAGTGCTTCTTCGAGAGCGCGAAGTGTGTTTACATCAAGATCATTTGTTGGCTCATCAAGTAAGAGCACATTTGCGCCTTCTTTGAGCATGAGAGCAAGATTGAGTCTGTTGCGCTCACCGCCTGAGAGCACACCAACTTTTTTTTGCTGGTCAGTGCCAGAAAAATTAAACCATGAACAGTATGCGCGGGAATTGACTTCCTGTTTTCCGCCAAGTTTTATTATATCAAGTCCACCCGAAAGCTGCTCCCATACGGTTTTTTCAGAGTCGAGTTCTTTGCGGAGCTGATCAGCATATGCGAGCTTTACCGTTTCACCAATCTTTATAGAACCTGTGTCTGGTTTTTCTTCTCCAGTAATCATTTTGAGCAGTGTTGTTTTACCAGCACCATTAGGTCCTACAATACCGACGATTGCTCCAGGTGCTATTTCAAACGAAAGATTTTCGTAGAGAATTTTATCGCCATACGATTTTGATATATTCTTTGCCTCAATCACCACATTTCCAAGTCTGGGTCCAGGTGGCACTACCAATTTGGTTTCTCTTACTTTTTCACGCTCGCCTTCGGCCAGGAGCTGCTCATACTGATTGATACGCGCTTTGCTCTTTGCATGCCGTCCTTTAGGGCTCATGCTGATCCATTCAAGTTCGCGCTCAAGTGTTTTTGCCCGCTCAGAAGCACCCTTTTCTTCCTGTTCCAGACGCTGTCGTTTCTGTTCTAGCCATCCAGAATAATTACCTTTCCAGGGAATACCCTCGCCGCGGTCGAGTTCCAGAATCCAACCCGCCACATTATCGAGAAAATAGCGGTCATGTGTAACTGCAATTACAGTTCCTGGATAAGTCTGGAGATGCCGTTCAAGCCAGGCGATCGTTTCTGCATCTAAGTGATTGGTCGGTTCATCAAGGAGTAAGATGTCTGGTTTTTTCAGGAGGAGTCGGCACAGTGCAACACGCCGGCGCTCACCCCCTGAGAGTGTATCTACAAGCTGGTCTTCGGGTGGACAACGCAAGGCATCCATTGCAAGCTCAAGTTGATTATCAAGGTTCCAACCATCCTGGGCTTCAATAGCTTCCTGAAGTTTTGCCTGTTTTTCTGCAAGTTTATCAAAGTCAGCATCGGGGTCACCAAAGGCTTCGCTCACTTTTTCAAATTCTTTTAGTAAGTCAACAAGTTCCTGTACTCCTTCTGACACGACTTCTTTTACAGTTTTGCCAGGTGTCAGCACCGGCTCCTGTTCCAGATATCCAATAGTATAGCCTGGTGCACAGGTTATTTCTCCATTGAACTCGGTGTCTACACCTGCCATAATACGGAGCAGGCTTGATTTACCAGAACCATTTAAACCGATAACACCAATCTTTGCACCATAGAAATAGCTCAATGAGATATCTTTTAGTACCTGTTTAGTCCCATGCCGCTTGCTCACGCGGTACATGGTATAAATGATTTTTTTGTCGTCTACTGTTGCCATGGGCGCACTATAGCAAAACCTGAAAAGATAGGGAATAGGGCAGTATAAGCTATGCTCGCTCATACTGCCCCTCTATCTTATATTTTTATAGCTTAAATATTACTTTAAAAAATCAAGTGCTTTAGCATTGATATACCATGATTTAGTTTCTGCAATGTATACAGTAACTCCATCAAGTTTCTGGTTTTTGCCATTGACAATGCAGTAATTCTTATTTACCGGAAATATGATTTCTCTGGTGCCAGTCTTTACAACTAAAACAGGATTATTGGGATTGGAAAAATCTGTTTCCAATTTTGCTCCCGATGCCTTAAAAAGTTCTTCTGCAGGAACATAGAGGTATTGGCTTGCACCATAAAGGTTCAGTCCGAGCATTTCTGCCATGTACCATGCAATATCAGTATTTTGCACGGTTCCTGTTAATTTTTTTGCACCTTGTGGAGCATAGACATATAACACTACATCTTCTCCGGTGTGGCCGCCCGTGGTAAAACCAATTTTTGCACGTTTTGCAATGAGACCTCCAATGAGTGACATGCCAGTATATGCATCAAGCTTAGTGTTTTTAATTAAATCAATTTCCTCCTGAGTTGCATCGGTTATGCCATATACATTTGCAAGCACGTCAAGCAAGTTTGATTTGTCTTCTTTCAGTAAGGATGCAAACACATAGCCACTTTTTTTTGCAGCCTCCAGTGGTTTTAGGAATGTAGAAAGCGGAATCTTGTCATAGCCACTTGTAATAGATCTGTCTCCAATGGTAATGCCACTGTTCCCGTGATCGCTTGCAATGATGATAATAGTATCATTTCTAGACTTAGCAAACTGTACAGCAACACGCACTGCTTCATCAAAAGCAAGAATATCATGAACTAATCCTACAGGTTCATTAGCATGTGCAGCCCAGTCTATTTTAGAACCTTCGACCATAAGGAAAAATCCCTTATTGTTCTGCGAAAGAATGTCGATAGCTTTTTTAGTCATTTCTGCTAAAGATGGTTCGGTATTCTTATCACGGTCAATTTCATAGGCTAAATCCACAGGGGCAAAAAGACCCCATACGAGTGAATTACCTGTAATTTTGAGAGAATCAAATTCATTTTTTGTAGTGATATATGTATAACCAAGATTTTTCAGTTCTTGTACGAGATCTTCCTTGTCTTTTCGGTTTTTACTTTCAAGATATTGATACCCGCCTGAAAAAACAACAGTGAGTCCGTTATAAACCTGTTGCTCAAGAATATCATCATAATTTTTTCTGCTTGGTGCATGTGCCGAAAAATCAGCTGGTGTTGCATGGGGAATTTCGCAGGTAGTAACAAGGCCAGTTGATTTACCAGCAAGACGTGCTGCTTCCAGTATAGTAGCAACAGGCCTAAATGGCGTTGTAGCGGGAGGGACGCCCCACATACCAGCTTTAGAAGGTAATACAGCTATATATGGACTGTTAGTCTTATAGCCCGTTGCATATGCTGTTCCAGCTGGAGCAGAATCGGCGATCGGTGTGTCGGCGTTATAGGTGCGGACGAGGCCGCATGCAAGTTCATCCATTGCTAGCGGTTTACCGCCCTGGAACCAGCGTGCCAGTGTAACGCCACCCATGCTCATTCCATCGGGAATAAGGAAAATTACATTTTTAATTTGTACAGACTGATTTTTTGGGGCAGTCTGTGCGTAAGCGTTTCCGGGTACTGCAATAATTACCATTGCCAGAATAACACTTACTAACGCAGCAACTAATTGCTTTTTCATACTTTGTTTCCTCCTTAATCGTTTGGGATATAATCTATCCGAAACATACCATACCGAGGTTAAATAAAAATTGTATGAATTTGCCGTTAAAAAAAAGTTTTCGTAATTCGTAAAACTGAATATTTATGAATTGTAAAAAAGGGCTGCCCTAAAAGCTCGGAGCAGCCCTTATTGTAAACAGTAAGCAATGGGGATTTACGTATTAATTTCTTTAAGTTCTTCCTTTGAGAGTTGCTCTTTCTTTGATAACACTTTAAGAACATCCTTCTCATTGTATTTTAAGAACAGGATCATTCCAAGAAGACAGAAGGCTACTGCAGCAAGTGCAGATATGCGAATCCCGAGAGGATTTTCAGGACTTTTACCGAGCAATAAAATTGATGGGAATAAGAAATTAGCGACTGAAATACCCATTTTCATCATAAAGGTTCGCGCACCATAAAAAATTCCAGCTTGGTAGACACCTGTTTCAATACCGTGAGCATCAGCAATATCAGCAACAATTGCGTTCGGAAGAATTCCAAATATTGCAATGGGTAATGAAGCTAGAATAATAACGAGATAGGCTTGTGCTGTGTTGGGGAGAGGTAACCAGCCAAAGAAAAAGGTTAGCAGAAATACAAAAGCAAAGATTGCAAATGCAGCAGTCAATACAGGCTTTTTTCCCAATTTTTTTGAAATGATATTAATGGGGATATAAAACACGAAGCTTAAAACAAATAGTATGAGCATGAGAAAGGACGGCAGAGTTTCATCGAGTCCCAGTAAGGTAATTACATAGTAAGTAATTCCCATTTGTATAAAATTAAGAGCAATCCAGTAGGGAAGGTCAGAAAAAACAAACCAGCGGAAATTTGTATTTTTAAACGTTGATACGACAGAAGCAATAATACCCTGGTCTGAGGCATGAGTTTCTGCATATTTCTTTTCGTCAATAAACAAAACAGGAAGTAACATACACATTGCTGCAATTAGTTCAAAAATACCCAGTACAATCTGGAAAGCTCTCGTCTGATCAACAGAAAATAGTGTTTTAGCTACAGGAATTAGTGAATAAGCCTGATTACCAATTGCAAAACCGAGTGCCCATGTAATAGAAATAGCTGTTGCTATGTTAAGCCGTTCATTTGGGGTGTGCCCAAGCTCTGCAATTAAAGAATTATAGGGTGTGCAATACATCGTTATAAAGATGTAATAAAGGAACATTGTCACTGCAAGCCAGATAGCGTTGATTGTCATTCCACTCTGTGTTGAACCATCAGCAACTGGCACAAAGACTAAAAATGCAAAAAGTGCAGTGGGAATGGCTGCTATCGCAAGGAAAATTCGGCGTTTGCCAAATTTAGAGCGAGACCGGTCAGACATATTAGCAATTATTGGATCGGTAATAGCGTCCCATATACGACCACCGGCATTGATAAGTCCAATAATCGTTGCAATACCCAATACTGCGCCTTGAAAAATAAAGGTTGGGAATAATGCGCCTGTTCCTGCTTTTTCGGGTGGCATGTAAAAGAAATTGAGAGCATTTCCTACTGACCACGAGCCAAGTGACCAGCCAAATTGTCCTAATGCGAACATAATAAGGCGCCATCTTGGAAGTTTTTGTACCATATTCTGCTCCATTTGTTTTGTTTCCTTTCAGTAAGTATAAAATAATGACCATAGCTATTGTAAATGCAATTTTTTAATTTTGCAACTAAAATATGGGCGAAATAACATTACTTTTATGCTATATATCTTACTGTAAAAAACTTATCGATACTTTAAGCCCGGGATTGGGATGTTGTGAGGATGCAGGTGCTAATGTAAGCTGTGCGCAGTGCTGTTTGCAAAGCGATACGATAAGGGTATATCCCAGGGTTTTTATATGCTCAGGGTTAAAACCAGGTGGTAATCCTTTGCCATTATCTTCAACCAACAGTGTTATTCGCTTGTCGGTATCATAACCGAGCGTGATGGTTATTTTACCGTTTGTGTCAGGAAAAGCATATTTTACCGCATTGGTTATGAGTTCATTGATGATGAGTCCAACAGCAATTGCTTTATCGATGGGAAAGGTAATTGGTTCGAGTGCAAGTTCGTAAGCAATATTTTTATTGAATAAATAGGTATAGCTATGATATTCGTCGACAAGCGAAGTAATATATTCAGCCATATTGATGGAAGAGAGATTTTCCGAAGCATAGAGGTGTTCATGTATCTGTGCAATACTGATAATCCTGTTTTTATTTTCTTCCAATAGTAGTTTGTCGGTATCATTTTGCATATGATCGATTTGCAGTGAAAGTATACTCGCTACAATCTGCAAATTGTTTTTTACTCGGTGGTGAATTTCTTTGAGGAGAGCCTCTTTTTCTTTTAGAGATGTTTCGAGTGCTTTTTTTATCTGGATTTCTGGAGTTATATCACGAACGACAACTATAAAAAGATTATTGGAACTTGGAGCTATGCGTAATTCAAAATAATGCATCAATCCGTTTATAATTCGTTTCGTGTTTTGTATCTGTACATCTAGTTTTTGTGCAGCATCAGCAAGAAAGTGAAGAAATTGAGTTTTTTCTTCCTCTGAATCGAGCATCTGCAAAAAATTCATCTTATCTGTTAAATAGTTAGTATACGGTTTGTCTTTTTGTTTTATATCAAGAATTGTGCCTTTGGTGTCTACTATATAAAAAATATCGGGCAATGCGGTAAAAACTGCATCAGAAAAGGCTTTTTCCTGTTGCAGTGCTACGAGTATTTTATTGAGATTTGCAGTTTGCTCCTGTATTCGTTTTCTCATAACTGCAGCAGTAATGATGAGGACTACAATAATAATAAAAACACAAGCACCGGCAGAAACGAGAATTACAACCAGCGTGGGGCTCAAAACAGGATAATTGCTTTTACCATACCATTTTTCATTAATATACGTAAATGTTGATGCAGGAATACGAGAGAATCCTTCTTCGATTAGCTTAAGCAATTCGGGATTTGATTTTGCAACTGCCCGGTGAAAAAATCCTGTATACAAGATTGATAAAATACGATAATCCTTAAAAAGATTATATTTTATCATAAAGTACTGTGCAGGCGGCTGATCAACACAAAATACAAACTCTATGCCCTCACGTGCTGCAAGGATTATGGATTCATAGCTTGGATACTCTACGATATTTGTTAGACCTAACGTTCTCAGCTGTCCAATACATGCATCACCTTGCTTAACAGCAATTTTAAACCCTTTAAGATCATCGTATGATAACACAGCAGAAAGGCTTTTATGGACATAAATTGGAACATCGATGCGCTGGTATGGTTTTGTAAAATTGTATAGTTTTTCACGTTCTGGCGTTCGGAAAATGGTGTCAATAATATCGGCTTTACCTGCTTGCATAAATTCCTGTGCTTTAGCCCAGTCCATACCGATGAGCTGTACTCGAAACCCTGTGGTTTCCTGCCACATATTCCACTGATCGACGAGTATTCCTTTGAGGCTGCCATCTGGATTCTGCATGACAAAAGGAGGATAGTTATTATCCATTACCACAGTGATAATATTAGATTGGACAGTATTTATCTGTGTTTGTGAAAAAAGTACAGCAACAAAGAAGAACAAGAGGGGTATGAGTAACAATTTTTTTAAGTACAGGCTTTCTTTCATTCTTATTCAAGTATAGGGCTTTTAATGGATTCTGGCAAATAAAAAAGGAGGAATAGCAATCGTGAATGGAATCTATTCCTCCTTATTTATAACTATGAGCAGTATAGGTGTACTGCTCTAGTTGGTTATAATCCTATTTAATCTGGTAGACATTATCAAAAAGAATTTCCCAGTCATCAAGTGCAATTTCGAGACGAGCCTGTCCATTTGTTTTTATCTTATTGTGAGCAAGCTCATTGAGTGCTCCTACTGCATCAAATGAAGTTCGGGCAGGCATAAAGTAGTTTGTGATAAGGCGTGCAGCCTGAGCAGCAATTCCTTCTGGGAAAAACATAAATGGTACATCCGGGAAATATTCGTCAACGTACACATATTCGGTGCTGGAAAGTCCTATGGCTTCTTTAGCATAGTTGATTGCATCAATGAGTGAGCCAAGTTCATCGACAAGACCGACTGTACGGGCATCTTCACCTGAATAGATTCTACCCTGTGCGAGCTGTTCCACTTTTGCTGGATCCATGTGTCTGCCTTCTGCAACTTTTCGTACAAATTCTGCATACAAATCTTTAATATATTCCTTTGCTTTTTCAATTTCTTCCTCTGTAAGATTACGCTGTGGTATAAAAATGCCAGCATACGCATCGGCATGAGAGCCTTTTTTTACACCATCAATTGAAAGTCCCAGCTTGTCATAGAGACCATTATCGTAAAGCCAGGAATAGATGACACCAATTGATCCTGTTATGGTCTGAGGTGTTGCAAAGATTTTGTCAGCATTCATCGATACCCAGTATCCGCCTGAAGCTGCAACATCACTCATGGAAACAATTACAGGAACTTTTGTTTTAGCAAATGCAATTGCCTGCGCAATATAGTCTGATGCGACAGGATCACCGCCAGGAGAGTTAACACGAAGCACAATTGCATCAGCGTTGAGCGCTGCATCGAGAATGAGCTTATAGGCAAGCCGTGCATTCATGCCAGAATCAAGTTCTGTACCGCCATCGAGATAAATGACAGCTATCTTTTTTACTGTACCCCATGTGTCGGTAAACTGATACGATGTTGTATAGTAATCATCAAACGACACTGATAGTTTCAATAAGCTCGATAGAGTATCTCCATAAACCAGAATATTTTGGGTACCGCCCAATTTGTCGGTAATAATTTTTTTTATAGCATCGTATCTTCCGATGGCATCTACAAGGCCGAGTGATTGTGCTCTTTGAGCAGTAAAAATAAATTCCTGTTCGATAAGCGTATTGATTTCTTCCTCGGAAAATTTCCTGCCCTCAGCAATTGCAAGCACCGTATCTTTATAAATCGTGTTAAGATAGGCAAGATACTGTTCTTTATCACTGTCAGACATTGAAGAGCGTGTGAACTGTTCTGCTGCTGTTTTATGTGTAAAGAGTTTGATTTCGGTTACACCAATTCCAAGTTTTTCGAGAGCATGTTTTAGGTACAACCGCCCCATGTAGTAACCTTCCAGTGAAAGCTGCGCATATGGGTCAATTACAATGTAATCTGCAATGCAGGCAAGCGCATATACATCTGTATTGACAGAATCAATAAAAGCTATAATTTTTTTACCTGCTTTTTTAAATTCGGCAAGCGATTTTCTAATTTCGTAGATAACGCTGCGAGTTGCCTGAAAACCGCTGAGATTGAGAACAATACCTGTAACTTCAGGATTAACACGCATATTTTCCAATGCTTTGAGCACCTGAAGAACTGGAGCATACGTTTTTCCAATAAATGAGGTCTGTACCAGTGTGTTCTTAAGATTAACTTCAACCCACGTAGTATTTTTTGCAAGAATTATGCGATCATTTTTGGGACTGTTTTCTATTGTGTAGGCTGCAAAGACATTAGAGAGTGTTGAGAATCCTGGGTCTATCGTTGCTGATGTGCTGATACTATCTGTCGTAGAACGAAGTGTGAGCCCCAAAGTTATAGTATTGGTACTAGCATAGTTCCCAAAAAATTCAAAACCAGGAATAGGTCGCACACTTGCACCGGCTGACCAGTTTGTAGCTGAGTTGTTATCTAAACTAAAACGTCCAAAAACAGTAAATATGTTTGTACCAAATGGCCGTATGCCTGCATCAAAAACTGCTTTCCAGAAATTAGAAAAAGTGTCAGTGTTATAAGCACCATATGCTCCTAAACTTATATAGCGCACAGGCTGCGCTTCCATACCAATTGTTATTAAAAAATTACTAAAGCTATTTGTAGTAAAATCAAACTTTGATTCAAAGCCAGTGCCAATCGAAAACCATCCAATGGCATTTGCCATATTGATTCGTGCAGTTGCTGAGATATTTGTATCATTTGGGTTAATATACAGAGAAACCGAAGAGCCCTGTTTTGTTAGTGAAAATCCAGCAAGGTTTATTGGAATATAATTAAAACCAAATTCTTGTGCAAGAACAAAACCTGTGAAAGCATAATATTCCCGGTTTAAGAATCCGACTGATGCAGGGTTTGCAATACCTGCAAAAGGATTAGCATCAATAGCAGGAGTCTTACCAATTACGGTGTAGGGATCGAAAAATTGGCTTTGCGCTGTGAGCGGTGTTGGTATAAGTACGCATAGTGCAAGAGCTATAAGCAAACCTAAAAAGAAATAGTTTGTCTGTAATTTCATTATGACACTCCTTGTTCTTTATATAACTTATCTAAAATATTTAAAAATGTACACAATTATGCTTGTATACCGCATGTGCGCATGTGATTCAATAAAATCTGCATAAATTCTAGCTGTTCAAGTGGATGCTCAGAAATGTTTATGACCTCATATGCAATATCAGGTACATACTGCGAAAAATATGGCACTAAACCGGGACGAATTACAACGATTGCCAGCTTGTACATTTGTGAGCGGAGTGCTTCAAAAGCCTTAACGTATCCCTTTTGATACTCGAATTCGAGTATACCGAGTTCATCAACCCAGAAGAGTGATTCATGGTTTGTATACAGCAAGGTATTGCATTCATTGAAAATATGTTCCGAAAAACACCAGCGCTCAGTTTCGATATAGGGTAGCGGAAGATTTTGTTTGAGTACATCAATGTGGCTGCGCAATTCTTCCACCTCTATGTCCTTACGAATGCCGAGTAAACGCATTGTAGTGTCCTGAATATTGTAAGCTTGTATTGCTATGCGTGTTGATGCCACATAGAGTCCAGGGCTCGTGATGCCAGTTTGCGCAATACCGTGAGATCTGCACCATGCAGCGCTAGCCATACAGAGCGATGTTTTCCCAGAACCAGGCTCGCCAGAAATAATGAGGATTTTGGGTTTGTGGTTAGTACTCTGTTGAGTAGTCATGCAATACTCAAAACCACTATACCATGTAATTGCACGTATAAAAAAAGCGCGGTTTCCCGCGCTTTACTGAATTAAAAATTATAAATCACCGATTGTAGCCACCATAACAGCCTTAATGGTATGGAGGCGGTTTTCAGCTTCGTCGAATACTTTTGAATGACGGGAGCGGAAGACTTCGTCTGCTACTTCCATTTCTTTTAAGCCGTATTTTTTGTAAATATCACGGCCAACTTCGGTTTCGAGATCATGGAATGAAGGAAGACAGTGCAGGAAAATAACATCGGGGTTGCCTGTCTTTTTTACAAAGTCCATGGTCACGCGGTATTTCTCAAGCTGTTTAATGCGTTCTTCGAATTTTGCTTCTTCACCCATCGATACCCAGACATCGGTATAGAGAACGTCGGCACCTGTAAGGGCTTGATCAGCTTGTTCGATTGTAAAAAACTCTATTTTACCGCCAGTTTGTTCTGCTACTTTTTTCATTTCGGTAGTGAGCTGTTCATTGGGCCAGAGTTCTTTCGGTGCGAGGGCTACAAAATGCATACCCATTTTTGCACTGCCGATCATGAGTGCATTACCCATATTGTTGCGGGCATCACCACAGTAGACCATTTTTACTTTATTGAGCGGTTTGTGAACATGTTCTTCGATTGTCATGAGATCAGCGAGAATCTGTGTCGGATGATCATCATCGGTGAGTCCATTCCATACAGGAATGCCCGAATATTTTGCGAGGTCTTCTACTAATTGCTGAGAAAAACCGCGGTATTGAATACCATCGTACATGCGGCCCAATACCTTTGCGGTATCTTCTACCGATTCTTTTTTGCCCATCTGGCTGTTGGTAAGGAAGGTTACATTACCGCCTTCATCCCAGCATGCAGTTTCAAATGCACAGCGTGTGCGGGTACTGGCTTTGTCAAAAATGAGCACAATGTTTTTGTGGTCCAAAAGGTTGCCCTTAATGCCGGCACGTTTTTTGGCTTTGAGATTGTGAGAGAGATCGAGCAGATAGCGGATCTCTTCAGGTGTAAAGTCTTTGAGTGTCAGGAAACTTCGTCCTTTAAGATTTACTGGCATGGAATTCCTCCTGTTATGTCGTATTGATACTCTGATATTTAAGGGGCGTCAAGTGCTCTATGCTATGCATTGCGCTGCATAAATATACAGTGCAGCAGTTTTCATGATACAGAGCACCAGTCTTCATGACGCACACAAATCAATAAACAATCATCACTGTGACGCCTTTGTATCATTTTTATTTTTATGCTGAGGATATAAAAACCGCTTTATTTTTTGTGAAGGGGTTTTTTCAAATGGTTCAGTATGGAGTTCTACAGCATGGATTCTACTGAAAGGCGGCAGATGACTGTTAATCGATTTTTTAATGTTATTAAAAATTTCCTCAATGTCTTCCAGCGTATCCTGAGCTCTGCCTGCAAACCTGCTTACAATATCCTCTTTAAGCACAACAAGTGCTTTGAGTTCTTTTCCGTCCTGATATACGAGCGATTCTGCAACATACTCATGTGCATTAAGGATGCTTTCGATTTCTTCTGGATAAATATTTTCGCCCGAAGGACCTAGAATGAGTGACTTAAGTCTTCCTCGAATATACAAATTACCTTGAGCATCAAAGTGACCTAAATCGCCTGTTTTGAACCATCCATCATCGGTAAATACTTCTTTTGTTTTTTCTGGATCTTTGTAGTAACCAAACATGATGTTTTCGCCCTTTGCCTGAATTTCACCATCACCGGTTACAGGATCGGGGCTGGCAATGCGGAGCATTACTCCTTTGAGTGCAGGTCCGGTTGATCCGAGTTTTGTTCGATACGGGCCGCATCCGGCTAATAAGGGTGCTGTTTCTGTAAGACCATAGCCTATTGCATAGGGAAATTTTGCATCGATAAGGAACTGCTCAACATCAGGAGAGAGTGCGGAACCGCCAATGCCAAAGAATCGCATGTGTCCGCCAAACGTTTTCTTGAGCTGTATTCCAGCGAGCCAATGGAGCAGTGGTTTTGCCCAGGAATATCTATAGAGTTTCATGGCTTCCAGTTTAGGACGAATACTGCTCCGGTATATCTTTTCGATAATGAGCGGCACGGTAAGCATGATAGTTGGCTGCAAGGTTTTAAGCACGGGGAGCAATGTCGATGCTGTCGGCGGTTTATCGAGATAGGTTATAAATGATCCCTGCATGATTGGATCTATCATGCCAATGGTACATTCATACGTGTGTGCAAGCGGTAGTATCGATAGCAAACGATCAGTCCTATGCAGATGGATAATACTGCGGGTAGCACACGCATCCCATACAAGATTTTTGTGAGTGAGCATGACACCTTTTGAGTGTCCTGTTGTTCCGGATGTGTAGAGAATTGCAGCGATTCTTGTCTCATCAATGGGCGGAAATTGCTTATTGAGCAACTCCTCGAGTAATTTTTTGTCCGGAAGGGTACCAATGGGCTCTTTGAGTATGCTTTCTATGCTAATAACAACTGGCACTGTACTCCCGCGGATTTTAGATTTTAGTTTTTCCGACACAACAAGAATGCGTGCTTCCGAGTGTTTGATGATATTTTGTATTTGTTCTGGATGAAAATCGGTTAAGATGGGTACGACAATTCTTCCCGAAGCAGTTATGGCAAGGTATGCAATAACCCATTCTGGTCTATTTTCTGATAACAGAACAACTTTTTCTTCTGCTCCAATGTCTAGCGTTTCAAGTCTTTTAATAAACTCAGCTGCCCGCAAACCAATTTCACGGTATGAAAGAGGTGCATTCCCAATCAGAGCAATTGCAGGCCGTTTGTAGTACCGCACTGCTCCCTGCACGAGTATATTGCGTAATGTATATGATTGCAGCTTATACATGATCGTCCTTTCATCAGTATGACAAATTCAGAAGAATAGTAAAAGTAAATATCGTTACAAAAAAGAAAATAGTCAAGAGGATGCGCGGATATTTTTGCCTGATAGTGTGGATAGTGTCACGAAAATTGTGAAAATACTCATTTTATTCACTGTCTATTTGATTTTTGCAAAAACTATCAAATATGTTGTTATGATTATAAATATGACCTACTAAATATTATGGAGATAATTTTATGCACAAGCTTCGTGACACTAAAGAGAGCGTGCCGGGGTTGATGTATGGGTTAAAACCGCAGAATCGAGGATTTGAAAGCTTCCATAATAAGGAGTATACTGATATACAGGGCATTTGAGTTTGTCTGGACTATTTTGAACTTATTCCCTTACTGAAAAGATAAAAATCGAGGAGTACCGATGCGGAATCTACGGATTTGCTGTCTCTTGCTGTTGATACTTGGTCTTGCCATGCGAGTACTGGCAGTTGATTATACATGGAATCTGGATACTAATGATGGTGACTGGGCTAATCCTGCGAATTGGTGGGACGGTTCTGCCTATGGAACGGGGGTCCCTTCCGGTGCGGGTGATACAGCAACGATTGTTGCAACGGTTGCAGGACCTCCAACGAACAATATTCCTGCAAGCTTGACACTCGGAAGTCTTACTGTTTCTACAAACTGGAATTCAGCTTCACTTACCGCGTTTACCGGCAATCTTATTGTTGACACGAGCTCATCGTTGACAACGGGTACCGATCTTGTGATTACTGGTTCACTTACTATAAATACCGCTGGAAGCGCGGTGATACTGGGGGGCACACTTTCAGTTAGTGTCAACCTTACCGTTAACAACGGCAGCTTTAGCTCGTCCGATTTTGCTGTCACTGTAGGTGGAAATTTTATAAATAATGCGGGGGCAGGTGGGCTCGCGCTTGGCTCAAGCACTGTAACCTTTAACGGTACAGGCGATCAGACAGTTACCATGGGGGGTGCCACGGCTCCTTCTGCGGGCTTCGTCGTCAATAAGACAGCCGGTACCATGACTTTTTCCGATGCGCTCACCGTGAACAGTCTTACAATTACTAATTCTGGCGGTGTAACGGTTTCTGGCCCCCTTACTGCTGGTACAGTTACATTGACAGATACAACGGGAACTATTGCTTTTAATAGTGATGTTTCTATAACAACAGGATTAAGCACGGCTGCGAATGGTTACAATGTGTCTTTGAACGCGGGGGCAGGCGGACAAACCTCGAGCATAGCAGGAGTGACAACGTTTAACAATACCGGAACACTAACACTCGGTAACAATGCAGCGGACAGCATTACCTTTACGGGCGGGGTAACCGCGACAGCGTCGTCAGCGGTGAACACCGCGGGTACGGTCGCAACGGGTGGCGGTGCGGGGCAGGACATAAACTTTGGGGATGGAGATACAGGCGTGGTCCTTACAGCTAATACAACACTTAACGCTGGCGCAGCCGGGGACATAACGCTTGGTGGGACGGTGTCGGGAGCTTTTTCCTTGACGCTGAACGCAGGCGGTGGAACTGTCACTGTTGCATCTACAAACGGAACACCGACGGGGCTTACCGTCACAGCATCTATTTTTACGACTACTGGATCTGTGACAGTGGCAGCGGGTAATCCAATAACCGTTACCTCGGACCAGATAAATTTAGGAAACACGTTTGGCAACTCAGGCGCTGGTGCAATTACGCTTCAACCTGCAGCAGACGCTACAACGATAGGTTTGTACGATCCGGTGGGAACCTTCAACCTTACTAATACGGAATTGGGTTTCTTGACAACAACCGGAACGGTAACCATAGGCAGGACAACCGGTACCGGTGCTATAACAGTTGCGGGTTCAGGACATGTTAACCTTGGTGGAACCACATACGATTTGCTCATAGAGGGAAATTCGAGTGCAGTCTCTTTTGCAGCTAACACACTCACGCTTGGGGATAATCGCACACTCACATTTTCCAACGGAGGTAATATTACAGTAACTTCTGGAGCCACACATGTTAGTATCGGAGGAACCGGAACGCTCATCGTATCACAGGCGGTAAACGTAGGCGCTTCAGGAACCCCGCTCGATACCAATATTGCGGTTATCCGTGCTTCGGTTACTGGAAACATCTTTATTAACGAGTTCGATGCTGTACAGCTCGGTAATGGTGGTGGTGGCATCACGACGAGTGGTGGACAGATTGAAATAACTGCCGGTGGCGCTTTGACCTTTGGAAACACAGTAACTACTACCGGAGCAGGCACTTCGATAAGTTTAACAGCTACTGCAGGCGGTATGGTAATCTCACAGAATATCCAGGCTGCAAACAATGCGCAGATCACTCTTACAGCTGGTGGTGCAGGAAGCATTACTCGCCCATCTAGTGGCACCGTTGGAGCGGGAGGGAGCACAAGTCTTCTTGTATTGAGTGCGGGAGGTTCTATTGGTGCAAGTGGTGCAGCGTTAGCGACCAATGTTGGTACGATACGGGCAAGCGCTGGTGGTGACATCTATATCAGCGAAGCATCGGCCGTGCAACTAGGAGATGCTTCGGGGCCGGTTACCACATCGAATGGTGTCATTAACATTACCGCAACCGGAAACCTCAGTACCGGCGTCTGGGCTGGCGGCGATATAGTGTCCACTTCGGGCGGAGCAGGAGGAATCACGCTCATAACGACAGCAGGTGGCACCATGAGCATCTCGGACACACTGGCGAGCGCTGAAGGTGGTCTTATCACACTTACCAACGCGGGAGCGCTCACCCTTGCAGCCAATATAACCGCTCGGGGCGGTTTAGTGCAAAATGGGGCTGGAGCCGTTTCCATGGGAGGCACCATTACAACAACAGGGGACGCTGTTAATTTCCAGAGTGCCGTTTCCATGACCGGCCCCTGTACTATCGATACAACGAACAGTGGCGGAAACGCAGCTGGCGCTAATATCACTTTCCAGAGTACAGTAAGTGGAGCGCAGACAATAACGCTTTATGGGGGCACCGGAGGAATCATAACGTTTACCGGGGCAGTAGGAGCGCCAAATCTCGCGGGACTTACCATAATATCAGCCCTTTCCGTTGTTTTCTCCAGCACTGCATCGTTTTCCGGACCAGTTGCAATCAATTCGAATGAAATAAATTTTAATGGCGGAGCGGGTAGTTTTAGCGGCAACAATACACTTATCCTCGCACCGCTTTCTGCAGGTCAGGCTATTGCTATTGGCGGTGCTGCTGATACAGGCGCAGGGACGCTTGATCTTACCGCCACGGATATTGACGCCCTTGTCGATGGTTTTTCCTCGATAACAGTTGGAAGTGCGACTGGTACCGGTGCAGTGACGGTGAGTGGTGCTGTAACATTTAGGGATCCAGTAACCATACAATCACCCAATGGAGCGGGGGCAATAACAGTTTCTGCGCTGATTACGGGTCGTGGGAACGCAAGTGTAACCCTCAAGGCGGGAACTGGTGCCCTGAGCCTTGGCGCGAGTATTGTCACCGAGGGCAATCAGATTACCCTTGAGGGCAATGCCACGGTTACTGCCAACATCAGTCTGGATACCACAGACGGAGGAGTGAAGGCAGGCGCACTACTCACGCTGAATGGCACTATCGACGGGAATACCGCTGACACGCGCCAGTTGACGCTGCGTTGTGGCCAGCAGACGCTTGCGGTATCAAACGCGATTGGTTCGGCGAATAGGTTTTCGGTGCTTACTATTCACGCTGATGATGTTACTATTGCTGCCAGTGTGAGGGCTCAGACTATCAACCTGTACACAGGAACACCAGCTACTCGCTCCATGCTGATAGGTGATGCTGCGGGAGGCTCGTTTTCCTTAAGCGATGCTGAACTGGCTCTGCTTACTGGCTTTTCGACATTGATAATCGGAGAAAACGGACAGCAGGCTGCTTCGGTAACGTTGAGAACCGTACTAAGTCCGGTAGCAGCCGCAGCGGTATTGGTGTACGCTAACAATGGTGCTGGCGGCATCGTTCTTGATGACGAAGGCACAGGCACAGCCTTCGCGACAGGCGGGTCTGGAGACGTTACTATGGTTGCAGGAACCGGGGGCATAACAGCGGCCTCAGCAACCAACGCTTTTGCAGAACTTTCGACGAGTGGTACTGTAAGCCTGACAAGCACGGGGAGTATCGGCTCGGCCGCGAACCGGATTCAGTTTCCCGCAGGACAGAGCAATATTACGGTAAACAATGCACCTAACGGCGTTTGGTTCGATGGCCTTGGTGCGCTTACGCTTGGACCAATTACCACAAATTCAACCGGAGCTTCTGGACTCGATGTAAGTACTGCAGGCCTTTTAACTTTGTCCGGCGCAGTATCTACATCCACCGGGAACATAACCTTTAATCCTGGTGGCAATGGAGTAACGGCGAATAACACCATTAATGGAAATTCACTTACTATTACAAACGGTGGTGCTGTCGACCTCAATGGAGCAATCACAGCGCCCGGTGGCTTTAGTTCAACGGGAACGAGCTTTGACAACACCGGTGCGACGATCACGACAACGAACAACGCAATTGTCATCAACCACAGCGGAGCGGTAACGATAGGAGCAGCCTTGAGCTCTGGCACAGGTCTCGTGAATATTGACTCAACAGGCTCGACCATCAACCTCAACGCAGCCATAAACGTAAGCACCGGAGCGGTGACGCTTGATGCAGCCGGACTCACAACGATAAGCGCAGCTGGTACAATAACCGCGACGGGAGCGGCATCGGTTTCATTTGGTGCAACGCTCACAGGAACCGTAGCGACTGCGGGCAATGTCACGACAGCGGGCGGAGCAGTCCGGTACTACCGTGCAGTCCAGCTTACAGGCGACATATCGCTCGATACGACGAGTGCTGGCAGCGTACCTGCTGGAGCTACCATCCAGTTTGACCAGGCGGTGACGCGGGATGGGACAGCCCGTAACCTCTCGATGCGTGCAGGGACGGGTGGCAATGTTATTTGTGCAGAAGCCATAGGCACAGGCGTAGCACCGCTCGGCGCAGTTGTTGTAGTGAGT
>JAKPPT010000145.1 GCA_029547205.1 Spirochaetota bacterium
CTGCCGGCATTGTTGGATTAGGAGGCGCTGCATTCCCCACGTCGGTTAAATTAAATCCACCAGCCAACCGTACTATTGATACTTTAATTATTAATGGTTCAGAATGCGAGCCTTACCTTACTGTAGATGATATGCTTATGCAAACCCATCCTGAAGAGATTATTGAAGGTATCCAGATTGCAATGAAAATCATGGGTATAAACAAGGCATATATAGGGGTTGAAAAAAATAAGCCGCTGGCAATTAAAGCATTACAAACTGCAGTAGCAAACGTAAAAACCCATGAGATTGTTATAATGCCATTAAATATGCGATATCCGCAGGGTGCTGAAAAACAGCTTATCTATACTATAACAAGACGTGAAGTGCCATCCGGCGGGTTACCTATGGATGTCCATGTTGTTGTACAAAATGTGGGGACAATTTATGCCATTCGGGAAGCAGTCCTTTTTGATAAACCATTAATAGAACGGTATATAACGGTAACGGGAAAAATTGTACGTAAACCCGGCAACTATAAAGTACGATTTGGTATGCGTGTCAGTGATATTCTGGAAGAGTGCGGTGGACTTGCTGAAAATCCATCCAAGATTATTATGGGCGGACCAATGTGCGGGCTTGCTCTGAACCACATGGATATACATGCTGTTAAGGGAACATCTGGGATTCTTTTTCTTGCAAAAGATGAGACTAAGGTCACGCCATTCAGATCATGCATCCGGTGTGGCCGTTGTGTTTCAGTATGTCCTATGAATCTTATGCCCTGTGATTTAGGAAATGCAGCCGAGAAACAACGCTATGATATTGCTGAAAAGCTTCATCCATTTGATTGTATTATGTGTGGTTCATGTTCATATATATGTCCATCAAAACGACCGCTATCACACTTTATCAAAGTAGTACAAACGGCACTGAGTGCAAAACGATAATTGCTGAAACACATTTTCACTATAGAAGGATCACCTATGGAAATAAAAGATGCTGATAAAAAACGCCTCTTAGAAAATTTAGTGTTATCAAATGCCCCTCATATCAGGGACACTCAGTCAGTGCCGCTTATGATGTGGCTGGTAGTGCTTTCACTGATGCCTGCAACAATATTTTCGTGCTATTTATATGGATTATATGTTGCATTAGTCATTGCTGTATCAATAAGCTCAGCGATAGTTTCAGAAATTATCATGCAATATCTTCTAAAACAGCCCATTACTGTCAATGATGGCTCGGCGGTTATTACCGGACTCCTTTTAGCAATGAATCTACCGCCGCATGTACCGCTATGGATTCCTGCTGTTGGTTCAGCTTTTGCAATAATTATTGTCAAACAGCTATTTGGTGGATTGGGATATAATATATTTAATCCAGCACTGGCGGGGCGGGCATTTCTACTTGCTTCATGGCCGGTG
>JAKPPT010000009.1 GCA_029547205.1 Spirochaetota bacterium
CATGGCGTCATAGGCAGTATTGCAGTGGATAAAAAAGCATTTCAGGATTTCTTTGCCAAATTCCCTGTCCATTCCGCGGGCAAGCGAATACTGCCAGTACGGGTACAGGTACTGGTCAATTCGTCCAAACGAAACACCTGGTCCAGGATAATTTTCATCGCTCATCACCAGCATGTGGGTAATCCATAATGACTGTACTGCTTCCCAGAACGTGGTTGCAGCTTCCCAGGGAACTATCGCCAGATTTGAAGCCATCTGTAAAAGTTCTTCTTTGCGTGATGGATTGGATTGCTCGTGAGCCAGCGATTGACAGGTTTGTGCATATGCCAGCGCTACATCACGCGGCATGGTGGCAGCAGTCATCATGGCACGAAGGGTATTGCCCTTTTGTCCTTTTTTTTCTTTTGGCGATAGTTGTTGATAAATGGTTTCTATCTCTTTATAAACCGTTTTAAAGCCATGATGGAGAATGTGTGCATAATCCGGGATAATATGACCGCTGGTTGCACCGGAGTTACCAAAACCGTGATCATGAAACCATTTCATCTTTTTTCGAGCGCCGTTTTTTCCCATAACCCGTTTGGTGCGTTTTTTCATTTCACTTTTAGAAAGACACATGGATGTCTGGGTGTTGAATCGGGCACCGGCAATCAAATCGTCCGGTAAAATTTCGTGAGGAAGATAATGAACCATTACCTCTTTATTAAACCATGCACGCCTTTCAGGAATGCTCCATGTGAAAAAACCATCAGGGATAGCAACCGTGTGGGCTGCTATTCTAAATGACTGATACATGGTTTGCATCAGCGTATAGGTTTCAGGTACAATGTAAAAAGTCATTTCATTATATTGTGCATCCCAGGGGGTGCCAGTAGTAAAACAGGTAAATTCATTATTCCATGTGCGCTCTGTTCCTTTAAAATAGTAGTCCCTGAGCCACTGAATGCGTGGCGACAGGTTCTTTGGCTGCTTTAATGTTGATTGTGGTAGTGCACTCATAACGCCTCCTTTTGTTGTTGCTTCTTAATATACCGGCGAAGATGTAACTGCCCATGTTCTAATAGTAATGTCATTATATGCAGTGCATGTGTGCTGTCTTTCTGGATTATAGCGTTTGTTAGTTGTTCATGCGCGCTGAACACAAAGTAGATTACTTTTTTATCCAGAAAAAACTGGTAGGTAAGATTGGTATACACCTTTTTAAATGAATTGAGCAGCAGGGGATAAACAAAATTGTTGCTTGCAAGCGCAATGAGGTGATGGAATTTGAAATCAACCTCAACGATAGTGGCAATATCCCCTGTATCCAGTGTTTTTTCCTCTTCAACTGTTGCTTTAAATTCTTTGACATGGCGCATGGTTCGTTTTGCTGCAGCAAGTTGTACTGTTTCAAGTTCAATGAGCTTGCGTGTGGCAAGTAGACTTTCTAAAATATGGGGCTCAAGCTGTCCTTTATTATAATCAATGAGTGATTGTAATAGAGCAAGCGAGCCCTGGTTTCGGTAGTCGTTTACCACTACGCCATGTCGTGGTTTTATAGATACAAGCCCTTTTTGCTGCAATACTATTAAACCATCATGCACTACAGGACGGCTTACTCCCAATGTTTTTGCCAGCTCTCTCTCAGAAGGCAGTTGCTGCCCAATGGTAATCTTCCCTGAAAGAATAAGTTCTTCAAAGCGTTTCACAAACGCTTCCACAAGGCTGTCGGTTTTTAAAGGTTCAAGGAGCATAACTACCTCATTATTGGTTGGTGGTAAAATAAAGTTTCAATGGGAAATGAGAATTTTTTTGGGAAAAAAATAGAGAGTGATTTCCTTAATACTAAAAG
>JAKPPT010000008.1 GCA_029547205.1 Spirochaetota bacterium
TCCATGTTGACGTAAATCCCATTGGAAATCATCTGAGAGTGTGGAATGCTCAGCTGTAACTGGTTGCATTGGATCTCCTGGTGTAAGTATTTACGCAGCAGCTCGATTTGCATCGGCTTCTGGTTGGAGACGCCAAAATAGCGCACTTTGCCGGAAGAGTGCAGGATGTCGAAAGCCTCAGCCACTTCTTCAGGTTCTACCAGAGCGTCCGGGCGGTGCAGAAGCAGGATATCGAGGTAGTCCGTCTGCAGCCGCTTGAGAGAGCCGTTGACGCCTTCCAAAATGTGCTCCTTGGAAAAATCGAACATATTAGTGCGAATACCGACCTTAGATTGTAGGATCATCTGCTCACGAAGGGCGGGAGTTATGCCAATGGCTTTGGCAAACAATGCTTCGCAGGCGCCATTGCCATAGACGTCGGCATGATCAAAGAAATTAGCGCCTAGATCGAGTGCGGTTTTGATGAATTTCTCCGCAGAAGCCTGGTCTAACTTTTGGATGCGCATACATCCTACGGCAATTACTGGCACTTGCAGCTCAGATTTACCTAATGGAATGGTCCTCATGATGCTCCTAAATAATTATTTATTTAATAATCAAAAAATAGTTTTTCCAAGCTTAAATCGGAAAAAAGTAAATATAGATAAATGATCGAAATACTAACAATATAAGAATAAATTTTAAAACATATTCTCCACTTTTTTTCAGCGGGGAACACTCACAACAATAAATATTAATCCAGGTTAAATCCCATACTCTTATGTTCGAACTCATCTAGACAATAAATTAATCCTTTTTTGGATAATCTTATCCGCGTGTCATCTAAAAAGTCTATAAATATTTTTTGTTCAAGAAGCTCAGTAATATCTTCCTTTTTGACTCCTGTTTCACTAAGTATATCATTGAGTGAATACCAATACGCGTAAAAATGTAGTGGCTTTGAATGGGTTTTATCATAATCATATATACATTTTAAAAATTTTTCTTTCGAAAATATTCATAGATCACCTCATAACAATCAATAAAGTTTCAATCTTTATTTGCGAGTAAATTTATATGTTTTTATTATAAGCTATGTTATAGACTTATCATTATCTTATAATCAATAAAACTCAAACTCTTTGGCGCGATATTGCAAAGCCTCAGCTAAATGCACCTGGGTGATGGCTTCACAATCAGCCAAGTCTGCAATCGTCCGAGCCAGCTTGAGCACCCGATGGTAACCCCGCGCAGTCAGCTGCATTTGGCGCATTGCCACTTGCATAAGCGCTTGCGAAGCAGCATCCAGCACGCAATACTGGCGCACTTCTGCCGGGGTCATATCGGCATTCGAAAACAGTT
>JAKPPT010000018.1 GCA_029547205.1 Spirochaetota bacterium
TAACATCCCCCTATACTGTACAGGGTCTTTACTGTTACGATAGAGTTCATAATACTTAAGCGTAAACATGGTCCCTCCTGTGGTTAGAGTTATGTATAGTAATGCTACTTGATTTCGTTGACTTCAAGTAGCGCCTTGGGGGGGACCATCTCCCTTCGCTGTTCATGTTTTCATATTTATTTTATTGACTCTTTTATATAGTAAATTTATAATAGAACGGACTATAAATATTATAACAATAAGGTTTAAACATGAAACTAAAAACAAAGCTAATCTCATTAATTTTAATTGTGATGACATTTGTTCTACTGGCAATTTTTCTCATTGTTATGGGAATGTATAAAGAGAGAGTCATTTCGATATATAAACAACGTGCTCTGGCAATTGCAAATTCTGCTGCAGTGGTGATATCGCCTGATGATTTCGCAGTTGTTGCAGCAGACCGAGATAAGGAGAGCGATGTATTTAAACGGAACTATGTGCTCCTCAACAAGATTCTGCGTGCAAACGATGTAACATATTTGTACTCAATGGCAAAAATTGATGACAGCACTTTCATGTATGTGCTTGATGGTACGGATATAGACTCAGATGGTTTTTCTAACCCAGGTGATACGGACACTTTAGATAACTTCGACCCTGCAGTGCTAGAAGCCTTTGCTGGAAACTCGGTGGCTACTGATATTTATGATGGAGGCGTATGGGGCGACCTCCTTTCGGCTTTTGTTCCCATAAAGGATACTGCTGGTGAGGTAATAGGCGTAATGGGTATTGATATTCAGGCTAAGGATGTTCGGTCTGGTGTCCTTGCTGCCACGACGCGGCTCTTTTTCGTTTTTGTGGTGAGCCTTATGGCTATGTGGTTTGTCAACATTTTGCTTATTGAGATAATTTTGTCGCGACGCATAGACCGGTTGCTCGTTCTTTTCCATGATATAACAAGTGGTACGGGAGATTTAACGCAGAGACTCAATTTTTCAGGAAAGGACGAGATGTCCAAGCTCTCTTATTATTTTGATGAATTTGTTGGACGAATGCAGGGTATTGTAAAGCAAGTTGCAGCTTCTGCTCACGAACTTGAAATCTCAGGGGTTTTGCTTGCATCCGATATAACAGAAACAGCAGCTTCCATGAATGAGATCAATGCAAATATACAGAGCATAAGAGGGCTAGCAAAGAACCAGACTTCCTGTGTGGAAGAAACTATAAAAACTATCGATTCCATGGTTGCAAATACTGAACAGCTCTCTCAGTTCATAGCGTCTTTGTCGGAGAATGTAACAGAGTCTTCTCGAGGCGTCTATGAAATGCTCGAAAATATCCGAGGAATCTCTCAAAAGCTTGAGAAAAACAGCCAAAACATAACAGCTCTCGTGTTGGCGGCAAATCGGGGGGAAACCAGCATTAAAACTATGAAGAACGAAACGAACGCCATAGCAGCCGATGCGGGGAAGCTTTTGGAGGTTAGCTCGATGCTACAGAAAATAGCGAGTCAGACAAACCTTCTTGCCATGAATGCTGCTATAGAAGCAGCGCATGCAGGTGATGCAGGTTCGGGTTTTGCCGTTGTAGCTGGTGAGGTTAGAGCATTAGCCGAATCAGCTGGAAACCAGGCAAAGGAATTTTCTTCAATATTAAAGGCAATTAAAAATTCGATAGATAAAGTTAATGGTTTTGTTGAAAATGTTCATGAAGAATTTATAACAATAAAAGAAGATATAACTATGGTTTCACAAGAGGAGCTGTCTATACAATCCGATATAACCAAACAAGTGGAAAACAGCCAAAAGTTAGAGCAGATGTTTGAAATTTTACAGACGAGTGCAAAGGATACAAAAAATACTGTCGATGAGCTTGCGAGTGCAAATGTTCAGGTTCATTTAGAGAGTAACAAGCTTGCACAGATAACCCAAGAAATAGAGGCGAGCATAGCAGAGATGGCAATAGGGTCGGAAGAAGTTGCTAATGCACTTTATGGTATCAATGATATATCGCTTAAAAACAAGGAGCAGGTTGTTCTGCTAAAGGACGAAATTGATATGTTCAAGGTCTGATGATCTGGTTTTGTTTCAGCTTGATGCAAAAAACTGCTCCAGTTTTGGACAGTTTTTTGTGTTTGTGACGCATACCATCATAATGCCTCATCATAAATTCTTACCGTAAGCGTACTAGATGCATCATGCAAAAATCTTACCAGAGCACTGTGGGTCTCTGTACTAGGCAGAGTTTCGTTTTTTTTAAGGTGTTTTGCACTGTTTGTAAATTGTATGGACTTTTTCTCCAATCATGGTTTTGTTGATGAATTCGAATCCGTTGTCAGTGTCCACCCCATGCAACTCATACGGCAGTGATTGTTTTAGGCTCTCGGCACACCCTCCTTGACCCAGTGATGAGCACTGTTTTGCAGTGCTAGTAGCACGGTCTAGCCCAAGACAAACATCAGTCATGGTCAATGTTCTGCAAAACTCGCCGTGTACGGTTCCTCAATCATGAAAAACAGTGTCAAATTCAAAGAAACCTGGCTGTCGTTCTTCGAAACTAAATGAAA
Organism: Spirochaetota bacterium; assembly: GCA_029547205.1. Lineage (GTDB taxonomy): Bacteria > Spirochaetota > Spirochaetia > Treponematales > UBA12059 > JAKPPT01. Next base: position 2,549 of record JAKPPT010000018.1, read on the forward strand.
GCCTTACCGGTTTTTTATACTTAAGAAACCCTGATTTTTTACTACTATACTGCGCCGTGCAGGTATGGTTTGCCCGTTCAAAATCTTTTGTAAGCACGCACAAAACACCGTATCATACCGGCATATTCCTTGTCGTTTTTTCCGTTTTTGTTGTGTCTCGGCGATTATGTTGACAGCTTTTCCATTGCAAGTACGTAAAAGCTACTTTCCCCAAGTAGATAAGAGCATGGTTGCATATTTCCTGTGTTAGCGACTTGCTTTCCCTCATAGTTAACCCCCCCCATGTTTTCACCCCGCTGTAAGTTTATAGCTGGGTATAAATAACATACATTCACGGTAAGAATTTATAATGAGGCATCAGACTACATTTGGGTAAGATTTTTGATGAGGCAACTCGTGCAATTTACAAAATCGTACTTCTCCTTTACAATTACCATATGGAACTATCTTCATTGGAGCAAAAACTTAAGATTCTTATTTCACGCTCACGTGTAATGAATATCAGTACAGTAGCTGTTCGGGTCATTGTGAATCCTTTTGCAGGTGGCTTTTCACGAGCACTCAAGTTCGAGCAGACACACGGGATTCTCGATAAGCTATTAGCGGAAACAGAGGAGCTCCCAGAACAAAAACCAATATCTTGGGAAGTGCTTACGACTACAGCGAGCCGACATGCGACACAAATTGCAAATGACCTATTAGAGAAAGCTGCGCTGCAAAGTAACCAACAGTGGCTTGTGATACTTGCCTGTGGTGATGGCACCACATGGGAATTTCTCGATGGACTGACACGGGCTCCTGCTGAAATTGTTGAGCGTTTTACAATACTGAGACTCCCGCTGGGGACAGGCAATGATGGTACCGATGGATGGACACTGGAAGATTCATTATCGAGGCTTTTTGATGAAGGTGTAATACTAAAACAGCCGTATGTCACTATACACACTGCAAAACAGAGCAAGCAGAGTAAGGCATCACCTTCTGGTTTTAGGGCTTTTAATATTGTTAGTATAGGACTCGATGCATTTGTTGCACATATGACAAATAAATTAAAAAAGAAGCTTCCTGGTGATTCCTTTAAGCTTTGGCTTGATCTTGCTACGGTATTCTATGACAGCATCTATAAAACTGGAACAATGAAAATTGTTGGGAAGGGAACAATAGCTACTATCCCATCGGAGTCTACTCGTAAATATGCTGCCCATGTTACGGTTGGTACTGACCAGTTTACCATCGAAGGCAGATTTCTTCTTCTTGCTGTAGGTGCTGATGGTAGACGTACATATGGTTCTCATCAGTTCATTTTGCCCGATGAAAACAACGTGTGTCTTATAGAGAAAATGAGTCTGTTCCGAAAAATCAAACTCAAAACACCCATAGTAAGCGGAGAGCATAAAAAATTTCCTGAAGTAATTCTCGCTCAATCAAGAGAACTCACGGTTTACTATGATGAAACAATACTTATGCAGATGGATGGTGAATCAATCGAATTAAGTCCAGAAGATTTTCCGCTGGTTATAAAAGTCTCCGAACCAATTTTGCGTTATCTGGGAAGAAAAGACGGAAAGCGACATGTGTAATGCTGAAGCCAATTTTGATGTGCCATAGAAAAGCTGATTACGTTTGATACTGAAGCAATATACAGAATGGAGCACTATGATCGAATATATTATTGCATCAAATCCAGATAGTCGCATTGTTAAGAAGACTGCTGATATGCTCAAGCGAGGTGGTCTTGTTGCTATACCAACGGATACAAGCTGGGCTATTATTGCATCAATCGGTTCAAAAGAAGGCAGGGATAAGCTGCTTGACTGCATGCCGTTGGAACGGAGGCATGCACCTACGTTTATCTGTACCGATATTCAGCAAACTTCTGAATACTGTGAAATTTCTGATGCAGTGTTTAGATACATTAAAAAATTAGTTCCAGGGCCATTTGTGTTTATACTGCGAAGTACAAATAAAATTGCTAAACTTTTTTCACTAAAACGTGCAGAAGTAGGGGTGAGAATTCCTGCGCATCCAGTAGCGCATGCTATAATTGCTGAATTGGGTGTCCCGCTTTTAGCAATCACCGCACGTAAAACTATGATAAACAAATCAAGCGAGCCTCCTCAATATCCAGAAGAAGAATTATTTGATGAAGCATGGGAACTTGAGGATATCCCGGGTCTTGATCTCATTATCACAGGAGAAGAAAATTGTGATAAAAAAATAACAACAGTAATTGATTTAAGAACAGATGAACCAATCGTAATTAGACAGGGTGCTGGAATTATCGAAAAATAGAATGTGAGCAGCTACTAATGGTGTTTCTCTTTTAATGAAGGTAGACCCATCGAACGCATTTGTGCCCCATGAAACGCATCATGTGTCAATAACCAGGAAATAACAGCTTTCCAAGGTTTTTTCCATGAGGGCATAGGTTCTTCAAGCCTGGATTCTCCCAATGAGCGAAGGCCGTTCATACATGCAGTATGCATCGCAATAAGTAATTTTTTGTCCTGTTCCCAGCCTTCTTTGTTCACGGCATGTGGAGCAGGGAACCAGCTTTCGTCCGTATAATTCCATGATGAAACATTTTGATCTAAATCTTTTGCAATAATATATTTACATTTTGCACAATGCAGCATAATTTCCCATGCACTGTATCCTTCCCATGTGTTTTTGTTTTGTGCCTCTTCCCATGAAAGCTTTTCCAGAGTAGCCATAAAAGAGAGGCCATTCCAGGATTTTCCATTAAATTCAGCATCGAGCATCGCAAGCACTGCATCAAACATGTATTCCTCCTTAATCAAAATCTTTTCAGATTTCAGTCCTGTTTATCTTTTTTTGTTTTTACCTTAAATAGATTGGATATGCCTGTAAGTAAATTACGAAACACTGATGATTTTTGAGGATTATTACGATTTGTTGCTATTTGTTTCTTTGCATTGCCTGATTTTCGATTATTGTTTGTTTGATTCCGGTCTGTGCTATGCCTGTGAGGTTGTTTATCTATCCTGGTTGTTTCTTTTGTGTTTGTTGGCTTACCGCTGGTACGTTGTTTCCCTTTTTTAGTATATGAGCCTTCAGTTTTTCCTGTGTTGAACTTTTTACCGTACTTTTCTTGATAGTATTTAAGCCGTTCTTCTGCGCTCATAGCATATAATGCAGCATTGGAGTTTTCGTTATGGCCAGTAGTATAATGCTCTGCGTGATTCCTATCATGGTTGTATTTTTTTTGTTTTTCTATATGTTGATTTCTTGTTGGATGCTTACTTTCGTTATGTTTCTGAGCGTTGTGGCTATAATCATCGTTCTTGCCGTTTCTTTGATAATTGTTTTTGTCACGGCTTCTGGATCGTTTGTATTCATGCGATACAGCATCTTTATCAGCTTTGAGCTTCGATGGTACAAGTTCTTCTACTGGTATTTTAAACCCAAGTTCTTGTTCAATGATAGGAAGATTGTAAACATACTCTTCGCATGCAAAGCTTATTGCTGTATGTGTTCCGCTCGTATCAATATGGTGCAGCCGTAATTTGTATGCTTGCGGAGATAATGGCAAATCGTAATTGATAAGGTACTGTATTTTTATTCCCGATCGCTCGAGACTTTTATCATTAGTAACGAGTACAGATGTGGTACCTTTTTGAAAGCCTTCAAGAATCTCTTTTTGTTCTTTTCTGCTTATGTAGGACAAAAACAAACTGGCAGAAACAGTATTAGCTCTTAGCCTGTTGGTGACATACTCTGCTGCTCCTTTTGTGTTACATACAACGACAGCTTTGGGAAGTGCTTGCAGTATGCCAAGCAGTAATGGAATTTTTTCCTGCTTATTGACATGGTACAATTGCTGTTTGAGTACATCCGGTGTGATTGCTGTATCTTCAAGGGTTATTTTTTGAATATTTTTTGAAGCAGCGGAAAGAACTGCATCAATTTTTTGTTGTTCTGTCGTTGAAAATACAAGCCACTGTGCAATAGTTTGAAATTTGAGCAGTGTTTTTAAGTCTTCCCCATAGCCTAAATTGATCATTGCATCAATAGCGTCGATCGTTATTGTTTCTATATCCTGTATAAGTTCTGGTTGTACTCGCTTTTGAGCAAGAAAAGCTTTAATAGATCCAATAATAATTGCTGGTTTTGTTGTTAAAACTTCAGGATTACTCCCCGGAAGCGGTTCTAAAAGCTCCTGGACAGTGATTCTAAGTTTTTGCGCAATAGTATTGATTGCTTGCATAAGCTCATGGCTCTTTTGAGCAGTGCTCGTGAGTAGTGCCTGTATTGCATGGGGAGATGCTTTAGCCTTTGTAATAATCGGTAACGTACAGCATACAACATGATTATATGTAGTCTTGTTAATGACATATATAGATGCTCCGCTCAGCGATTGCTGGAGAGGGTTTTGAAACACTTCAAGGAGTTCGTCGGAATAATGAACTAATGCAATGTCGTGTAAAAAAGAATCGAGTTCCACAGAATCAGAAAGCATGAATACCACCTGTGCCAAAAATAATTTTATTGTTTTTCTTACAGTATTATTGGTTGCATAAAAACTGTTATATGTTACAATATCATACATTTGATGCTTATAAAAGACATTGGAAAAGGATTATCGTTATGAAACACAAACTGTTTGTATTTTTTTTGTTTACACTATTTGTGATCCAGTTTTTATTTTCCTGGGATGATCATGATCAGATCACTCACTATGCATTACAAGAAGAACAGTGGGCACATGATGCAGTTATTGCAGAATCGTTTGAGGCTTTTTTATCTAAAGAAAAAATTCAGCTCGTAGATGTGCTTTCGTATCTTGAGAAAGAAGCAGCTCATATACTTCCTTACTATGCTCCGTTACCTGACTCTTTATACTTTAATCCTGTTCTTTCGGGAGATGCATTAGTTGAAAGTTTTCTCAAAGCTTTACGTGTCAATCCTTCATATCGATTTCTTCTCTTTTATCAACCTCGTGCCAATGAGGCACGACCTACGGGAAAACCGGATATTGATACAGCAGTAATCGATGTATTTAATAATCGATTCCCGAACAGTCCCTTTATCGGTTTAGCAGAAAATGAATCGATTCCAGTCTGTGATGTTGTTGCAAGTGCTTCAGATGAACCGGATTATGGTTTAGACCTTGGGCTTTTTGAAGATAATAAAACACCATATGGTGCTCAGTATGGCTTTAACATTCAACCGTGGGGGAATCCTGCTCTCCTCTATGGAAGTCAGGCTCCATTACACATGGCATTCCCATGGGAAGACCCTATTATCAAACTAGTAGCACCATGGACACAGCAGAGCTTAAGTGCCTATAGAATTCATCAATTTACTACGCTCGCACGGTTTGCTTTTCAAGCAGGACACCCTTACTGGGGATACCGCTTTGCTGGAATAGCTCTCCATTACCTTCAGGATTTAGCGCAGCCATACCATGCACGGCTTTTCCCTGGAAAATCTACACTTGCACTGCTGGCTATGAATATGTTTGGTTCTCAAAAACAAAAAGATGATGCAGTTGTAATACTTTCGAACCGTCATCTTGCTTTTGAGGATTATGTGTATGATATTCTGGCAGAGGAAGTAAATTCTGAAATTCATCAAAAAGCAATAAAAGCGCTTTCTCAGTCTACAAAAATTATCGAGTATCGAACCATGTATGGTTATGATGTAGTTGCCTTTCAGGCATATAGAGCAGGCAATACGCTCGATAGAATGATTGCATCACAATTTCCAAAGCATATAGTAAATGATCCTGGCTATGACTATGGCGCAGATAAAAACAGACCATGGAAAGAATTGTATGCAATGGTACAGCAATCAGGAAATACAAAAGATTTGAACGCATTTATAACATCGCAGCTAGAGCTTGTTGGTATGTATACCCGGTCGTATCTTAATTCTGTACGATTACTTCAGGAAGAAAAGCCCAGAAATGTTCCTGCCGATTCCCGAAGTTTTTTGTATGTACTCATTGTTTTGCTTATAATTGCAGGAATAGGTTTGCTTATTACACGCATTGCAATTACCTCACGAAAGAAGCGAGCATAATTGATGGTTACACTATGCTAAGCGTTCTTTCAATTCTGTAATGTATTGCTGGTTTTCCAAACTGAGCTTCTTAAGTTGATCCGCCTCGGTCAAGAGGTTACTGCATGCATGAGCTATAGATTGTGAGCTATTCCGGAGATTTTCTGCAATAGCTTGCGATTGGCTCGATCGGGCTACAGTTTGTTCTATTGCTGTTTGTATTTCGTCAAGTGCATGATGCGCTTCATCGCTAAAAACACTAAAGTCATTGATTGCTTCACTAATTTCTGCAGTGCCAGAGGTTATTTCTTTGAGTCGACTTAATAGCTGATTAAGTGTGGCGGCTACCTGTTGGATTTCTTCTGACATTTTACTGAAAAACTCTGTTGTAGCCTGTCCAGATTTTTCAGCCTGCTCCATCATCTCCTGTGTATCACTGAGAATGGATGCAATTGTTCGGCTCCCTTCGGATGCTTCTTCTGCTAATGCTCGGATTTCTTCTGCTACCACACCAAAACCCTTTCCTGCATCACCGGCATGAGCTGCTTCGATGGATGCGTTCATTCCAAGCAAGTTAGTGCGGCCAGCTACATCGCCAATGAGCGTGTTCATTTCTTCCATTCGGCTTGTCGACTGGACGAGTTCCTGAATCGAATGGGAGATTTCAGCGACTCGTTCTTCGCCATCGTGGGCAAGCGCTGACAGGTTCGCAACACCATGCTGGCGCTGTAATGCTGCAGTTCCAATTTCCTCGATAGCTTGAATCATCTGGTTGATAGAAGCACTGGATTCATGAATTTTAGAAAAATACTGATTTATTGCTTGTGTTACGCGTTTTTGAGTAGCAAGCACATCATGTTCACTGCGGTTGTTTGCTGAAATTGTATCATCGAGCATGGCCAGTCCCTGGAGCGCTTCTTCAATAAAATTTTGAAGCTGATGCGCTGCTCGTTGAAGATTTTCTGCAGAGTGTGTAAGCTGTTCGCTAATCATCTGACTTTTTGTCTGTGTGTCGTTAATTGCATTGATAGTTTCAAGGTATTGCAGCCGCGAAGCTTCGGACATTTCTGCAGTTTCATCAACGAGTTTTTTTTGCATGCGGATGGTTGCTGCGACAAATGAGCTTCCAGCAATAATCAAAATTGCACAGGTAGAAAGCGATTGTATGGCAAGAGTGGTCACTATTCCTTCCTCGAGGGGAAGCGCATCAGATATGTAGAGAAATGCAATTGCTGCTAGAGTGAGAATAGCCATCACAATTACCTGTACCTGTGATATACCGATAAGAGCAAGCACAACAAGTACAAAAAATCCCAGTGTGGCAAATACATAGCACTCATAGATATTTTGGTAGGCATCAAATTTAATCGCAGCAAACATTACAAGAAATAAACCATAAATAAAGAGCGAGGAAGCAATCCCATACTGTTTTTTGGTCATGAGAATTAATGTTGCAAGACAGATAGCAAATAAGAAACCAATAGCAATTGCTACCGTGATTGCTCCAGTTGTAAGCATAATGACAGCAAGAGCAATTGAAAAAATTCCAATTGTAAGTGAAACAGGAGCCAATACACGTGCCTTTTTATAAATACGTAGATCACCTTCTATATATGGATAAATAAATGGTTTAAATATTTTTTCAAATAGACCCGCCATACATTACCTTCCTCGCATAACCGAATTGTAACTATACAATTAAAATCACTATAATCTTATAGTCTCTTGTCGTGAAAAGCAAGAATTTTCAGCAAAATATTACAAACTCTGTGAAACGTTACACTATTTCCATGTTGTATTTACAGATAATTTTCACATTTTTCCTGACACTAAGGAAGTTCAGCAAGTAATGCTGTAAGGTAGGTCCAGAACTGCTGAACCGAACCAATGTGTACCCGCTCGTCAGGCGAATGCGGATACTGGATTGTTGGTCCAATAGAAATCATCTCCCAGGAAGGGTATAGTGTTCTAAATAATCCACATTCGAGTGCGCCATGTGTACAGGAAAGGAGCGGTTCTTTGTTGAAGAGTTTACTAAAGACTGAAATTGCTGTTTGAGCAAGATTTGTTGTTTGATCAGGTTCCCATGCAGGAGCTGAAGATGTTTTGCGCGTAGTTGCACCGAGTTTGAATAGTATTGATTCAATTGATTCTACTATCTCATTTTTTTCTTTTTCGTCTGAACTGCGTACGAGGTTGTATGTCTCTACAAAAAACATGCCTCTGTCTTCATGTTTGATTTTTACAATACCAAGGTTCGAGGATGTTCGTGTCCATGAGGGATTACTTGGCTCAACGGATAGTAACCCATTGGGCAATGCAAGCAATGCTTTCAGTATAGGTGTAACTGCAGCCGGTACGAGGGCATAATCAGGAGGCTCTGTTTCTGTAATGTTTACTGTAAGTCCGGGATCTGTTTTTGCAAATTCTGCTTGCAGTGACAGTATAGCACTATTAAAGCGATTGAGCCAGTCGGTATCGTTTTTAGGAATACCAATGATAGCTTGCGCATCCCGTGGTATGGCATTGGCTGCAGTTCCGCTTTCAAGGTTTGCGACATATGGGACTCCTGTTTCCAGAAGCAGTTTACAGAGCAGTATGCCCGCATTGCCCCTACCGCGGTGAATATCAACACCTGAGTGTCCGCCAAGGAGTCCTGTTAGTGTAATGGAGTACCATGTAAGTGATGAAAGACCTTCGGATGTACCCTTGCTGTTATACAACGAAGTAATGCGAGCGGTTCCAGCACAACCTAAAGTAATTTCGTTGCAGTCTTCTCCATCGAGGTTGATGAGATAGGTACCCTTTATTCCTATTGAGGACAGACCTCGTGCTCCACTCATCCCATCTTCTTCATTTGTGGTAAAAATACATTCAAGTGGGCCATGTTTCAGTGTTTTATCAGCTAAAACTGATAATGCTGCGGCCACACCAATTCCATTATCAGCTCCAAGTGTTGTTTTTTGTGCTGTTACCCATTCTCCATTGATAACAGGCTTAATAGCATCTTTTGTAAAATCATGATGAGCTTCCGGCAAAGCCTGTGGAACCATGTCGATATGTGCCTGTAGCATTACTCCCTTATGATTTTCATAGCCAGGGCTCGCAGGCTTTTTAACAATCACGTTAAGTGTTGCATCGATTGTGGCTTCAAAACCAAGATTTTTTGCAGTTTCCAGTATCCATCGGGCCAGTGTTTCTTCATGATGCGAAGGGTGAGGTATAGCACAAATTGCTTGAAAGTAATTCCAGAGACTCTTAGGTTCTAAGGTATCCATACTGAAAGTGCTCCATTCATGATTACAATTTTTGTTTTATTCAATACTATAAATCATTGTTTTTTATAGCATTATAAGCTTCAAAAGCTTTGCATGCAGTGCGAAAAAGTGTTTCAAGCCCTATACTCGTTTGTTCTGATAAAAATTCCGGCTTCCATTCTGGCTCGGCAAGTGAATCGCTAATAGTAAAACATGCAGCGAGCGGGCATTTGCGATATCGTGCAACGGTAAATAGAGCGCTTGCTTCCATCTCAACAACAAGAGCACCTTTAGCACTGCGGTCAGCTACTTCTTGTTTGGTTTCTCTATATATTGCATCGGTTGTCCATGTCAAACCTTTATGAAAAGGTATCTGATTTTGAGTACATTGTTCGATAAGCATATTTGTAAGCTGTTCATCTGGCAGGGCGGGAGCACCTCCGGGAACATAGTGATATGAAGTACCTTCATCTCGAAATGCACCTGTGCAGATGACCAGTTCACCTGGATGTAATTCTTTTACTAATGCACCAGCTGTTCCTATTGAAATGAATTCTTTAACGCCAAAGGCTATCAGTTCTTCCAGCATAATGGCTGCAGCAGGAGCACCAATACCAAAATGCCCTGCTATGGCTATCGTTCCATCTGTCTCATCAAGGTATCTGAGATGATTTTTAAAGTATCCCTCTGGTGCTGTCACAGTATGGTTATTGACTACATAGTCAAAAAGACTGCGTTGATAGGAGAGAATGACACATTGCGGAGCCCGTATAGTATCTGGTAAAAGTTGATTGCTGCGAATGTATGAGAGAAAATTTTCGGGTTCAAAGAGTGCTTTTTCGCTGTATTTAGAAAATGAAAGGGGGACTGGCATACAAGCTCCTTACAGTATGACAGTATCGGTTTTTAGGTTTTTTCTCAAGTACTCTACAGTGTGACAAAACAACTTGAGTCTCGATAAAAAACCTGTCATAATACATTAAACCGGAGGATGTATGAATAAAATTATAGCAAAAGAACGTTTATCTGAAGAAGTATACAAGATAGTTGTACATGCACCCTGGATAGCAAAAGAAAGAAAAGCAGGACAGTTTGTAATCGTTCAGCGTGATATTGATTATGGAGAACGCATACCTTTGACAATTGCAGATGCCGATGCTCAGGCTGGCACTATTACATTGATATTTCAAACGGTAGGTGAGAGTACGCATCGGCTTGCTGAGCTTGAAAAGGGAGATTCAATTCAGGCTGTGCTCGGTCCTCTCGGTAATCCTACTCATATAGAACAATTCGGATGGGTAGTAGGTGTGGGCGGTGGTATTGGTGCTGCGCCACTCTATCCTATCGCTCAAGCAATGAAACAAGCAGGAAACCGGCTTACCATTATTCTTGGTGCCAGAACAAAAGAGCTGCTTATTATGGAAGAAGAAATGCGTGCTGTTGCTGATGAACTTATTCTGGTTACCGATGATGGCAGCTATGGCACAAAAGCACTGGTTACTGAGCCCTTAAAAACACTCTGCGAGCGATCGCCTGCACCCGATTTAGTAGTAGCAATTGGTCCTCCTATTATGATGAAGTTTTGTGCAGCAACGACTAAACCCTTCAATGTGCCAACGCTCGCTTCTTTAAATACTATTATGATTGATGGAACCGGCATGTGTGGCGGATGCCGTGTCACGGTAGGGGGGAACACAAAATTTGTTTGTGTCGATGGCCCTGAGTTTGATGCACATCAGGTTGATTGGGATAATATGCTCAAGCGCCTCTCAACCTATAAAAACCTAGAAGCTCAGCACCATGCATTATACCATGAGGAAGCCTGCAAACTTAATGCTGCAATACAAGAAGCAGAAAAGCATGCAGGTCTTTAGTTTGAGGCAGATGAATGAGATAAAACCATGTAATCAGATACTCGAGTTAAGTTTCGAGTGCCAGGAGTGATTATGAACAGCTATTATGAAAATAAGTTGACAACAAATGAAGAAAAGGCTTTGCTCGATGAACTATTAGCAAAGGAAAATCTTACTCCAAAAGATCGTATGGCAATACCTGTTCAAGAAATGCCAGTGCAGGATCCCGATGCAAGAATCCATACTATGAGTGAAGTTGCGCTTGGGTACACAAAAACGCAGGCACAACTTGAAGCCTTACGTTGCCTGCAATGCAAAACAGCGCCTTGTATAAAAGGATGTCCTGTCAATATCAATATTCCTGCATTCATTGCAAAAATTGCACATGATGATATTCAGGGTGCGGCTGCTATAATTAGAGAAACAAATCTCCTCCCTGCTATCTGTGGAAGAGTGTGTCCTCAAGAAAAGCAGTGTCAGGAACCCTGCACACTGGGGAAATCACTTAAAGATGTCGGTAAAGCTGTTCAGATCGGACGGCTGGAACGGTATGTAGCTGATAGAGAACGTGCTCAGGGAATTATTGCACTGCCGGACATTGCTCCTCCAACAGGGAAAAAAGTAGCTATTGTCGGTTCTGGACCAGCAGGCCTAACTGTCGCTGCTGATGTGCGAAGAAATGGACACGAAGTTGTAGTGTTTGAAGCATTTCAGAAGGGTGGAGGAGTCATGGTATATGGCATACCGGAATTCCGTCTCCCGAAAGCAATTGTCCAGGAAGAAATCAGTAAGCTTGAAAAAATGGGGGTCAGGTTTGAATACAACACCCTCATTGGGAAAACACGACCGCTCATGGCTTTATTTGATGAAGATGGTTTTGATGCTGTGTTTTTAGGTGTCGGAGCAGGTCTTCCTAAGTTTATGAATATTCCAGGAGAAAACCTAGTTGGAGTATTCAGTGCTAACGAATACTTAACGAGAGCAAACCTTATGCGTGCATGGGATACTGGGCGAGCTGCGACACCACTTTTCCCGTCAAAGCGTGTTGCTGTCCTCGGTGGCGGTAATGTAGCTATGGATGCAGCTCGTATGGCAAAACGGCTTGGTGCAGAAGAGGTTCATGTTGTATATCGCCGCACGCGAGATGAGATGCCTGCACGTGCAGAAGAAGTAGCTCATGCGTTTGAAGAAGGTATACTCTTTGATTTTTTATCAAATCCTATTGAGATTCTTGGAAACGAAGCTGGTATGGTGACAGGTTTGCGTCTGCTCCGCTATTCACTTGGTGAACCAGATGCATCAGGTCGAAGGAGTCCTGTCCCGATACCCGGAAGTGAACACGATGAGATTTTTGATACAGTCATTGTTGCACTCGGTAATGAGTCAAATCCACTTCTTGCACGTACGACACCAGAGCTCGCTGTTGATAAACACGGACACATTATTGTAGATGAAGAACAGCGCACATCAATTGAAGGGGTCTGGGCTGGTGGAGATATTGTGCTCGGAGCTGCTACGGTGATACTGGCAATGGGAGAAGGAAGAAGAGCTGCAGCTTCTATCAACCGCTTTTTAGCTGAGCATTGAAACAATCGGTAAATTTAGATATATTCATTGAGAATTAAGGATGATGATGAGAAATAGTAAAACCTATGGCTATCTCTTTATTGTTTTACTCATTTGTGCAGGTTGGATTACAGCACAGGATACCTTGCCAATTGTTGAGCCTCAACCGCCTGCAACAGCTCCACAGACACCGCCTGTTTCTGTTCAGCCTCAAGTTACACCGCAACAAACACAAACTGCAAAGGCTGATGCGCTTATACTGTTCCGTCAGGGAAGAGATCTGGAACTCAAAGGAAGAAAATCGGAGGCAATCAAGCTTTATCAAGATGCAATAGCTGTGTGTAATACTGAGCTTGCACGAGACGCTACGCGCATGGATGCTTATACCATAAAATGCTGGGCACTATTCAGGCTTGAGCAGTATAGAGAAGTAATCGATGTAGGATCACAGGCACTCAATGTCCGCTTTGATGCGCGAATTGTTGAAACAATGGGAGAAGCATATTATTTTTTAAACGATTTTGCTAACTGTCTCAAAAGCTTACAAAGTTATATCAATGCTACTAATGAAGATGCTGATAGAGTAGCAACAGCTTATTTTTATATGGCTGAGACATATGTGCGTTTGCAAAAATTTGAACATGCTGATATCGCCTATGCAATGGCAGTGTATAAAGAACCTTCAATGGCACGGTGGTGGCTGCGGTACGCTCAGAACGTGGAAAAATTAGAAGATTTTAAGCGAGCATATAATCTTTATTCAAAAGTTCTGCAGCTGAGCCCTGACAATAAAGAAGCCACTGATGGACTGGCGCGAGTAAAAACAAAGCTGTAATACAAGTAATTATTGTTCGATATTCAATATTTTTCTTGCGCAATGGCTTGATGTAGGATACACTAAAAACATGAGTACAATGCATTATGTGGAACTATTGCCTTTACTTAATTCTCGAAATGCAGGTGAAGAAGCTGCGGATTATATATGCAAACTTAATATCCGTGGGAATATCAGTATAGAGAATGCTCATGAAATAGCGGTTCTGGTTAAGGCACTCATGGATGGTGGTTTTAAGCGTATGATATTTAATCTTGAAAATCTCAATTACATTGATTCAACCGGTATAGGGATCATCATTCGTATCAAAAAAAATTGCATGCAGTCAGGTTGCGGTGAAATAGTTCTGTACAATGTACCCCCAAAAATCAATGAAGTGTTTGATCTCGTTAACCTTAAAGATTTTGTAAAAATATCCTATTCTGAGCAGAAGGCTATTGAATACCTAAAAACGATAAGTCTTCAAGCTTAGAATAGCAATAACTTGCGACAATTCTATCGCTGCACTATTAAAATTGCTGTAATTATGTAATCAAAAGAATATGCTCTTTATTTTTCAATGTGAAAATAAAAATGGCATTCGTTCATTGAATAATTTCAATATTTGATATACTATACACGCTATCACTATTTATTAAGGAGAACATGATGATATATTCCGCTGAAGTTGAACACATGTGTCCCCTCGCAAAGGGTGCATATCATGGTCCTGCGCCAATTCCAGAAGAAGGAAAATGGGTGCAGGCAAAGGAAATCAAAGATATTTCTGGTTTTACGCACGGTGTTGGCTGGTGCGCTCCACAGCAGGGGGCTTGCAAGCTCACACTTAATATAAAAGATGGAATAATCGAAGAAGCATTGGTTGAAACACTTGGCTGTTCAGGTATGACACACTCGGCTGCAATGGCAGCAGAGATTCTTATTGGGAAGACTATACTCGAAGCACTCAATACCGATCTTGTTTGTGATGCCATCAATACCGCTATGCGTGAGCTGTTTTTACAGATAGCATACGGACGGAGTCAATCGGCATTTTCTGAAGGTGGTCTCCCTATTGGTGCAAGCCTTGAAGATCTCGGAAAAGGTCTCCGAAGCCAGGTTGGCACAATGTTCGCGACACGAGCTAAAGGTCCGCGATACCTGGAAATGGCTGAAGGGTACATCACAAGCATCGGTGTTGATGAAAATAACGAAATCATTGGGTATGAGTTTGTTAATCTTGGAAAGCTTATGGATGCCATTAAAAAAGGTACCGATGCCAATGAAGCACTGGCAAAGGCAAAAGGTACATATGGCCGCTATGCAGAAGCTGTTAAAAAAATTGATCCAAGGCATGAGTAAGGGGGGACAGCATGGCATTATTTGAAAGTTATGAACGGCGTATTGCTCAGATAGAAGCGTTGCTAAAAAAATATGGAATAAATTCACTCGAAGAAGCAAAGGCTCTGGTTGAATCAAAAGGGTTGGATATACCTGGTATTGTCCGTGGTATACAACCTATAGTATTCGATAATGCTCCATGGGCTTACATTGTTGGTGCAGCAGTGGCAATTAAGAAAGGTTCATCTAATGCAGCAGAAATTGCACGGACGCTCGGTGAAGGGCTGCAGGCTTTCTGTATTCCGGGTTCAGTTGCCGATGACCGTAAAGTTGGTTTAGGACACGGCAATCTAGCTGCCATGCTCCTTTCTGAGGAGACAGAATGTTTCTGCTTCCTTGCTGGACATGAGTCATTTGCTGCAGCAGAAGGCGCTATTGGAATTGCGAAGAGTGCAAACAGAGCACGCAAAAAGCCGCTCAGAGTAATCTTGAATGGTCTTGGCAAAGATGCAGCGCAGATTATCAGCAGAATTAACGGTTTTACGTATGTACAGACAAAGTTTGATTACTATACAGGCAAGCTCGATATCGTAAAAGAGATTGCATATTCCAAGGGAGAGCGCGCACAGGTTCGCTGTTATGGTGCCGATGATGTCCGTGAGGGTGTTGCGATTATGCACCATGAAAACGTTGATATTTCTATAACTGGTAACTCCACAAACCCTACACGCTTCCAGCATCCAGTTGCTGGTACGTATAAAAAGGAATGTTGGGATCAGGGTAAAAAATATTTCTCAGTTGCATCTGGAGGAGGTACAGGCCGCACGCTGCACCCCGATAACATGGCAGCAGGACCAGCTTCATACGGTATGACCGACACCATGGGGCGCATGCACTCTGATGCTCAATTCGCTGGTTCTTCATCAGTGCCTGCCCATGTAGAAATGATGGGTTTCTTGGGCATGGGTAACAATCCGATGGTTGGTGCTTCTGTGGCGGTAGCGGTCGCACTTTCCGAAGCTATGAAAAAATAACTATTGTATAATACAGATATGTTTCAGCACATAGTGCTGGTACCATAAACTGTAAGAATAAGCCTGGCTGATTACATGTGCCGTAAACAGCTGGGCTTTTATTTTGCTACATAAAGTTTTGCGGATCTACATCAATATCGATATCAACACCACCTGGTTTTTGAAAGGTTTGCAAAACACTATACAAAAGATCGTGAATTGGTTTTAAATCACTCGCTCGTAAAAGGATGTGATAGCGGTAGTATCCCGTTATACGGAATATGGGGCATTCGATTGGCCCTAATAACTCAGATCCATTATAAGTAAACATTTTTTGATAGTGCTCGCAAATGCGACATAGCTCCTGTGCAGTAGTTTGTGCTTTATCAAGATTTTTGGATCGTATAATGAGACGTATGATTCTGGAAAATGGTGGAAAAAACTGTTCTCTGCGCTGTACAAGTTCTTTTTCATAAAAGTCTTCGAGTTCATTATTGGCAGCATGCTGTATTACAAAATACTTTGGTCGCCAGGTTTGCAGGATGACTTTTCCTCCTTTGGTAAACCGGCCTGCTCTGCCTGCAACCTGCGTAATGAGAGCAAAAGTTCTCTCCTGTGCTCTAAAATCAGGTATCGCAAGTCCCATATCTGCCATGACAATGCCTACAAGTTTTACTCTTGGGATATTTAATCCTTTAGCAACCATCTGCGTGCCTAAAAGTACATCTATTTTGCCTTCTGCAAAATCAGCAAGTGTATTTTTAATTACCTCTTTTTTCACTGCGATATCGGTATCGAGTCTTGCAATTGTAAGACCGGGAAGCAGGTTTTGAATGGTTTCTTCTATTCTTTCGGTCCCAAACCCTGAATATGTAATATCAAGAGAACTGCATTCCGGACACGATGCTGGAGGTATTTCTTGATAGCCGCAATAATGACAAATTAGTTTCCCTTTGCTCTTGTGATATGTTAAAGGGACATCACACTGTTTGCATTTTAATATGAGCCCGCATGTTTTACAGTTCCAATTGTTGGAAAACCCTCTGCGGTTTAAGAACAGAATAGTCTGTCCTCCCTGTTCATGTTCCTGAATTATTGATTCTATAAGCCTTTTGGACAGTATAGATTCCTCATGCTTCATATCAACAATTTCGACGGAAGGCATAGCACCACCTGCAAGCCGTTTGGTCAGTGTAAGTTTTTTTATGATACCTCTTTGCATGAGGTGCCATGCTTCAACACTTGGTGTTGCTGAACCCATTACGATTCTTGTTTTTTCCACTGAAGCGCGGTGTAATGCTACCTGTCGCGCATGGTAATGTGGAAATGATCCCGATTTATACGATGCTTCATGTTCCTCATCCAGAATAATTAAGCCAAGGTTAGTGAGTGGTGCAAATGCAGCGCTTCGGGCTCCTACTACAATGCTTGCAGATCCCTTTTGAATGCGTTTCCATTCTTTGAGCTTCTGTGAAGGAGTTATTCCAGAATGCAAAATGGCGCAGCAAGACCCAAATCGTTTTTGTATGGAATCAATTACCTGATGTGTGAGTGCAATTTCTGGAACAAGGTATAGAACCGATCTACCTTCCTTGAGTGTTGCTTCTGCAGCTTGCAAAAAGACTTCGGTTTTGCCTGTTCCTGTTTTTCCATAGAGATACCAGATACCGCTATGTTCAGAAATAATTGCATCGATAGCTTGCTGTTGTTCGGGTGATGGAGTTATAGAGTGGTCACTGATTTCCATATCTTCAAATGGGAGAGCGGGTTCACTGCTTTCTCGTTTCCCGCCAGGAAGCATAACACCAAGAGCTTCTCCAAGCGAACAAAAGTACATAGAACATAACCATTCTGCAAGCGCAATGGTTTCAGCTCCAAAAAGCGGTTCGCGGTCTATTAGCCTTAAGATTGGTTTAATTGTTAATGGTTTATCACCATTAGATATATCCTGTAGCGATACCGTTTCGGAAATGGCAATAATCCATCCAATTATTTTTCTTTTACCAAACATGACCTCAGCACGCATGCCTGGTTCTGCAATCATGCCTTCTGGAATCTCGTAGGTAAATGCTTTATTGACAGGAACATTAAAAACAATACTGCAATACATGAGCGGTACTCTACAATAGTGTCTTGAGAATCTTTAGGTCTTCCCATACAGGCCGTTTAAGAGCTGCATTAGCCAGCACATCGCGAGGATGATAAGTTGCTACACAGCGCCGTTCTGTAAAAATTGATACTGTATGAATCGTATTTCGTAAACTGGTTAAAGGTTCCTGTGTTTTACCGGTACAGCATTGTGCGCTTACCCTGCCAAAGGCGAGTATGATTGGTATGGAAATTAGTTCCAGCTGTCGCAATATGAACTTGCTGCAGTGCATCTCTTCATCTGGTGCTGGTTCTCTGTTTGGTGTGCGGCATTTTGTGATTGGTAACATTATGACATCCCTATTTTTGGAGAGCCCTATCGCAGCAAGCATTTTTTCAAGGAGTTCTCCAGCTTCATCGGAAAAAAGTGTTCCGCTGCTGTCATCGATGCTGGAAGGAGAATCTGTAAGAATAATAAGTCTGGCATTGGCCTGCCCTGTATGTGCTATGGCTGTTTTCCGGTAATTAAAAAGCCTGCATGCCTGACAGAGTGCAGCATCTTTCCCAATTTTTTCAATCGTGTCACCTGACATTTTTGAATGATTTCTGGCTAATTCAGGAAGCGATATCGATTTAGTAGGGATAATTTTTTGAGATTGCGATGGATTTCTTGTTTGACTTTTATCGGAGGAGGGTGTTTGCAGCGTACCGTGCTGTGTATATGTTTTTTCCGCTTTTAAGATTGGAATATCATGTGAATGTTTAATACCAGTTGTTATATAATCTTCAATTAATTCGAGTGTCTCATATAATTTCAGACGTGGATCTTCATCGCTCATTGTTTTCTGCTCCCGAGAAGAGAGAATCGATTTCATTAAAATGTCTAATTGATAAAAATTCTTTAACCGTATTGTGTGTTTGAATTCGTGCTTTTTCATCCTGTAAAAGATTCCATGCGAGCTTTTTAAATTTTTCTATATTTTCTGCTGTTCCAAGAATAGCAGCATAGTAGTAGTATAAAATAAGATCTTTTGCTGGTAGAAGAAAACCTGTTGATAGAAAATATGATGCTTCGGTTAAATAAAATTTTGCAGACTCACTGTTATTTCGATCAACATAAATTTGAACGAGAACCATAAGCACGGTGAATGTTGGATAATAGCATGAGTGCCTGAGACCTAATGCGAGCGCTTCCTGAGCGTACACCTCAGTCTCATGGAGATTTCCAGAAACATATTGGCACAGGGATAATGTTCTCAGTGCATCAACTCGATCAAAATCATTTTTTATATGCTGAATGTAATAGTCAGCCTGGAGAAAATTTTCTGTAGCTGCATCAGCATCACAGCATTTATACAGAGATGCCGCAAGCATAGCGTATGCCTGTGCCATGCTCGATTCACTGAGCATACGAGATTCTATTAGCCTCCGTGACTCTTTACCTAGATTTTCAAAATCACAGAGTTGCCACAATATTTTTAGTTTAAGATCAAGTCCAAAAAAGCGGGCTACAAAATGAGAATATTCTTCTTCACTATCTGTTAATGATTCTATGGTTTTTAGCGCTCTGGTATATTCTCCCGAAAGAGTTTGTAAATCTGCAAGTGCTGAGTTATATTCAAAGAGATCGAGTTCGCCATACTGTTTCATTGATTCAATAAGCTCCGTGGCTTCCTTAAAATTTTGACGCTCTGCTTCTGAAAATGAAAGATAGCGCAGAATATTTTGAATACTGCGGCTGTTTTTTTTATCTTTTGTATAGTAATAAATTGCTTTTTCCCCGGTAAAAACAGCTTTTTGTAATGCATAGCTCATGACATTGTATGCACAGATCATATGGTAGGCAAATCCCATACAGGTATCATTGTGTTCGGTGATAGCAATTTTCATAATTCGTTTTAATTCATTTTCTGCATCTTCAATTTTGCCGGAATTAAAGTACATTGCACTTTTAAGAATTAAGAGCTGTATGGCGGTGTCTTTATCATTTTTTTCAAGGTTTTTATAGATAATATCAATATGATTGAGATACTCGTACATATAGGTACGGAGTGGATCTTTGAGCATAATCTGTGCTGCATCATTCCATCGGTCTGATTTGATAAGATGAATAATTAACCTGACTTTATTGTGTTTGGGGCGTTCAATGAGAAGATCTGCGATAATACCATGAATTATTTTTTTATTATGGTTGAGCAAGCTGTCATAGACAGCTTTGCGGTGAACATCAAGACTAAAGCGGTAAAAGTCTCCTTCTTTTATGAGTATACCATCCTGTACGAGTGTGTGCAGTATTTCTGGTACCGCGTCGGGGTTTCCACCAGTTTTTTTAATAATAACTTTACTGTCAGATTCAGAAAAATGATGTAAAAAAACAGAAACTTTTTTTATAAATTCACGAGTTTCTTCATTATAGCGCTGTAAGCTGCTTAAAAAAATATTTTGAATTGTTTCAGGAAGATGAGAGAGATCTTTGTGCTTTTTCGCATACAACGTGTATTCTTTGATAAAAAGCGGCATTCCAAGACTTTGCGCTATAATGAGTGATTGAAGATTCTCTGGACATTCTGGCCAATAATAGTGAATAAGCTCTTTCGTTTCATCGGGTGTAAGAGGCGGTAGTTTAATTAATTTTATTTCTGGAAATGCATCATGTATTTTTTGAGGGTACTCCTTCCCTGACATAATAATAAATGGTTTGATTTTACCATTTTTAAAGTAATATTTGAAAAATTCTCGTGAAAGTCTATCCAAATCCTGTGCATTATCGATGAAAATAAGACAGGAGTACATTGAATTTTCATACTGATCCATAATGCAGGAAAAAATAGCAAATAGTGTGAGGACAATATTAGTTACCGAACTGTCTGTTTCTTTTTCTGAAATAAATGTTAAAAAATCTTTAATGTATTTAGATTGAATACCTGGTATTTTTAATAAGTGTTTTTCTATAATCTCTGGCGAGGAAAAACTATCAAGTCCAAGGTATCCTGTGATAATATCGAGTACAGTAGCATAGCGCATCGTTCTAAATCGCTGTGCAGTAGCTTTAAGAATTGGTGCATTAAAATCCGGATAGTGTGTTATGCGTTCAATAAAAGCCTGAATGAGCCTTGTTTTTCCGCTGCCAGTTTCAGCAAGAATATAGCGACCTGTTACAACTTTATTATCATCTTTAATATATATTTTGACAAGCTCATCCAAAATTTCTTTTCTTCCGATAAATGGCTCATCGATTGCAGGTGGCATGTCCTGATTAATTTCAACTTTCCATGCTGTAATGGGTTCTAATTTCCCTTTTACTTGAAACGAAAATGGACCTGTAAAAGCAAAATCTGTTTTGCATAATTCGTAGACAGCATCGGATACCAGAATGCTATTAGGTTCAGCAGCAGCTTCGAGTCGTTGTGCAATTGCCATTGCATGTCCGGTTACTACATCAAATTTGCCCCGTTTGCCGGTTGCAACCTGCCCGTAATGAATACCGATGCGGAATGCAAATTCAACAGAATCTTTTTTTAAATCTAAAGCAAGGTTTTTAATCCGGTGTAAAAATTCTAAAGCTGCTTTTACGGCACGAAAAGGATCATCATCGTGGAGTTCCTTTACTCCAAAAACTGCAACAAGCGCATCGCCAATGTATTTTTCTACATATCCGCCATAGTTCTGAATTATTTCTTCAAATGTTCCAAAGATTTTATTCATCAGGCTATCCATCTCTTCTGGATCCATATACTCAGAAAGATGTGTAAAGCCTTTCATGTCTGCAAAGAGTAGTGTTGCATTGCGGCGTTCGCCGTTTTTTATAAATAAACCTGGCATAACACTATTGTATAGTCTGCATGAGGAAACTGCAAGCGCTCTCATTAGGCCTGTAGACTATGAATTTTCAAAGTCTACAGGCCTCTGGTTCCTGTATTACTATTTTTCTTGTTTACTAGCAGGTGGTATATCCTGCAAGGAAGGTTTTTTCAGTGCTTGCTTCATGACATCAGTGAGGAGATCATTTTTCCCTAATGCAATTGCATCGGGATGTATAGCTGATATAGGTTCCCTGTTTCCGCTCACTCCAGTAAGGACAGTTAGATTTTTTACGGGTATGAGGCTCATGGTCTCTGCAAATGGCTCAACGATGCGGTTAAAATTTTCAATAAGATAAGCTTGCAATCCCTGTTTGCCACTGGATTTGAGAATTGAGAGTGTTTTTTTAAGCTGTTCAATCTCTGCCATTGCTCGTGAGCGCATTTTTACTGCTTCGGCCTCTGCCTCGAGAATCATTCGGTCACGCTCTGCAGTTGCCGGTGTAATTATTTCGGCTTCATATTTTTCTTTGAGCATGTTCACCATTTCTTTTTCAGCTTCGATTTTTTGAATGAGACCTTTAACATGCGCCTCTGCATCTCGCTCAGCTTTTTGAATACCGACCATTTTTCTGATATTTTGTTCCTGTATCTGTACGTTAGTTGCAGCAACAAGGTTTTCATATTCGTTTTCGAGCGACTTTACTTCTATTTCTGCTCTACGAGCTTCCTGTTGTTCTGCTGCATTTGCTCGCGCTTCTGCTTTTGCAGCTCGAGCCTTCATTTCTGCATTGGCAGTTTGAATGCGTTTAAGGAGTGCTATGTATAAATCGGGTTCATCAACACCATCGAGCCTGTGATCATCAACATCTGCAATGTTCATGGTTGTAATCTCAAGACCGATATTTTCAAGATCGTTTTTACAGATATTGATCATTTTTCGAACGAGTGTGTCTTTATCTTTCATAACCTGTTCGGGTGTAATTGATGCAATAGAATCACGGAGGTGTCCTTCGATAATATCACTCGCAACATGACGGAGTTCATCCCAATTTTTGGCTATCTTTAGTATTCGGGTTACAGCTCTGTTTCTTCCAGCTTCATTGGATGCAATAGCAAAACTTACTGTTGCTTTGACATTGAGAGGAACGATTCCAGCTGCAATTGCAGACTCGACTTTAACTTCGATAGTTTGAGGAGTAAGGTCAAGTTTCGCGAATTTATTGATAAGCGGAATAATGAATACTCTGCCTCCGCTCAATGTTTTAAAACCTTTTCCTGAACTTTTTCCGGAAACGATACCAAGCTCATTTCCTCCAACAATTTTCATTTTTGTAATAAGTTGGTATCCGACAATAACGCCAAGTGTAATTAATAAGCTTCCGATAAAGTAGATCATTTTTCAACTCCTTCTGTTAAGAATTTTTTTACATCAATACCAAGTGATTCTTCAAGTGTATTGAGAAAGTAAGCAAAAGCAGAAGGACCTCTGTTTACAGCTCCGTCAATTCCATCTTTATCGTCCATAACAACCATTGACTCAACACTGGTCTCTGAAGCATGTTTGATGAATTTTTCAAAAAGATTGGGAAGCTGCTGCTGAACAAAGAGAACAACTTTACCAATATCTCCAGCTTCTGCAAGCATTTCAACTTTTTGCTTAAGAATATCGTTTCTGGTCTGTTCGATAATTTCTGTAACTTTTTTTTCACCTTCTGCGCGAATTTCAGCTGCTCTGGTTTCTGCTTCTGCTTTGAGTGTGACTTCTGTTTGGTTTTTTAACTTCTGGAGAATGATATACTGTGCTTGAACAGCGCTTTCTCCCTTGTTAATTGCAGCTTCTATTGCATTATCCGCTTCTAATCTTGCCTGTTCAATCATTGCGACACTTTGCTGTTTGTAAATATCAAGTTTTTCTTTGGCTTTTAGAATTTCACCATCGGCTTTACTTTTTGCTACTGCAATGCGTCGTTCTGCATCAGATTCTGCTTTTTGTGCTATAGCAGAAAGCCTTGCTTCTTCTATTTCTACCTGCTGGCGTTTTTCTGCGAGTGTTTTTTCTGCAAGATTAGCTATGTAATTTGATGTGTCCCAGATTTTTTGAAGACTGACGGAAACTACTTTCATACCAAAATTGGCGAGGTCACTGTTAATATCGTTTAACAGTTCCTGCCTAAATTGTGCACGCTCTCCTTTTTCAAGAGCTAAGAGTGTGTCGGTATTACTTTCTTCCACTGAGGTTTCTGTCATGCCAATAGCTTCAAGCGGTGTTGCCTTATTGAGAGCACCACGGAAATTACCAATGAGAGTCTGCTGAATCTGTGCGGCTATTTCTCGTCGGTCTTTACCCATGAGTCGTTCAACTGCAGAGTAGAGCATACCTTCATCGTCGTCATCGATACACACGCAGGCTGTAGCATCGGCTCCAACGGTAATTCCGTTTGCAGAATTGACTCCCTCAACGCGTACGTTTATTGGGAGTATCCCAATATCAAGTGTTGATATTGACTGGAAATATGGAATACAGAATGCTCTTCCACGTTCCACAGAAAACCCAAACGTTTTACCATTTTTAACACGTTTTTTGCCCGTTACAACGAGAAGCTGATCTGGCAGCGTAACTGTTATAAAAACTTTAATGAGGCCTATGAATCCAAGTACAGCAAGTACACCAGCTGCACCTGCAACCACACTGAAATACTCTGTAAAGAGTTCCCGTAACATACTTATTCTCCTTCCTTTTCTACAATGAGACAATCTTCTTCTATATCACATACATAAATAGATGATCCAAGCGGAATGGACTCGTTGGGATTTTTCGCTTTCGCATAGCGGTCAATGTATGCACTCCCTAAATTGATACGTACTTTGCCTATTTCTCCCTTTTCAATACTTACCGTTACAATGCCATGTTCCATGAGGAGCTCATGTTCCTTAACTGTCGAATCCATTTCCTTTTTGAAAAGCCGCATGAGTAATCTGGTTATAACAATCGATGCAATGCCAGTAGGAATGCTCCACATGAGCGATGAAATAGGAGACAGTTTGGACAACCAGGCAAATAATCCAACAGGACCAAATCCTGCACAAAAATACACTGCAGATCGCAGTATGGTAAGCGTTTTAAATACCATGCTGCCCTGTATCGGTTTATCGTGCATGACTGTTGATACTGCATGTGCAGTCTCGTTTCCTGCTCCGCCAAAATCTTGTCCATGAGACGTGATTGCATGCGAAGCAGAATCAGTCAGGTGAGTTGCGGTCACCTCATGGCTCGATAGGGAAGCTTCAGCACTGGCATCAAATTGGGTATCACTTTCTGGGTTATCTGTGGCATCTGTATCGATGTCAGAGTAAGAATCGGAATCAAGAGCGTCAGCATCATTGTTGCCTGATGATTCAGCACTGACCTCATCGGAACCGGCTTGAGCATCACCACCAGAGTCAGGGCTCTGTTCATGCCCAAGGAGACCTAATATGTCGACAAGGAGTACACCAACACCAAAAATAGTTGATCCAAGATATACCGAAAAAAGCCAGCTCATTTATTACCTCTAATCAACACTTTACCATTGAACTTTATAAAAGTACATCCTATAATTACTGGACAATTTCAACTTGTATTAGTAGCATTACAGTATGAATATATTTATTACGCTGGCAGTGAGTGGTTTATATACATTGTATACGCTCATTTTAGTATTGGTAAAGAAATCCGCACAAAAACGGAAAAAACTTTCTGGCCAGGAAACAACAATCAATCCTTATGCAAAACGAGATTCACTGCTGCTTGCAGTTCTGGTAGGCATTGAAGTTATAGTGTTATTTTTGTATATCATTCGTTTTCCTCTCTTGCTACGGAGCATGCTTGCAGTACCAATTGTGCTTCGCATTGCTGGGCTTATTATAGGGCTTTCTGGAGTAAGCATAATTGGTTGGGCAAGCTATACACTAGATGGAGAGTTTTCTGCAACAATCGAGCTTAAAGAATCTCACCGATTGATTACTAATGGGCCATATCGATATATACGGCATCCGATTTATGCAGGTTTTATTTTACTGCATATCGGAGTAACCATTGCGCTTGCTAATTGGTTTATTGTTGCACTCTATAATGGGGGGCTTGCAATTTTGCTTGTTGAGCGAATACCGCGGGAAGAGCGAGTGCTCCATGCTTATTTTGGTGCAGCATGGGAACAGTATACTCATTCTCGTGGCAGGTTTTTACCAAAATTACATAAAAATAACTGATTGTATTTTTTTCATGATTTATGTTAAAATTTATTTGATATTGATAATTCTATACTACGGTGTTATACTGGTTCTATCATGCTCATTAAACCGACCGTTGAAGAAATTGTAAAACAGGATTTAGATTTTTTATATCAGTGCCCGCACAAGCTTGATTGTGAGCATTGCGAAGAAACTATTTGTGTGCGTTTAGTATCTGTTGCTGATTTTCCTACGCGATATGGTTATTTTTCTATTCTGGGATTTGTCAACAACCGGGATCGTAAAGACCATATCATAATTCTAAAAGGTGATATTGACGATGGAGAATCATTGTTGTGCCGCATACATTCTGCGTGTCTTACGGGGGATGCTCTGGGAAGTTTGCGCTGTGATTGTGGTCCTCAGCTGCATCATGCGCTGGAGCTAATAGAACGAGAGGGAAGAGGACTTGTACTGTACCATCAAGAGGAGGGACGCGGAATCGGGCTTGTTAATAAAATTAGAGCATACGCCCTCCAGGATGCAGGGTACGACACGTATGATGCTAACACAGCACTGGGTTTTGCACCCGATGAGAGGGACTTTAAAGTTCCAGCTGCGATGCTTGCTAAAATTGGTGTAAAGAGTGTGCGGTTACTCACAAATAATCCAGAAAAAGTTAAAGGGATCGAGAGCGAAGGCATTAAGGTGGTAGAACGAGTACCGCTTGAGCTTCCAGTACAGGAACATAATCAATTTTATTTGAAAACAAAGCAAGAACGGTTTGGGCACCTCTTGAGTCTTGATCATAGAAAAAGTTAATCAGGGTTCACTGGACTATGGTTAGGAGTGGTTTTGTTATTTTATTATCATCTACACTGCAGTTGATATGATATGTTCACAGAGTATTGATCGTGTTTTGTAAGACCATGTCCGAGGTTGCATAGCAAAAAGTTATAACTTTTTGTCATGACGGTACTGTTTCAATTTTCTTGTTTTCCGTGCCTCTGGGAATGGAATTAAAGGTATGCAGTGGCAGGCAAATCATTAAATTTGCATACCCAAAGCAGCAGATATCAGCTACAATACACCACACTAGCTGTTAATACTTAGTGTTTTTGGAGAATAGGGGAGTCGAACCCCCGACCTATAGATTGCGAACCTATCGCTCTAGCCAACTGAGCTAATTCCCCACAGTAGGCAACACTATACTATACTATTAAAAAAAATACAAGAAACTTGTTCGTATGAGCTATTACATGCTATCCATTTTCGATTTGACATATCCATGTTTCGCATATATCCTATCTTTAGGACAATGCAGAGATAGCTGACTTACGAGTATGTTTCGGCTGCCGTGAGCAAGCTCTGCTACAAGGTGGGAGAGGGGAAGGCTAGAGTTTTTCCAAAGGACTCCGAACTCCGCGTTTATTTCTGACGGCGACGTGGGTATAGATCATCGTAGTCCGAACATTGGAATGACCAAGCAGATCCTGAATGGTGCGGATGTCATAACCGTCTTCGAGTAGATGGGTGGCAAAGCTGTGCCTGAGCGTGTGGGCCGATGCCGGCTTTGTTATACCAGCCCTGCGAACCGCGTTGTGTATCTGTTTTTGCACGACAGAGTGATGGATGTGCCAGAGAGCTTGCTTGCCAGTCGCAGGATTTATGCAGGGACCTCGCGCAGGAAAGATCCAATACCAACTCCATTCGCTTGCAAGCCCGGGATACTTGCGCTCGAGTGCTTCAGGCAAGGATACACCAGGCATAGCCTCTTTTCGTTCCTGTTCCCACCGTATATGCAGCTCATTGAAATATACTTCAAGCTCGCGATGTAACGATACAGGCAGTACCGTGAATCTGTCTTTTCCTCCCTTACCAGAACGAACCTCTACCGATTCTTCCCGTATGTTGATGTCCTTTATGCGCAGGTTGAGACACTCATCGAGCCGGAGCCCGCAGCCGTACATTAGCGAAGCCATAAGCCTAAAAGGCTGGTGCAGGTTCTTCAAGAGCGTGGAAACTTCCTCCCTGTTTAGTACGACAGGCAGACGCAGCCGCTTCTTTGCACGGACAACCGAAGCGAGTCCTTCGATCTCGATATGAAGGATGTGTTTGTATAGCATCATGATTGCGTTGAGCGCTAATTCCTGCGTCGCTGCGCTCACATGTTGCCTGACTGCAAGGTGAGAGAGGTAACCACGGAGATCGTTTGCGGTAAGTGAGCGGACATCCATAGTTCGAGTAGCAGTCGGGTCGGATTCCTCAGTCTCTCTGCGCGATTCACACCACGAAAGAAAACGTCGTATCCAACCGAGATATGTTTTTTGCGTACGCAGAGTATAATGTTTTACCGTGAGGTAATCCCGTGCCTCCCGCATAAGTGACCCGGAATAAACAGTCCATGGTGATATTCCTGCCGGAAGTCTAACCGGTTTATTTCCTTCAGGTACAACCACTTCAGAGGCAGCGCTAACAGGATCGCTTCCTGTGGGTTCTGACATACGTTGCTCGACAGTCTTTTCTGGCTTAGTTTTATTTAAACAATCCATGAAAGCGAAAAATGTGCGGACTGCGTTTCGGGCTTTATCAGCGACAAAGCTTCCTTTACGCTCCTCTACAGCGTTAACAAAGCAAGTGATGGAGCGTTCTCGATCACTACACCACCATGGAAACCGTCTCGTGAAATTATCAATCCAAACGAGCGCCCATTTTGTATCGATTTCTGAAAACCTGCAGGTAGTTTTCAAAAAAATTTCAAGCTTGCCGATATCAAAAACCATCATGACCTCCATACTAAAAACTTACGTTGAAAGCCAAATAATCGCATGCACAACAAATGGTGGAATGAAAATGTTCACATTATCTTTCTTCGAGGAGTTGAATATCTTAAATGTAGTCGGTTTCCACGTGCGGCATAGGATACTTCCTGCTGCGCTTTCATGGACTACGAGCTATGCTGCTGAATGTCGCTACTTTCATTGCAAGATATCCTCATTGCCCAACTCCACGGCAAATTTCCTCTTCGCTTAAACCCACGAAATTGACTATCGAGGTTTTCTAGGGTAGAATATGTTAGATGGACGCCTACGGCGCAAAAAGGAGAAATGTATGAAAAAAGCAATAGTTGTAATATCTATTACATTATTATTGTTTTCCTGTGATTTAGTAAATTATGTAAATAAAGGAAATTTCAAAATTATAAATTCTTACTATAGGAGATCAAATTACAAATCAGTATTAATAAGTAAAGATACTGAAATAAATAATGGAGATGTAGTAAATTTTGATGTAATAACAAAGTACGATGCTATAGATATTACAAAGATAGATTTTTACTGGACTTATGGAATTGACGATCCTGATTTATGGAATTACGCACCTAGCCAAAGTCCTGAATATCAGAAAGTAGGTACAGATATAGAACTTACCGGAGAATTCATATTCAACACCTCGTTTACAGGAGTAAACTGGATAACATTAAAAGGTATAGCATTTAAAAAAGATGGTAGTGAAGTAGTAGATAAAATATGGTTTAATATTGATAATCTAGGTCCTGATATTGATATAGAACCTCGAGACTTATCAGTAATTAAGAACCTAAACGAAATTAAAGTTCGTATTGCAGATGGTGGATCAGAAGTAGGTGTGGATTATAATAGGACATCAATTGTTTTGAAAAATTCAAGTAATGAATTACTCAGTTTAAAGCAGCCAACAAATTCTAATGGAACATTTATTACAGAACCAATTAGAAGTTTATCTGATGGAGAATACCAAGTTACTGTTATAGCGTATGATAACATTGGAAATCCTAATAGTAAATCCACAACATTTACCAAAATTACTTCTCCAAAAAATCCTGCAAATATATTTCTTAAAATACCTATATGGAATGGAGAAGAAGTAAAAGGAAAAATATTTCTTGAATATGAATCCGATAAACCATTATCAAAGGTAATATTAGATTGTTCTTGTTATGGAGGTGAGTATTATCCAAATGTTTTTGGAAGCTTTCCAAGTATTGATGTTAATAATCCTTCTCAAACTGGAATAATTGAAATTGATACTTCATTTACTGGAAAAAATTATGCTTACTTTAGATTGTTTTCTTTAGATATTGATGGATTATCTTCAATTAGTAATATAGTTTGGTGTAATATAAATAATATTTATTAAACATCTAACAACCGCTTCAACCTGATAAAAACTTTGTCACGGTTTGTGCGGTCGCTTCGCTCTTTACGCACAAACCGCGCCAAGCGCGAGTACGCGCCCGTTTTTACAGGTTAAGCCAATGTTAGCCAGACCCTTCGGGCCGAGGAAAAAAATGAAATTAGAAGGATTCGGAATTTTTGTTAATGACATGTCAATGATGATTAAATTCTATAGAGATGTATTGGGATTTAATATTAAGGAAGATGAAAATACATCAAA
>JAKPPT010000034.1 GCA_029547205.1 Spirochaetota bacterium
GGCTGCTTTCTTTACAAACATGCTGCTGTAATATTTTCTCCAGGCATAACCGAGGAAAAGGTTGGGAATCAACAGTAAAACGCCCATATACCAGCCAGAAGGAACTAAAATTGTATGAAATAAAAATACATTTAAACTAATGGGAAACAACACTACCGCAGAAAATGGAGCGTACCTGTTGATTAAAAGCGATATGCCCCCGGCTACCTGCAGAAATTTCATCATAGGATAAAAATATCCTGCAGCCAGCAACCCGTCTTTAAGTGCTGCGGCGGCCCCGGTATGATTGGGCTGGTAAGGAATAAAATGCAGGTAAAAGTCCAGGCCAAAAATAAGGTAAAGCGAGCCGAGCACTATCCGGGAAATATTTGTTGCAGTTTTCATAATTAAAGATAGGCATCCTGCAAAAAATAAAAAGTTTCCGCTGCTATGAATTACGACGCATTGGAATGATAATAACACAAGCAGTAAAATTTTTGTAAGAGCTATTTACAGCCCCGTAGACTTCCCCCTAATGGTCTAAGTATGGTAGTCACTGGCGCAAGTATTCAGTCAAGCATTTGCAGCGCAGCGTAATTGTGCCATAGTAAAACGTAATTACCATTCTGCTGCTGTTGGTGTCCGTGCAGCGCTTCCGTTGGCGGGCACGCCAACGGAAAACGAAATTAAACTCCCAAAATCAATTTATTCGCTTCTATACAACTCCTAAGCAGCGGCAGATTTTAGTTCAATGAGTTTACGTTCATAGAAAGCTATTTTGGCAGTTCTTTGCTTTTCCTGATATGCCTTTAAATCCTGCGGGGTAAATATTTTCTTTTGGGTAACCATATTGTAAAAGATAGTAGCTATTTTATTGGCTGTAGCAACGCAGGCGAACTTATTGCCCCCTTTACTTTTCATTCTTCTAAAGTAATCCCCTAGCCAGTGATTGCTTCTCTGCACAGCATTGGCTGCAGTTCTAAAAGCCTGGCTTGCAGTATTGGGTTTTTTCTTTAATAATTTACTGCTGATCAGTTTGCCGCCTGATATTTTATTATTGGGACATAAATTTAACCAGCTTACAAAATGCTTTGCCGTTTCCCATTTGGTTAAATCAGTGCCTGTTTCCGATAAAATTTCCAACCCGCTCATTTCATTGAGCCCATATATGGCAAGCACATCGGTGCCATATATTTTTTCAAGATAATTCCTGATATTAAATAAAGGTGCCCCCTGTTGCTTCTTTTTCTTTTTTCTGTCAGATTTTGTCTCATCCAAAGGTTTGTCTGCGATTGCGGCAACACTAAGCTCTCCTTCATTTACACTGGCTTCATATTGCTGCAACTGTGTTTCTATGGCTATGTCGGTTGCTGCTATGTGCTGCTGATAAGCTTTAGTCATCTCATAGCTATGACGCAATGTAAAAAGATGTTCTGTACGCCAATTGCCTTCCAGCGATTTTAGAATAGCTGCACTTTCTGCTTTTACATTATTTGCTACCAAAGGCAAAAAGGCTGCAGGGTTTCTTTCGCCTGCTAAAATAGCTTCAATAAACAATTGGCTTGTCTTGCCAAATAAATCAGCAAAGAGTGTGTGGAATTTTATGTTCATCAGCTCCAGTGATTTTTGCATCCGGTTTTTAAACCTGCTGCAATCTTCCACCAATGAGTGGCGGTAGCGGACCAGACTACGTAATGCCTCCTGCTCTGCATCAGGCAAAAAAGCACTTTTTAATAAGCCGCAGCTATGTAACTTCTGCAGCCACATCGCATCATCTTCATCGGTTTTTCTGCCTGTTACATTTTTAACCTGACGGGCATTTACAAGGTACACTTCAAATCCTTTTTTATTCAGCAGGCTGAACAAAGGCTTCCAGTAGACACCCGTACTTTCCATAGCCACCGTGGTAATACCTGTTTTAACGAGCCAATCAGCTATAGCTTCCAGGTCACAGGTCATCGTACCAAATGTTTGTACCCGTTTATCATCCAGTCCTTCGGGAATTGCTACGGCATGGATAGTGTCTCCAATATCTACACCTGCAGCATAAGGATTTACCATGGACATTTGCACGACATCAGGCAATGCCGTTTTTTTTGTTAACTTTTGCATATAGAGTATTTTTAAATTGCAAAAGTTCAAAGCCTGTTATTCTAAAAAGTTTACTCTTCTATACGGCTTCCAACAACCAGTAGAAAACTTAAAGCGAGTAACAGTACCAGACTTCGATAGGATCAATAAATCACTGCGAAGATGGGTATCGCTGCTTTGGGCTTTTGCTCTTTTGAAGGTATGCATTGTTCACAAGTTGTAATACAACATAACGCAACCCGCCGTTGCAGAGAGACTTCGGTAAAAGCT
>JAKPPT010000065.1 GCA_029547205.1 Spirochaetota bacterium
TCAATAACTATCGCCAGCTTACGCCCCTGATTCTTTTCGCTGGTAACCTCGGCAAACTTTGCTGCACCTTCCGGCGTTGTGTTGAAATGTACTGCTAATTGTTGATACTCATCGGTAGCCACCCACGCTTTGCTTATATCATTGCCAGCCAGAGCAACCTTTTTTTCCAGAACCATTGGATATGCCGCAAAGAGCTTGCCCGTTTGGGGATGGCGTTCATAATAAAACATAAGCTCAAGGTTGTCAGGGAGGGCTATTGCTTGTGCTATGGTATCAGACAATTTCT
Source organism: Spirochaetota bacterium (assembly GCA_029547205.1). GTDB lineage: Bacteria > Spirochaetota > Spirochaetia > Treponematales > UBA12059 > JAKPPT01. The sequence goes on from JAKPPT010000065.1 coordinate 287, forward strand.
TAAGTTCAAGCTGCTCTTCCGGTAAAGCCTTCCCATCATAGTGTTGCTTTAACCACTGGTTAGCCTTCTGGGTGTAAACATCATCAACAAGGCGGTATTCAACCTGCCCTGTTGTTCCAATAGCTTTTTTTACAGCCTCAGGGTCTTTCACGCCTGGAAGCTGTATTTCTATGGCATCATTCCCTTTGGGACGTATGGACGGCTCAGCAACACCAAACTTGTCCACACGGTTTCTGAGTAGCTCCAGCGCCTGCTCAGTTATCTCATTTTTTTCAGTATTGGTTAATGGTTTACCTGTTTTCTCTTCTATTTTGTGGTAATTTGCCTGTAATACTAAATATGACCCGCCCTGTAGATCCAATCCTAAATTGATCTTCTTTGCAAGCAATGCTTTCTCAGCCCAGTGAGGCAGCAATTGCGCATCAACTACACCGTGATACTGCTTCACCTCATTCATTACTGCAACGTTGAGGTTGTATCCCTCAATGAACAATTCATTTTCTCTGGCAGTAATGGTATAGTTTGATTCAGGGAAGCGTAGCTTAACCGCCTGAATATCTTCCTGTGTTGCGGTTGTGCTCATAACAACCCGTAGTGTGTTTTTGCCAACTGTTGGTAAAATAAGGATTATTGCAAATAATATTATACAAACTATGAAAATACCCTTATAAATTAATCCCCGTGACATGTATACCTCATGTAATGTGATATTATTTCGGAAATCTGCGCAATACACTTCCGCGTGTATTTTTGGTTCGCATACGATAAAGAATAAATACAAATATGACAATAACAACAAGAATAATTTTAGCAATCCTGTCAGATGCTTTTTTACTTAATCCAAATATACCCTTATCTTCAGATGTTTCGGGGACATCCTCTTGTACAACGGTAATGATCGGTTCATTATTTTCTTTTATAGTAATGCCCGGAATACGCGAATATCTAAATGTTCCGTCGGTGATACTCAATAAAGAATTGGTATCTATGGTTACCGTATCGTTACCCTGCGTTTTCTGGTCAATCACCTCTCTGACTTTTGTCTGGGATTTTACAGTCTCTTTTTTGGGCTCCTCTTTTATAACAACTTTTTTTTCAGTTGTATCAACTTCGTGTGCTGGTGCTTGTTCTGCTGTTGTTG
>JAKPPT010000069.1 GCA_029547205.1 Spirochaetota bacterium
ATCGGTATAGGCAACCTCGCCAAGATAGCGTCTAAACCAGGGATGTACTCCTTTGATGCTCTTTCGCAATGGTTCCAGATACTGCGCAGGCGGGATATAAGCATTATGCGGCGCATTAAAATTTACAAAAAGAAAAAAAGATTTATCCTTATTGTCAGCAAGCCACTGCTCAACCTCACTGGCAATATCCACTGTGTCCTCCCACTGTCGCTCATATTCTGACATATCATCAAATCCTACATCAACACCAACGCCCGAATGATCCAGAATAAAAGCGTTGTTGCCAATAGAACGCGTGATATAGCCATGATGCTTAAAAAGTACCGGAAGCGGCACTACACCGCTTTGCGTATAAAAATATTTTTTTTCCTGATTGGACACTTGAAAGTAATAGATATTAACTCCGGTAGTTGAGCCATACACTGAAGAGAGCATCGCAATCGTCGAAGGACGCGTCCAGTTAGCTACCACACAGTGATTGACAAATGCAGCGCCATCCTTTGCAAGCGCATCCATGTTAGGGGTGATAGCGTACTCTGGCACAATACAGTGCACTGCATCTGCCCTCAGTGCATCAACCGAGATAAACACAACATTGGGGATTGTTGTATCATCGGTGTGTTTAATCATTGCATTGGCAACAAAGCAGTACGCATAGTCTTCAGAATCACTCTGGAAGTTCAGTATCAGAACGGCATCGGAATAATTTTTTTCTATAGCAATTGCTATTGTTTTAAAGGGCACCGGTGACAGTGTATATTCACCTAACGTCATCTTTTTTTTGTTCGATAGTAACTGTACCATCAGCCTTCCCTTCCCCATTGAGGCACAGTCAAAAGTTAATTTCCCTTTTGTCCATGTAAGAGGAATGGCAACCTCAGCAGGATTATTATACTGAGCTGGTAAAACAAGTGCCCGTGTTGTCTTTGACCATTGTTTTTCCCTGTCAACTTCATACGCCATCTTAACGATATATGGTTTTTTTATCCACGGATCAACATAGATATCCCTGCTGTAAAGCCTTTGTAAAACGTTTACATCGTAGTGAATATCCATGTCCTTCTGCAACAAATCAGTGAGCACAGGTTTTTGAGAGCATGCTGTCAAAAGTATTGCTAAAAACAATGTTGCAAACAATCGTGTCATAATTGCAAACTGTATCCATTTATTGTATGCATCAAATCGATGTATAGAGTATTAATGCAACGATAATTTAAAAAAAGATTTTATCCGTACAATAAAAACTTTACAAAACAACTATCGCCCCTGTAGTATGTATGCGCTATGATGTGGATATAAAAAATGAAAAAATATATAGTGTTTGTGATGGTTCTATGTATTGGCTGCAAAACGCAATTTGGGATAATCAATACTGTTGTATCAGAAAGCGGACAATCCATTGTATCACATAATGCTGATGAGATTACCATTACCGTTGAACCTTTTACTGACGATACATGGTTTAGAATAGCTGAAAACAGTCAATTTATTGACAAAGCAAATATAGTACGCTTGCCAAAACTATTTTTTTTCTTCATATTGATTGAAAATAAAACTGAGACCCCTGCTATGATAAAGGATATAGTATTGAGGTATGACAACACAACAACTGCTGCCTTAACCACTGAAGAATTAAAACTATTTCTTTCTTCGCCTGCTTATGAATGGATAAAGGTTGATGAGCTTACCGTACCCCGGCGCTTACTGTATTTCAACGGCACTATACAAAATATTGATTTTGCACACGATACTATCCCCTGTACCCTGCCATTTGTGCCCGCAGGCGATAGCCACATTAACATCATTGCATTTACCTGGATACCGGTTAACGTACGCAAATTTACCATTGTAGTAACAGCAATAGCACCTGGTAGTAAAAAAATAGTTGAATGTAATTTCATACGAAATGAATATAGAACCAGAGGTAAACATTTTTTACAATGATCATGCTTATGCACTATAAGGAGATAAACCATGAAATTTGATGAAAATGTCATCAACAAGGTATGCGAGCTTTCCCGTTTAGAATTGACACCTCAAGAAAAGCAAGAATTTACCATGCAGTTAGAAGATATTATACACTATGTTGAAAAGATCAACGAGCTTGATACCACCAATGTGCAACCCGCTGACCACATTGTACCCTTATCCAATGTATTCAGGGATGATAGGGTTAATGAGTCGCTTCCTGTTCAGGAGGTGCAAAAAATTGCTCCACAGTTTGAAAAAAATCATTTTGTGGTACCACGTATTATTGAGGAGATGGAATGAACAGGCTTTTTATTGCGCTTCCTATTGATGAGGCAATCATACAAAATCTGCTGCCGGTACATGATGTACTTGGCAGCTTTGCCGATGTAGTAAAGGTTGTTGAACCGTCGCAGTATCATTTAACCTTAAAATTTATTGGCGAATGTGAAGGAAGTATTGCCCGCGCAATAGAACATGAATTCACACAGCTTTCACTTCCCATAACCCGGTTTGACTATACAGTAAAAGACATTGGGATGTTTCCCAACATCAAACATCCGGCAGTGATATGGACAGGTATACACACCGATGAAAGGGCACTATCACAGATGGTTACCAGTACGCAGATATTTGCAAAAAAATTTGGCATTAAGGAGGAAGTCCGCAGTTTTGTGCCTCATCTTACATTAGCGCGTATCCGGAAAGGAAGAAAGTTAACAGAAAAGATTAACGATACGCTACAACCATTCACCTCAATGGAGTTTGGCAGCGCAACATTTAACCGCATTGTACTGTTTTCCTCAAAGCTAACGCCACAGGGACCGGTATATACTCCATTACAGGAGATAAGGTTATAACAATAAAATTACTTCTTTACTGAGTGCTTTTACCTGTTCCCATGCAATGGTTTATATGGTGTCTACATGTAACACGTACTGTATTATTTACAGACAGCCATGTTCACTCATGAATATTGGCAAAACCTTAATCTCTGATTTATTAATTAATATAACCATTTTTAACAATGTTACAGCAGCACTATATTATTTTCTTTACAGTCTTTTACCATATCCTCAGGCCAGATGCTCGCCTGTATCTCGCCAATATGAGCCTTCCGTAAAT
>JAKPPT010000073.1 GCA_029547205.1 Spirochaetota bacterium
GCAGATTGTAAGTATAAGTATCCGGTATTGGAACCAGCACAAATTGCTTTGCAGCATTATACACATAATCTGTCTTTGCAGCAGTAAAATCACCTGCAACCACTTCAATTGTTGTAGATTGCCAGGTAAAACCTGCTGGAGGTTCACTGGTTACAGTATATGTTCCCAAAAGTCCGTTTTCTTCATCACCAGGTCCATCAGTTAAAATGGCAGGAGTCGTATGAACTCCACCCAGGGGATCAGTAAACTCATAAGCTCCATTATCGGATGCTGATATAGCTAAATTATATGTCCAAGTATCAGTTACTGAGGGAAACGGAGGGACAATCATTTCCTGGCCAGCTTGTGTAAATAGTATAGCACCTGTACCAGTAGGAACTTCAATTGTCTTTTCTGCATATTCATATTGAGGGTATGGTTCAACACCTGAAGGAGTTGTGGTTGCATCCGTACACCAAATTCTAATTTTTAAATGATCTCCTGCAGGCCAAGGTGTTGGCCAAAGTGATTGATTAAAAGTTGCTGCAACATATTGATTAGGAGCGTTTCCGATTTTTGCAATTTTCATAACATTAGCAGGATATGTTTCAGTTCCTCTCTCTTCGCCTGATTCAATATGTAAAGCTCTTAATATATAATGGGGACTATGAGTGTTCCCCGTATTAGTAACATAATCACAAATATCTTGAGAAATTGCAGGATCAAAAATCAGCTTTTGATACACCGTACGGCCTGTTGTTTGAGCAAAAACCAAACTCAATGATACCAGTAGAAACATTGTGAGGACTATAAATTTCTTCATTTTTTGACTCCTTTATTTACTTGCTCTGGGGGTTAAATGGGATTTTGTCGGAGGAGCTGAGGGCCAGGAAAAAGGAGAGTAAGCATTAACCATTAAAGGCATAGCTATACTCACTGGAAAATCACCATCCCAGAAATCACCAAGATTTGTAGCAGTTACAAAATATTGATTTATATTATCCCAATAGGAAACTAGATCAACACCACCTGCAGTCATATCATAGCCAACTTCACTTGACCAAGCAAAGGAACTGAGATTCAAGGGAATCATAACAGTATTATTTCCAGGAACTAAATTATAATTAGCATTAGTGGCAGGAAGATTCCCAATACTATACATAACAGTTTGTGAAGATGTATTAAGCATAAGAACATCTCCAGTATGAATTTCAAAATCGCCATCCCAGAAATCACCTAAATTTGTAGCAGTAACAAAATATTGATTTGTAGCATCCCAGTAAGATATTAGGTCAACGATTCCACCATAACTATCACCTAATTCGCTTGCCCATTGCCAGGGGCATTCCATAGGAATAGCAACTAAGTTATTTCCTACTAACATATCATATTTTACATATCCGACGATTGCGGAAGGTTCTGATTCGACCGCTGCGAGCATACCAACGGCAAGAATCAGCAGCAGCGGTAATATAAATTTCTTCATAACATTCCTCCTATAAGGAAATGATATTTAGTTATAAAAATTAAGTTTTTGTGTCTTTGATTTCGCTTTATTTAACGAAACCAGAGCACGACATTGTTTCTTTATCCGGTGGTTATTATTTTGTTTTTCACCGGCGTTTGCTTTTGAAAAGTTAAAAAAAACATTACGCATTTTTTCTTCTGCCTATCTTGCAGAATGGTTTTGCGCCAGCTATTGAAAAGTAAAAAAAACTTTCATCGCACATTACACTCTATATACATTTATAGTATATCACACTACAATTACCACTATCTATACAGCCAAAATCCTGTCAAGTAAAAAATCATCTTTTTTTCAAATTTTTTCCTTTTTACGAATTTGTTTGGCAGTGAGGACTAATAACGATCCCAGGATTCACCAAAAAATAGAACACAGATAACTGGATCTACTGGATCAGCAGGAT
>JAKPPT010000099.1 GCA_029547205.1 Spirochaetota bacterium
AAATTTTGTTAAACTGTATGAGTATGATTTTTATAATGATAATGGTTACAGAGCGGCGTACCACTATTGGGCAGTAAGTGACTGGCTGAGAGCTGTTGAACCTGATGATGTGTATATGGGCGGGAATCTTTTAGGAGTTGCGCGGGCATATAAAAAAAAGGAGGTTGCGACGGTGAAAGGTAGCACTCCACCCGGATATGTTATTGCCATACCAGCAACTAATATGGATGGAAATCCACAGACAATAGCAAATTATTTTTTAAGTGAGAGCAACTCTGGTTGGAACAGGCCTTCGGTATATGAACCGGCTGCCCCTTTATTCCCCTATAGCACTGTTGAAGGCTATCTTGATTATTATCTACGTTATGAGCAGTATAAAGTAGAATACAATACATTTGTTGACGCTGTCGATGATGGTAGCTATGAAACATTATGGAATAGTTATGATGGGTATAAACATTCATTGCGATTACCGCCATTGGTTGCCCATAGTAATGGAAGTTATACATTAACCAATGTACCGTATGGACAGTATTTATTTTATTTTGTAATGGATTCAAATGTGCCGTATGGAATGTTACCGGATGTTGATACTATTAGTTCATATGCGGGTAATCCCGTTACCATCAATGGTAATGCTGTAGTTACTTTCCCATAAGTTTTAATCATATGCCATTTTTATAAAAAAAACAACATATCATTATTTTGAGTGTTCAAGTTCCTTGCTATTGTTGCAGTTACCGATAGTGCTAACGACGCATACGGCATTATTATGTATCATGCTGCTGTATCAGCCGGCAAACAGCAAGGGGCAGCGCTACCACCTGCAATTACAGCTATGACACGGCAGATAACACCTATAGAGAAACTATCGACGACACATTAGGCATAACTCCAACGCAAAATATGACGTAAGGTTTGACATGCCGCTGCGGACGCGTGTGGTAATTGGCGCCAGCATGCAGTATCAGTATGATGTATTTGGGCGATTATACGTACTTTCTTATGTCACAGACGAGCAACAAAAGAAAGTACCAAAGAAAAGTGATCTTGTGTTATCAGTAATGAAAGAATCACTGCAAGCAGGCTGCGCAGGCCCTCCATGGCTGTGTGCTCGCCTTCTATCCGTGGAAGGCTATTGGGAGGCTACCAGCAGCCGGGCAAGGACGCCCGGCGCATTGGGATGCGGGTGCATGATAGGGCAGCCTGCCGCAGACAACCATTACACGACAACGTTGTCAAGGCAGTCACAGTGAAACATTTTGTATTAAGTACTACACGCAAACTATGGGAACAACTGGTGCATAAAGTATTTTTCTTTTTTTTGAAGGCAAAACTAGCGGAGGCAGGATGCCGTAGCGCCATACGGCTCGTGCGAGGACATAGACAGGATGTCGTCCGCAGCACGATGTAAATGGCAAGGATAAATAAAAGCAAGTGGCAAGGCTCACCGCCGTGTGAGGTGGCTCCACAGGGTTGGTAAGGGGCATTTAGCGCATAAATGTCCCCTTACAAAGGAGCTATCACTTCAACCAGTTAAAAATGGTTGACAACCCCACCGGTGACGATATATTAATATAAGTATTGATGAGAGCCCAGGGAAGCCCTACACATGGCTATTATTCATCAGGTTTGCCATGCATGCTCGAAAATGTTACACGAGAATAATACATTACTATTTTATTTTCCGGAAAAAGTTTTATGGGGACTATAAACGGTGCAAATATTTATATTACCGGTGGTTCAAGCGGTATAGGGCTTGCTTTTGCAAAATTGGCAATACAGAAAGGTGCACATGTTGCGATAATTGCTCGGGATAAAGCGAAGTTAGAAAAAGCAAAATATGAAATAAAAACATGCTGCAGCAACCCGCACCAGAGGATTGAAGCATTTTCTGTTGATGTCAGTAATGCTGGAAGAGTATATAAAGCAGTACCTGCTATGATAAAAAAGTTTGGAAAACCTGATATTCTGGTTTGCGCTGCAGGATTGGGATTTTCAAATTACTTTGAGA
>JAKPPT010000070.1 GCA_029547205.1 Spirochaetota bacterium
CACCGAGAACTGCTCTCTTTATTGATTCCAAGCCGGAGCCCAATTGGGCATACTTTCTGACCCACGTTATGCCTCCACCTTCTTAACTTCATCGACTACTGCGCTGATATGACACATGCGCTTAAGCTGCATATCAGCACGGCCGCGTGCTCTAAACCAGATTCTTCGTAAACGAGGACCATCCTCAATACGCAGTTCTTTAACGAACAACATATCTTCACCAAGTTTCTTATTGTTTGCCAGTGCATTAGCAGCTGCCGACATTACGACTTTGCGAATCAATCTGGCACCTTTATGTGGAAGATTTTCAAGTATCGCAATTGCTTCCATATATGGTTTGTTTCGCACCAGATCTGCTACTGGCCGAACTTTATACGGTGAGGCTACAAGATACTTTGCAGTTGCTCTATATCCTTCTTTCTGTTTCATATATACCGCCTATTTCTTTTCAGCCTTTTTATCAGAACCTGCATGCCCTCGGAATGTTCTTGTAGGTGCAAATTCGCCCAGCTTATGACCAACAAGATTCTCTGTTACATAAACAGGAACCCACTTTCTACCATCATGTACTGAAATGGTAAGACCTACCATTTCCGGCATTATTGTTGAACAACGTGAATATGTCTTAATGGCTTTTTTATCAGTTGTTCGTGATGCTTCTAGCACCTTTTTATACAGACTCTTTTCTACAAAAGGTCCTTTTTTCACTGATCTTGACACAGCTCTCTCCTACACTATCACTTGCGCCGCTTTACAATAAAGCTGCTTGAGGGTTTATGAGGATCACGAGTCTTATAACCCTTACAGGGCTGACCCCACGGAGTAACAGGCTGTTTATAGCCCTTACCACGGCCCTCACCACCACCATGCGGGTGATCAACAGGATTCATGGCAACACCGCGCACGCGAGGACGTTTGCCAAGCCAACGAATTCTTCCAGCCTTACCAAAACGCTCATTCATGTGGTCTTCGTTACCAACGGAACCAATTGTTGCCATACATTTTTTATAAACCATGCGAAGCTCATTTGAAGGCATGCGAAGAATAACATAGTCACCATCGGTACCGACAATCATTGCACCCGCACCAGCAGAACGAACGAGCTGTCCGCCCTTGCCCAGATTGAGCTCAACATTGTGAACAGTAAAACCGACCGGAATGTTTTCCAGAAGCATCGCATTACCTACTTCAAGAGGAGCTTTCTCTCCGCTGATAACCTGCTGTCCTACCTTGAGCCCTTTTGGAGCTACGATATACCGCTTTTCACCATCAACATAATTGATGAGTGCGATATTTGCAGAGCGATTAGGATCATATTCAATAGTTGCTACTTTACCAGGAATGTTAAACTTATCTCTGCGCCAGTCGATTACGCGGAGCTTGCGCTTGTGTCCGCCACCCTTGCGCCGTGATGAAATACGGCCATTTGATGCACGACCAGCAGTCTGTTTCTTACCCTTTGTCAGAGAACGCTCGGGATTATTCCCGGTTGTAATCTCTTCGTTTATAACCTGAATCCGGTGCCGCTGACCGGGAGTTATCGGCTTAAATGTTCTAATTGCCATAGCTCTTTCCCCTTACACACCTTCAAATACCGATATGGACTCGCCAGGTGCCAGCCTTACTACAGCTTTTTTCCATGAAGAAGTCCGTCCCGGACGGCCACGCAAGCGTTTGGGCTTGCTCTTAACATTGATCATATTGCAGGAAACCGGATGCACATTAAATAATGCCGCAACAGCTTTCTTAACCTGAATTTTTGTAGCCCGAGCATCAACACGGAATACATACTGTCCTGCCTCACGCATCGCATTTGATTTTTCAGTAAGAACCGGCTCTATGATAATTTCATTGTTTTCCATATTCCGTCTTCCTTATTTATCATCTTTGCCATAAAACTCATTAAGAGCTTTTGCAGCAGATTCCATGACAATCACATTTCTTCCATAGAAGAGCTCATGTGCACTCAATCTGTTATAGGAAAGGAAATGCAGCCAGGGAATATTCCGGCCTGCTCTCTTAATCACCTCATCATCGTTTCCAAGAACGATAACTGTACGCTGACCCTCTTTTTCCTGCGGGATAAGATTCTTGAGCAATGCTGCGAGATCTTTTGTCTTGCCAGACTGAACGTTGAAATCCTCAACAATAGTCATAACTTTATTCTGAGCCTTGAGGCTAAGAATACTCTTCATAGCAAGACGCTTTGCTTTTTTGGGCATTGCATACGAATAATCCCTGGGATGTGGGCCAAACACAATACCGCCACCGACAAAAATCGGGCTCTTGTAGTCACCCTGGCGGGCTCGACCAGTACCCTTTTTTGCGTACGGTTTTCTATTTGTTCCATGAACTTCTGAACGCGTTCTTGTATCTGCTGTTCCAACACGTCTGTTAGCAAGCTCATTATTAATTGCGTAATAAATAACATCCTCATTGATCGGCAGACCAAACACGGAATCAGCCAGCTCTACAGAACGAATCTCTTTTCCCTGAATTGAAAGTACTTTGTATTGCATACCAGCCTATCCTTATTTCGACTTCTTTATAGCGGTTCGTACCATAACCGTGCAGTTTCTTGGACCAGGAACTGCACCACGAATCAGCATATAACCATTTTCGCTGTCGATCCTGACGAGCTTCAAATTCTGAACAGTTACTCGCTCTCTACCCATGCGGCCAGGCATCTTGCGATTTTTGAATGTTTTATGCGGATAGGTGCGCTGACCAGTTGAACCAGGTTCTCTATGAAACTTTGAACCATGAGTTGAACGTCCACCGCCAAAATTCCAGCGCTTCATAACACCCTGGAAACCTTTACCCTTGCTCGTTGCTATAACATCAACAAAGCGAGTTTTTTCAAACAGTGACACATCGAGGCTTGTGCCAACTTCAGCCGTTCCCGTAAAATCGCGAACTTCTCGCAAAATCACAGCCGGATCCATACCCTCTGGAAACTGACCAGCGTAGGGTTTTGTAATGTGACTCTTTTTCTTGGTCCCAACACCAAGCACAACCGCGTTATAGCCATCTTTTTCAGCTGTTTTTACTTTAACAACCTTATTCGGCTCAACTGCGATTACAGTTACCGGCACCAGAACGCCCTGATCATCAAAAACCTGGGTCATGCCGATTTTTTTGCCAATTAACGCTACCATACTTTCTCCTGCGTTGAACGATACAGTACGAAACTGTTCGTTACTGCTTAATCTCTACATCCACACCTGCTGGAAGCTCAAGCTTCATCAGCGCATCCATGACATCAGCTGTGGGACTGATGATATCAATGAGTCGCTTATGCGTCCTCATTTCAAACTGCTCTCTTGACTTTTTGTGCACGTGCGGCGAACGAAGCACCGTATACTTGTTTATCCGTGTGGGCAATGGAATAGGACCCGCCACTTTTGCACCGGCTTTCTGAACAGTCTGAACAATAGCGTGAGCGCTATCATCAACAAGACGCACATCGAAGCCCCTGAGTCTGACTCGGATTCTGTCTTTCATAAGTCCTCCAAAGATCACTTGCGAAGGCATCACCGTACCGTACCCTGGCGAGCGTGTACAGTAACCCAGCGCCCGGAGTCGTGGAACTCCGCTTTGCAAAAGCTCACACAGAACTTTCGCAGCTATCAGAAAATACCTGTCCTGATTGTTACGAGACAATACAGCAAATGCAAAAAAGTGTCAAGCGGAGGTTAGTGCGATAAATTGCTTTTGAAAATTACATTGCAGGAAGATAAAGATCAATTATTGTCATATTTTAATAAAACTGACGATTATTATTATTTATCTTATTATTCTGGAGATTATACGAAAAATCTTTATGAAGTGGTTACTCCGCTATTTAATAAATATGGAATTCAAATAATTGATTATATTCTTTGTTTTACTCACAATTTGGTAAAAAAATAATTCAGTAAAATATGTATAAATCTTGTTTTATTGAGACACAACCGTTCTGAAGCTGATGACAAGCTCTTGCATGAAGGTAGATACGATTCGCCTCTAGCTGATGCTGACATTCATAGTCCAAACTCAAGCACACGTTCTTGCGGGCAAGTCATTTCCGATGTATAATCGCTGTGATTACTTAAAAAATTACAGAGGTCTACCCTGATTATTGACTGTGTTTACTGCAATTATACGATTATTATGAGTATCAACTGCTTAAACCTGACAATTCCTATTGTCACACTTTTTGCGGTCGAGCCCAGCTAAGATTGGGAACGCTCGTCACAAACTGCGACAACCCCCTTCGAGCTGGAATTGCAGTTATAGCAAATGTTAGCTAGGTAAAGAAATTGCTTTTATGGAGACTAAACATATGACCAATACTGATTTAACCTTTATCACAAACGAAGAACAGAAGAACCTCAAATCAAGGTTTCAAGCTCTTATCAAGGATACCAGACTCTTTGACTGCTTAGTTGGTTACTTCTACACAAGCGGTTTTCACGCCATTTATAAGTCGCTGGAAAATACTGAGAAAATCAGAATTTTAATTGGCATAAGCACCAGCAGACAGACCTATGAACTGTTGACCAAAGCCAAAAATAGTCAGCAACAAGCGCTGCAATTTTCCCATGCCGAAACAAAGCAAGCATACGAAGAACTGGTTGAACAGGAGATGGAGGATTCGGAGGATAAACGGGAAGTCGAAGAAGGCGTTGCTAAATTCATCGAATGGATTAAAAACAATAAGCTGGAAATAAAAGCCTATCCGTCGCAGAATATCCACGCCAAGCTTTACATCATGACTTTTGTGGAGGGTGACCGTGATGTCGGGAGGGTGATTACAGGTTCAAGCAATTTTACCTACTCAGGCTTAGTGGAAAATCTTGAGTTCAATGTTGAGTTGAAAAATCGCGCTGATTATGAATTCGCCAAAGAAAGATTTGATGAGCTTTGGAAAGATGCAGTCGACATAAGCGAAAAATACATTCAGACAATTCAGGAAAAAACCTGGCTAAACCCAAATGTAACACCCTATGAGCTATACCTAAAATTTCTGTACGAATACTTTAAAGACGAGTTAAGCCAGACCGAAGAATTGCTTTTTAGATACATGCCCCAGGATTTCAAGAAACTTGAATATCAGGAGCAGGCGGTTTTAAACGCCAAAAAAATCCTCGAGGAATACGGTGGTGTATTCATTTCGGACGTCGTGGGCTTAGGAAAGACTTACATCTCAGCCATGCTTGCTGGTCAACTTGACGGCAGAACGCTGGTCATCGCTCCGCCGGTTCTGCTTGATAAAACAAATCCCGGCTCATGGCCAAATGTGTTTTCCGATTTTCGTATTCCAGCAGACTTTGAATCCGTTGGAAAATTAGACGTGATACTTCGCGGAGGAACAGAAAAATACAAGAACATTATTATAGATGAGGCCCATCGCTTCCGCACAGAAACCAACATAACCTACGAAAAATTAGCCGAAATCTGTCGAGGCAAGCGAGTGATTCTGGTCACGGCCACGCCGTACAACAATTCACCAAAAGACATCTTGAGTCAGATAAAGCTGTTCCAAAAGGCAAGGAGAAGCACGATCCCCAATTTGCCCAATCTGGAAGGTTTCTTTAATGGATTGGACAGGAAGCTCAAAAAGCTGGACAGGAAAAGCGATTACTCTGAATACATCAGAATCGTTAAAGAGAATGCCAAAGAAATCCGCGAGAAGGTTCTTAAGTATTTGATGGTGCGTCGCACCAGAACCGAAATCTCAAAATACTTTGCCGATGATTTGGCTAAGCAAAATCTCAAGTTTCCGGATATCGATGACCCAAAGCCGCTTTTTTACCAGCTTGACGAAACAGAAAACAAAATATTCAACGAAACTATTGAGCTGATTTCCAATAAATTCACATACGCTCGTTACACGCCACTTCTGCCAAAGTACTATAAAGGTTCAATCGACCAGCTTGAGGAACAATCTCAGAGGAACATGGGCAAGTTTATGAAAATTCTTTTGGTGAAACGGCTTGAGAGCAGCTTCTTTGCTTTCAAGAAATCGATTGACCGCTTTATCTCCTCTTATGAGATGTTTATCAAAGAGTTCAAAAAGGGACATGTTTATACCAGCAAGGATTACGCAAACAAGATTTTTGAATATCTAGAAAATGACGATGATGAAGCCATCCAGAGTTTGATCGATGAGGGTAAAGCCGAAAGATACGACAGCAAGGATTTTACTGAAGACTTTATCAAAGATCTGGAAAGCGATCTCAATATATTGAAATATATCTTATCTAAGTGGGAAAATATTAAACGGGATCCCAAACTACTCACTTTTCTGGATGAACTTTCAACAAACGAAATACTCAAAAACAAGATTATCTTGTTTACCGAATCAAAAGAAACCGCCGAATATCTCGCAACAAATATCAATAAGAAGTTTGGAAACATAACGCTTTGTTTTACCGGCGGATCAGGAGAAGCAACGCGCGATAAAGTGATCGAAAATTTTGATGCAAAAGTGCGCCATCCCAAAGACGATTATCACATCCTGGTTTCGACCGAGGTCTTGTCAGAAGGCGTCAACCTGCATCGCTCCAATGTGGTCATAAATTATGACATTCCCTGGAATCCAACCCGCATGATGCAAAGGGTTGGACGAATCAACCGGGTCGATACAAAGTTTGACAAAATCTATACGTTTAATTTTTTCCCAACCGAACAATCGAACGACCAGATCAAACTCAAAGAAGCGGCAGAGGCTAAAATCAATGCATTCCTTACATTACTCGGCGGCGATGCAGCGCTGTTAACCGAAGGCGAACCAGTCGGTTCACATGAGCTTTTCAATCGGTTAATCTCCAAAAAGACCCTGAGTGGCGAAGACGAAACCGAAGAAAGCGAGCTTAAATATTTGCAGATGATTAAAGATATTCGGGACAAAAAACCTGAACTATTTGAAAAAATCAAGCGTTTGCCCAAGAAAGCCAGGGCAGCAAAAAACGATATTGAACACCAAAATTCACTGGTGACCTATTTAAGACGCGGTAAGTTACAGAAATTTTTTATAGCCGATGAAAAAAGCCCGATTGCCAGGGAACTTGATTTTATGAGCGCTGCAACAATCTTCGAAAGTACCAGTGATGATAAAAACCAAAAAATACCGGAAAAGTTTTTTGACCTTCTGGATAAAAATAAAGAAGCTTTTGTTCTTGCCACTACCGAAGAGATGGTAGAACCCATAAAAAGACGTGGTCAGGACAGCGCCGCACAATTGCTCAAAATTCTCAAAGCCACGCTAAAGAATACACAACAGTTCACGGACGAGCAGGAGCAGTATCTTAAACAGGTCCTCGTCCAGTTGGAGGAAGGCGGTATACCCAAGCAAACAGCTAAAGAAACTCTCAAGGCGTTAAACGCACTCAAACAGGATTTAATTAACCCGTTAAAAGTGCTGGCTACACTGCAAAGCCACATCTCAGAGCGATTTTTACAACAGCACTATGCTGAGCAGAATCCGCGTTCGTCCGGCAAACGGGAAGTGATTCTATCAATGTATTTAACAGGAGAATAATATGGACAGACAACAAGCTCAAAAGCTGATTAAAGAAACTTTTGAAAAACCTTTTGCTAAACTCAATTTTGCCAGTTTTATAAAAAATCTCCTTAACCAGGTTGAAGACGCCCCCTTCACTTACGAGGGTAATTATATCCCCGATGCTTACAAACCTTACATTTCATCGTTGGAGCGTCTTTACAAATATTCAGATGGCGAGCATGAGATTGACATACTTGTGGTTCAACTGAAAAAACAAACTTCGTTGGAACGTGCCCGCACCATGCAGCGCAATTTCATCGCCTGGTACTTAAACGGCAGCCGTGGCGGTAAGATGAAAGATGCCGCGCTGGTTGCCTTTGTTTCTCCCGATGAAGCGGACTGGCGTTTTTCGCTGGTTAAAATGGACTACCGCTTTGAAGAAACAAAAGACGGAAAAGTAAAAGTTAAAGAAGATTTTACCCCGGCAAGACGCTGGTCATTTCTGGTGGGCAGTAACGAAGCCAGCCACACTGCCCAGAGCCGTCTGATGAATATCCTTGCCGATGATGAGCATAATCCCACCCTAAAGCAACTGGAAGAAGCTTTTAACATAGAAACCGTTACCAAAGAGTTCTTCCTTAAATACCGCGAGCTATTTATCCGTACCAAGGAAGCGTTGGATAAAGTGGTGAAGCATAATGCCAGAGTCAAAGCCGATTTCGATGCCAAAGGCGTTGATACGGTAAACTTTGCCAAAAAGCTGCTTGGCCAAATCGTCTTTCTTTATTTTCTGCAGAAGAAAGGCTGGTTTGGCGTTGAGCGGGATGCAGAATGGGGCACGGGCTCCAAACATTTTTTACGAGAACTTTTCGAAGGCAAACATGGCAAATATACCAACTTTTTTAACGATATTCTCGAACCCCTCTTTTATAAGGCGCTGCGCATCGATCGCAGTCACGACGACCATTATTACAGCCGCTTCAATTGCAAGATTCCATTTCTGAACGGCGGACTGTTCGATCCTATCGGCAATTACGACTGGGTGCACATGGACATCAATATACCGAACGAGCTTTTTTCCAATACAGTAAAAACCAAAGAAGGCGATATTGGTAACGGCATCCTCGATATCTTCGACCGCTATAATTTTACGGTTAAGGAAGACGAGCCTTTGGAAAAAGAGGTCGCCATCGATCCGGAACTTTTGGGTAAGGCGTACGAAAAATTCAATGCCATCCGTCCCGATAATTTTGAAGAATACAAGGCTGCTTTAAAAAGCGGGCAAAAGGACGCTGAAAACAAGTTCAACAAGACATTTGGTGTTTACTACACCCCGCGCGAAATCGTGCATTACATGTGCAAGCAGAGCCTGATCAATTATCTCTTTACCCGGGCGGAGGAAGTCGGGCTTTCTAATGATATTAAAAAGCAAGACATCGAAGACCTGATTGAAGTCGGCGAGATGATTACCGAACACGAGGCAACCGCTCTTATCAAACAGGAAAAGATAAAAAACGGCATCCAGAAATCCACGGAATACGTGGGGCTTTTGTCCGACAGTATCCGGGAAAATGCCGCAACCATAGATAACTGGCTGGCTGACATTACCGTGTGCGATCCGGCAGTGGGTTCGGGCGCCTTTCCGGTGGGCATGATGCACGAGATTGTCAAAGCTCGTAATCTCCTTTCCATATATATTAAAGGCCCCAACCGCAACATTTATACCTTCAAACGCGAATGCATCGAAAAATCGCTCTATGGTGTAGATATCGACCCCGGTGCGGTGGAGATCGCCAAATTGCGGCTCTGGCTGTCGCTGGTGGTGGATGAGGACGACATCCGTCAGATCAAGCCCCTGCCCAATTTGGATTATAAAATTGTGTGCGGGAATTCATTGCTGGGTGTGGAGAAGAATTTGTTTAACAATGAATTGTTTGTTAAACTGGAGCAGTTGAAACCGCATTACTTCAACGAAACCAATCCCACCAAAAAGCAGGAATACAAAAAGCAGATTGATAACTTGATTAGACAAATTACCAGCGAACATACGGAATTTGATTTTGAGGTCTATTTTTCCGAGGTGTTTCATAAGAAGGGCGGGTTTGATGTGGTGATTGCCAATCCACCGTACATCCAGCTTCAAAAAGCGATTGATGATAAGCAAAAATATGCTGATCTCTACAAAAATGCATGCTACGAGACTTTTGACAGGTGCGGAGATATCTACTGCCTGTTTTATGAACAGGGCATACGTATCCTTCGACCCAATGGCGTTTTGTGTTTTATCACCAGCAATAAATGGATGCGGGCAGGCTACGGTAAATCTCTGCGGACATTTTTCCTCAAACATAATCCCAGGCTTTTGATTGATTTAGGCCCTGGCATTTTTGAAAGCGCGACCGTGGATACCAATATTCTCATAATGCAAAAAAACGGGACAAAACCCGCCCAGCTGTGCCTCGATGCAGTTACCTTAACAGAAGAGGCAAAAGAAGCGGACATTGCTTTGTATATTAAGAAAAACAGAACATGCTTGACGGCTCTGAGCGAGAATGCCTGGTTTATTGGCAGCTCTGCTGAACAACAACTTAAAGAGAAAATAGAACGCATAGGCAAACCACTGAAAGATTGGGATGTGAATATTTATTACGGTATAAAAACCGGCCTAAACGAAGCCTTTATCATCACCACCGAAAAGCGCAATGAGATTTTGTCGCGTTGCAAGGACGATGCCGAACGCCAACGCACCGAAGCCATCATCAAACCTATTTTACGAGGCAGAGACATCAAGCGATATTATTACGAATGGGCGGGGCTGTGGGTGATAGTAATTCCAGCCAGCTGGACAAATGTAAATAAAGGTGAAGTCACCGCAGAAAAATTTATAAACATGAAGTTTCCTACATTAATGCAGTATTTAAAAATATATGAAGAAAAAGCCAAAAAACGCGATGATCAAGGTGATTATTGGTGGGAATTACGCCATTGTGCCTACTACCCCGAATTTGAGAAGGAGAAGGTGGTGTATTCTGAAATTGTCAGGCAACCTCAATTTTATTTTGACACAGAGAATTTTTATGTAGAAGCCACATCATTTTTAATGACGGGCAAAAATATAAAGTATATTTGTGGGCTATTAAATTCTAATCCTGTTACATACTTCTTTAAACAATGGTATGCTGGTGGTGGATTAGGAGAAAAAGGCTATAGATATAAAAAGGCATTTCTTGAAAATATTCCTATACCCTCTATCACTGTAACCAACCAACCTATTGTTCAACAAATAGAGGCTTTGGTAGATAAAATTCTTTTTGCTAAAAAACAAAACCCGCATGCAGACACCAAAGAATACGAACGCCAGATTGACCAGCTGGTCTACCAACTCTACGGCCTGACCGATGAAGAGATTCGGATAGTGGAGGGGAAACAATGATTGTGGGGTCGGAGCTTGCAAGAAGCTAACAAGCGTTTTCACCCGACAGGCTTCGCCTCGATGTTCTCATCTCGCTTTCGGGTGATGCGCAAACCTTTATATGGACAACTTCATCGCACATAGTGTTTAGAAATAGATTTTTCACGCTTAATGACTGACAGATGAATACTGAGAATGTAAAAGCAGTTATAAAAGAAGGAGATTGCAAAAGACTAAAGTTCATCTTAAATATTTATAAAAATAATAGTGTTGAATGGTTTCCGGAAATAGTTACTTATTGTAAAAATAAGGAAACAAATTTCATCCAGTTTGAATGGATCGAAGGTTGTGTAATTGATTATAAAAATATTAAAAGAGCATTTTATGATTTAGGTAAATTTCATAATAAAAATAAAGTAAGTAATAAAAAATATGGATTCATAACTCTGTGTTAAATAGTGTTCAGTCTTGTTCGCAATTTTAAGTAAAGTAAATCATTAGATTTCCATTTTGTCATAATGCCATATTTAATAACGCTTGTTGTTTGGCAAGCTATTCTGCCTTTATATACCTCCTACCGGTCTGCCAAGTATTCTTCATATTCCATGAGATACGAGCAGATCAATCGCATATATGAATTAACACTTGCGAATATTTTAACTACTCTCGAACGTCTCCTTATTTCTTTGTTCAACCGTTCAAGGGTATTCGTCGAAGCAATCTTCCGTGCATCGATTTCCTGAAAACCATAAAACTGCAGTGAGTTCTCTAACCCATCTTCAAGAATTGCAATTGCCTCCGGAAGAGTATCGCCATACTGCTCGATAATTTCATGGCAATATGCAATTGCGGTTTCTCGGTCAGGCTTTAGCTATATCTGCTTAAACCTTTTTGCAAACGCTTCTTTGTCTTTGTGCGAAACTTTAGCGAGGATGTTTCGCATGAAATGAACCTTACACCGCTCTATAGGACACACCGAGGAATTCCTTCTGAATTGCGTTCTGAAGACCCCTATGTGCATCAGAACCGCACAACACCATCAATGTTCAGAATGCCGTCCAGTTCTTGAATAGTGTCACGAAAATTGTGAAAATGCTTATTCTGTCTACTGTCCCATTTGGTTTTTGCGGAAAATATCAAATATATTGTGATGATTATAAATATGTCTACTAAACATTGTAGAAAGAATTTTATTCACAAGTTTCATGACACTAAGCAGTTCTTGAGCCTGGATAACGGTTACATAACAAAGCGCTGCGAGGACATTCGTTTGCCTGGTACATATATTCCTACCCCCTCCTTAACTATTTCCATTCAGCTCTAGCAACAATGTGATGAATTATGCTTGACAATATTTTGGTATTATAGTACCTTTATATTGTTTTAGTAAACCAAAGCTGAACCAGGGAGGTCAGTATGAGTGAATATCTAACAGACGGAGAAGAAAAAACAAAACGACTCAAGGCAGTCATTGATGCTCTGGCTGCAGGAACTTCTCCTGATAAAGTAAAGAAGGAATTTCACGAACTCATCAAAGGAGCAAGCGCTACAGAAGTTGCAGCGATGGAGCAATCGCTTATTGCTGGTGGCATGCCGGTTGAAGAAGTCATGAAACTTTGCGAAATCCACGCAGATGTTTTCAGGGAAGGTCTTGAAAAGGCTAAACCGGGTAAGACGCTTCCCGGGCATCCTGTTCACACATTCCTCGCAGAAAACAAAGAAGCAAGGAAACACGTACGAGCTTTGCTCACTCGAGCATGGTTTGGCGACAGTGAAAAACTTAAGGAAGCGGTAGATGCGCTCCGACCTATCATCATCCACTACGAACGCAAGGAAAACCAGCTTTTCCCATTTTTGGAGCAGCGCGGTTTTACCGGTCCATCGAAAGTGATGTGGGGAAAACATGATGAAATTCGCGAGAAATTCCGGGAGATTGACACAGCATTCTCTTTGGGTTCATTGAAAACAGCCAGATCGCTCGCAAAAGATCTCGCTCGCCGGATACGTATGATGATTTTTATGGAAGAAAAAATTCTCTTCCCCAATGCACTTAAAAAACTCACGAACCGCGATTGGGTGCAAATCCGGAATGGCGAATCCGCTATCGGTTATGCATGGGTGAAACCTGGGGCTGAATGGGATGCCGGGCTTGTGAGCAATATGCCGGATCAGCAAGACCAAAATCGAGTGCCTGCGGAAACACATTCAACATCCGCCAGCAAAACCAATGAGGAGAACCTGGCCATGGACAATAGAACTCCGCTCGCTCCAGAAACACCCATTCCTCTCTCGGTGGGAAGTCTGCCGCTATCGTACCTTGATGGCATCCTGAAGATGCTACCCTTCGATATTTCTTTCGTAGATGCTAACGATAAAGTCATGTACTACTCAGACTCTCCACACCGGGTATTCCCTCGAAGTCCCGCCATTATTGGAAGAGCTGTCCAAAACTGCCATCCGCCTAAAAGCGTTGCAACAGTAGAAAAAATACTTGAAGCATTCCGGAAAAAAGAAAAAGACAAAGCTGAGTTCTGGATTGAGATGAACGGCAAATTCATCTACATTGCATACAAGCCGCTCTATGATGCTTCCGGTACCTATCTTGGGACACTGGAAATGAGCATGGATGCAACAGAACTGCGAGCCCTTAGAGGTCAGCGTAGACTCCTCGATTGGTAGCTGGCTATTGTGCGGGTATGCTTTCCATACCGGTAATACAGGCAAATCGAAAGAATCACAATTGGAGGACAATGCAATGGAGAAACAAGTATATTCGTATACAAAGACCGATCATAAAATCATCGAAAAAATAGTGGCGGACGAACATGTTCAGATAAACCATGTCGTTCTAAGCCAGGGTGAATCTCTACCGGTGCACAATGCAAACGCCTTCGTGTACCAGATAATATCGCGGGGCATAATGAAGATTGCAATCGAAGACCGTGAGCCTGAGCTTCATGAGGCAGGGACCATACTCGCGATATCCAGAGGAACCAAAATGGCAATCGAAAATGGCGGAACCGAAAGCTTAGAGTTTTTTATTCTGAAGGCTCCCCCTCCTGATGCGTGAGAGAATCAGCATCCATATAGATCTAATAGTGTCACAAAAATTGTAAAAAAGCCATTTGGGTTACTACTTGTTTGATGGTATAGGGCAAGTATCAAATATAATGTATGTATGTATGTATAGATATGCATACTATGTAGTGTTGAAAAACTTTTATGTACAAGGTTCATGACACCAATCACTCAATAACTTTGAATGTTGATCCCCAAGGTCATGCGTTATATGCAAACACCAGGCATTAATACTTGATCCCATACTTTTTTAGTATGCCAGCATAAACCCCATTACGTTTGATTATAGCAAGACCCTTATTAAACTGATCGAGCAGCGCCCTGGAATCGGGATACTGCTTGGAAACAATAAGGTGCAACGTACTCACGTTTGCAGGTTTTGTAACCATTTTTAATTTTCCAATTTCATTGCCTAAAATTCTCTCTGCAATCATCTTGCAGACTAATTCATCTTCAATAAAATATTGAATGCGACCAGATTTTAGCATGAGAATAGCCTGTTCCGTCGTCGCTATCGAATCATATTTAATACCCAGCTTCTTCAATTCATCACGGTACCAGTATCCCTGGAGCCCTCCCCAGCGAACATTACCAAAATCTTTTAGTGACAGCCAATCTATATCGCTTCCTCTACCTTCCCAATAAAAAATTCCACCGCGAGACGTTATGAGTACATCGGGAAAATAGTATTTAACCGATCGCTCTTCCGTAATTCTATAAGGAAACGCAGCAAAAGCCATGCCATTTTGAACATTTTGCTCACAACGTTCCCAGGGGAAAAACCTTAAATCGAACGCTATGTTGCCTGCCGAACATGCTGCCATGATAATCTCAGTTACAACAGCTTTCCCACCAGGTTTTGCCGTAGTATACGGTTCCCATTCACTCGTATTAAAAATCACGCTCTGAGCATGTAACAACGCTATTGAGAAAATTAGCATTATTATTACTGTTCTATGTTTCATTGAATTTCTTATTGTAAATATAATACGGGGAAGTAGTCTTTTCAATTACAAACTGTATCATTACAGAGATACAACAATAAGATTGCTGTATTAGTAACATTTTATGATAATGATATTGAATAGTATAATAAAGTAATGACATTTTGAAAATGAGTATAACGATATTATATTAGCAGCGTACAGATAGCAATATAAATTAATTTTAACTGACAATAAGAAAGTACTTGACAAAGTTAACCATTATATGTTATAATATTTATACAATACAAAAGGCCCGATTTATTTCCTTACTTGCGGGGCCTGTTAGTTATGACAAACCTGCTGCATAGCGCATGCAGGACTATAGCTAAAGGGGGTTAACATGCTATTCTTTTTAACAATCCAATCAACACAATTCGTATTTTTCAGCAGTTTGTAATAATACCATCAATCACGCAGTCATTGTTTACATAGGCAAAATTTGTATTCGTGGAACTGTCTCACAGCAGCAAGTGTTACTATTTATTCTCTTCTAACGCATAATAAAACCAATAAGGAAGAAACCTATGGCATATGCATCAGATGCCTTATCAATAAATACCGATTTTAACTCAAACGAAACAGATTCTCCAGATTATGGATTCTATAGTAACGATACTTGTAACGAAACACTTTTTTATTCTCTAAACGCTGCAGAATTACAATACTCAAGTGAACTGCGCGTAAACACATTTTTGTTAGAATCATACGCTTACAAAAATTTTACTAAAAAAATTATTTTCAAACGCAATACTACCAATGCAAAAAATATTGCTAAAATGTTCCATGCAAACAATCCAAACGATACTATACTACACATCGACGAAATAGACAGTTTTTTATTTAAGCGAAAAAATGTGCATCAATCATGGGAAATTTCTAAAGTAAACGAATTTTTTTCTCAGATGGACCAATATCAGAGTATATTCATTGCTACCACTAATAATTACAGTCTCTTTGACGAAGCTGTTATTCGAAGGTTCCAACAAAAAATAGAATTTTTAGCATTAACTACAGAGGGTGTGTTATCGCTCTTAAAAATTTATTTTCCTGCTATCAAATTTTCACAATCAAATCTATTATCACTATTAAACAATGGTCCTGTCTATCCGTCAGATTTTCAAACGGTAGCAAAGAATATTTCTGTTATGGGTGGCATCAAATGTAATAAAACCACAATAATCACCATGCTGCTCAAAGAATCAAAACTAAGGAATTATAACATGGAGTAAGCTATCAGCTTTCTCCCATAACTTTTAATGGAGGTTAACTATGAAACAGAACTACAGATTGCAAAAATCAATGTTCATGGCATTTTTTGGACCTTCTGATGAGGAAATCAGAAATCGTGCAAGCGACCAATCACCTGCTCTCTTTTATCCAGGATCAGGACAGGACTACGGTCCAATGTGGTATTTTTATCACAATTATGGCATTAAAAAATTTATCCACGTTGATTATATTTATAATTATATAGAGCCTCCGGAAGAAAATTTGGAACCGTACAAAATCGCCGAAAAGAAAATCGATAAAAATAAATTACTTAGTTATAACGATCCCCATTTTTATGTTGTCAACCCAGTTGTATTGCTTCAAGAAAATTTTCCAGATCATTCTATAGAATCATGCAAAGAAATATTCCCTCCATATTTTGGTGTTTACAGTTGGGATTATTTTTGGGACCCGGAATGCCCGGAATCAAATCGATGTCCATCCTACGGAATAAAAATTGTATTGACGAGCGCTAACGATACAATCGAATTCTACTATTTAAAAACCGATGCTATTGGGACATATAATTTATTGGTAAAATTGGGCTGGAACATACAGGTAATGGTAATTCAGGAACATGGCTTTGGCTGTTTATGGACTGGTTTTGCAGGGAAAAGCAAATTATATGAAATAGCTAAGCATTATAATAAATTTCCTAAATATCTTTTTGTAGCAGAATCACAGAAAACCTGGCCAGGATATAAACAAACCCGGGATGCAGTTCTCATTAAAAGAGGTCAGATGCATGACATCTACCGTGCTGTATGCGAATATACACCCGAAGTAAAAACCAGTAAACAAGTTGTAAGAATAGTGCAGGAAAGCAAGGAAAGTGAAATAGTATTGGAATAAATCGGAACGGAGCTAGAGAATTCCTGACAACTATTCTGTAGCTCCGGATTCTTTTCTGCATTAAATCATTTTACCCACTTTTTCACAGTTTTGGTTGTAGTCTTGAATTCACGTGCGGTAGGCTTTATGCCATACTTCAAAGCATACTCCACTGACATAACCCTATACTGTACAGGGTCTTTTCTGTTACGATAAAGTTCATATTAATTAAATTCAAACACAGCCAGCTACTTAGGTTGTTTTCCACTTTTAATGTTACCTGATTTCATCAACTTCAGGTAGCGCCTTTTGGGATAACCATCTCCCTTCGCAGTTCAATCCCACGTCCCTTGTTTCTTGACATTACTCCCGGCTCTGTGCTACATTTTTTCTACAAATTTTATTTCGATTTCGGGCAATAGCGCAGGTGGTTAGCGTACAAGTCTGGGGGACTTGGGGTCCCCGGTTCAAGTCCGGGTTGCCCGATTTTTTTATTTCATGCTGCTTCGTATAAAAAGTATCAAACCAGCTATAGAGCAAAGTCATTTATCTCTATCATACACATCATAGAATGTAAACTCATAAGGCCAGCTTACTGACACTTATTCAGACACCTGGTACGCGGTACGCAAATGTCAGGCTACGCGGTGATATCCCTTGCGGTGCCCCCTGGTATTCGGCCGCCAGGTCTCGTGCCAATCCCAAATCCAAACCCTATATTGACACCTGGTACGCGGTACGCAAATGTCAGGCTACGCGGTAGGCCTCCCTCACGGTGCCCCCTGACATGCAGCAGCCGAGCCACGTGCCAATCCCAAATCCACCCCCCCCATATTGACACCTGGTACGCGATACGCGAAGGTCAGGCTACACGGTGGCCGGTACGCAGTAGCATGTGGCAGCTGCATAGCAGCATATCGATTTAATGCCCGAACCGCTATCCTCATAACTCACTTTTGCCATTTAGCTGCACAGAACTGCAGCCCCCTTATGAAGAGACTATATTGACACCTGGTACGCGGTACGCAAATTTCAGGCTACGCGGTAGGCCTCCCTCGCGGTGCCCCCTGACATGCAGCAGCCGGGCCGCGTTCCAATCCCAAATCCACCCCCCCCCCCATATTGACACCTGGTACACAGCAGGCGAATTTCAATCTACGTAGTAACTCAATAGTATCACGAAAATTGTGAAAATGCTCATTTTGTCCATTATTAATTTGATTTTTGCATAAACTATCAAATATATTGTGATGATTATCGATATGGCTACTAAATATTGTGGTGATAACTTTATTCACAAGCTTTGTGACACTAAGCAGTGCCCCCTGGTATTCAGCTGCCAGGCTGCGTGCCAATCCCAAATCCACCCCCCCCCATATTGACACCTGGTACGCGGTGGCCTAATCTAGTTTGAGTTGCACTGCAAAGGAGAGATGCTTTTATGAATTCAACTAATCAGAATGGATCTAACGGAGTTAAAGAAAAAATTTACAACCGCAGTACTGCAATGTTTTTTCTTATTTTGACCGGTATTATCAGTCTTTTTGGAGACATGAACTACGAAGGCGGAAGGAGCGTCGTAGGACAGTACCTCAATATTCTTGGCACAAGCGCTTTCGCACTTGGTCTTGCAGCTGGACTTGGTGAGTTCATCGGATATGCATTTAGATTGATTTCCGGTACCCTCGTCGACAGAACCAAAAAATACTGGCTCTTTATTTTTATTGGTTTTATTATCCAGCTCTGTTCGCTGCCTTCAATGGCATTTGTATCGGGATGGAAACTGGCTGTAGCATTTTTATTTTTTGAACGGCTTGGCAAAGCTATCAAAAAACCTGCTTATGATGCACTCATTTCATTCGCTGCAAAACAAACCGGCAGTGGATTTGGATTCGGACTTCACGAAGCTATGGATCAGATTGGAGCCTTCTTAGGTCCTGCACTTTTTTCATTATTACTGATGCTCGGACCGAATAAGACCGATCTTGCAGGATACCGTACAGGACTCCTGCTCCTGTTCGTGCCAGCAGGTCTTGCAGTAATAACCATAATCATCACCCGATTTGTGTTCCCGCATCCACAACGATTTGAAATTCCCAGCAAAACACCGGAAGTATCCTTTGCAGGTTTTTCACGGCTATACTGGCTCATTACCATTGCAGCAGCACTGCTTGCAATGGGTATTACTGATTTTCCGCTCGTGGGACTCCATCTGTCTAAATCGGGGAACTTCCCTGAAAGCGCTCTTCCGCTCCTCTACGCTGGGGCAATGGCTATAGACGCATTTGCTGCAATATTTATCGGTTTGCTCTATGATCGGCTCGGACTCAAAACGCTCTGGGTACTTTTCTTTGTTGAGATTTTCACTGCACCGCTCCTCTTTCTCACAAAATTTGTGGGTGTCATAATCGGTGCTGTCGTCTGGGGTATCAGCGTTGGCACACAGGAATCAATACTTAAAGCGTTTATCGGCGATATTGTACCTCAAGAAAAACGCGGCAGGGCTTTTGGTCTTTTCCATACTTTGTTCGGCGCATCCTGGTTTATCGGCAGCGCAATTATCGGCGCACTGTATGACAAGTGGGGATCGATACCACTTGTCGTTTTCTCGGTTCTGGTACAGGTTGCTGCATTTATTGTATTCGGGGCTGCTGCAAAAGAGCATACAAATTTCAAAAACCTTGATCAGTGATTGTGCAATGGTTGATGCAGTAATATAAAATGATAGCGTTAGAAAAACTACTTCTCACGGAAAACAAAAAGCACTGTTAAGATATAATTATTTAACAGGAGCGATGAGGCCAATTTGCAGGGATATAACCACACAATCACTGCTTATCGAGCTGCGGAGAAGACATATCAAGGAGCCTTGCCAGTGTAAGACAAATCAAGGATTAATAAAAAAATAGTCAGTGATTCAAGGGAAACCGTGCCACCGGTCACTTTCTCTGTAGTGCTACACAATAAGTGATAACCAGAACAGTATTGCAGGGAAGGCTGTGCCCTTAGTCGCATTATCGGTAATTTCACACAATAAGTAAGGGTCTGTCCCTTTATTTCCTTTACCTGTATTTCCTTTATTTACTTTCTAGAAGCTCAACCCAAGCTACTGCATGTATTGTACTCATGACTTCTGTCAAAGAACAGACATACCCTAAATACGTTAGCTTGACGTGTAATCCCATACTGGCTATTATGAGCATATGTCCATAACAAAGACACAAATTACCTATCTACATCGTTCCTGATGAACAGATAGGACACATTCACCTTGAGGAGCACGTATGGAATTACCAGAAAAGAAGTATCTTCCAAACATCAAGCAGGTTATCGGGGTCATAAGTGGAAAAGGTGGCGTCGGAAAATCGACAATAGCTGTTCTTTTGGCTCAAGCCCTCGCTAATGATGGAAAAAACGTCGGCATTCTTGACGCGGATATCACCGGTCCGAGCATCCCCAGGCTTTTGGGTATTGAAACTATGAAAGCAGAATCGGACGGGAATCGGCTTTTCCCGATTCTCAACGAAGACGGTATAGCCATACTATCCATCAATCTGTTCAATGAAGCTGAAGACAGCCCCGTCATCTGGAGAGGACCGCTCCTCGGAAAAGCAATAGAACAATTCTGGGGAGATGCGGAATGGGGCAGCCTCGATTATCTAATCATCGACTTTCCCCCAGGCACTTCCGATATTTCACTCACAGCATTTCAGACAATCCCACTATCGGGTGTAGTTGTCGTAACCACGCCACAGGAATATGTTTCCATGATTGTGAGAAAATCCATCAATATGGCAGGGTTACTCAATACACCGGTGCTTGGTGTTGTTGAAAACATGAAGAGCTTAGTGTGCCCCAGGTGTGGCGAGATCATTAGCCTGTTTGACGACCACGGCGATAGCGCAGATAAGCGACTTGGTGTTCCCGTCCTGGCAAGTCTGCCATGGCATAAAGAAGTAGTAACCGCAAAATCAATTCACTGGAACGCACTTCCTGAAACTATAAGAAAAGATGCACTTCGCATGGCAAAGGAAACGGAATTAGCACTTGCATCTGTACAAAAGGCAAACAAGGCTTAGATTGAAGGATGATGAAGCGAGGGGCATACTCTCTGTCCGGACGTAAGATTAAAAAAAAATCCTGCACCCCAATGGGGAGCAGGATTTGGGCGATACTGGACTCGAACCAGTGACCCCCAGCGTGTCATGCTGGTGCTCTAACCAACTGAGCTAACCGCCCTCGTTGTGAGAGTAGTTGTATCAAAATAGCTCAGTACTTGTCAATATCATTCTACTGACTATCCACTTTTTCGCAAAGCCGTGTAGACGAAATTTTCTAAGCGCACTCATATGGTTAAAAAGATTTTCAGACAATTATTTATATCTCTATTACCAGTCCATCATAGGCAGGACCAGCGTAAAATGGTAGGTTTTGCTCCTGACAAAATGCTTCAATTTCGGTGTGCAAAAGATCATGACAGAGATGCGTGATAAAGCAACGTTCCGGCTTGAGAATTTTGGCAATTGAAAGCGCTTGCTCAATTGTAAAATGTGTCGGATGCGGCCGATGCCTCAAACCATCGAGCACAAGAACATTCGCTCCTCTGCAGAGCGCTTGCGTTGACTCTGGAATCTCTGAACAGTCGGTAATGTAAACAAAATCGTTAAGCCTAAAACCCAGTATCGGTCTTAATCCATGCAGTACCGGTAGCGGTGTTATTGTCACTGTACCTACTGCAACTGGCGCAGTAATGATTTCTGGCTTAAGTTTTGGTAAGCCGCCTCCCTGCTGATGGTAGTTAAATACATAATCAAACTTTTGCATAAGCTCTCGATATTCATGCTTGCTGATAAAGAGTGGAAGCGGTTTTTCCCGTGTGAATGGTCTCACATCATCAAGGCCATGCACATGATCAGCATGTACATGCGTAATGCACACAGCATCGAGACCGGTAATGTGAGCCTTAAGCGCTTGCAGTCTAAATTCTGGACCGGCATCGATGAGTATCCGTTCGCCATTATCTCCAATAATAAAAACTGACGACCGATTGCGAAAGTCTTTTGGATCAGGAGATGTACATACTTTACATGAACAACCCAGCCTTGGCACACCAAAGCTGGTACCAGTACCTAAAAATGTGATTTTCATTGCTGCGCTGTTAGCATAACAACACACAGGGAATAATGCAACCCAAAATAATTGATACTTCAAAATCCCAGCATCTATTACGCAATATCTATAAGTCTACAACTTCTCACCTTTGTTATGATTACCAGCTACACTCAGTTCCCAACCATCAATTCTCAGGAGCTGCTGGCCACCAATGATTAACGATCACACTCAGTTCCCAACCATCAATTCTCAGGAGCTGCTGGCCACCAATCATTAACACGTGAGGAATACTTAATAAAAAATAAAGAAATCTCCAACAGTTCTAAAAAAACCCTGGCCCCCTATCATTAAAGCTCGTGAATCCTCGGCACTCTTCATTCTCAAATCGTCTCGGAAATCTTCAGCGCACGACATTTACGCCGAGGGAATTTTTGACGCCTAACATTTACGCCGCGGGAATCCCCGACACACCCCGTCATTCACGCCGCGGGAATCCCCCGAGCCTGACCATTCATACAACCATTCTCACCTCGGGAATCTTCGGCGCTCGACATTCATACATTCATTCACACCTGGTACCGTTTTAGTTAATGCATCTACTGATTTACTTTTTACATCTGTAGCCCTTTGCGATACATTCTGTATACACTCTTATAAAACCCCACCCCTAATAACGACACCTGGTACCGTAAACCCTTGTAATTCCCAGAAACTATCCACAAGCCAACCGCGCTCAGTATCGATAGGCTACAACGACGACACCTGGTACCGTAAACCTTCCAGAAACTATCCAAAGCCAACCGCGCTCAGTATCGATAGGCTACAACGACGACACCTGGTACCGTAAACCTTCCAGAAACTTGCTACCAACCATCTGGCTATCAGTATCGATACTCTGAAACGACACCTGGTACAGAATAGTTGCCTGGTACAGAATAGTTCTCAGATGAATTCATGCTGCGTTTCTTATCGAGCCACCCTGCGCGTATTTCTCATAACACCCTGCGCGTATTTCTCATAACACCTGGTACCGTCTGCCATTATGTTTCGTGCTCGTGCATCTTGATAGACCTTTTTGATTTTATATTTATATGATACTCTCTCATTAACTATGATGATACTTAAGAACAACCCTCAAGATATCGAAATTGCAGGTGAAGCTTTACGCAATGGTAAGCTGGTGGCTATCCCTACCGAAACAGTATATGGACTTGCAGGTAATATCTGGAATGAATCAGCAATAGCTGGTATTTTTAAGGCAAAAGAAAGACCCAGTTTTGATCCTCTTATTGTTCACATTGCCAAACCCGAAGATCTTCCCTTAATAGCTGCAATTGATTCTGATTCAACACCTGGTACAGTATCATTGACACCTGGTACCGAAATTGGTTCAAATTGCTTATCATCTGAAAACTTGCGTTATCTCGAACAGCTTATCGATGCTTTCTGGCCTGGCCCATTAACACTGATTCTCCCCAGGAAATCCTCTATTTCCGATTTAATCACGAGTGGACTCGACACTGTTGCTGTTCGATGCCCGGCACTCACACTTACCCGGGAAATTATTGCATGCGCTGGTGTTCCGGTAGCAGCACCCAGTGCCAATCTGTTTGGGCGCCTTTCACCTACAAGTGCTCAGCATGTCGCCGAACAACTTGGCAACCGGATCGATTTTATCGTAGATGGAGGTCAAACTTCCATTGGAGTTGAAAGCACCATTCTTGATCTTGCTTCAGAGATCCCTACAATTCTGAGACCTGGAGCACTGCCCATCGAAGCAATAAAAAAGATTATTCCAAAACTCAACATCCACGAACATAAATCTTTTGAACTTCCCACAGCACCCGGTCAGCTTCTCAGCCATTACGCACCGCAAAAACCGCTTATTTTTTTAAATGATAACGGTTTGACAAATCGAATCGAAATTAAAACATGGTTACAACAGATCGATGCCGCATTGCAAAATATTTCCTATCATCCAAATGAATCTGAGAAAACACCTGGTACCATGTGTCAAACTGATAAACATGCAAAACATTTGGGCAGCGAACAGAAAACTATCTCTCATTACAAAATTGCACTGACATTTGGATCAGCACGTACGCTGGAGGTACAGGATATCGGTCTGTTTGAAGCAGTAATTGATCTATCACCAGAACGTTCAGACATCAATGCAGCTGTTAGACTTTTTTCACTTCTACATGAGCTTGAAGCTGGCCCATACACCAGTATCTGGACGGAACCACTTCCAAAAAACGGTCTGGGTCTGGCAATTAATGATAGACTCTATAAAGCATCAATAAAACTGATGAAGTAGCAGTAATGCAAAATTATTAAGCTTCGTAACAGTAAAGTTGAACCAAAGTAGTATGCCCCCTATAGCCCCCTATTGCAGATTCTAAAATAATTAACTCACTACTCTTCAAATTTTTCTAATATTCTAATTATGCACTCCGATAAATAAATCAGGGAAGGAGGCAGAAGGTTATGGAAACAGTAAAAGTCTCAAGTCATGTTCCACTGGCCTATGCCTATACTCACACCCTCTCTGATCGAATTGCACTGCCTGTACAGCCAGCTCAAGCTATCTATGCGCAGTTTAAGCATGTCAGTGGATTCAGCGCAGATAGCGTAACTGTATACGGAGTAGATAAGCTCAGTATTCTCAACACCATCATTGAGCACCTGCAAAGCATGAAAAAACCAGTCAATGCTGACATTCGGCCAGAAACACTTGATGACAAACGCATCAATGCCCTTATCGAGCAATTTAGCAAACAATTACATCAAGCGATCGTACAAAGCTCAACTGCATACCCGCAACCACTTGGAATCACACCTGGTACCGTAATTTCGATTGCAGCATGATGAAATTCCTCGTTATTTGACACCTGGTACCAAACTCCGATCTCAACACCTGGTACAGAAATCTTACTCGATACCTGGTACTGAGCCCCTGGTACTGAGCCCAGGTTCAATAACCCTAGGGCTGGCCTTTTTCACCGAGGTAATAAGCCAATAGTGCTCTCCCGTCAGATTTTTCATGAATACCGGCATAGAGCACAGCTGCACGGCCAATATTTTTTCCATACTGGCGAGTCTCTGAAAAAGGAATTGCTTCCATAAAAAGATCAAACGGAAGGAATCCAAACTCTTTTTTCCATTGTGTATACCTACCAGGACCAGCATTATATGCCCATACAGCTGGCAGGACCTGACCATTAAACTGATTTATGAGTCCCTGAAAATAAAATGCTGACATAAACAAATTATCTTCGGGATTTGTTAAATCAAACTGTTCAATTTTCAGGCGATTTGCTACATCCTGAGCAGTGGCAGGCATAAATTGACCTAAGCCTATCGCACCTGATTTTGAAACTGCATCAGGTTTAAACAAACTTTCTGAGCGTACGAGTGCATAGTAAATCCATTTATTTAGATTTCGTGGTGCAAGTGCTTTTTGCATTACCTCATCATAAGCTAGTGGCCAATAAATTTTACGGTCAAAATCGAGCATAAAGTAATCACTGCGCCGTAACAACTCTGTGATTACTCTAATTGCTAAATTATACTCACCTTTTCGATACAGATAATCAGCAAGCGCTCGTAAATTTTTAATCGATTTTACTTCCTGAAATGGATAATTATCAAGCTCAACAAACAGACGAGCACCCATGCCCCAATAGAGCAGCTTTGAAAAAAATATTGCAAATTGATAATCGTCAGCCGAACCAATTGTTAGATTGAGAGCCTTATTCTCAGATTCTTCTATTACTGAGAACACTGTATAATTGGTACCAGGTGTTGACCATTGTTCATCTTCATTGGTTTTCCATGATTCAGGGAGCAAAGCTGCATCAGTTCTGTAAGCAGCGAGCATTTTAAACCAGAGTTCGCTATTTTGTGTTCTAACCCAATTTAGCCGTTGTTCGATAAAATTTTTTATAGTAGTTTTTTCAGCAACCGTATCGAGATGTTTTTGTGTGATGATGCCTATCTGTGCAGCTCGTGAGGCAATATACGCCATCCGTGCTTTCATTGCACCCGCACCATATAAAAATACAACCGAATCAAGACTGGTTAGAAAAGCCCCATTTTTTTCAATCAATGCCTTTCTACTTAATCGTTCCAGCACATCAGCAAAATAATCAGGCTTGTTGGTTCGTTTAATTATTGATGTCAATTTTGATAGTGCTTTCCCGGGGTCCCTATCAATCAGCAAATCTATCTGATACCACACCGCTTGATTTTCTGTATCCTGACTAAAGATCAGCTGTTCAGCTTTTGCGAACCAGGAAATTGCACCAGAAATATCTTTTTTATCTCTTGTAATAAGCCCTGAATAATATGCTGCAAGAAATCGTACCTGCTTACGCTCCGACTGCTCGTACAGCATTGCAAAAAGCCTTAACCCTGCATCGGGATCACTATATTGATAAGCCCGGCATAGATCAGCCTGGGTGCTATAGGTAAATTGCTCAAATAGTGTTTTTAGACTTTGTAGTGAAGGCTCCACATTGACACCTGGTACCAATGATTCATCTTTTTGTTCAGTTTCGGGTCTTTTTATGGTTCCCTGCTCTAAAGTGAGTGCATAATTTTTAAATAAGGTAACAGCAGTTCCATAATCGAGCCGACCGACATAAACTCGGAGGAGTATTTGTTGTGATACTAGCGGTGCAGGAGTAAATCCTGTAAATACTAACAATCGTTCCAGAGCCTGTGTTAATGCAGTGCTCCGAGGCGCATCGAGCAGGTATTCTAAAGTTTCCTGAATTGCATTTTTGTTTATATCTGCATCAATACCTGCGAGAGCTTCCAGTAATGCTTCCTCTATTTCATACGATGATATATTTGATGGTTTGTTTTTTTTAATTTCTGTCCACAGCTTATACGATTCTGCAAACAGATATAAATCCCGCAATGCTCTTGCCCTGAATAGTTTTTCAGTATGAGTTAGCGTATTTCGTGGATCCACATTTTCTTGTATATTTGTTACTGTAAGTATTTCCTGTACGTTATTTCGTGCATAGTAAAGTTCAACAAGCAGACTTCGTATTCGTCGTATATACAAAATATTTGTTTCAAACTGCAAACCTGCTTCTAAACAGAGCACAGCCGTATCTATATCACCCGAATCCAGAGCTTTGAGCGCAACAAATAAGTAAATTCCATCGCCTAATCGAGCTAGAGGTTTGAGTAAATTGATATTTGAGTAATTTGCTGCTGATAGAGCCACTTTCGAAGCATATTCCAGTGGTTCTTCTATATTAACTGTTTGTACAGTTATTGTATCAGCTGCCAGACAGCTAACAAATATGGCCAGTACCAGCGTAGTAATTATTATACGTCTTTTCCTGATAGAATCCTCCTGGCATCATTTGGGGACATAAATCCATGTACCTGAAATGATTTTGTCAGGATGCTTTATCAATTTCCTGTTCGCATTATATATTTTCATATATTTCCATGGTGTTCTATAAAAAGCTATTGAGAGATCCCAGAGGGTGTCTCCCCACCGTATTTTATACCAAACACCAGGAGTTTTAGAACCTGGAGCTGGTTTTGGGGGTTTTGTTGAAGTGCTCGGCTTAGTCTGTTGTGTTGTCTGTGCTGGTTGAACCTGCGCGGGGGCACTAGTCTGACCTGTCTGTTGACCAGTTTGCTGCCCTTGCTGAACACCTGGTACCGTACTGGTTTCTCCCTGCCCTGAACTGGTTCCAGAAGCAGTTGTTCCGGTTTCCGCTGTTGTTGCAGCACTTCCCTGATTTGCGGTTTCACCAGAGGATTCAGATTCTTGTTTTTGAGTTGTATCAGGTTTCACCAGTGGTTGTTCCAAAACTGGTTTTGAAGATTGTGCAACACCTGCATCACGTTGAGCAGCAGAACATCGTCCTATTAACAGTACAATGACTGTAGCTAATAAAATAATTGCAAGCGGAACAAGAATCTTACACCACAGTGGCGCACAGGGCTTTTTTTCATTTCTGTCAGATTCCTCAACAATTTTTTGTGCCTGCTTACGATCCTGACGCATTTCTTTTTTGGATACGTCAGTAGCACGTGGCTCTTCAACTGAAAAAACGGTTTCTTCTTCCAGCCCTAACGGTTCAGTTTCCAGGGCTAATTCCGATGATGAAAAATTTTCTGTTGATTCTTGAGCTTCCTGCAGTTCAAATTCTAATTCTGATGGTATTGTATCTGCAGTTTCAGTAGAAATTTCTTCTATTTCTTCATCACCTGGTTCTTCTAAATCTGCTTTGGGGAGTTCAACATCAAAACTTATCGTATCTGGACCTAAATATGACGTTTCTTCAGACTCCTCAAGTATCGATGCGGTTTTTTGTTCCATTGTTTGACTTTCTTCTGATTGAGGAACTTCGAGTGTCAATTCCTCACCCAGATTGAACTCTGCATTGTCCTCAATTTCTGATGCAGGCAATTCTTCTTCTGACTCTGAAATCTCTTCAAAAGGAGTGAACTCATCCGACAGCTGTATTGTCTGTTCTTCTTGTGGAAACACGCTACTATTTTCTATATTAGTGAGTTCATCCAGACTGAGCGTTTCTGATTCAGCAAAACCCTTTAGATCTGATTCCGCTGCTAGTTCACCTGATACTACTTCTGGTTCGACTTTTGGTTCAGCTTCTGGTTCAGCAAGTTCCATTTCGAGAGCATCTAGTTCAGACTGATCAATAGTAATTGGTTCTTCAATTTCCAATTCATCAAGTGATGCTTGTACATTTTGATTTTCACTATCAAGTAATGAGTCATCGATGAGCGTTTCGGTTTCTTGAATATCAAACTGTGGTACTTCATGTATGTGTTCTGTTGGAAGTTCAGTCAAAGTAATAGAAAATTTAGACTGCCCTCCTGATACTTTATCCTGTGCAAACGCTTCAAGCGTCATATCATCTTTTAAGGTTACATCTAGCTCGATATCGGGAACACCTTTAGGAGCACGTGCTATATCATTAACGAGCAGAGAACCAATATAACTGGTATCATCAACAGGAAAACCTGGTTCTCCTCTATAGAGATCAATTTGCACATTAGGCTGGTTGTCATTGACTGTCGTTACAACGAGTTTCTTTTTTGCAGGAGTTGTTTCTTCAAAAATCGGATAAAACTCCCCATTTGCCAGTTTAACACCAATATAAGCCATTCTAATACCACCTTACCGTGTTAAAAGTTACTGATTTGTCGATTGCTCACGTCACTTTAACAACATACTTTTACTAAATTAATAACGGCAGGAGCATGACATACCCTTTATGTATTATCGGCCATTTTTATGAATTTTGCAATTACTGTTTCTTGTCAAAGCAGTTGTTACTAATACAGTTTTAGCACAACAAACTACTTGCGAGCTGCAACAAGTAGCGTTTGAGCCGTATGGTTATATGGTGTAAATGTAAAAGAACCATAGCTTTGTACTTCCATAAAACCGATTTCTCGTAATATTCGCTGTAGATCACTAAACGAGTATAACCTGAGCTTCCAGGTGGTATCTGTAGTGTGTCCGTCCTTACAGACAATCCATCGATTATTCAGATAGTTCCAGCCATCATCAACAGTAAACTGTGTACAAACTAGAGCACCATCTTTTTCAAACCATTCACCATCGGTAAAATATTTTGCACAAAGTTCTTTACTCAGCACTTCAAGAAAAAACCATCCACCTGGTTTAAGTGCTCTGTACATGCTAGCGAGCAGCTTTATGTCATCCTGTTCCGAAGGGAAATACCCGAAACTCGTATAGAGATTGAGTGCAATATCAAATGTGTTTTCTGCATCAAAAGCAAGTATATCAGAACAAAAAGCAGAAATAGCCAGTTTTTCTATATCAGCTGTCTCCTTAAGTGCATCAATAAAAGGCTGAACAATATCGATTGCAGTAACAGCATGACCTTTACGAGCAAATTCCAGAGCAAACCTACCAGGACCACAGCAAGCATCGAGCACTGAATACTTTTCCATAGTTGTTTCAGTTTCACTCTGGTGTGAACGCACGAAGTCGACTATCATACCAGCTGCGCTTTCTGCTTCTGCCCAGCGTTTCTCATCAAACAGATATGGCGTATATGTTATCCAGAATGACTCATCACTATACCATCGATTACCTATAGTTTCATGTTGTTTTTCTGCCATGTCGATTTTGTTTCCTCTTCACTATCAAGATATTCACCAGTTCGGTACCAGGTGTTGGATTAGCACCATCCCGACGGTACCAGGTGTCATCCTCCGGGTATCTTAATGCTTTGGTACCAGGTGTTTTAGTACTTCGAGGTGCCACCCTCCTGGTGGTACCGGGTGTTGAAAATATTTCGGTACCAGGTGTCGAAATGGTACTCCAGAAAATATTTCGGTACCAGGTGTCGAAAATATTTCGGTACCAGGTGTCGAAATGGTGCCGCAATTGGAGCGGGTGTCGAAAATATTTCGGTACCAGGTGTCGAAATGGTGCCGCAATTGGAGCGTCTAAATTATGACAAATATAAACAAGTATTGTGCAATGCTATTCTTGTTTGATTTAAATTGGACAGGTGCAATCAGTTCAGAGCTCCATGTTCGACAACAAGCTGCATGATGTATGTTAGTTCATCAAGTGACATGGTATCTGCACTTGAATTTACAATTTCTCGGATCTGAACCCAATCTTCATGCGTGAGTGCTCCGTTATTGTAGTCTTGCAATAAAATAGAACCGATTACTATCAGCCAGCGTAAAGCAGCCTGCACATCATTATTACGAGTACAACGGCTCAGAAACTCTCTAAAAAAATCATCGGCAAGCCCTTTTACTGAGCCTGATAGATTGCGCAGCCAGATTATTCGTAGTTTATCGTATTCTCGTATACCAATATCTTTGCACGTGTCGTACCACTCTTGCAGTTCATCGGCTAATTTATCGGCTATCCTCATCTTATTTGTTCAACACATAAAGAATTCGCTCAAGAACTTTTTTTCGGTCGAGCGGTTTAACTATATAGTTCTTCGCACCGGCTAACAGACATTGTTTTACCAGATCCTGTTTTCCCAGTGCACTAATCATCACAACCTTAGCATTTTTGTCGAATTCAATAATTTTTTGTAGTGCAGTTAGCCCGTCCATGTTAGGCATTGTAATATCCATAGTTACAAGATCAATATTGGGATACAACTCTTTATATTTTTCTACAGCTTGGAGCCCATCAGCAGCCTGTGCAACAACATTATATCCTTCTGATGTTAATATCTGGGTAATCTGTTTAGCTACAAACATAGAATCATCAACTACCATGATCCGGTAAGGAGTTCCGTCAGGTTTTATTCCATCAGGCTTTCTATCATTGATGGCAGGAAATTCATCCTTTGTTTTCATCAATCTCTCCTCTGCTAACCGCGCTCGCGGATTGCTACGTTAATTTCTACTTTTCCATACGGTGTTTCCATTGGAACAATGAGAGCTTCTACTTCATGATTACTAATTTCCATATTGTCGCCAGTAAAAATTGCAGGTGGTGTTAGATCAAAACGGAAACCCAGCTCATGTAATTTCGTTACTGCTTGAGCAGTAATCATATTTGCAAGTTCAGTAATGGTGGCTTTTACCAGGTCATCCATTGCAGTAAGCTCTTCACCATTCATCACCGATGCAATTGCAAGTGCTGTGTTTTTTTCCATATCAAACAGAACCCGCCCTTCCACGTCTCCTGCAAGACCAACAATCGCAGCAACACCCATAACCGGCATAGATGTTGATTTAAGGTATAATTCCCCACGACGTACATTAGTTTGCAAGACTTCCTTCATCACATTGAAGGCACTCTCAACAAAAGGATTAATATATTCAACTCTCATAATCACTCCCTATATCATAAAGTGTAGTTGTAATACAACTACTCTGATTTAGCATAAAGCACAACTTGATGCGTTGTCATTTCTTTCCAACCATCGAGCGGCATTCGTTCATGCAAACCTAACATTAAGAAAGCCTGTCGCTTTGTTCTTTCACCAAAATCTACGAGCAAACGCTTCTGCTCCACCGGAGACAAAAAAGAAACAGTATCTCGTGCAATAATCATATCCAGAGGAGGCAGAGGATTTGAATTAAGCACATCATGAAATTCAAAGAAAATTGAATCTCGTATTGACTGAACAAATGTCCAGCCATTTTTCCCTTTTATCATAAACTCTTTATAGATTTCAGGTACATCATCAACCATGAATATCATGTTAGGAGCCATAGAAATAGCAAGCAAATCAGAATCATTTGCCCAAATCTTTATTCGAGCATCAGGATATCGCTTTTTTAACACACACGCGAATGAATAGGTTTCATATCCTTTACCACAGCCAGGATTCCATACATTGATAATTTTTTGATTTAGATCCGGCAGTGCGTTAATAACAGCTTGAGCATATTCATCAGCCCACAATGCTGAAGTGTATGGCGAGAAAAATGTTGATAAAAACTCATCTGCTTCGGATGCTTCTTTTAACTGTAAATCCTGATTTTTTTTGATGCTTTTCCATTCTTCATAGCGTGCATTAAACCAGGTTTCATTAACAGGTGTTACTGCAAAATGTTTGTATGTGTATAATGTTTCCTTAATAAAATTCGCAACAAGATCCGTTGTATTGCTTTCATTAATTACATAATTACTTTGTTCTTTTTCAAGAGCTTGTTCTGATAGTGCTACAGGAGCAATATTCTTTTCTGATTTTATTTCTTCTTCTTTTGTAAAAAGTTTTTCAATGTTAAGAATTATATACAGTTTGCCATTATTTTCGATTATACCTTTGATATATTTTACATTTATATCACCAAAGATTGGGTGTGGCGGTTGAATATTGGCAGAAGATACACCAATTACTTTATCGATGCTATCAACAATTACACCAAAAACATTGTCGTCAACTTTTAAGATAATCAAACTTTCAAGTATGTCTTCTCCTTTTCTTTCAGCAGGAAGATGAAACATAGTTCTCAAATCGATAATAGAAATAATGTCACCGCGAAGGTTATACACGCCACGTACAAATGGAGCTGCGTTGGGAACATATGTAAATTTACTTGCCCTTGCGATTTCTTTAACATTCATAATATCAATTCCATATTCTTTACCTGCAAGAGCAAAGGTGACCATTTTAAAATCTATTTTCTCAGTGTGCTCTTTCTTTTGTTCCACACTTTCATTTACTTTTTGCTGTCCTTCAGTTTTTTCCGGACTCATGCTGACCCCCATAATAAAAGGTTTACATCCACTATCGTATGGTCATTTCCATGCGCTGACGCTCTTCGAGTTCTTTTTTCTGTCCCAACTCTAAGAGCTGACTGACATCAATAATAAGACATACCGAACCATCACCGAGTATCGATGCCCCTGCAATACCCGGAGAATTCGTAAAGGAATCCCTGAGCGGTTTAATTACAACATCCTCTTCGCCAATGAGAGAATCAACCATTAAACCCACTCGCTTTTCATTTGTTCCAACAATTACAACAAAACAGTATTCGCTCTGTTCATTTGTTGGTATTCTGAACAAGCGGTTTAGTCTGAGCAGTGACACAACATCATTACGGACATTAAACACTTCATAGTTATCAATAAATTTAATATCACTTGGTTTAATGCGATGGCTTTCTATTACCGATGTAATCGGAATCGAATAGATTTCTTTTCCCACTTTAACTAAAAGACCCTGAATAATTGCCAGTGTAAGTGGCAATTTGATAATAAACCGGGTTCCCTTACCACGCTGACTGGTTACTGTAACCGAACCGTTTAGTTTTTCTATTTGCCGCTTTACCACATCGAGACCTACTCCTCGGCCAGAAATGTTGGTGATTTTTTCTGCTGTCGAAAACCCTGGTTCAAAGATTAGATTATACGCTTCCAGTTCTGTAAGAATTTTGTTAGGATGAATGAGTCCACGCTCCACTGCACGTTTTCTTACTTTTTCAACATCAATACCGGCACCATCATCAGCAATTTCAATAATTATCATATTGCCTTCATTTGAAGCCTTGAGCATAACAATACCTTGTTCCGGCTTCCCTGCTCGCAGGCGTTCTTCAGGACTTTCGATACCATGATCCAGAGAATTTCTCACCGAATGCATAAGTGGATCAAGTAAATCTTCTATTACTGATTTGTCGAGTTCAGTATCTTCACCTTCAATAACAAGGTTAACTTTTTTATTGAGAGTTTTTGATAAATCACGAACGAGTCTCGGGAATCGGCTGA
Organism: Spirochaetota bacterium; assembly: GCA_029547205.1. Taxonomy (GTDB): domain Bacteria; phylum Spirochaetota; class Spirochaetia; order Treponematales; family UBA12059; genus JAKPPT01. The sequence goes on from JAKPPT010000070.1 coordinate 34,410, forward strand.
AAATCTGGCTTATGGGGACCATTCTGATTCTCATAACGCCTTCCTGGAGATCGCCTGTAATTCTTCCGAGATTTTGTGCTGTTGAACGGAATTTAGCAATATTATTTTTGAAATCTGACTCAAGCGCATCAAACATGTTAAAAAGCGGAAGGTATTTATCATTAAGCTCTTTTTTTATATCTTTAATCTGTTCCCCGGACTGAATACGCTGAAAATAATCTGGAAGTGTATCAAACATACTCTTAAGCATTTCACGGAATTTAAGCTGAACCGAAGAAAATTTGTTTTGCAATTCACCAAATTGGTTACTTATCTGATTAAATGTTGCCTTATTGATAACTGCTTCTGATACCAGATTGAGTAGATTATCGATGCGTCGTGAATCAACACGCAAAACAGAACCAGCCTGTTGTGCTGTTTTTTTTGTTTCAGTACCTGCATTTTCTTCAGCTAGGACAGATTGAATTTCTTCTTCATTCTGAGCTTGTGGTACCGAAGTTTCTGGTTGTGATTCTGCAGGTTTTAGCACAGGAGTTGGCGTAGCATTTGCTTTATTAGCCATTGAAGCCGAAGCTGCACTCGTTGCTTGAGTAATATGCTCCTCCTCACCAAAAGCCTCTGCTGCAATTTTGGAGATTGTTTCAGGTTCTTGCGGTAACGGAGCTGACGATTCTTTCGTTGTAAACTCGATTATAAAATTTCCTTCCTGTGTTAAACTGTATACTACAAGTTCTTTAGTAACATCAGGAATAATAGCCTTTTTCTTAACTTCATCAAGTGATTTAGAAGAAGCAATAAAATATGTTACAACAGGATGAAAGGTATCTTCATACAGTTTTTCAAAATCTGGAATTGTTTTAAGAATTGTACCCACATCGCGCAGTGCTGCAAACGCATGAATTGCACTGACAGTATTCATAACATTATTTTCATCAAAGGTAATTTCAACAGCAAAAACCTTTCTATCTGTTCCTGCAGCTTCTCGAATCTCCAAAATTTCATATTCAGTAATACCTTCAAGATTGACCGCTGATACAGCCTGTTGTTTTTGTACAGGTTTTTGAACTGCTTGATCCACAGGTTTAGCAGGTTGAGTTTTCGGTTGTGCAGGCTTTAATCCTATAAACGACGCCAGCAATTCTTTATCTGCATCAATATTCTTTGTATAAACTTTTCCCTCTTTTCTGGAATCAAGCATTTCCTTGATAATATCGATACCGCGAAGCAGTGCATCAATTATTGCTTCGGATACTTTTACCTTATCAGAACGGATTGCATCTAACAGATCCTCAACAACATGAGTAAATAAAGCAAGTTCATTCATAGCAACAGTAGCAGATCCACCTTTGAGAGTATGGGCTGCTCTAAAAATCTCATCAATAGCGTCTTTGTTTGAAGGATCGTTTTCCAGTACCAGAATGTTCTGTTCAAGAACCTGTACCTGCGCATCAGCCTCTGCAAAAAAGTCTTTGAGAAGCTCTTCATTATTAGGATCCAGATAGTCACTCATACCATAAAGTTTTATATGAATACCATAAATAGTCAAGTGATTTATAACAATAATCTTGCAAAAACTCAAAACATTGAGTAGTATTTATAGTGATATCATATCCATGCTGTAATACACATTAAGGAGCTACGATCATGGCTTATAAACTTGATGGGGCAAAATTTCCTACACTAGAAGAACTAGTTGAAGCGTTGTACCCCATGTATGCAGATAAAATGACCGAAGAAGAGTTTAAAAAATATGCAGAAGCAAATGCTGAAAAAAGCTAACTATACTCATGAATATCGATTCAACCACCAAATTCAGACATGACTCTCAGACCTTTCTAAATCATATTCTTGGTTACATTAGTATTATAGAACAGGAACTACCTGAAGAAGCTACACCCCTGCAGTCCATTGTTAAAGAATTGTACACAGCTGGTACCAGGCTCAAAGAACACTATTTTGCATTCTATGCACTGGTTGAATCAAATGCAGACAGTAATAAAATCCAGTACGCTGTGGAAACTATCAATGGTGTTTTTTTTAGTCTGCTTAAAGCTGCACAGCTGGTACGGACAAAAAGCTTTCTCTATCCGGAAATACAAGACGATACCCAACGCATTCTTGACTCTGCAAACAGATTATATGAGTTAACTACTACTCTGAGTCAAAATCTTGTTTCAGGCAGTACAGTTGCTGCTCCTTCAAAATTTTTTATTCCTAAAGCAGCTAAAAAAGAAACTCACCATGGCAGATTTCTTATCATTGATGACGACCCCATTAACCTGGAACTGTTATCACAACACCTGGAACGACAGGGCCACATAACGTGTCAGGCCCAAAATGCATCAGATGCCTTAAATATTCTGAAAAAAGCTCCATTTGACATAATATTACTCGATTTGATGCTCCCTGGATCGATGAACGGGCTGCAATTGCTCGAGTTTTTAAAAACTGATGAGCACCTGAGAGATATTGCGGTGATTGTCATTTCGTCTTTGGAAGATCCGGAAGTAATTGCAGGAAGCATTGAACTGGGTGCCGATGATTTCATGCCTAGAAATTTTGACCAAAATCTACTCAAAGCCCGCATCAACAATATTCTTGAAAAAAAAGAATATAAAAAACAGAGTGACAAAGTTTTAAAACAACTCATGGAAACACAAGCAAAGCTCGCTGCAGAGCTTCGAGATGCAGCAAGTTATGTTCATTCTATTCTACCAAGACGCAGCACCTGGAAACATGTTCGCGCAGACTGGGTCTTTATCCCTTCACTCAGTTTAGGCGGTGATAGCTTTTATTACCAACCAATTGATACTGACAATTTTATGCTATTTTTAATAGATGTTTCCGGGCATGGTATCGAAGCTGCTTTATTGTCAATTACTATTATGAACATTCTCCGCAGCCATGCATTGGGAAACGTAAATTTCAAAGAACCTGCAAGCGTCTTATCGTCTCTCAATAGCAGTTTTAGACTTGAAGAACAAAACAATATGTTTTTCACAATCTGGTATGGGGTTTATAATGCCAGTACCCGAACATTACAGTATGCTACCGGAGGTTCTCCTCCAGCTATTCTCGTAAAACCTGATAGTACCCATCAGGAACTGTCAACAGACGGTGTGATCATTGGTGTTGATGAACAAGCTCATTTTAGTGAAAATTCTATCGTTATTGAATCAGGATCAACGCTTTTTCTTTTTAGTGACGGCATCTATGAAGTACATACACATGATAAAAACTTACTAGAATGGAACGAGTTTATTGATATATTAAAAGAAGAAGCAAATTCTTGCTGCCTCAATCCTTGTAAAGAATCGCGAGCACGAGAAATTATTACTGCTGTTCGCTCTCGAATGAAAAATTCTACGTTTGATGACGATGTTTCACTCATGGAGTTTTCTTTCTATGACTGAATTAACCATAAAGCAACCATCAGATTTCCATGTCCATCTTCGACAGGGAGATGAACTTGAAGCATATACAGTACAAACAGCAAAACATTTTGAAAATATCCTTGTCATGCCTAATACAAAACCGCCCATAACAACTGCAGAAAGACTTACTGCATACCACAACGCAATTCAAGCTATTCTCGTCAAGCATGCTATTGATTGCAGGATTTTTATGGCTTTTAAGCTGGTACCAGGTATGGGGGAGCGAGCTGTACTGGATTGCATCAGGGCGGGAGCGCTTATCGGTAAATACTATCCCTCAGGTTCAACAACAAATGCTGAGGATGGACCAACTCATCCATCAGATATTAAAGAAGAACTCCGGACACTGGAACAGGCGCAGGGCATACTCTCAATCCATGCAGAATCCCCTACCAGTCCTGAGTTTTTGAAGGAAAGAGATTTTCTTAGCACTATCGAATATATTCTGGAACGGTATCCGAAATTGCGTATTGTTATAGAACATCTTTCGACAGCTGGTACCGTTGATGCAGTTTTGGGATGGCCGGACCGCGTAGCTGGTACCATTACAGCACATCATCTAAGATACACAGTTGATGATCTTTTAACTGATGGAATCGACAGTAGTCTATACTGCAAGCCTATTTTAAAAACGGAACATGACCGAAAAGCACTCATTAGTGCAGCAATTTCAGGTAATCCGAAGTTTTTCTTTGGTTCCGATAGTGCCCCCCACCCCTTCGAAAAAAAACATATATTTCCTGTTCCTGCAGGAGCCTATACAGCACCGGTAAGATTATCACTACTGGCTGAAGTTTTTGAAGAAAATGATGCTCTTCACATGCTAGAATACTTTACCAGTACAGCTGGTACCGCTTGGTATGGAATAAGCAGTTCAAACTCATATATAACATTGATAAAAAAACCCTGGAAAGTTCCAGATTGTATAGACGGAGCATTTCCAGTTGCACATGGAAGAACTCTTCAATGGCAAATAGTATGATTTTGATTGATACCCAAACACGGACTATCTTCATGTTGCGGGAAAGGTTTTAATTTTCCTTTTGCATAACAATACTTACACCCATGCCCGCATGTATAATATGCTCCAATATCAATGCTCTTTACACACAGACAGTTATTTCGTTGGTTTTTATCTTTTTTGATTTTTTCATATAACACAGAATCGTTTTTCACCTGGTACAGAGACTCATTTTTTTTATCCCTGCCATTTCTGAACACCTCATATTTGCACACCTGGTACATAGATTTAATAGATTCGTGCACAGATTCATTTTTATTCTCAAATCCCTGCTGAAGTCTTACTAGAGCAATCCTGTTGATATCAATACAAGCGCCATGCTGAATCGCCACGTTATCTAAATCCAGAAGTTCTGAACAGGTTTGTAAAGTAATACCATATTTTTTTGCTATTGCTGCTAAATTTTCAGAAAAAGAATTTATCTCACACATAGGAATATTTTGCAGAGGATCCCATGCATTCAATTTTGGATTGTAAATATCAAAAAAGCTGATGATACATGTATCGACATAACTACTAAGAGCTGAGGCAATTGTTTCAAAATTATGATAATGCCATTGAAATGAAAAATGATCAGTAATAATAATTGGATCGTAACGCCATACTATGGCGTAGCTCCCTATGCCATAATTATATATTTTTTTTATCGCCGATATTATAAATTCTTTATTTGGCACATTTGGTTCGATATCGTTTCCATATCCAGTTATTGTTATTAAAAAGTAATGTGGGTATTTTATTATATGATTATAAAAATCAAGTAAAGGTGCAGGATTTTTTGTCCAGAATACAAAGCAAAAAACATCATCTGTTTTCAGGCTCACCAGTTTTTTCTGATTTAAATTATAAGGATTTCTGACAATTACAGAACCCTCGGAAAGGCGTTTCTCAAACCAGGATGCAAAAAATGCTGGAATATCTGTCCTTCTGCTAGCGCTGATAATATTTGGCAAATGATCAGTTTGATCTCTTAACACGAATATAGTGTAACCAAAATAAACGTATTATTGCAATTGGTTCTAAATTTGGTTTACAAATTACAACACTATATCAATAAACTGAAAAATCTTTTATTTCCTGATTTGATTATATACTTAAAAATCAAAGTTACTGTTTCAGGAATCAATCAAACTGATATCCACATATATGATACTTTTCATAAATCCTGCGCATTTCTATACTGATATCACTTATAAATAAACTCATTTTTCGTTCATAAAAAGCAATACTGCTCCAGAACCAATCAATTGGACTTTTTACCAAATTTGCTGTAACTGGATTTTTAGCAATATAACGAAACGTACTCTCAATATCCACCAGTGTCCTAAGTGGCCTTGAATAATATCTACTTTCCCAAACATGACCACTCTGTTTAAAACGTTTATTAAAACGTTTTGCAAAAGTCATTAAAAGACGATGCATGATGCCTGGTAAATCTTTGGCATTTCGAGGTTTTACAATCAAATGGACATGGTTATTCATAATTGTAAAACACTCAATTTTACATTTATAAATAAGTTGCACTTTTTTCATTACTTCAATAAACATTCGCTTTGCTTCAGTATTATCAAAATAAAATAACCTATTGTTAATCCGAACCGTAACATGATATGGAACCCCCTCAATAAGCTCTCTCCTCACCCGACCCATTTTCTACCTCCACATGTCTATTGAAAATAGTTTTATTTTTTCTTAATACATCTAACAAGCGAACATGTGTTATTGCATGCAGAAAATAAGAATTTTTATCATTAAATCAAATTTTGATTGAAAACATCATTGGTAAGAGCTTTTTAGACACCTTCTCAGACACCTGGTACAAAAAATATTCTATTTATTGAAATATCATGTATCAAAGCTCCAATTTTTAATTGCTAGACTCAGCCGCGTATATGAATCCATTACACCTGGTACAGAGAAATGATTGACTTTTGATTGACTTTCGCGCTTTATCCTTTAATAACACATGAAACTTACATCTTTACAATTAAATCTTTGTAGATACTCATCCGTTAGAACACCTGGTACAAAAAAGCGCCTGGTACAAAAAAGCGGGTACATAAAAAGCGCATAAATAATCAACTAAACAGACAATCATTCATATTCAAGGGTATTTTTTTCAGATATGGGGCAAGTAATTTAACAAAAGATAGTTTGAGTGAGCATAATTTTAACACCTGGTACTTATAAATCATGGTACTGGTACTTATAAATCAAGGTACGTACAAATCACGGTACCACGGCGTCATAAGTATTTATTCTTATTTGTATGTATTTATTCTTATTTGTATATATTTATTTTTATTTGTATGCCTACTGAAGACTTTTCAGAAAATCAACAGTTGCTTGCGCTGTTTCCATGAATTGTTCTTCTTGGCTTATAAGCGCTGGTTTATCTCCTGGTTGAGAACCATAATCAGCAAACTGTCCATGATTTCCTCCCTGGATGATGTGAAAAACCGTATCAGCTGGTTGATAACGCTTGTGTTCTTCAATTTTTTTCCCGTTATCAAGGCCTCCATCCTGTGTGCCATAGATTGATAACATTTTAATCCCACTTCCTAAGAGTCTATCATCAGCCGGATATGAAGCCCAAAACACAACTGCACGTATTTGTGGATGTTTTGCTGCAAACCAGGCTGAGGCTACACCACCTAGAGAGTGCCACCCGTAGTCCAGATTTTTATATGAGGATATTCCTCTAGAAATCGAGCACCTGCATCGACATCAAAAAAAGCAAGATCAAGTTTTACTCGAACAAGTACAACAAAAATGCCTTCTGCAGCAATCCTGTGTAAAATTGGTGCATAAGAACGAAAATCAACATGTCCGCCTGGATAAAAAATGAAACCTATTTCTGATTTATTTTCAATTGTTTCAAATGTAATGTATTGTTTTGTCTCGACAACATTAACTTTGTCATCCGACTTGAGTGAATTCAATGCAACTTCACGTGCCATACTTGGATTTTTCGCCCAAATAAAAAAAATAGAAGTTCCCAGAACTAACAAGCTAAGAATAGCAAATCCGGTAATTTTAAGAATTTTTTTCATACCATGCTCCGCAAAAAGATCAAATAAAATATATGTAATTTTTAAAGTATAAGCAACGAATTACACGTTTAACATCCGGTACACATTTAGCACTACCTTAAGATTACCTTAAGATTGACACCTGGTACGTAAAGATACCCCTCTACCTTAAGATTACCTTAAGATTGACACCTGGTACGTAAAGATACCCCTGGTACGTAAAGATACCCGTAAAGATACCGGCACACAAAGTGATACCTCAAGACTAAATCAAAACTTCCCACTATATGAAGCTAAACCTAGTTCATAAAGATATTCCCATCATGGATACTTCTTATAATAACACCTGGTACATATTGGTTTGGTACATATTGGTTTCCATATTGGTTTCTCTGGTACATATTGGTTTCCTGGTACGCATAGATTTGGTACGCATAGGGTAACCTGGTACGTAAAGGGAACATGAAGTAATAAAATGTAAGCCCATTGATGCTTATGAAATGTCATGCCCATGAGAAAAAATATGACAAGGGTTAGTTAGTGTCATGAAAATTGTGAAAATGCTGTTCTGATTACTTCTTAATTTGATTTTTTGAAGAAAATACCATATATAGTGCCGAATATTAAAGATAACTACTAAATATTCTGGATATAGTTTTACGCATAAGAATCGTGACACTAATCAAGGGTTGCCCATGAAGCATAAAGCCGGGTCCATTCATGGAAAAATGACGTCTGGCTCATTTGAAATTCCCAGACGTAGGTGCAGCAAAAGGATAAAAACGTGCTGGACGCATGTGAGGTACATAGTGTAGCTACCCATATACCATAATCACTTGCAATATAGACGTGCTGGGCGCATGTGAGGTACAAAGCCCGGTCCATTAAAGAAAAAGTGATAAGTGAAGCTCAAGAAACGCCCTGCTAACCGCGGTAACAGTAAAAATATAAAAAAAGGCGCTCGAAAGCGCCTTTTGGTTTGTAGGTGATACGTTTTTACTGTAGTAACTGTAAAACCTGTTGTGTTTTTTGATTTGCTTGAGCGAGCATTGCATTGCCTGCCTGAGCAAGAATTCTGTTCTTGGTAAACTCAACCATTTCGCTTGCCATATCTGAATCACGAATGCGACTCTCTGCTGCCTGCAAGTTCTCTGCACCAACATCGATACCGCGAATAGCATGTTCAAGCCTGTTCTGGTAAGCACCAAGGTCTGCACGCTGCTTGTTTACTTTTTTGAGTGCTGCGTCAAGAACACCAATTGAACGGTTTGCATTATCGGGACTTGAAAGTGTAAGAATTGAATCATCTCCAACATTCTTTACACCAAGTGCTTTAGATGTCATCGTTCCAATGTACACGCGTTCACGCTGATCCATATTGGCACCAATATGGAACCACATTGAACCGGTAATGACATTCTCGCCTGTTTCACGTGCAAATCGTCCTGTAAGCATATTCAAACCATTGAACTGAGCATGGCTTGCAATACGGTCAATTTCATCAACAAGCTGTGATACTTCGACCTGGATCTGCATGCGATCTTCTGCTGTATAGATACCGTTCGAAGCCTGGACTGCAAGCTCTCGAAGGCGCTGAATGATATCTTGTGTTGACTGGAGGTAACCCTCAGCAGTCTGGATAAACGAGATGCCATCAAGAGCATTTTTGGAAGCCCGCTGCAGACCACGAATCTGGGACCGCATCTTTTCCGACACTGCAAGACCGGAAGCATCATCTCCTGCGCGGTTAATGCGCATACCAGAAGATAACTTCTCCATGTTCTTGTCTACATTGAGGTTAGTAACTCCCAATGAACGATTTGCAAACATTGCACTCAGGTTGTGATTAATGATCATACCTGTCTCCTTTCCTTGAGCTCATAGCGGGTATATATTCCGCCCGGCATCCTTGCCGATGTAATTCTCTATTGTAAGGCTGGTAATGTAAGTACCACCTAAAACCTATGAGGGATTTCCCCTTTAGAGAACCGCGCGCACCGTCCCTTAAGGGGTATTCCTCATTACTTGTATCGGTAAGCAAAAAGTGGACTTTAGAAAAACAGTTCAATTTTGAAAAAAATTTGTCTTGACGCCTTCGACAAAGCATGGTATGTTAAAAATAACCTATAAAGGCCTACCATCACTCTTTTTGGAAGATAAATATGAGATTTTTTGATACTCATGCCCATATCGGGCTTATATTTGATGACCCGATTGAACAACATGTTGTATGTCAGCGTGCTGCACAGGCAGATGTTAAACACATTGTAAGCATCAGCAATAGCATTATTGATTTTTTTACTATCTATGAGAACCTTAAAATTGAGAGCAACGTATGCTTTGCAGCAGGAATTTCTCCATCTGAAGTAAACAATCTCCCAAAAGATTGGCAACTCAAGGTTGAAAATGCACTGAAACTTCCCAATATTGTTGCTCTTGGGGAAATTGGACTGGATTATTTCCATAAATTCGGGGATAAAAATCGTCAGGTTGAACTATTTATCAGCCAGCTTGACATTGCAATTCATCACAACCTTCCAGTCATCATTCATAATCGCGATGCCGGCAATGATGTTCTCGATGTGCTTCGAGATAGATTACCTGCCCGTGGTGGTGTGTTACACTGCTATTCTGAAAATGCTGAATATGCTAAAAAGGCTCTTGACCTCAACTTGTATTTCTCGTTTGCTGGTAATCTCACGTACCGAAACGCACGAAATCTCCATGAAACCGTTCAAGTTTTGCCGCTTGATAGAATACTTGTAGAATCAGAGGCTCCGTTCATGGTACCAGCTGAGTATCGCAATCGTAGGAACAAACCTGAATATATTCATTCAACGGTAGAAGCCCTTGCAGAACTAATTGATAAACCATATGAAGAAGTTGCTGAAGCTGTTTATCAAAATGCCTGTAAGTTTTTTGGCATTTCAGACTAACATTCAGTGAACAGCTATAAAATTTGATTTGCGCGTTGAAACAAAGCTATGCTGCATCATCCTGTACAAATTGGAACTTTCACGGTACCAGGTAACATCTTTATTGCGCCTGTAGCAGGCTATTCTGATGCAGCATACCGCTCTATTTGCCTTGAGCTAGGGGCAGATTTCTCATTTACAGAGCTTATCAGTTCGGAAGCACTGGTTCGTAACTCAGAAAAAACAGAAATCCTCCTGAAACGTTTTGATAATGAAACCACCTATGCAATCCAGCTCTTTGGAAAAAATCCTCAGGTCATGGCCGCTGCTGCTCGATACGTCTATGAACACTATCATCCTGCAATTATCGATATTAATTGTGGCTGCCCTGTGCCAAAAGTAGTAAAAACGGGTGCTGGTTCAGCACTCATGAGGACACCTGGTACAGCAGCAGATATTGTCAAAGCAATAAAAGACTCGGTACCGATACCGGTTACCGTTAAAATGCGGCTTGGCTGGGATGAAAATTCCATAAATTACCTAAATTTTGCTGAAGCAGTAACGAAAGCTGGAGCTGATGCTCTTACTCTACATGCTCGTACCCGTGCCCGGGGCTACAGTGGCATTGCAGATCGTAGCGCATTTTTTAAGCTTGCGTACCAGGTGTCGGTTCCAGTAATTGCATCAGGTGATATGTTCACAATCGAAGATGTTATCGAAGTGCTCGGAAATCCTAATCATGGGAAACCTGTGCAGGGCGTAATGATTGCACGCGGGATGATGGGGCGTCCCTTTTTCTTTAAAGAAATAACAGATACCCTTAAAACAATAGACAAACTTGAAAGTCAAGAAACTAGCCTTCCAGAAAACAATTCTCCGTACCAGGTGTCGAATTTCCAGGTGTCTAATTTCCAGGTGCCTAATTCTCTAGATTCCAAGTCTCTGTACCAGGTGTTCAACCATGAAGTGTCTAACCATAGGTCGTCAAACCATGACGTCATTGCCGTAGCACAAAAACACCTGCTGCTTATGGTTGAACTATACGGAGAAAAACAAGCATGTGTCGAATTTCGCAAGCATATGTGTGCGTATCTTAAAGGGACGCCTGGTGGTGCAGCATTACGCCAACAAGCAGTTCACTGCGCTTCTCTGCAGGATTATCAGCACATCTTTTCCTTATGGCTGCGCTGATTTTTTTTACAAAAAACCCAACTACATACGGAGCATGATTTTAGCACAGCACATCTTTTCCTTATGGCTGCACTGATTTTTTCCAGTTTATATATTCCTGCGTAATGCGACTATTGATATCGAATGGTTCTTCTGCTGTAAACCATTCATATATAATCGGAACTATATATTTTGAGAAAAAGCTATCCCACGATTGAGAAACACCATTAACCATGGCAATCATTTGCTTAGGAGGAGCTTTCCCAAGTAGTTCCTTATAATAAAGAGGAAATATTTTTTCTGTAATGTCAACTATTGCAGAAAAACCGTTCGCAATACCAAAATCAATTTCATCCAATCGATATAATCTAAGCTGTTCTAGCAATTTTTTTTGTGTATCAAATTGATAAAACCATTTTATAAAAACTTCTGCTGCTTCTTTGGATTTTCCATTAGACAAAATTCCTAAAAAGACAGCACTATTGTCTACTGGAATTTTGTTATCATGAGCAAACCAATACGTTATTAAGCTGCTGCGGCGAGATTCATCTAATGCAAGATATTTTTTAGAAGAAATAACCCAGGCATTAGTTTTTTTCAGTGATAACTGCATATCAGCTGGTATTTGTTCATATTTCTGTTTAAATGCCATAATATTAGAGAAAGTTATCCTGGAATCATCAAACCATGTTTGTAAATAATATAGAGCGGAAGAAAAATTAGCATTATTCCAGTGGAGACCATTTTCTTCAGTAAAGCTAACACCAAATGCTTTAATAAAATAATTTAAGGCTTCATCTGACCATAAGGGGTGAAACCCCATAGCCAGATATTCATTTTTTTGGTTTACGGTTGATGAATTTGATAATTTTTTTAATTCAGGAAGCTGAAGTACAACACCTGGTTCTGTTATAGACTCATCAGTTTTCTTTTGCATTATTACCATGGGTATATTGAATGAAACCGGAAGTAATAATTGCTTGTTTTTCATCATTCCCGACTGTAATAATGATTCATAAAAATTGCTCCGAGAAATACTAAGGGTTGCAAATAAATAACTAATATCATCAAGCTGAGATAGGATTTTGTCTGTAAGAATATTATTCCCTAATATCAATGAAGGGAATTTTTTTCTTGAATTACTTTCCTGTAACCTATCAAGATTTTCTTCATATATGCAATGAATCTTATAACGTTTATGTTGAACATTAAACTGTTCAACATAAAATACTGCTTGCGGTATATTGGTGACCATATAAGTTTCTGTTACCGAGGTTGCTTGCTTAATAATAACGAAAACCGATATCACAATGACAGAAAACAGTAAAGCAATGAGTATGCTTAAAGAATGTTGTTTAATATCTTTCATGAATTACTGTCCTTTTTCAAAGAATCATCTTTCATAAAACAAGTTTTTGCTGTATACTAACAAACGAAATGCAAGTCAAACATCCCGAAGTCTATTCACTCATCGAGTCAATCTCTCAACATTATAGCAGTAATGTTTCAAATCGATTCACTCACTCTGTTCTTTCTCTGCTTCCATTAGATTCTGCCTCGTGGACTCAGATAGAGGAACTTACCGAACGAGCTTCACATTACCGGTATCAAGGATATCATTTTGATGAACTCTATTCAATGATACTCGCTATGGCAAAATTTATTTCTTTTGCAAGAAAACAAGGTATTCCACTTCTCAAATCGCATGCAGGCTTACAATCGTCTAAACTATCATCGCAGGATAAAATTCTGCTCGATATGGTCATTAATAATTTTATTTCCAATCTTAACATTTTAGCAGATTATCTTAACAAGCTGTTTGTAAAAGTTGTTGAGCTTGATAAAGCGGAAGCAGTTGGACGGCCTCCAGTACTCTTAAAGTTTCCTGAATTAAAAGACATTGGGAAATACTTGTTGGAATAGAGCATTACAGCCTATTAATCATGTATCAGAGCATGCTGATACAATCAAATACGATGTGTATTTGAAAAAATCCGAACCGATTTCATTAACGGGCGAGGCGGGCGAAATTCCCCCCGAACCCTCTTCCCGCCCGCCTCGCCCTGAAGCGGAATCGAAAATGCAAACAGCCAAAGAACCTGAAAAAATTTCGACTCGAACTTTATTGTAGCCAGAAGCTGGTTTTTCTTATTTTCCTTGATTGATTTTAATTTATTTGTTATCATTATATTGAAAGAAAGGGTTGTTAATGGTATAATAATGCGCTATCAAATTATTGAAAATATGGCAAGAGAAAATAACATTGGAGAAAGCATAAAGAAATACCGAACATAGCAGGGCTTGTCGCAGGAAGATTTTGCCGGAAAATCCGGCATCAAATATGCCACCTTGATTAAAATTGAAAGCGGAGTTATTAAAAAGCTCTCTGTTCTCGTTATGGCTAAAATTGACAAGGCATTAGGTGTAAATATTGAGGAGTTAATTAAATAAAACTATGTCGACACTTTGGAATCAAAATCAAGAAAAAGATTTCTTTATTAAATCGTTGGAGTTTGCAACACCAGAACAGCTTTTTTATATCACCAAAGATAAAAAGTATTTGGCTTATTGGCCTAAAAATTATGATGGTACAAAAACAACAATGCAAAGTAGGAACTCCCTGATTGGTTCTTACACAGAAAAATGGGCTACTGATTTATTTAGTGAAACAGCAAAGATAATCGGTGGATATGCTGTACAAGGAGTAATTGCCGAAGAAATAGGATTAACAAACCAATCACCAGCAGATGTTGCCATTTGTAAAACAAAAGATGTTATACAACGACCGGAGAATATCTTAATGATTATTGAAGTTAAAATGTCTCTGGTTTGGAATTGGGAATTTACGCCAGCAAATAAAAAGCTAGTCTGCATTGGCGATTATAGGACTCATCAGGGCAACCCCGGATTGTTAAGATCAGACACAATGTTAAAAGCCATCGGTAAAAGTATTAATATTCGGGTTTCAAGTTTTGCCGCCTCAAAAATTCCGATCATTATCCTTGGCAATACACCTGTTACTAAAAGTTATTATGAAAAAGTTGATCACTTAAAAAGAAATGGTATTATACAAGGCTTTTGGTCAATAAATCCAAAACCACTAGACGATAATGGAGAAAACATTAAATCAACACCTTTTATAGGCTTTTATAGATTTGATACATATGAAGAATTAAGAAAAAACGCAATTAATCTTTTAAAAGAAGAAAGAGAATTTTTCTCGAGTATGCAAACGCGAAAAAGACTTGGAGAGATTATTGAGATAGCCAATAAAGAACCTACTTATGAAGCGAAAGCACATAAATTTTTGGAATTGTTACGTCAAACAAAAGAATAAATCACTATGAGAAGACAAAGTTTTTACAATAAAAGAAGAAATGGGACGCAAACAAGTGCGTTTGGCACACCGGGGCGGATAAATCATGATTCGTCCAAATTTTACAACAGTAAACTTTATGAGGGGTTAAATAATGGAAAAGATGTTGAGTACGTGGAAAATCAGATTGACACTCAAAATATAAATAAAGTTTTTTGTAAAAATAGTGAAGTTATGTCAGAGTTACCGGATAATAGCGTTCATCTAATGGTTACTTCGCCGCCTTACAATGTTGGCAAAGAATATGATGAAAATTTATCTCTTAAAGAATATAGAGAGTTATTAAAACGAGTATTCAAAGAAACATACAGAGTTTTAGTTCCAGGTGGTAGACTATGCATAAATGTTGCGAATTTGGGCAGAAAGCCCTATTTACCATTACATAGCTATATTATTGAAGATATGCATGATATTGGCTTTTTAATGAGAGGAGAAATTCTTTGGGATAAAGGAAGTAGCGCTAGCCCTTCAACTGCTTGGGGGACATACTTAAAAGCCAATAATCCGGTGTTGCGGGATATTCACGAATATATTCTTGTTTTTTGTAAAGATACATTTACTAGATTAAATCCACACAAGAGAAAAAGCACTATTTCAAAAGAGGAATTTTTAGAATTTACAAAAAGCGTTTGGAAATTCCCTGCAGAGCGAGCCTCAAAAGTAGGACACCCTGCACCGTTTCCGGTTGAACTACCATATCGGCTGATCCAGCTTTATACTTTTGAAGGGGAAGTTGTTCTCGATCCTTTTGTTGGGAGTGGAACTACTTGTATCGCTGCATTAAAAACAAATAGGAAATATGTTGCCTATGATATTGATAAAAATTATTGTGATTTAGCAGACAGAAGAATAAAACAGTTTTTGCAAGAGCAAATATCGTTATTCGACAAAAAAGAATTTGCCGCCCAAAAGTAAAATAAGTTATAATTTTCCTTGCAGGCTATTGCTCGCGAAAAACTTGAAATCGTCGCATCGCTATGCGAAGCGCAAACTGCCAAAGAACCTGGCCGAAAGATTTTCGGAGAAATGTTAGACCGGATGTGCGCTGGCAAAGCCAGAGGAATTTTAGCTTGGCATCCGGACAGGTTGGCTCGCAATTCTATTGATGGCGGAAAAATCCTTTATCTGCTGGACACAGGGAAATTACTTGATTTAGAATTCCTAACTTTCTGGTTTGAAAATACACCGCAGGGGAAATTTATGCTCTCTATTGCTTTTGGACAAAGCAAATACTATGCGAATAATTTAAGTGAGAATATCAAGCGGGGACATCTCCCAAAATTGCGAAAAGGAATTTTGCCAGGCTTTACATCGCAAGGCTATTTTATTAATCACCGGACAAAAGAAATTGATTTAGATAAATAGAGAGCACCATTTATTAGAAAAGTATTTAAACTTTACGCTACCGTCGACTATACTCTAAAAGCCATAAAGCAGTTTTTGGCAGATAACGGAATAACAAGCTATCGCAACAAACCGCTTTCTGTTTCCTGTGTCTAGCAAACACTCAAAAATCATTTCTACTATGGAGTGTTTAAGTTCAACAACGAAGTTTATCAAGGATCTCATGAGCCAATTATTTCCAAGAAACTTTTTGATTCTGTTCAACAAGCAATGAACAAACGGGGCAAGAAAAAGTGAAAAAGGAAGCACGAATTTGCTTTTTCCGGCTTTATGCGTTGCGGAAATTGCAGCTGTATGATAACTGCCGACAAACAAAAAGGTCATAACTACTACCGATGCACCAAGAAAACGCAAAAATGCGAGGAAAAATATTTGAGGGAAGAAAATCTTGTCGAACAGATAAGAGATTTTATTCAAAAAGTTTCTTTGCCTGACGACTGGGCGAAAAATATGCTTTTAGAGTTAAACAAAGAAAAAGAGCAGCCCAAAAGAAAAAGCGAAATTATTGTTCAAAATCTCAAAAAGCAAAAAATAGAAATTGAGCAAAGAATTGAAAAATTATTGGACATCTATATTGTCGGCGAGGCTTTAACTTTTGAAGAATACCAAACCAAGAAACAAAAACTGCTCAATGAAAAATTGGATATTGAGCAAAAAATCAGAGATTTTGAACAAATGGGGAATAATCGGCTCGAACCGATGAAAGGAATAGTTTTTGAGGTGAAACAAGCCAAAATTCTATTATTGCAGAGCGACAATTATCAAATCCGTGAATTTCTAAAAAATGTCGGCTTGAACTTTATTTTGAAAGACAAAAAATTCAATTTTGCGACTAAAATCCGGCGGCCGGCGAGCCCTCGCAGAGGGCGAGCCAGCCTCAAAATTTACCAACTAGCGGAGAGAGGGGGATTCGAACCCCCGGTACCTTGCGGCACAACGGTTTTCGAGACCGCCCGATTCAACCACTCTCGCATCTCTCCAAAACTGGCTAAATAAAAGGACGCTTTTTAATGAAGCGTCCTTTTATCAAACCGTTACTGAGGCTAAGAGGATTCGAACCTCCGACCTTCAGATCCGCAATCTGAAGCTCTATCCAGCTGAGCTATAGCCTCATTTCAGTACGGAGAGGGAGGGATTCGAACCCTCGGTACCCTTTAGGGGCACAACTCCTTAGCAGGGAGCCCGATTCGGCCACTCTCGCACCTCTCCAAATATCGTAACTTTACTTATGACACATATACAAACACTATACAATGTAGTTATATCACATTTGTATCAGCTTGTACATGATAACCTATGCCGAATTTCCCTGCAGCTACGCTACAAATCAGCATCACTAATACTGTTTCGGAGCAGGGGGGATTCGAACCCCCGGTACCTCGCGGTACAACGGTTTTCAAGACCGCCTCCTTAAACCACTCGGACACCGCTCCTTGAACGCCGACATATATTAAAGAAAATAGCATTGATTTGTCAAGCTATGTGACTTTTACCTTTTATGGTGTTAATCAATTTAATTGCGTACTTTATATTGCTATGATACAGTTATATAAGAGGTTTTAATGATAAAGTCTAAAATTCTCTGTTTATTGCAATTACTAGCGTTCAGTATTATCGCACTCTTATGTATCATGATGGTTTTGCTATCATCAACAGAACGGAACACCGCCATTAGCAGCAGTCAATTTGTATTGTTAGTAGCAATTGGAATACCGCTTGCAGTTCTGACAAGTCTTTTTATAACTTTTTTTACAATTTCTAGAATATTTGCATATAGATTCACCGGGTATCTTTATATTTTTATTTATCTTTTTTCTGTTTTTTTTGCATGGTATTTTTTAGCTAGATTGCTCCCTCAATTTTCTCGAATTGATATTATCCAGTCTGGTAAACCTCTCTTTGCAATACTTCCAGAGTATAATCAGTGTATTATTACTCTATTTGAACTCACGCAGGTATCATTCTTCAAGGCTCTTTTCAGTATTGCATACAGTTCACTGTTTTTTGCTTCCTTTTGGGGAATAACTCGTATTACACCTTCACGACATCTCATTGGAGCTTTACTAATGCCAGTAATCTTTCTTGCATCACTGTATTTATATGGATTTATCCATTCACCACTTTTTCTACAGTTCATAACCGAAACTATTAAACTTAAAATCGAACCAGAATATTTTTCATATGTTTCAGCTTGTATTATTATACTCACTGCACTGGGATTTGATATGCTATTTTCATATAAACCAGTAGGAAAGAAGAAAACCGTATGAACAAAACATCGCTTTCCGGAATACTGTTTCTCATGCTCTTAGTTTTTTTTATTATTGCTGCAGTATGGCATGCTGTTAGTTCTATGATATTTATTCTTCCCCGTTATTTCTTTTCATGGGTCTTACTATCAGGTCTAATAAGCCTCTTTACAGTTACACCTGCAATTCTCCTTGTCGGATCAGCATTTCATGCAGAAAGCATGCCTACAACGAGCAGCTTTCATGATGTTGTTATTCGAGAATTACTTCCCTCATTTATTTTTGCTCTCATACTCACTATAGGATATATTTTTATTCTTCCTCCTGTCGAAAATCGTAAAACCTGGTTTGAACAAACCAGCTCAACTTTTAATAACGCAATTAAAAGTGCTGAAAATGCTTATAAGAATAAAAATTACAATGAAACGTTGCAATATTTAATCATTGCTCGAAGCATCGATCCTAAGAATCCTCAGTATACAAAACTATATGACTCGGTAATAGAAACGGTACAATCAAAAATGCAAGCATACAAACCAGAAGACACAATTATACAAAATACGGATAACTGGCAAAACAGCAACAGCCTGTACCTCGCTGCACTAAAGGCAAAAGAAGCAGGTAAGCTGCTCGATGCCCACTATCTTGCACGACGAGCACTTACATTAAATCCAAACCGCAAAGAAATTCAGGCGCTCATTACCGAAACATGGAAGCTTATCAATCAGCAGAAGCAAGATCCTAAAGAAGTTGAAGAAGCAGAACTGTTTAATAAAAAAATTGAAGGCTATACATACTATGATTCGGGTCGTTTTCTTGAAGCATATCAGCTGTTTTCTGCACTCGCTAAAAAACATGGTGACGATCCTGATATAAAATTATTTCTTTCCAGAAGCATGGAGCAGCTTAAAACAATAGCTTTTTTCATTGAAGAAGATGTTTCCGCTTTTTTACGTGCTACAGCTGTTCCTTTTTCAGCAAATTTATCAACTGATAATATCGTTCTTCGAGTTGTTGCATCTGCAGCAGTATCTTCGTTCGAAGGAGTCTATTTCCGTGATCTTAAAGTACAAATGGAAAAACCTCAGCTATATAGTTTTGAAACTCCATTTGCACGACTCAAAGGAAACATACTGACAATACGTGCTGTTGACAGAGAGAATCCCGTTAACCATTGGGAACCTCTCTGGAAAATTGGAAAGCAGGATCCTGATGGTGTGATTATGAATTTCCCACTAACCGAAGAGCAAGCGGATATTTTGCTGCTCCTTTTTCAGAAACCTCAAAACATTCCAGCTTACAAGCTTTGGGACAGTATAAAAGTAGCTGAACGCTACCGTATCAATACTACTGAAATATACCTTGAAGTCAGCAGAAGACTGGCCTATCCTTTTACTCTTCTTATGGTCATTATTTTTGGTATTGGCCTGGGACTTAGATTCCGAACAACCCAAAACGATAGCTTTTTGATGCAATTTGTTGGTTCCTGCATTTTGGTACCAGGTGTGATGTCACCATTGAATATAATTGCCAAAATTGGGTTTAGTGCTGAACGGCTAATCCATCAGTACACGAAAGAAACAACATTCATGCTTGCATGGCTAGCTGTGCTGTTATGTACAACTTTTATAGTTATCTTTATTTCAGCAAAAATATCAGCGTTTTTCGTTCGTCACCGATAAATGTTGCTTCTTTCGTATCTATTCAATCCTGCGCACGTTCAATACATGCACCTAATCCTTTTAGTCTTTCGACGATATGTTCGTAGCCTCGTTCTATCTGGTAAACATTGCGAATACAGCTGGTACCTTCTGCGCACAGTGCTGCAATCACCATTGCCATTCCGGCTCTCACATCTGGTGATACTAATTCGGTTCCATGCAGACGAGCTGGTCCTGAAACGACAGCCCTATGTGGATCACAGAGTACAATGCGTGCACCCATACCAATGAGCTTATCTACAAAAAACATGCGTGATTCAAACATTTTTTCGTGAATCAACACAGTGCCTTCAACCTGAGTTGCCACTACCGTCATGATTGATGTCAAATCAGGCGGGAATCCTGGCCATGGTGCATCATCAATTTTTGGAATTTGTCCGCCCAAATCCGGTACGACGCGCATTACCTGTCCTGGTTTCATAATGAGGTCGAAACCCGTTTCGACACCTGGTACCGAATTAACATTTCTAGTTGCATTTTCAGCGCTGACAGCACCGCCACCCGTTTCGACACCTGGTACCGCATAAACGGTTGTGGATGAGACACCTTGAGCAGGAGCAATGGTCCAGCTTATTCCAAGCTTTCCAAAAGCAAGCTTGATCATTCGTAAATCATCAGGATTAACTCCCTGGATTACCAGATCACTTCTTGTAACAGCTCCGAGTCCAATAAAGCTTCCCACTTCCATAAAATCAGGACCAATCGAAAAATCGGTACCATGTAATGCTTGCACACCCTCAATTGTGATGATATTTGAACCAATGCCAGCTATTTTTGCACCCATACTATTGAGCATTTTACATACATCCTGGACATGGGGCTCACTAGCAGCATTTCTTATAACGGTAGTACCCTCTGCAAGTGCTGCAGCCATAACCGCGTTCTCAGTAGCGGTTACTGATGCTTCATCAAGAAAAATATCAGTACCTTTAAGCTTATTTGTTGTAAATTCAAAAACGCCATCGATTTCGACCCGTGCACCTAGTGCTTCAAGTGCAAGCAAATGTGTATCAACCCGTCTTCTTCCTATTACATCTCCTCCAGGAGGAGGCAATACCACACAGCCCTTTCTGGCCAACACTGAACCTGCAAACAATATTGATGCACGAACTTTTGCTGCAAGATCTGCTGGGATTGTAGTAGTGGTAAATTCGTTTGCATGAATCTTCCATGCGTTACATCCCAGTGGCTCAACATGAGCACCCAATGCTCTACAAATTGCCAGCATAACTCTGACGTCTTCGATGTCGGGAATATTCCTCAGAACGACAGGTTCTGCTGATAACAACGCTGCACTGATACAGGGGAGCGCTGCATTCTTATTGCCGCTTATTTTTATGGTTCCCTTTAAGGGATGTCCACCTTCGATAATATATTTGTTCATAGCTGCATCGTATCGAAGGTAAAAACATACGTCAATGGTAGGACACCTGGTACCATGTGCCTCAAGTGCCACAGGCTTATTCGGTACGGGCACACCTCGGCACAAGGACACTAGGTACCGGTATATGGACACCTGGTACCAGATAGTACCGGGTCGGTATGTGAACACCTGGTACCGGATGATGCGATACCTCGGTACGGGGACTAGGGCACCAACACTGACAGCTGACACGAAGACACCTAAGGTAGGACACCTGGTACCGTCCAGACATGAGCTGAACAACCGCCCCGATATAAATTGCGGTAAATTTTGGTACCAGGTGTGCTGATATGTGCTGAACAAACGCCCCGATATAAATTTCGGTACCAGGTGTGACATGAATTGTATTTGACCAATTAAAAAATTAGCCTTACATTAAAAGATGAATTGCGACAAGGAGGGTTCTATGAGCATTGCTAAACAAAAACCAGTTCCAAGTGATATCGAAATTGCACAAAAAGCAGAAATTAAACCAATTGTCTCTATTGCAGAAAACTATGGAATCTGTGATGACTGTATAGATCATTTTGGTAAGTATAAGGCAAAAGTACGGCTTGAGTTCCTAAAACAAAACCAGGATGCCCCTAAACGGGCAAAATATATCGATGTAACTGCTATATCACCAACACCACTAGGAGAAGGAAAAACTACAACAACAGTCGGTCTGACTCAAGGATTAGGATTGCTGGGATATAAAGCAGCCTGTGCCATCCGACAACCTTCAATGGGACCAACATTTGGCATAAAAGGTGGCGCAGCCGGCGGCGGTTATAGCCAGATAGTACCAATGGAAGATTTTAACCTGCATCTTACTGGCGATATACATGCAGTCTCCGCAGCACACAACCTATGTGCAACCGCACTCGATGCGCGCATTTATCATGAGCTTCGTTGGTCTGATGAGTTTTTTGCAAAACAGGGGATGACAAAACTCAATGTTGATCCGTATAACGTTTTCTGGCGCAGAGTTGTTGATATGAATGATCGGGCATTACGCAATATCATCCTCGGAATCAATGGAGTAGAAAACGGACCGCTCCGTCAATCTGGTTTTGATATTGCCGTGGCAAGTGAAGTAATGGCTATCCTCGCATTAGCAAAAGACCTCAGAGACTTACGAGAACGCATCGGAAAAATAATCCTTGCCCTCGATAAAAAAGGAAACCCAATAACAACAGAAATGCTAGGAGTTGCTGGAGCAATGACTATTTTACTTAAAGATGCTATCAAGCCTAACATTCTTCAGACGCTTGAAGAACAGCTTGCTTTCGTCCATGCCGGACCTTTTGCAAACATCGCTCATGGCAATTCATCGATTATTGCAGATCTCGTAGCAACTAAAGTTGCTGATTATGTCGTCACTGAAAGCGGTTTTGGTGCTGATATGGGGTTTGAAAAATTTGTTGATATCAAGTGCCGCACAAGCAGAATATTCCCCGATGCTGCGGTTCTCGTTGTTACCGTACGTGCACTCAAAATGCATGGTGGCGGACCAAAGGTTACTCCAGGAAAACCACTCGCAACAGCATATACCGAGGAAAATCTTGAGCTTGTCAATAAAGGTCTATCAAACATGCTTGCACACCTCGATATCTTGCGAAAATTTGGAATTCCTACCGTGGTTGCAATCAATGCATTTCCTTCTGATACTCAACAAGAGTGGGATATTATCCGCAATGCTGCACTTAAAGCTGGAGCAGTAGATGCTGTTGTATCGTATCATTGGGCAGAAGGAGGAGAAGGTGCTCTCGAACTTGCCAAGGCAGTTGAAAAGGCTACTCAAATACCCAGTAAAGTTATGCCTTTTTACCCGCTCGACCTTTCAATTAAAGAAAAAATCGAACGAATTGCTCATGAAATTTACGGTGCAGACCATGTTTCTTACTCTGTTGAAGCAGAAGAAGCTATCGAGCGTTTTTCAAAACTTGGATTTGACAAATTACCAATCTGTATGGCAAAGACTCAATACTCGTTATCACATGATCCTAGTCTCAAAGGTGCTCCGATAGGGTTCATTTTCCCGATCAATGATGTGCGGCTTGCAGCTGGCGCGGGTTTCATCTATCCGCTCTCTGGCGATATAAACACTATGCCAGGCCTTTCGAGTAAACCTGGATATATGGGCATGGATATTGATCCGGATACAGGGAAAATATCTGGGCTTTCATAACCAGAGTTTCCTTAAAATTAGTACCAGTTTAGACACATTACTTCTTCTCAACATATCACCTGCCAGCGAGTGCATCGACGCTCTGACGAGGGACACCTGGTACTGAATAGTGTTCCGAGCCGCGTTTCCTACCGAGCACTTCCTACCACATTGACACCTGGTACCAAGAGAATTACATCTGGCACCACAATTAGCTTCGGTGGGGCGATTCGAGCGGTAATAAAGAGGCACACCTGGTACCAAAAGAAGCACTTGTACAGTCAACGGAAGCTGACCAATTTCCGACCGCCCCGTAATAAAAAGCACACCTGGTACCAGGTGAAGTGTGGTACCAGGTGAAGTTCCCTGAGCAGTACCTGGAGAAAAAGATACAGGTGGCAGTAGCAGCGACAAAGAGCACCAAAGATGCCATAGCAACTTAACTGTTCCTCTGTTTCAGAACTTATTGCGGGAACTTCATATCTGCTTTGATTGGTTTATCGAGTATGATATCGATATCACGTTTGGGGTGAAGGACAAAATCAAGATTAAAGAAGCCATAATTTTTTTCGTCGGACCGAATCATTGTTTTTTGATCACGGGTCAATGAGTCAAATAAGCGAGCTGACTCGGTGAACTGCACCATTGCATCTGCACGTTTTGAGCTGTCACCCATTACGTTTGCAATACGGAGATAGGCAGCTCCCAGGTTATTACGAGCTGCAACAAGCAGGCGAACTATTTCTTCATGTGATGGACGCTGTTGAGGATCAGGATTGGGTATTAAATCAAGTTCAGTCTGAAGCCTGTCGACAAGAGCTTTGTAATAGCTCTGTGCAGCAAAATAGTCTCCTCGCATGTATAGTGTATTTCCAAGAGCCATTAAAAGATAAGGGGTTGGTTTGCTATTCAAACTAGCCCGATAAAAATATTCTAATGCTGTTTTATAATCATCGAGCGTTTCTTTTTTATAATAAATATATCCACGATGGTAATCCATCTCTGGTGTAACATATCCATTATCCTCTGCTTTTGCATACAGAGCAACAGCAGCTGTGTAGTTTTCTGGTTCATAAAAATAAACATCTCCAAGCAATGCATATGCTTTGCCAAATTCTTTTGACTTAGGAAATCTTAATTCTTCTAGTGATTGTTCATACCGTTTTATGCACTGCTCAAGTTTTTTCATAGCATCCAGATCTCGTTTACCCTTTAGATATAGTTCACTTAAGCGAATAAGGTCTAACAAATATCGTTTTGTCTGCCTATTATCCAAACCTCTCTCGCCATCAGTTTTTTCAAAAGTAAAAACTGAATTTTCAAGAGCATTTAATTCTTTATCATACAGCATCGATTTTCTAAACCATCGTGCAATGGCAGAATGAGCTTCTGGCACATATGGTTCATTTTTTACCGCTTTTGTGAGTAAGTCCTGCACCTGATCGAGGATTTCATGTTCCATAAGGTATTCTGCAAGTTCAGCAAGTGTTGCGGCAGAAAATTTGCTTTTTTTGTTACCGAGATAATACTTTGCATACGGTGCGATTTCTTTTACATTATCCTTGCCAGTAACTTTTTCCGAACGAATGAGATATAAGAGCATGAGTTCAAGATACTGATCAGTTTTACCATATTTTTCCATTAACGTGGCAAGCTGAAGTCTTGCTTTGTTATAGATATTTGCTATCTCTTCTGATGCTGGTGGTTTATACTGCTGTTCAAGATAGTATGCCCAATTAAGATAATTTCTCACAAGAAAGAGCAGCGCATTCTTATGAAAATAATTCCATTTTACTATGCGCTCCATCACTTCTTTTTCTGCATGTGCAAAATCATACTGCAGTTCTGATTTCATCCGTGCATAATCAAGTGTTCCTTTAATATCTTTAGGCCAGTAATCATCGCTCAGCAATGTCCAGTAAATCTTTTCCGCCAATACATACTGCCGCTTTTCAATATACTTTTCTGCATATTTATAAAACCATGGCTTCATTCGCCACTCATTGGTAGCATCAATAAAGAATTGAAGAGATTCAGGATATTTGTCTTTTATTATTTGATTGTAACCTCGTGTATACAATATTTGCGCATGTATCGGTCTGTAAATAAAATTATAACCAATAAAGCCAAGGATTCCTAAGCCAATAGCTGCAAGAACAAGTATCTGCAGAACTGGTAATATTGAGTGAATAAAAATATACCTAAAGCTATTTTTTTCTTCTTCAAACGCAGCACCGCGTCTCTTATCGTAACCGCGCGGAACTTCGATTGGCCGGCGCAAGATTTTACTTGCAAGCTTTGCTGCATCATATGCGCTAGCGCCATCAACGAGCATCTGTATGAGCTCTTTTTGATGGGTCATAGTGCCATGATTGTTTGCAATTATATCTTCTACACAGAGCCTTACATTGAGCGGATACGATAGCAGCGTTTCCTGTAGCTCATCAACTTGATCTTCTGTTAACTCAATTGCTACCGGGCTATCATCGACAGGTTTTTGTATCTCAAGCGGAGCTACAAATGCTGATGTGCCTGGTTTTTCTTGCTTTTTGGGTTCAAAACCTGGAATAGTAAAGGATTCATCCCAACTGCTGTCGATTGAAAAGTTTTCAGGCTCGAGTGTCCCTTTTTCAAGTGAAGCAAGCTCTTGATCTAATTCATCGGGTGCGTGAAATGCTTCGGTTCCGATCTCAGGGACTTCAATTGATTCTGAACTTGATGATTGTTCCCCAATAGTTGTTTCAGTACTTGAGGTTTCATTTCCAAACGAGAGGCTCTCAAGATCATGAATATCTTCCATTGAAGGCAAATCAGCAAAATCAGACAATCCTGATGGGGGTTCAACCGTTTCTATGCCCTGCTCGGTACCAGGTGTCGTTTCTGGTGTCGTTTCTTCAATATTTGTTGCGGCGGTACCAGGTGTCAAATCCTCCAAATCACCAGAGGTGAAATCTGAAAAATCAGTACCGAACTCAGCAATTGATGATGTATCTGGCGCAGCTTTTCTATCTGCTCTGTCCACTGGTTTTTGAGATTCCGAAGTAATCCCGTTTTCTTCAGGAAAATCAGATAGAGTTGACATTTCAGACTGGAAATTAAATCCTTCGAGTTCAGTATCTAAATTGGTACCAGGTTTCGTTTCTTCGATTCCAGCATTCTTCGCTGAACTGACTGTTTCAAAATCTATGCCCAACTCGGTACCAGGTGTTGGTTCGCTGGGTGTTGTTTCGAAAAATCCTGGTTCCAGTGGTTCAATATCGGTACCAGGTGTCAAATCAGGTGTCAACTCGCCAGGTATCATCTCGGATAATGATTCACCGGCTGCTGTACCAGGTGTCGAATCAGGTGCCGCCTCGCTGGTCGTTATATCAGGTATCGCCTCGCTAGTCATTATTTCAGGTGTCGTTTCCGTACCTGTCGTTTCCGTACCAGGTGTCGATCCGGGTATCGATCCGATATCGGACATCATTTCTTCTGTACCAGGTGTAGTATCTGAAATTAATTCTTCTGTCGCAAAGCTTGCTTCGGGTTCTAAGAGTTTTGCGAGGTCATCGTCAATGCCTTCTGTGGTATCGACAGGTGCACTCAAGGTATCGAGATTCATGCTTTTGAGAAAGCTGGTATAATCCTCATCGGGCGATGGAGCATCAAGTAAAGACTCAAGTGATGGTTCTTGTTCCTCGATAGGGTTCTCGGTACCAGGTGTTTCAGTGCTCTGTGTTGATACTATAAATCTATTCGCATCAAGTGCAGAAGGTTTCCCTTCATCAATTGCTGATGGCGGAGGCAACTCTCTTACGTATGGTTGTTCCCCCCATTTTCCGACGGTTTCCTGCTCACCGCCTAATTTGCGAAGATTTTTTTGGAGTTCTGCTAGACGCTTTAATGTTGGCATTCTTTGAAATTTTCGGCATGTACTATGCCAATCCTTATTGCAAGTATATCAAACTATAGCAACCATATAAATATCAAAAAATTGGTTGTATGAATACTACTAATTGTTGATCAATCCAATTCTAATTTTGACATTCTTGTTGACTTTATTGATGAATTAAATAAATCTATCGATTTTATTTATATTGTATTCTATAATGCTTTATATGATCATTAAGGAGGTTTTTATGAATATTGACATGAAAAAAGTCCCTTTTTATCTAAATTCTAATACTTACGAAGAATCTTGCTGTTATGCATTTATTGATGAAGTATTTCATTCATTTACAGAAATGGTGAAATATAAAAATTCATATATTCCTAAAGATTATTTTTTTCTAGGTAGACCTTCCCCATTTGTCTTTGAAGGATTCTTTTTACATGGTTTTTTTCATTCATTTTTTGAATATAAAACTCATTATGAATATTACGATAAAATGCCTAAAGAATATTCTGTTAAGAAAGATAATATTGTAGTTTTTCCTTTTTTTACAGACCTTATTGCAGAAAATGAGAGACTTTACTTTTTTTGTGGTATTCCAGTTCGTACTGTAGATTTTGGAGTTAAACTTTTTAATAAATATTACAATTCTTTAAATAATTACGATGATTGCCTTAAATTTTATAACCAATATTTTTCTAACGATATTATCGATAATAATCTTTTCTTTGAAGATATATTAAAAATATAATTATAGGAGTGGCCATTATGAATAAACTTTTTAAGAAAAATTTGAAAATAAGTATGATAATGTAATTTTAAATGCATTAGAAATATACTGCGCACTTTTGTCAACACTCGTTTTGCAGGTAGTTTAAGGTGTACTACGCCACTGATATAGCCAAGCCAACGGCATGGAATGATTCATACATTTCATCTGGAGTTCGATACTCAAGACTTTGATGAAAGCGCTCTTCGTTGTAGAACCTGAAATACTCTGCTATGCCTGCTTTAAGCTCCTTTACTGTTTCGTAGTGTTTGATGTAGATGTTCTTATGCTTTAATGACCGCCAAAGCCGTTCAATATAGATGTTATCCAAAGCATGATTTTTGCATTGAAAGCTTTATCAAAACTCTGTCTCTTGTTCATTGTTTTCACCACCTTTAGTATAGTGGTTTTTCCACCTTATTCCTACTACAAATTGTGTCCAGAATTTTGGGCTTAGTATATATTTCTATGAAAAATATGTATAAATCTTATAACCAAAATTTCAACAACTTATTTAAAACGGTGCATTTTCTGATGGAAATTTTACAGGTGATATGTTAAATACTCATTTTTTTTCTTAATCTTCCGAATTTTAAAAGAGCAATTACTGATAGTTGCTCTGCAAAAAAGCAGCACTTAGTATTGAGATTGATTTACAGGATTTCCGAATGAAACGCACTATACTTTTTTTGCTTATTGTCATGAGCGCTATACCTCTGCTGTTTTCTTTTGATGTTCCTTCTGTCAGTATGCATGTTTATGTTTCGGAATTGCAAACTGCACAGGCACCATCCATTCTGGAAAACCATATCATCTTTTCTGTTAAAGGTGTATATCGTTCAGTCGGTATAGCTTTTTCGCATGAAAAATGGTCAAAAACGTATTACTTTGAAAAAAACAAATATGGAATTTTTTTCTTTATCTATCCTATCCCTCTGGAAACTGCGAGTCCTTTACAATATAGATTAGTAATTGATGGTGTTTGGTGTAAAGATAGTTCAAACCCTGAATGCTATAAAGATTTTAATACCGGCATCGAGTTTTCGTTGGTTAATATTCCATTTTTGCCCAAACAAATTTATGGCATATGGAATCCTGCTGATACTAAAGATGGTACAGTAACTTTTTATTATAAGGGAGAACCCGGACAATACATCTATGTTACGGGCAGTTTCTGCAATTGGGATCCCTTTCTCTATGAGCTTGAAGAAGAAAAACCCGGTGAATACTGGCTAAAACTAAGACTTGAACCCGGAACATACTACTATGTTTTCATAATTAAGGGAGAAAAAGTCCCTGATCCGCTCAATAACAGAATTGTATACACAAAAGAAGGAAGGCCTGTTTCAGAGCTTGTTGTTCCTATTCGAAAGAATTAAAGCTATACTGGAGTAAACTCATAAAAGTCAAAATCTTTGCCATTTTTCACTATTTCATAGAACGAAGCAGAAAAACCTTCATCAGTATCATAACGAAGTAATGAAAAACTTGGTCCCCATAACGCCCGTGGTTTTCCGAGACTGCCAGGATTAATAATGAGTACGCCATCTCGTTTTTTATAGAGCGGGATATGCGTGTGCCCAAATATAACTGCCGATGCTTTTTCCTTATGAGCTATTACAGTTATATCATCCAATATCGTTTCAAAATTGATTGTATGTCCATGCAAAATAAGAATTTTTTTGTTATCAACTCTTAACGTAGCAACAAGTGGTGCATTTGAATGGGCATCCATGTTGCCTCTTACCGAATAGCATTGCGGGATAGTATGCTTCTGTGTTATTGCAGCAATATCTCTAACACCATCGCCACAGTGTATGATGGCAGAAACTGTATTTTTACAGAAATTGATTGCTTTTTCAAAATATTCAATTTGCCCATGCGTATCAGAGATGATGAGATACATTGTTTCCTTCCTGAAATTGTATATTTAAATCGCGCAAACGATTTGAAAGCAGATTGATAATATTTCTTGCATCTTCTGGAGAATGACTGATGAGATGTTCAATCTGTTCCCTCGAAAAAACTATCACCGTACTTTCTGTTAAAGTTTTAACCCATGCGCTTCTCGTTTCCTGTAAAAGCACACCCATTTCCCCAATAAATTTCCCCGCAGTTACAATAGATACAGGTTCACTTGGTTGTGTAACCGGATCATCAAAATAAATACCAATTTGTCCTGAAATAATGAAATATGCATAATCAGCTGGATCATTTTTTTTGAAAAGCAAAGAGCCTGCGGTAAATGTCTGCATTGATTTCTTAAAAATATCTTGCAATGACCTGAAAATGAGGCTGTCGATTTTATTGAGTTTTTTCTTTTCAAACAAATTTCTGAATTTTTTAAATGCAATGCTGGTAAAAAATTCATCGGTATACAAATATTCAGCAAAAAGAAAATATAACCAAAAAAAGAAATATACTTTTATGAGTAATGCGATCACATTACCCAGAACCCCATAGATAATACCGTATCGATTTGTTGAAAAAAGCAGCTGAACAATATAGGAAAACAATGTGTAAATAATTGTGCACGCTGTTGCTGTTTTAATAATTTTTTTTTGAGCAATTTTATATGCAGGGAGTATTCGTAAGGTTTGCACAATAAATAACCAGAGAATTAGTACAGGAATGGTATAACGAGCAAGTCCTACAAGTATTGTTATTGATCGACTAATATAACCCGAAGGTATGATTTTTAAAACATACTGAATCATCTGGAGCAGCGCGATAATTGCAATAACTGCTACAAGCAGGAGCAGTTCAGCAAAAAAGGTTACTACATTTTCACGAATTGGTGTTCCTGTACCTGCATCACTAAATATAATGCGCAAACCACGTTGAACTGAAAGCACAAACAAACGGGAAGTCCATACAAGATTAAGTAATAGAAAAACTCCTGCTATCGACATAAGGCTGTTTGAAAAAAAACTATTTATTACAGCTTCAACCGGAAGATTCTTAAATCCTTCCACAGAATTGATTAATTCCAATACTGCCTGAGAATTACCTAAAATTAAAAAGGAAATGTACACCAAAACCAGCACGACAGGTATAGCAGAGAGCAAAAATGCATAAGCGCCAGCAGCGGCATGATTAGCCATCTCGTGTTTTATAAAGAGTTCATACGCAAGTATTATTTTTTGCATTGTTGATTTATACAATTGCATTATTTTAAAACTCATACTATACTATTTTTATATATTTCATTCTTTTATGCAAGTTAAAAATCATACATTAAATCAGTCCAAATAATAAAAATATTCAACTGTAACTTTACACTATTGAGGAGAGGTTATGTTCAAGAGGGCAGCATCGATTAGAACAACAATTTTTGTTGTTGTTTTAGGTTCCATTTTTCTCTTAGTAAGCGTTTTTTCTCTGCTCTTTGGAAAATCGCTTTCGGATTCTATTAAAGAGCGAGGCTTTCTTGATGTAGAGCAAAAGGTTGCTGTTTCTGCCAAAGAAATTGATGGAATTATTAAATCGCACATGGAGCTCGTCAGTGCATATGCTGATATTTTTATGCACGATGATTTTAAAACGGCCACTGCATGTTTTTTTTCATCGGTAAAATCAAGACTTGCTCACGACACAGAAATATATGACATCTACTTTGCAACAGCACAAGGACCAAACGCAGGTGGCTATTTTGGAGATGCTACTAATTGGGTTCCACCAGAAGATTACGATTGGACAAAACGATCATGGTTTGTGCTTGCTTCTGCAGCCATAGAAAATGACATCCCGCTACCAGTAATTGATGAACCGTATATAGACGCTGATACACAAAAAATGGTTTTTACTGTTGCACGTGCCACAACTCGCAATAACACATTACTCACTGTGACTGCAATCGATATTTTTGCTGAAACAATGAACGAAATTGTATCCTCCTTAAAACCAACAGAGAGTGCAAAAGTTTATCTCATTCATAAAGATGGCTTATATCTTACAAATGAAAATGTTGCAAAGCTAATGGAAGCGAGCTTTATTAAAGAATATGCACTTGATCAGTATGAAAAAACGATTCTTGCGCATGAACCCGCAACGTTTCTCTTTAACGGTGGAAAGTCATATCTTGTATCGGTACCGCTTGCCAATGCTCATTGGTACCTCATAGCAGTAGGAAACTCTAGCGATATCCTCATTGAACTTATCAGGAAGCGTGGTCTCATTTATGGTGTTCCAATCATCAGTATTATACTTTCAATTATCATCATTGGTATTCTGATAAATCCTTCTATGAAACATATCAAACAAGTTGCACAGGGCATAGCAGATATTGCTCGTGGAGGAGGAGATCTCACTAAAACTGTTTCAATACTGTCAAAAGACGAACTGGGTGAGTTAGCGTATAACTTCAATCAATTTCTCTTGTTCATGGATGCCCTGCTCCTGCAAATCAATGAAACTTCGGAAAAACTAAAAATCATTGCGGAAAATACCAATCAGAAAACATTCAATTCATCTAAGACTTTCGAGATTGTAACAAAAGACCTTTCGAATCTTGAACAGCAATTCCATAAACAAACAGAAGACCTTAATAGGCTTGTTACTACTTCTAAATCATTTTTTGAAGGTTTCAAAGAACTGCAGGAAAAACTCATTGATCAAGCTGCCAGTGTTGAGGAGACTGCTGCTGCCATGACTCAAATTTCAAAGACAATGGGTAATGTGGCACAGCTCGGAAAACGTGGACAGGACATCAACGAAAAACTCGCTGAAAAAGTTAAGTCCAGTACTACAACGATCAATGAGCTTATTAATGTAATAGGAGACATTGGTAAACGCAGCGAAGCGATTGCATCCTTTGCGGAAGTCATCGCAGAAATTGCAGAGCGCACCAATCTGCTCGCAATGAATGCAGCAATCGAAGCTGCCCATGCTGGTGATGCAGGAAAAGGCTTTGGCGTTGTTGCTGATGAAATACGAAAGCTCGCAGAATCTTCGAATGAAGAAACCAATGCTATTGCTGAGACTATACGAGACATATCCTCAACTATTGAGGAAGGCATAAATTTATCAAGATCAGTGGAAGTTGAATTGAGCAGCATGATTGAGGCAGTCGAGCAATCAAAAATAGTATCCGTTGAAATTTCTGGCGCAACAGAAGAAGAAGCAAAAGGCGGAGAAGAAATTCTTAAAGCGTTAAAAACCATCAGCGATGTCAATAAAATTGTAAAAGACACAATTGCATCACAGACCGATGATTTACATTCGATAGAGTCAACTTTACAAATTACTCAAGAAAATAACAGTGCTGTCATTACAAGTCTTAAACAGCAGATTACAGAAATCAATAATCTTGCAGAACTTGCAAACATGATTCAAGAAAACATGCAAACAGTCAAAGATGAAGCAGAACAGCTTTCTGCAATCATGAAACGTTTTAAACTGAGCACAAAAACTGAAATGCTAGATACCACCGAAGGAGTATGAAGAATGAATAAACCACTGATTGTCTACACTTCCAGAACAGGCCACGCACGCACACTCGCTGAAAAACTTGGAAAACTGCTTACGGCACCTGTTCATGAAGTTATTGACCGCATTAACCGCAAAGGCTTCTTTAGGTTTTTATTTTCCGGCTTCCAGGCAGTTACCAAAAAGGCAACACCAATCGATGAAGCAATGATTGACCTATCACAGCATGACAGTATCATTATTGTTGTTCCGGTTTGGGCATCAAATATGGTTCCGCCCATGCGGACATGGCTTCAAAAACACAGGAGTGAGTTAGCAAACAAGCCAATCGCTATTCTTGCTACATGCAAAGGATCTGATAGTGAGCCATACATAAAAACAATTCAGGCAGAATTTCCTCAGGTAACATACTGCAAATTTTGCTATGAATCCGAAACCGATATCGAAGGCTTGCTAAAGAGATTCGTTGCTGAATTGCAAAAATAGCATGCGCTATTAATTTTACCTGTGTACCATACAATTCTTGTTGTGGCTCAAAAAATTATAAGTGCGCTGTTTTATTTTATTAACAGTGCAAGATGTTCTGGATTCAATCGGAATGGAGAGCCCTGTCCCTGACAGAAGTGATGCACACTGAGCATATGAATTGAAAGATCGCTGTAGATTATCGAAATATCAGTCTTTGAATCGGTAACCATAACAGAGTTTTTATGAAAGAGCCCATCCTGCCAGGGACACGGCAGTTTCCCTCGCGCGTCGCCAACAGTAACAACATACCGTGATTGCACGGTTATTGGCTCTCCGAGTCCAGCTTGTCCTGCTGCTTTTAGAAACTTAAGAAAATCCGCAGCATGCTCAAAGGTAATACCATACTGCGCCATTGCCTCTTCATCGGCTTCGATTATATCTCGCAAACTCCGTACATCATCACCTAAAAAACCAGCGGCAGTAATAATACCGGGTTTCATTCGTTCGTATGCATCAAGCTCACTTTGTGTATTTTTCATTGCATTCCCCTCTGTACTGTACATGCAGGTAATACAGCACACATATCGTTATTGTTAAGCAAACTTATCAAAATAAATTTCATTTTCGCGTATTCCATGCGCAGTCATCACTTTAATACAAGCATTAATCATGCCTGGACTTCCACAGAGATAACCCTCTAAACCGTTATCTTTTCCAATGTGCTCTTTAATGTAGCGATCAAGCACATCGGTTATTATGCCTGTTTCGCCCTGCCACTTATCATCGGGCTGAGGCTCTGAAAGCGCAGGAACAAAATGAAACCTTGAAAGCTTTTTCTGGAGTGCATCCATTTCATCAAGATAGAACATATCTTTTTTTGTACGAGCGCCAAAGAAATACCAAATTTCTTTATCAGGATAGAGATTGCGCTCTGCAATATCATAGAGCATGCTCTTAAATGGAGCCATACCCGAACCGCCTGCTACACAGATCATTGTTTTTGGAGTATCGTGAACATGGAACTCACCAAATGGTCCTATGAGTTCAACAGTCATGCCCACTGCTAATTTTGTATGCACCCACGTTGTAGCAATGCCACCAGGCACCAGCCGGATGAGCAGTTCAACATGGCGAGTATCCGAAGGAATCGACGACATAGAGTATGCTCGCTGTACCGATTCCTTAACTTTATCGTACGGTGGCACAACAAGCTGCACATATTGCCCCGCAGCAAACTGAATTACATCATTACCTAGCTCAAAAAGAACCTCTTTAATATCGTAGGTAACATTACGCATGGAAACAACGCGTGCTTTATATTTTTTAACATTGAAAAGCACTTCGGGAAGCTCAATATCAATATTCTTTTTTACCTTAATCTGACACGAAAGCCGCACATTCTGCTTTACTTCATCTGGCGAAAGGTACGGAAGCTCGGTTGGAAGGTGCGGACCAACATCACTGATTACTTTAACTTTACATGCTCCACACGAACCCCGTCCTCCACATGCAGAAGGCACAAATATTCCCTGCCCTGCCAGCGTCAGTAACAGCGGTGATCCACCTTTTACCTCAAGCTTTTTCTTTCCATTATTAATATCGATTGTAACCACACCATAGTTGTTTACGAGCTTATCAATAATTGTTATGAGTAATGCAAGCACCATAGTAATTGCAGCGCTCACTGCAGGACCAATTAAAAATGAATTCATCGAGTCCTCCTACTGTACCTGAATCATGCCGGAAAAGCCCATAAACGCAAGAGCCATAAATCCAATTACAATCATTGTGATACCAGGTCCTTTTAATCCAGCTGGTACCGGATTTTTTTCTATCCGCTCACGAATTGCTGCAAGTAAAACTATTGCAAGCCACCATCCCGTACCAGAACCAAACCCAAAGGCAATGCTTTGCAAAAAGTTATAGTTTCGAATCTGCATAAAAAGAATTGCCCCGAGAATCGCACAGTTTACAGTAATAAGCGGGAGGAATATTCCCAGACTGAGATATAATGCCGGGCTCAATCGATCTATCAGCATTTCGAGAATCTGGACTACAGCAGCAATTACTATTATAAAAATAATAAACGAAAGATATTCAATGTTAAGCGGAATGATAATATAATATAACACCACCCAGCATATTGCTGATGTAATTGTCAATACAAATGTTACTGCCAACCCTAACCCGAGCGAGCTTTTCCATTCTTTACTGATGGAAATAAAGGAACACATACCAAGGAAATTAGAAAGAAGAATATTGCTCGTAAAAATAGATGCAAAAATCAACGTGATTGGATTTATCAAAGGTGCCATTATTTCCCTCCTGAACTTGCAGGCTTCTTCATCGATTTAGCCCACCACATTATCATTGCAACAATAAAAAATGCGCTCGGTGCCATTATCATTATGGTCCAGGGAGTAAACGAGTCCGGCATAATTCGAACACCCATGAGCGAACCAAATCCTAAAAGCTCACGCACAACCGAAATAAAAACAAGCACCATCATATAGCCTAGCCCGCTCGTGAGTCCGTCCCAGAATGAAATAAATGGCGGATTAGCCTGGGCAAAAGCCTCAGCCCTCCCCATAATTATGCAGTTAGTAATTATTAACCCAACATACGGACCAAGCTGTTTTGAGACTTCAGGAAGATATGCTCTGAGCAGGATATCAATAATAATTACATAAAATGAAATTACGATAACCTGTGTAATCATGCGGACTTTTTTGGGAATAAGGTTTTTTATGAGTGAAATAGTAAAGCTTGAAAATGCTGTCGTTAAAGCTACCCCCACAGTCATCACCAGAGTGTTGCGCATGCTGTTTGTTACAGCCAGCGTTGAGCAAATTCCAAGTATCTGAATAAAAATTGGATTATTGGTCCATATATTGTCAACAGCAGTTTTGAGTATTGGATTCTTAGCCATTTACTGTAGTCCCTCCCGCAGCATCAATAAGCGCTCGTATTGTTTCGAGAGCCTTATTGACAATCACTTCCATCGATTTACTGGTTCGTGTCGCACCGGTTATTCCATCGATATAGCCATCGCTTACACCAAGTGCCGATGTTGCACCAGCTGCCGCGACTGTCCCTGTACCAGGTGTTGATGTCGTACCAGCTGCCGCGCCTGTCCCAGTACCAGAAACACTCTTTGTGGTACCAGGTGTCGATGTCGTACCAGTTGCCGCGCCTGTCCCTGTACCAGGTGTCGATGTCGTACCAGCTGCCGCGCCTGTCCCAGTACCAGGTGTTGATGTCGTACCAGCTGCCGCGCCTGTCCCAGTACCAGGTATCGATGTCGTACCAGCTGCCGCGCCTGTCCCAGTACCAGGTATCGCATTTGCTGCAGAATTTTGGGGGGCTGATGCCTCTGAGCCCGATCGAACCGTAATTTTCCAATTGATAGTTTTTTTACCAACAAACTGTTTCTTGAAAACGGGTTCATCGATTCGACCACCAAGACCGGGCGTTTCATTTTGGGATACTATTTCAATACCTCTTATGACACCATCAGCAGAAGCTGCCAGTATGATTGTGATTGTTCCCCACAGCCCTGGCCCGCTCTGCTCTACCGCAAAGTACTCGATTCCATCAATCACAGCGCGGTATGCTACACTCGATTGTTTATCATGCGCAGTAGTCTGTGCGGTACCAGGTGTCGCGCCTTTCGCTGTGCCAGAAACACTCTTCTCGGTACCAGGTGTCGCGCCTTTCGCGGTGCCAGAAACACTCTTCGCGGTACCAGGTGTTGCTTCGGGACTAGGTGTTGTGCCCTTCTCGGTACCAGGTGTCGCCATAATTGGCGTTAGCATGGTATTAAAAAGCTGCTCGGCTTCGTTTAAGTCTTTAAATGCAATTCCCAAACTATTGAGAAAAGCAGCTTTTCGTGATGCCTCAGCATACGCTGCTACCCGCTCTGCTGTGCTCGCCTGAACGAGTGCCAGAATTCCGACAAAGAGCAGGCACACTATTGCACTAAAAATTACGGTGTATACAATAGAATCTTTATTCATATTCATTCCCAGTATTCCCCTTCCCTCACTACGGCATTACTGGACGCACAGTCTGCTGTTTTACTGCAAACAGCTTATCGAGCAGGCTGGCACAGGTATTCCCAATCAATACAGCAAAGCTCGTACCTTCCGGGAAAGCACTGAAATTCCTGATAAGCACGATACAAATGCCGATGATAAGTCCATACACATACTGTGCAAGCGGTTTTTTAGGCGCAGAAACAGGATCGGTCGACATAAAGACAGCCACAAACCAGAGACTTCCAGCAAATAAGCTCTGGAACGGCAACGTACCAGGTACGTTTAAGAGCACAAATATCCCCTGCAAGACAAATGCTCCGACGAGCGTTGAGACCATCAAGCGCCACTGAGCTGTCTTTGTTGCGATAAGATATACCCCTGCCAGCGCGATGAGAATAATGCTGCTTTCCCCTATCGATCCGCCTGCAATGCTGCCCTGTA
This sequence comes from Spirochaetota bacterium, assembly GCA_029547205.1. Taxonomy (GTDB): domain Bacteria; phylum Spirochaetota; class Spirochaetia; order Treponematales; family UBA12059; genus JAKPPT01. The sequence goes on from JAKPPT010000070.1 coordinate 73,320, forward strand.
AACCGACACCCGGTACATAGTTTCGTATACCACTTACAAGACTGATGAAGGGCAACGCTTTACCAGAGCGCATTATGGCTAACGGTGTAGCAGCTGAGAGTGCATCGACCCCTGAACCAGCAGCGGGCAATGCAGCACCAAAATTGCCGCCAGGAATAAACGCATTGCCGAGCACACTCGCAAACGAGATATAAACGAAAACCCGTCCGCTTATTGCTGGATTAAACACATTTCTACCAAACCCGCCAAATACCTCTTTTGCCATAAACACCGCAAATGCAGAACCAACAGCAACAATCCATAAAGGAACAAGCGGCGGCATACTCAGCGCAAACAAAAGTGCCGTCACAAATACCGCTTCACTCGGTTTTCTTCCCTGTTTTTTTTCAAATAAAACCTCGATAGCTACACTCACGAGCACTGATACTGCAATAACTGCCAGCACTCGAATACCATACAGCCAGATGCCCAATACCCCTATTGGAATCAGAGAAAGCATTACCTTTCGCATAATAGGTTGCTTAATAAACACAGCTAGATCTCCTTACTGTAATAACCATTCGTACAAAACCCATACACAATCACTTTTGAGCATAACTTAAAACGGCTAATTGTCAATAGCTTTAGGTTATTACAACTGAACAGCGAATCGAGATTGTTGCCCTTCAAAGCGCTGCCTGAAATCAGCAAAATCAGGTGGCACTTTTAGATATTGCCAAACCGCTTTTTGATGCTTACATTATAACAAGTATAGCTATAAGACGCGGCATCAGTCAGGAAAGCATCAGGTACTTCAGAAAATCCAGAAGGCCATAGTGGGAGCAAGCTACAAAAAGATTTAAGTTGACTCGGTTTGGAGGTTTGTACATGCAGCTAACAGAAACCTTATTTTATGCAAAACACCAAAATGCCGCATCGGTACTTAAATCCTATCTTGAACAAAGCGATGAACAGAGTGTCTTTCATATTGATGTATATAAATTGGCAGATGAAAACCAGATTCCAAGACCGGTGATGCTCGAAACTTGTATAGAAGCCTTGCATGAAGGTCTTCTGGTGATGGAATGGGTTTTCCATTGTCCTCACTGTGGTGGTGTTCCAAAAGAAACGGTCAGCATCCATGAAGCTACCCATGACGATTACTGTCCAATCTGTAAAGTGAATTTTACCAATGTGATAGATCGTAACATAGAAGTATTCTTTTCCCTCCATCCAGGAAAAGCTCCACATTCTCAGGCACTAAAGGAGCGATACCATAACCTGATGCGGGATGAAATTACTCAGCATATGCATTTTGATTGGCAAAGCCCCCACACAATCTATGCGGTCGATGTGATACAAAATCCCGTATATCGGGAGTATTTTGGTACTGAAACTCTTCCGCAGGATCAGAGTCTTGAATTGATGAACAGCACCATCCTGTTTACCGATATAAAAGGCTCTACCAGAATGTACTCTGATTTGGTGGATGCCAAAGCCTTTGGTTTGGTCCGGGAGCATTTTAGAATTCTTTTTGAGTGTATTCAAAAATATAATGGCCTTCCCGTAAAGACCATCGGAGATGCAGTAATGGGCTCCTTTGTCGATGGTCGCCATGCCATTATTGCGGCTATCGAAGCACAGCAAACTCTTCGCTCCTATTACCAGAACCGTCCAGAAAAGGAACGGATAGAGGTAAAAATTGGAATCCACTCAGGTCCGACCATTCTGGTTACCCTGAACAATCGGCTCGATTATTTTGGCTCTACAGTAAATTTGGCCGCCCGCATTCAGGGCATTGCCCAGCCAAACGAAATCATTCTTTCGGAGCATGTATTTGCCCCTTCGGAACATAGGAAGCTACTCCGAAAATATGTGCCACGGGTTTATCGATCTACCCATACTTTTAAGGGGTTAGATGGGGTTTATCAGGTGTATCATGTTCGTCCATGAAAAAGGAGTCTGCTGTAAATGAATAATCGAAACCCGCTTTTTATTGTATCACTAATCATTGTTTGCATCCTATTTGTCTTGGCATTTACAACTGAGCCTCCTCTGGATGTTTTATCTGGGTATTATAATATCCTAACCCATCATGGCAGGCTCATAAGTGATTTTTCCAGCATTGGCGGTGTAGGAGCTGTTTTATTAAATGTTTCTATAATGGGTTTTTTAGGACTGCTGATCATTCAATTGGCTGGAGTTTCCCTTTCTGGACCAACCTTTGCTTCTATAATGACCATCATTGGCTTTAGTTTTTTTGGTAAAACCCCTGTTAATACCGCGCCCATTGTGTTTGGTGTCTATCTAGCGGCAAAATTAGCGGGAAAATCATTTAAAAATTATTTAATCATAGCTCTTTTTGGAACAGCGTTTGGCCCTATAACAAGTTATGTAGCCAATATTCCTGGTCTGCACCCTCTGGTTGCAATACTTCTTGGTCTTCTTCTAGGGGTGATAGTTGGAGTATTATTACCTTCCCTGGCAATCGCCATGTTGCGGCTCCATGAAGGTTATAACCTTTACAATGTTGGTTTTTCCTGTGGTTTTCTTGGCATCTTCATCGCATCTCTGTTTACCGCAGTGGGAATGGAATTATCAATTCAAGTTGAATGGAATACAACATTCTCCTTAATTTTAACAGCAATCATTCCAGTTGTTTCGTTAACGTTAATAATTGTAGGAATATCCTTAGATGGAATAAAAAAGTCTATTGCCGGTTTAAGGGCAATACAAAAGCTTTCTGGCCGTCTGCCAGCGGACTTTACAGATCTTGTATCTCCAGGTGCTGCCCTGCTTAATGCGGGACTCCTTGGGCTCGCTGGTTCGATTTATGTTATGAGCATTGGCGCAGTATTTAGTGGCCCGGTGATTGGAGCCCTCTTTACGATAATCGGTTTTGGAACTTTCGGTAAACATCTAAAGAATGTTTGGCCTGTTGTATTAGGTGTTCTGACAGCAACACTCATTTCTGGCAAATCTCCTACCGCACCAGGACCGCTCCTTGCATTGTTATTTGGTACTTCCCTTGCTCCTATTGCCGGTGAGTTTGGAATTGTGCCAGGACTCCTTGCTGGAATTCTACATTTGGTACTTGTAGAACGTACTGTGATATGGCATGGTGGTCTTGTACTTTACAATAATGGATTTTCTGGCGGTTTAGTTGCAACCTTTATCTTTGCAGTGTCCGAATGGATTAAGGCTAATAAAAAAAAGAGGTGATACATGGAGCATAAAGAAGTTATTGTTCATCTGATAGGGGAAATTACCAATTATATCATGGAGCAATGTCCTTCCCGTATGGTAATTTCACTTCATAATGAAGCGGATGGATTGCATCTATCGGTAATGGATGATATTCATCGGAATGATTCTGAACTAAAAAGGATGGAGCATGATTTAAACCCGAAGGTACGCCCGGAATTGTCTGAATATTATGGGACCATGGCGGGGACCGATGCAATTAGCGCCGCCCGGCTGAACCTTATTGGGTGGCAGATTAAACATGGATATGTATCCAGAACAACAGAAGGAACTAAGGTTGATCTCTGGATCGGTTCTGATCGGTTTGATTCCAAAAAATTCACTATTAAAGAGTAAACAAGAGCGTCTTCGGGCTCGTAAATCGTGTTTAGTGCCAGGAAAATTGTGAAAAGCCAATTTCTAAGTATTGAATCGTCGAATATGTAGAAATGGACACAACATATTGTGTGCATCAAAACAATATACACCATATATTCTACTAACTAAATTTATTCACAAACTTCCTGACACTATACACAAATTATTTTATGCCAGAGGAGGAATAGAGTTGTACCATCATTCAGATTACGGTTCGAGCAAAGAGACTAACAACAGCCTCAACAGCCTGAACATCTGATAGAATTATAAGCATATCCCCTTCGTATAGGACAGATTCCGGATCAAGGTTGATTTCTTCCTCACCGCGGATGATGCTCAACGCTGCTGCGCCTCCTGGTAAAGCAATTTCCTTGAGCGCTTTCCCATTCCAGACACTGCCCTGCGGAATCGATAGTTCAAGCAGGGTCTTACCATACCGTGATTTTGGCTTTGTTCTACTATGATGACCAGCTCGCTTCTCGACCTTGCCCGAAGATTGTATGGCACTGACCTCGTCAGCTGATTGTGATGATCGGGTGCTAGCACCTCTAAGGCTGACCCCGCTAATAGCAGAACTGTCCCCATCGATTTCCCCATCGATCTTAGAAGTGACCCCGTCAGCTCCGTTGGCCGCTTTACGAGCTTTGAGCATATTTTTTAAAAGTATCTCGTAAACAGGCTCACTTTTGACAATCTCTGTTGTAAGGTAGGCGGAAAATGCCACAACTGCAAGCGGTAACATAGAAGGGACAGACCTCGACATTTCCACGAGGAGCACTATTCCGGTAACTGGAGCCTTGACGATAGCAGTAAAAAGTCCGACCATGCCAAAGAGTATGAATGCCTGCTCGAGCGATGCATCAAAGCCAGAAAGTAACCCCGCGCAAGAATAATAGATGGCTCCCAGTAGAGCGCCAATTGAAAGCATTGGCAGAAAAATTCCTCCAGGTATACCCGTTCCGTACGATGCGAACGTAAAGAACATTTTGACGAGGAGGATTACGAGCAGCATGAGCAACGTCTGGTGACCGGTGAGGAGTTCCTCAATCAACCTGTGGCCACCGCCCAGAACAATAGGAAAGAAAAACATAAGGACGAGCGCGATGAGTGTGGGGATTAGAACTTTTCCGATTTTTATCCGCTTATACGCTCTCGAGAACGATATCAGCATAGTGTTAAATAGCGCACCGATAATGCCGCAGACAATGCCAAGTACAACAAGGTGCCAATAGTGCTTGAGCGGGAATGCCGTATTGATAAAAATGGGAAAAACGGGACGGAAACCATAGATTACATTGGTTATTAACGTACCTGTTACCGCAGACAGCGTACAGGCAAGTATGATGAGCGGCGAGAAGTTCCGGTACAACTCCTCGAGCGCAAACAATACCCCTGCAAGTGGTGCGTTAAAGGCAGCAGCAAGTCCAACACTGGCACCTGCACTGACCAGAGTTCGTTTTTCAAGCTCAGTCTGACCGAATCGCTCTCCAAGGAATTGTCCTGCAAGTCCACCGAGCTGTATCGATGGCCCTTCCCTTCCAAGTGAAAGACCATTAAAAATGCCCATTGCACCGCCAGAAAATTTTAAGAATAAACCCTTGATTGGCTGCTGATGTGCCTGATTGATAAGATAGGCTTTTATTTGCGGAATACCGCTCCCCGAAATGAGCGGTTCCTTTTTTACCATATACTCTACAAGGATTGCGAATAGGAGAGCAGCAAAAACCCATAGGAGCATTGTAGCAGGTTCACGTTCAGTAAAAATACGCAATCGAGTAGTTTCTATGATTTCCAGCACCTGTCGGTATGCTATTGCTATGAACCCGCCTATTATTCCTGTAAAAAATGACAGGAAAAGCAAGCGAGCTCTAAAATTGTTAAATAATGATATGGTTTTCATACTTCTTTTATACATAATATTGCAAACCCTGAAAAGAACACCATGAGTCTAGTGTCACGAACAATGTGAAACTACTTTTTTTGCTAACTAAATGTTTGAGTTTCACGAAAAATGCAACACATATTGTATTAAAGAGAAATATCGCTACTACATATTGTAGGGGTATGTTTATGCACAAGCTTCCTGACACCAGGGTGACTGACACCAGGTACGTACATGGTTCGCATTTATATACTCAAAACTAATATTACTCTATATTGCCTCCCACATCTTACAGTTTATGAATTACGACAGGTATTGTTTTTGCCCCTATGTTTTGCTTCGTACTGATAACTATCAACCCGTTTAACAAACTCATCAAGCTTTTCATTACCATCGAATTCGCCAACGCCAAGTCTGACAGTAACATGATATGGCCATGAAAAATCAGCCTGCTCAATAATCGTGCGATTTTTCCGCTACATCATAAGCTTCAGCAACTGTCATTTTAAATAGTATAATTAAAAATTCTTCACCATCCAAGCGACCAAACACATCAGACTTTCTAATATTTTCTCTAACCAATTTTGAAATTAGCTTGAGAACCTCATCACCGGTTTTGTGCTCAAAGCTATCATTAATTAATTTAAAATCATCAATATCAAATAAAATAAGCGAATAAGGAATCTTATACCGCTCATATCTATTATATTCATTTATAAGCATTTCCTCCATTTTTCTGCGATTGTAAATATTAGTGAGAAAATCATGGATTGCCAGATTTTCAAGTATGGTATTTTATTCTTTGAGCTCCTCATTCACTGCCAGTAATTTATTTTATGCTTCAAGAAGCTTGTGATTTTTACGGTAAAGCGCTGAGGTTGTTAGCTTATCGATATTTTTGGCAATTTTGCCAATTTGATTATTTGGTAATGGGGGAAGATTGTGGGTCTCTTCCTTATTTGTTTCAGTACTCTCTGCAAGCTGCTCGACATGTATAGTGTCAGGAAGTTTGTGAATAAATTTAGTTATTAGAATATATGGTGTATATCGTTGTGATGCACACAATATGTTGCGTCCATTTCTACATATTCGACGATTCAATACTTAGAAATCGGCTTTTCACAATTTTCCTGGCAGTAAACATCGCAAGTACGTAAAAGCTCTTTTCCCCATGTACATAAAAGCATGGTTGAATATTTCCTGTGATACTCCGTGATGTTCACAAAATTACACAAAATTTCTGTTTTCTGCTTCTTTTGCGATTTTAATACAGCTTTGCTGTTTCCCGTGTTAGCGCCTTTCTTTCGCTCATAGTTAACCCCATGATTTCACCCCGCTGTAAGTTTATAGCTGGGTATAAATTTCTTAAATTCACGGTAAGAATTTATGATGAGGCATGAGAATACTTTTGGTTAAGATTTTTGATGCCGCAATTCGAACTATTGACAATATCTCGTACAGGGATTTACAATCGTAATGTTGGCTTTTCAATGTAAGAATATGGCTTATCCGAAATACCAATGTTTGAAATATATTCCATACCAGTCAACAATTATACGACAATTGTGAGGAAAAACAGTATTATGTCTTTTGTGTTTCTTATTATTGCCAGCCTGTTCGCACTTTTGGGTACATTTCTCGATATTATTTCAACTCAAAACTTATTGAAAAAGGGTTTGAGTTTAGATTACGAACAAAACTTGTTAGCCCGAAACGCAATAAAAAAATTCGGCACTAAATTTTTTTTGATTTATTTCCTTGTAGAAGCGATATTTTTTAGCAGTTGTTGCATTATATTCGCTCAACTGCAAAATTGGTTTGCAAACACACTCTACGTGTCTTTCAGTATTTTTTATGGCACACTTCGTATGGCTGTTGCACATCATAATTATACAGGCAAACAAAATATTCTATCAAAATTTGTCTGGAAAATTGTGCAATTAATTAACGGCTGGTATGAATACTTACAATAAGTCTTTACATAATTGTTTTTATTATATACGAACAAGATATAGTCGATTTTTGTGGATGGGATAGAAAATGGACGTTTTTTTTTGGTAAGGTTTTGTCAACAAACTCAACTACCCAAAAAGAGAACGTCCATGAGCTTAGTGCCTCGAAGCTTGTGAGTTATTTTTCGATCTCCTATTGAATAGTGTCGCGAAGCATGTGTATGAAGCTATCTCTACAAATCTAGCACTAGTAGATATGCTTGTAATGTATAATACAGAACTATATCGTAAATTTTTTACAGGAAATCAAAATTGCAGTGAACACAGATTGCATTTGCACATTTTTCGTGGCACTAATTTCCTATTGCAGTGCAAACTTAGGAAGATATCCCTGAATAATCCTACCAGCTTTGGGGTCATACACCTGCTTTTTCCAGATTTTTTCGTCAATAGGAAGCAAGCGGATGCGGCTTAAAAACGCACGAACCGTGAACATGGTTTTTCGGGCTCGTGCAATGAGTTCACGAGCAATGCCTGCCCGCTCCGCATGCGTGCACGTGTGACCCCTGAGATGCTCCTCCCTGATGCGAAACTTCTTAACGTAGTTATGGTAGCCCATGTAGACCGCCAACCGTGACATGCCATTTGCAGGATGCTTGGTGATACAGGTAGTCTCACGCCTGAAATTCGCCATGTCCTTGCGGATTTCGCGGTCAATATAGTTCGACGCAAAGAGCGGATTCTGCATATCCCGGGGAAGCTTTGAGTTGACTCGGAGCTGCGCAACCCGATGTGTTTCATCCTGTTCCCGAAACAAGCGATGTCGATAGAGTGCTCGTGTATATTCCTGTTTTTCATCGGTGATGAGTAGGAGCGGTGTTGCTCGTGAAAACTGATGCTGATTCGCACAGATGTCCAGATGCTCCGTAAACGATCGAACAATGGCTCCCCGCTCAAACGTGCACGTTGCGTAGAGACTGTCTCTCACCGTTTTCTGGCGTGCGGTCATCGTCCCGGAACGTCTCACGGTTGCATGGCTCAGGCCCAGTATGAACTGGCTCCACGCGGTAATAGATATGCCGATATCATTGGGAAAGAACTGTGAAGTATCAAAATTGACGAGCCCATCGAAACAGATTGCCTCTAGCGGGTTT
>JAKPPT010000108.1 GCA_029547205.1 Spirochaetota bacterium
GCTGGAACGGCGCTTCCAGCCTGTATTTACCAGTGAGCCCTCAGTTGAGGATACTATCGCCATTTTGCGTGGCTTAAAAGAACGCTATGAGGTGCATCATGGTGTGCGTATTTCGGACTCAGCGGTGGTTGCTGCAGCGGTCCTGTCTAACCGCTATATCACTGATAGATTTTTGCCTGATAAGGCAGTGGATTTAATTGATGAAGCTGCTTCGCTCATAAAGATGGAGATTGATTCCATGCCAATAGAGCTTGATGAGATTGAACGTAAGATACGCCAGCTTACCATTGAGCGTGAAGCAGTAAAAAAGGAAAGGGACAAAGCGTCATTAGAGCGTCTTGCAAAGATTGAAGAGGATTTAGCAAATTTGAATGAAAAGAAGAAAGAACTTTCGGTACAATGGCAGAATGAAAAGAAGATCATAGTAGAAATACGAAAGATTAAAGAAGAGATTGAAAATTTAAGAATACAGGAGCAAAAAGCTGAGCGTGAAGGCAATCTGAATTTAGTTGCTGAGATACGATACGGTAAGATTATTGAGCTTGAAAAGAAGTTAAACGCGCTCAATGATAAGTTGAATGAAATTCAGAAAGATCGAAAGCTTTTAAAAGAGGAAGTTACCGAGCAGGAGATAGCTGCTGTTGTTTCAAGATGGACCGGCATACCCGTAAGCAAAATGCTTGAAGGTGAAAAAGAAAAGCTTTTAAAAATGGAGGAGATTATTGAAAAGCGGGTGGTTGGCCAGGAGAAGGCAATACAAACCATTGCTGATGCAGTGCGACGCTCTCGTTCGGGATTGCAGGATCCCAATAGACCCGTTGGTTCGTTCATATTTTTAGGACCAACAGGTGTAGGAAAAACCGAAACGGCAAAAGCGGTGGCAGAATTTTTGTTCAATGATGAAAAGGCGATAGTGCGTATTGATATGTCCGAGTATATGGAAAAACATTCGGTAGCACGCCTTATTGGTGCACCACCTGGCTATGTTGGGTACGAAGAAGGCGGACAGCTTACCGAAGCCATCCGCAGGCGTCCCTATTCGGTAGTTCTTTTTGATGAGATTGAAAAGGCACATCCGGATGTGTTTAATATATTTTTACAAATACTGGATGAAGGAAGGCTAACTGATGCAAAAGGGCGCACAGTAGACTTTAAGAATACCCTTATAATCATGACATCTAACATTGGGACAGCATATATATCTGACCCTGCCATACCCTATGATGAGCGGGTAAAAGGGGTGCAGCAGGAACTGAAGATGCATTTTAAGCCTGAGTTTTTAAACCGCGTTGATGATGTGATTGTTTTTAACCCGTTGAACCGGGAGCATATCAATAAAATTATCATGATACAGCTCAATGAAGTGGGTAAACGTTTAAAAGATCGCGGCATAAAACTTGAGCTTACACAAAAGGCGTTAGATTACCTTGTTAACGTTGGGTTTGATCCACAGTTTGGTGCACGTCCGTTGAAGAGGGCTTTACAGCGATATCTGCTCAACCCGCTTTCCGTAAAAATTTTAGGCGGTGAGATAATGGATGATGACACTGTTATTGTGGATTACAAAAATAATGAAATCCAATTTCATGTAAAACGCAGTAAAGCTGAAAAGCAAGCAGTGTAAGCAATAAGGGGATGTCCATGCATCCCCTTATTTTCGTTTAACTTTAGGTCCTGAATCAGAGTTCAGGATGACATACACTTCGTTCGGAATGACATGCCAATACATGGTCATTCAGAATGACACAGTTCCGAAGAATCTATTCCCTCACCCAAAAAATTATAATACTTTGGGTATATCTATCATGAGATTAAAATCGTGAAATTTTAAAATGCTATTCAATTATTGTTTTTGTAATAGTATTGACAGGCATAGAGCTATACTAGTAATTTATTATTATTACATGCAGAGAGGCTGTTGCTATGGAATATGAAATCTACGATGTGAATAACATACTGTTGCC
>JAKPPT010000113.1 GCA_029547205.1 Spirochaetota bacterium
AATGATATAGTCAACAATTTTCTCAAGCCGTGCCTGTGATTCCATCAGTTCATCAACATCAATATCCTCGACCTGAATATCAATTTCATTGGCACTATCCCTGTTCCTGTACCTGCCAACATATTCAACCGAGAATTTCAGAACGTTTTCATCCCTGATAGCATCGGTAATCACATATTTGTGAAGGCACTCCCCGAACAATTCTTTGGTTGTTTTTTTGCCCAGTTCATTTTTTACAGCATTTTCAGCAAAAATGGGTGTGCCAGTGAAGCCGAACATCTGGATGTTCCTGAAGAATGAAATAATACGCTGATGGGTTTCACCAAACTGGCTGCGGTGGCATTCATCGAAGATGAAAACGATACGTTCATCCTTAAGCGGCTTCATCCGTTCCAGAAAGTGTTTTTTACTGATGGCTGCATTCAGTTTCTGAATGGTGGTTACAATCAGTTTTGTGTCATCGGTATACTGTCTGACCAGTTGTCTGGTGTTGTCAGTCCCGTCAACACTGCCTTTACTGAATGAGTTAAACTCTTTTGTGGTTTGGTAATCCAAATCTTTCCTGTCAACAACAAACACAACTTTTTTAATCTTCGGTAACCGTGTAAGTATCTGACTTGCTTTAAATGATGTCAGTGTTTTACCCGAACCAGTGGTATGCCAGATATATCCGTTTTTTCGGCTATGCATTACTCTGTCCACTAATGCCTCAACCGCATAATACTGGTAGGGACGAAGAACCATCAGTATCTTAGATGTTTCATTCAGCACTATGTATTTGCATATCATCTTTGAGATATGGCACTTTTCCAAGAAATCAGATGCGAAGCCGTTTAATATGTTGGTAAGCCGTTTATTTTCAATGTCCGTCCAGTAAAATGTCTGTTTAAATGACTGGAAGCGGTTGTTAGCATAGTATTTCGTGTTAACTCCATTGCTGATTACAAATATCTGGATGTACTGGAACAAACCATAACTGCTGCTGAAGGAGTGTCGCTGATACCTGTTTACCTGATTGAATGCTTCTTTCAGTTCCAGTCCCCTGCGCTTTAATTCAATCTGAACCAATGGCAGACCATTGATAAGCAGTGTAACATCGTAACGGTTCTTGTATTTGCCTTCCATCGAGACCTGATGCGTGACTTGATACTGGTTCTGACACCATTGTTCGGTGTTAATGAATTCAAAATAGAGGTTGTCACCATTGTCCCTGATGATATGTTGTTTTTCACGGAGTGTTTTGGCTTTCTCAAATACTGAACCCTTGCTGAGGATGTTTAATACCTTTTCAAATTCTTTGTCGGAGAAAACAATGTTATTATGTTTTTGTAACTGCCCCTTCAGGTTGGCAATCAATTCCGCTTCATTCTGCACATATACCAGTGCATACCCCAGTTCCTGAAGTTTTGCAATCAACTGGTTTTCGAGAATCAGTTCGGGTTGTGTTGTCATGATTATATAAACATTTTTTGCATCAACCCTTTCTTCCAAACCTCTGCTTTGTCAATCTGTTTCTGGGTATGGTTTATTTTATCATCAATGGCTGACAGGAAATTGGCGATTTTGGTTTGTTCTTGTAGTGAGGGCAATATTACTTCTGTGGAAAAGAAATCACCTACACCTACATTTAATAAACCATGATTTCTTGCACCTTCTTGAGCAACTTTCTCTATTTCTCTATTATGCTTACCCGATTCAAAATAATGTTCCATAAATGAAAGGTTAACGCCTGAAACAAAAGAAAAGCATATATACAGGGTTGAAACAACACCCTTATCATACAACTTTAACCTCTTAAAAGCACCCATAGGATAGCCAGCAGAGTAACTTTTATTGTAAGTAAAATCATCCTTATTAAGTAGATAATAACCCGACAAATCGTTGGCTGCAACCGATTTATTAAAGAAGTCCAACTGACTTACTAACCCATATTGAGCAGATATTGTAAGTACATTACTATTTACCTCGGCATTTTTTCTGGTAATCCTGTTCGATATTACTCCCAATTTTCTTTTCTCCCACTTCGGAAACACCTGCCCGTTTTCGTCCCTGAACCTTATTTCCTGCGAGAATATTTTCTGCATAATCCCTTTCTTGTATTGTTCCAGCAGGGTTTTCTTGCGTCTTAGTTGTGATATTTTCTGGTCAATGGCGGTGAAAAAAGATGCGATTTTTTGTTGTTCGGGGAGGGAAGGTATTCTTAACTGCAATTTTGATAACTGAACAGCATATAGATGAACAACAGATATTCCCTGTGCTAATTGGGCAATATCAATCTTTTTTTTACTATTTAAATAATATGAAAGGAAAACGCCATTATTAGGTGTTTTTATGATATTCAAATCACCACCGAGAGCAACACCTGATTTTAATACACATGATGCTTTGGCGATATCAATCTGCGTTTCACCAGAGGCAGGGATGATAATATCATTGGCTTCACTTAAAACCAAGTCAGAAGAAACAATATTTGTTTTTGAAAATACTGTGTTAATTGTCTCATTGTAAGTAGTATATAATTCACCATACCTTATACACTCAGTTGCTCCTGTTTCAGATATGTCCTCTTTTTATATTCCTTTACCTTTTGAAAATTTTGCTAATTCTCCAAGAGAAAATATACCCCACCCTCCTTCAAAATCAGGGAAACGCAACTGCGGTATATTCTTTTGCTTTTCCATACCTAAAAAGGAGTTGGGATGTTTAATTCACGGCAATACCCAGCAATGGTTTCATCGGTGGATTGCATTTCCGTTTCCAGTTCTTTTAGTTCACTGGCAACGGAAGCAATGTCTACAGGTTCTTCCTCTTCAAACGTGTCCACATATCTCGGAATGTTCAGGTTGTAATCATTCTCCCTTACCTCATCCAGACTGGCAACATAACTGTACTTGTCGATTGTGATTCGTTTTGTGTAAGTGTCAACAATCCTGTCAACATCCTCATCCCGAAGGTAATTCTGAGTCTTAACCTTTTCAAAATGCTGGCTGGCATCAATAAACAGAATATCATCTGGATGTTCCTTGCACTTCTTAAACACCAGAATGCATGTTGGTATGGATGTCCCGTAGAAAATATTTGCAGGCAGTCCGATAACGGCATCCAGATAGTTTTTCTCTTCAATCAGGTATTTTCTGATATGACCCTCGGCAGCACCCCTGAACAACACTCCGTGTGGCATTACGACAGCCATTACACCATTTTCCGCAAGATGATATATCATGTGCTGGATAAATGCAAAATCTGCCTTGGATGAGGGAGCGAG
>JAKPPT010000131.1 GCA_029547205.1 Spirochaetota bacterium
GCCGCCAGCGTTTGTTCTGAGCCAGGATCAAACTCTCCATCATAGTATACTAAAAGCCTTTCGGCCCTTAGCTTCCTCATAATAGAAAGCAATTGCGCTCCGCTTCTTCAAGCGTCGCTTGTGGCTTCAATCTCCCTTCACTAGCACCCGAAAGCTCTCGCCCCCAAGGCTAGTAAAGTGTATTCAAACCTTCCTGTCCTGCTTCTCCATCCCTATACTGTTAAAGAACGAACAAAGCCCGGCTCGCGTTTTTAGGCACAAACCGCGCTCCATGTATCGGCACATTTCCCTTACAACTTTAGCTGTGCTTTGATTACTCACTCAAAAGTTTTCAAGACCTGCGCACAGAGCGATCACGCGAGCCACTGCTCTCGCAGCACCCGCCACTTTTGCAATGCCCCATTACAAGGTCTGTCCCTTTTGGGCGACAGTGGTGCTATGTATACCAGTATTTTAAAAATGTGTCAAGCACCTTCGTTAATTTTCTTAGTTCAAGCAAAAATCATGGTATTTGCTGCACCCGAAACTGTATACTATATGTCAATAATGCATGTATGCCGATACATGATATGGAGAGGTGTATACCATGAATAGAGCGTTACGACGGATAGCGGTGCTTTTATGTGTGTTGTTTGGAACAACACTTCTTTTTTCAGACGAGCTCAAGTTTATTTTTGTAAAGGGAGATAAGTTCCGAGTTGTTTCACAGGTTCAAGAAGATGTCTATATCAACAAGCGATATAACAATTCTGCAGAAATTCTCAACCGTATTGCATTTGAGGTTGCAGACACCCGTCAGGATGGCTCCGGATTCCTTAAAGGCAATTTTGTAACGAGTGTTCGCTACAATAATAGCACTGTATATGTCTCCGATGGTATCTATGATTCACAGTACTGGCACTCTCCGCTTGGCATATATGAAATTGCTCCAATATACTACATGCCGATTGTGCGAAATGTTCCTACCTTTCCGAACAAAAACATAGAGCCTGGAGATACCTGGACCGCGCCAGGTGAAGAGCGTCACGATTTTAGAAAAGATTTTGGTATCCCCGAACCCTATGTCATTCCTATCGATGTGCGATACCGCTATGTGCGTCGGGAAACTATAAACGGTAAAACCATTGCGGTAATCAGCGCCTCCTATACCATATTTTACCAGCCAGGTCCCCCGTCGGCATGGCGTAAGGCATATCCGATACTCATTGCTGGATATTCTGATCAGGTTCATTATTTTGATATTGCAGAAGGAAGATTACTTTCATACAAAGAAAACTTTCGTTTCATTTTCCAGCTATCAAACGGACTGGAAGTAGAATACCGAGGCATTGCAGAGGCTGAAGTGATTGAAGCAGAATTGATGGACAGGCAGAGCATGGCACAATCAATTCAGGAAGCTGTTAAGGGAATGCAAAACGTCTCCGTCCAACAAGATGAGCGTGGCGTAACTATCAGTCTTGAAAACATTCAATTTGTAGCAGATTCTACAAAACTGCTCCCTGGCGAAGAGGAAAAAATAAAAAAAATTGCAGAAATATTAAAACAGTATCCCGGCAGGAACATACAAGTTTCAGGACACACTGCGCTTGCTGGAACTCCAGAAGCACGCATGAAACTATCAATAGAACGAGCCAAAGTAATAGCAGAGATGCTCGTTGCACTCGGCGCTCGTAAACCAGAAGAAATCATTATTGTCGGCTATGGAGCAGAAAGACCGATTGCTGACAACAGCACACCTGAAGGCATGGCACGAAACCGACGAGTAGAAATCACTATTCTTGAGAATTAATGAAATAATTAGTATAGTTACAGGGAAAGGTTGTTATGTGATCAGCTTAAAACCTCATTATTATAAACACCTCGTGAAGCTTGCACTCAAAGAAGATCTCAACTCCGTTGGAGACGTTTCCACCAACGCGGTGTTTACAGGAAAAGAAATTGGCACATTCCGCCTGATTGCAAAAGCGCAAGGTGTTTTATGTGGCACAGCTGTATTCTGCGAAGTCTTTAGACAGATTGATACAAGGCTAACTATTGATAGTTATTTTACTGATGGAGATTCATTGACACCTGGCACCGTTGTAGCACGCGTACATGGTTCAATACGTTCTATATTGATGGGAGAACGGACTGCGCTTAATTTTATTTCACATCTTTCAGGTATTGCAACCCGTGCGCATGAGCTCGTATCAATTGCTCACAACGTAGTTCAAAATGAAAATCAAAATAACCAGGAGCAATGTGTTCGAATACTCGATACCAGAAAAACACTGCCAGGATACCGTATGCTGCAAAAGTACGCTGTTGGTATTGGCGGAGCGGAAAACCACCGCATTGGCCTCTATGACATGGTCATGCTCAAAGATAATCATATTGACGCTGCAGGCGGTATTACACAGGCAGTGGAAAAAGTTCGAAAGCGATGGGGAAACAAATATAAAATCGAAGTAGAAGCGAGGACACTTACAGATGTACAGGAAGCGCTTTCGCTCAATGTTGACCGAATAATGCTTGACAACATGGACAACGACACCATACTCAAAGCAATAAAAATTATTAACGGGAAAATTGAAACCGAAGCTTCTGGAAACATGAACGAACAGCGCCTTGCAAAACTAGCAGGCAGCGGATTAACATTCATCTCATTTGGAGAGCTGACGCATAGCGTCAAAGCCTTTGATTTTTCTCTCAAACATGAAAAGCCGGAGTCTCAAACATGAACTCACCTGATACACAAAATATGGAACTTATTCACAAAATACAAAATATAAAACAACAATTAGGAACTTCTGTTGTTATTCCTGCACACCACTACATGCCACCGGAAGTTGTTGCTATAAGCGATTTTATTGGTGATTCGTACAAACTTGCAGTGCTTGCTTCAAAGACTGATGCAGAGTATATCATTCTCTGTGGAGTCCGCTTTATGGCGGAAAGCGCTGCTATCCTTGCCCGCGCCGGAACAGAGCACCCGCAAACTGTGCTCACACCAGACCCTGTTTCCGGTTGTCCTATGGCTGATATGATTGATGCAATACAGTTTAAGCTGCTAATTACCATGCTGCAAAAAAAATTGCAGAAAGCTATCATTCCAGTGACCTATATGAACTCATACGCAGATGTTAAAGCACTCACTGGTGAATATAATGGAAGCATTTGTACATCAAGCAATGCAGAAGCAATCGTTCGCCATTTTATTGAACAGGATAAACCTGTATTCTTTACTCCTGATCGCAATCTAGGCTTAAACACTGCTCACAAGCTCGGAATACCAGACCGTAAAGTTTTTATTATTGATAAAACAGGGACAATACAGGGAGAAGGGAACCCCACCGAAGGGCTTTTGTTTATCTGGGATGGTTTTTGCCATGTTCACAAAAATTTTACCCTCCATGATATAAAACGAGTTCGTGAACAGTACCCCGGAATACAAATCATTGTGCATCCTGAATGTGATCCTGAAGTGGTACAGGCTGCTGATGCATCGGGATCAACAGAAGGCATGTATGCAAAGCTCAAAAATGCTCCAGGCGGATCAGTTTGGGCTGTAGGTACCGAAATAAATTTTGTAAAACGAGCTGCAACAGAGTTTACCGACAAAACAATAATTCCGCTAAAAGAATCGCTCTGCTTTAATATGGCTCGCATCAATCTTGAAAAGGTGCTTGCATCACTGGAATCTATCTTGAACCATAAAGCAGTTCCAGATAATCCGCTCAAATTCAAACTCAGTGTTGATGCGTCTGTAAAATCACTAGCAGAAAAAGCACTGAGAACCATGATTGATCTCACAGGAAAATCACAATGAACAGTCACCCAGATGTGCTTATTATAGGCACAGGTATTGCCGGACTTTCAGCAGCTATTACAGCAAAAGAAGCAGGTCTTGATGTATTAGTTATTACAAAAGCTGATGAAATTCAGGAAAGCAACACTAATTATGCACAGGGCGGAATCATTGCCTGGCAAGAAGCCGACACTCCACAAAAGCTCGCCGAGGATATCTTTCGAGCGGGATGCTATTACAACAACAAAGAAGCTGTTTCCCTATTAGCAAATGAAGGCCCACATCTTGTATTTGATTTTCTTATTGACAAGGTACACACACAGTTCAGTACTAACGATAAGAATACACTCGATTACACTGAAGAAGCAGCACACTCTGTTCGCAGGATACTGCATGCGCAGGATCATACAGGCGACGTAATCGAAGCCAGTCTCATCACTTATGCACAAAAACTGGGGATTGAAATAAAAACGGGGTGGACTGCTATCGATCTTATTACGAACAACCATCACTCGACAGACTGCCAGGAAATATATAGAGACCGCGAAGTTTTTGGCGCGTATGTGCTGGAAAATTCCACCGGTATTATTCACACAGTATTTGCATCTGCGGTAATACTGGCAACTGGAGGCATTGGCAATATTTATCAATTTACAACCAATCCGAAAGAAGCTACCGGTGATGGCATAGCAATGGCGTACCGAGCCGGGGCTGATATTATCAATGCCGAGTTTATCCAATTTCATCCAACTGCACTGTACCATAAAGACATCAGACGCTTTTTAATTTCAGAATCACTGCGCGGAGAAGGTGCTCGCCTGCTTAATAAAAAAGGCGAACGTTTTATGAAAAAATATTCACCAATGGAAGAACTTGCTCCCCGCGATGTCGTAGCTCGAGCAATTTTTGAAGAAATGGGACTCCTTGGTACCAATTATGTATATCTTGATCTAGCCAACTACTACACAGGATCTGTACCTATCCAAGAACGGTTTAATAAAATTTACACCGTCTGCAAAGAAGGCGGAATAGATATTACAAAAGAACCCATTCCCGTTACCCCTGCAGCCCACTATTTTTGTGGTGGTATTAAAGTAGACCAAAATGGCAAAACCCAACTAAAACGGCTCTATGCCATTGGAGAAGTAAGCTGTACAGGACTCCATGGTGCTAACAGGCTTGCATCAACATCACTCCTCGAAGGCTTACTGTGGGGCGTACGTTCAGCAAAGCACGTTGCGGAAACGGTAAAACCCATAGCTGCACATAGGCTCAAAGCAATTCCCGATAGGAAAAAACCCGCTCACCCTGAATTTTTTGAACCAATGGTAATATACCAGGATTGGAATCTTATAAAAGCAATCATGTGGTACCATGCAGGTATTATTCGCACGCAAAAAGGACTCGACCGAGCATTTTCAGATTTAAACTACCATGCTCACCGAATTACAAAATTTTATCGTGAAGCAGAGCTAACTCGAGATATTATTGAGCTGCGTAATGGCGTCGAAACTGCGCAAATTATTGTGCGATCTGCAATGCATAATACAACCAGCATAGGATGCCACTACAGAAAAGATTAGATTATCATTGATAAACACAGAGCAAAGCAACAGAAAATACTCTGCTCTGTGAAACATACATATTATTAATATGCGCGTTCTGTACTACTTAAAAAACCTTAATATGCACGTGCAAAAATAGCTCTATGTTTTGCTGGAGCACCGCATAGAGCACAAACTCCGTTAATGTCGTCTTGATCATCGAGCGGCAGGCAGCGTATTGTTGCTTTCGTATCAGCTTTAAGTTTTGCCTCACACTCTTTGCTTCCACACCATAACCCACGAGCAAATCCGCTGTTTGAGTCCGACACACCAGCACTGTCTGTACTGAAATACTGCTTCATGCTCTCATAATCTGCAATATCTTTTGTATGCTTATCCCTGAACTGTTTCGCACGTTCAAAGAGATTCTTTTGAATCGCTTTAAGCAGCTCATCAGCTCGCTGAACAATTTCATCTTTTTTTACCGTTACTTTTTCACCAGTATCACGCCGAACCATAACAACCGTTCCCTGTGCCATATCTTTTGGTCCTGCTTCAATGCGTATTGGCACACCGCGCATTTCCCATTCGGCAAACTTCCATCCAGGACTTGCAGTATCATCGTCATCAAGCACAACCCGACGTCCTCTATCCCTCAACATGCTCGTAACATCCTGTGCGTAGCGGAGCACGTCAGTTTTGCTATCAGTTTTGAAAATAGGAATAACGACAAGCTCTTCCTGTGCCAGCGTTGGAGGAAGAACCAATCCCTTATCATCAGAGTGAGTCATAATGATTGCACCAATGAGCCTGGTCGATACACCCCAGCTTGTAGCCCAGACATAATCAAGCGTACCACTCCGTGTCTGGAATTGTACATCAAAAGCTTTTGCAAAATTCTGTCCCAGAAAATGGCTTGTTCCAGCCTGGAGCGCTTTAAAATCCTGCATCATTGCTTCTATGCTGTATGTATCAACAGCACCTGCAAATTTTTCACTCTCGCTTTTTTTACCAGCTATAACCGGTAAACAGAGATATTCTTCAACAAAATCTTTATATACGTTGAGCATTCTGAGTGTTTCTTCGATAGCATCTTCTTTAGTCTCATGAGCAGTATGTCCTTCCTGCCAGAGGAATTCAGCAGTCCGCAAAAAAAGCCTCGTCCGTTTTTCCCACCGCACAACATTTGCCCACTGGTTATAGAGGAGCGGCAAATCACGGTATGATTGAATCCAGCTTTTATACATATGCCAGATAATGGTTTCGCTCGTTGGTCTCACGACAAGCGGTTCCTCAAGCTCCTCCCCGCCAGCATGAGTCACTACAGCCAGTTCAGGACTAAAACCTTCGACATGTTCAGCCTCTTTTTTAAGAAAACTCATAGGAATAAACATGGGGAAATATGCATTCTGATGGCCTGTTGCCTTAAACCGCCTATCAAGCTCATCACGGAGCCGTTCCCAGATACTATACCCGCGGGGGCGTATGACCATGGAACCTTTAACAGGTGAGTAATCAGCAAGTTTTGCATTAAGAATAATATCAATATACCATTGTGAATAATCCACGCTGCGTGGTGTAATTTTCTCTGCCATAGCCATACCTCGTCATAAAAAAATTGCTTATGAACCGCTTAATACTATACAAAAGCACCTAAAATGTCCATAAATCCAGCTTAAAAATGCCAAAAATTAATTACAGGAGGGACACTCTTTGTACTCTCTCTACTCTGAGAGGGACACTTTTTCAATCATTAACGCCATGGCAAATTCATGTTTTTTATTATTTACACTAGTACAACCGTATTATTTTTTATACAAAAACAGCCCAAACGTGCTGCGCACCAAAATGCTAATTGATTGTATTATATACATATACATCAACTCGATTACGCAGAGCATCTGTTGGCATAATTTTTGCTAGAAAATCGTAGCAATAGCATGTTCTATGGTATGAGGAAAATATGAGTGATTTAACAATTTTTTTAGTAAATAACCGTCAAAGGCTGATGATTGATCAGCTTACAACCGAAATCATCAGAAAATCAATTCACATGCTCATCGCTCTCGTACCACTGTTAGCTGCATGGAATTATGGGTTAACAGTAACACTTATGCTGATGGGTATTGTTGTGTATACATACAGCGAATTCCTCCGCCAGCAAGGTTACGAAGTTGCTATAATCTCTAAGCTAACTTCTGCAGCAGCACGAAAACGTGATGCAGGCAAATTTGTACTCGGTCCTATAACACTTGGACTTGGAGCACTACTGGCACTGATCGTATTCCCACGTACGGTATCAACAATCGCTATCTATGCGCTTGCATTTGGTGATGGACTATCCAGTTTAGCTGGAAGAATGTTTGGTTCCATTACACTGCCGCTCACAAAAGGAAAATCGCTCGAAGGAAGCTTAACTTGTTTTCTCGCTGTGCTAACAGCTGCCTATGCCACTGGCTATGAACCTGTTCGCGCACTCATCATAGCTCTGAGCGCTACCCTCTTAGAAGCTGCACCAACAAAAGATTTCGATAATTTTATTATACCGCTCGGAGTGGGCATTGTAGCGTTACTCGTACATTAATTCCGTGGTATCAATCCCACATATACCGTGTAAAGAGTATTTTTATATAGATAATAGCTGAGGCTGCACAGACAATCCCGGCAATAATTACCTGCACCATGCCAGCAGCATACTGGAGAATTTGTCTGCTTATCATGAATCCAGCTATCAAAAATCCAGCATTTACAAACACACTATCATTTTTGCCTGCTACAAAATAATTTGCTACTGTAGCTAGTGACATAAAAATTGTCACCGCATAATACGCCTTGCTATTACCTATTGCAGAAAGGAAACTGGAGTCCATGGTCCCGCTATTAACTGGTTGTAATACCGCAAAAAAAATAGCCAGGAGCAAGAGGCCAATAAAATATTGAAATATACTAAACTGATTGAGACCACAAGGATAGAGGCTTCCCATAAGCAGACACAAGATACCTAAAAAACGAGCACTAATAACAGCTCGAGAAACTGTATCGATAATGAACACATAATTTTTTGAAAAATATAAAAGCAGTGTTACAAATCGTGCTGCTTCAAAAATCATCGTAAACGCAGCAGCTGAAAAAAAGAAAAGTTCAAACGAAGTAGTTTTTCTTAATCTTAAAACAAAATAAAATGAAATAAACAGACCTATAAAACAAGATATCCCTGCTGCAACTATTCCGGATAAAAACATAGTACGGTATTGCTCAGAAAACAGAAACGCTGTAATGGTTTTTCCAGCTATGCTACTGCTCACTGTCAGCCATACTATTAAACCGGTTATAAGCAAACCAACAATCAGGAAAATATAGTATAATTTAGTTCTGGAACTAATCTGCACACATGCAGTGTACTATAAGGTATTGATTTCTGTAAACTGCATCATTCTTTCTACCGAAAATCAAAGCAACCAGTATGGTCGAGTAAAGAGGATAAATCGATGAAAAGAATTATAGTTTTGTTCCTATGTATCAGTTTGTTTGCCGTACCGCTCTTTGCAGGAGATATTCCTACTTTTGTCAATCTTGGGTTTTCTGCTAATTCCGAATATTTTATGTTTGGCTACTATGGCATCGACAGTGTAACCGGTAAACCATATGCAGAAATTTTTGTAGTTAACACACAAAAAAACGATTTTACCGGAGATGGTATTTTTCGAGCACAATACAGCACCCAGCTTGAGCCAGGCTGGAATGCTCTCGCTGGCTTTCTCGATTTATATAACAAAACCACACCAGTGATTAAAAAATACAATATAAATCATTTTAATCAGGGAAGACTTGCATTTCTGGCGATTGATAACAGTGCAGACACTATCTCGTATAAGGACACTGATGGTTCCGAATGGCAGATTACATTAAATAAAAAAGTCAATGAATCTCCAGGGTCTGTATCATCGTCATTTAGTATACAATTTACTATTAATCGTGCTGGCAGCAGTAAAACCTATACAGCAGGAAATCCTGGCATTGTGAGAAAAAATGTAAACAATTACATTATCAGGCAAATTATTATTGCACCTGATGGGAAAACGATTGTATTTATTATCGAAAAAGAAGAAGCTGGCGCAAAGGGCATGCGGTACATGGTGGAAACATACCGCATACCTTAATCTCGTGTAGCTTATGTAAAATTGTTTTTAAGACAGGCCCCGGCGGTATTCATTTCTATAAAATTGGTGGTGTTGCTCATGCCAGGTGCACCACCAATAACAACGACAAGATCATCTTCTTCTAAAAAATCTTTCTCCAATAATACCTCAACTGAAGAACGAACTAATCCTTCAGTGCTTTCCTGATGCGGCAAAAGGTCAGAATAGACACCATATGAGAGTGACAGCTGCCTAACTGTTCTTTCGTTTGGACTAAAAGCATACACAGGAACATGACTGCGGTAACTGGCAATCACACGCGCAATTGAACCTGTCTCGGTATCAGCAATAATCGCCTTAACTGGTAATCTTCTGGCGCTCATAGCAGCAACTCGCGCAAGATAGAGCCTCACATGGTTGTATGTTGCTTGGGTCTCTTTTTCCATATATGGCTTTTGGCTCTCTGCCTGTATAGCAATTCTGGTCATAGTCTCTACAGCCTCAAGCGGATATTTCCCAAATGCTGTTTCTCCCGAAAGCATAACAGCATCGGTACCATCAAATACTGCATTCGCAACATCGGAAACCTCAGCTCTCGTAGGACGCGGATTGTCTATCATCGTATGAAGCATTTGTGTTGCTGTGATGACAGGTTTACCCTTATCGATACATGCATTGATAATTGCTTTTTGCACACCGGGAATGCGTTCAGACGGTATTTCCACACCTAGATCTCCTCGTGCAATCATGATGCCATCAGCAAAATCTAAAATCTCAAGCAAATTAGTTACACCCTGATTGTTTTCTATTTTTGCTATGATCTTTGCTTTGCTGCCAAAGCTGTCGAGCAAGCGACGAACTTCCTGCACATCATTCTTATTTCTCACAAATGAATGTGCAATAAAATCGATATCATAATCTGCTGCGAATTTGAGATAGGCGACATCTTTTTCCGAAAGCGATGGCACATTGAGAGATACATTGGGTACATTGACATTCTTGCGTTCTTTAATTACTCCCGAGTTTAGAACCTCGCAGAGGAGCACCCCATTTGCCTTATTTTTTACCTCTAACGCTATCGTCCCGTCCTCAATTAAAATTTTAGATCCAACTGGCACTTCTGCTACAAAATTGCTGTACGAAACATCAAATCCTTTACGCTGATCATCTACCTTTGGAATAGTTATTGTGTCTCCCTGGGCTACCGTTATCGGTTCAGGCACATTTCTTGTTCGCACTTCAGGTCCTTTAGTATCAACAAGGATACCGAGCCGTGGAGATACTTTTCGGACTGTTTCTACAATCTTTACCGACGCTTCTGGCGTCTGGTGTGCAGTATTAATGCGTACTACATCCATACCGGCTTCATACAACGATCTGATGAACGCCTCATCGCAACGATTGTCAGAAATTGTTGCCACAATTTTAGTTAATTTTTGTCGTTTCATATGCTTGAATATCGCAAATTTTTGATAAAAAGTATATAGCTTGACTCTAGGCGTTAAAGTGGTCTGTCCCTGAAAGGCGAAGGGGATGGCAAACCCGGGGTGGCCACCACAGGAATTACTTCAGTGATGAGAAGTTGTCTGACCCTTCCTTGACTGTACCCTTATTTAATGATTAAACTTGAAATTATGAAACGCACACCAATGATTCTGCTTTCCGCCATTTTTGAGTTTATCAGAATAATTTTGCTTGCATTAGGAGCACGTCTGATCATTGCAGGGGATTCTACTATGGTAAACAATCTGGCAACTATCTTGCTTGTGAGAATTTTGATTGTAAGTAGCTTTTTATTCCCTGCGTTACTCATGCTTGCCTGGTTTAATACAAGCTATACACACTTTCTTACTCTCTTTGTTCCTCTAAAAATTGCGTTGATTATAACCGATGCATCTAGCTTTTTCACAGTGCTTACAAGCACAGCACAGCTGATTGTTTCGCAAGCAAATACCGTACTCGCTATAAGCCTTACTATCCTTATTGCGATTGACAGCTTTATTTTATTTTCTGTAAACAGAGAAATAAAAAAACGTAAAAAGCTTCAACAAGAAACACCAATAATTGAAACTGTGGAGTTGTCGTAATGCATATCGTTCCAATTGCAAGCGGCAAAGGTGGTGTTGGAAAATCCATGATCTCTGCAAACCTTGCTATTGCCCTTGCGGAAGCAGGTAAAGAGGTCATCCTAGCCGATCTTGATCTTGGTGCTTCAAATTTGCACATCATTCTTGGAACAACTGCAACACCGCGAGGCATTGGAAATTTTTTATCCAGTCCTGGAACTGATATTACTTCAATTATTTATGAAACTGATATTCACAACCTGTATTTTATTCCTGGAGATTCTGAAATACCAGGACTCGCTAATATTACCCAGCGCCAAAAAAAAATGCTCACCAAAAAGCTGCTGGGTCTTTCTTGTGATTATTTAATTCTTGATCTTGGTGCAGGCAGTAATGTAAACATTCTCGACTACTTCCTGCTCAGCAACCGCGGCATTGTCGTTTCTGCTCCCATGCTCACAGCAACACTCAATGCGTACCTGTTTATTAAAAATATTGTATTCAAACTGATGTGGGAGAGCTGTCCGCCTAAAAGTCCTGGTAGAACCTATCTTGAATCGCTCAAAAAAGATGGAACTGTTTTACAAAAAGCACATCTACCGGAGCTTATAGCGCAGCTGCGCATACGCGATGCTGATTCACATCAAATGCTTAAATCACGGCTAGACCGATTTAAACCCAGACTCATCATGAACATGCTCGAAGACCCTAAAGATGCTGATCGGGCTCAAAAAATCAGGCGTTCCTGTCTCGATTTTCTTGGTATTGACCTTGAACACCTTGGAATTATTTATCGAGATGATTTTCAAAACATTGCGCTCAATAGCCGTATCCCCATTGTCCGCTATAAGCCACAATCGGTACTGGCACAAGCACTCTACAGAATAGCCGATAAGCTTATTTCTACCGAAGACGAAGATGAAACCCCTCTCTTTGATGAAGAGTACTACAATGACACTTATGATGTTGCCAGCACGGAAGCCATGATGGATTTTGAAACAAAAGTTGATTATGTTGAGGAACTCCTCTCAAGTGGCGCACTCACACAAGGAGAGCTTATTGAAACTATAAAACTTCAGCAATTCGAGATAAATCAGCTTAAAAAAGAAAATCAGCTATATAAATACAAATTAACTCAAGCAATCTCGCAGGGGTTTAAGGTATAGTCATGGGAGATTTTAGCATAAAGGGTAAAATTACAATATATTTTGACACCCTCTATGTTGAAGCAAAACTAATCTTTGTCCCAGATCCTTCTGGAGAAACGTACAATGCTGAATCCCTCAACAGCATATTGACAGCAGCAGGATTACGTGCAAACCAAGCTCAGTTAGAAAAAATTATTGTCAATTTTTCCAGAGCAAAGGGGCAAACATCTGAGCTCATTGCCAAAGGAGAAATGCCTATTGAATGGCAGCCAGAAACTGTAGTATGGGAGCAATTACCGGAAAAACCCGATTTTGAAAAATTTAAGCTCGAAGTTCTTAAAAACTCTGCTCCACCTGTTTTTTATAAAACAATTATTGAGCAGGTGCCTATTAGTAAAAAAACTACCGACTCTGCAATGTTTGGCCTCATAAAAAAGGAAAAAACTGAAACTGTTATCGAAAAAAAAGAAAAACGCATCCAACTGCACGTTAAAGATCCTCAAATGCTTAAAGCTGTGTGGATTAAACAAGGAACGGTAGCAGGCACTCTATATCCCGCTAAACCAGGCAAAAATGGAAAAGATGTTTTTGGCAAAGTTATAAAAATTGAACCCCCTGAAAATCTTAATTTTTTACTCGGCGAAGGATTAAAGGTCGAAAAAAATCAAATTATTACACAAATTGACGGTTTTTTGCGCATTGGCAAACAGTGGGCAGATATTATCCCGTTTGCAGATCACTCATGGTCACTAAAAAAGGCAGCAGATGGCATTAGTATTTTGCTTGATTTTTTTCCTGGCTATCGGTTATTGCCAGTACCGTCAGTTTCACAGATACTCGATGAAGCTGTAACGCTAGGAGCTGCAAGAGATCAGCTTATTCAGCAAGAAAATCTTGAAGCTGAAATTACACGAAGTATCAAAACATCAAAGAGCCTCCTTGACTTTAATCTTTCATTAAACAGAGATGCAGTTATTGCTATCACAATTAGCGATGATAAACTTAAAGCAACATTAAAGCTTGTCAAAGGACAGGGCAACGGTAAACCGCTCGTTCTCAATGAGGTAGCAAAAGCTATATCCGAAAAAAAATTTGTTGGTATCAATTTTGAAAAGCTCAAAACCGACTTACTGCAATTCTATAAAAGCAATCAAATAGAACTTTCTGACTATGTGCTCTGCGAAGGAGAGACACCTGTCCCGGGCAAAAACCGGGAACTCTTATACCACATTGTTTTTGCGCCAGATGACCAGAAAGAATCAATACTACAAGCTGTTAAAAATGAGCCAGGCTTACCGCGCTTTGTAAAAAGTCTCGATGATTTTCCACTGGAAGACTGTCAGAAACTTGCTTTTGTTAAAAAAAATCAGCTCATTGCTCGTTTCTCGCCGCCGTCAGCAGGCAAAGCTGGTAAGGATGTTTTTGGCAAAGAAATTCCTGCACCTCCAGGTAACGATCCAGTAATCTGGTTGTATGAAAACATCAGGCTTAATCAGGAATCACTCGAGAGCATTGAAGATGGTATTCTGCTTATTTCAGAAAAAGATGGCGAAACGTACATTAGGGTTATTCCATACCGTGATGCTTCGATTACTGTTTTCATTAGTGATGATTTTATGCAGGCGACTGCAGACTTTATTCCAGAATACGGTCTCGGAAAAGACCTCTCACTCGATTTTGTGCTAGCAACGCTTAAAGAACATGCTATTGTTCACGGAATCAACCATGTAGCAATAGCTGATGGTATTAAAGTAGCAAAAGAGCAGGAGGGAGCAAAAGGTGTTCTCGTCGCTCAGGGGACAAAACCAGTTCCTTCAGGTGGTTATAAACTCGTTTGGCTCATTCAATTCGCAACAGGAAATGCTGTTACTATCAGAGAAAACGGAAAAGCTGATTACAAAAACCAGGATAGAATTACTATGGTTGCAGCAAATCAGCCAGTGCTTGAACTTGCTAAAGTCGGGCAGGAAGGTCAGGACGGCACAGATATTACCGGTAAAACAATTAAAGCACCTAAAGATCCAGAAGCTTCACCACTTCCTGTGTGGGATGAACATCAATTTAAATTAGAGAACAAAGGTGAAGGCAACCAGGTACTCTATGCACTGATTGATGGAGAACTCTTTTATCAAAACAATACATTAAAAATCAATGAAGGATACAAAGTCGACTCCGATGTTGGTCCTCAAACTGGTAATCTCAAATTTCCCGGTTCAATTGTTATCAATGGTAACGTCCTTACTGGCTACATGGTAATAGCAACAGGTAATATTACTGTAGGGGCTTCTGTAGAAGCAGCACTTGTTTCTGCCGATGGCTCAATTAAAATTAATGAAGGAATTAAAGGTGCAGGAAAAGGTACCATTCGAGCAAAAAAAACCATTGAAGCAGCATTTGCAGAACATGCATATCTTATGGCTGTAGGAGATATTGTACTTCGCAGCTCTGCATTGCGCTGTGTTATTAAAACAAATAGCAAGCTTAAATTACTCGGTGATAAAGGTAATCTTGTAGGCGGTATGATACGAAGCAAACTTGGCATCGAAGCAAACAACATTGGATCAGAAAAAGAAATCAAAACTGAAATATCATTTGGTCAGGATTATTTAATAAAAGATGCAATTGAAGTAGAAGAAAAAGAAATAGAAAAACTCAAAACTATGATTCTGCAAATTGATAAAACCATGCGCGAAGCTGAAAAAACAGGTAGCAGTCAGCTGACAAAACTCAGACAGGACAAGGTTAAAATTCTTAAACTGCTTGAACACCGATCCATACGGCTTATACAACTCAAAGAAAAATACGACGCTTATATTCCAGCAGAAATAATTGTGAGAAACACGCTATACCCTGGTGTAATTATTGAATCACATAACAGATATTACGAAGTCAAGCAAAAACGACAAAAAGTTATTATTACTTTTGATCCTCAATCTGGTAAAATAATTGAAAAACCTCTCTCAAAATAAAATACAATAGTCAGAGCTGCAACTGCGCTGGCCTATAACTAAACTGACACCTTGTATTATAGTATACAGACACGATATAGTAATGCTAATAATTAAGGAGTACCTATGACTGCATATTTAAATTATCCCGAATGGATACGTCCAGAAATTATTCCAAATTTACCATTCCGATGGTATGGACTTATGTATCTCGCAGCTTTTCTTGTTGCCTATCTGCTGTTTTCAAAACAAGTAAAAGAACGCAACCTCAATTATTCCAAAGATGACATTGCAAATTTTTTCGTTTGGGGTATTGTGGGACTTCTGATTGGTGCACGTATTTTTGGAACACTGGTTTACGATACAACTGGCCTTTATCTAAAAAAACCATGGCTCATTTTCCTACCATTTTCGGAAGATTGGCATTTTATCGGATATATGGGTATGTCATTTCATGGTGGTGTAATTGGGGGCATTATTGGTGTATGGCTCTACTGCAAAAAATACAATCGGAGCTTTTTAGAATTGGGTGATATGCTTGCTATTAGTATTCCTCTTGGCTACACCTTTGGCCGTCTTGGTAATTTTATTAACGGGGAATTGTGGGGTAAAGTCACAACAGCACCGTGGGGAATGGTATTTCCATACGCTCAGCGATTCCCAACAAATGAGCCATGGGTTCAAGAAATTATGAGTAAAATCGGTATGACTTCTACTACATCGCTCGTTAATCTTCCCCGTCATCCATCGCAACTCTACGAAGCACTGTTTGAAGGTATTGTACTTGGATGTTTTATGTGGTTTTTTATACGAAAACATAACAAATTCAAAGGTTTTGCTATGAGTATCTTTATAACAGGGTATGGGATTATACGATTTATACTTGAATATTTTAGAGAACCAGATGCTGACCTTGGTTACATTATTAAGCTAGGGAATCCACAAGCTTCAATTCATCTGTTCACTACCCCGTTCAATTTTTCGATGGGTCAGCTATTAAGTTTTATAATGATTGTAGGAGGCCTTGTTTTACTATTTGTATGTCGAGCTAAAAATAAAAAAGAACATAGCAATAACACATTATCATAAACAAATACATTGAATTATTAATTTGCACGCGGGTTTGCTTGATAATTGCATACAGGCAACCCGCTTTTTTAACAGTTACTATTGAGTTACAAGATTACATCATAATCTTCCGAACAATCCCGTCTTTCCATTAAAAACATAATGCTTAGAATCAATCTGCGGTGCATTAAAAATCTTTGTACAGAAGGAAGCAAAAAGTGGTATCATCCCTGATTGATCCTCTATGATACTACAGATTAAACCGTTATTTTTTTCAATGTTCTGGAATCCTTTTAGTAGCCCTTCAAACATTCCTGACACTGTTTCAGAAACAATATTATTTTGTGGTTGTTTTAACATTACGCCATAGAATTTCCACGGTGAGGAATTTTCCTGCATCAGCAAATAGAGGAGCTTTGGTAGTGCAGTCATTACATGCACTTCCGTGGCATTGAAAGCTTTAGTAGCAGTTTCTGGTTCAAAAAAAACCGAGCTTTCGTATATAACCAATACTTCATCAGGGTAACTGGAAAATTGATTAAAAATACTTAGCATAACACCGGACTCAGAAAAAAGAGATTCATAGTGCCATGGTATAACCTGCATTTCCATTGGCACATCAATATCCGTTGCTTCTGATGCTGTTGGTTTTAATACGCATGCACAAATTCGATGTTCAAAAAAACCCGTATTGACTATTGCAGCAAGATAATCTTTAACCTGTTGAGTATAGTACGGAATTATAATAATTGTCTTTTTCATAAAAGCAGTTTACACTGTGTACACAGACAAGACAAGTATCTCCAAGAATCCAGGAATGTATTATGAAAATTGCTTTATGTCAGATAGAACCAACAATTGGTGATTTTGAAAACAACTGCTCATTAATTGTGTCAAAAACCGAATCTGCCCTTGCACAGGGAGCTGATTTAGCTGTTTTTCCGGAAATGGCTCTCTGCGGATATCCACCTATGGATCTCCTCGATCAACCAGGTTTTTCAGAACAAAATGAACGAGCACTTAGAAAATTACAGCACTCGCTTCCACGATCAATTGCTGTAGCTGTAGGCCATATAGGAAAAAACATAAGCGGATCAGGAAGAGCTCTAACTAACTGCATTTCAGTAATCAAAGATGGCGCAATTGTTTTTTCTCAGGCAAAAACATTGTTACCCACCTATGATGTTTTTGATGAAGCCCGCTACTTTGAACCAGCAAAAGAGCGACAGGTATTCAAGTACCTCGATACTCGGATAGGATTTGCTATCTGTGAAGATGTATGGTACGAATCAGTACCTGTCCCCGGGCTTCACTATACTGTCGATCCAGCAAAAGAGCTTTTAGATCGCGGTGCTGAGCTTATCATTGTACCTTCTGCTTCCCCGTATCAGCTTGATAAACTCGAGACACGAATTAATCTCTGTACAAAAATTGCTCGCAATGGCAATATTCCTGTAGCCTATTGCAACACATCTGGAGCAAATGATTCACTTATCTTTGATGGACACTCCTTTGTTGTAAATGCGGAAGGCAGACTCTGCCATATTGCCAGCGCTGAGCCATACAATTTAATTTTCAATACAGCGGAACTCAATAATCGCAAAACAGCTGAACTGCCACATCAGTTTGAATCGCTTGAGAATGCGCTTGTCACAGGCATTAAGAGCTATATGAAAAAATGCGGTTTTGTCAAAGCACATCTTGGTCTTTCTGGAGGCATTGATTCTGCTCTCGTTGCACTTCTTGCAACAAAAGCAGTTGATAATAAAAACATAACGTGCATTGCGCTCCCTTCACGATTTTCTTCAGAAGGATCAATTACCGACAGTGAAGAGCTTTGTAACAATCTTGGCATACCGCTCAAAAAAATCCCTATAGAAAAACCATATACCGCTTTTCTCGAAGCTTTGTACCCCAATTTTGAAGACACAACCTTTGGTTTAACCGAAGAAAACCTTCAGGCACGTATTCGCGGGGTTATGCTTATGGCTTGGTCAAATAAGTACAATAGCATGCTGCTCACTACCGGGAATAAAAGCGAACTCGCAGTTGGTTACTGCACCCTCTATGGCGATATGTCAGGAGCTCTTGCTCCAATAGGAGATCTCTATAAAACAAAAGTATATGAATTTTGTGAATATCTTTACAACCGTGACAGACTGCTCCCCCGAGCAATTATTGATAAAGTGCCCTCGGCAGAGCTTAGACCAAACCAAACCGATCAGGATTCGCTTCCACCTTATCCAGAACTCGATGCGATACTAGAATTGTACATTGAAAAAGGAGAAACATTGCATTCAATCATACAAAAAGGTTTTAATCCTGATACTGTTGCTCGAGTTATCAAACTCACCGGTTATGCTGAATATAAACGCCGACAGGCAGCACCTGTACTCAAGGTAACATCACGTGCATTTGGATTGGGGCGCAGGTATCCAATAGC
Source organism: Spirochaetota bacterium (assembly GCA_029547205.1). Lineage (GTDB taxonomy): Bacteria > Spirochaetota > Spirochaetia > Treponematales > UBA12059 > JAKPPT01. The sequence goes on from JAKPPT010000131.1 coordinate 19,144, forward strand.
ACGAAAACTCCATGAATTGCTATGAAGTCAAACTATATTCTTGTTATTATATGTATCGTTGCGCTCATCTTTTCTGCTGATTGTTTTTCACAAAACAATCAAATAACACTTACAGCAGTAGGTGATATTCTTCTTGCACGGCTTCCTGGCAAACACCTGCTTGCTTCAAGCGACCCATCATTTCCTTTTTCTCAGATACGGAAATATTTTTTAATATCTGACATTGCATTTGCAAATCTAGAATGTCCGATTTCGGAGCGCGGAACTCCTTACCCTGGCAAACCTGAAAACATTACCTTCCGTGCCCCGCTCAAAGCACTTACTGCGCTTGGAAACTCAGGGCTCACCATACTGTCTCTTGCTAATAACCATGCTAATGATTTTGGTCCCATTGCATTACATGATACCATTCACTACCTTAACCAAAAAGGTATCAAAGTATGTGGTGCCGGACGATATTCAGAAGAAGCTTCAAAACCTGTTTTTATTACTGCCAAAGGAATTCAGTTTGCTTTTCTTGGATTCGCTGAACCTGTGTGGAGTACCCGACAGGCTCTACCATGGAAAAACTATAGAAAAGTTACACTAAAAGAGAATCGCATGCAGCCTGATGCAAAACTCTCACTGCTCCCTGAGGATTTTGCTGGAATAACCTATCTCGCAGCCGCATTGAAATCTATTCAACAAATTAAACAAGAAAATCCAGACCGCATTATTGTTGTTTCAATCCATTGGGGTATCGAGCATGCGCACTATCCTGAGCAGTATCAAATTACTTTAGCGCACAGTATTATTGATGCCGGAGCCACCATTATTCTAGGACATCATCCGCATGTCCTTCAGAGTATAGAACTGTACAATAAAGGGATTATTCTTTATTCAATGGGAAATTTTGTTTTTGATATGGCAAGCGATGCCACATATGAAAGCGCGCTCTTTCAGTTTACTTTTACAGGCAATACACTCGCCTCACTTTCAATCTTACCAGTGGTCATTAGCAGGAAAAATTTTGCTCCTGCTCTTGCTGATACAGCAACTGGTGCAAACATATTAAAAAACATTCAAACCTATTCACAAAAACTTAATACAACGATTACGATATCAAACGGTACTGGAATGCTTGCCATTCCCACAAAGTAGAACATTATGGTTGATTTTTATTAGATTTATGGTATATTTATATGTGGGATTGCTGGTATCATGCAAAAAAATCTTCTCATTTTATTTTTAATTTTTCTTCTCTATGCAGGGTTTTCTTGCAGTCTCAATGAATCTTTACTCTCAGAAAAAGACCTCCAATCCTATTATAAACTTGAAATAACCGATAATACCGCTCCTATATCCTCAACCAGAGCACTCTCTGCAAAAAACAGCCTTTACTGTAAACTGTCAGTACTATCTGGCGGTCCTGCACCAGCAGGAATAAAGATTACATTACAAAATAGCAATAAAGAAACATCACTTGTGTATTCAATTGCAAAAACCGGAATTGCCTTATCAGAAACCAGCAACGTATACTATGTACCTTCATTTCCGGATAACCTTCCAGCGCTCCCGATACCAGCTTCCCTTCCCGATGGTTACTACACAGTATTAGCAACAGTGTTTAATGCTCAGAATGCTCAGCTCGCTCAGTTTTCTAACACAGTGCTGATTTTCTCAAAACCAATTCCAGCATTTTCTATTGGCATGTACCCCGGCACATTAGAAACAAACGAGTACGTATTGTTCAAGCTCACTGCTACACCCGCTATTCCTGATACTGCCTGGATACTATGGAAAATCAACGATGTGACCATTAAGCAAAGTTCTCTTCAAAATGGCGGCGATCGAGTTGTCTGGCAAGCTCCCAGTGATGAAGGAATTTATACCGTATCCGCATCGATATTTCCTTTTGTGCCACCAATGGAGCAAACAGCACTACCTCTCACAGAGGTAAATTTAACAGTATCAGCAAAGAAGTCGCTGATAGAAAAAAATTTTGTGCCAAAAGCCTTCTATACCATAAAATTGGATCCAGGATATCCTATAGAGCTTATACAAGATGAGAATTTAACCGGGAATCTTATTGGAACGACAATTCCAGAAGCTTCTGGGTATTCGTTTGGATATATACTCGGTACAACTGGCTATGTCGAAAGCAGTCCACTGCAAATTGCTGGTATCTTTAATGAAAAATCACCAGTCAGCATTACTGTTCCGTTCTCACTCCCAAACACAAGCAGCATATCCGGAACGCTTTTTTCGATAGTAAATTCTCAGGGGGATACTGTATTTACCACCAGATTCTATGAAAAAAATCTCGAAATAAGTACCACATCAACCGCTACAATTCCATTTACTCTTATAAAAGACAACTTTCTTCATTTTATTATAACGCCAATTGATAATAAACTGGCAGTGGAAATATATAACAATGGTAGTTTTATCGGTTCTGGATCAATTGAAAATACATTTACAGAACAAAATGAACCATATCACATTACACTGGCTGGACCAAATGGACTTGCTGCTATTTACTATTCACTATCAATTTTTACTGAATACAATTCTCCCTTCTTACTGTATTACTCGTATATCAACAATAAAAAACTTATTTCCGCTGGTCAATTTTCACACAAAGATATGCAATCCCGTATTGTAACGAGAGGAAATATCATTAAGACTTCTAAATCACTTATCATACCATCAGATAGTTCTGTTAGTATTCCGCTGGAACTTGTTAAAGGAAACAACCAATTCTTCTTTGAAGCAGGAATTGAACAGGGATCACTCATACTATACATGGATAAAAAACCGCTCGTTACTATTGATAGTGATGGCACGATAAAACCGAGCGATACCGATAAATCATTTTCGATTGGTTCCTTATTAACCGAAAAGCGCATCATTTTTTCAGTAACATCATCATCGCTTTCAATCACTAATCCCAGTACCGACAAAACATACACGCTCACGATTGTGCCTAATTTCGATTTTTCGCTTTCTTTTTCTGCAGTGAAGTCAAATATTGAATTATTTTCCTATATACTAACACTGGAACGTTAAAAGCTGTCGTCTTTCAACCGTAATATAACTTCAAATCTATTCGATATTTATTTTTTATTAGCTTGTTTTTTAAATTTTTTGCATTATTATAGTAGTGATAGATAAGTGAAACTGTAAGGAGCAGATTATATGAAAATTAAATGGCTACAAATCTTAACATTGATGCTTGCAGGAGCTTTAATAGTGAGCTGTGTAAGCTCTGCCCCTCCACAACAGACATCCAATGGTTCACAAGCATCAAGTTCATCCAATTCATCGAGTGGGACAAACACCGAATATCAGAACAGGGCAAAAGAACTCGTTACAGGGTCAAGCAGTTCTGGTAGTTCCAGTTCATCATCTGGAACAGGTGGAACAACACAAACCAGCACAACTCAACCTGCAGCTACAACTAACACCGATGATGTACCGCCAGCAATACCCGGCGTACTGACACCAGAAGAGCAAGCGTTCCTTGAAAACTATCTCAAACGCCTCACCTATATGGTTTACTACGATGAAAATGTTAAAATTGAACCGCAATACATTAAAGCTGCAATTGGCAGTGCAAATCGCTATCTCATCGAACGGATGGGAATGAGCGTCATTGACTATGATCAGATAGAACGCAATAAAAAAGACCAGCTTGCAGCATACCAAGCTGAAACTGGCGGTTCTATCGATCTGATTCAGTATATAGCACAAAAGTTTAATGCTGATGTGTATGTCGAAATTTCCGTAAACTTTTCTACATCTAGTGCAAATGGTGAGTACTTTGCAACCGCACAAGGCACCATGAAAATCTATGACACATCTACAGCTCAATTGCTTGGATCGCTCGCTTTTATGAGCAAACAAGGTTTTAGCAAGAAATCGATGGATGAGGCTAAAACCTTCGCAATAACTGGTGGAATATGGGAAGCAATGCCTAAAATGATCGAACAGTCAAAAGCTCTCATCCGCAATTCCCTTTCGAATGGCATCCGCTATGAGCTCATTATTCAAAAAACACCGGATGCTAAACTCATGAATACATTCAAACGTACTCTCGCTAAATATGTCCGTCTTGTAGAGCAGGTGAGCTACTCACCTTCAGAAACTCGGTTTTACATTTTCTCATTTAAAACAAAAGATAAAATAGAAGATGCAATTTACGATGCTGCGGACAGAGCGGGACTTAAAGATATGTATCTTGTGTATAGCAGAGGCAAGTCCTTTACCTTTAATAGCGGATTATAGACACTTTGTCTGAAAACAAGTTGAAATTAGCGCTGAATGCGTTAATATATTGAGATGGATACGTAAATCCATCAATGAAAAGAGAGATATCATAAGGAGGTATCGAATGAAAAAAATCGTAATGGCAGTAATGCTTATAGCATCAGTCGTCGCTATCGCAGGTTGCGTACAGACCAAACCAGCACCTGCACCGGAACCGCAGCCTGCACCAATGTCATCCATGACTCCGTTTGACATACTTCAGCATAAAGGAACGGTTCTTGGACAAAACAATCCACCTTCATGGGTAATTGCGGCGCTTGAAGGCCCCAAAGCAGTCGAAAAGCTCCCTGATTACAAAGACAAATATGTAGTAGTCGTAGATGTAACCGGAAAAGATCTCGAAGGAACCAGACTCGCAGCACAGCGCCTCAATGCTGATACAGAAATTGCTCGATTCCTCAGCATCCGTGTTAAAGATGCATTTGCTGGAGCTCAGGTTGGTGACAAAGACAAGATTGAAACCTACATGGAACGAGTTGTAAAGAGCGTTTCTGAAGCTCGCTTCAGCGGTTTCCGCCTTGAATCTGACTGGTGGGTACAGATCCGCTGGTACAAACCCGATGGAAAGAAGACATTTGATCGCGATGAATTCCGTGTCATGCAGCTCTATACCATCGAAAAAGACCTGCTCATGGAACAGCTTCGCAAGATCCTCGATAGCGAAGGCAAAAATGAACCAAAGACTCCTGAAAAAGAACGAGCTATCCAGGCTGTTCAAAACGCATTTTCAGAAGGCTTCTAATCCATCAAAACAATTTATTTGAACAAAAAGCATTACGAACAAAAAGGCTGTCCTACATGTTGGACAGCCTTTTTTTAAAATCAAAGTAATAATATAACTCTTGTTATCTTACCTAATAAGCGTTATAAATAATAAAGAACTAAGTAAGTAACCATACATAATGGAAAGGAGCCTATACATATGGTAAAACGTGCTTTGTATACTTTTATTTCTATATTGCTCATTGTTTCCTGTGTAAGCACTGCACCGAGTGCTTCGCAAGCACCAGAATGGACAACAAAAACACCCGGTCCCGATGGTACCTATACATATTTTGTCGGTTACTCATCAGCAGGGAATGGTGATATTGCAAAAGCAACTGATGATGCAACCGCAAACCTCGTTGCTTCAATTATGAACTACATTGGGCAAAAAATTACCGTCGATTCTACCGCAGTTGCAAAAGCAACATTAGAATCGTATCAGGCAGATATTATTCAAACGGTAAAATCAGAATCAAAGGGTCGCATCACCGGGTTTCTGATAAAAGAGAAATATATTGCCAAAAGTCCCGATGGCCGTGTCACCGTTTACATTCTTGCAGCCTATGAAACTAAAGAGCTAGAAAAAGAGAAAGCAAGAATTGCTGCAATATTTAAAGAAAAAGAAGATGCTGTTTCAAAGCCAGAGTCAGCTGGCGATAGCGCTGTTGCTCAGGGCAAATACTTCGATGCTATCAAATTTTATATACAGGCTGCAGTTGCCGCTTCAGGCTCCGATATCGATAATGCTGATATTAAGATGGAGCGCAATGTCAATAAAGCTCGTAACGTCCTCTCGAAACTGCGATTTATTAAACTCGATGCTCCGGTAAGTGTTGGCATGGGTAAAGCATACCCTAAGGCTTTTACAGCAAAACTTATTTATGGCGAAAATGATAATGCACCGGGTATTCCTGGCGTTGAGATTTTTGTTACCTATAACCGCATGCAAACTAATGGCAGAATTACAACAAAAACTGAACGCTTACTTTCCAATACAGAGGGAATAATCAGTTTTACACCGCCAAATCCTGATTTTGTAGGAAAAGCAAAAGTGATATTTACGCTTAACCTTGATTCATCAAAAGACCTTATCGATCAAATACCTAGTCGATTTGCTGCGTATAAGGATTCACTGTTTGAGGAGCTCAGCAGACGGTACATTGAGTTTGAGTATGTTATCAGTTCTGATGCTAAAACCGTACCCACTGGTGTAGCAATCGTAGAGCTCGATGAAACCGGCAATCCTGCTACCACGAGCGTTGCACAGGGAGGTCTCTTTGAAATTCTAGCAAAAGAAAAATTTAAAGTAGGTCTCGCTCCCATTGACATATCAACATTACTTACCATGAACGATTCACAAATCTACAATCTTGCAAAAAAACAATATTCACCTTCACTACAGCGTTATATTTATGGAGTTGCAAGAGTTGTTCAAGTAGTAAAAGACGGATCAATGTATCAGGCTACTGTAACCATGACTGTACGCTGTATCGATCTCAGTGCAGGAATGATTCTTTACAGCACCGAAAAAACTGCAATTGCTGTCGGTGCGGATAAAGCAGCTGCAATTCGCGCAGCACTACTCACTGTATCACGAGAAACTGTTGCAAAGGATTTATTGGCGAATCTTCCATAAAATAGTATCAGTCCTGGTAATTGCATAAACAAGTAAGCCCTGCTAACAAGCAGGGCTTTTATTTTTCACAAACATTTATTAATTAATGTATTTCCACAATTATTTCATTCTGGCTCAATTAGCTAACACTTATTCATGCTACTAATAGTTATGCTGTTTTTTTAATAAGATTTTCTGCAATGAAGCTTGAAGATAAAATCTTGCAGCACCATCATCCGGCAATATTTCCAATGCTTGCTTAAAGAGCGATACTGCATGTGCATACGCTTTCTGATAGTATGCAATCATACCCTGTTCGAAAACCGTATTTACCTTGAGCTTTTTTTCTAAAATCTCATCGGGTAATCCATTAAAAATTTCAAAAACCGATATAGGAATACTCTTTCCTTTAACGCGTACTTTTCCTATGAACCTATAACGATACGATACCAGATCAGAAATTTGCAGAAATGTCGACTCACTTATTACTATGCCAATGTTAAATGCTTTGGAAATGCTTTGCAATCTCGAAGCAAGATTGACAGCATCTGATATCACCGTCGCTTCATAACGCTCATCAGTACCAATCACACCCATGATAATATTTCCAGTATTGATACCTACACCCAGGCTTACCGGCTTGTATCCAGAATTAGCCCTGTGTCTGTTATACTCCTGAATTTTCTCTTGCATTTCTACAGCAGTTTTTAAGGCATTATCAGCACCATTATTTTCAGGAAAAACAGCCATGATACCATCACCCAGATATTTATCAATAAACCCTTTATTTTGTGTCACAAGTGGAACCATACGGGAAAGATACGAATTAATAAACGCAAAATTTTGTTCTGGTGATAACTGCTCGGAAAGTTCGGTGAACGAACGCAAATCTGAGAAAAAAATTGTAACCTCTTTTTTTACTCTATCGCCTATTTTTAATTCATTTATATTGCTTACATCAAGTTCTTTTAGGAAAAAATCCGAAACATAATTTTTCGTAGTATTTGTTAAATTATCAATGCAGCTGTCCAGTGCGGTTATTTCCGGTGAATGAATTTGTAATTCTATTAATACTAAAAGTATGAGTGAGACTGCTACAGTATTTATAAAAATTATTTCTGCTATTTGTATTGAGAACGGTAAGATCTGGTTGCTCAGTGATATAATACCCATTAGTACTTTTATAACAATGAGCGAACTGGTAAAAAATATAACTAGCCAGTATTCTATTGATTTATCTTTAATAATGACTGTTCGAATAACAAGATACAGTAATAAAAAAGCAAAGAACCAATGAATTACTGTATTTTTAATTACCATATTGAAATGTGATAGCACAACAAGAATTGCACCAGATAAAAATAAAATTAGTATTGCTCCTGCACTATGTATAAAACCATTCAAAACCTCTTTACCCGAACTCTTATTTACTAATAGCACAATTATGATAAAATTGCAGAACAGTAGCAAATTAAGTATATACCCACTATAATCTTGCACATTATTCATCAAGAATAACCAGAAAGCTGGAGCTGTTTTTTCAACAATAGCTACAAAACTGCTTGAACCACAATATACAATCATCAGTACAGATAAGAGCAATATACTCCCATAGTGTAAGAGCTGCCGTCTCATAATGAGGATAAATAAAATAACAAAAGCTGCACCGAGCCAAAACGCTGCAGAGCACAGAGAAACCAAAAGATCAGTATTCATACTACTTTAAGTGTAATATATTCTTACTAAAATACAATGCTACCGCTTACTGAATTGAGTATGTCAGGCTTTTCACTATAGCAACAATATATTTCAATTATTCAAATCACAATTTTATTTTATAAAATACAAAAAGCGCTATACAGTACAGTCATCTTGTAATTTTTCATGTAATTGTATATTATACAAACATATCGATAAATTTTATCTACTAGGGGGTCAATAATGGCAGTAGCTCAAATTGAGTTCTCCAAAGAATTCGAGAGCTTTATCAATGCATGGAAGGATAAACCAGGTAATCTGATTATGATCCTTCATAAAATTCAGGAAGAGTTTTCATATATTCCTAGAGAGGCAGCAGAACGACTTTCTCATGATCTAAACCTTCCTCTAGCAAAGATTTATGGTGTTATTACGTTCTACCATCTTTTCAAGACCACCAAACCAGGAAAATACAGATTGGCAATCTGCATGGGTACTGCATGCTACCTGAAAGGCGGTCAAGATCTTATCAATGAAGCAGAAAGTATTCTTGGCATAAAAGGTCATGAAGTGACCGAAGATGGTATGTTTTCAATCGATGCAGTCCGTTGCCTCGGCTGCTGTGGGCTTGCACCCGTACTCATGGTTGGCAATGAAGTCTATGGGAAATTAACCAAAGACGATATGGCTGACATTATTGCAAAGTATAAAGCTATTGGCTGATGCACTATACAATATGCGATGTTGTGCTCGACTTGATTCATAACAGCATTGAAGCAGGATCATCGCTCGTTGAGCTTTCGCTTATTGAAGATGCAAAAACTATAACTGTTGTTGTCAAAGACAATGGTAAAGGAATGGATGCAGAGACGCTGAAACGTGTCCAAGATCCTTTTTATACTGATGGAGAAAAGCATACAGCACGGAAAGTTGGTTTAGGTATTCCCTTTCTTGTGCAATTGGCAGGTCAGGTGCAAGGTGCATGGAATATTGATTCCGAGCCTGGTATCGGTACAACAGTGAGCTTTTCCCTCCCTTACAAGCATATAGACCTGCCGCCAGTTGGCGATATTCCATCATGCGTGCTGTCAGCATTCTGTTTTTCTGAGTCCGCTGACATTGCTGTTCACCGGTTTCGTGATGGAAGCGAAGTATATTCGGTTAAACGATCTGAAATCCTTGACGCTGTTGGTGATTTAACCGATGCACAAGCCTTGCTGCTGGCAAAGCAATACCTTGAATCACTGGAAACATAACTGTTATGGAGGTTAGCTCATGGGTAAAATGACGCTGGAAGAACTCCGAAAACTGAGAGAGGCTCAGAAATCGGAAATCAGTAAGCGGGATACTGCCGGTAAAGACATAACCATTTTTGTTGGAATGGGAACGTGCGGTATCGCGGCTGGAGCAAAAACAACGTTTGACACACTCATTAAGGCTGTAGATGCAAATGGACTTTCTGATAAAGTAGTTGTTAAGCAAACAGGTTGTATGGGGCTTTGCTATGTTGAACCAACTGTTGAAGTAATTGCTCCTGGTATGCCACAAACTATTTATGGCAAGGTTGACTCAGCTACAGCTGAAGAAATTGTAAAAAAACACCTTGTTGAACACACACTCGTTGAAGGTCATATTTATGACCGGCCCGCAATTGATATCGTAAAGAAATAAGCTGGAGGCTGCAGTATGGCATTCAAACACTTTATACTGGTTTGCGGCGGTACAGGCTGTGAATCAAGCAAATCTGATGAAATTTATAAGGAACTCAAAGCACAAGCTGAAGCACAGGGTGTTGCTAATGAAGTTCAAATTGTAAAAACTGGATGTTTTGGTTTTTGCGAAAAAGGTCCTATCGTTAAAATTCTTCCGACCGAATCTTTCTATGTAGAAGTAAAACCGGAGGATGCTAAAGAGCTAATTGCTGAACATATTATTAAAGGCCGCGAAGTACAGCGCTTGCTCTATAAAGATGCACGTCAAAAAGAACGTGTAAAAACGACTGATATCGAATTCTATCAAAAACAATTCCGAATAGTGCTCCGCAACTGTAGTGTCATTGATCCTGAGAATATCAATGAGTACATTGCCCGCGATGGCTACATGGCACTTGAAAAAGTGCTGTTTTCTATGAAACCAGAAGATGTTATAAACGAGCTTAAAATCTCGGGACTGAGAGGCCGCGGTGGTGCTGGTTTCCCAACCTGGAGAAAGTGGGACTTTACCCGACAGGTGCCCAGTGAGCAAAAATATGTTGTCTGCAATGCTGATGAAGGCGACCCAGGAGCATATATGGACCGCTCTACCATTGAAGGCGATCCACATTCAGTAATTGAAGCAATGACAATCTGCGGTTATACCATTGGCGCAACTAAAGGTTTTGTGTATATCCGTGCTGAATACCCACTTGCTATTGAAAGACTAAAAACTGCTATTAATCAGGCTCATGAATATGGACTTTTGGGTCAAAACATCCTTGGCTCCAATTTTTCCTTTGATATTGAGATCCGTTTAGGAGCAGGTGCTTTTGTGTGCGGTGAGGAAACCGCTCTGCTTCACTCAATTGAGGGAGACCGTGGTATGCCTACTCCCCGTCCTCCATTCCCCGCAATCAAAGGTCTCTGGGGCAAGCCCACTGTTATCAACAATGTAGAAACATGGGCAAACATACCGGTAATCATCAACAAAGGTGGCGCATGGTTTGCAAGCATCGGTACTGAGACATCAAAGGGAACAAAAGTATTTGCTCTCACCGGTAAAATCAACAATTCAGGTCTTGTAGAAGTCCCAATGGGAACAACGCTCCGTGAAATTATTTTTGACATCGGTGGCGGCATCAAAGGCGGCAAAAAATTCCTTGGTGCTCAAACAGGCGGACCATCCGGCGGTATTATTACCGAAGAATTCCTTGACACTCCAATTGATTATGAAAGCTTAACCGCGCTTGGTTCAATGATGGGTTCTGGCGGTCTCATCGTTATGGATGAAGACGATTGTCCTGTCGATGTCTCAAAATTCTATATGGAATTCTGTGTTGACGAATCGTGCGGTAAATGTGCTCCCTGTCGTATTGGCACCGTGCAAATTCACAATATTCTGGATAAGATCACCAAAGGCAATGGCACAATGCTGGATCTTGAAAACCTTGAAAAGATTGGTCACGCCATGAAACGCGCAGCACTCTGCGGTCTTGGACAGACAGCACCTAATCCGACACTCTCTACACTCAAACGTTTCCGCAAAGTTTATGAAGAACATATCAATGACAAGCTTTGCCGTTCTGGTAAATGTAAAGATCTTGTTGTCTACAGTATTAATAAAGAAAAATGTATTGGCTGTGGACTTTGTGCACGCAAATGTCCTGTAAACTGTATTTCAGGCGATAAAACACAAAAATATACTATTGATACATCAAAATGTATTAAATGTGGTGAGTGTTTCAAAGCCTGTAAGTTCAATGCTGTTATTAAAAAGTAACAGTTTGGAATCCGTGAAATCTTATTGAGAAGGAGTAGACCACTATGGTCAATGCAAAAATAAACGGCATACCTGTTCAGGTAGCAGAAGGTACTACAATTCTTGAAGCTGCTGAAAAGGCAAATATCAAGATACCGAAACTCTGTTACAACGACGATTTACCTGCGTGGGCAGCATGCGGTATCTGTGTTGTTAAAGTAGAAAAAAATCCAAAACTGCTTCGTGCATGCTGTACACCAATTGAAGAAGGAATGAATGTTATTACAAATGATCCTGAAATTGTTCAGGTTCGGAAAACTGTTATAGAACTCATTCTTTCAACCCATCCCGATGACTGTCTCCAGTGTCCTCGAAATGGTCAGTGTGAACTTCAAACACTTGCAGCAGACTTCGGAATTCGTGAACAACCATTCCCCAAGCGCCTTAAAGGTCTCAAAACCGATGAATCCACCGGGACCATTATTCTTAATCCAGAAAAATGTGTGCGCTGCGGACGCTGTGTTAAAGTTTGCCAGGACATGCAGAATGTATGGGCAATCGAGTTCCTGGGCCGTGGAGAAAATACCCACATAGCACCTGCTGCTGATGTTGCACTCGCAGAAGGACCCTGTATTAATTGTGGCCAGTGCTCAGCTCACTGTCCGGTTGGTGCTATCTATGAAAACGATCAAACCAAAGAAGTTTGGGACAACCTCACACGCTCAGAAAACGAAAAAGTATGCGTTGTTCAAATTGCTCCAGCGGTACGTGTTGCACTCGGTGAAGCTTTTGGCCTTCCCCCCGGAACTGTACTCACCAAAAAAATATACACCGCTCTTCGCAGGCTTGGCTTTGATGTAATATTCGATACAAACTTTGCCGCAGATCTTACCATCGTCGAAGAAGGTACAGAGTTCGTACATCGATTTACAAAGGAACCACAAAAACTTCCACTCATCACATCTTGCTGTCCTGCATGGGTAGATTACATGGAAAAATATTATGACGATATGATTCCACACTTTTCCACAGCAAAGAGTCCCCAGCAGATGATGGGTGCTATGATAAAGACATATTGGGCTCAGAAAGCTGGCGTAGACCCGGCTAAGATTTTCTCAGTTTCTATTATGCCCTGTACAGCAAAAAAATATGAAAACGGCCGCAATAAAGACATGTACTCTTCTGGTTACAAAGATGTTGATGTCACACTCACAACCCGAGAGCTTGCCCGCATGATCAAACAAGCTGGTATCGATCTTGTAAATCTTCCTGATTCAGAACCAGACAGTCCCATGGGTCCCTACACTGGTGCCGGTGTTATATTTGGTGCTACTGGCGGCGTTATGGAAGCTGCACTGAGAACTGCATATCATCTCATCACCAATCAGGAACTCAAAGATGTTAACTTTACTGCTGTCCGCGGTATTTCTGGTGTTAAAGAAACCCGACTCCATATCAATGGTATCGAAGTTCGTGTTGCAGTAGCTCATCAGATGGGAAATATTGCAGCTGTTCTCAATGAAATCCGCAGAGCAAAAGCGGAAGGGCGAGAAACACCCTGGCACTTTATCGAAGTTATGGCCTGCCGTGGTGGATGTATTGGTGGAGGCGGACAACCCTATGGTGCAACCGATGAAATCCGCGAAAAACGCATCAGTGGTATTTACCAGGATGACGAGAAGAGCACCTATCGCTGTTCACACCATAACCCATACATTAAACAGGTGTATGACGAGTTCCTTGGTGAGCCAAACGGACACAAATCACACGAACTCTTACATACTCACTATGAATCTAAACCAATCTATCATCGCTAAGTGATACGTGTATAAAACTAATGGGGGCTGTCCAATTTTCGGACAGCCCCTTTTCTTTTTTTCAACAAGTATTTGTCTACGGCTATCTGATACTTCTAGCTGCAAACGGCATGTAAACCGCTTGCATTGTAACTATGCCCAGGTAATGAAACCAGGCAGGAATGGATGAGGCAAATCTTCATGGCGAGGTAACACACGGACTGCATAACCATGTTGTCCGGTATCTTCACATTGTATCGAGACACCATACTCAACGAGAGAACCCTGTTTCGAAAGTACATGCATTGGTACGCGTTTAGGTTTTTCTATCATGCCAGTTGTAGAAAGCTGACCATGACAAACTTCTACAAGGACTTCTTCAGGTGTTAGATTCCCAAGCTCAACCTTAGACTTAACCTCAACCAATTCACCTCGAGTCATAACTGGTTTTGCATTTGTAGTAAATTCTTTTACCGAAATATGAGCCCAGTTTTGTGCCAGTTTAGAAAGATATACCGAAACTTTTTTGGCTGTTTCGTAATGGCTTGCCTGTATTTTTTGAGCGTTTTGCAGCGCAGGGAAATAGTATTTCTCAGAATAATCCAAAAGCATACGATGGCATGAAAAGTGAGAACCAATATACTTCATCGAACTTTTCATCATCTGAATCCAGTCACGAGGAAGATTGTCCCTTCCGCGTTCATAAAACTTAGGAACAATCTCTCGTTCAAGCAGATCATAGAGCGCTTTGGATTCTATATCATTTTGAAGTTCAACATCGGTGTATTCTTCACCTTTACCAATTGCCCAACCAATTTCAGGATGATATGCCTCAGCCCACCAGCCATCGAGTACTGAACAATTAAGTACTCCATTCATTCCTGCTTTCATGCCGCTCGTTCCAGAAGCCTCAAGCGGCCTGAGTGGAGTATTGAGCCATACATCAGAACCAGTAACCATATAGCGCGCCATCGTCATGTCATAATCTTCAAGGAAAATAATCCTGCTCTGCACATCATCTCTTCTTGAAAAGTGTACCAGTTCTTTTATAAGCTCTTTTCCAGGAAGGTCGTGCGGGTGTGATTTTCCAGCAAAGATTATTTGTATTGGCCTTTCTTTGTCCATCAAAAGTTTTATGAGCCTATCGGGATCACGAAGGAGCAAGTTGCCTCGCTTATAGGTTGCAAAGCGCCGTGCAAATGAAATTGTTAAAATCGAAGGAGAAAGCGCATCATCGGCTCTAATGAGATTTTTATCAGAATATCCCATATGTTTGAGCTGTCGCCGAAGTCTGTCTCTTGCAAATGCAACCAATCGTTCTCGCCGGCGCTCGTGCGTTCTCCAGAGTTCTTCATCGCTAATTCGATCCATCCTGTCCCAAATTGCAAGATTGGTTGGTTCATCGTAAAACCGCGGACCAAAATAGCGGTCTAATAGCTCTAGCATTGTGTACGAAATCCATGTTCGAGGATGTACCCCATTAGTAACATGACCAATGGGTATTTCCGGTTCAGGGAGTTCCGGCCACAGCTTTTTCCACATCGATCTGCTCACATGACCATGGAGCTCAGAAACACCATTTGCATAGTAGGCATGCTTGAGCGCCATGACTGTCATGCAAAATGGTTCTTGGTTATCATTGGGATCTTCACGACCCAGTGCAAGAAAATCATTCCAGGAGAGTCCTAGCTTATCAGCCCATGACTTAAAATATTTTTCTATTAGATCTGTACCAAACCGTTCATTACCAGCAGGAACAGGTGTATGAGTTGTGAAAATTGTAGTCATTTGTACTGTTCGCAAGGCTTCCTGATATGAGAGCTTTTCGTTGTCCATAAGTTCGCGTATGCGTTCAAGCGACAGGAATGCTGCATGCCCCTCATTAATATGCGCAACAGCAGGATTAATACCAAGAGCGCGCAATGCGCGAATACCGCCAATCCCAAGTAGCATTTCCTGCCGTATCCTCATTTCCTTATCGCCGCCATATAAAGTTGCCGTAATCGTTCGGTTTTCCGGAATGTTGTCTTCAATGTTAGTATCGAGGAGATAGAGCGAGGCTCTTCCAATTTTTACTTCCCAGACTTTAGCAACTATCTGTGATCCAGCCATCTCAACAGTGATTTTTATCGAATTACCGTTTTTATCATTGCATTGATGTACCGGCATGTTATACCAGTCATTTTCTGGATAATCTTCCTGCTGAAAACCATCAGGATTCAAGTACTGTTTGAAGTACCCCTGTCGATACAAAAGACCTACACCAACGAGCGGGAGCCCCATATCCGAACTCGTTTTCATGTGGTCTCCCGAAAGTATACCAAGGCCGCCTGAATAAATTGGCAGTGAAGAATCGAGTCCATACTCCATGGAGAAATAGGCTATGGTATCTTTGTAGCTGCCTTTATACCATGGCTGAGCATTTTTATAAGCAGAAAATCTGCTGTATACTTCATTGAGTGCTGCAATGAAGGAATCATCATTTGCCATTTGCTCGAACCGTTCCTGAGAAACCATACCGAGCATTTTTGCAGGATTCTGATTTGACTGTGCCCAGACATCATAATCGAGCCTGATAAACAGCATGATTGCATCAAAATTCCATGAAATCCATAAATTATGAGCAAGTTCGTCAAGCGGTTGCAATTTCTCTGGAATCATTGGTTTGATTGTGTGATGTATAATATGCATAGTATCCTCCGCTACAAGGTTTTGTATTATAATAATGGAGTTGCACAATTATCACAAGTTCTTTACACTATTTTTATGACAGTCAAGCAATTTCTGTTTATTGTAGAAATACGAACCAAAATTGTTTCTGTAAGTACTTTTTTACTTGCACTTTCATATACACTCTGGACAACAGGGTCTGTCCCTCTCCATCTTGTCATACTCACCTTTATTGCAGCGCTCTTTGTCGATATGGGAACCACCGGTTTTAATTCATATTTTGACTGGTATCATAACGTTGACGATCCCAAATTCAACAAAGAAGATGCGAAAGTAATAATTCACGAAGGTGTGTCCCCAGGTTCAGCGCTCATTGCAAGCATTGCATGCTGGATGGTTGCATTTGTGCCCGGTGTGATTATTACTGTGATGAGAGGGTTACCAGTTATCGCAATAGGCGCAGTTTGTCTCCTCGTCGGCTTTTTTTACTCAGCAGGTAAACGACCGATTTCCTTTACACCTTGGGGGGAATTTTTTGCCGGAGGATTTTTAGGTACCGTTTTTTTTGTTCTCTGCAACTACATTTTTACCGGAACATTTAGCGAAAAAGCCTTTCTAGTTTCTCTACCACAATCGTTCAGTATTGCCGCAATTCTCTCTACTAATAATGCATGTGATTTTGATGGAGATAAGGCAGCTGGCAGAAAAACACTTGCTATACTAGCAGGGAAAAAACTGTCACCCTACATAATCTACACACTTGAATTTTTATGGCTCATCTCATTGTTCATGTTAACAGCTTTTAAATATTTACCGGGTATCGTACTTCCACTGGCTACGATTGTTGCTGTTATCGTATCGCATGAATTATACTCAATGCATATCCGCGGCTACACTCATGCTACAAAAGGACCCAATATGGGTTCTATATCAAAAATCTTTTTGCTTGAAACTGCAGGTATCCTGGCCAGTTTCGCGCTAGATTTTTTTGTGTTCCGATCATAGGCACTATACAATCACTTTTTCTAACATATTACACTATATCGAGAATATGTATGCAAATGTTCGCATAAAGCAAGAGTTGCAGTCTCACTATTCTTGTATTATAATGTCATCGCTTATGTACGTTAGTAAAAGGAGGCGCCTCTGTGATTAAATATCTTAAACTGCATCACGATAAATGTATTGGATGCATGACCTGTACCAGCACCTGTTCTAAAATGTATTATAAGGAAGAAAATCCTGCAAAATCCCGCATTGTTGTACAGGAGCAAGGCATTGGGAAATACCATCTCGTAGCCTGTGATCAGGAATGCCGAAAATGTGTAGAAGAATGCCCCACACAAGCTATAACCGTCAACGCACAAGGTGTTGTTATGATCAACAGCAAGCTCTGTGTAGGCTGCCTTGCCTGTGTCGCGGTATGTCCCATCAATGCAATGCGTTATTTCCCCGGTCAATCAACCCCATTTAAATGTATTGCATGCGGTGCCTGCGCTAAAACATGCCCTGCAGATGCACTTGAAATTGCAGAAAAGGAAGAAAGCCCTCAGGCAAAAGAATATATTGAAGTTACCGCTCATTTACGAAAGGAGCACAAATAATGGAACTCAATGCTGGAAAACAGTTTAAAGTACTAAAAGAAACAACAATTGCACCAAAATCCGTTCATCGTGGTTATGCAATGAGAACGCTTTACATTAACGTCGGAACTGGTGAAATTAAAGAAAAACCAGTTTCTGAAGATATGAAAAAACGCTTTACCGGGGGTAAAGGTTTTGGGCTCAAGCTGCTCTGGGATGCAGTTAAGCCGACAACACGATGGAATGATCCTGAAAACGAAATCAATATTGCAATGGGTCCTATTTGTGGAAACACCAATTATCCCGGTTCTGGCAAGAGCCTTGTTGTTTCTCTATCACCCACAACAGGAATACCTATTGATTCGAATGTGGGCGGCTATTTTGGTCCTTACCTCAAGTTTGGCGGCTGGGATGCTCTCGAACTTCAAGGTAAAGCCGATAGTGATGTAATTGTTTTTATTGACAGCAATACAGGTTTAATTCAAATATTGGAAGCTCCACAAAATCTGCCAGGGGACACTCATTTGCTTGCAGAAGAACTTACCCGTGCATTTGCACAGGATGAACAGGATCTTCAGGCTGTTTCAGTTGTCTCTTCAGGACGTGGAGCAGAACATACATACCTTGGACTTCTTAACTTTAGTCTATGGGATAAACGACGAAACGGTGTCCGTGTTAAACAGGCAGGCCGCGGTGGTATCGGTACCGTGTTCCGTGATAAAAAAATAAAGGCACTTGTCGTTCACTTCAAAGGTGTTCATCAAAACCTCAATGATGCGGCTGATCCGGCTGCAGTACAGCGCATTGGTCTCAAACTCCATAAGGAAATTATTGTGAATGATGACAAACAGTGCAAAATGCGCAGGCAGGGAACAGCGCACCTCATGGAAGTAATGAACGACTACGATCTCCTCCCAACAAAAAATCATCAATACGGACAGGATCCAAAAGGTCCAGAACTTGCAAGTTGGGTATGGGAAAAGCTTTTTAGCCAGAAGCTTCCTGATGGCTGCTGGTATGGTTGTACACTAGCTTGCGCTCATGCAGTCGATAACTTTGAACTTAAAACAGGTCCTTATAAAGGAACAAAAGTTTGTGTAGATGGACCGGAGTACGAAACCGCAGCTGGCGTTGGTTCTAACATATACTGTTATGACCCGGAAGGTATTCTGGAAATTAATTTTTACTGTGATACATACGGTATTGATACAATCAGTTTTGGAACTATTACTGGCTTCCTCATGGAATGCTGGGAAAAAGGCATTATCGATGCTTCTAAAACAGAAGGCGTTGATCTAACCTGGGGCAACTGGAAAGGTGCATGTGAAATTCTCCATAAAATGGCTGAAGGTACCGAATTCGGCAAGCTTGTCGGCAAAGGTGTTAAGTTCTTGGCTGAATATTTTGTAAATACGTATGGTGCAGATCCTCAATACATGAAAGATATTGCGCTCCATGGAAAGGGACTCGAGCAGTCACAGTACATTTCCAAAGAATCGCTTGCTCAGCAGGGTGGGTACTACCTCACCAATAAGGGTCCGCAACACGATGAAGCATGGCTCATTTTCATGGATATGGTTAATAACATGCTTCCAACCTTTGAGAAGAAAGCAGATGCTCTGCACTACTTCCCTATGTTCCGAACATGGTTTGGACTCCAGGGTCTCTGTAAGCTCCCCTGGAACGATATTGAACCCGCTGACAATGCAAAATGGCCTGAACCAAACAAAGTCCCCGATCATGTTAAAAATTATTGCGACTTATATACAGCAATTACCGGTGAACCGCTCGATTGGGACGGACTTATCATCCAGAGCGAACGCGTCTATAATTTCCAGCGTGTATTTAACCTGAGAATGGGTCACGGTCTCCGCAATGATGATTATCCTCCATATCGGGCTATGGGTCCTGTAACACCAGAAGAGTATGAATCCCGAAAAGAGCGGTATGATAAACAACTCAGTGAAAAGCTCAATCTAAAGCCCGAAACCATGAGCACTGCAGAAAAAATTGCAGCGCTGCGAAAATACCGATTATCACAGTACGAAAGCCTTGTTGATGCTGTCTATAAGCGCCGAGGATGGAATAACCAGGGTGTTCCAACCGTTGAACATCTCCAAAAACTTGGTATGGATCTTCCCGAAGTAATAGCAGTTGTAAAACAGCATCTTTAACCATCAAAAAAAAGAAAAGGCTGTCCTTTTAGGGCAGCCTTTTTTATTACGATTTTGTTTTTAATGCGAATAACCTCGATAGCGCATATAAAAAAACAGTGATGCTGTCATTAACGCGTGTCCTGCATCTTCTCCGCCTACCATATCAATTGCATCTTTTTCAGGTATGAGTACAACCTCAATTTCTTCATGTTCATCGAGATATTGTGGCCGCACCAACGTACAATTTTCCGCTATAAATGCATGAAAATGATTGCACATAAATGCTGGGTTTGGATTTAAGACCCCAAGCGGGACAATCATTTCGGGCTGATACCCTGTTTCTTCTACAAGCTCACGAGCAATTGCAAGCGAAGGATCTTCGCCTTTTTCGATAATCCCTCCCGGAAACTCAAGTGATACAGTATTAGTACCATGTCTGAACTGCCGTATCATAACAAACTTTCTTCCCTCCGGTGTTTCGACAACCGGAATTACGCCAGCCCAATCCAAAGAATCAATAAGGAAAAACGTACCCTCTTTACCTTCACAAGATTTTCGCAGCACAGAGTATAGCTTAAAAATATGGCAATCCTGCAGAAGCTTACGCTCTATTTCTTCCCAGCATTGTATAATCATACATATCCAGTATACAATGAAAATAGAATTTATGCTCATACTATATTCAGGAGTTCCTGTATGGAAAAAAAGCGAGTACTAATACTCTCTGCAAGCGTTGGAAGCGGGCACATTAGAGCAGCACAGGCTCTGGAAGAAGCATGTAACAAAAATCCGCTCATTGAAGAAGTACTCCATATCGACGCCCTTGAGTATACATCCTTTTTTTTGAGAAATCTCTATTCAAAAGGTTACCTTAAAGCTGTTCAGTATGTGCCAGATTTATGGGCATGGGGTTTCGAAAATACGGATGAACCATGGAAAAAGAGTCAATTTGGCATCGATATTCAAAAAGCTCAATCACAACCACTCGTAAAAAAAATTCTCACCTACAACCCTGATTTTATTATCTGCACACACTTCACACCAGCAGATATTGTTTCGAGATTAATCATGCTCGATAAGTTGCATGCAAATCTTGGAATCGTTGTAACTGATTTCTATGTACATGCACTCTGGTTAACCGATATTTTCACACGATACTTTGTTCCCAAAATGGAAAATAAAATACACCTTAATAAATATGGTATTCCGTTGGACAGAATTGAAGTTACCGGAATTCCTGTGATGCAGAGTTTTATACCCCCTGAAGACACGTCAGATCTTTTTAAAAAATATAATTTTGATCCTGCTATCCCAATAGTGCTTCTCTCTGCTGGAATGTTTGGCATTATGCCTGCAAAAGATATCCTCAGAATTCTCGAAAACATCCAGACACACTGTCATATTGTAATAATATGCGGTAAAAGTGAATCATTACGCAAACAGCTTCTGGCACTTATTGAAGAAGTAAAACCACGAAACCAATACACCATTGTAGGATTTACCAATACCATGCACGATTACCTCCACATGGCAAAAGTTTTTATTGGCAAACCTGGAGGACTAGCTACCAGTGAAGCCCTCTGTGCAGGAGTCCCTATGATAATCTGGAATCCGATACCGGGACAGGAAACATATAATGCTTACCATATTCTTGAAAACGGTGCAGGACTCTTACCGGATAACGCACTCACTATTGGCTACAAAGTTGATATGATTTTACAGGACGAGGTGCTCTATGAACAGCTTAAGAAAAATGCTTTGAGCATTGCTCAACCAAAAGCTGCTGAAACAATTATAGAGATAATGCTCCTCAATAATAATGAATCGCCTGTCAAAGCTTTTAAAAAGAAACAGTAATTTGAGACTACCAGACACTATCTAATGCGGTTTATATTTTGTCTATCAGCATGGAACATTTACCAGAAGGAATAGGCAGTGTCTTTTTCTTTTTTCCGATAATGTTGATGGTAAAATAGTACAGCTTTTCAGATTCCATGTGGATTTCCCACCCTCGACCACTTTTGTTTGAAAGAATCGTTACCATGTTACGCTTGAGGCTGAGGTTATCAATACCCATAACCTCAAGATTGGGAATATTCCAGTCAACGGTTTTTCGTGGTAGTGAAACTGAAAGCCCTATGATATTTTCTATCATCATTGCAATTGTAGCTAATCCTATATAATGAAAGTACTGAGGCCGTGGCCATGCAGGTGAATCCGGATATATTGCCTTCCCTTCATTTTGTGGCTGATATGCTTCCCACACGAGCATCTTGCCAGAAGTATTTTCATTAGTATGCATGGAATCAAGGATAAAATAGAGCAGCCTGATAGCGCTATCCCGGGCAATTTCCCACTGATCATATTTTTCGAGACCCTTGATTATCATATAGGTATATGCAGGTATTACTGAGCCCCTGCATCCCATACCGCGCTTATCATAGTCAGGATCATCCATGGAAAGCGTCGGAAAAGGATTCTCCGAGCCAAATGTTGCATGGTTTGATAGATGCTGAATGAGCCTTCCTGCACGCTCTTCATTGAGCATTTCACCTAAAAGTGGCCAGAATCCGCCTATATACTTTCTCTTAATCTGAGTTTCAGAGCCATCAAGATCATAGTAAAAACTATCTTCGTCATTCCACATCATCGAATTAATGCGGTTCTTCAATGAAAAATAGTTTCTTTTGTATATAAAACTGATCTCTTTATCATTCAGAATATCTCCAAGCGCAGCCATGTACAAAGAATTGATAGCCATTACCGCATTAAAATCGATTGGATAGACACATTCTCCTCTCGGAAGATTAAAGAGCCCTGTGGCTGTAAGTGGTGGTGCATAGAGACCATTTTCTTTTTTGAAATTTTCTTCTATCCATGTATAATATTTACGAAGGATAGGCATAACGTCTTTTACACGTTTTTTATTAGCTGTTTTGTGAAATATATTGTATTCTGCCCAGGAAAACAGCGGCAGTCCAAGACATTCTGGATTATTGGCATCTGATATCACCGCGCCAGTGTTGATATCATATTTAGCACGTATGGCACCATTCGGTTCCTGTTTTGCATAGAGCGCATCTAATCCATTTGAACATGAATATAATCTATTTGAATAAACAAGAAAAAAGGATGCAAAAATATGAGCATCTTGCTCTAAAATCGGGCTTTCAGGATAATAAAAAAACCGATTAGACCCGAACCCAGCAGATGCAGGTGGAGTAATCCAGCAGTCAGAAATAAGTGCCCAGGTTCTATCATAAATATCAACGAAATCTTGATCATAGAAATGTATGCCCGGGAAACCATGTTTACTCAAAATACTTAGCCCTCTATACTATGCGATGATGAGAATGACAGCAAATCTATCAAAATATAATTGGAATATCAAGTTTTGTCAAATTTTTCATTAATTTTCAATACCATTCATATTGTGCCGATACTAATAGTATGTTGATAACCCTCTATAAACTAATTGATGAGAACGCTGTCTATATATATACAATTCATGACCGCGATAGGTTACTGGATTATCCGTATTCTGTAACAACAAACTGGCGAAAAAATGCTGGTAAAGGAAGAGAACGAACAAAAGGGTTTACAACTGAGTATGAAAAAAACCACTACATCCAGAAAGTGTTTAATGAAAAAATCAAAGCAGGATACAAAATTCTCTATTCATTTGAAAAAAAACACGAAATTCCAATTGATTTGACAAAGTTCGCCCATTAATTGTTATAGGTAATACCTGTCCCTCAAATTCCTCCTCAAATTCCTTAATTCAATCCGCATTGTTTACCTGTAATGCAATCTAAGCTAATTATTTATAATTTTAACAGTACCTTTTTACTCTCCATACATGCTTCCTTTTTTTAGCCCGCTTTCATACAATTTACCACATGCCAGATACATGCTCAGTTTTGTTGTAGCAAGGAGCATACCGTTTTTTTTTGCCTCATCAACCATGTCCTGTGTTGGTAGCTTTCCTCTGACAAAAATTATTGCACTTATATCCATGAGATGAGCTGTCCGTATTGTTTGCAGAGTAGTAAGACCCGTGAGCAGTACAGAAGAATCTTTAGCGAATGCCATGACATCACTCAATAAATCTGAACCGCAGGCACTCATAATTTCTGTGTCGAGTAATGTTTCGCCAGTAATAATGTCTGCCTGTAGGACTTTACATATTGTTTGTAGGTTCATAGTTTCCTTTCATCACAGTTACTGTAATTGGTTTTCACTTACTATAATAGTACCTAAAATTACTATATTTTGCTATATTATCAGCATGGATAGAGAAACTATCAGAACAATTCTCTCTCACTTTACTGTCGGCATTGGAGGTGCTGGGGGACTTGGTTCAAACTGTGCAGTAGCACTGGCACGAAGCAATATCGGCACACTCATTATTGTAGACTTTGATACCGTGTCCGAAGCAAATCTCGACCGACAGTATTTTTTCCTGCCTCAGGTTGGGCAACCAAAGGTAGCTGCGCTCAAAGATACCATTAATACAATCAATCCGAACGTCACTGTACAGCCATTTATAGAAAGAGTAACAAGAGATTCCATTGCTCGCCTTTTTGCTTCCTGTGATATTATTGTAGAAGCTTTTGATTCAGCAGAAACAAAGCTGATGTTTCTGGAAACCTGTATGCAATTATTCCCCGAAAAACCACTCATAACCGCTACCGGTCTTGCAGGATACGGTAACTCAACAGGGATGAAAGTCCGAACAAGCGGCAACTTAATCATCATTGGCGATGAATCTGCTGAAGTCTCGCCTGATAATCCACCACTTGCGCCGCGTGTAGGCATCGCTGCAGCAATGCAGGCAAATGAAGCTATAGCAAAGCTTGTTGAAATTTACAGTAACGAGGAAACGTATGCGCATCGTATTAAATAATGAAACTATCGAACTTCCGGAACACACGGAAATAAGTGTTAAAGATTTACTTGATTATAAGCAGTGGTCTTTCCCGCTCATTATTGTTAAACGCAATGGAAACCTAATACAGCGAAATGAATGGGCTCGGACGATAATTCACGATGGGGACACAGTAGACGCTATTCATCTCGTGTCCGGAGGTTGACCGCTTTACGATATACGAGTAAAAGATTCTTCAACCGTTACGGTATCGCAGAATGTCATTCTGACCGGACAGGTACGCGCTGCATGTTTTAGTTTTTCAAAATCTTCATCAGATATATCGCCTTTAATGGTGTATGCTACAATAATTTTTGCAATTTTTCTTGGATTCGCAGCCATCTCTTTCTGAAGTTCAAAGCTAATTTCCTTTACAGGAATACCTTTATTATGTGCAAACATGGTCATAATCACCGTTGCACAGGCACCAAATGAAACAGCACAAATATCTGTAGGAGAAAAACTGGAACCATCTCCGCCATTATCTTTTGGAGCTACAAGCTTAAAGGTAGTACCCGATTCATGTACTATTTCCAACGTCGTAGGACTCAATGATTTTCCCTTCATTACAACTGCCATGGCATGCTCCTTTTTTTATTGAAAATTACGAGAGAATTGTATACTGTTTCATTATTACAAGTCAAATAACAAATGGGAGTACTATGAACCACACCATCAAACTCATTGCATTTTTAGGAAACCCTGGCATACAATACCGAAACAACAGACACAATGTCGGGTGGCTCTTCTGTGATTCATGCAAATTGTTTTCTGAACTTTCCTGGAAACGCGGTTTCAAAGGACACTGGGCTTCGTTTGAAACATCAGGCATTAAGGTATACTGCATTAAACCAGAAACATACATGAACCATTCAGGAGAAGCCATACAGGAGCTTGCTGCATACTACCAGATAACACGAGAAGAAGTACTTGTGGTACATGATGAACTGGAACTTCCATTTGGGTTTATTGGTATTAAATTTGGGGGCGGTCTTGGAGGACACAACGGACTCCGCTCCATGAATCAGCACTTACATGGACCAGATTTCTGGCGTCTCCGAATTGGTATTGGACGCCCTGATCATAGTGACATTGCAGGATACGTGTTATCAAATTTTAACAGCGAAGAACTATCAACTCTAAATAGAGCTATTTTCCCCAAAGCACTCGAGCTCATTGCTCCAGTATTAGCAGGAACAACCATACAAATCACCAAAGAAAACACAAAAGTTAAAGCTGTATGAAACATCCACTCAAAACATAATACTTGACACGCATGCAATAAGCATATAATACTGAGCGCATGATTATGTTTTCTATGCATCTCCATCATCATCATTTTTCTCATCCGGAGGCGTCATAGGAGACTAATCATACAGTATATGATTGAGCGAGCGAAAGCCGCGGGTCCTATGAGGCCTGCGGCTTTTTTATTTTTACTGCAAAAAGCCCAAACATCGGCACACCATGAAGGAGGAAAACATGGAAAAGCTAAGATTGCTTATTCCCAAAGGAAGAATCCTGAACAGTATTCTTGAACTGTTCCGAGATTCCGGAATCGTGCTCAGAGCTACAGAACGCGGATATAGACCGCTTTCAAGCTTGCAATGGCTCGATGTAAAAATTATGAAACCTCAAAACATAGGAGAACTCCTGGAGCTTGGCAGTCATGATGCAGGTTTTACCGGTTATGACTGGCTCCAGGAAACACATGCCGATGTCGAAACTGTTATGGATCTTGGGCTTGATCCGGTATCAATTGTTTCAGCAATTCCGGAAAAATTTGAGCCAGCAACACTTGTACAAAAAGAGCTTGTTGTTGCTACCGAATATATCAATATTGCAAAAGCGTGGCTCGATACAAAAGGGTATCGGTACCGTCTCTTGAGAACGTACGGCGCAACTGAAGTGTTCCCTCCTGATGATGCAGATATGGTTATCGACAATTCATCAACAGGGGAGACATTAAGAGAAAATGGACTTAAAGTAGTAGATACAATCCTTACGTCTTCGACCTATTTTGTTTCGTCAAAACAGGCCATGGAAAATCCAGATAAGCGTATGTACATTGATCAACTTGCGATGCTCTTTACCGCTGTGCTTGATGCTCGAGAACGAGTCATGCTCGAAATGAATATCAGTAAAGCTGCATTGTCCTCCCTTGCCGGAAAGCTGCCCTGCATGCGCAGTCCTACTATTGCACCGCTCTATGAACAATCAGGTTATGCAGTCAAAATTGCTGTAAAACGAAACGAAGTCCCGCAACTCATACCCCTGCTTAAAACCATGGGCGCAACTGACATCGTCGAATACGAGCTTAGAAAAGTTATTCTGTAAAAGGAGCCTTGATACTATGGAAACAGAAACTAAAAACAAATTAACCTATAAACGGTCTGCATTTCTTACAAGGACAACACGAGAAACAAGTATCAGCACAACAGTTACCATTGAGGGGACAGGTAAAGCAATTCTGAGCATTATGCCAGAGTTCATGAAACACATGTTAGAAACATTTGCACTCTGGAGCAGTCTCGATATTGAACTCGCTGCAGCAGGTGACATAACAGTCGACTTTCACCATCTCATAGAAGACACAGGAATAGTATTTGGTCAAGCACTCAACGAAGCACTCGGTTCTAAACAAGGAATACGCCGCTCTGCATTCGCATATATCCCAATGGATGAATCTCTCGTTCGCACCGTGATCGATATTTCGGGTAGAGGCTGCTGCTTTCTATCGGGTACCTTTGGAGAATCAGCTATTTACGCAGAAGCCACAACCTTCCCCGTTTCGCTCATTGAGGATTTCTGGCAGGCATTTGCCCGAAGTGCTGGTGTAACACTGCACATTGACATTCTAAAATCACGGAGTGCACATCACTCAATAGAAGCGCTCTTTAAGGCTGCTGGCAGAGCTCTCAAAGAAGCATGTGCAATTGAGCCACCACAATCGGGGACAGACCCCCAAATACTCTCAGTGAAAGGAGTAATTGCATGATTGGCATTCTCAAAAGCGGAAACTATCGATCGGTATACAATGCGCTAGCCTATCTTGGTTTCGAAGCAGCGATACTCCAACAACCCGATGAGCTCAAACCATCATACCGCGCTCTTGTGGTACCCGGTAATGGGAACTTTCAATCATTTATGGAGCGATTGCAACAATCAGGTTGGAAAGATACACTACTAACCTGGATTAAAGCAGAAAGACCGTATTTGGGAATTTGTATTGGTTTCCAGATCCTTTTTGAAACAAGCGAAGAAACTATTACAGTTAGAGAGCTCGTGGTTCCCTCCGAAATCATTGCAAACATTAAACCGGATTCACAACTCACAGAGGGGCTCGGGATCATTCCAGGTTCGGTAAAAAAAATCCAGAGCAGCAAGGTACCACTCATTGGATGGAACTACACAACATTTTTAAGAAACATCATTTCTAATAGCTACCAAAAAGATGAATATTTTTATTACATCCATTCATACTATGCAGCATGCTCAGACCCATCAATCGTAGTTGCTTCAGCAACATACGAAAACACAAAGTACTGTGCTGGGATTGCATACAATAGTATTACAGCTTTTCAGTTTCATCCGGAACGGTCAGGCATAGCAGGGCTTTCACTGCTCCAGACATGGGCAAACACAGTACAGTCACCGTCAAGCATATCGCGGCTCTCCAGGTACATCGGAGGCTAGAACCATGACGGCTAAAAGAATTATCCCCTGCCTCGATATTGCGAATGGAACAGTGGTCAAAGGCAATCAGTATCGAGCACTCACTCCAATAGGTGATCCACTAAAACTTGTTCGGCGATACGAACAGGATGGTGCTGACGAAATCATTTTGCTCGATATCCTTGCAACACCAGATGCCCAAACACCGATGACTGACCTCATACGACTACTCACTCCGTCTACCTTTATTCCTATATGTGTTGGCGGCGGCATCAGAAGCTTAGACGATGTGCATGCACTCATGGATGCGGGCACCGATAAGGTAGCAATATGCAGTGCTGCACTTGAAAACCCTGCACTCATTACCACAATAGCAAAACAGTACGGGAGCCAGTGCGTCGTTGTTTCCATCGATGCAAAACAGGACACGACGCGAAAAACATGGTTGTGTTTTTCTCATGGTGGCAGAACAAACACCGGCATCGATGTCCTAACCTGGGCACAGGAAGCTGAAGCGCGTGGAGCAGGAGAAATTCTCCTCAACTCAATTGATGCTGATGGCACTGGAAAAGGATATGACATCAAACTGCTCAAAGCTGTTTCTACACGAGTACACATTCCTGTAATTGCATCGAGCGGTGCCGGAACCCTTGCACACATTCGCGATGCGTTCTCTGTAGGTCATGCCGATGCAGTCCTCATTGCGGGAATGCTGCATCGTCGAGAGACAACCATACAAGCAATCAAACAATTTTTATTAGAAGAAGGAGTTACAGTACGATGTTAATACCATCAATCGATATATCACAAGGCAAAGTGGTTCAGCTTAAACAAGGCGAGACGCTGATGCTCGAACGCGACAATCCGGAACAGCTCGTTCAGGAATTCTCTTTATATGGAGTACCTGCTCTCATCGATATTGACGCAGCAAAAGGTGAAGGCTCTAACCGTAATCTCATTACCTCACTACTTAAACTGCAATCATGCATAGTAGGAGGAGGCATCCGCACCATTGAAGATGCTCGCTACTATATTGCAAATGGAGCAAAAAAAATAATTATTGGTTCGAGCATATTTTCTAAAAAACCAGAAACAGGTCAGTACACTATCAATGAAGTATTGCTTTCCGAACTGCAAAAAACAATTGGAAGATCACGAATTATTGCAGCACTTGATGTACGCGATGAAACGGTTGTCATTAATGGCTGGAAATCATCAACAGCGTTAAATATTTTTTCACTGCTGCCAAAAATCGAGCAGTATGCAGGTACCGTGCTGATTACGTCGGTACACCGAGAAGGACTTATGGCAGGGACAGACTTGCAGCTCTATAAAAAAATTAGGGAAACCACTAACATGCCTGTAATCGCAGCAGGCGGAATATTCACACAGCAAGAAATACAAGCACTCGCTCAGCTCAACATCGATTCGCAGCTCGGCATGGCTCTTTACACTAACCAACTTTCACTACCCGATGCCTTTAGTGCACAGCTGAACTGGTCTTCCGAATTGCTTCCTGTTATTGCACAAAGTCCCGAGGGGTCAGTCCTCATGCTAGGTTATACAAACCAGGAAGCGCTCAAGGAAAGTTTTTTACGACGCAAACTGTGCTTTTACAGCAGGAGCCGGAAGCGCCTCTGGATGAAAGGGGAAACGTCTGGTAACACGCTCGCCCTCATCAGCATGCGTACCGACTGCGACCGTGATACCATTCTAGCACAAGTTGTCCCCAAAAGCCCGGTATGTCACACAGGGAACGGAACCTGTTTTGGTGAACCTATATTCACACTGGAACAGCTCCAGAACATCATCAGAGAACGATTTACCAATCCGACACCGGGCTCATATACAGCAACTCTTGATGACAGTGCAGCACGTGCAAAGCTCATGGAAGAAGCACAGGAAGTCTGCGAAGCGAATACCGCAGAGGAAGTTATCTGGGAATCTGCCGATGTGCTCTACTTTCTCCTTGTGCTCATGACCAAAAAAGGGGTCAGTCTTGATGCAGTTCTGCGGGAACTCGAACGGAGAAGGAGGCTCAAGCAATGAAATATTGGAATGAACGCATTAGCACGATCGAACCCTACACTCCCGGAGAGCAACCTCAAGACAGCAACTGGATCAAGCTCAACACTAATGAAAACCCTTGGGAACCCGCACCATCGGTACTCGAGTCAATCATGAACGCTGCGGCAGCAAACCTCAATCGATACCCTGACCCCAATGCTCGGTTGTTTTGCTCTGCAGCAGCACAGTATTGCAAGGTTCCTGAGTCATACATATTTGCTGGAAATGGTTCCGATGAAATTCTCGCTTTTGCGTTTGGGGCACTGTTTAAACCGCCCATTGTGTTTCCCGATGTAACCTACAGCTTCTATCCCATATATGCTGAGCTCTGGTCGCTTCCATATGAAACCGTTCCGCTTAGCGATAATTTTGTTATCTATCCGGAAATGCTCTTGAGACCATGCGGCGGTGTTATGCTCTGTAATCCAAACGCACCAACAGGTATTGCATTACCGCGTGAACGTGTGCTTGAAATCGTCTCCTATCACCAAAAACAAAACACTGTCGTAATTGTTGATGAAGCGTATGTCGAGTTCGGAGCAGAATCTGTTGTCCGTGACACAGAACAGTACGACAACCTGCTTGTCGTGAGGACACTCTCAAAATCAAAAAGCATTGCCGGTCTCAGGGCAGGATATGCTGTTGGAAATCCTGATCTCATAGCTGGCCTCAAGCGGATACGCGATATGGTCAATTCATATACCATGAACACAGTCTCTCAACTTGCCGGGGCAGCTGCTCTGCTCGCAGAAGAATACTATGCAGCGAAAACTTCTCTGCTCATCAGGACTCGAGAAGCGACACGGGATCGCCTCATAGCAGGAGGATGGCAAGTGCTCCCCTCAAGTTCTAATTTCTTATTCATGAGTCTTCCTGGTACAAACGGAGTTGAACTCTACAGCGCATTTAAGGAGCGACGCATACTCGTGCGCTACTGGGATAAACCTAAAATACGCAATCACATCAGAGTTACAATAGGCACTCCAGAGGAAATGGATATTTTTTGCCAGACAGCGCTCGAGCTTGCTGGATCTAACCGTAATGCACAAGGAGCATAGCAACTATGGAAACCTTACAAAACAAAAAATCAGAAACTATCAGCAACTCAATTCCGTTATATAGAAGCGAACAATTTTTAACTTTATGGAACAAAATTCAGGCTACAAGCAATAGTGGCAACAAAGCAATCGTTACTGCCGTATCGGAAATTATTGAAAACGTACGAACCAATGGAGATAGTTCGCTCTATCGGTATACGGAACAATTCGATGGAGTCAGGCTTTCCACTTTGAGAGTAACACAGGCTGATATTGAGCGAGCATACAGTGATCTCAACAGTGAAAACCCTGCGCTCATTGCTGCACTCAAAAAAGCAGCTCATAGTATTCGGAGATTTGCAGAACTCCAGGCTGCTGAGCTGCAAAATTTTCAAGTAATGATCGCACCCGGTGTTAGTGCAGGTCAGAAAATAGTACCAGTTACCGCTGCAGGTATTTATGTCCCCGGAGGACGGTATCCGCTTATTTCATCGGTGCTCATGGGTGCAATCCCTGCACGAGTAGCTGGAGTTAAAAAAATAATACTTGCAACCCCACCCACAGCATCGGGAACACCCGCATCAGGTATTTTAGCAGCCGCAAAAATTGCTCAGGTAGATGAAGTGTATACAATTGGCGGAGCACAGGCTATAGCAGCGCTGGCTTTTGGCACAGAGACTGTCCCCCGTGTCGATGTCATTGCAGGACCGGGAAATGCCTACGTTGCAGAAGCAAAGCGTCAGGTGTACGGCTACGTAGGAATTGATCTCATTGCAGGACCAACCGATATTCTCATTCTAGCCGATGAAAAGCACTGTACCGGTATCGGTGCTCGCCTCATTGCATTGGATATGCTTGCACAGGCAGAACACGACCCCAACGCTCAAGCGCGCGTACTTGTCCCGAGTGAAGCAGCAGGAAATGCAATTAATAAAGCTCTACAGGAAGAGCTTGCACAGTGCAAAAATAAAAATATAGTAACAAGCTCACTTTCTGCTAACGCTGCAATTATTGTTTATTCGACAGTCTCAGAAGCAATCTCACTTGCAAATACCATTGCTCCAGAACATCTCGAACTCTTTTGCAGTAATGCAGCGTATATCAGTCAGAATCTCATTAATTACGGTTCGCTATTTATTGGTCAGCTCACTCCCGAAGTTCTCGGCGACTACGCTGCCGGCGTCAACCATACACTGCCAACTATGGGTAACGCACGCTTTTCGAGCGGTCTTTCCGTGAGAACCTTTCTTAAATCATCAACCTTTCTTTCCTGCCGCGAAGGAACAGGTCTTGCAGAATTGCTCGAAACGAGCATGATTATCGCAGAAGCAGAGGGCATCTTTGCTCATAAGCACAGCGCACAGGCAAGAGTTATGCTTAGCAAAAACGGTGAACCTAGATGATTGGGCAGCACCATGTTTCTTGCATAATTAATTAGTAAATGAACGTCTCCCTATAAGTGCACTGCGTTAAATTACTTCGTAATCGGCCACACCATCACGAGCAATACGTCACACCTGGCGTATTGCTCTTTTACCGCTCGCTGATTCATTAGTTTTGTCACACATTACGGTTAGCACCTTTTACTGGTAAATCCCCGTCAAACAGTGTATACTCACAATCATGGACAAACAGGAAATCCTCAATTCTATTATCGCCGATCCTCGCTTTGCCAAAAACATAGTGTATGAAAAAATCATCCCTGCTACGCATGGAACATATAGCAATTTCCCAGCAACCCTGCCGGGACCGCTTGTTACTGCACTACGGGCTCGGGGAATTGAACAGCTCTATACTCATCAGGCAGAAGTATGGGAAGCAGCACAGCAGGGCAATAATGTCATTGTTGTAACCCCTACCGCATCGGGGAAGACTCTATCGTATAACCTTCCCGTGCTTTCTGCTCTGCTCACCGATGAGCATGCCCGTGCTTTGTACCTCTTTCCAACAAAAGCGCTCTCACAGGACCAACAATCAGAACTCAACGAACTCATTCTTGCATCACAGGGATCACTTCCTATCAAAATATGCACCTATGACGGGGACACACCAGAATCTCTGCGGATATCCGCGCGCGATACGGGACGCATCATAATAAGCAACCCCGATATGCTCCATACAGGGATACTTCCCAACCATCCCAAATGGATAAAATTTTTTTCACGCCTCAAATATATCATTATTGATGAAGCACATGCTTACCGTGGTGTTTTTGGCAGCCATGTCGCAAATGTGATACGCCGATTAAAACGCATTACCGCATTTTATGGAGCAAAACCACAATTTATCCTCTGCTCAGCTACTATTGGTAATCCTCAAGAACTAGCGGAATCACTCATTGGAGAACCCATAACCCTCGTTGATAATAACGGTGCACCACAAAGCGAAAAACGTATTATCCTATACAATCCACCTATCGTTGATTATGTCCAGGGCATCAGAATAAGTTCTATTAACGAAAGTCGGAGATGGGCTGTCGCTTTGCTCAAAGCAGGTATAAAAACAATTCTCTTTGCGCATTCCCGTGTCAAAACCGAGGTCGCTGCAAGCTATATTCGTGAAGACCTTGCTAATTTTTATACCGATAACAGCCGCATACGCATCGAGCCATACCGCGGAGGGCTCCTCCCAAACGAACGGAGAGAAATTGAGCGGGGACTCCGTGAAGGCACAATTCACGGCGTCGTTTCCACCAACGCACTGGAACTTGGTATTGATATTGGCGGACTCGATGCTGCAGTCGTAGCAGGATACCCCGGATCGTTTAACTCGTTCTGGCAGCAAATAGGTCGAGCTGGTCGGCGAGGCGGACTATCAGCATCGATATTTGTAGCATCATCTGCTCCACTCGATCAATTCATTATGAATGATCCTGAATGGTTCTTTAACAAGAATCATGAAGAAGCCCTGCTCGATCCAGATAATCCATACATTTACCTTGATCATGTAAAGTGTGCTGCTTTCGAACTTCCGTTTACTGCGGATGCACTCTCAAAAGACCCCTTTGGAGTGAATGCCCGCGATGCACTTGAGTTTTTAGAGGAAGATGGTATCGTTCGCCTGAGTGGAAACCGCTGGCACTGGTCTGATCGATCCTACCCTGCAGAAAGCATCAGTCTTCGTTCTGCAGCAAGCGATAATGTAGTAATCATTGACACAACACGTGGACGCAATACAGTCATTGGAGAAATGGACAGACCGAGCGCAAAAGAGCTCCTGTTTGATAATGCTGTTTACATTCACCGTGGAAATCAATTTATTGTAACAAAACTGGACTTAGAAAACCATAAATGTTTTGTTGAAGAATCTGAAACAAATTACTATACCGATGCGCTTGTAAAAACAGATATCAAGCCACTCTCCGAAGACGAATCATATGAGTATGCGGTTTCTGAACCACATTCTGAGCAATCAGACAATGCTGCCCAGACACGAAAAATTCTTGCACGCGCCATAGTCGGTGATGTACTTGTACGGTCACAGGTTGCAAAGTATAAAAAGATCCGCTTTCATACCCATGAAAATGTAGGCTATGGAGACATTTCTCTCCCAGAAGAAGAAGTGCAGACGCGAGCCATAGCGCTCCTTTTTGGAGATGACACAATTGCGGGAAAAACGCTAACCGATCTTTCGGAAGAAGCTCTCGGCGATCTCCTTGCTGGTCTCGGTAATCTTGTAAAACACATCGCTCCAATTTTCCTGCTCTGCGATCCCCGGGATATCGGCATAGCCGAACGCGTACGGGATCCACACTTTGAAGTACCAGCGTTATATGTATATGACCACTATCCCGGAGGCACGGGTCTTGCGGAAGGCATTGCAGAGAAGGTTCCAGATCTCCTGCGATCTACTGCAAAAGCGCTCTTCGCCTGTCCCTGTAAGAACGGATGCCCATCGTGTGTCGGACCAGAACATGATAAGACACTCGTTACTAATTTTTTTCATGCACTTATAATGCCGTCTGAGCTATCCAGTATCTTTATGCAGTAAAACAAAACTATGTCAAACCGATTCAAAAGCAGGCTTGATCATATACGAAACACATCTCCGGCAAAGTCAATAAAAAACAATGATGAACTGCATTCAGAACCGCCTGTGCGTACTACTGCAATAGCCGCATCTACCGATACTTTTAAGAAACACCTGGAAAGGATTCGCACACGCAACATAAAAACCGGACGAGACGCTGCAGCTTCATTTGATACGAAACGTAGTACAGAACAGATACATCATAGTAAATCTACCTCTGGATGGGAAAGGCTCACTCAATTTTGCGAAAAGTACACAACGCAGATTCCACTCCCGTGCGAGTTCTCGAATTATCTGTCAGGTGACTGGCCATCGCTCATACCGCACACAGCACCGCTCTTTGAAAATCAAAACTCGGTGCCTGCTGCATCACTCCTTTTTTTTGATATAGAGACAACAGGTCTTTCAGGCGGCGCAGGGACAGTAGCCTTCCTGGCAGCATTTGGCTCATTTTCCTTTGACACAGCTTCTCAAAGCATGGTGTTTACAATCAGGCAATATCTCCTCCTCGATTATCAAGGCGAACAGGAATACCTCTCAGCAATTCGCAACGAACTCGATCAGAACAACCTCCATCTTGTGTCATACAACGGGCGCGCATTTGATGAGCAGATACTCCGCACCCGTTTTTTGCTTAACGGCATCACGTTTCCTGAACATGCTTACCATTTCGATTTACTCTATCCTGCCCGCACTCTCTGGAAACACCATCTCGATAATTGTTCGCAAAAAACGCTTGAAACCGCAATTCTTGGAAAAAATCGCGGATACGACCTTGGCGGAGAATTTGCGCCGTATGCGTGGTTTGAGTATCTTCGAACCGGTAATAAAACTAAACTACTTGAAATTGCCGAGCATAACTGTAAAGATATTCAAGGCCTTGCTGATATTTTTTTTGTCATTAACGCAATTCTCGAAAATCCATCAGACGCACGGTGGGCATATGATACCACACGACTAGGTATTCGCCTCACAGAAGAAACAAAGAAGCTTAACCTGCTCAAACTATCTGCAGAGAGCGATGCCAACGCGATGCTTGCATACGGTTCAGAATGTCTCAAACAGGGACTCATATCAGAAGGTATTTCGGTATTGACCAGGCTGGCACATAAAACCAATGCACCCTCGATGCTGCGCTCTGATGCATTCCGCAAGCTGGCAATACACGCTGAATGGGACAAAAAGAATTATCAGGAAGCGCTGCTCTATACTGAGCAGGCTCTCATGCTCTCATTTGTAACGCCTCAAATTAAAGCCGAGTTTGAAAAGAGAAAAGCACGGCTTATAAAAAAGCTCAAGTAACTACAAGAGCAAGCATAGAAAAATCTGCAGGCCACCGGGTGATGTCTTACGGTTTATTTTGTCTTACTCAATAGCTCATCGCGCTTTTTGCGATACTCGATAATTGGATAATCACCCTGAATTAAATTTTCTTTACATTTTAATTCGCTTCTCTTAGGTGTTTGTGTCTGTACCACTCTCCTATCCTGATGCGCAACCATTCTATTAAACGGCATTGCGAGTTTTGCGATGAGCCTTCCTAATAGTGGTATGGTAAAGAAACGCTGATAAAACCTGAGATAGAGGAGCGTATGCTCATCATCAACAGGTATAAATGCGGCAAACACCCGTACTTTCCCCGCAATGTAGTTCTGCCACATGTTAGGAAAACGAAATTCAAGATGAAATTCTGGATACGGCTTAGCAATTTCATTTGATTTTTTAGGTTTTTGTCCGTGATCTTTTTCATTAAAAACATACACCCTAAACGCTTTATCGGAAATCCACTCCACGACAGGACCATTTACCAGCGTGCGGTTCCCCCGACCAATCGTGTTGTAGTGGACAAATGGAAGGTGCACCACATCAAGTTGATTTTCAATAACTCTCGAATAGTGAGCTTCCCATGTATCGTACACCGATGCATAGTAGAATTCATTGCCTATATCTTCAAAAAACTCTGGCGGTTCAAGTGTTTCTGGCGGATTATCACCCCACCATATCCAGATAAGATTGTGAGCT
Organism: Spirochaetota bacterium; assembly: GCA_029547205.1. Lineage (GTDB taxonomy): Bacteria > Spirochaetota > Spirochaetia > Treponematales > UBA12059 > JAKPPT01. The sequence goes on from JAKPPT010000131.1 coordinate 56,945, forward strand.
TCATATACAGGATAGCTTATGACTCTATACTGAGGAGGGACAGGAGTATCTCTGCCGTTTGCAGGAATAGTTACAACTTTGCCGGTTCCGTCGTATTCAAAACCATGGAAGGGGCATTGCAAATGTCCATTGACACATTTCCCCTTACTCAGGGCTGCCCCCCGGTGCGTACAAACATCACGAAGACAATGCACCATGTTGTTTGCATCACGCCAGAAAACTAATTTTTCATTGAGGCGCGTTACCCCTATCGGATTCTTCCGAACATCGCGCGATTCAAGCACCACATACCATTGATTTCGAATCATACAGCCCTCCCGTTGTACATTTACCTGTAAATATACTCATTTATAAAAAAGACACAAAAAATTTGCATCGTTTACAATTGAGTAGTATATTGAAAATGCTACTTTACTCACACCAATAAAAGGAAGGAGAAATTATGAAGTCGATAAAAGGCACAAAAACAGAGAAGAACCTCATGGCGGCATTTGCCGGCGAGTCTCAAGCTAGAAACCGATACACCTTTTTTGCGAGCCAGGCAAAAAAAGAAGGCTTTATTCAAATTTCACTGATTTTTGAAGAGACAGCCAATCAAGAAAAAGAACATGCAAAACGGCTCTTTAATTTTATGGAGGGCGGAACCATCTCTATTACCGGTGAGTTCCCCGCAGGACCTGTTGGAAGCACAGCAGAAAACCTCCTGGAAGCAGCACAGGGTGAAAACTATGAGTGGCAGACAATGTATCCTGAATTTGCAAAAATTGCCCGAGAAGAGGGTTTCGATGCAATAGCAACTGTCTTTGAATCCATTGCAGTTGCAGAAAAACAACATGCCAAACGCTATGAAAAACTGCGCAAAAACATACTGGAGCAAAAAGTATTTAAGCAGGACACCAAAGTACTCTGGCGCTGTCTCAACTGCGGATACATTTTTGAAGGCACCGAGCCGCCCAAAGCATGCCCCGCATGTGCTCACCCGCAGGATTATTTTGAACTCCTCGGGGAAAATTGGTAATCGACATCAGTTTTTAGTATACTAAAAGTAAACACACAGTCGTGAAAGGAGGGAACCATGACACAGATTGGTCAGGTATATAAATGCATGAAATGTGGAAACATCGTAGAAGTGCTCAATGCAGGCGCAGGAGAACTTGTTTGCTGCGGAGAGGCAATGATACTCCTAACAGAAAACACTACTGATGCTGCAAAAGAGAAACATGTTCCTGTTATTGAGAAAATAAGCGAAGGCTGGCGAGTCACCGTTGGCGCTGTAGCTCACCCAATGGAAGAAAAACACTATATCCAGTGGATCGAACTCTGGGCCGATGGAGCTGTTCACAGGGTAAATCTTAAACCCGGAGATAAACCAGAAGCTGTTTTCGCTATCCAGGCACAGCATGTAACCGCACGTGAATACTGCAATTTACATGGGCTCTGGAAAGCAGAACTGTAATCGATTCAAACAAAACTTTTGATGTTAATATATTTTAACAATATTACGAACTGCTGCATGCTTAGGAAAGCATAGCAGCATAATAAAATGTTATTACTAAGGAGACTACAATGAAGTATGTATGCGAAGTGTGCGGTTACATTTATGATCCTGCGGTAGGAGACCCTGATGGCGGCATCGCTCCTAATACCCCATTTGAAAAACTCCCCGACAGCTGGGTTTGCCCCATGTGCGGAGCAGGTAAAGAAAATTTTAGTCCGGCATAATTGTTACCTGACACAATCAGGTTTGTGTAGCAAACCGATACAGCAAACCTCACGGTGCAGTAGTTGCAATTACTGCACCTTTTTTCTATTATAAAACACATGGATAAATCAAAACGTGCAGACTTTATCTTTTGCATTGGCTATGAGGGTGCAACCGCTCTTGTTGATGGCGCTATGAAAGCTAAATATGGTAACTTTACGACACAACAGCTTGCTGAAGCAGGACTATTTAGAGCTGCCTGTGCCTCTGCTCTATTTAGTGAAAACCCTGAAGAAATTCGGGCATTCATCGATTTTTATAACCAAAAAGCCGGAACAGCTCTCACTACCCCCGAAGAGCTGTCTAAGCTATTTGGTGTTTCCCTTGAAGATTTCGCTGGTAAGAATGTCCGTGTCTTAAAGTAGCAGCCTACTCCCGCTGTATCTCCATCAGGAACCCTTTGAGATAAAAGGATTCATCGTATCCCAACCGCACAGGATGATCGATATCCTGCCGTAATTCATGGATAACCTTTACAGTCACCCCTGCATCAGCAGCTGCGCCATTAAGCATGTACAGGAAATCATCACGCTTTATCCAATAGGAACATGAAAACGATGCAAGCAAACCACCTCTTTTAAGCGCACGCATAGCCCTCAGATTGATTTCTTTGTAACCCCGTAGCGCTTGCCTTACCGATGCTCGATTCTTTGCAAATGCAGGCGGGTCCAGAATGATATACTCATAGCTTTCCTTTGGCAGACTTCGTAAGACATCAAAAGCATTAGCACAGATTGTCTCTAGTCCTTTCTCCAGTCCGTTAAGCTGTGCATTCTCTTTAACCGCAGCAATTGCATAGTCAGAACTGTCTACTGCAACAACCGATGCTGCGCCTGCCTTGAGACAATTCAAGGCAAAACCACCCGCATTGCAAAACACATCGAGTACAGTGCGCCCCTGAGCATACGATGCAACGAGCCTCCGATTCGCTTTTTGATCTAAAAACCAGCCGGTCTTTTGTCCTTCATATAGAGAAACCGCAAACTGTAGCCCGTTTTCTTCTATTGTGATAGTTTCAGGGACAGACCCGTACACTACCCCGGAATACATGGGTAAACCTTCCAGAGCCCGTACCGGCGCATCGCTTCGCTCAATAATACCCTGAGGTTTGCAGGCTGCAACCAATGCATCAATGACGGTTTGCTTGTTTCGCTCCATGCCCGCAGAAAGTATTTGCATAGAAATCCATGCTCGCTGAAACACATCAACAATGAGACCGGGAAGATTATCAGATTCTCCAAACACCAACCTGTACGATTGGGTATCGTGAGGAAGATACTGCGAGCGCCAACCGAGAGCCTGTGCAATGCGCGATTCAATAAGTTCTTTAGTGCACTGCTCCTCTTTTCTTGTGAAGAGACGCACCCTGATATGTGATTTAGGATTATAAAACCCTGTACCTAAAAGCTGGTTTTTTGCTGAGAATACAGCAACGTCCATACCCTGTGTCTCTTCTGCAGCAGGATTGAAATCTTTACTTGTATGCGATATTTCATTATCATATACCCATGGATGCCCATGAAGGATGCGTACATCTTCATGGGGTTTTACAAAAACATGCGGGATCATATCCGCATAGTAAAGAACAAATGAGGCTTGTGCAAGATGCAGAGCCAAACAAAGGAGTCGCTATGAAAAGAAAAACGTATGTGTTCATGATGATCGGCATTACCCTCTTAGTTATAGGAATTATTGCCGTGAGCATATTTAAAGACACATTTAATGAAAAAATCAGCGAGATAACGAACAACCCTGTTTTATTCGCTCAAACAACAAACACCTTTTTTACATCAACAGGTATAAGCGGAAGCGGTACACTCAAACAAGAAACCCGCGCAGTACGTGATTTTTCATCAATTGATATGAGCGGTGTTGGCGTAGTGCATCTCAGGCAGGCTCAACAATATAAAGTAGTTATTGAACTCGATGATAATCTGCTCCAGTACTATGAAACCGTTGTAAGAAATGGTGTTCTGGAAATGCATTTTAAGCCTGATATCCATATCCGCAATCTTAAAGAATTGAATATCTACATCGATATGCCCGACTTAAAAGGGCTTTCACTATCAGGAACTACAACAATAATTTTTGATACATCATTTTCAATAAAATTATTCCGTGCTGATATTTCCGGAGCAAGCAAGATTACAGGGACACTCTATACCGATACTATTGCAATAAGTGCAAGCGGTGCGACAGCAGTTACACTGGCAGGAAAAACGCAATCCTTAACAATCGATGTTTCTGGAACAGGAAACTTTGACTGTCTCGCGCTCAGCGCTCAAAAAGCCTATATCGACGCATCAGGTGCAGCATCACTCAAAGTGTCTGTATCCGATTATTTAAAAGTGGATATTTCTGGTGCATCGAGCGTTCAGTATAAAGGCAACCCAAAAATAGACAAAGACATATCAGGTATCGGGTTCCTCAAAGCGATAAATTAAAGATTTTTACAGCGTGTAAAAGCTGGCTAGTATACACAAGCCAGCTTTTTTAATTTATCTTCACATTTTTCTTTTAATTTATTCAAAATGCACTACACTTATACTAGTACATGGAGGCATACAGTATGAAACAGTCCAATACATTTCAGTGTAGAACAATAAGTATCATTGTTTTGAGCATACTAGTTTCAGTAGCATATACTGCTTGCGCAACTAATGCCGGCTTACCAGCTCATGAGAGTGGGGAATCACCCGCCCCAGCGCCTGCTGCAGTAACTTCTGCCGATGAGACTTATAGAGGTAAAACTGCAAAATCTGAATTTAGTTCTGCACCACTACCATCAGGTGCACCTAGGCCTACTTCATCTGGACTTAAAGCGGGATTCTCTGATGACAATGCACAATTCAATTACTTTGTTGATTTTCTCGAAAAATATAAACATGTTCCGCACTATGCGTATGATATTTCAAACCGCATGTCCTTTACTATACTCGACAAAGATAATAAACCAATTGCAAACGCACGCATTGAACTCTATAGCGTAGAAAATGGAGGGAAAGGATCCAAGCTCCTTGAAACTGGTGTCTCTACAGCTGACGGAAATTTCCGTTTTTATCCCCTCGAACTTGCAAAAAAAGCAGACCCTCAGACTAATAATTTAACCTTTGTCTGGGCTGTCATTACGTATAATCAAACGCGTATTGAAAAGCTCATCGACTGCAATGGCATACGCAATCAGGAAATCGTTTTATCCACAGCACGAACAATCAAACAGCCTGTGCCACTCGATATTGTCTTTGTGATGGATACAACAGGATCGATGGGCGAAGAAATAGAACGGCTCCGTGCAACAATTCAAATTATCAACGACAATATAATAACCCTCAAACCACGACCTGCAGTCCGTTTTGGCATGGTGCTGTATCGCGATAAAACCGATGAGTATGTTACAAAAGTGGTACCGCTTACGGATAACCTTGATCAATTTGAAAAAGAGCTAGCAACAGTTAAAGCAGGCGGTGGTGGAGATAGGCCAGAAGATCTTGAATCCGCACTCGATGATACGCTCAATAAGCTCAACTGGAATACCGATGGCATACGGCTCGCATTTATCATCACTGATGCCGAAGCACATCTTGATTATGGAAAAACCTATACGTATATTGATGCTGCACGCGATGCAAAAAATAGAGGTATCAAGCTGTATACTATTGGTACCGGAGGGCTTCCGCTCGAAGGCGAATATCTTCTCCGCCAGATATCACAGATAAGCAATGCACGCTATATATTTTTAACATATGGAGAAAAAGATGAATCCGAAGGTGGGACAGAAGGAGCTGTAAGCCATCACACCGGTTCTAATTTTACATCTGATAAGCTCGAAGTCGTAATTATAAAATTCGTTCGCGAAGAAATGGCCTTTCAGTCTGATACTCCCATCGTAACCGCGGAAGAATATTTTGAAGCACAAAAAACAGAATCACAAAAGAATGAGGAAATACTTTCACAGCTTTTTGAACAAGCACTCAATAATCTATTGGATTATTCGAGCTTAAAAATAACAAAGGATACGCCAATTGCCATCCTTCCCATAACTGCTCAAACTGATGAAAACAAAGCCGTTGCGGAATATTTCTCAGAACAAATCCTCATTACCGCAAGCAAACTTAAACGCTGTAAGCTTGTTGAGCGCAAAGATCTTCAAAAAATCCTTGAGGAACTAGAGCTCCAGCTTTCTGGCCTTGTTGACGAAAAGAATGCAGCAAAAGTTGGGTATCTCCTGGGAGCCGAAGTGCTCATAACAGGGACACTCTATGTCAAAGATGGGAAGTACGAAATCTTTGTTAAACTGCTCCGCGTTAGCACGGGAGAAATTCTTGCCGTAACGAGGGCTAAAATTGATAAAAAACTAGGTTTGTAATACTGTATCAGTATGGCAAAACAAGATAGAACAACCTATATTTGCTCCTCGTGTCATCACGAGGAGCCCAAATGGCTGGGACGATGTCCTGCATGCGGTGCATGGAATACCTTTCAGGAAGCGAGCGCCTCGCGTCTTCCCTCTGCCCAGCACATAAAACAAATTAGCTCCATTCCGCTCACAGGTATCACCACTGTTGATAAACCGCGTTTCTCTTCCGGTATCGAAGAAGTCGACCGGGTACTCGGCGGCGGAATTGTACCAGGCATGTCTGTCCTGATTGGGGGAGAGCCAGGCATCGGAAAAAGCACCCTGCTCATGAGCGTTGCCAGCAAATCAGAAACTAAAGGGACAGTCCTCTATGTGTCAGGCGAGGAAAGCCCACAGCAAATTAAAATGCGCGCCGACAGGCTCGGTGTGCACCGTGATAAAATAGAATTACTGTGCACCAACGATCTGACGCATGTGCTTACCGCGCTCGAAAAGCTGCATCCCGTGATACTCATAGTCGATTCTATCCAAACCCTGATTGCACCAGAAGCAGGGACAATCCCGGGAACAGCAAATCAAATTAAATACTGTGCGCTCGAACTAGCTGAATGGGGACGCAATCATGACACTGCATCGTTTCTCGTTGCGCATGTTACCAAAGATGGCATGATTGCTGGACCAAAAGCAGCAGAACACATTGTCGATGTCGTACTCATGTTCGAACAGAACGATACCGATGCTCGATTCCTCCGCTCAAGCAAAAACCGCTTTGGCTCTGTCGATGAGGTTGGACTATTTCTTATGGGAGAAACTGGTCTTGAAGAAATATCAGACAGTTCCGGATTCTTTCTTGGAGGCAAGCGCGATAAAAATCCTATCGGGGTTGCAGTTGCAGCAACCTGGGAAGGGTCCCGATGTCTCATGGTGGAAATCCAGGCCCTCATTGTTCCAGGGAAATCGGGCTTTTCTCGAGTTTACTCAGAACGAATTGACGCCTCGCGCGTATCCCGAATTGCAGCAATTTTAGAAAAGCACACCGGTATTGTGTTTTCGGATCAGGACATTTACGTCAATGTTGCAGGCGGTATTCGGCTTACTGAACCTGGAATAGACCTATCCCTCGCTATGGCGCTCTATTCTGCACGAGCCAATGTTGATATTCCTGTTTCTGTAGCATTTGCTGGAGAGCTTTCACTTGCAGGTGAAATTCGAGCAGTACGCAGAATGAAACAGAGAAGCAAAACAGCACAAGCTATGGGATTCACGAGGCTCTTAGGTCCTGCTGATATCAATCAAACATCACAACCCGGAGACGAAGAAAGCTGGTGCATGGTACCAGATGTAAGAACCTGCATCAAACAAACTTTTTCATAAAAAAACACAATAATTGAGGCAAGTAGACAGAATCTGACTCAATTCACTTGACATTTTTTTACATATTTTGTAATTTATTACCACACGACGCAGGGTAGAGCAGTTGGCAGCTCGTCGGGCTCATAACCCGGAGGTCAGAGGTTCAAGTCCTCTCCCTGCTAACGAAAGGGACTGTTCTAGTTTTTTGAACAGTCCCTTTTTTATTATTTCTCGCAGTACATATAGATTTTGCATGGCGGTTACACACTGCTCAATCCCAACTTGCCCGTCCATCTCCCACAATTGGAATTGGATCACCGAACAGTGCAGGCTTACTCTTAAACAGAATATCACCAAATGCCTTAACCCTTGCCAGTACTTCGCGTAACGACCAATAAGCTCGTGATGCAATTGAATACCGCGTTTCGGGCACAGCCAATCCTACAGCATCAATTCCTATAGACCGAGCTAAATAAACAGCACGATAACAATGAAAGGTTTGCGTTACAATAATCATGGAATCAACCTGAAAAATGAGCTTTGCCCGTGCAATGCTGTCATATGTATCGAAACCCGCATGATCAAGAAAAATATTGCTCTGTGGTATATCGGGATAATGAGCAAGCACATACTGTTTCATGTGATTAGTTTCATCGTACCGTATTTGCCGATGATCACCGGAAAGCAGCAATTTTTGTGCTTTACCACGCTTCACGAGGAGAGCCCCTGCATCAACTCTATCCTGCAGTACATCCGACAATCTTGTTTTATAAACCTTTGCACCTAGCACGAGCGCTGTATACCGCTCAGGAACAGCCTTGCCGTCATGGTAGATGTATGGCGCAGCTTGCTTAATAATGTATACATTAATTGCAACAACCAATATTGCAATACTTGCAAGCAAAATACTTATCACGCTGATAATCCGTTTCATGCACGTACCACCCATTTTGAAGCATAACTTGCAATTATTAACCACCAGTATTGTACAGCTACAAACACATGCACTAGTTGTGATTTAAAATCATTCGTGATGCAATCTTGCCTGTTAAAATTGCCATTGGCACTCCCGATGGACTATAGGTCCACTGCCCTGCTTGAAAGATATCGCAGAACGGTGTTTGTACAGATTTATTTACCTGCAGCATGTTTGAAACTGCTGGTTTAGCATTGCTAAACGACCACCCGGTAATTGCACCCTCAGAAGTACCAGCCCAGTTTTTTATTGAAAGCGGTGTATAGGAAAAGTAATGCTTGCATTTTTCTTTAAGCATGGGGAAAATCGATTTTGATAACACTTCAATCACACCTCTTTCAATTCGTTCTCTAAACTCATCATACCATCCAGCTTGCTGTACCACATTAAAAATATCATAAGCAATAAAAAAGTTTACTACTATGCCTGTTTTCCCGGAAGGTGCCATTTTTGGATCCTTTAATACCGGAATCGAAATTTCATAGGTATTTAGCGCTAAAAAGCGTTCCAGCCAATCCATAACGATCTCTTTTGTTATAGAGTTCCCCTGTGCGAGTATTGTTTCGAGCTCACCTTTATGTACATCGCCGAGGCCTTTTCTGGATGGCGCATACAGTAAATGTCCTGTTGTTATGGCTTTAAATGTTTCCGGTGGCTCATCTACTTCCAGAAAGAGTTCGAACACTGAGTCTCCCCCACGGGACAAAAGAATTTCCTGCTGTTTTTTTCTCAATGCTCTGAGTGTCTGCTTGTCAAGATTGTTATCAAGTAAATGCGCATAAAATGTTTTTAGATCTGAAGCCCAGATAAGTGTGTTGTATCCATATTCTGCATTGGTTTCATCATAAATTTTTTTTATTCCAGGATATACACGAGTTATTTTTGTATTATACTGTATCTCACCTCCATGCGAACGCATTGTATCTTCCAGCACTTTAGCAAGCATACCTGTCCCTCCAGCTGGATAAAAATAATTGAGATAGAGAGAAAAGTATCCTAGAGCAAAGAAAGCCGGCATATCTCTAAAAAAATGCTGTGCAATCATATCTAAGAGCGAACGATTCGTTATAAACTTTTGCAAATAACTCTCAACAGGCATCATGAGTTTATTTATGCTGTTCAATGTATAGAGAAATTTAGGGAGCCAGGGCAGCAACTTAGTAAAAATGAAGTCTCTATCATTTTTTAAATCTTTAAACTCAGGATTCTCTACGGCATACAAAGTATCAACATATTTAGAAAACTTTTCCACAATCGGAATTAATCTATTTATTTCATTAACACTTTCCGGGTAGTATTTAATTAACAAATTTTTATATGTTTCGATGCTTTCTCTTTCAGTAAGTGCGATAATCGTGTCTTCAATTCCTATAGATACTGGGTTTGGATAAAACGGCAATTCAATACCCAAATCATGTAACATGGTTTTAATTATGCCAGCATCCTCTAATGCCTTGAGTCCTGCATCAAATGAAAATCCATTATGCTCTATGGTATTTACAAGTCCTCCGCATATGGAATTCTTTTCAAGTAACAGAACTTCTTTACCAGCACGAGCAAGATAAGCGCCCGCAGTAAGCCCTGCGATACCGCCACCGACAATTATTGTGTCATAGTTCATGATTATCACTGTACTCTTTTCTTACTGCTTGTGTTTGCTGCAATTTGACCGGTCATAATCGCTGTAGGTATACCAGCTGGGCTCATTGTCCACTGACCAGCCTTTAGTATATTTGGCAATGCTGTTTTTACTGATTCTGTCATTTTAAGCATGCTTGAATTTACTGGAATTGGTTTTTCCATTGACCAACCAATTACCGCTCCTTCCGAACAGCCGCTTACTTCTTCTATAGAAAGCGGCGTTGATGCAAACGTAAAGAGTATTTTTTCTTCCCAATTCTTATATAATGATTCTGAAATAGTTTTAATAATAAATTTTGATACTGTTTCCTTCAGTTCCTCATACCAGCCATCTTCTTTTGCTAACCTGGCTACCTCATAAGGAAATAAAAAGCTGATAATTACACCAGTTTTATGCGGTGGTGCCGCTTGAGGATCTTTTAATACCGGTATTGCGATTTCAAATGTATTATAGCGTACAAGTTTTTCAAGCCATTGAATAATTTCGCTCTTGGTAAGCGTATTCCAATTACTGACTATATATTCCTGTTCTTCTCTTATTATTGATCCGAGCCCTTTTTTTGAAGGAGTATAGAATAGGTGTCCAGATGAAATGTTATTAAAGTATTCCGGTTTTTCATCAACCGCTACAAATAGCGTAAAAATAGATTCAGCTCCTTTATGTGCTAATATTTTTTCCTTTTCTTCAATAAATTTTTTTTGCACCGATTGAACAAGCCCCTCTGTTTTTACATTGCGGTACAGCATTTTTAAATCAGCAGTCCAGATAAGCGTATCATACTGATATCGTACACCTGAATCATCTATGATAGTTTTTTCTGCAGGCAATACTTCTTTTATTTTTATACCCGTTTTTATTGCGACACCAACTTCTCGTGCTTTATCTTCGATAATTTTTGCCAGCATTCCTGTTCCGCCTTTGAGATAAATATAGTCTGGATATAAATATAAATATCCCAGAGCAAAAAATGCCGGCGTACCTTTAAAAAAGTGCTGAATTATAATATCAATGAGACCTTGATTTTTAACTCCGAGTACTGTTTCAAAATAGCGCTCAATAGGTGTATTCATTTTTATTAACACACTGATATTGCCCACGAGTGAAAAAATGCCTGGTATTTTTTCTGTAACAAACGCTCTAAACCCTTTATTTGTACTCAACACCTTATTGACACCTTTTAAAAACTTTCCCATTTTGTAGATAGGTTTAAATATTCTATCTATTTCTGTATACGATTCTGGATATAAATCTTCAAGCAATTTTCTATATACTGCAATATCAGATTCAGATTCAATTCGAATAATTTTATTTTCGATGCCAATGGAGACCGGAGTTTTTATATAATCAATCGAAATATTGACGTTCTTCAAAAGCGGAAAAATAAACCCTTCAAGCGCTCTTGTTCCGCCATCAAACAAAAATCCATCTCTGACAAATGAATTGACCAACCCCCCACATTTTTCATTTTTTTCAAAAAGTGTTACCTGTTTTCCCGCTTTTGCTGCATATATTCCTGCAGTTAATCCTGCAATACCGCCGCCAACAATAGCAATATGTTCATTCATAATTTAAATCTCCCAAATAATAACACTTATAAAATAATATAACTCAATATTCAGTTGTGTGCAAAATATTATTTTATATCGTATAATCAAAATATTTCCATGAACCAGCACCCGGTTATATATCGTCTTATAAGGAATGCTTATGGGAAGCCATGATCGTGTATACCCAAAACCTCGCATCTTTATTAGCCGCTGTATCGAATTCGAAGCCTGCCGTTGGAATGGGGCAATGATTTCATGCGATTTTGTAAGAGCACTGAAACCGTTTATAGAACCCGTTACCCGGTGCCCAGAAGCAGCAATTGGACTTGGTATACCTCGCGATCCAATACGACTGGTATACAGCAATGGGAAACTTGAACTCTATCAACCAGCAACAGGTCGTTTTATCACGAACGAAATGAGCAAGTATTGCCATCAGGAAATGTCACAGCTAGGAATTCTTGATGGTGCAATACTAAAAGAAAAATCACCTTCCTGCGGAAACCGAGAGGTGAAAGTTTATGCAAGCATAGAACCTTCAGCACCTCAGCACAGCAAGAGTCAAGGCTTTTGGGCTAATGCACTCATGGTCGCATATCCTCACATACCCATTGAAAACGAAGGTCGCCTCAACAATTTTTCTATTCGCGAGCACTTTTACACTGCTATATTTACCTATGCTGCTTTTCGGAACGCTAAAGCACTCGGAACCATGAAAGCTCTCATCGATTTTCATAGCTGTAACAAATTACTATTTATGGCATACAATCAAAGTGTTATGCGGGAGTTGGGACGCATCACAGCAAACCATACCGAGCAAAATCTGCAATCATGTTACGCGGCATACGAATCCAAGCTTACTCATATCTTCAAAAAAATACCGCGTCGAGGATCAATGATAAATGTAATGCTGCACGGTTTTGGATATTTTTCCGATAAGTTAGAATCCCGGGAACGCTCTTATTTTCTCGATTTGCTCAATACCTACCTCGCCGGACGTGTTCCGTTAAGTGCATGCCTCTCAGTACTTACTGCATGGGTCGAACGCTTTAATGAGACCTATCTCCGCTGCCAAACCTTTTTTAGACCATATCCTCAAGAACTTATCGATATTACTGACAGCGGAAAAGGTTCTGGTTCAATGAGAGAGCTATAAGTATTGTTTTACTCTTGTTAAGTCTTCTTTCCAGTATTTTGTAATGGACTTATGAATATAATAAATGTACAGCATACCCAAATTTGTTTCGATGAGAGAATTAATAACAAGCGGTTGCCATAGTGGAGGACGAATTCCGTTTATGAGTAGGGATAATTCCCACGCAAATTGAACGCCTATTCCTATGAAGATTAATCTTATAATATTTACCTGTTCATTTTTTTCAGATTTCTGTAAATAACAAATAAATAACCAACACATAATATGAGCGTCATTACACCATGATAGGAACCAGAAGGGATCTGCACCTACGATCTGTCGCGTTCCAAGCAATTTATAAAAAATACCGTAATCAACTATAAAATATATCAAACCAGCAATTAATCCCACGATAACAGCTAAACGTGTTCTAAAATAAAGCAAGAATCCTAATAGCGTTAGGAGCTAAATTGTATCAAGAACAATATATAACGAACTAAAGGAACGAGCTACTGTAAAATTCATTTTACCAGCCTTTATTTATCTTTTAATTTTTAACATTATAGTAGTTAAATTTTATTTTTTATTCAATAGTATGCGTTACATCATCAAAAATCTTACCCAAATGTAATCTGAAGCCTCATCATAAATTCGTACCGTGAATGTATGTAATTTATACTCAGCTATAAACTTACAGCGGGGTGGAATCATGGGGTTACCTATGAGCGAAAGAAAGGCGCTAGAGATTTTTCTTGGTCTAAAATTTTTCTGCTTTTTATTATTAGCTCTCAAAGGCAATCTTTCTTAGCGTATTTAAAAAAATTTCTAACATCTTTAAAATCTTCGAGCCTTTCTTTTAAAACTTTATGTTGCCATTTCCACCATTACTTTTAAATCTTTAGCATTTATTATTTTATTATTAATGAAGCTCTAACATAAAATCTTTTACTCTTATCTTCTAAAGAACCCGATTCATTATTAAAACAAATATAAACACTCATACTCTAATCCTTTTTATTTCAATACATACATCTCCATCACCATCTCATCCAACTTCCGCTGTATAACCTCTAATTTTTCTTCCGCCTCTTTTTTGCTTAGTATACGGCGACCTTTTGTAAACACTCGTTTTGCAAGTAGTTTGAGGTGTACTACGCCACTGATGTAGCCAAGTCAACGGCATGGAATGATTCATACATTTCATCTGGAGTTCGATACTCAAGACTTTGATGAAAGCGCTCTTCGTTGTAGAACCTGAAAAACTATGCTATACCTGCTTTTAGCTCCTTTACTGTTTCGTAGTGTTTGATGTAGATATTCTTATACTTTCATAACCGCCAAAGCCGTTCAATGTAGATGTTATCCAAAGCACGATTTTTGCCATCCATGCTGATGCGTACTCCAGCATCAAGCAATACCTTTGTCCAACACTCCGAAGTAAACTGACACCCTTAATCGGTGTTGAAAATTGCGGGAACTCCGTAGCAATCCATAGTTTTACAAAGGCAATTGGCAAAGAACTGGAAATCGAGCGAGTTCGTAAGTATCCAGTTCAATAGTTTGCGGGAAAACACATCGATAATAGCCAGAAGGAACATGTGGCCATACGCTATTTTGATATACGTAATGTCAGTTGCCCATACCTGATTGGGATATCGTATTTCCTTTCCTGCGAGCAGATAGGGATGCTTCATATGCTCCTGCCACGATTTCGAGAGATTAAGAACGGGATATATCGCTTTGAGCCCCACTTTTGCCATAATCCTGCGGGTCTGCTTACCAGTCACAGGTATGTAGCTTTGGCTAATTTCGAGGGCTGCCTTACAATACCCATAGAATGGCCTGAGACTCAGGACGTTACGAACCAAAAGCAATGTTGCTACATAGTGGTTGTGCTTTGTATGCTGCTCGGTGTAATAAGCGTTGCTACGGCTGATATCGAGTGCTTCGCATTGTGCTGTTATGCTCATTTCCTCGTTGGACTTCTCGATTAGCACGGATCTGTTCCGTACAGTTTTTTGTACTTTTTTAGAAAATCATTCTCGATTTTTATTTCGCCGAGGGTCTTGAGCGCATCATCATATTTTTCTTCGGCTGCTCGTTCATGCTCCGATTTTTTATTTGGCCGCTCAAAAAGCTCGAGGAGGTTTTCAATAGCCTGCTTGTTCTAGGATGCATGGGCGATCACTAAGCGTAGCGAATGACCAGCCCATAGGCTAATTTGATTTGGATGTATGCCGAATTTTTTGGCGATTTCCTGGAAGGTTAATTCCTCACGTAATGCATCAAGTACAACTTTTGCATTGAAGGCTTTGTCAAAACTCTGTCCCTTGTTTTCACCACCTATAGTATAGTGGTTTTTCCACCTTATTCCTACTATACAAATTGTGCCCAGAATTTTGGGCTTAGTATAGAGTGCAACGTTGCAAGGAAGCCGAAGGCTTCTGTAGATTTCGAAAACCCTGCCGTAAATTATGTTATTGCCGTAGTTTTTTTCTTATTTCCTGTCATTCAATTCTTTCTAATGGGGTCTTTACAATTGAATTTTATTTGCAAAATCATCAAATGTGTCAAACCAATATTGTTTATAATTTTCTAAAACGTCTGCTATTCCTCTTTTCGGTTTAAGTAATAACTTCGTAATTATATTAAATCCATTGTATTGAAAATTTCCGCATTGTCTTTGTCCATTTTTCACAGTCTCAAATATTCGTGAGTAGCCATCAATTTTTCTGTATCCATCTGTATGTTCAGTTCCCTTAGGATCGATAAATAAAATTATATAATTATTACCTTTTTTTAACCAGAAAATAAAGTCTGGTTTAAATTTTTCAATTCTGTTTGTTTTAGGTTGATAATAAGGTATGTAAACTTCATCTAATGATTCATCAATTTTAGAAAAATACCACCAATCAAAATTTTTAAAAAAATTATTTTCTTGTTGCAAATAATTCTCTAATTCATTTATAAAATCCACTTCACTTTTATGTTTGATGATGTGTTGTATGAAATCCGCTCTTTCTGTTTCTGTTAAAGCAATGGGTAAATAGTAATGGTTTGCTAAATATTTTATTTTCAGTCTTTCGTTTTGACCGTAAAAGGATTCTGCTTCTTTAACTATATTGCTTTCAATTTCTTTTATTTTAGATTTATACTCATCTTTAGATATTTTTCCTTCATCAAATTCTTTATCAATGCTTTTTTCAATTGACTCTTTATCTTTTGCTTTCTTTACTTTTTCTATCTTTTCTCTCAAGTGATTCAATTTATCTGTTGATATATTGATTCTCTTAAAGTGTATGATTTCTTCTTCTAATTTTTTGAAGGTATAAAATTCTTTTGCTTTGTTTTCAAAGTGTTTAAAGATTCGTCCAAGCAAAAATTCTGGGCTTTTTATTTCTTTTTCTTGGTTATTTATTAAAAAGTAGTTATCTTTTTTACCATTAAATGCTTCTTTTAATTTTTGTAATACTTTAATATTACAATCATATTTTACCAAGCAGACTTTATCACCTAAATAAATGAAGTAAGCCCTGGTTAATTCATAATCATTGGGATGAATAGAAAATTTAACCACTTTTTGTTCTTCTACAATAATATTATTAGATTCTTTGTAAACTGGTATTAAAAGCAATTTATCTTTTACATCTGGATTTATTTCAAATAAATCACCAAGTAATACTTCTGTTTTTTCTTGCTTTAATGTTTCTATAACTTCTTTTAAGTTTTCCGATTTTGTTCCATAGACAAATAACGATTCCAAAGGTTCTATATTGTCTTTAATTGCATTGAATATTTGAACATCCAGTTCTTTGTTGTTGTATAGGAATAATCCTCTTTTTCGTTTATTTTTTACTGGTTCAATACGCACTCCACGTCCTACAGCTTGTAATACAAATTTTCTTGCATCATTTGCATCATTGCCTTTTCCGATAGTGATAAACAAAATAATATTAGGCCTGTTACTATCCCAACCTTCGTAGAAGGAACGAGACCCCATTAAAATATTGATTTCATCGCTATTATTGATATTCTTGAATGTGCTTTCATTCTCAAATCTTTCTACAATTTCATATCCTGATAATTTATTTTTAATCCATTCTGAAATATCTCCTATTTTCATTAGTGCAAATGGCTTATCTGTAGTTTTTAATTTAAAAACCAATTCCTGTTTATTACTGGGGATTTTAAGAATTTCTATTTTCCCGAAAGTATCAGAATTAAAAACATACTTTAGAATATCAGAATACTTTATTTGTTCAATGATATTCACAAAATTTTGATCTATTTTAGCTTCTTCAAAAACAAATTTTGCATTTTCACTTGAAAGTTCATTTTTGAGTTCTTCTATTGATGTTTTAAGTAAATCATCACTCAGTTGGTTCCCTAATGCAATTTTTTCAATTTCTTTAAAAAAGAGTTCTAAATCTGAATCAGTAGTATTAACAGAATTCACAAGGGTTAGAAGCAAAGGCCTATGGTATAAATTTTCAGATACTTTTTTAATATCTTCATAGAGTTCATTTATTGCCGTCTGAAGGATAAATATTTTTAGAATGATTTTTTGTTTTTCAATCCCAATATGATTATCTCTTTTTTCTAATACACTTATATTTTCTTGAGATATGTAAATGTGCTTTCCATAACCATCCTCAATAAACTTAGCAAGATTAAAATTAAATACACAAGTTGCATAATCCCTTGGGTCAGTAAAGGTTGCAGAAAAGTTGAATAAAAAACCATTGCGACTGAGTATGTTGTAAAAGATTTGCCTTTTGCTGTCTTCTCTGTCACCTTTGTGTGCTTCATCCAATAAAATATACCAGTTACCATTATTGTCATAGTTTTTATAATCAATGATTTTATCTTTTTGTTTATCAGATATCAGATCGCTTCGGTAGTAGT
The DNA here is from genome assembly GCA_029547205.1 of Spirochaetota bacterium. Lineage (GTDB taxonomy): Bacteria > Spirochaetota > Spirochaetia > Treponematales > UBA12059 > JAKPPT01. The sequence continues at coordinate 74,622 of JAKPPT010000131.1, forward strand.
AAATATCTATACTATTACCAAATTTAAGAGTTGGGTTTTGTTTATTGGAAGAATAATTTTTTAAGTCGATTAAATTTAAATAGATATTGTTATATTGATTAAACTCTTTTATATGTTCTTTAAATTGTTCTATTAAATCTTCTCTATAAGTTAAAAATAAAATATCTTTTTTAGGAATTTTGTTGTTTAAGATAAGATAACCAAGTAATTCAATAAGCTTAACAATAACTAATGTTTTGCCACTCCCTGTTGCCATCCAGAAAGACATACGATTAATAAAATGCTTAAAAGATATTTTGTCGTTTTCTATTGGATAATCTTTATCGTATTCTAACAGGTATTTTATGGTTTTACTTTCTTTTTTTGGATCAAAACTTAATTCTTCGGTAAGTCCGTTGTTTAAAAATCTTTGATAGAAATTATTTTTTTCCGAGTTGTCTTCATTAAAATAAAGATATAGTGCTTTTAAAAAGTTTTTCAATGCATTTTGTTGGTAATCAAATAGTTTTTTATTACTTGAAAATTTTTCTAAATCTATACCTAACCATTCTTGTGGAAGGTTATTAAGATCATAGTTCTCTACAATGTTTTGAAGATACAATTTATTCATAGTTTTACTCCACACCAGATTAACGGTTTTATAATCATGTTATAATTTAAATTTCAAGTCTTTTAACATCTGGAATAAATCACAATAATTTATATTAAAAACTTTACACACATTTGGTATTGGTATTTTATTTCTCTGGTTCTGATTATACTTTTCAAAGGTAACAACTATGTAATTTCCTCTATTAGAATTAGCAAAAGCAATAAGCCAAGGATCTGCATTTTCTTCTTTCATAAAATCATCTAGAGCATTTCTTCTATAGTGATTATTTTGTTTTTCTGCCCATTGCATAAGTTCTGCATATTTTTGAAGAGCGGTTTCTTCCTTTGTTGATAAAAAATAGTTTAAAAAATTTCTATTTGCCCAATTCATGAGATCATCATTACCTCTATTAATTTCTTTAAGTACCTTATCTATACTTGCCAATACTTGACTTCTTGCTTGCTCCTCTAAAAACTCCCAAAATTTTGTTCCATAGTCAAATGAGTAAAAAGTTCTTGCGGCAGTCATAAAAGTATTTGAATCAATGAGATATATCATATTATACTCTTTAATAGATTATCATAAGTTTTAGGACTTAAGTTGGTAATTCTTAATGCATCCCTAAATAGAATGGTGTTATTCTTAACAGCATTATTTAATACATACAAGAATCTTTTGCCTAAACGATTATAAATAGTATGATAAAAATTACCACCCGAACTCTGAGTTGTTTTGTTTTCTATTTTGTATAACTTTTTCCATTGGTTATAAAATTCTTGCTGTGTAATTAAAGATGTATCCAATAATCTTCTCAATATCACTATCTGACTAACTTTAAAATGCCTTGCCAACTCTTCTAAATCTTTTTTTTGAGTATGAATATTTCTGATTTCTTTTTCTGGCACTAAAAATTCTGCTGTACACTTATCACAGAATTGCTCAATTTCATTATTTGCTGATTGTAAGTTTCGCAAATCAAAGGATGCACTTTGACCAATTAAAATATGCACTACTTCGTGAATAAGTGTAAATATTTTAGCTGAAATTGCATCATTATTATTGATAAATACAACAGGTGCTATTTCATCATATAAAACAAAGCCTCTAAATTCATCTACATTTAATTTACGACGCGTATTGTTTCCAACAACTCCATTTCTAATAACAAATATCCCTTTATCTTCTGCTTTTTCAATTAAATAATTCAACACCTCTGTCCAGGTAGATTTATTGCTTGCCCAATTATGTTCAATTTCAAATATTTTTTTTAATTCTTCAATTACCCTTGCTATATCGTAGTTATCTTTGTATTTACCACAAAAAGGCAATTTTTCTTGTCCCCAATCTAATAAGATGTCCTTTGCCCATTCTTGTATTTTTTGAGCGAAGAAAATAGTTTCTAACAATTTATTAGATGGATTAAAATCTTCGTTTTGAGCAGTTCTATAATGTGGGATTGGATATTTTCTTTCTGGTAACTTTTCTAAAAAGAAATATCCAAAAGGGATATGAAATATCTTAGAAAGTTCAACTAATTGATTATATGTGGGATAATCATCTCCATTTATCCATTTTTCAAAATTTGGAAATTTATTTTTTACCTGAATCTTTTGCTCAGGCATCTTATGTAAAATTTCTTTTAAGATGTTGATATTTATATTTGTTACTTTCATAATCACTTCCACAAGATTAAAGGTTTAATCAGTTTATAACCCAAATTTTTTGTATTAATTTTTGTTACATAAGCAAAGGTTACTTTGTTTTCGCAGATCTTCTTTATTACTGTATTCATAATATTATTTTCTTGGTATTTTAACGATAAATTCATTTTCGGTAGAAATAAGCTCTACTTCATTATTTGTATGTTCTTTAACCAATTTTATAATTCTTCTTACTCCACTTCCTAAGTCGGTCACCATTTTCATCTTTACAAGTATATTATAGATAGTTGGATTTCTTAATACGTGCGAACCCCCAATTTTCATACTTTCCACAGTAACCGTATTAGGTAATTTCCCGGGACTATGAATTTCAACTCTGTCTGTGAATAACATTATTCGAATTGGTCCACTGATAGTATAATCTCTATGTGCTATTGCATTGACCACTGCTTCTCTTAATGCTGTAAGTGGTATCTCATACTCTGTTTCAGGAAGGAAATCCTTTATATTGTGTTTTTCTCTGAGATTGTTTTTAAAAAAACTTTCTACATTGGAAATAATATTTGGAATTGTTCCAGAAATTTCTTTATTCTCTAAGGATGGTTCTCCTATATCTGTTCCATTTATATTTGCACAAATTATTCTACTTTCTGGTAAAAATTTTTGAGGATCTTTCCCAAAGAATAATATTCCTGTAATGGTGGGTATATTTCTTTCTGTTAGTAAATGAAAGTTAATTAAATAGTATTTTAGATCATCCTCGTTTTCAGTATCTAAATCTAAATATTTTGATAAAAAGTTTCTAAATAACAAATAATCTAAATCAGAAAGTGATGCACGATTAACAGGTAATTCATCATAATATAAGCTTTCTGTAGATTGAAAAATCCTTAATAATTCTTCTCTTGATGCCTGACGGCAACGATTTGAAGCTCTCACATAATATTGCCCGCTTTTTGTTCTATATGGCCTTTGACTACCTTTTTCAATATGAACGATTACAACAAATTTATCGTTAATAGTAACTGATTCTTGTAGGATAGTTATGGGAGGATCACACCGATTTATTGCTATATCATCTAACCTGAGCATTACTTTATCAACTTCTGAAACTCCAACAATATTTGCAGAATCGTCAATGCCAATAAGTATTTTACCACCATCGGTGTTGGCGAAAGATACTATTGTTCTTGCAAAATCTTCGTTATTTTCTTCTTCTAATTTAAACTCAAGGTGGTAGTTCTCACCTTTGTTTATTAGTTCTAATAATTCAATGGCATTCATAGGTTGACTCCATATTTTTCAATTCTTCGTTTAAATGCTTCTTCACCTCCTTCCATTATTGACTTAATATTTTGAGCAATAGATATTCTATCAATAGAACCAGTATCAATAATGGAACATTCATTATTTGAAGCATCCAAAACAAAAACTTGCTCTGCATCGCCTAACACGGGAATATTGGCATTGTGAGTAACCAAAATAATTTGTCTGTTATTTTTTATTTCTCGTAATATTTTGACTACATCCTCGTATATAAACCTATTATCTAAATCCTCTTCGGGTTGATCAATGATTAGAATTCTATTTTCCTGAGCAAATAATAAAATTAATAATGCCGTTGCTTTTTGTCCTGCCGAAAGAGTGTCTAATTCTTTGTATGTATCATTTATTTTTAGTTTTATGATTATTTTATCATCGGGGAAATGTTTTTCTAACTCATACAATTTTTTATTATCACTTAACCAATTTATAAGCTTCTCTGCCATTGCTTCGGAGAGTCCTAAATTTTCGACTATTCTTTCTTTTCCCAAAAAAATAAGTTTTGATAGCTCTATACCATCAATTGCATCTTTTTCAATGATGCTGTTAATTGCTTCTTTTGAAATTCCAGAACCTCTAAGTAGTTCAGTAAAATATTCTTTAAATTTTTCTTTGTTACTAAGATATTCAATCTCTAATTTAAGTTTATCATTTAACTTTTTGTTCAATTCATCTAATTTATTCTTCCTTATTTCAAATAGTTGATGTCTTTTCTCCTTTAGTTTTGATTTCAATGTATTTCTTGCATTTTCCAGTTCAGTAATTTTAGTATAAATTTTTTGATATTCCTTCAAAAGAGGTTCTAATTGAGTTTTTCTTTTAATCAGTCCTTCGTATTTATCGGGTGCTAAACCTTTAGCGGATAATTCCTGTTTTATTGAAATAATTTCATTATCATACTGTTTCTTTTTTTCTTCCCACTTTTTATTTAATTCTTCTAACTCATGTTCATAGTTCTTTGCTTCAATCTCAAAATCTTTTTTTACCTCTTCAAGGTATTGTTTAAAATTTGAAAATACACTAGATGCATTTGTTAAAATATCTTTTTCAACACTTTTGCCTTCGTGCAATAACTTTACTTGATTTTCAATTTCGGATATTGTTTCCTTAAATAACTGTTTTTGAGTCTGAATTTGATTTTTAAATGTTTCTATGGCTGACTTTAATTTCTTTTCGTCTTGAATAAGTGCGGTGTACTTAGCCATTTTATCGGCTACGCCAAGTTCCTGAAATGTTTTAATATGTTCATTGATTGTTTTCAGTTCCTGCTCAATTTCATCTTTCTTTTGAATTTTCTCTTTTTCTGTTAATAATTCACGGGCATTTTCTCCTAAGCTATTGATTATTTTTTTGAGCTCAATGTCTTCTTTTTTCAGTTCATCGCCAATCAAATTGTCAATAAGCGATAGCTGAAAATCCTCCTTTAATGATAAGGCATAAAGTTCTTTTTGCCCTAAAATCAAAGGTATTTTATCATCAAATATTTCAACAGGGGAAATATTTTTATTTTCCACTTCTGGCATTTGCCCAATTACTCTTTTTACTTTATCTTTTATTCGATGTTCACCAAAAAATCTTTCAACTTCAATTTCAATGGTTCCACCACTTCCTACAACATTCTTTACAAAAATTTCTCTGAAATCTCTATCTGAGTAAACAGGTAAATCGAGGCAATATCTGATTGCTTCTATGATGGCAGATTTGCCTACACCACGCCCACCAATAAGTGTATTTAAATCAGAATTAAATTGCAACTCAATATTTTTTAAAAAAGATGAGCCATTAATTCTTATAGACACTATTTTGTCTTTCTTTGAATCTGGCATGTTATAGATACTAACTCGTAATGACGGATCGTGTAATGCCAGTTTAAAGGCATTTATAGAAGAAGCACTACTTAGTTTTAAATAGGTTGTTCTGATTTTGTCATTTCTTTGTTTTGTTCCGATTTCATCAAATGACTTTGGGTCAGTATTTTCAATAATAGCGAGGTTAGTGAAAAATGATTGGTTTAATACCCCTGTACTTATTATTCTATTTTTATCTCTCTCATCAATAAGCTCAATGGCATCAGCATACTTTAAAAGCTGAGCCGCTTCTTTGGGCTGAAAGGAATTTAATAGTCCGTTTTTATCATTCGGATGGGGAAAAATAATTAAACAATTAAACTTAGATTTAATCTCTTCTAAAACTAACTTTAAATCTTTTTGTAAATTAATATCTCTATGACTTCTATCATCTAATAAAGATTCGTTTGGTTTTTGGTCTAGTGATTTAATGTAATCATTTATTCCTTCCATGCTTTCATCATAAGAAAATATCAATAAAATATGTAATCCTTTACCGTAATTTACCGAGAGTTCTACACCAGGAAAGATATAAATACCATTTTGTTCAGCAGCAGATTGTAGTTTTTTAAAGAAATCCGTTCTTATTTGTTGATAATCGGCAATTGCAGCTATTTTTATATCTCTTTCAAGTAATTTTTTTGTGTATAAATCGACTAACTTATCTACATCATTTAAATTAGTATCTGCAGGTAAAGTAAAGGAATGCACATAGGGTGAATGCAAATGAAAATCTGCCTTTACCCATTTTGCACCTTCATTAGAAAGTATGAATTCTTTTCTTTCCATATTTTTTATTCCCACCAAATTAATGGTTTTATCAATCGATAATCCAAATCTTTTGTATTTACTTTTGTTCCGTTTTCAAACTCAACTTCACCTTCGCAGATTGTCTTAATCCATTTTCCAGTAAAATTAGATAAGGATTCAGCCATATCTATATTCGTATAGAGTTTATTCAAATCAACCTTTACTTTGTTATTTTCATAATCAATCTCTAATGCTTTGAGCATCTTCTCGTCTTTTAAGAAGACATATTGTTCGTAAGGGCTTTTATTTCCTGCAATAAATATATCATGATTTTCGGAAACTGTATTGGCTAATGCTTCTTCATATTGTTCCAGTTCGTAATACTTAAAGAAACCACCGCCTAGATATTCTTTAACTTCTTTTGAGATGCCTGACTTATCGTAAGCCAAAACCTTTTTCATTCTTGGCAAAACTACTGTGTAAAAATGCTCCCCCATCTCAGCACCTATCCATTTTCTGCCAAGTTTATGGGCTACGGCTGTGGTAGTACCAGAGCCGAGGAAGAAGTCCATAACAAAATCATCTTCATTAGATGTTGTTTTTATAACTCTTGCTAATAAGTATTCAGAATTTTCTGTTGAAAAGGATTGTGTGTCTGAATAAGAAGGAATATCTTTCCAGTCATTTCCAATCTTTTTTAGTTCTGATGGTAGATATTCTACTTTGAATGATTCTGAATTACAATTTAAACATTTATCTAAAACTTCAACACCATAAAGCAATTTTTCTTTTGTATCGGCATATTTGTAATTGTTGAAATCTAATTCATCAGAAAACTTTGTTTTAGAATTGTTTTTATCATAATAATAAATTGCCTTACAGTTTTTGCATTTTAATCTTAGATAATGTTCTTTAAGAAGTTTATCTACTTTTTCTTGAACTAATGTAAAATGTTGATTTTCAGGTGGAAGAATTAATTTTCCTAAGAATGTTCTTTCTCTTGGATTTCGTTCTCCTTGCTTTAAAAAACCTGTCCATTTAATGTTTTTAATATTCTCTTTTCTGGAAAATACATCTTTTCTAATATACACATCTGATTTTGTATAATAAAGAAGATATTCGTTTTCTACTTCAAATTTATTAGGCGTACCTATTGACTGTCTTTTCCTATTTAATATAATTTCATTCCTAAAATTCTCCTCTCCAAAAATCTCGTTCATTATCGGTCTCACAATCCAGTTTCCATTGTAGTCACATCTTACAAAAATGCTTCCTTTTTCATTAAGCCATTCTCTGGCAATACGCAAGCGGTTTTCCAGCAATGTTGCCCAGTTGGCGTCTTTGTAGTTGGTACGGTAAAGAAATTGGTCTGAAGAGTCCAGATTAAACGGCGGGTCAATGTAAATCGTCTGTACTTTTTCTTTAAACTTTGGCAGGATTGTATTCAATGCCTGGTAGTTTTCGCTCTTTATCAGCCAGCCATCTAATACATTGTCTAAATCATCAAATAAACTTAAAATTTCAAGTTCTAAATTCTTGAAGTATTTTGTGTCTATGGGTAAATGATTGTATTTTTCGGATAAATGTTTGCCTGTTAAGTCTGTTTCAAAAATATCTGTTGTTTTAAAGTTTTCATCTACTATGCCTAATTCTTGCCATTCTTCTATTTGCTTAGTGATATTTTTATGTTTTAAGATTTTCTCAATAAACTTCTCGTCTTTTATTCTATCCAACGTAATCACATAATTTGCATTTTTAACAAACTTTGGTTTGTTCCAGATTTTCACTAGTTCATCTTCAAACTGCGAGATAAAATCAATTATCTTAAATGCAATATCTTTTAAGATTTGCAATTGATTTACTCTATCTGCACTCCATTCTTGTGCACCATCCCAAAAATATTGATAACTCCAAAGTTTAAACTGCTCTTGTAAAAATGCTTTTGCATTTTTATTGATAAAAAAATCAACCTCACTTTGCTTTTCAAAAATTCTAAATGCTCTCTCCAATTGTTCTTCGGTTATATTAAAATGTTTTTTCTTTAATTCTTTTAATATATCTTCTGTTTTTGTTACCCTACCTTTTTCTGAATAAATCACATTAAAAACAATTGTTTTATCTTCTTTTACTTCTTTAAGTTCATACATCAAACTTCTTTTTTCATTGGCTTTTTTATGCTCTAAATTGGATACATCAAAGAAATATTTGATACCATCACTTTCTATCTCTAAGCTTCTGAAAATCCGATCAGTCTTCACATAGTAAAGCATCTGCGTTTTCCAAAAAAGAATCACATCTTTATCATTAGTATAAACCTTTTCATATATATTAGTATGAAACGGAGTTGAATTAAAATATATTGATCCATTTTCTGTAAAATAACGGCTGAAAAAAGAGTAGAGCTTGTCAAAAAGTTCATCTCTGAATTCAGGATAGCTTCTCAGTGCAGATTCAATATCATTTTTGAGCATATCCTCAATCTTTTGGTAATATTTCGATTTTATCTTCATCAAATTGACAAAACCGCCTGTGCCTTCTATTTTGGCACCAATAAATACATCTTGTAGTGCGTTGTAAAATTTTTGTTCTTTAGTCATGTAACTACCTCATTATTTCTCTTAATTATAAATCTTATTTTTTTTATGTCCATAAAAGCCCACACACAAAAAAAATGAACAGCGAAGAAAGATGGTCCCCCCCAAGGCGCTACTTGAAGTCAACGAAATCAGGTAGCATTACTATAACACCAGCCACAGGAGGGACCATGTTTACGTTTAATTATTATGAACTCTATCGTAACAGTAAAGACCCTGTACAGTATAGGGGGATGTTAGTGGAGTATGCTTTGAAGTATGGCATAAAGCCTACCGCACGGGAATTCAAGACTACCC
>JAKPPT010000132.1 GCA_029547205.1 Spirochaetota bacterium
GCCGCCAGCGTTTGTTCTGAGCCAGGATCAAACTCTCCATCATAGTATACTAAAAGCCTTTCGGCCCTTAGCTTCCTCATAATAGAAAGCAATTGCGCTCCGCTTCTTCAAGCGTCGCTTGTGGCTTCAATCTCCCTTCACCAGCACCCGAAAGCTCTCGCCCCCAAGGCTAGTAAAGTGTATTCAAACCTTCCTGTCCTGCTTCTCCATCCCTATACTGTTAAAGAACCTTTTTAGTGCCACGCACCATGAGGCACATGACGCGCCTTCAGTATCGGCGTGTTCCCGCACTTTCTTTACTACTTGCTTTGATTATTGGCTCAAAGATCCCGTAGCCTGCCGCTTTGTTCCAGAGAGCGTCAGCTACCTGCGCGACAGTGGTGCTATGTATATCAGTATTTTAAAAATGTGTCAAGCAGTCTATTGCTAAATAGCAAATAATTTTTTGACATGTGATACAAAAAACATCATACTTAATATTAGAAAAAAAATGAAACGGAAACTATACAGTAAGCGATTACTAGTTTCTCAAAGCATAAAAGAAAACTTTCCTGTGCTTTTTAAATACGACGCTCGATCAATTCATAAAAAAGTCTACCTCTATAAAATAAGTGCAACTGTAATTGCTTCTGTTACCCTTTTTTTATCAACATATCATAGTTCGTTCGTATTGATGGAAATCCTTTTGCTGGGCTATCTAGCATTGAATGTTGTATTATATATAAAACCAAGTCTCATAGCATACAAATTCTACAATAACTGGTCTCTCTACTTCGATATGCTGTTTATATCCTCTCTTGTGATCATACGGGGCGGGATACGGTCGGATTTTTTTCTTGGCTATATCCTCATACTACAATATCTTGCATATCTTCCTGAAACCAAACCGATAATTTTAACACTAATCCCTATATGCATTCTTTATGCTCTTTCCTGTGTGCTCGCAATCAAATCATTAAACCTTGATTGGGGCAGATACATAATACGAATTTCATTCTTTACTGCAAGCTACTACATTATTAGTTATTCCATTAAACAAATTAAATCTGCTGATGCAATTAAAAAATACGCTTTTGATAAAGTCTTTCATGACAAACTAACAGGTGTTTATAATCGCAATCTATACGAGGAAGTTTTCTCAGAACAAAATATCACTCATTCAGGTCTTTGCTGTGTTATGCTCGATATCGATAATATGAAGCAAATCAATGACACCTATGGACATCAGGCTGGCGATAAAGTATTAAAAACAATTGGCGAAATAATTCTATCCAATATTCGTGAAACCGATATCTGTATTCGATATGGTGGTGATGAGTTTTTCATTCTTTTTAACCACATATCGGAAAAAGATTGTTTTCAGCTCATGCAACGCATTATGAACAAAGTACGAGTAGTGAGCATTAAACTAGACAATGCTACTATTCATTTTTCTGCATCGTATGGACTCTATGCAATACCGCATGGTACTACTTATGAAGCTGCTGTAGCTGAAGTCGATAAGCGTCTTTATGAAAACAAGCGGACCAATAAGCATACCACTATACAATAAAACTAGCATGCTCGCTGAATAGCTAACCATGCCAGTAGTGCATTACCACTCTGCCTCATTCAAAATTTTAGAACATTCAATCTTTTCAAGTATCCTATAGTAGTATATACTGAGAGCAATACGAACAGGATAAAACCTGACAGCTAACTTACTTTAAGGAGATTATTGTATGGATACCAGCAAAATACCAGCTCGAAATGAAGTTCCTGCAGAGCACAAATGGAATCTCTCTAAACTATTTAAAAACGAAAAAGAGTGGGAAGATGGACTCAAAGCACTCGAGGCAATGATTCCAAGTATCGAAACGTACAAGGGGACACTTGCACAATCTGCACAATCGTTTCATAAAGCACTTGAATTCAATAAAGCATACTCACTGCTCGCTGAACGTGTAGGACACTATGCTCAATTACGACTCACCGAAGACGAAGGCAATTCTGATAGTCGCAACCGAGTCGGACGCTACATGATGCTTGCAACGCAAGGACAGGGAGCATGGAGCTGGTTTGTACCGGAAATTCAGAAGATTCCCGAAGCATCAATAAACAACTGGCTTGAGCAACCCGAATTTGAAGAATATCGTATTTTTGTAAAGAAAATTCTACGCAACAAACCGCATATTCTCTCAGAAGATGAAGAACGGCTCCTTGCACTTGCCATGGATGCAGCTACAACGCCGAGCGAAGCATTCAGCGTTCTCACCAATGTTGATATGGATTTTGGCACAATTGATACTCCAGAAGGACCTCGTCCGCTTTCTCAGTCAACGTATTCCAGCTTTCTCCACAGCAAGAATAGAAGTATCCGCGAAAAAGCATACAAACAGTTTTATGAACAGTTTGATAAACATAAAAATACGCTTGCTGCACTCTATTCTGGTTCCTGCAAACTTGATTATTACAACGCAAAGGTAAGAAAATTTTCTTCCTGCCGTGCTCAGCCTCTCTTTGAAGACGATGTACCAGAATCTGTGTATGATAACCTTATTGCTACGGTAAGCAACAATCTTCCTGCATTGCATGAATACTACGAACTGCGAAAGCGAGTGCTAAAACTTGATGAACTCAGACACTACGACGTCTATGTACCACTTGTAGATAGTGTAAAAGTTGAACACACTTGGGAACAGGCCGTTGATGTCATAGCAAAAGCACTCGCGCCACTCGGCGAAGAATATGTTTCCACAGTGAAGAACGGACTTTTGCATGGCTGGGCTGACCGATATGAAAACAAAGGAAAACGTTCAGGAGCTTTTTCGTGGGGTTCATACACGAGCGACCCATATATCATGATGAACTTCAAACAAGATGTACTCCGTGATGTCTTTACCATGGCTCATGAAGGCGGACATTCGATGCACAGTTGGTACAGCGCTCGAAACAACCCCTTTATGCACTATAACTACACAATATTCGAAGCAGAAGTTGCAAGCACATTCAATGAAGCTCTCCTCTTTGAATACATGTACAATAATACAAACGACCAAGCGTTAAAAAATTATCTTCTTTCCAGCAGAATTGATGACATCCTAGCAACATTATTCAGACAGACTATGTTTGCTGAATTTGAATACAAAGCTCACAGTATGCTTGAAAACGGAGAACCACTAACAGTTGATGCAATACGAAACATGTATCGTAAATTGCTTGAAAAATACTTTGGTCCTGCAATGAAATTTGAAACCGTGAGCGATCTGGAATGTCTACGCATTCCGCATTTCTATGGCGCATTCTATGTGTATAAATACTCAACAGGAATTTCCGCATCAATTGCACTTGCCAAAAAGGTGATGTCTGGAGAACCAGGAGCTAAAGAAAATTACTTTAAGTTCCTTTCGTCCGGCGGTTCACGATTCCCAATCGAAGCACTTAAAGTTGCTGGTGTCGATATGACTACATCAGCACCAATTCAAGCTGCATGTGATGAATTTACTCGACTTATTGACCAATTTAAGCAAAACATGAAAATGTAAGCTTCTTTGTTAGTGAAATAAAAAGTGGGCTGCATACACTTCAATGTATGACAGCCCATTTTATTTTTAAAACCGATTTCTATATATTGTCTATAGTCATTCAATCTGAAGCACTTCTACCTCAATGGTATCATATATTGCATATTGGTCTTGAAATTTATCTTTAGGAAATTGATCAAGAATTTGATATGAAAACTTAGCTTGAGAAGGAATATAGCCCCTATCGTTTGTGAGCACAAAAATCTCTTTACCTCTCACTATAATCTCATTATCTTTTTTGTATAATATCCGTACTTTTAGCAAGTTAATTCTTGAACTTCCTGAATTATAAAAAACAAGAACAGTTTTTCCTATATAATCCTTTACACCTGAAACAACTGTACTATTCCTGAGATATACATCTAATGCCTTATCCGCTTCTGGCTTTTGTGCCCATATGACAGACAGTTTTGTATTAAGATTAGCTTCCTGTGCAGGCTCTGCATCATACAATGTTGGAGTTATGACAATTTTCTTTATATCAGGCGCAGCACCTTTTGAATATTCAAAAATATTAACTGGATAGACCTCATGGGGCTTTAGTGAAGCATGATAAGTATCAATCACTGAGACACTTTTTGTTTTCAGGACATTTCCATCAGACCCATACCAAGCAATCTCAAACTCAAGATTAAATACTTCGATGTTTTCTGAAGCAATTAAACCTTTAACAATAACGGAAAACGAAGGTTCAGCAAGCTGATATATCAACAATACACTTGATTGAGTTATGAATTGTAATCCCTTAAGTTTTTCCGGGAAAATTACAGTTATTGGTATTTCTTTTTTAGCTACAAACGAATCATTTGAATTTTCTGCAATACTTTTAGGCTTTGATTCATTTGTTTGTGTTCTTAACACAGGTAATTCTTTATCCCCAATCTGCCCACTATAACGCCCTCTTAAAACAAAAAAGAAAAACGCACCACACAAGCATAAAAAGGAAATAACCTTAACGACATACAATCTTTTTATTCCTTGTACTTCCTTTATACCATCAAATGCAGCTTTTTGCGAGACATCGCATGTTAATGCTTTTTTATACATTGATAATGCTTTTGAATAATAACCAAACGGGAATAACTTTTTTCTACTAAAAGCCTTATAGACAGAACCAAGCAAAACATACACTTCAGCATCGTTTGGGAACATATCGAGCGCAATCAGTGCTTCTGCTTCAGCATCTTTCAACATTCCTTGCTTTAAATATTCTTTACTTCGTATTATTGATTTTTGTGCGTATTGTTTAACAATTTCTAAATCTTTATCGGTATAACCAAGATCGGATACTATAGTATAAATGTCATAATTTGAATGAGCTTCTTGTTTGAGTTGTTCCATCCTCGATATAAAGCGCTGTACTATATCGTTTTCATCTTCCATGTATCAGATTATAAAATGATTAAGCAATCAAGACAAGATTTTCTATAAATATTCTACCTTATAGCTTACATCAGCAAACTGCTTAAACATTGCCGATACTCCGCAATATTTTGTTTGAGAGAGTTCAATGGCTTTAGTGATATTATCACGGTTTAATCCATCACTCTCTCTAAACTGATATACTATTTCAACTTTATTATAATACTTGGGGTGTTCATCCGTAAGTTCGGCATTAACTTTAACATTAAACCAGGAGAGCGGCTCTCGCATTTTTTTTAAGATCGATACAACGTCCATACCAGTACACCCTGCCAGAGCTGCAAGCATTAGCGGTTTTGGGCGTGGGCCTAAATCTTTGCCACCCACAGATTCATCAGCATCAATAAGAATGGTGTGATTGTTAACCTGTACATCAAAAGCCATATCACCTTGCCAATTACAATCTATTGTATTCATATAAACCCTCCATAAGCTATAAATTAAAAATAATCATAATTTGAACAATAGTCCAGACATTTATGACCAGAAGGAAACTAGTACTGTTCATCTACTTGTGATTGTTACTTAAATAATAGTATAGTTCATACACTATGAGTTCTCGCGTAGTTTTACAATCATATTTTCCAGCATTACAAGAAAAAAATTTCCGAATCTATTGGATTGGTCAATGTGTATCGCTTATTGGTACATGGATGCAAAATGTAGGACAATCGTGGCTTGTACTGGAACTTACTGGTTCTGCTCAAAAGTTGAGTATTATCAGTGCCTTGCAGTTTTTTCCCATGATGCTGTTTTCTGCATTTGCAGGTCCAATTATCGACGCTTTTCCTAAAAAAAAGATTTTGTTATTCACACAAACAGGTCTTGCAGTACTTGCCATGCTGCTTGCAATACTAACATGGACAAAGCTCATTCAATACTGGATGGTAGTCATACTCGCTCTATTACTTGGTTTTGTACAACTCATTGATAATCCCACGAGACATGCTTTTGTTATTGAACTTTCTGGTAAAGAGGCATTGACTAATGCGGTTGCACTCAACTCTGCAGCATTCAATTTAGCCCGAATGGCAGGACCAGCAGTAGCAGGAATTTTAATCGAAATAATTGGCACAGGTTCTTGCTTTTTTTTAAACAGTATTTCTTTTGTTGCAGTAATTATAGCGCTTCTCAATGTAACCGTTCAAACACATGCGTCTATAAAAAAACCAGAATCACTTAAAGAAATAGTATTACAAACAAAAGATGGTGTTATCTATACTTTACGCAATAAAAATATTCTAATACCGCTGTTACTTCTTGGAATAATTAGCCTTGCAATCATAAACTACAATATTATGGTTCCTACATTTGCCAAGAATGTTTTGCAAAGAACTGCTTCAGGATATGGCTTTTTAATGACATCGCTTGGACTCGGTTCATTTGCTGCAGCACTCTCGCTTGCAGTACACAGTAAAACTAAACCATCATGGTTTCGCTTATATGGAGGAGCAGCAGGATTGAGTATTGCGTACATAGTATTAAGTTTACAACACAGTTATACTCTCAGTATCATATTATTAGCTTTTATAGGATTTTGCACCATTTCACTTTCGACATCAACTAATGCAATATTGCAGCTTGAATCGGATAATGCTCATCGTGGCAGAGTAATGAGTCTATACATGCTCATTTTTGGAGGCGTAACACCAATTGGAGCTCTTTACTGTGGAACGCTCATTGAACATTTTGGCATACCCACATACCTTCAGGTTTCTGGGAGTATCGGTATTGCAGCATCTATTGTAGCAGTTATTTTGAGTATGGTATTTTCAAAGCCTGTCTGTAAGAGCAACTGACACCTTAAAAACATTTCTGTTATCAAACTGAACTGATGTTATCCAGGCATAACCAGTTTTATATGAAACTGCAAGTATTGCACGGTGCAATGCCAGGAGACCTGGTGATTCCGCATAGAGGCCACCGGTTCCAAGTTCATTAACATGTATGGTTACCACTATATGTTTTTTTGCTTTTGGAAGTGTTTTTTTTGGTTGAATCGAGACAGTATATCTATACAATACACCGCTTTTAGTTTCTTTTACTGATTGTGCTGTACCAGTTGTAAAAGAAAATTCATATGAACGTACATATGAAATATTTTTCCCATTTTTTGTAAAATATGTAGGTACAAATACTGATACAGCTTCAATTGGAACTACAGCATGAGTTGCCCAAAGATTTTCACCTTCGGTACTGACTTTTGTTTTCACAATATATACATCCTCCGCCATCGCCGTAAGAGCAACAAAAACCAGAAGTACAACTATTAATTTTTTCATAACCAACCCCAGATAAGTTCATAAGATTTTATGTTCACAAATACCATGATATTCATTATAATAGCGCATGAATTATTACTTTTCAGCACGAGGATAACAATATGGAACCATGTATTGTAACGGAAAATAAAAAGCGCTGTAACTGCACATATCCATGCGAAAAGCATGGAAAATGCTGTGAATGCATAGCATACCATCGAAGTAATGGCGAACTACCGGCTTGCTATTTTAATAAGGAAGCTGAAAAAACATATAATAGATCTATCGCTTACTACATTTCGATGCAGAAATAGCAATCACATTTTGCACACACTATTTTTACCATGCGTTTTTGCTGAGTAAAGAGCCTTATCCGCTCTTTTAATAATTTCGATACTGCTATCGTGTTGTGAAAATGATGTAAGCCCGATACTAAGTGTAATTACTATTGCTTGTTTTTCATAAACAATAGAATTATTTATGGCTACCTGCCGAATTCGGTCTGCTATTTCAAAGGCGGTATTTACAGAACAATCATTAAAAATAACAACAAACTCTTCTCCACCCCATCGTGCAAAAAAATCACCTGAACGAATTACTCCTTGTATTCGTTTTGTCAATTCTACCAATATATAATCACCAGCAAGATGACCATATGTATCATTTACATCCTTAAAATCATCAATATCAAGTATTGCAAATGATAACGGTTTTTGAGAAATTTTCGCATGTTCTAATGCAATTTCTATTGTCTCTCGAAATGTTTGCCGGTTTGCAATTCCCGTAAGCGTATCGATTTGTGCTAAATGTTCTATTCGACTTTGATACGTATTTAATACACGGATCGAAACAAAAAGTGCTATACCAGCAATTAACAATGATAAAAGAATATCTATATATAAAATTATCTTTAATTTGCTTACTGAAACTGTATCCGATTGATTTACAATTAAATACCATCCCAATTCAGGTATGTAGCGTGTATTTGTAAAATATTTTTTATTATCAAAGTTATATGAAAACTGATAAAACTCATTGTTTAATATAGCATCAGCATAATTTCCGATTCCTGGAACATTTTTAAGAAACATTCCTTCTATAAAGGTACCAGCATTATATAAAACTATTTTCCCTTCTTTGTCTGTAAAATAGATTTCACGATTATATTGATTCTGATACTTTGCAATCAGTGCTTTTACAAAAGAAACAGAAAGGCCCACACCAGTAGCTCCAATAAATTTATGATTATAGTCAAATACTTTATAATTAACGAATATTGTCATGGTATCATTATTAGCCATATCGGGGTCTACATTGATCTCAAACTCTGGCTCCATTTCTCGTACTCTAAAAAACCAGACATCCCGGGGTTCATATTCACTTACTGTTTTTAAAATTCCTTCAGCATGATAATAAATCTTTGTTCTGTCAGAAACAAAAAATGATGTGAATGTTTTGTATCGATCTTTGATTTGCTTTAAGTATCGAACCATGGCTTGAGTATCCTTTTCTCCATGTAAAATCCAATCACGAACAAAAGTATCATTAGCCATTAAAGAAGATATAAACATTGGCATTAGAAGATCTTTCTGGATTTCAGAATAAATATTATCACTCGTAAGCGGGAGATCTGTAGTGGTAATTTGTTTCCATACCCCCTGCAAAGCTACTTGGTAAGTAGCATAGCTCGTTGCAACAAAACAACCGACTACAAAGAATGACAAAAAAACCATGGTACGAACTTTTTTCTTATGCATACTTTATTCCTTAATAAGAAATATAATGGATAAAAAATTGGAATGCAATTTTTTAATTAATATACAAGTCTATGCCGTTCTGGATATGTGGTGATAAAAATCAGCAATTTCAAGGATTTTATCAACAATGAATAAGGCAGAGCTTTTACGCATATTGTTTTTGAACGTCCTGCAGTACACACTGTTATATAAGATATTTGCTATGGTTAAAAACTTGCGATAGCGAAAATTGCTCCAAAATGGTTTCCATAAACACCTGTCTTATGGTAGACTTAAAAGGGCAAGTAGCTAGTGAATCCATTGAACCAGCACAATATTCCAGAACAGGAGGTCAGTCGGACACTGCTCAGGGTGCTGTTGCAGCACCAGAGTTCCGTGAAGAACTCACTCATCAAGCTAAAGCACTTGGATACATATAAAAGGAGGTCTTTATGTCCACTGTTATGATGATTGGTGCTTATAACACCAAGTTTGGAAGCTTTGTACAAAAGAACAAAGAAACTGGTGAGGTCACCGATCTTAAAAGTATTTATGAACTCATGCTCGAAGCCGGGCAAGGAGCTCTCAAAGACGCCGGTATTGATCCGGCAGCAATCGGAGGCGTTTGGGTTGGCTCCTGTGCTCCTGGTCTGTTTGCAAATCAGGAACACCTTGCTTCATATGCAGCAGAAATCGATCCTGTAAATTTCCGCTTTAAGCGCATGACCCGCTGTGAAGATGCATGTGCATCCGGCTCAGTCGCTCTCTATGATGCTGTATACGCAATTGAATCAGGTCGAGTCGATGCTGCGCTCGTTGTCGGTGTCGAAAAAATGAATCTGCTTGATACCAAAGGTGTTACCCATGCGCTTGCAACCTGCTCCTATTGGCCCGAAGAAGGAGCAAAAGCGATGACTTTCCCTGGATTATTTGCTGAATATGCAAAAGGGTATAGCGCACACTATAAAATCAGCCCAGAACTACTCGCTCGCATGCTTGCACATGTATCAGCACTCTGCTATAGGAATGGTCTTGAAAACCCGCTTGCACATTTTGGGAAAGGCGGACCATCTGACAAGCTTCAGCTTGTAACTGCAGATGCTGTTCTCAATCTTCCACCAGAAAAGAATCCAATAATTGCAGAACCACTCAGACTGCATGACTGCTCACTCGTAACAGATGGTGCTGCTGCAGTTGTTCTTGTGCGCAAAGATCATCCTGCAATCAAAAAAGATCGCGCTGTACGCATTGCCGGTATCGGACATACAGCAGAACGACTTCCCATATCGGTACGGCCAAACATGCATGAACTCATGGCTGCAAAAGAAGCAGTAAAACTTGCGTATACAGAAGCAGGTGTAACAGCAAAAGATATTCAGATCGCAGAAGTTCATGACTGTTTTACTATCAACCAACTGCTCTGTACTGAAGCCCTAGGTTTTTCAGCAGATGGTCATGCGGGTTATGATTACATGGAAGGCCGATTCAATGCTGATGATACCGTTGCTGTTAACCTTTCAGGCGGACTGAAAGCAAAAGGACATCCAGTAGGTGCTACCGGTGTGTCAATGCATGCCTTGCTCTATAAACAGCTCATTGGCGAACCCATTGGTGCTGCACCGAAAAAACGACCAACTGTGGCCGTTACGCTCAATGTCGGCGGCAGTGCTGTTACAAACTGTGTTACAATACTCAAAAAAGAATAAAACAAATCATACTTCAAGTAATTATGGGGCACCAGTTCGAGCAAACCGGTGCCTTTTTGTTTTTCTGACATTTTCTCCCCCTTTGTAAATATTATAGAGTATGATATACTCCATGATGATTTTTCATAAAACTAGGAGGACACTATGGGTCTGAATATTGTGGTACTTGTTAAACAGGTACCCGATACCAAAAATGTCACCGGCAAAGCCATGAATGATGACGGTACCGTCAATCGAGCGGCTTTACCAGCCATTTTCAATCCAGAAGATTTGCATGCGCTTGAAGCGGCATTAACTATCAAAGATTCATATCCAGATACCCGTATAAATGTTGTAACAATGGGACCGCCATCAGCTACTCAGGTATTAAAAGATGCACTGTATCGCGGGGCAGATTTTGTTACACTCGTATCAGATAGGCGATTTGCTGGTGCTGATACGCTTGCTACTTCATATGCATTAAAATGCGCAATAGAAAAAATTGGTTCTGTTGACTTTGTATTCTGCGGACGTCAGGCAATTGATGGAGACACTGCTCAGGTTGGTCCACAGACTGCAGAAAAATTGGGTATGAACCAGATTACATGTGTATCAGCTTTTGAAGCAGTTAATATAGGAAACAAAGAACTAACTGTTCGACGTTCTATCGAAGGCGGCTATGAAATTCTTAAAGCAAAGGCACCGCTGCTGTTAACTTTTACCAATGAGGGTTTTGCCCCTCGACCGCCATCGGCACGCCGTGTCATGATGTATAAAAACGCTGTCGCAACTGCAACAAATGATAAGAGCTATGAAGAATGCTACATGAATATGAGCTCCTGTCAGGATAATGAAATAATAGCACTGTGGGATCTTTCATCAATCAATGCAGATCCTCAAAACTGCGGTCTTGCAGGTTCGCCCACAAAAGTCAAAAAAATTGATTCTGTGGTGCTTGCAGCACGAGAAATAAAAATGATTCCTGCAACAAAAGAAGGAATCGGCGCACTTGTTCAGGAACTGGTTGCAGACCACACCATAGGTTAGGAGCTTTACTATGCAAACAAAAAATAATGTAATGGTTTTTATACAGCAGGATGGTGGCACCATAGCAGATGTCAGTATCGAACTTGTTTCAAAGGCACGAGAGCTAGCTGATACACTGGGCGTAGGAGTTGATGCGCTCGTTATAGGAAATGGCATGAAAGAAAAAGCCCAGTTACTCTGGGGATATGGAGCAGATAACCTATACTGCTATGAACATGAAAAGCTTGCACATTTTCTTTCACTTCCCTATGCAGAAGTTGCTATTCAAGCAATAAAGATATATGAACCACAAATTGTTCTTTTTGGGGCAACTACTACAGGCCGGGATCTTGCTCCCCGTATTGCCAGCGCTCTCAAAGTTGGACTTACAGCAGACTGCACTGATCTGCAAATCGGTGATCATGAGTTGCAGGGTAAAGTATATAAGAACATTCTTTACCAGATACGTCCAGCTTTTGGCGGTAACATTATTGCCACTATTGTATCGCCAGAAAAGAAACCACAAATGGCTACCGTTCGCGAAGGCGTTATGAAAATAAGCAAGCATGATCCAAAACGCAAGGGTCATATCGAAGTTATAACACCAGAACTCAAAGATTCACTTTTTATAACAGAGCTTGTAAAACTTGTACGAGAAGAAAAAACTGTTAACTTAAAAGGTGCTCAAATTATCGTGGCAGGCGGAGCTGGTGTTGGTAGTAAAGAAGATTTTGAACTCATCAAACAACTTGCACATGTACTCGGAGGCGAAGTTGGAGCTAGCCGTGCAGCTGTTGATGCAGGATGGATATCTAAAGCTCATCAAGTTGGTCAAACCGGCACAACGGTCAGACCTAAACTGTATATTGCCTGCGGTATTTCAGGTTCAATTCAACACCGTGCGGGTATGGCTGAATCGAGCAGAATCATCGCTATCAACACGGATCCGCAAGCACCTATTTTCCAGGTAGCGCATTATGGCATTGTCGGTGATCTAAAAGACGTGATCCCCATGTTTATCAATGCCTATAAGAATAAGGAGTAACCACTATGGAAAATTTTTTCCTTGACAATAAAGATGTGCTTTTTCACTTTGACACAATGGATCTTGATAGAATCATCAAACTCTTTGAAGATGATTTTAAAGAAGCGCAAACCTATCCGGAAGCTCCTAAGAATATTGAAGATGCAAAAGATAGTTATAAAAGAGTAATGGAAATTGTCGGGAGCATTGCAGCAGAGTACATGGCACCCTATGCAGCCGAGGTTGATGAACAGGGAGTAATACTTGAAAATGGCGAAGTTCGGCTTGCTCCTGCAACCAGCAGAGCCTGGGATATGCTTTCTAAAGCAGAACTTACCGGTATGGCCATGTCACGAAAATACGGCGGATTAAATATGCCGATGACACTGCTCACTATGGCTGGAGAAGTGCTTTCCAGAGCAGATGCTTCATTCTTAAATCTCGGTTTACAGCAGGATATAGGACTCACGCTTGAGAATTTTGGTAATGAAGACCAAAAACAGCGCATTATCCCGCTCCTTGCTCAAGGCAAAGAAACCAGCGCTATGATTCTTACAGAACCTGATGCTGGATCCGATCTACAAGCTGTGAGCCTCAAAGCGACACAGGCTCCCGATGGAACCTGGCGATTGAATGGCGTTAAACGATTTATCACCAATGGCTGCGGTCGCATTGGGCTTGTACTTGCACGGAGCGAAGACCGAGAAGGCGCTCGAGGTCTCTCACTCTTCCTCTATCACCGTGATAAGCATACAAAAATTCGGCGGGTTGAAGAAAAGCTCGGCATACATGGTTCACCCACGTGTGAAATGCAGTTTGATAATGCTCCTGCTGAGCTTGTCGGTGAACGGGGCTGGGGATTAATCAAATATACCATGTGGCTCATGAATAGCGCGAGACTTTCAGTCGCATCACAGGGTGTTGGTATTGCTGAAGCTGCGTATCGTGAAGCAGAAAAATATGCACGTGAACGAATACAATTTGGGGCTCCTATCATCAATCTACCACCTGTTTTTGAGATGCTCACCAATATGCGTGTTTCGATTGAAGCAGCTCGAAGTCTCCTCTACGAAACCGCACGAGCCGTTGAAATGAAAGAAGGTCTTGAACGCTATTCGCAGAAGCACCCTGAACAGGCTGATGCACTGAAAGCTGATATTAAAAAATATACTAAACTTGCAGCCCTCTACACACCAATGGCAAAACTCTTTAATACCGAAATGGCTAACAAAGTTACTTATGATGCCATCCAGATCCATGGTGGTACTGGTTACATGAAGGATTTTAGCGTCGAACGTCATTATCGTGATGCACGTATTACCAATATCTATGAAGGAACCTCACAGCTCCAGGTAGTTGCAGCAATAGGTGGCGTCATGTCAGGTGTAGCAGCATCTATTATGGACGAGTTTGAGAACGAAGATTGGTCAGAACTGCCTGCTGCACTCATTGATTCAGTAAAAGCCATGCGCACTAAATTTGAAAAAGCACAGCTTGCAGTGCGAGAAGCTGGAAACGAGCAGTATACCAATTTCCACGCTCGAAGACTTGTCGAAATGGCGACCGATATAATTATCAGCTGGCTTATGCTTCGTGATGGCAGACATTCTGAACGAAAACTTAAGGCTGCAGAAATTTTTATTACACTCGCTCGCCCCAGAATCGAAGCGCACAGTACGTTTGTGCTCAATAATCATGATTGCTATCTCAAAAATTATCAGACTATTATAGAAGAATTTTAGTTTTAATGCGTTGTAACGAAAAAGGGCTGTCCGAAACTGGTTCATGGACAGCCTTTTTTTATATACTGTAGTAATTATTTCTTTTTTGCAGGTGCTGGCTTCTTAGCTGGTTTTGTAGTTTTTGCTGCTGGTTTTGCAGGTTTCTTAGCTGATGTTTTTGAAGCAGCTTTTGCCTTTGTAGCAGTTTTAAGCGTTGGTTTTGCAGTTTTTGCCGTAGCCTTTTTTGCTGAAGGTTTTACAGTTTTTTCAACTTCCACTTCATTTGCTTTACCGTACGGTTTTGCCTGTAGTGGTGTGTGCTGAGCTGATGGTGCATCACTCTTTGCAATAAGAGTTCTAAAGTTTTTCCATAGTTTTTGAGCCTCTTTTGCTGGATTAAACGAGTTCCAGTTTTTCATCCATTCGTTAATTACGCTTTGCTCAAAACCGCTGTATAAAAGTACAGCAAAATCCGGATCAACAGATGCAAGCAGTTGGCCCTTTGTCTTTGCTTCTTTTATGGCAGAAGTTATTAATTTTGTTTCTTCAGCGCGAATCGATGCAGTTTTTTTCTTAAGTTCAGGATAATCAGCAAATAATGGCTCCGGGAAACCAATAAATGCAGAGAATTCCCTGTCAGCTGCAAGGGTTTCCATTTTGCTTAAAAAATATTCTTCAAGCAATGCTAAACCTGTGTTCTTTGATGCTTTTGCCTGATTTATCAGATAGGAAATATACATGGTAGTAACCTGACAAAGAGCATCAAAAAGCCCATCCACACCATCAAAATGTCTGAATATTGCAGGCTCAGTAACCTCAGCAAGTTTGGCAATATTTTTTAATGTAGCACCTCGTGGACCCAACACCCTGACAACTTCTCCAGTTGCCGCCAGTAAATTTGTTTTTGCCCTTGTATGTGGCCAGGACTCGCCTAAAATAAGTGTATTCTTGTTCATAATGATAATATAACACTAATTTTTCTTTATGTAAACAGATTTTTTCATTATTTTTACCAGGTAACAGTGTTCCCATCTTTTTTATATTGGGTTTTTATTTCCGGAACTCCTATCCAATTAATAAAAATACTATAAGTATTTTTAAACTCATACTGCAAAGTTTGTGTGTTATAAAATGGAGCACTGGTTAATTCAAAAGTTAAATTCCAATCATGCATGTAATGTATAAGCTTTAAATTTAGTGACTTTAGCTTAAACAGTGATGTTTTTCGTATTTCCGGATTATCAAATCTAAATCCATTAAAAATATCAATAAAAAAATTAACAGGCGTTGATAAAGATGCTAATTCTTCTGGTAAAGAAAACACATTCGCATAGTATCGCCATAAGCTCTGATTTCTTGATGTAAATGAAAAAGAAATATCTGCAAACTCATAAATTTTAAAGGTTATACTGCCGGTAATACCTGCACTTGCTTCATTAAAACGAATAAAGTTTTGAACAGCATCAAGTGCTACCTGTGTTTCAAAACTAATCCTATTTTTCCAAACAGGTACAGGCTTCCAATTAAGTTTATATGACATCGAAGCTGAATACAATGAAAATGACTCAGCCCCATCAACCCAACCCTGACCTAATACAAAAAAAGAAGCTGGAGATTTTTTTGCATGTATTTGCATTGATAAAGTTTCCCATTGTAAAGATGCCTGCAAAGACTTAAGTTCTGAAATTTCGATATCATAAACACTCTGTAAAGATAGTGATGGATATTTTTCATATTTTAACTGTAAAGTTGCACTAAAAGGATCCCAAACAAACGGATCTGACTCAGTTTTCTGATAATATTTTGTTTGGCCGGAAAAATTTCCAAAAAACCAGGAAAGCTGGAGATTAAACATATATGATGGTAATAGTGGTGGCAAGTTCCCAGAAATTTTTAGAGATTCTATATATGTGTCCAGCTTCACACCAAGTACAGCAGCGAGAGAATTTCCTTTAACACCAGTTTTTGTCCAATCAAAAGTATATGTTTCATATAAGGGTACACCAGCTGAAATAGTCTTAAATTTATATTCATATAACAAAGTATCATAATTCCAGCTAAACTGTATTGGTGAAAACAATTCATTATTGATAAAAGGGTTAATTACAATTCCCAGTTTTCCTGTTATTGTATCATATCTATACTGAGCATCCTGTCGCTGCCACGCCTCAAGCATTACCGGTGTCACATATAGTGGATCGTTAATGTAAGATGGACGCACCTGAAATTTGGCAGACCCAGCAAGAGTAGAATTGATGGTAAACAACGAATTAAAAAATTTAAAATTTGGCTGAATATTAGCTGAAATTCCATATGAAATTAATTCGTACAATTTTTGGAAATCTACATCCTGTGGATTTTTCCATGCATTTGTATTAAATCTTTGTGACCAGTTTATTGAAGGAATAAACTGATAATTCATACTTACTGTAAATATATCGCTTTGATTTGTTTTTAATTCAGGGGTGTAAAGCTTAGGTAACATAAACAAAGGTGTATCGAGAGGTGATTGTGTTGTACCATCCTGTACCGTACTATCATTCCACGGAGATACAATACCAGGTATTTCTTTTGCCTGTTGAGGTTTATTTTTACTTACAGGAAGTGGAAACTGAAAAAGATTACCACTGAGTGAAATACTTCCTTCAATAATTTTAAATGTATCAGGCACAAAAAACTCTGATGTTGGAGCATACAAAAAGAGATAGTATAAATCAGATTCACTTGGAGCTTGTTTTGTCTTGAGTATCCAGGACAGTGATGATGAAATAGTACTAATAGATATAGTTTTAATAAATGGCTCAAAAAATGGGAGCGGTATTGAACCTGAAAAACTAACTGTACTCTGGAGACTTGATTTTTTTTCAGTACTTACCTGTTGGTTTTTCTCTTGTTCCTTCATGAATTGCAGCCAGTCCATATACTCTGAGCGCTGTAAAAAATCTCGAGAAACGTAAGGGTCAGAAGCAAAATCGAACGCATAAGAGCTTGTAAACGCCCCAGCAGAAATGCCCCCACTTGCAGTAAACAAAAAACGAAGAGGAAGCTCCTGTCCAAAATAATATGCTGTATTCCAGGTACTCGTATAATCATTTTGAGGAACAAATGGTGAATAGGTTTTTGTGCCTATCGGGAATATACTTCTTGTTAAGCCCAGTCCTAAAAAAAATTTAAAATTTTTAATAGGACCAAATACCGGTAATACTGCATCAACCCCTACAAATAATCCTAAATTCACATAATAATCAGCTAACACCTTTACTATATTTTCTTCTTTTTTTTCTTTTTTAGTTTTTTGCGTTCGTAAAAAAACACCTTCCACTTTTCTATCATACCCGGTGCCACCTTCGGTAAGCTTAAAAAGACTAATACTCTGATCTTTAGGTGCACGCTCCCCGAGAATGTAGGTTGTGGTTTGCACAAAGCGACCTTCCCTATCCTTATAACCAAACACGGGATGAAACACAATTTCTTCACCGGGATAGTAAAAGAAAGGGAGATACAATACAGGAATTTCTCCAACATAGAGCATTGCGTTAAAAACTGCCCATTCATTACTACCCAGAATCCAGAGCTTTGATGCACGAAGGGAGTAATGTTTATCGTCAGTATCGCACGAGCTTATGACTGCATTTTTAAAAACGAGTACTGTATCACTTTTTTTTATGATATCTTCAGCCTGAAAGATAAGTTTTGTTTGAGTTTCACCACCTTCCCTGCGGTTTTCTCCATATCTAAATGACCCCTGCCAGGTATCAAGATCGATATCAATTGCTTCACCTAAAAATATTTCCGTTGTACTGCCATTCTTTTTTTCATACCGAATATTTCCGCGTGCAGATAGAAGCTGCTTTGATTTATTGTAAACAAGCTCATCAGCATGAATTGTATGAACTTCCCCGGTTTTTGTATCTTTAATTGTTATAACAACATTACCTGAAAACCGTATAATTACATGTGGTTGCGGCTCGTCAAGCGTAAAGTATTCTGTTTTTTGTGCGTTTTCTATGGTAATGATCCTTGTTACCTCAGTTTCACTTTTTTGAGGCTCACTTACCTTATAGTATTCATATAGTCTATTACGCAATTCATCATCACTTCCCGTTGCAGGGAGTCCCAGCAAAGTGCACCATTCAACAAGCGCTTCATGATTGCTTGTTGCAATATCAAGGGCAACGGTTTCAAGAAATAGATCTTGCTCTGATGGCATATCAGTTTGTTCATTGTTTCCAGCTTGAGGAGCAGAATCTTTGTTTTGCTCTGAGTTCTCATTAGAAGACGCATCTGGAACCTGTTTGGGTGATGGAGGCACATGTTCTATACGATGGTTATCTTTCGAATTTGTAACATGATTATTGCTATGATACAATTGATGAGCTTTTAAATCTGAATGTGCAAATGCAGAGAGGCAGCTTGCAATGCCTGTGTATAAAACTATAACAGCGTAAATAAGACGTTTCATGCTCTATCCATACTACCCTGTTTTTGTTTTAAGGTAAAGATAGCAGCCAGCATTTTGCGTTATAGGATGATAAATTCGATTGTTTATTTTTTAAGGTATGGCTTGAGATACTGTCCCGTCCATGAATGCTTATGGGTAACTATCATTTCTGGTGTGCCCTGAGCAACAATTTCTCCTCCACGTACACCGCCTTCTGGTCCAAGGTCTATTATCCAATCAGCCTGCTTAATGACATCAAGATTATGCTCAATCATAACAACGGTGTTACCATTATCAACAAGCTTTTGAATGCTTTCCATGAGCTGTTTAACATCAGCAAAATGGAGACCTGTCGTCGGTTCATCTAAAAAGTAAACTGTTTTGCCGGTTGCTCGCTTTGCTAACTCAAAAGCAAGCTTGACGCGCTGCGCTTCACCTCCGGAAAGCGTTAATGCCGACTGTCCCAGTTTTATGTATCCCAGACCAACATCGAGCAGTGCTCGCAATTTGCGTTCAATTTGGGGTATTTTTTCAAAAAATGTATATGCTTCCTCAATAGTCATATCAAGAACATCTGCAATATTTTTACCTTTATAGAGAATATCGAGTGTTTCTTTATTAAAACGTTTGCCATTACACACTTCGCAGGTTACATATACATCAGACAGAAACTGCATTTCAATTTTTATTGTCCCATCGCCCTGGCAGTGCTCGCATCGGCCTCCACGCACATTAAAACTAAAGCGACCGGGCTTGTAGCCCCGAGCTCTCGATTCTGGGAGACTAGCAAACAGGTCGCGAATATGCGTAAATACTTCAACATACGTAGCCGGATTAGAACGCGGTGTCCTTCCGATTGGACTCTGATCGATATTGATGATTTTATCAATATACTCAACACCTGATATGCTGTCATAGTCTCCCTCTGGTAAGCGGAGCCAGGTGCACCTATTTACAATTGCCGGATAGAGAATATCCGACAGCAGCGTGCTTTTGCCTGAACCGGAAACACCAGTTATACAGGTAAAACACCCGAGCGGTATGCTCACATTGATATTTTTTAAATTATGCTCTCTGCAGCCTTTTACAGTAATCCTGTTACCATTACCAGGACGTCTCTCAGTGGGGACAGGTATTTCAAGCTTGCCCGCAAGATACTGACCGGTAATGCTCTCAGGGATATTCATGACCTCTTCTGGAGTACCTGCTGCAATAACGTGGCCACCATGCACTCCAGCGCCGGGGCCCAAGTCGACAACATAATCTGCTGTGCGTATCATCTGCTCATCGTGTTCAACCACAATTATCGTGTTTCCAATATCACGGAGGTATGTCATTGTATCGATAAGCCGCTGATTATCGCGCTGATGGAGACCGATTGATGGTTCATCAAGAATATAGAGCACACCCACGAGCCCCGAACCAATCTGCGTTGCCAGCCGTATACGCTGAGCTTCTCCACCTGAAAGCGTGCCTGCTCTTCTGTCCATTGTAAGGTAATCGAGACCGACATTTTTTAAAAACGTGAGCCGCGCTGTAATCTCTTTAAGTATCTGCTGACTGATATGTTCCTCTGTCCTCGTTAGCTTAAGTTTACTAAAAAAATCAAGCGATGTTTCTACAGTTTGCGTTATGAGCTCATGTATGGACGCTCCGCCAACCGTTACTGCCAATGCTTCAGGACGGAGCCGTTTACCTTTGCAGGTTTCACAAACCCGTTCGGTCATAAAACTCTCGAGCCACAGTTTTATTTCTTCGCTCGTTGTTTCATTGTAGCGCCGTTTAAGCTCCTCTATCACTCCAGGCCACTTGCTCTCATACTCAAAGTGACCTGTCCCTTTAGCATTGTCATACCGGACACGAACTGCCTCATCATTCCCATACAAAATAATGTCCTGCACTTTTTGGGGAAGCTTACCAAACGGTGTTGCAAGATCAAACTTGTAAGCACGTGCGAGTGCTTCAAACCGTGAACGGTACCATGCCGAGTCTGGATTATATGGAATTATGCCTCCATCTTCAAACGAGCGGGTTTTATCGGGAATTATTTTGTCAGGATCAAACTCCAGTTTGATACCTAAGCCCGTACAGGCAGGACAGGCACCCTGGGGGTTATTAAAACTAAAGAGTCTCGGTTCAAGCTCTGGAATGCTGATGTTACAGACAGGACAGGCGCCATGCTGACTAAAGAGGATTTCTTCTGTTTTAGCCTGATCGGGAATATCGATAAGCACCACAAGAATACCATCTGCAAGGCGCAGTGCTGTTTCCGCTGATTCCGCAAGCCGCTGATAGTTTTCGACATTGAGGAGCATGCGATCGACTACAATTTCGATAGTATGTTTTTTTTGTTTTTCTAATATAATCGTATCGTCCAGGCTGCGGAACTCTCCATCGATACGGCTGCGCACAAATCCTGCATTCCGCGCATCTTCCAGCACTTTTTGGTGCTCACCCTTTTTGGCGCGCACAACAGGCGCAAGGAGTTGCAGCTTTGAATCTTCTGGATAGGACTTTATGCTATCGAGTATCTGGTCAATACTCTGCTCACGGATTTCCCTCCCGCACTGCGGACAGTGTGGAATGCCGATGCGGGCATAGAGCAGCCTGTAATAATCATATATTTCTGTAACGGTTCCAACTATTGATCGAGGATTACGGTGTGTGGTTTTTTGTTCGATTGCTATTGCTGGAGAGAGCCCCTCAATATAGTCAACATCAGGCTTTTGCATCTGACCCAAAAACTGTCTGGCGTATGCTGAGAGCGATTCGACATAGCGGCGCTGTCCCTCGGCATAAAGCGTATCAAAAGCAAGTGAGCTTTTCCCCGAACCGGAAAGCCCCGAAATTACGATGAGCTTATCGCGGGGGAGCTCAAGATCGATATTTTTTAGATTGTGTTCCCGTGCACCTCGAATGATTATTTTGTTCATAATGTTTATAGATTACTCAAAGTATCCGCTTTTGGCTAGTGTAATAACAAGGTTACTAAAATATATAGTTGACAAACTCAATGTGTTGGAATATGGTATCAATATGAGCATATGCTCATATTGTTTTAGTAATACCTAGTTACCTTAAAATTGTGACCGATATTCGGTATTTTGTGTAAGGAGTACTCATGCCGCGACCACACTGCCCGCGAAAAATTGCCAGAACAACGGCTCTGGAATGTGCGCAAAAAAAACGGTGCTGTGCACAGGAAACTGTTATACTGACGCTCGATCAGGCTGAGGCGCTCCGCCTTGCTGATATTGAAGGTCTTTATCAGGAAGCTGCGGCTCGTGCAATGGGTATTTCCCGACAGACGTTTGGAAGAATTCTTGATAGTGCACACCGCATTGTTACCGATGCCGTTCTCAATAATAAAACAATCGTCATAGCTGGCGGAATATATACCATTAAGGAGGAACAAACTATGCATAGCAAAATTGCTGTACCCACAAAAAACGGCTCTGTAGATGCCCATTTTGGTCATTGTGAGTATTTTACCGTATTTGAAATTGGAAACGGTACAATTGCTAGCGAAAAACGCATCGAAAGCCCTAACGGCTGCGGCTGTAAGAGCGATATTGCATCTAAACTTGCGCAGGATGGTGTAACACTCATGCTCGCAGGTAATATCGGGGATGGTGCGATTCGAGTGCTCAAAGCACACGGCATTGAAGTTGTCCGCGGAGCATCGGGAACTGTACGTTCTGTGGTGGAACAATGGATTGCTGGTACACTTAAAGACTCAGGTGAAACCTGCCACGAGCATGGCGAGCACGAGTGTACTCATTAAAAAAAGCGCAGTACTGAAAAATTTTTAGTACTGCGCTCGCTGTTATTTGCCACAGAATGTAAATAAATATTTATTTTACTGCATTCATTCCGGCTTCTATTGCTTTAATGTTCATTGGAATATATTTGTGCTTGTTTTCAGGGAAAAAGCTCTTGAGCACTTCTTCAAGCTTTGCAAGCTTTACAGCACCTGTCACTTTTGACAGTGCACCCATCATAACCATATTTGCAATTTTAACATCGCCAATTTCTTCAGCAAGCTCATTGCAGGGAACCTTAACAACCTTAACGTCTTTCCGATTGGGATCAACCTTAACCAGACTTGAGTTAATGAGCAGTGTTCCGTTAGGTTTAACTATTTCTTCACAGATTGGGAGAGAATCCATGTTCATAACGATTGCTGAATCTGGTTTGGTAACAAGCGGACTTGCTATTTCTTTATCAGAAACAATCACATTTGCACGCGCGATGCCGCCTCGTTTTTCAGCACCGTAATACGGGAAAAATGTAACATTGAGTCCTTCTTTCATGCCACAATATACCCAGAGCTGTCCTAAACTGATGATACCCTGACCTCCAAAGCCTGCCATAAATGTTTTTTCCGTCATTTCTGAGCCTCCCCATCGAGCGTATTTTTAATTTCTCCCAGCTTGTAGAAAGGAATCATATTTTGTTCCAGCCACTCTACACTCTCTTTAGGCTGCATACCCCAGTTTGTAGGACACTGTGAAAGAATTTCGACCATGGTAAAGCCTTCACCACGGAGCTGTGCCTCAAAGGCTTTTTTGATATACTGTTTTGTTTTTTTAACATTAACAGCATTATTTACAGCACCGCGTGCAAGGTATTTTGTACCTCCGAGAGTTGCAAGAAGTTCACAAACCTGTATTGGATACCCCATACCTGCATCAATTGGATCGCGTCCATAAGGAGCAGTTGTAGCCTTCTGGCCAATAAGCGTTGTGGGAGCCATTTGACCGCCCGTCATACCATAAATTGCATTATTAACAAATATTGTTGTAAATTTTTCACCGCGATTTGCTGCATGGATAATTTCTGCAGTACCAATAGCAGCAAGGTCACCATCACCCTGATAGCAAACAACAAGATGATCGGGAAGCATGCGCTTAATGCCGGTTGATGCTGCAGGAGTTCTTCCATGAGGCGGCTGTACAGAATCAAAATCAAAATACAAATCTGCCCAGATTGAGCAGCCAACTGGATTGGTTATAATTGCTTTACCCTGTATGCCAAGTTCATCAATGACCTCAGCAATAAGACGATGTATAACACCATGGCCACAGCCAGGACAATATTTTGTTTGTATCGGCTTAAGGCTTTTTGGATGCCCGTATAGTAATTCCATAGGATTCTCCTTATTTCTTGAGAATGCGGCGGATTTCCGCATACACTTCATCTTCTGTCGGTATCATACCGCCAGTGCGCCCATAAAAATCAATCTGTGCTCTTCCATTGACAGCAAGGCGTACATCTTCCACCATCTGTCCCATGCTCATTTCTACAACGAGGAAGCGTTTCCCCTGCTGAGCGAGTTCAGAAACACGTTTTTCAGGGTATGGCCAGAGCGTTATGGGACGCAGCAATCCGACATTGATGCCATCGGCCTTTGCAAGTTCCAGTGCACCAAGCGCTATACGAGATGCTGTACCATATGCGACAAGCACGAGGTCAGATTTATCGATATTAAGTTCTTCAAAGCGCTGGAGCGATGCTTTAATTTTTGCATAGCGTTCAAAGCGAGCTTTAACAGTTGCTTCGAGTTCCTGTGGCACGAGGTTAATAGACGTTACATGATTGATGGGGCGCTTGAGTTCCCCTTGATGACCTACAGCCCAGGGCTTTTTAGGAAGCTTTGAGAGGTCTCGCTTTTCAGGGAGCACGACACCTTCCATCATCTGACCGATAAGGCCGTCTGCAAGAACCATTGCAGGCATGCGCCACTCATCGGCAAGATCAAAAGCTTCATAGGTCAAGTCTGCAGCTTCCTGAACACTCTTTGGTGCAAGGACAAAATGGTAATAGTCACCATGACCGCCGCCGCGAGTTGACTGGAAATAATCAGCCTGGCTCGGAACAATACCACCAAGACCGGGGCCAGACCGCATCACATTGACAACAACGAGCGGGAGATCAGCACCACAGGCGTATGAGATACCTTCCTGCTTTAAGCTGATACCAGGACTCGATGAGCTGGTCATTGCACGCGCACCGGTTGCAGCAGCGCCATATACCATATTGATAGCAGCAACTTCGCTTTCTGCCTGGATAAATGTGCGCTTGTTATCAATCATATTTTTTGCCATATAGGCGGTTAGTTCATTCTGCGGGGTAATTGGATAACCAAAATATGCGGTACACCCTGCGCGAATGGCAGCTTCACCAATTGCATCATTGCCTTTCATCAGGCGTTTTTCTTCAGCCATGCTCTGCCTCCTTATTCCTTATAGACCGTAATTGCAACATCGGGGCAAACTGTATAGCAATTGCCGCATGCAATACATTTTTCGATGGCTACAGCCTTTGAAGGATAGTAGCCCCACGAGTTTGGTTCTGAATCAACATCGAGCACCTTGGTCGGACAGGCTCGAACACAGAGCAAACAGCCTTTACAGCGTTCCCTGTCTATTTTTGGTTGACCTTTATTAGCCATATGTAGCTCCTTATGGTAAAAACATATACTTTATGCAATGCCTGCAGTGAGTGCTGCAAGTGCAATGCTAGCCAGTTTCGTATCAGCAGTATCCGCACGGCTTGTGAGCACTACTGGTTTTGCTGCACCAACAACAATGCCTGCGCCGCGTGCCTGAGCAAGATCGAGTAGACATTTGTAGAGTACATTGCCAGCTTCGATATCTGGTGTCATGAGAATATCAGCATCACCAGCTACATCGGATACTATTTTTTTAATGCGTGCACTCTCTTTGCTTACAGCATTATCAAGCGCAAGCGGACCATCAATAATGCAGCCTTTAATCTGTCCCCGGCGGTTCATCTGGGTAAGCACTGCAGCATCGGTCGTACAGGGCATTTTGTCCGGATTAACTTTTTCGACCGCTGCAAGGAGAGCCACTTTGGGATTATCCACACCGATTGCTTTTGCAACCTGCACCGCATTGGCAATCATATCAATTTTACCAGCTAGATCCGGTGCAATATTGATTGCAGCATCGGTAACAATAAGCAGTTTGTGGTATGTCGGCACCTGCATAACCGCTACATGGCTTGTGAGCCTCCCTGCATTGAGTCCATTTTCCTTGTTAAGGACAGCCTTGAGCAGGATCGACGTATCGAGTATCCCCTTCATGACCATATCGGCTTCACCTGATTTTACCAGTTCCACTGCTTTTGCAGCTGCTTTTGCGTAATCCTTTTCTTCAATGAGCTTAAACTGACTGATATCAATGCTAAGTTCCTGTGCTACCTGCTTGATTGCTTGAGCATCACCTATCAGTATTGGTTCTGCAATGCCATGCTTCCAGGCATCTACTGCTGCTTCCAGTGCGGAGTGTTCCTGAGCAGCGGCTACAGCAATCTTTTTTTTGCCCGCCTTTCGCGCAGCCTCGATAATATCATCAATCGTCTTCATTATATAAGCTCCTCAACGATAGTTTATTTATATTCCTGAGGTACAGCCTCTTTAGTTAAGACTCTATAACCTGCAAGAGCAAGGGCTTCAAGTTCACCTTCTCCAGGATATACAGTTACCGGAGCAATCCAGCCAGTCATTGCGGTGAGTTCCTCCTGTACTGGTTTCCCATACGCGATACCGCCAGTAAGAATGATACCATCAACCTTACCGCGCGCGGCTGCAGCAAGCGCTCCAATAGCTTTTCCTACATTGTAAATAAAGGCATTGTAGATAAGCAATGCTTCAGGATTTTTTTCTTCTTGTGCGGCTTTTTCAAGAACGCGCATGTCATTGGTGTTAAATAAACTTACCATGCCGCCCTGTCCTGTTATCATTTTAAGGACTTCTTTTTCAGTATATTTCCCAGAAAAACACAACTTTGCAAGATCACCAGCAGGCAAGGTTCCAGAACGTTCCGGGCTGAACGGACCCTCACCGTTCAATGCGTTGTTGACATCGACCACTCGGCCATTTTTGTGTAGACCTACCGATACACCGCCACCCATGTGCGCGACGATAAGTATAACATCGGTATAGTTTTTGCCATGCTCTTTGCACCAGCGACGGCACACTGCTTTCTGGTTCAGAGCATGAAAGATGCTGCGCTTCTTAAATAGCTTATGCCCATAAATGCGGGCAACATCATCAAGTTCGTCAACGACAACAGGATCTGCTATGAATGAAGGAATACCAAGTTCCTTTGCTAACCTGTCTGCAATGAGCGCCCCGAGGTTGGAAGCATGCTCACCGTTACGAGCCTCGAGCAGTTCTTCCTTCATTGCCTCATTCACTGCGTAGACGCCGCCGGGAATGGGCTTTAAGAGGCCACCGCGTCCCACAATGCAGGAAAGCGATTTGAGGTCAAACCCGCGCTTTTCGAGCGCTTCACGAATATGCTTTTCCCGAAACTCATATTGCGACGCAATTGATGGAAACTGTCCAATTTCTTCTGCCGAATGTGCAACGTTTTCTGTAAAAAGCTCTTTCAAATCTTCAAAAACACCTATTTTCGTTGATGTAGAACCAGGGTTGATAACAAGAATTTTGAATGCCATGCTGACTCCTTGTTTCATAGCCCGATACATGTGGGCCGTTTCTGCCCCGATTATATACCAGTCACAAGTTTTCTGACAAGTGAAAATTTGCAAATTTTGAAACGATGTTTTGATTATTGAAATGCATGCAATTTCTATAACTAACTCATAGAAATCCTGCACTGAAATGTAAAAGTACGCTTATCCGTGATATACTACACCCTATAACACACAATAAAGGAATTAAAATGAAATTAAAGAATCGGGTATGTGTAATACTTTCAGTTATTCTGTTTTTTTCATGCACTTATGAAATGAATGATTTCAGCCGGCATAGCGCTACCATAGCGGTATGGAATCAATCAGATACAGACATCCTCCTTGATATGTCACTATCCAAACAGAACACATATCCACCATTCGAATATGACACAATCGAAGACCAAATACTGCAAAAACAAAAATGGTCTACTGTTTCTTATACATGGATACCCGGTAAGTACACATTCAGGTATTTTGATACACCCCTTGATCTTACTATGGTATTTTATACTAAATGTACCGTTCATTCAGAGGAAAAGAATTTCTCGGAATCTTATGAAATTATGATTCACCTGACCAAAGGAAGAAGGTCCGAGATGCACATACTTGATTCACCAGTAAAAAGATACTACTCTCCTGAAGAATTCAGCGATTTGCTTTCCCTCATTACGGATCCGGATGATAAAGCGTTATTGACGAACGATTTTTCCTATAGTGAATATGAAAACGAATGGAGTCTAAATATTCCCAGCTGGAATTATGCCTCATTCAAACAGCATCTCGACTCAGTGCTCATTCCATTATTAACCAAATATAACCTTGACACCAAGCGCTTCCTGATATCGTACTTGTCGAGTGAGCCGATTATTCCCATAACCTATGAATAAAATGAATCGGCTGTCTGAAATTCCCTTGCCTATAATTCTGCATCCGATTGCACGAGTAATGTCACAAAGATTGTAAAAAAGCCATTTTGATTACTACTTTTTTAATTTTATAAAGAAAATATCGATATATTGTTATGGTATATAAATATACCTAACTGTATAGAGTAGGTATATTGTAGAGATACTTTTATTTACAAGCTTCATGACACTAAAAACATATTCATTGACCTAGAAAGTACACGGGCGCGTAGCAGCCAGCACTTCCTATGACAATAATGCCATCAGACTGAAAATAGCATTTAGGTTATTCTACGTTTACATTCCTCTAAACTGCAGTTATTCCACTGTTAGACCATGAGTAAATTCCAAAGAATCCTTCGGAGTAGTTGGGATCTGAGAACTCAAACATTTTAATTTCATCAATGTAAATAGTGGTTTTACGATATTTTTTAATTCGAAATTTTACGTATCTTTTTCCTATTGTTCCAATAAGACCTACTAAACGCCCATAGTGTATATTTAAAAACTCTCCTGCTGTTCATTCCATTATTACTATATACTATGCAGGTTAATATGCAAATCCGCGAGTTGCATTGACTTAAATTATCTTATCTATTGAGGGAAAGGGAGCTATACATAGAGTCACTGACAAAGCGGTTAAAATAATTGCTTTTACTCTCAATCGCTCTTGCAATGTGCGTGTAATGTTTTATACTTTTAACAGGGTGCACACAGGTGCTTCTGCATCTGAGAGGCACCGAATGTAAAGAGAGCATTTATGGATAGAGCTTACAATAAAGCACAGCGCTTACTGCAGATAGAAACCTTACTTGCCTGTCATCCGGAGGGTCTTTCGCAGGCTGAGATTGCGCGGAAAATCAATGTCCACCGATCAACCATAACGCGTTACATTGCTGATTTACCTCCCTACATTGCAATCGATAGAAAAG
The DNA here is from genome assembly GCA_029547205.1 of Spirochaetota bacterium. Classification (GTDB taxonomy): domain Bacteria; phylum Spirochaetota; class Spirochaetia; order Treponematales; family UBA12059; genus JAKPPT01. Next base: position 29,225 of record JAKPPT010000132.1, read on the forward strand.
GCAACTTAAAACTCGACATGAATGCATCGCTCATCAATTTGCAGTTAACTATGCATGAGGCGATGGCAGTGCACATTGCAGTACGATTACTCTATGCCTGTCTCGATAAAAACACACGGCATGCGTCTTCCGCCATCCGCAAGCTCGGCATTGCAATGGAAAAATGGATGAAACCGCTCAGTGTTCACCTCATCAAAACAGCTGATGAGCTTGATAACAAAAGCAACGACGAGCGGTTCCTCAAAGTGTTTGAAACGCTCACCGAAGCCTGGGCAAAAAGCCTTAAAATCAAAATATGGTATCAGGACAAAACACATGAGCTGCACGAGCGTATCATACACCCCTACTTTATCGAACCGTATCCGCTCGGTCAGGGCATCCAGCTTATATGCTACAGTGAAGCGCACAGCGCTCTCAGGGTCTACAAAGTCGAACGCATCCGTGATGCGGAACTCTTGCAGGAAAAGTACTCGATCCCAGAATCTTTTGATCCTTTCTCTCTCTTAAAAAAATCATGGAATGTCTGGCTATCAGAAAAAGAATGTGAAACGGTACGCCTGCGATTTGATAGGACAGCCGCAGAACGTGTCAAAGAAACTCGCTGGCATGTTTCTCAGACAATTGAGGATCAGGCTGATGGCTCAATTCTATTCAGCTGTACAGTCGTTGAACCACTGGAAATGCTACCCTGGATACGTAGCTGGGGCGGCAGCGTCGAAGTTCTGGAACCGCAGTGGCTTCGAGATAGGCTCTGTGATGATGCCAGGATTTTGAAAACTCTATACCATGCATAAAATGTCTCAAACCTAAAAGTTTTAAAAAAAAATTTTCTTTGTTGCAGTACCTGCAACACACTGGTGTTAGATTATCTATTGGAGGATAGTGGCAGGAAGCTTGTGGTGAACAATGCTATGAGCACTATGCATAGAGTTGTTTTAGTAATTCCGGGGCGAGGATCATGGAACAATATGCCCGCGTGTCGGCTTTCCGATTGGTAGCGCTAGTTGAAACAATACGACGAATAACTGGCAGTACCTGCAGACCCTTGTTTGCGATTATCCGGACTGTTCATTTTAAAAAGTATTGATAACCGCACTGCATAACAAGGAGGTTGTTATGGATTGGTTAATCGATGCTCTCTACGAAATTTACTACGTTAACAATAATGGTATAAAGACACGGAGAGTTATCCGGGTCATCGAAACCCGAACAATTAAACGCTATGAGACAGTTGTTTATATTCGCGCATTTTGCTATCTGCGGAATGAAGAGCGTACCTTTCGCGAGGATAACATTGTCCAGGCCAGACTCATTGCCAAACAGGAAGCGGGAGCAGACTGGGTTGTACCTTCGAGCACTCAAACACACGAAGCAATAAGTACCTATAAAGCCGAACCTAAACTTTTATATACTGATAGCACTCTATATAAAGGAAAAAATGATTTCCCCTCCACCACGGTCGAGTCTAAGCCTTCACATAGCTATAGAATAGAACATGCGTTTCATAATGCCAATAATATAGAACAAAATAAATCTACGGTTTATGCAAATTCAGGCAAAACAGAACCTGTTGCCAAAGGCTATGCTGCAGAAACCAGAGTCTCTCCTTACAATTCTGATTACTTTAGCCAGAGGGGCTCGTACAAATATCCACAAGATAGCAACGAACCAATAAAAAAAATCAAATTATCAAGGATACTTGGAATTGCAACTGTTTTAGGCTTAGTGTTTATCTGGTACCTAAATATTTACGCTCCATCACAAGTAAAAGCAGAAACGAAAAAAATAGAGTATGTACCATTTACTACCACTGTTCCAAAACCAACTCCTACCCCCCCGCCTCCTGCATTGGAAGAAGTTAAATTAGGCGGGTTAATCTTGCGCATTCATCGAGACAGTAGCGGTACCTGGTACGAAGTCCCGGCACGGGGATATGTGGGGAAAAACAAGAAAGAAGCTATCAAGGCTATCCGGGTTCCGAACTTTACCAATTATACGGGTATTACAGATACTGCTCTTATAGCGCGGTATCTTGCTGCAGACACTGACAATAATGGCAAACTGAGCTACAGGGAACTGGAAAATTTTGCAAAAAACATGCGAACCTATGTAACGTATAAAAGTAACGACATCGCATTACGTCCTGATATCTTTTTAGCAGAAGGAGGCGGTGACTGTGAGGATTTTGCACTCTATGTCGCGGGACTCTTACGTTTCTGGGGCTGGCAGCCTTACATTGCCTGTTTCGATCCTCCTGTAGGAAGCGGGCACGCAGTTTGCTTTTCTTATGAAGGCTCTGGAGGTTTCCCGAAAAGCTATAACTGGTACACACTCTCGGGTAAAAAGACATGGGATGGTACACTGCTCCCTGATGGCAAATACATTCCTATTGATTTTGAATATGTTGGCAAACTTTCCAATGCGGTAGGAGAAGGCTGGGAATTAAGACATATATTTATTCCGGAAAAAATATGGGGATTAAAAATGTAACCAATGAGCGCGCAAAAGTAATTGTGCTCCTTTTTGCTGTATCTAGTGTCATGAAACTTGTGCATAAACGTATTCCTAATAATATTTAGTGGGGAATTTTCTCTGTACAATAACGCATTCTGCACATTCCATGAAAATTAAACGTATAGTTACCAAAAACAGCAGTTTCACATTGTTCGTGACACTAGAAATATCGTGACAATTCCTGACCATTTTACAAGCTTCGTGACACCAGGGAGGTCTTTCATTTCAGCCTGACGCGGTGTATACTACAGTGCAGGTTTAGCCAGACAATCTCAGACGATCGCGCGCGAGATTGTCTGGCAACGACTGTGTTTTGCCAATAAAACAACTGTGTTTTGCCAATAAAAGGAGGAAATATGAAAGCGCTAGTAAAAAAATATGCAAAAGAAGGGCTCTGGATGGAAGACGTCCCCATGCCAGATGTTGGTGATAACGATATCCTTATCAAGGTAAAGAAAACCGCTATATGCGGCACCGATGTTCATATTTATAAGTGGGATGCTTGGTCACAACGTACAATAAAAACTCCAATGACCATTGGCCATGAGTTCGTGGGCGAGATTGTTGACATGGGCAGGGCTGTCTCCGGATACAAAATCGGGGAACGCGTGTCCGCAGAAGGGCACATAGTCTGCGGAGTATGCCGCGCATGCCGTGCTGGACGCCACCACCTCTGCCCTAACACCCGCGGCATCGGTGTTAATCGGGATGGATGTTTTGCAGAATATATTTCGGTACCAGCAAGCAACGTGTGGCATGTCCATGAAAAGATTTCCGACGATCTTGCTGCAATATTTGATCCATATGGCAATGCTACCCATACAGCACTCTCGTTCGATATGGTCGGTGAAGATGTACTCATAACCGGTGCAGGTCCCATCGGCTGCATGGCTGCAGCAATTGCCAGACACGTAGGAGCACGTAATGTTGTGGTAACCGACATGAACGAATACCGTCTCTCGCTCGCGCAAAGACTCGGCGCGACAAGGACTGTTAACGTAACCAAGGAAAATCTCAAGGACGTCATGCACGAGCTTGGCATGGTCGGCGGCTTTGACATTGGCATGGAGATGTCCGGTTCTCCAAAGGCTTTTGAGCAGATGTTGGAAAATATGTACAATGGAGGACGCATCGCCCTCCTCGGCATACTCCCCAATGGTGCAGGCATTGACTGGGACAAAGTAATTTTTAAAGGCTTATTTATTAAAGGCATCTATGGCCGCGAAATGTTTGAAACCTGGTACAAAATGCAGGCAATGGCTCTTTCCGGGCTCGATGTAACGCCTGTCATTACCCACCATTTCAAATTTGATGATTTCCAGAAAGGCTTTGATGCAATGATCTCAGGCAATTCCGGCAAGGTTATACTGGAACTCGAGTAAAGAGAATGCAATTATAAAAATTTAGGAAAATATTTAAAATTTTATAACAAATGATAAGTGTACAGGACATTTGCCAGCAGTTTGTGAGCACAGTAGAGCCTGTGAGACGTCTGCAAAGAGCATCAAAAAAGCCGGGGTTAATTAAAGTCCCGGCTTTTACTTATTGGCTACTACCGAATACAAACGTCAAGCTTATTTTACAATGAGGGTTCCAGCTTTTCCGTCTACAGCAGCTTGTGCCTTTTCAAGACTGGTTATAATAACCTGTTTTCCTCTGCGCTTAATAAAATCGATTGCAGCTTCGATCTTTGGTCCCATGGAACCTTTGGGGAACTGTCCCTCTTTATGATACTGTTCAGCTTCAGCAATCGTCAGTTTATCGAGCTCTTTTTGATCGGGTTTCTTAAAGTTAATTGCTACTTTATCGACACCGGTGAGAATAAGGAGTTCATCAGCTTGAATTTGGCTAGCCAATAATGCACTCGCTCTATCCTTGTCAATTACTGCATCGACGCCATCATAGGTGCCGTCTGGATTTTTGCATACGGGAACACCACCGCCGCCTACTGCTATAACGACTTTACCATTTTTAAGCAGTTCATGAATGGTCTCTTTTTCAACTACATCCACAGGAATGGGACTTGCTACAACTCTCCGGTATCCCCGTCCTGGATCTTCTTTCATAATCCATCCCTTTTTGCGGCATGCTTCAAGATCTGCTTCCTTAAAAAAAGGTCCAACATATTTGGTCGGATTTAACATCGAAGGATCATTTTTATCGACAACTACTTGTGTAACAACAGTTACGACATCCTTTTTGATGCCTTCTTTGATAAGCGCATTGAGGAGCGACTGTTGAATCATGTACCCAATTGAACCCTGTGTATCCGCAACAATAACATTGAGTGGACTTGGTGGAACCTGTGAGGAACCAGCTTCATTTCTGATAAGATGCACACCCGCCTGTGGACCATTGCCATGTGTCAATACAACATGATGACCTTCTTTGATAAGTCCAACGATTGCAGCCATACTCTTTCGTGTATTGGCAAATTGTTCTTCGATGGTACCTTCAGTACCTTCTTCAATAAGCGCATTGCCACCTAATGCAACAACTATTGTTTTCCTACTCATACGTACTTCCTTTGTTTCAACAGCACTTGTGTCCCATACTAAGGGAATTTTCAGTATATCAAGCTTATATGTTCCATGCAATGCATGCTAGCGTACTATACATCAAGATGCATATCTATACAAAGCGATGCCAGCAATTTTTGTTATTACATTTTATTTTACAAGAGTAACTACTCAATTTATAATGATGGTATGCGATCTCAATTTATTCTATTTGCACTGTTGTTACTAGGCAATTGGAATGTGAACAATTCTTCTCTTTATGCACAAAATGCATCTCAGTCATCTACTTCCACCAGTGCAGCACATTCTGCTTCAATTCCAGTTCCTATTAAAGCCGATGCACAAACTATTTTTTTATCAAATCCTGATCACTGGCGACAAAAAGCTTTCGAAGTATATCATCTTACTGTCGGTAACAACATTATTGTCATCAAGTTTTCTAGCTATGCTGAACAGCGAAAGTTCTTTTTTCGACTTACGTATTTTTCCAATCAGGATGACACTGAACACCACATTCAACCGGCATCGTACTATGATGGAATGCATTCCTATAATGCCAATGATTACAACGCTGAAGAACTTGCTGATTTTTTTAATCAGCTCGCAAAACAGCATATGAATCCAGAACCAGGTGAAGCAGTGCTTTTGAATATGGCACTTTCATATAAAATTATAAAAAAAACCAATGCAGATTATAAACCGATAGGTGGTGCAATCATCAGTTTTTCTATGGAAACAGAAATTGTACAAAGAAAACGGTATCTTGTGCATGAAACCATGCATGGTCTCTTTTACACTGTACCCAAACTGCGCGAAGCAATTTTTGCAACAATTGAAAAGCTCACACCAACCGAAAAATATTTTTGGTACTTATTTTTAAAACATAAAGGAGAATTAGATAACCGCCCTGGCTTATCTGGTTATAATATTAATAATAAGGAACTTGTAGTTAATGAAATATTTGCTCACGTAATGCAGACAGAACCTGAAGATATGGATGATTATTTTTTTACTATTTATATTCCAAGAATGTTTAAGCTACTTCCTGAGGAAAAACAATTTCTTGAAAATTTTCTCAACACGAGTAGCTCTATGTTTTATAGTTTACGCTCACAGTTTGCTCAAGCACTGGAAAAGTATTGCGGTCTAAAAAATGGCATTTTATTTTAGTTATCATGACAGAGGAGAAGCTTGTTAAATACGTATCGATATAGTATCATTGCTGTGCATCACTGCTCTTTCCTGGTTGATTAACGTGCAACAGCGTGATGCAATTACCAATTTGGAGGAACGTTATGAGTAAAATAAGTGCAAACTCTTTTGGAAAAGTATTATTACAAATTTCACTGGCAGTCATTCTTTTTCTGAGCGGACTTTCTATCTTTATTGATGGTTCACGGAATGAAGTCATCAGTACCATCGGTACTATTTTTGCAAATAGTACTGTGCGCAATATAATTGCCTACAGCATAGCAATTATAGAATTACTTGCAGGAGCTTTGCTCGTGCTCGACTTTTTTTCCGTACAATCACTGGAACGAACTATCAATTTCGCTCTCATCATCATTATTATTATCTGGATGATATTTATGGTCATTGCGGATGTTTTCCCTCTTGCAAACAGTAGAATCGTATTTATACAGTGGCTTTACAAACTTGCCCAGCATATGTTAGTACTTGCTGGTCTTATTATTGTTAAGGCTAAAGCATAACAACAGCGATACTAGACATTCGCTCTGATTGTGACAACATATCATTTTTCATGAGGTATATATGGCATTAAACTGCGGCATTGTTGGCTTGCCTAATGTGGGAAAATCAACTATTTTTTCGGCTCTTTCAAGCGCAAAAGCGGAAGCAGCAAATTATCCCTTTTGTACCATAGAACCTAATAAGGGAATTGTCTCTGTGCCAGACCCCCGTTTGGATAGACTAGTCGAAATTTTTAAGCCCGAACGACGTGTTCCTGCTGTTGTAGAATTTGTTGATATTGCAGGGCTCGTCGCAGGAGCAAGCAAGGGTGAAGGCTTAGGTAATCAGTTTCTGGCACACATTCGTGAAACAGGTATTATTGCTCATGTCGTACGGTGTTTTGACAATCCCGATATTATCCATGTAGCCAATAAGGTTGATCCTATTAACGATATCGAAGTGATAGAAACCGAGCTTGCACTCGCCGATCTCGATACAGTTGATAAACGGCTCGATAAGGTTCAGCGCTCTGTTCGAGTACTAGGCGGTGAACAGAAACGATTAGCCGAAATAGAGCTCTCAGCGCTGGCCAAAGTAAAAGAAGCACTCGAGCATGGCAAACCAGCACGTTCAGTACCGCTCACCGAAGACGAAGAAATCGAAGTGCGCAAATGTTTCCTGCTCACTAAAAAACCGCAAATTCTTGTCTGCAATACCGATGAAGATGGTATACACAATGGAAACAAATACATTGATGCTGTACAAAAACGAGCACAACAAGAAGGTATGGAGGCTGTCATTATCTGTGGCAAGTTTGAAGCGGAACTAGCCGAGCTAGAAACTCAGGAAGAAAAACTTGCGTTTCTCGCTGAATTAGGACTCAAAGAATCCGGGCTCTCAGCGCTCATTCATTCCGCTTATCGGCTCCTAGGACTCCGTACCTTTTTCACTGCGGGTAGTGACGAATGTCGTGCATGGACAATTCGCGCTGGCGATAAAGCACCGCAGGCAGCAGGGGTTATTCACACCGATTTTGAAAAGGGTTTTATCAAAGCCGAAGTTTACTCGTTTAGCGATATCGATGCTGTCGGCTCCGAAGCTGCTCTCCGTTCAGCGGGCAAAATCCGTACCGAAGGCAGAGAGTATGTTGTCCAGGATGGCGACGTTATGTTTTTTAAATTCAACGTATGAAATGCTCGTTATAATTGCATAACCAGCTGCGCAACATGTCTCACAATAAAAGCGCTTATCCATGCTAAAAAGAGCCCCCAGCTTACAGAAAGAACAGCCCAGCGTGCTTTCCCTGTTTCTGTTTTCATAACAGCGAGCGTCGCAACACAGGGGGTATAGAGCACAATGAAAACGAGGTATGCGAGTGCTGTTGGTACTGTTATCACTGTAGGGAGCAATGTGCTCAAGTCGCCTGTAGATGCATACAAAATACCCAGGGTTGAAATGACAACTTCTTTAGCAACAAAACCAGAGAGTAGCCCAACCGTCATTATCCAATCAAAGCCGAGCGGTTTAAATAGCCATGCAATGGTTCGTCCCATACCAGCAAGTAAACTGTTTGCACCTTGTTCAGGGTAATACGAAAGCAACCACAATAAAATTGACAGGCCCAGTATTATGGTACCAGCTTTTACGATATAACTTTTAGTTTTTGTCCATGCTGATAGAAACATATTTTTAATAAGAGGCATTCTATACGGTGGTAGCTCCATAATTACACCCTCTGATTGTTCCCGTATAATTGTTTTTGAAAGGAGCCAGCCAGTAAAAATGCCAGCAACAATACCCGTAAAATACAGGGAAAACACCACAAGTCCCGCATAATTTTTAAAAAAGGCTCCAGCAAACAGCACATACACAGGAAGCCGGGCAGAACAGGACATAAACGGAATCATGAGCGACGCCTTAATTTTGTCTTTTTCATTATCGAGTGTGCGAATAGCCATAAGAGCAGGAACATTACAGCCAAAACCCATTACGAGCGGAATAAATGCACGCCCATGCAATCCGAGTTTATGCATAATATGATCGGTAACAAATGCAATCCGCGCCATATAACCGGAATCTTCTAAAAAGGATAAAAGAAAAAACATAATAAAAACATAAGGAGTCAACAGCAATACATTTCCTGCTCCACCAATGATTCCATGCTGTAGAATACTTGAAAGCCATGCAGGCTGCAGCTTGCTCGCAATAGTTTGTATATATTCAAGCCCGATTTCTAAATAGTTAATAAAAATATCACCAAGTGTAAAAGTGGTTTGAAACAATAAAAATATAACTACTAAAAAAACAGGAAGTCCAATGACTGGCTGGAGCACCACTTTGTCTATCAATGCACTGCGGTTTTTTCGTGCATAGTCATGATCTTTTCGGAGCTTTATACATTCACGAGCGATACCACGTGCAACTCCATAGAGCCAGATGCCAAATTCTTCTGCAATGTACTCATCAATTTTGATTGTTTGTCGAGCATGTTTTTTAGTGCAATACTCTAATTTTGCAGCGAGCAATGATTGTTCCAGTTTTTCTGATCCGGGCATCTGTTGTTCTGTATAACATTTCAAACCTGTGTCACCTAAAAGGTAGAGCAGTGCTTCTGTAAAAGGAGTGATCTGTGGATAGTCTGTTTTCACCTGGCTTTGAAACATCGTATTTTCAATCATCACAGCTTCTATGGCAGTAAGTAATTCTGTTTCAGGACTAGCTGCGAGCTGTGCAAATGCTTTTTTCCCGGCATGTTCCTTACGATTCTGATGTGAAAATTCCAAAAGCTCAGCAAGCTGCGATTTAAGCTCCTCCAGTCCTCGTCCCAATCTCACAGACATTGCAACTACAGGCATACCGAGCAGCGCAGAAAGTCGATTGGTATCGAGCAGTTTCCCTTCTGCTTCAAACTCATCCATCATGTTTACCGCTACGAGCATGGGTACTCCAAGGCTTGCAAGCTGGAAGGTTAAATAGAGCTGACGTTCCAGATGTGGAGCTTCAAGTATATTGATGATTGCATCATAGTGCTCTGTAAATAAATAATCCCTGCTAACCTTTTCATCGTCACTCCATGGAATTAACGAATAGGTACCGGGAAGGTCTTGCAAAACTATGGAATTTCCATTGAGTTCAAATTTCCCCGATTTTTTCTCTACTGTTACTCCAGGCCAGTTTCCCACATACTGATTGCTGCCAGTCAAGGCATTGAACAGGGTTGTTTTTCCGCAATTAGGTTGCCCTATGACTGCAACAGTATATGTTTTATTATTCATGCGTGGCATCGATTTTCTCCCTTATCATGTTCACTGGAAGTTATCGTGTCATCCTGCTCAAGACTATCGTTTTCAAGTACTGATATTTTTTTTGCAATTCCCTTTCCTATCATTAACACCGTACCGTTCGCTCGTAACAGCAATGGATGCCGTTTATCATTCTGTATAATCTCAAGCTCTGTGCCCGGGACAATACCAAGATCCTGGAGTCGTTTTTGCACTCCATGTCCGCCATTTATTTCAGTAACCCTATAGCTTTTCCCAGGAATAGATCCCAGTAAGTATATGTTAGACACGTCTAACAACCTCCGTAAAAAAATATACTGCACTGGCTCGATTCATCAGTAACCATCGCAGTTCGATATTGGTAATCAAAATAGTTACACTGCATTGCACAAACCAGCTACAAATTGCTTTAGTTTTTGCAATGTTTCTTCTGAAAGCACATGTTCAATTTTGCATGCGTCGGCTTCTGCTGTATCCAATGCAACACCAAGAACTTCGTTGAGAAACCGTGTAAGCACTGCATGTCTGTCCCTTATGAGGTCTGCCTTATTTTTTCCAGCTTGAGTCAGTGAAATTGTTCCGTAGTGTTCATACGTAACATATCCCTGATCGTGCAGTGAATGCATTGCATTGACCACCGAAGGTTTTGAAACGTGGAGCCGTTCTGCAATGTCGGTAATACGCACCTGACCTCTATGCTCTTCTGCAAGAAAACTTACCGATTCCAGATAATCTTCAAGCGACTGTGTCATTGTTAGACTAGACTAACACATGTATACTAGAAAGTCAATATCTTTAGAACAAAAACCGTGAGAAGTAAATATTGGATATAGTTTTTTGTTTTAGTTGCAATAAGGCTGTACGATTTACTAACATATGTTAAAAACCACTAAGCTCTATAATAACTTATTGCTATTTTGCTTGAAAACAGAAATATAACTGTTATATATAGTGTATTATTATACTGGAGGATGTTTTTATGAAACAAAGTGTTATGATACTCTGTATGCTGCTTGTAGTTTTATCATTGCGCGTTTTATACCGACGGGTGGGAATAGGACTTGTCGAAGGAAGACGCAGAAAAAGCGTTCCATACTGTTCACAGACAAATGCTTCATAGACAATTGAAGTTTTATTGTGAGTGTAAATAGTTTTTGTGACAGGGTACTTATGCTCACAGCTTTTGCAAGCTAATCGAAAGCTTGTGCTACCATTACATAATACTGTTTTTAATGATACGGTATCGGCAAACAATTTACAGAGTGTATTGAACGTTGGATTTGATATTGCACTATCGCTGCTTCCCTCTCGACTGCAAGAGGCAACAATATCCCAGAGCCCTATTCTGTTTTTTTCGAGTATATCCAGTTTTTCTTGATAATTTATGGGAAGAGAAACCTCTAAAAACGAAAAAACAAGCTCCCAAAAATGATTTTTAGGATTTCCATAGTATTCATTTCGTTCAAGCGACAGTTTCCCGGGGAAAGAACCTAAAATGAGGACGCGTGTATCAGCATGCACTAGTGGTAAAAAGGAAACCATTATATTATCATTAGTACTGTACATACATAATTCCATTACTTAACATGCTGCTTATACGATCATAAGTTATGCACAATGAGAGCATCCTGAGACCACTGCCTGGTAATTTCTGTAACCACAAACTCATCTTTAGTAAAAATAACATGTTGAAAACCAGTAAGCTCTTGAAATTTCTTTAACATAGCTATTGCAAGTTTAAGGCGATCAGCATCAAGTGCGGTAAAAGGTTCATCCCATAAAAAGAAACCGGGTTTCTGACGCTTTTTCTGTTTTGGTCGAACTTGCGAAGCTGATTTTGGTAATGAATCGGCAGTGACACCTTCTTCCCAGAGATAGCTACCCAAAAGCATTCTAAAACCAAGATAAAAAATATCCTGTGTCCCCTGTGATAATAGATTAACGGGACGAATTTCATTCTGAATATCAGGCATTTTTATTTTTTCAGGATTGACGTCTGATACAATAATATTTTTAAATGATGGCACAATATCTGAAAAGTACATGTGTAAATCTTTTTTTATAAAATTAAGCTCTTGCTTCATTGTATGTGCAATTGCCTGCAAGATGTTCAGTACAATTGCCAGCGCCTCATTCTCTCTCGTAAGTTGATCAAGTTCGTTCTGGACTTCCTGCAGTTTGATCATAGCTTTATCATGAGCTTCTGCAGTATGATCAAATCCAGCAAGCAGCTTTACTAGTTCTGTCTGTTTTTGAATTAGTGTATCTTTTTGCTGCAGCATTCTATTTTGATCGTACTCATATCTTTTTTTTGTTTCTTCGAGCCGGACGATTTCCTGTTTAATGCCAGCTACCTGCTGAGAACCACCCTGTGCTTCATGCTGTGCTTGTGGAAGAGAATTGAGAGCACGTTTTATGGCTTGCATTACTGCCAATAAACTCCCAATATGCTCGCTATTTCCTGCAACATCATCTGGATAAGTAACCGCTATTCCAGCGGCATTAAAATCACTTATCGGTACTGTCTCAAGCGCTGTTTTATATAATGTTTTTAATTCCATGCTAACAGTGTTTTTTCCCGAAGAAAATTTTCTGAGGGCTTGTTCGTGAGGTAAATTCAATTTTTGCAGCATTGCATTCTTTTGTTTTTGAACTGTTTCAATTTTTTGTAGATACTCAGAAAGACCACTTTGTTTAATTTCTTCTTCATGCAATTTAGCAAGTTTGTGAGCATCTTCAAAAATTCTTATTGAATTATCTTCAAATATCCGTCTAATTTCTGCTATATAAGAATTACTTATCAAATAGCGCACAAGAACAGAAACGCTAGCAAGCAGCAAACATATAAACCCAGATATAAGTGCAATAAGTGTTTTTGAGGCTGCTCCGAAAACCAGTAATCCCACCCCAGCTAAACCTAAAACAACGCTAGCAACTATGTATGCTAAAAGCGATTTAATTTTAGGCTGCAAATATTTATAATTTTTAATTTTTTCTTCTTTTTTTTGATTTTCAATTGTCTTTTTTTCAATAGTTTCACGCAGTTCTGCTTCTGCATTCAACATTTTCTCAATCTGCGCTGAATCAAAATCGCCATAAACAAGATCAAACTTTTGTTTTTTTTCAGTATATTCTTCAGCTCGCTGGAGCCATGCCTGAGCCTTTTCCCGTAACAAAACTATTGAGAGCGTTCGCTCCTGTTCTTTTAATGACACAAGGCGCTGATCAATGGTTTCTGTTTTTTGCTTTATTGCAGCAATCTCATCATTAATTTTTTTTATTGTAGCCAGATTATTTTTATATAAAACCGCATTTGGAATATAACTATTCAAAACGGTTTCAATGCTTTTAATTTCAGATTCTAACTGCTGTTTTGCTGCATGCTTTTCTTTAATCAAATTTCCATAAGAATCTTTTGCTCTACTCCCGGTATCGCGTGTTATTTCTGTTATGAGCGATTCAATATTTAAGGTTGTTTCTAAAAGTTTTGATTTTATAACACCACTATTTGCTGAACCGGAAAAATCAATTTGCAATCTACTTGAACGCACGACATAAAAATTTTCAAGTTCTGCAAGCGATAATGATTTTTCTACTACTGATGGTTCAATACTCACTCGAAAGTTAGCACCATAACGATTGTTGAGCATCTGAACCGTACTGCTGTTTGTCTGTCTGTCAAGCAATGCAAGAAACAGAGCATCCAGAACAGTTGTTTTCCCGGATTCATTTTTGCCCCAGAATACCGTACAGGGTTTAAATGAAAATTTATCATTGGTAAACCGTCCAAATTGCTGCAGTTGTAATGTTTCGAGCACCATTGTACTACCTTCTTCTCAATTACATAATCATGTTAGCTAATCTTTTTTATGATTCGTTCAATAAAAAGACGCCGTGCGCAATCATAAATTTCATTTCTTTGCGGATCATTTTGCTTTTGTTTTTCTAATTCTCTGTTAAATGCTTCCCAAACAGGATTCTGTTCCAGAAGCGATGTTGTAACAAGATCATTTGAATTTATGGAAAACTTTATGCACTGAGGCTCAAGGACATTCCGTAATGTGGCAATAAGCTCATCCCGTTTACTGTCGCTCTGCACTACTCCATACAAATCAACATCGATATATTGATAAGATTTTTCCTCGATATGAAAATCCGGTAGTTCATTTTCAATGAAGAGATTTATTTTTGTATATGTTCCTCCCGAAACAAGCTCAATAAATTCTACAGCATCAGTCTGAGTATCATAGATAATGAAACCATGCTTCTCATTTTCACCTTTTCTCCATATTCGTGCTGAACCAGGATAGACATATGTTTTGGCTGTTATTGTTTTATGAATATGTCCAAGCAGCATAAAATCAGCATCAAAAAGTTTTTCAAATCCTTGAGGAAACAAACAGTTTTCTGCTTCTTCTCGCACTGCGATATCAGCATGTGTACCATGAGCCAGAATTATTCGCTTTGTTTCTTTTTCTGGCAGACTTGCATAGGCATACCACTCAGGGTTATCGAGATATGGTATTGCAATAAGTTCAAATTCTTTGTTTTTTGTATATGACAGCGGATTTATCGGAGTTCTCTCACGTTGGGATCTCCTGTCGTATACCAGGGTTGTTTTTGTGCCAAAGCTTAAATGCTCTAATGAAGTTGCTGGCAATGCTCCATCAAAGTTTTTGATATCATGGTTACCTGCAATCCAGACTGCCATTTCGATTTTTGATGTGTCAATTATTTCTGCATATTCATTCCTCAATGCTATTGCATCGTCCAGTGAATCAAATAGATCGCCTCCAATGAACAAGATTGCTGCCATGCTTTCAGCTTTTTTAACGAGTTCAGACAGCACATCAAGACTCCATGCTTTTTCTGTTTTTGAAAGATGCAGATCCGCACACATTGCAATTTTCATAAAAGGCATTATACTCTAAAATGAAAATATTCGCTACAGCAAAGGATAACAGCCATGGACGATATTTACTATATTATTAAATCAAGAGTATACGAACTTGCTCAGTATGCTGTAGAAGAACAGTATAAAATTCAACCTGCATGGACGAGTTATGGGAGTGCGGGATATATTCGAGCACTTGAAGATTCCCGATACCATATGCTAATGCTTGCCTCTTCTTATGCACTTAATGATATCAACATGCTTGGTAACTATTATAGCTGGCTTGATATTTTGTTCAAACGTCTCAAACTTCCAGCCAATACCGCTTTCGATTCACTCAATACTGCAGCTGAAATTATTGATACAAAATTGCGCCTTAATGACAGTATGAAAAATTTCGTCATAAGAATAACACAAAATTCTCACCATGTCAGTTCGGAATCTGTTTTGCAGCTTTCCAGGGAGGCTCAAGAATATTATAATTTTATCACAAAAGGGAACCAGCGGCAGGCAGTAAATTATATATTAGATATATACAAACAAGGAATGCAAATTATTGACATTTACAATACAATATTTATACCGATACAAAGCTTAATAGGTAAATTATGGCATGAAGGCAAAATATCTGTTGGGGAAGAACATTACTGCACTGCGGTTACGCAGGTAGCTCTTGCTAATCTGTATCAATTTTTCTTTACGGGAGAAAAAAAGCAACACAAACTCATTGCAGCTGCGGTATCGGGAGAATTACACGAGCTACCTATTCGGTTTCTCGCAGATGTTTTTGAAATGCATAATTGGAACACTCACTATTATGGTGCAAGTACTCCGCTTCCAGCACTACTACAGGCAGTGAGTGAACACAAACCCAATTTACTGTGTCTGTCCGTAACAATGCCTTTTTTAGTTCCTGAATTAACCGAATATATTGCAACAATAAAAAAATCACACGCATCGCTTCCGATAATGGTAGGAGGAAGGCCTTTCTCCATAAACCAGGAGCTTTATAAAGCCGTCGGTGCTGATGCAGCTGCAGAAACTGCACTGCTTGCTCTTAAAAAAGCAGAAATGCTTTTATGACTAAAGGATTACGTTTATGAACGATACACAAGAAAATCAATCTTCGAATAAAAATCAGATTGAAACATATCTTGGAGAGATTAGCAAATTAAATAACGAGCTTATTAATATGCAGCGAGAGCTCAGCGCCAGCAACGCTGCACTCGCAAAGGCATTGGAATTTAAAAACCGATTTATTGGAATGGTTGTGCATGACCTTCGAAATCCTCTCACAATTATCAGCATGTATACTCAAACTATTAAAAGCAAAATAGATGAACCAAAACTAATTGAAGAATGTATAACAATCATTGAACATTCAGCAGATTTTATGGCAGAGCTCATTGAAAGCCTCCTCGATACAACGAGTCTTGAGTCTGGTTCTTTTAGCATTACCTTTTATAAAAACAATATTACAGAGCTCATAAAAAATACATTAAAACAAATGCAACCAATTGCTCAAAATCGCTCTATTCATATACATGAGCAACTTTCTGAAATTGAACCTTTTTACTTTGATGCATTTAGAATTGAACAGGTGATTACCAACATTATAAGTAATGCGCTTAAATACACACCTACAGATGGAAATGTTTACATATCAGTAAAAGATAATAGTGAAACAGTTGTAATAGTTGTTAAGGATACTGGCATAGGTATACCAGAAGAAGAACAGCATAAAACATTTACGTTTTTTGGAAGAACCACAAATCAGAGCCCTCATGGAGATAAATCGGTAGGTCTCGGTCTTGCAGTCTGCAAACACATTATAGAAGCGCATGATGGAACCATAGAGCTCACCAGCAAAGCAAGTGAAGGAACAACTATTACTATTTTGTTACCAAAACTACCTCGTAGAGCCATGGATTTAGCAGACAAATGAAACTACTTCCCTTTCCTCATCATGCTCACACAGCAATACAGGAATTAATTAACACACAACGCTGTGTCATTATTATTGATAAAAACATTACTAAATGCTATCACATACCATTTGATAGAGAAAACCTACTCATACTCCCTCAAGGTGAATGCGCTAAAAGTTTTACCACTGTAAAGAAAATACTAAAAAAAATTACAAGATCCCAATTTGACCGCTCATGCAGCCTTATTGGTATTGGTGGAGGCGCACTCTGTGATACAGTAGGGTTTACAGCCTCAATCTATATGCGCGGGATATCTGCTGTTTATGTCCCGACAACACTACTGGCACAAATAGATGCA
This sequence comes from Spirochaetota bacterium, assembly GCA_029547205.1. Lineage (GTDB taxonomy): Bacteria > Spirochaetota > Spirochaetia > Treponematales > UBA12059 > JAKPPT01. The sequence goes on from JAKPPT010000132.1 coordinate 46,411, forward strand.
GCATACGGAGGGAAAACTGCAATTAACTTTATGGGTATAAAAAACCTTGTTGGAACATTTCATAATCCTCATAAAATTATATCTGACAGCGCGTTTATAGAAAGCCAGAATACTCGTGAATATTACTCTGGGTTAGGAGAAGTTCTTAAATATGCTATTGGTTTTGATAGTGAACTTTTTTCAACTGTAAAAAATAATTATGAATCAATAATACAAAGAGACACTCATGTTCTGGATACCATTATTACAACGTGTACTTCGATTAAGGATTCAATTGTTAAACATGACATGTATGACGCTCATGTGCGTAAAAAGCTTAACCTTGGTCATACATTCGGTCACGCATATGAACAGGCCATCCATCTTTCACATGGACATGCTGTAGCACTTGGAATTGTGGCATCATCTATACTTTCTAAAAACATGGGCATTTTGCCAGCCAATGATTTTTTTGAAATTATCAATTGCATGAAGCTCTATGGTTTTAACACAAGCCTTCCCAGGCTTACCAAAAAAATGAAAACATTGCTTATACATGATAAAAAAATTTTAAACAAAACTATAGATTTTATTATTATCGAAAAAATTGGTAAAACAGATATAATAAACCTCGAGCTTACTAAAGTCTTGGAACTTGTTTATGGATAAACTATACTATAAATTTTTATCGCAAATAAGATATAAAACTAACACTGTACGCGCAAAACCATACCATAAAAAAAGAAACCATACCCCTTGTTATTTTTTTGTCTGCCTACTAGGCTTTATGGGAAGCGGCAAAACAACATTTGGCAAAAAACTGGCAAATTCATTGAATGCTATTTTCATAGATACCGATTCACTTATCGAAGAAAAAGAACACATGAGTATTCCTTCAATTTTTGAAACCAGAGGGGAACCATATTTTCGAATGCTGGAATATAAAACAGTACAATCAATTTTTACTAAAACTAATGTATATACCACGAATTTTAAAAATAAAACCAGCCAATGCAAAAACAAGTGGCAACAAAATATTATAATTATTTCACTTGGAGGCGGGACCATACAAGCTACAAACATACGAAAACTATTTCGTAGTAATGCTTACAAGACACTTACCATCTGGTTGTCATGCCCTCTCCCGATTATCAAGCAACGATTATTCTATACTAACAACCGGCCGCTCTTTAACGCATTTAGGAATTCTGTAAAGCTTAATAAGCTGTATAAAAAACGTTTGCGCCTCTATAAAAGTTCTAAACAGATAACGCTCTATCAAAAGCAAACACAGAATTGGAGTATTCCATGAAAACACATGCAACAATTCTGTGCAAACAATTTACTCCGCAGGGAATTATTTCGGTTCCTCCTTCTAAAAGCATTGCACAACGCGCACTGATACTCGCAAGTTTTTCCGAAACGCCTTCACAGGTAGAGCATATTGGTTCAAGTGCCGATGTCAATGCCTGTATCGACGTACTTACCAATCTTGGTGCCACAATTCGTCATATCGATCCGACGTCAAAACCCCGCTCACAAAATGATACGGATAACCATAATGCCAAAGATCCATACCGATCAGTTACCATTAAACCTATCGAGCTGCAAAAATTTTCCACTCCACTAACTATACAGGCTCAAGAGTCAGCCACGTTAGCTCGTATGCTTTCCTGTATAGTTCCTGGTTTGTTTACCAAATTAAACATTGCGCGTGAGTCGTGTTCTGCAGTGATTACCGGAACCGGAACCCTCCTTAAACGTCCCATGAATAAAACCGCAATGTTTCTTGAAACACTTGGACTTGATGTCTCCCTGCGTGAACATAAATGGCTTCCCATGAAATTGCAGGGTAACTTTAGACCAGGATCGCATCACATTAATGAACTCGACAGCTCTCAACCTGTTTCAGGAGCAATTATCGGGCTGTCATTACTGGATAGTGACAGTAAAATTTATATAAGAGAACAGCCGAGCATTCCCTATTCATTACTCACAGCACATCTTGCGAACCTTTTTGGAGCACAGATTACATATGATATACAAAACGCTATGTGGCACATTAAAGGAGTACAATCATTGCATGGCATTACCTATCGTGTTGAGAGTGATTGGAGTGCAGCATCGCTCTGGCTTGCTGCTGCAGCCTTACATGGCTCGATTACCATAAAAAACATCAACCTGGCGAGTCATCAACCTGACAGACAAATTTTGGAACTGCTTGATAGCTACGGTGCGGATATTACAATTACATCAGCTAATTCAAATGAATCAGCACAATCATCTTTACGCAATAGCAATAACTGCACGCTCTCTCTTACAGCTAACAATCGCAGAGCATTTACGTTTGATTGCAGGGATACACCCGATTTATTTCCATCAGCCTGTTTGCTCGCTGCTGGCTGCACAGAAACAAGCACCATACATGGTTTAAAAAATATTACAGGGAAAGAGAGCAATCGCGTGGAAACACTCATAACAATACTTAAAAAGCTTGGCGCTTCCTGTTCACTCAGTGATAGCACCTTAAAGATAAAGGGGATTTCGCACTTTAAGAACGCTGAACTGGTACTCCCTCCAGATCACCGAATGTGTATGTTCGCTCTTCTCGCTGCATGCAACCTTGCAGCTGATGCATCACTACATCTTACTATTGCAAACGGTGGTTCTTTTGAAGAGGTAATTGCAAAATCATACCCTGATTTTCTCAATCACTACATGCTTGTTGGAGGATTACTGTCATGAATAGTTTTGGCAAATTTTTGCGTATCATGATCTTTGGTGAATCACACGGACCTGTTATTGGTGTGACCATTGATGGTGTACCGCCAGGCATTGCTTTTTCTCCAGAGCATATGCAAGCAGACCTCGATCGCCGGCGCGGAGGAAAACCGGGCACAACACATCGCAGCGAACCCGATAAACCAAGAATTATTAGCGGTATCTATCAAGAAAAAACTACAGGCGCACCGCTTACTATTATCATTGAAAACACAGATCAGGACAGTTCACACTATAAGAACATAAGTAATCATCCGAGGCCGAGCCACAGTGATTTTGCTGCACGAATAAAATATAACAATTGCAATGATCCGCGTGGCGGAGGACACCTATCTGGAAGACTCACTGCTCCACTCGTTTGTGCTGGTTCACTTGCAAAACTGGTCATTGCACCAATTACCGTAACGGCATGTATTCTGGATGAAGCAATCGTACGCCAAAAGGCTCTGACAGGAGCAGCACAAGGCGATTCCGTTGGTGCGATGCTCGAAGTAGTAATTAAAGGTGTACAGCCAGGGCTTGGTGAGCCATGGTTCGATTCGCTCGAATCACTTCTGGCACATGCTGTGTTTTCGATACCAGGCATTAAAGGAATTGAGTTTGGTGCAGGTTTTCTTGCTGCATCCATGCATGGCAGTGAGTATAATGACCGAATTCTCGACGCAACAGGAAAGACTGCAACCAATCACGATGGAGGTATTACAGGTGGCATCAGCAATGGCAACGACATTGTATTCCGGGTGGCTGTAAAGCCAACGCCCAGTATTGGAGTACCGCAAGAAACCTATTCGTTTGACCACAATGAGCCCAGGCTGCTTTCTATTGAGGGAAGACACGATGCATGCTTTGCTCTCAGGCTCCCCCCCGTACTTGAAGCAGTAAGCGCTCTTGTGCTAGCGGATCTTATTATCGCTCAAAACGCTCATCAGCACGTTTAATTGTGTGGTTCCAGAACTGCACGGATTCGCCTGACCCCTGCACTCGAACTCTGTTCCTTTTGAATGACAAAGTGTCCAAGAACACCGGTGCGTTCGACATGAGGACCGCCGCATACTTCCTTAGAAAAATCACCAATTGTGTATACTTTTACGACTGGATCATATTTTTCACCAAATAAGGCGATTGCTCCGGCTTTTTTTGCTTCTTCGAGCGGCATCATTTCCATAGTCACAGGAAGATCTCGCGCTATCTGCTCATTAACTATTTCCTCTACTCGTTTTATTTCTTCGGGAGTCATTGGAGCAGGATGTGAAAAGTCAAAGCGTAAACGCTCTGCAGTAATATTTGAACCTTTTTGAGCAACATGTTCCCCAAGAACTATTCTCAGTGCCTTATGTAAGAGGTGTGTTGCGGTATGATACTTTGTTGTCATTTCAGAATGATCTGCCAATCCACCCTTAAACACATTTGCAGAATTAGCACGGGAAAGTTCCTGATGTTTCTTGAAAGCCTCATCGAACTCTTCCTTGTTAACGGTAAGTCCATGTTCGCGTGCAAGCTCTTCTGTTATCTCAATAGGAAAGCCAAACGTGTCATACAATCGAAATGCGAGACGTCCGGACATAACCTTTTGAGGATTTTTAAGGAGATTTGGAAGCAGCTTTTCAAACTCCGCTTCGCCCTTCTGAAGTGTTTCGAGAAAGCGTTCTTCTTCGCGCGGAAGCTCTTCAAGGATTTTCGCACGGTTCTGTGCAAGCTCATTATATGCATGTTCAAAGCGATTGATGACAACCTCAGCGATTGGAGCCAGAAAAGGCTTTGTGATACCGAGCTTCCTGCCATGGCGCACCGAACGTCGTATGAGACGCCGTAGTACATATGCTGCACCAACGTTACCCGGCAGCACACCTTTCTGATCACCAAGAATAAACACCGATGCTCTCGTGTGATCTGCTATGATGCGCACCGACATATCTTTTCCAGCATCAGTTCCGTAGGTATAGTGAGCGGCTTCACCTATCGCTCTTATAATATCCTGGAAGATTTCGGTTTCATAAACACTTTTTTTGCCCTGAAGAACAGTAATAGTACGCTCGAGTCCCATACCGGTATCTACATTTTGCGCAGGCAGTTTTTTGAGCGTTTGCGCATCGATACGGTTGTACTCCATGAACACATTGTTCCAGATTTCCATCCAATGCTCAGGGTCTGTCCCCTTGTTGGAACCAGGAGGAGGCAGCCCATCACCTACCCAATAAAAAATTTCGGTATCGGGTCCGCAAGGACCGGTAGGCCCAGCAGCCCACCAGTTATCGTCGGCACCAAGCCAGGCTATTCTATCTTCCGGCATACCCAGAGAACGCCACACACTGGCCGATTCTTCATCGCGAGGAGCATTTTCATCTCCAGCAAACACGGTAACCGACAGTAAACGCGGATCGAGCGCAAGCCATTCTGGATCGGTGAGAAATTCCCATGACCAGGCTATCGATTCTTTTTTAAAATAATCGCCTAACGACCAATTCCCCAGCATTTCAAAACAGGTGAGATGGCTGTTATCACCGACTGAATCAATATCACCGGTACGAATACATTTTTGATAATCGACAAGACGCTTTCCTGCTGGATGTGGTTCTCCTAACAGATATGGAACAAGCGGGTGCATTCCGGCTGTTGTAAAAAGCACTGTGGGATCATTATCGGGAATTAATGATTTGCCTTCAATCACTGCATGGTTCTTTGTCTTAAAGAACTTTAAATATTTTGCTCGTAAAATATCACTCGTTATCATGCAAGCAATAGTACAAAAGAGTGCATAGAGCGTCAATTACTATCTTTTTCTGAGCACAATCAACGTAATATCATACGGCTGACGTTTTTGAGTAATAAAATTTCTATAATCCGCCATTATAGAAAGCATGATAGTTTCTGCGCTTTCTTTATCTGCTTTCTTAAGTGAATCTTTTAGCTTTTCTATGCCAAATGTTTCATTTTTATTATTCTTGCTTGCAATGAGTCCTTCGGTACAGAGAACGAGAATATCACCACTCGTAATTGGCACCTCGAGCACTTTAATTTCATGCTCAATTTGATTTCTTCCCATTGGGGGCAATTTAAACTCACTGGAATCCTCTGGAACTATTGTTCGAATCTCAGTATTACGCATCATAAGCAAATCAGGCATTCCACCATTGACGTATTCAAACGCATCCGGTTTTATTCTAACCATATTGCATAGTACAAAGTTTTCTACCGACGAGAATTCTCGTACTAGGGCCTTATTAAAATTATAGACATACTGACTCATTGGTTTTGCTAGCGTTTCATTAAAGATTCTAAATCCAATGTGTCTCGTTAGAACGGTCAACAATCCGCTCGCTACACTCCTCCCGGATACTGACCCGATAATGAAACCCTTTAACTGTTTTTCTTTTTGATAAAAATCATAAAAATCTCCCGAAAGGCTCTGTGCAGGGAGATAACGCAAAGCAATATCCCAATCATCAAGCTCCGGTGCTTTTCCGATAAAGAAGCCTTTTTGAACACTTGAAGCCAGCCGCAAGTCACGCTCAGCTTCTTTCATTGCAATTTTAAGTTCTTCTGAAGATTCTTCAATTTTTTTATTGAGTCTCGTTAATTCTTCTGTTGTTTTTGCAAGCGCATGAGTACGTTCTTCAACAAGTTTATTCAGCCCTATTTTTAACTGTTCCATTTCGTTATAAATGCTGATAAACTTGCTAGCCAGCAATGATGCTGCCCCCAGAAGGAAAAAGGCAAAACCATACTTAGCCCAAAAAATCAACTCACCATTAATTGCACGAATAGTATCAAGAATTATTGTTATTAAAAATATAATAGTACCAGCCATTATTTTACCGGTATCACTTTCCAGAAAAAACCACTTAAACGCACCAGCAAAACCGCCAATACCTTCCTCTGCCAGTTCATTAGCCAGTCGTAAAATATCTTTACCAACCGTCTTGCCAACAACAAAAACAACATAATAAAAGCCTACTATGACAATAAGCACACGCCAAACTGCAATAAACGGTTCATCTCGCAAGAACAATCCCGCTACTAGAAACGCAAGTGTACTATAAAAAATCACAAACCAGCGTTTACTGAGTTTGTTTTGCAGCAATAATTCAAAAAATCCAAAAAAGAATATGGGTACACCGAGCATGCTAAAGTATTCTAATTTTGCGACGAGAACAGTATTTGTAAATACGTTAAATAGCAATGAAGTTCTCGTTAAAAGGTACACACTCAAAATAATCGTAGCGGTTCCTAAAAAAAGATATCCTTTATCTTTAGGACGCAATATAAAAAGAACGATATTATACAAACCAAAAATCGCATAAATCGCTATCATTATTAAATCTAGAACATCAAGATTTTCCTTTGCCAGTTTTTGATACGAAGCAATTTTATATGGCCCACGAAGCGCAAAACCCGTTCTATTGTCTCCTGGATCACCAATAATCTCTAAGGCAAGCATATTTGCCCCATCATTGAGCAATTTTCTATCGATAGCTAGTATGACATTCCGTTCTGCTCTCGTTATAAATGAATCGGTGCCTGCTTTAATAATTGCATTATGGATTAACGTTCCATTAAGGTATACAGCCCATGCCTGTCCAATAAATCGGAGATACAGTGCAGGATCAGCAAGTTCCAGTATATCCTGACGCGCTACAAATGGTATAAGAACAGTGTATGTTTCCGGTTTTGCAGGAAGAGGGTTCCATGACGATTTTGATGTTTTACCAGGAATGGGAATCTCACGAATCAGCATGGTTCGTTTACCACGAGGATATTCCACCTTGCACCAGGCTTCATCGGTTGGAGCAGGAACAACATTAATCCATGAGGTGTCAAACCCTTTTCGAAAATACCAGATATTTATAGTGAGGTCATGCTCCTGTGCAAAAACCATAACAAAACTAAATAGTACGATGCATACAGCTACAATCTTTTTCACGTTATGCTCCAATTAGCTTTATTTAAGTCCAATTCCCTTTTATTTTTTTAATTATCGGTTATACTAATAATTGTATCATAATTTCCTGAAGGAGTGTATATGTTTGTTACCTGGCTCATGATGACAGGTATTTTTTTTGTTATTTCTGTGGTATCACAACTCCTTATTAAGAAATTTCGCTTTCGTTCCCTTTTACTCATGGCAGTTGGAGCGCTTCTCTATGTTTCTGTACGACACATATTTAATTTTCATATTACCGCACTAGCTGCAAAAGAAGCTGCACTATTTAATCCGCTGCTTTTAGGTATTTGCTGCTTACTTCTTACCATTTCACCGTCTTACACGAGTTCAAAATATAAGCTTACTCACTTTGACAGCTGGTTGCCACTTTTAATATTTATAATTTTTTACACACTGTTCAATTTCCTGTCGCGAAATTTTATAGAAACACTTTACTGGCTACTTGGCGGTATTTTTATCTGGTACACAAGCAGACGATATCGCACTGTCTGGTATGGAATCCTGCTTTCAAGTATCGCTCTGTTTTCATTATTATTGAAAGCAACCGTTATACTTCATGGAATGCTTACAGGAATAATCACAATTGTGATTGCAGTGTTACTTTCCTATACGAGTAAGAAACATACAACCACTATGCTCTACAAACAGCTTGGCTGTGCAGGATTATGCTTTATTGCTGCGAGTAAAATCATGCCGCTCGGTGGGGCATGGATTCTAAATTTTATTATAAATCCATTTGAAAAAGACGAACGCACTAAAAATCTTTTGACAACAATTGAAGATATAGGTTTTTGTACATTAGGTTGGCTCATTGTCCCATTGGTATTTATCCCGGGTTTTTCCTCCATGCATGTCCTTGAATTATTGCTAAACATGGTTGTTTTAGGCACAGCCTTTATAGCTATATACATAGTTCGCAAGCTTACCAACATGCCTGCTGCTTTGGCCGAATTTAAAACAATACTGCATACAGACGCACTAACAACGTTGCTGGCAGGCTATCTTATTTTTGCTGGAAACCTGCCTGTGGTTTTATTTTTCGTTACCTTACTGTTATACATTGTAACGATCTGCTATAAAGAAAACGAAAGCACGTGTTCTTCAATAAAGCCTGTTGCAGTAATCAATGATATTGAGCAAACAGCATCAGTGATACAAACTATCAAACTTTTAGGAACTGTCTCTGAACCTATACCACTGGTAACTGAACATACCAATGCAGAAAATATTCTAGCCTACTCAATGGCTGAATTGATACGCTCAGGTTATTCCGTAATACCACAAACTATTGAACTTTCATCATTAGTTTTACAAGAATCCCCATCTTATTCTACAATACCGCTGCTTATTTCCTCTGATAAAGAGTTACTTAAAAAATTACCTTCGTTAATAAAAAAATATTACATACTCCTCCACTACAACCATTCTGCCATCAATACCACTATAACTAAAATAGCAATCCTTGGTAGTCTTGAGCGTGCTGGTAAAAATAGTTTTACCGTTTTTGCTCCGCTTATAAAAGCATTTGCCCAAAGCAGCAAAGCAGAAATTGTGAATATGTACGCACTTGGTACACTTGCTACAGGAGGATCAATCAAAAATCCTGATACCGATATAAAATATTCATATATATCACGAAACGATCTCTCAACATTACATGACAAACTTCCACAACAGACTGCTGTAATTATTCTCTGTGATGACAATCCAGGATGGCCACCTGCAGATTATCGCGTTCCTGATATACTATCCGAGCATGCTCCATGCATATTAGCGTTTACTAAAAGTGAATCGCACACAAAAATAATCACACAATATCCGTACATAGTCGATGCGTGTATTAAAAACAATCGTGTTGTATCATTTGGAAGCGACTCAGCAATCGCGGATGCAATTAAAGCATTGCTTTTAGAGATCTTTAAAAATTATCCTAAAGAGGCTGATCATATGGCTGCCATATTGTACCCGAAAGCATTCCAGGAACCAATTATGCTCGATTCTGGCATTATGCTTTTACACGCACGAAACAAAAAATTGCAGGAGCCAGAGCTGGCAATAGCAATTAATAAAAAAGGATGGCAACATCTTGCACTTAAACAGCCCGTGCACTGTATTCTCATGCTCCTATCACCCGATGCAATCTCAGCGCAGGAACACCTCGACAACCTTGCTTCTCTGGTTCATGCAATACGTGACATGAACCTGATACAGAACATAGTGGCAAAAACAACTGATAAAACAATACAATTTTAATAAAGTTATATGGGAAACTTTATTGTAATAATTGCGCCGGGTCCTGAACCATCATCTGTAGCATGTACATCGGAATTTTGTGTAATTGTAATTTCACCATGTAATTGAGTGATAAACTGTTCTACCATCTGGAGCCCAAAGCTTTTACAGGCTGCAATTGAAAAATTTTCTGGAAAACCCGCTCCATTATCAGCAATTACTATTTCATACACATTATCAGTGTATGTACCGGAAACGGTGAGTTTTCCTTTTTGCCTGTCTTTAAAAGCATGCTTAAAAACATTCGTGATAAGCTCATTAATAACAAGTCCTATAGAACTGGCAGTACGATAATTGATCGCAACATCATCAAGCTTACAGATAAAATCAAGCTCCATATTACTTTCTAAGAAACCATCCACGAGTGTTTCAATAATAGACGTAAAGTATTTTTTCCCATTAACCGATTGTGCTGTACCACTTTCATGCATGAGCGCATATAAATCGGCATATGCCTTTATCTGATTGTATATATGACTCACAACAGGTTTACATTGAGAAGGCATTTCACGATTAGTATACTGCAGCGATACCAGTGCGCTAATAGTTAAGAGTGTATTTTTAATTCTGTGCAGCAGTTCACGATAGAGCATTTCTTTTTCTTCTACAGCATGATTAAGTTCCTGAATAAGCGCTCTTGTCTCTGAAACATCCTGAAAAATAGTTACAAACTTACCAGGTTCCGGACTGAAAGCACTTACCCGATACCAACGTTTTAACACCGTGCTGTACTGCTCAAAGTGTACAGGTTTTCTAGTTGTAGCAACTTCACCATATCGTATTATCCATTCTAGTTCGACTCCGGGTATGATTTCTGTGACTCGCTTCCCGACTATAGAATCGGTACGCAACCCGGTCATAGTTTCAAATGCTGGATTAGCTTCAAGAAAAATATAATCTACTGGCTTTCCTTCACTGGTAAATACCATTTCATGGTAAGCATAAGCTTCTTGCATACTCATGAGAAGATTTTTATATTTTTGCTCTTGCTTTGCAAAATCGCTTGATAATTTTTTATAGGTGATAAAATTATACCCTATTATTACTATTAAAACTACACAAATCACAAGAATACCAATAATAATCTTTTCTCGCACCTTGAGAACATTATATAATGCGACACGCTCTGCAAGCTCACCGGTAAGCCGTGTAGCGTAGCGTTCAAACTCACTATATGTCTGTTGGTTTAACTCTTTTTCTTTGATTATTGAAAGCAAGAATTTGCGTCCTTGAGGATTTGTTATTGGACTTGAAAAAACTTCCATAATGTGAACAGAACCGTCAGCAAACCGATGCGGGAAATTAAAGTAGTTGCGTTTTCTTTCTGTAGCTCGCTGCATTTCTGCTTTGAGTTCATTGTCTGAAAGTATATTAATCTGATTTATATTCATAGCCACTAAAATTGGATACGGGTAGCCATACATGTTTACAGCACTATCATTGGCATCTAAAATTGCCCCTGATTCAGGATTAATAAGGAGCATCGGTACAGCATGATGCCTGAGCATATCAAATAATGGGTATAGCGATTGTGTTCCAGGAATTCCCTGCGTAAGAGCTAGCTCTCCCACCAGGCTTATGAAAAATACGCAAATGAAAATCTTCAGAAACTTATTATGTTTCATACAATCTACTATATTAATATCGGTCTTAATCCTGAACTATGCAAGTACTTGCTTGCATAGTTTTACGATTTCTGCAATACTCTTGTCATGAAACCATTGCAAACCATACTTACAGCATCCCATGCACAGGATGTTACAGAAAGACTTATCCGATATGCTCGGATTGAAACAACAAGCTCCCGTAATAATGAAGCAATTCCCTCAAGTGAATCACAGTGGACTCTTGCAAAACTTCTCGTAGAAGAACTCAAAGCGCTCGGCGTTACCGATGTCACACTCGATGAACATTGTTTTGTAATTGCAAAAATTCCTGCAAGTCCTGGTTATGAAAACAAGCCAGCAATTGGGTTTATGGCACATGTTGATACCGTTGCTGATGTATCAGGAACTAATGTCAATCCACGGATCATTACGGATTACGATGGTAGTGCTATCAAGCTCAATGAAAGGCTTGTACTGGATCCTGCAGAATTTCCTGAATTGTTAAATTATAAACATGACTCACTTATCGTAACCGATGGAAATACCTTGCTCGGTGCTGATGACAAGGCTGGTGTGGCAGCAATTATGAGTGCGGTAAAACTGCTTATGGAACAAAAAGACGTTCCTCATGGTCCTCTGTATGCTATTTTTACACCTGACGAAGAAACTGGGAGAGGCATGAATGCATTCCCAATCGATAAAGTTTCCATGCAAGCATGTTATACCTTTGATGGTGGACCTGCAGGCGAAATAGAAGCAGAATGCTTTAATGCGTATGGAGTAAAAGTTACCTTTACCGGGAAACCCTCACATCCCGGCTATGCACGAGGCGTTATGGCCAATGCAGCCAGCATGGCAGCTCATTTTGCCTCTTTGCTACCCCGATCAGAAAGCCCTGAAGCAACCGATGGATGGTTTGGATATTACTACATACTCGAAATTCACGGTGAACTTGAACATGCAGAACTCCAGATTTTGCTCCGCGACTTCTCTGATGATGGTATGCAAAAGCGAATAAAAACATTGGAACATATAGCCCATGTTATTGAAGATCAATACCCTGGCGGAAAGGTTCATATCGAAACAAAAGAGCAGTACCGCAACATGAAACACAAACTGCTCGAAGCGCCTAAAGCACTCGAATACCTCGAACAAGCAATGCGCAATGCCGGTTTAGAACCACATTACAAACCTATACGAGGTGGTACAGATGGTGCACGGCTAACACAAATGGGCATACCTACACCCAATATTTTTGCTGGCATGCATAATTTTCACAGCCAGCTTGAATGGGCAAGCGTTGCTGAGATGACACTCGCCGTTGATGTGATACTGGAACTTGCTAAACTGTGGGCTCAATGAATGTTAGTTTTAGAAGAATTATTGTTCTTCCTGAAACCAATATTCACCTTTGATTGAGTATTTTGCTTCCGCACCAACAAAGACTGCATTTTCTGATTCATGCTGTGCGATGAGCTTTTCATGTTTGAAATGCACAGTAAGCTCATCAGCAGCATAATTTTTATCCATACACACTTTAAGTGCTAATCCAGCAGCATCGATCGGATCTATTGCAAAACAGATAATACTAATAGTCTCCCTATTGATGATTCCTACATGTACTTCGGGTATATGGTTTGGGGATCCAATAAATACTTTGAGATGCATTCTGGCAGGAACCGGTCCATCCCATAATGTAACCCTAACCTTATTATTATTAAAAACGGTGTTGACGCTGCCAAGGTATAACTTTGGGCTTATTCCTGAAGAAGGAGGAATTTGTCTTCTCTGCAATTCAGGGAAATGTGATTCGGTATGAATTTCAATGCCAAGAAAATGCATATCGATAGGCAGAATTTCTACTGTCCCGCCAAACGTTTCCATGACAACTTGCTCATGATTGGTGAGACCATTATCGAGTAACCAGCGAGCAGCTGCGAGACAAGCACTACCAGCAGTTTGTATCGGAATGCCATGCCGGGAGTATACTCGCATAGTGGGCACATCTTGAGTTAGCTCTGGAACAATTATACCTGCCGTCATGAGTCCTTCGACAGGGTTACATATATTTTTAGCAAGTTCAGGTGCAAGCTTTGTCTTTTGTCCTTTTAGTTGATCTGGTAATATAAACAACCAGGAGTTAGCTCCCGCTGAAATCTTAAAAAATGCAATATTCATGACAGTAAACCTTATACTTTTTTCCCTGCAGTATCAAGTACATGTTAGTGTCAGGAAGCTTGTGCATACTACTTGCTTCACAATACTTTGTATATATATTTTTATGCCGACCTATCTGTTTGACATTTTTAACCAAACAAGTAGTAACCACCATCAGCTTTTTCACAATTTTCATGACACCATGCAGTATGCTATTATTAATATAGTAATTGATTGCTGCAATTACAAGAAAACGCAAGGAAACTTTATGTATATATGTGGTGTCGATGAAGCAGGAAGAGGACCGCTTGCTGGACCTGTATCAGCAGCTGCTGTAATACTTCCACCAGAGTTCCCAATAAGCATACTCAACGATTCAAAAAAACTTAGTGAACAAAAACGCAAAGAAGTATTTAGAGAAATACAGCGTCTTGCTATCTGGTCACAAGCATGGGCATGGCCTCATGAAATTGATGAAATCAACATACTACAAGCCAGCTTGCTTGCTATGAAGCGAGCTATTGCTGCATTACCAATAGTTCCTGATTTTGTACTCATTGATGGGAATAAAGTCCCCGATTTGTCGGTACCTGTAAAGGCTATTGTTAAAGGTGATACTGTAGAACCTGCAATCATGGCAGCATCAATTGTTGCTAAAGTCTGTAGAGATCGATTGATGATCCGATATGATTGGCTCTATCCTGAGTATGGCTATGCCAATCATAAAGGTTACCCTACAAAACAGCACTGCAAAGCGTGTATCGATCATGGCCCATCACCGATTCAACGAAAAACATTTAAGGTACCTCAATACAATTAATCATTATTTATGATAACAAATTTTTAGTTATTACCGCTACTGCACTACTTTATAGATTAGGCTTCTACACATGGCTATTATTTTCAAAAAGTAACATATTAAAATAAAAAAAGCTTGCATTATATATGGAGTACTATACAATAGTATCATGCAGGTATGCATACAATCTTAAATACAGGAGGTATCCTTGATGGACCATTATGGATTACTTTCCATTTTGCCACCTTTGCTTACAATTGTGCTGGCAATAATAACCAAGGATGTTATAATCTCTCTCTTTCTTGGTATTTTCTCTGGAACGCTTATCGTTGCTGGAGGAAATCCCTTTTATGCGTTAACACGTTTGTCCAATATTCTTGCTGACACACTTGCAGATGGCTGGAATATCCGCATTATGATGTTCACCATTCTTCTAGGATTAATCGTTGGAATGCTGGCTAAAACAGGTGCTGCATACGCACTGGGTGATTGGGCTGGTAAAAAAATCAAATCAAGAACTGGTGCACTGCTGTTTACATGGCTCTTTGGAATTATCATCTTCTTTGATGACTATTTCAATTCACTTACCATTGGTACCTGCATGCGACCACTGTGTGATGCAAAAAAAATATCACGTGCAAAACTTGCATACATACTGGATTCAACTGCTGCTCCCGTAGCAATTATGGCTCCCGTATCTACCTGGGTTGTTGCAGTTATGGGCTGGTATAAAGACTTGCCTGAATTCAAATCTCTTGGTGTTTCTGAACTGTCGTTCTTCATTCGTTCAATTCCATTTAATCTCTATGCAATTTTTGCTGTATTCATGGTATTCTTCATTACATTAACCCATAAAGATTTTGGACCAATGGCTCGTTCAGAGTATCGAGCTCAACATGACATGGGCCTTTTTGATGAAGAGAAATATGGTGCAGTTGTAAGCCAGGTAGAATCACGTGCTGCAACATCAAACGCACGAGTTCCTGACTTTATTATTCCTATTCTTGCACTCATACTTATTGCCCTTTTCTTCTTCCCGATGACTACCTGGATGAACTCAGTAGGTACCGATGAAGGAAAATATGCAACACTCGGCGAAGCCATAAAAGCAATTCCATTAGGTGAAGCATTCAACAACACCGATTCCTCAATGGCGCTCATGTATGCAGCAATTTTTGCTAATGTGTTTGCGTATATTTATTTTGCTATCCGCGGATTGTTGAATCTAAAAACAGCAGGAGAAGCACTACTCGATGGGTTCCGTGCAATGGTTCCCGCTGTAATGATTCTTACACTCGCATGGTCAATTGGTATTGTTATTAAATCTTCTCCAGCTGATGGCGGTGTTGGACTATCGAATTATGTCAGCGAAATTGTTGTCGGCGGTAATTTCCCCATGTGGCTCATGCCAATTGTTGTCTATATTTTCTCCTGTCTCATTTCATTCTCAAGCGGTACAAGCTGGGGAACCATGAGTATTATGATACCAATAGGCCTCCCTGTTATGATTAAATTGGCTCAAAATGCTGGACTTACTCCCGCACAGACATTAAATGCAGCTGCATTGATGACAGGAACAATCATGGGCGGCTCAGTATTCGGTGACCACTGTTCACCAATTTCCGACACAACAGTGCTCTCATCAACAGGTGCAGGAGTACCACACCTTGAACATGTGTTCACACAAATTCCCTATGCTGTTTTTGTTGCTGTTTGTGTGCTCTTTGGTACTCTTGCTGGTGGTTTAACCTGGAACGCTCTCATTGGATTGCTTGTTACACTCGCACTCTTTGTGGCTGGTACCTATCTCCTCCCAATCTGGTTTGGAGAGAAAAAATACCAAAACTAGTGCAACGTTAGCTTAGTTGTTCACCCGCAAGATGTGCGCCTATTGGCGACTGTAAAGTGCTTAGCCGGGTGCAAATAAAACAGGAACTGCGCATTCACAGTTCCTGTTTTTTATTTGCCTCTCAATTGTGGCAAATTACACGATAGAGACACATGGTAGCCTCACCACGTAAGGTTGCTTATTTTTCTGAATGTCCAAAGAGATCAAACACAAAACGTCCACTAATGCAAATAACGTAAGGCATTGCAATATCCGTAGATTCACTGATAAAGAAAACTGAGGTAACACCCAGCTGGAATGCCTTACCAATCCTGACATACGCTCCCACCTCGGGCAAGAACACATTGCCACTTAGAGTTTTTTGCCCAAATGGAGAGACAAACCAAAAGAAGCCCCCACCCAATCCTCCATGCACCACAACTGGTCCCAGTGATACATCAGCGTAGACGAGAGGATAAATAGCACTTACAACAATGAAGGTATATGCTTTTGCGCCCAAGCCTATATCGAACATACCCAAATCGAAATTATACGCTAGTTGGCCATAGGGAAAAGGAAATTTCAAGGTTTCCCTTGCTTCATTTGCTGTTTCACCTGTCTCAGGATCGGAGAGTTTAACACCCCCAAACGTCATTACATCCAGCCCAACAGTTGCCTGAACTTGCGCAATCACATACGTGGTGCTTACAATAAGCAAAACAAAAACAAAAAACATTTTCTGTTTCATGCAAACACTCCTCCGTACAATATCAGATTCTACTAGTAAATATATCACAAAATTACATAAAATTGTGCAAATTAAATTTAAATTCTTAAATAAAGGTTCTTAATATTTTTTATAGTGCGTGCATTAGGTTGATAGTATACTGTGCATACCTCGCATTTTTTTAAAATATTATGTATACTACAAGGCAAAAGTAAGGAGGCTCATGTGACAGAAAAACCAGTTATTGATGCCGCAAAAGCTGCAGCTATGGTTAAACC
Organism: Spirochaetota bacterium; assembly: GCA_029547205.1. GTDB lineage: Bacteria > Spirochaetota > Spirochaetia > Treponematales > UBA12059 > JAKPPT01. The sequence goes on from JAKPPT010000132.1 coordinate 63,801, forward strand.
TGGTGATGTAGTTCATATAGGTGGATTTTTAGGGTGTGGCTCACCAGACAGTATTATTGCTGAGCTTGTTAAACTGGGAACAAACAAACTTACCCTTGTATGCAATGACACGGCCGTACTCGATGAGAAAAACAATCGCATCACCGGAGTTGCCCCGCTCATAAAAGCAAGAGCATTCAATCGGGTCATTGTTTCTCATATCGGTACGAATCCTGAAACCCAGCGTCAGATGAATGAGGGAGAGACTGAAGTTACGCTCGTTCCACAGGGTACACTTGCAGAGCGGATTCGTGCAGCAGGTGCAGGGTTAGGAGGAATTCTTACGCCAACTGGTGTTGGTACCGAAGTCGAACTAGGAAAACAGAAAATTGTTGTAGGTGATAGGATATATCTCTTAGAAGAAGCACTCCCCGGTGATGTTGCGCTTATCAAAGCTAAAAAAGCCGATAAAGCAGGCAATCTGGTTTTTAGTAAAACAGCCAGAAATTTCAACCCGCTTATGGCTATGGCATGCAAATTAGTTATTGTAGAAGTGGAAGAACTTGTTGAAATTGGTTCAATCGATCCTGATATGGTACACTGCCCTTGCATTTTTGTTGACTATATCGTTATGAGCAAAGCACAGGGAGGCAAAAAATGATTGAATATAAAGAAAACAAAGAAATTATAGCCAAGCGAATTGCTAAAATATTTAAATCGGGAGAAGTGGTTAATCTGGGTATTGGGCTTCCTACACTGGTAGCAAACCATGTCCCTCACGATGTTTCCATTATTTTACAATCGGAAAACGGCCTCATTGGGCTCGGACCTGCTCCTGCACCGGGGAAAGAAGACAAAGACCTCACCAATGCTGGTGCAGCGCCCGTAACGATACTTCCCGGAGGAGCTTTTTTTGACAGTGCGATGAGTTTTGCTATTATCCGCGGAGGACACGTCGATTACACAGTACTTGGTGTTCTTGAAGTCGATCAGGAAGGCAACCTTGCGAATTATAAAATCCCAGGGAAAATGGTACCAGGAATGGGCGGTGCAATGGACCTCACAACAGGTTCACGTGTTGTCATCGCTGCCACCACACATCTTGAAAAAAATGGCTCATCCAAACTTAAACGACGCTGTTCATTACCGCTCACCGCTGCTCATGAAGTCAACTACGTTGTTACAGATGTTGGTTTTTTTGAAATAGCAGGTGGCAGATTCCATCTTCGTGAATACTTTGCACCATACTCTATTGAATGGATTCTTGAACATACTGACGCAGATATCGTAGTTGATGAAAACTGCAAAGAAATAAAATTATAAAGCAAAAACAATTCTTAACGGGGATGTCCATGAATAGTTCCTGGCCATCCCCTTCATTTTATAAAAACAAAATACTATAAAAAAGTAAGAACATTTACGTGCTTGCTAATGTTTCAATCAAATTATAAATCGCTTTACTGCATTGGATACGGTTGCAACTGCGTTGTTATTTCTAGCTATTGTACTTGCAACTCTATTAAAAGCCTCATTCATTGTAGTAATTGTTTCATGAATCTGATTTACAAGCGTATAGACAGTACCAGATAAATCTTTAAGCTGAGCCATATCAACACCAAGACCTACTGTTTCCTTTGTAATCTCTTTAGAACCATTTCTTACAGTCTCTGTTACTGTGGTCATTGCGGTAAGCGCTTCAAGAACTTGTTTGGAACCTTCTGCCTGCTCTTTCATTGCATTGCGGATTTCATCTGCAACAACAGAGAATCCAGCTCCTGCTTCACCCGCATGAGCTGCTTCTATAGCTGCATTCATTGCAAGGAGATTGGTTTGGCTTGCAATAGCTGCAATAACTTTGTTTGCTTCCAAAAGTAACCCTGACATTTCTGCTACATGATCCACTAAATTATTGGCTTCCTTAATGCGTGTTTTACCACTCTGTGCTGCATGTAATAATTCATCATAATAGTGGTTTACCTGTTCAATGTTTGATGAAACTGATTGAATATTAGTTATCATTTCTTCAATTCCAGCACTTGATTCTGTAACAATTGCAGATTGATTTTCAATAGCTTGCTGTAATTGATTAACATTATTATGAATTGTTTGAATACCATTGACAGCTTGTGCGACAGTTGCAGTTTCCTCATCAATAACTGTTTTAATCGAAGTAATATTTTTTACACAATGATTGACAAAACTACCTGCATCAGCAGAAGTTTGCTCCAGTTCCTTAAACGATGCTTCAAGCAACTGCATTGAATTTTGAATCGATTTGATCATGTGTGCGAGTGAAGTTGTATAACGGTTAAATGCATCCGAAATATGTCCTATGGCATCAAAATTGATGATGGTTGCTCGTTCAGAAAGGTTTACTGATTCAACAGATGCAAGCTGAGTAATACGATTTTTGAGTAGTTCTATTTGTTTCTTATCAAGACTCCGTGATATCACTACAGCAGCAATGGAAACTCCTCCAAGAATACATGAAACAACCATTGTGGAAACGAACGTATTTTTAGGTCCCTGTGCAGAAGGATTAATATTGATAAAGTATCGGACAACATATGCTAAATGAATGATAAGCGCAACAAAGCTAGCAATAAGTGTAAGAATATCCCGTAGTGATGCAAAGGTATCATGTTCACCCTGTTCAATAGTTTCTATTTTTAAGATACTTTTATAATTAACAAGAATATTTTCAACAATAATTGCATTAAATGTACCAGCAAGAAATCCTTCTGTTATCTTAAATGCTAATACCCAGCTTAAAGGTGTACCTCCCGGGCTTTTCCAATTATTGACAGCATAAAAAATAATGGTTCCCAAAGCCCAAAATGATGTCGTAACTGTAATAATAAACCAGGGGATACCCAATGTTGCTTTTCGTGATTTAAGATAGTGTTGGGTGTTACCTAAATCTTTAATATACAACATAATTGGGCGTATCTTAAAATATATAAAAAAGAATAGGATGGTTTGCATAACTATTACCAATACAAATATGAGTGGCTTTTGAAACGTAAAAAAGAATCTTTCTATAATAGGGTGCATCAAGCAAAATATTAAATTCGTGTGTAAATACTTCCCCAAGTATCAGTGTCAATGTTGTAGTTAATACAATAGATATGATAAGTGAACTATAAATATTAAGCTTTTTAGCCATCTGTGCCGCTCCTTATTGCTAAACTCTGAGCATTACTTTTATACCAGTATGAGAGCTTATATAACTTTTGTCCAATTATAATGGTGGCATAAAAAGTTGAGAATAAATTATTAAGAAGTTAATTGCAGCACATGTTATTGATAGACTATGGAAAATCGATCAAGAGTAGAAAATCCTAGTTTTTTATAGAGCTGAATTGCTGGAATATTTGTTTTTTTTACATAGAGACATGGTACTTTACCACGACTGCGAATATCATTCATGAGAGCTACCATCACTGCTGATCCTGCATGCATTCTTCTGAAGTCGGACTTTACAAAGACTCCGCCTATTTGTTCATACTTGCTGCCAATGCCATTTATTTGTGCACGTGCAATAATTTTATGTTGATACAATGCTACATAAACTGGCACATGTAACAGTGCATATTGCTGGTTAGCTCTGCACAGTGCAAGATTAAATTCATGAATTGGTGTAAGCACTTCTTCTTTTTGATATGCAGCCTCTATAGCTGTTAGTTCCTGTAAATCATCTATCGTTGCTCTTCTTACTTCTAACTGCACTTCGTTATCCAAAGACATACCGGTTTCTTGAATACCACTATCGGTGTGAATCATAAAATCATATGCAAGTATCACACGCGCTTGTGGTATGTATCTATCGAGAGTATGCACATCAGAGCTTTTTCCAATAACACCTTCAATTGAATTACTAAAGTTTTGAATTTCCCTCAGCAATCGATTGCTTGTGTCACCAAGCTTGTTAACCATGTCATGTGAAAACACAGGGTAAAGCATATGTGCAGTTGAGTAGTAAAGTATCCCACAGATATGCATGTTTGTTCCGCTAAAAATATCAGAACACGCATCATTTTTAATTTCATTAATGAGAGCCATGCATAGAGAACCAGCCGCGAAATTATTATGTATTGTTTCTCTTTTGATCCGGGTAATGCAGCTAATTGAATATGGTTCTTCAGCTTCCAGAAAAGAATAAACGCTTTTTATATGATTTTTAGTACACGTTATCCAGTTCACACCCAATTTACTCCAGAGCTGTAATTGGGAACGATCCAAACAGTGGCAACTTCCCCTGCAACGCAAGCAATCCTGCCTGAAAAGATTCCCGTGCAAAAGAATATACTGCAATAATGTTAGCTTTATTAACAAATTTTCTCACATGCCACGGATTAAGCACAGAAAGTACATATACTGTTTTCCCTTGTTTGAGCGCTTCTTCTGCGTAAAAAGCTGATGCTTGATTTGCAACACATACTAACACTGTTTTTGCAGATGGTAATCTTTCTCGAAATGCGGCGATTTCTTCGGTAACAGGGAGTGATTCCGGCAGGTAAGAAATTTTTATTACCTGACTGCCAGGATACATTTTTTTTGCTTCTTGAGTCAGTTCATAGAATTGACTTACAATAAGAAGATCTCCTGTGTCTGTAAGCGGCACGAAAGGTAGAGACCCAATTTTTGTTACTGATCTACTGGCTTGCTCAAAGAAAAATTGACGTTCATTTTTTTCTTCTAAATTCTTTCCTCCAGAAGGAATTTCTAATAGATAAGTTCTGTCAATTTTTCCAATATAACGCAATTTTGCTTTTAGAATTCTTTTTACAGATTCATCTACCCTATTTTTAAACTGTTTATCAGTAACATACCGCTTCTTTAATTGTGTCCAGAGAAAGCCATCTGGTTCTAATTCTCTCGAAATGAGAATCATATCGTTTCCTGCAATGATAGCTTTTTCACATGCTTCTTCAAGATTTCCCTCTGAAAGTGCTCCTTGCATGACTAAATCATCGGTAATAATGAGTCCATCAAACTCAAGCTCATTGCGAAGAATTTTTGTTATCATTGTTACTGATAGCGACGCCGGTTCCTTTGTGCCAGTAATGCTTGGATATGCAAGATGCCCGCTCATAATAGCTGGTAGCCCTTCGTTAATTAAAAGTTTATAAGGAACCAGTTCACGTTTATCTAGCGTTTCTTTAGTAACAGTAATCACGGGCAACGTTCCATGAGAATCGTACACCGTATCTCCATGACCGGGGAAATGTTTTGCTACAGGGACAACTCCCGCATTAAGTGCTCCCTGCATCCATGCTGCTCCCAAATACGCTGTGTGTTCAGGATTATAAGAAAAGGCACGCGGCCCAATTATCGTACTTGCAGGATTGGTAGCCAGATCGACAGTTGGGGCAAAGTTCATTAAAATTCCAAGTTTATACAGTTCTTTATTGATGTAATAGCCACTCCAGTAGGCATCATCTATCCATCCAGACGCTCCTATTGCCATGTTGCCAGGGGTTATCGTTGTAGCACCTTTAACATGTCGAATCCAGCCGCCTTCCTGATCCGTTGCAACAAACGGTGGAATGCGAAATGGTCCAGCATCTGCTGTTCTATAAATAAGCCGGAGGCTCCGCACAAGAACTTCGGTACTTTCCGCATTCCATCCAAATATTTTTACGCCACCAACACCACGCTGTTGAATCCATCGCAAAAATGATGCCGAAGGTTCTGCCCCTAAATAGGTTACCATAAAGAGCTGAGCGAGTTTTTCATCTGCATTCATCGATTCAAAGAGCTTGAGAGCCAGGGCTTTAAGGCGTTCGTCACACTCATAATTCGCTGCTTGAGCACTTGAAGTATTTTTATCAGTTGTAAATATTTTATAATACTCATTGCTCAGAGACCAAAAGTCTATAGCTTTAAGGCTAGTCTGATCAACTGTTTCTTTTGTACTACTATTTGCTGTGTAGTTAGCTTGAGTCTGTGTTGTGACAGACTCAAGCTGCGATTTTGGACTTGATACAGCTAACGCTTGAGATTCTGTCTTGCTTGATGGAGTTTTCTCATTTTGTCTGCAACAAAAAAGAATTCCAATACTTGCAATGCCTATGAGAATTCCTCTGCTCAGTGCTATAAGCAACTTGTGTCCCGATATACATGATTTTGTTTTAAAACGATGCATTAGCGATATGCTTTTCCTTCAAGTTCATCAATATACTGCGCTGCACAGTGTGCTGCGATAGCACCATCTCCTGCTGCTGTTACAACCTGTCTGAACGGTGTAGCCCGAACATCCCCTGCAGCATAGAGTCCAGGAATATTTGTTTCCATTCTTAGGTTTGTAAGTATTGAACCAGTCTCATCCTTTTCAACTGAATCGGGAAGAAATGCAGTCTGAGGATCTGATCCAATAAACACAAACACTGCAGAACATGCTAGCTCAGAGACTTCATGTGTCTGAACATTTTCAAGCACCACATGCTCCACTGATTTTGTGCCTTTTATTTCTTTAACGACACTATTCCAGATAACTGTTATCTTTTCATTATGGAGTACACGATCTGCAAGTGCTTTCTGCGCTCTAAAACGATCCCTGCGATGCACCATAGTTACTGAACTTGCTAGTTTAGAGAGAAACATGGCTTCATCACAGGCAGAATCTCCGCCACCGACAACAACAACATGCTTATTTTTGAAAAATGGTCCGTCGCACGTTGCGCAATACGACACACCACGTCCTGAAAAAGTTTCTTCGCCAGGAACACCAATATGCCTGTGCTTTGCTCCAGTTGCCACAATTACTGTTTTTGCTACAAGTTCTCCATCGGTGGTTTTAACCAAAAACCTATCTCCATCCTTGATAACATGCTCAACAGATGTGCTTTGAATAACAGCTCCAAAACGTTCAGCCTGGGTTCTCATTGCATCTGCCCACGTATACCCATCGACTGGTTCAAGCAAACCTGGATAGTTTTCGAGCCTGTCTATTAAAAGTGCTTGCCCGCCATGTGCCATTTCTTCAAGCACCAGTACTTTTAAGTTAGCTCGAGCCGCATATTGTGCTGCAGATAATCCAGCCGCACCTGCTCCAATAATAATTGTGTCCCAAACTTCCATACTACCTCCCTCGTTTGGATTTTCATACATAATATATCTTTTTCAATATATATAAAATAAATAATAAAACAAAGTCCTTAAGATCGTGAAACTATTAAAAGCTTGCCGCACATACTCGCTGCATAATCTTTTCTAAACGTATGTTAAGCAGTATACTTATTATATGAGTATACTGCGAAAAAAACTAGTATTGCTGCTCATCATTCAGTTAGCTGCTCTCTTTCCTGTGGTTGCTCAACCAGAGTTATCTGCATCTCAATTCCAACAGCTCTTATCACCTGATGAATATCTATCAGCATTATCTTCAATTATTTCATTTCCTGATCCCGACAGATTGATTTATGCTGGTTTTATTTTTTCATCATCCAACCCGGAACAACGGAATCTTGGGATGAAAAAATTGACAGAACTATTCAAAAAAGCCCAAGCATTACGCGAAGATGAACCAGAACTTTATGAACGCGGCAACAAAGTATTTGAAATTCTATATCCAGATATTCTTATTCGGTATCAGGAAACCAGTACTACTCTACATGAAGCACTCATTATGGGAACATACAATTGTGTATCTTCAGCCGTGCTGTTCTACCTCGTAGCTACTCAAGCTGGGCTTCCTGTAACAGTGTATCTCACGGAAAACCATATGTTCTGCAGAGTTACCGTGGCAGAAAACCAGGTAATTACAGTAGAAACAACAAGCCCCTATGGTTGGGATCCAGGCTCTCCCCGCCCAATACGAAGCACTAATCAAAGTTTACAATCGTATGCTTATACACCTAAAGCCAACTATGAAACGGCTGAAATGATAAGTCCCGAAATAATGATTGCGACGATTGCATCAAATAGAATATACTTACTTGAAAACCGAAAAGACTATTCATCTGCGCTTAAACTAGCTGTTGCAATGTACTATTTTAATCCTATAGAACAATACCGTATACTTGTTCTTGAACGCATCAACAATGTTGTAAGCGTCCTCATCAATCAAAAAAAATATACTGATGCACTTGAACTGCTAGAAAACACTATTGATCGATTTGGAACTTCTCCGTTTATTGATAACATCCACAATCAGCTTTTAGTTGCAAATATTTTTAACACGCTTTCTCAACGTCCATTTGAGGAATCAAAAGCTCTCATTCTCAATTTGTATCAAGATAAAACTATTACCGAAAAAGAGTTTGAACAGGCTTTAGTGTATCTCTACTCTGTACGTATTAATGAAATACAGAAAAAGGAAGGCTGGTTTAAGGCTTGGCAGGAACTCAAACCGGTTGCTGAACAGTATCCTCAATTTTCTACACTTGCAAACCTCTATAAAACAGTTTACGTAAATTGGGTTTCCGAAGTTCATAATAGATTTGCAGCTTTTTTTAATAATCAAAACTATGATGCAGCAAGAGAAGTTCTTATGAACGCATTAGCATTTGCTCCTTCTGAATCACGATTACTCGAAGACCTTGCATTTCTCAATAAAGTTCAAAAAAAATAACTAAAGCAAATAAAAAGGCAGTACCGCAATTTGCTGTACTGCCTATTATAAAGTGGACTAATTTCTAAATATCAGAATAATCCGATGCGAAGCCCAAACGCGATATTCGGCCGAACAAGTTCTTCTAGTCTTGTTGATGCTTCTGATGGAATAAATACCAATGAACCTTCTACATACAGCGCATAGCTCTTTAACACTACCCAGTCCTTGAATGTAATTTTTGCAAATTCCCACTGTCCAAGAATTGATGAAAGTATAATATAACGTCCTTCCGGTGGGCTAAAGATATTAGCAATATCCTTTTGCATGCTAAAGTATGTAAAATTAGCTCCCATTGTAAACGACATAGAGAAGAAATCCCAATCCGGACCAAAGTAGTAACCAAATGGCAGATATGCAATATTTGCAAGAAGCTTTAAGCCAAGCACATAACCGCCAAACCGTGAAATATCAGCAGGTGGTGTATTTTCTGTTATCATTCCAAAAATGTTGTCCCATGTTGGACGTGCATCAAAGCCCTGACCAAGCGCAAATTGCAGTTTAACGTTATCATCAAAGAATGATAACCCCAAACCTGTTTCATATCTCGTAGCGCCAAGTACATGTGCATCGAAATACGATCCCTGAATAAACCCTGGTACAGAATATGCAGCTTTATCACCGGTTCGAATGAGAACACCTACTTCTTTAAGGCCATTCTCATCAAAAGCGGTTCCTACTACACTTACTTTTTGATTCAATCGTACATTTTCTTCTGGCGCTATTACCGTGACAGCAGGTTTTTTTGTATCAATTGTTACATTTACCTTGCGGACTGCATAATCACCATTCGCAAATGTTGCTCTGATAAGAATCCGAAGCTCACCATTCACATAATCCTGTGTTTCAAGACGGAATTTATAAGCTGGTACACCTTTTGCTTCCATGAAGGTTCGGCCATTATCAAAGCTATATTCAACTTTTATAGGAGTTCTTTCTTTGAGCTGCTGTTGATAGAGAGCCCATGCCTGCTTATCTGTTTTATCAGCAACAGGCGTATCCCATCCGCAAGTTCCTGTTACATATGGCCTACCTGTAATAAAATCACCTGTAGAAATAGAATCAATAGTTAACCATGGACCATTCTGTTCATACAGTATTGTTCGTGTTTCTGATTTTATTACTGTCCCTTCTTCTGCACTGGTTTCTACACGAATGCTCAATGAACCATCAGAAAGTTCTTCCTGTTTCAGTGGCAAGTTAAAATATCCTTCTTTGTTGATATCAACTGTACTATACGGTTCATTATTCAAATATATAACAGCACGCTTATACTGTTTATTAGAGGTAACTTTTCCTGAAATGGCAAACGATCCGCTTACTTTTTCTCCATGTACCGGGAAAATGATGTCTATGCTTTCCGCTTTCTGTCCAGACAACACCATAAAGTTTCTTGCTACATAGGATTCGTTATTGGCAAAGTCTGTTGCTGTTACACGGAGATTGTACCAACCGGGAGCGAGCTTAGAAATATCAACTGCCTTCGAAAACACCGTATTGAGCGGTAGTTCAGCTTTTATTGTTCCTGTAGCACTACCAATTGGGCTTATTTCCATAACAAGATTTTTGAGAGCAATATTATCGGACACCCTGCCACCAAGAATAAAACTTCCAAAAAGCTCAGAACCATCAAATGGCGTATCCAGACTGACTATAGGTAGAGTGTTATCAATCGAAACAAGACCTGCAGCAAAACCTGGAGTATCATAGTTATCTAGTATGCGAACATATATACTGTGAACACCGTCTTTAAGAATTCGAGTGTCTAATGAATATGTCCAGGAAGTAGTACCAATTGCCTTATTGTAGGTATTACCATTATCAAAGGACACCCATACTTCTTTTATACCATTTGCGTCCGATGCTGTACCTTTAAGTACAATTACTCCTCGTACTGTTTCATTGTATGGTTCAATTAGTTCACCAACAGGCTCTGCTCGGCTCACACGGAACACACGTTTTGCAATTTCACCTTTGACACCGTTAATATCAACTGCATAAGATTCGAATGTATGCTCATTATCTGCAATTTCAAGCAATTTGAATGGAACCGAAAAGCTGTTAGCATTTTCAATAGTTTGCCAGTCACTACCATCTATGCGCCATGCAATCGATGCTACACCATCATCATCATACGCAATGCCTGATACAACAAAATCGTTTCGCATTACTTCCATTTCTCCAGGAATGCTTACCTGGACTATGGGTTTATCAGCATCAATATTAACAATGAATGAAGGATTATCTTTTGCAAGCGGATAGTAAACAGTTTGATTCCCAGCTTTATCGGTAATACGATAGGCTAAAAGTTCTGGACCTGCTTTGAGGAGACCAAGATCGAGCATGCGTTCAAGGATAATATAACCCGCAAAAGGAGGTATTTCCGCACCTTTGCCAGCAGGTAATGGTTCAAGATATCCTCTCGGATACCATTTGTCCTGTTCAATTATATCCCAATTCTTTCCATCAATAGAATATTCAACTTTAGCAATGTCACCTGCATCTTGAATTTCAAGAACATGCAATATAAAACCATTCACTTCTTCGTTATTTTTCGGTAACACAGTTATTACAGTGGGTGGATTTGTGTCCTTTACGATTGGCAGCAGTGCCAGAGAAGTTCTTCCAGCATTATCAGTAGCTCGAATCCATATCTGATATCCACCGTCTACCAGACCGGGGAAAGATACTGTTGCATTGATCGGACTTTCGGTGCCTGCTTTTGTGCTTAACGGAGTTGTCTGCCACGTCTCGCCATAATCCATGCTGTACTCAAGTATTTTTATGCCATTAGCATCTTTCACCGTTCCCAGAATCTGAACCCGATCTTTCACCCAGCGCGGCGCTTCACTCCCGTTGAGAGCTATTTGAGGTGCTTCTGCATCACTAATAATTGTAAATACTGGTGTTTCATATTTTTCATTATCAACTGTGGTAACAACGAGTTTAGTTTCCGGACCAATGCCTTCTCCATCGGCGGTAATGGTAATGATGTTGCCTTCAAAGTTCACAGTTAAATATGGTACTTGAGGAGAAAGCACAGCTGATTTGATTGGCCTTCCATTAAAATATGCACGGATTGTATCGCCAGGTTTACAGAGCAGTACGTTACTCTCACTAAACCTGCCATCTATGAGGTATATTTGCTCTTTATCTTCTACCCCCTGCGTTTGTTCAGGAGCCACTCTGTAAAACACTGTATTTCTTATCGTTACAAGACCTGCTGTATCTTCTGCACGTGTTTCAACTAACACACGTCCATAGGGCAGTTTAACGGTAAGCGGAATTGATAGTGCAAGCGAACCATCTGCTGATGGTTTAGATGGTAACGTTGCTTTAATCCATTCACCCGAGTTAAACCGATATTCAAACACTTTTAGCGGAATTGCAGATGCCACAGAAAGTTCGAGGGTTGTACCTTCAGCGAGAACAATTGGCATTCCCTGTACAAACTGTGTAGGTACGTTCTTAGTCTTTACTGCATTACATGCAATACTAATTTCATCACCCCCACGAATAAATGTTGCCTGTAATTTTTTTGAACTATTGCCAAGACTGTCTACTGCCACGGCCGACAGTGTACGTCTTCCTGGAGGGATTGCCCCAGGATTGATAATAAAGAGTGGACCTTCACCTTCTGCTCCAAAAGCAGCCGCATCGAGTCCGATTGACACTGACCGTATACCTGCATTGCTTACCGCATAAACCATAACAGGCATATCTTGTGTAAGGGTAATCCCATCAAACTGTGTCAAAAGTCTGATGTCGGGAACAAGACTCGCAGGATCAAGCGCAACTTTATAGGTTTGCACAGCTCTATTGCCGCTGCCATCAATTGCTGTAATAACTACATCGAGATTTGTAGTCTTAGCAGGGAACGATACCGTTTTGACGCCAATAGTTCCTCCTGGTGTAAGTTCAAAATCACCAGATTCAGTTCCAATTTTATAGGAAAGTTTTGCAATACCAAAAAGGTCATCAGCCTGCACCGCTACGGTAAAGGTTTGATTAGCACTTGTTCCAGGGCTAACCAGCGTCAGCTGAGGAGGTGTGGAATCGTATTCTATCTCACAGCGAGTAATATATTCCAGCCCATCCTGATCGAGAGCTCTAAACCAAAGTGTAATACGGCCATCAGCCTGTGACGGTAATTTAATGGTTCCCTCAAATTCTCCTGCAGTTTTAGATGCTTTGAGTGGTATAGCCGTCGTTATTGAATCTTTTGAAAAACCATAGAATATTTCCGGCTTTTTAGGATTGAGTCCCAGTCCGCTCACCTTTACAGAAAAATTTGCTGCACCGGTAAAGCGAACAACACGATCAAGCTCTTTTGGGAAAGCTGAAGTATCGTTGGTAAAGAGCGGAGCACTCCATGATATAGGTCCTATTGTATCGGAGCCTGTTAGTATAATACCAGGTCCCCCTTCAAAAGCGATATTGTTTGCTTTTATAACTTCCCTGGCCTCTGGTATATATGGTTGTATATCTTTATTAACAGCTTGAGCGACATTGACTGTGCTCGCATTGCCCGCTTTGTCTGTAACACGGAGCTGCACTGCACCACTCGTGGGATTTGCAGTAAAGCCTACAATGGAAGCAGGCTGTATTTTTTCTGCTGTAGTGCCACGAATGACTTCTACTGAAGCAATGCTCCAGAGCGGCTCATCAATAGCACACACAAACGTTGTGGTACCACCTGCTCTATCAGCTGTCAACGAACCTGCAACGGGAGCAAGCACTCGAATCACTGGCGCTGTGTTATCAACCATAACAGCAGTATTTTGTATAGCCTCTCCTCCTGTCGCTGAAAGCACCCGTACACTGATAAGCGTAGGTCCATTTAGACCGCTATCTGGCACAGTTAATGAGAATTCTTTACCTTTTACTGTTGCTGGTTGCCAGCTTCCACCATTAACCGATACTTCTGCCTGCGCAAGCACAGATCCATCGGTTATAACGCCAGCAACCTCTATTGCATTTTTCTGCCAGCTACCAAACACAGGTTTTGAAAGCATAAATGCCGGCGGTATAGCACCAGTTCTGAAAACGTAAGGACCAGATTCCACTCGTCTATTTTTTGTGGTAATTACTACTACTTTAGTCGGCTTTGTAACACCTTCTACACCAAAGGTAATGCTTACAAGATTATTTTCCTGTACTACCTTTACAATATCAGTCGCCGGTTCAAGACTTACGGTTTTTATCTGTTCATCGGGATACGGAGCAATAAATGAACCAACAAGCGGTTTTGTCTGGGTAATTTCTATGACTTCGCCGCTATCGGAATTAGCAAAATCTAAGAGCGGCCCAACCCGTAACCGGGCAAAGTTGCTGCCATACACAGGAACACGGAGTATTCCCGTTTTTCCAGCAGCATCTACTGCCTGTATCTCAATTGTAAGCACACCAAAAAGGGGCGGCAGTGGAAGCGTAAATGCTGCATCACCAGGAGTTTTTCCCACAGTCAGTGGAACCGGTGTTCCTCCATTTATTGCATAGGTAACTTTTACAAGCTGATTTTCTGCTTTTATTACACCCGACAGCGCAGCTTTTCCATCAACCGTAGCAAGCTCTATACCTTCCACAAATGGCTTCTGTCCTTCAAAGTCACTTGCCTGCGATAGACTTATTACTGGACCTGCACCATACCAGGTAAAGGGTATGACAGCTGGATTACTCCGCTTTCCAAACACATCGACTGCCCAAACCGTCAGTGTATGAGCACCAAAGCTCATATTGTTTGTAGAGACTGCAAATGACCCATCTGTTACATATTCCTGTTCTGGATTCTTATCTACCTGCCAGACTATTTTTGCAACACCATCATCATCGCGGGCAAAACCTTGAATGAGCAACATGTCCGATAGCTTATCAGAAGCTTTTGGTGCCATTACCGTAAGTAACGGTAAATCCTGCGAAGCATCAATGGTTCTTGTAATTGTTGTGTTTCGTACGTTGCCTGCAATATCAGTTATTCTAAATGTTACACTTATTTTTCCAGTAGCATTGCCAACATTAAGTTTTTTTATAAAATACGGATTACCAGGAACAAGTTCTATCTGTCCTGTTTCTTTTCCGTAAAACCATTCAAGACTCTTTATACCTACAGCATCAAATGCTCTTCCTGCAATGACAAATTCGCCATTTACGTTCATTTTTTCATCAGGGGCTGTAATTGCAATTTCTGGAGGGGTGTTATCAACATAGACGAGGAATACTGCGACTCCTGTGGAACCGACATTATCTTCACTTTTAAACCATATTACTCCTGGACCATCAGGAAACTTTTTACTATCGAGCTGCAACTTGAATGAGGCTCTATTAGTCTTTTTATCAAGATTGTACGCAAGTTTGTTCCAAGTTTTTCCCTGATCAATTGAATAGAGCACTATTTTAATACCATTTGCATCGGTTACAGAACCTTCAATTGCAAAAGTACCAGAAACCAGCTTGCCAAAATCAGGTTTGCCAATCTCATGTAATGGTTTCATTCGATCCAAATGAAACATCACTGATGAAACAGAACCAGGGAGTCCATTAATATCTATTCCGCGAACAAAAATAGTATGAACACCATCTGGCATATCATTAGTTTTAAGAAAATAAGACCAGTACTCTTTTCCCTTGACGGTTATCCAATCGCCATTGTCAATGCGAATTTGCACTTCTTGCACACCATCATCATCAACACAGGTACCAACAATATTGAGGTCGCCGCCTATTCTCATAAAAGGGAGCGGGTTATTGATCTGTGCAATAGGAAGATCTGATAACGGATCGATTATTATATTGAAAGGACCGCCAAATGAGATATTTCCTGCACTATCAATAACACGGATGATCAGGTTATATTTCCCTGGTTTGAAACCATTAATATCGTAAAGATACTGCCAGTTTTCCAGACCAAGAGCAGGATTATAGGTATTCCCTGGTTTTGGAGGGGAAGCAGGAGGCTCAGAAACCGGTGGGGGTGTTTGCTCCTGAGCATTGACTATGCAAATTGTAAATAGCATAAACACAGCTATTATTCCTACCAGCAATCGTTTCATAAAAACCTCCAAAAATTTCTTCCCATATATCAGGCATACAATAAAGTATACGTGAGCTAATATAATACAACGTTATTATAGCACAATCTCTCTAGCTTTATCGGCAGAATATATGTATTTACTTAAAATTATACTACTATTTTTCGACAATTACAATCGACAATTTTGCATATTGTGATCATTTAGCATTTTTCAACACTACTTTTGAAACATATAATAACTTTTGCAGTTTTTAATCATAATTCACACAATTATATGTCGGAAAATTGTATAAATAATACAATTTTTAATGCAAACCTGTTCATACTGTGCTATACTGCAAAAGGGAGCAGATGCACACATATGAACAACATATCAGTCTTAATCATTGATGAATCCAACCTGATCAGAGAATACTTATCCGATCTTTTTAAAAAACGCGGACTTTTCCCCCAAACAGCAGTCAGTGGCGTTGAGGGCCTTGCTAAAATGCGGAGCAACCCACCAGATCTCATAATTCTGGATTTCCACTTGAGCAGATTATCCTGTAAAGAATTACTCCAAGAAAAAGCTAAAGACCCAAATACAAGCTCAATACCTGTTATTTTACTGGCTAACAAAATAGACCGTAATAATCTCCTTGAACTTGTTCCTTACAATATTAAAAAAGTATTTATGAAACCACTCAAAATCGATGCTTTTCTCCAGACGATTACTGAGCTCACACGTATACCATTTGACATTGATTCTACCCCTTGTCAGATTGATGCGCATGTTACCAATTCCATTATTTTCATAGAGATATCACAGGGACTCAATACTGATAAAATAGATTTGCTTTTTTATAAAATAAAAGAACTGCTCGAACTCTATACGATACAAAATCCATATGTGATAGTACTGCTCAGTGGAATGGAATTTTCATTTATCGATGGTCCAAACTTGGAAAAATTGCTCAATACGATAATGCAAGCATCACAGGCAATCAATAAAAATATAAAAATTATTTCCACATCAAATTTTCTAAAAGAATTTATTTTTGGACATCCAGATTACACTGGTATAGAGGTAGTTTCCACACTTGAATATGCACTTGACAGCGCATCACTAGCAAAAGCTGGGGAAGAACAGCTTGAATCAATAATAACTTCAAAAGCATCCCCCGATACAGCAAAAACCTCAAATATTCTCATGCAGTTTGAACTGGATGCACAGCAACAGGGCAAAAATAATTCCTCCAAACGGCTCCATATTGCTTCTGTTGATGATGACTTTGTTATACAGGAACTCATCAAAACAACCTTTGCATCAGTTAATGCAGAGATAACATTTTTTTCAAATGGGGATGAATTCCTAAAAAATATTGAAGAAGAGGATTTTGATCTTATATTTCTTGATCTGAGAATGCCAGGGCTTAACGGTTTTCAGGTTATGGACCTACTACGTTCAAAAAATATCGAAACACCCATTATTATTCTCTCTGCTATTTCCCAAAAGGAAGCAATAATGAAAGCGTTTCAGTATGGTGTAAAAACATATCTAGTAAAGCCTCTAAAACCAGAACAAATACTTAAGAAAACATTGGAAGTGCTTAAAACTAATTTTTAATATATCAGGATTGGTATGGATATTTTTCAAGAACTATTTAAGCAAAGTGCCGTTCCTCAAATCATACTCAATGAACAGGGTATTATATATCAATGGAACGATGCTTTTATCTTTTTTCTTTTAGAATTTGCAAATGCTAAACCTGAAGATATTTCGATTCCATTTTTTGAATGGCTGCAACACTATGACCCTTACCAGTATACATATTATTTTACCGAACTCGTAGCAGAAAAAATAAGCAACACAACAATTGAAGCCAAATTGCGATTTTGCTCTGAAGATAAACACTGGATCCGTATAACAATGAATTTGGTACGATGCACTAATACAGGTGTTAGCTCAGGTTTCCAGCGCTTCGTTTATTGCACGTTCCTCGATATTACCGATCAAAAAATTCATGAAAAATCCCTGCTTGCAGCTAAAGAAGAAGCAGAAAAAGCTACTCTCACTAAAAGCCAGTTTCTTGCAAATATGAGTCATGAAATTCGCACACCAATTCAAACCATACTTGGAATGACAGAATTGCTTAAAGAAACAAGGCTTGATAAAGAGCAAATAGAATACATCCACACCGCTCGATTTTCAGCTGATGTTCTTTTAGGACTGGTTAATGATATTCTTGATTTTTCTAAAATAGAAGCAGGTAAATTACAGCTTGAATATATCGATTTTGATATACGATCAATAATAAACCAATCTATAAGCCTAATTGTGATGGATGCTCATAAAAAAAATCTGGAAGTCATTATCGATATTGATGATTCAGTTCCCAGGATAATCAGAGCGGATCCTGGCCGCATTAGACAAATAATTGTCAATTTATTTAAAAATGCGGTTAAATACACTCATCAAGGTGAGATAGTTATTGCTGCTACATATAATAATAACTTTTTAACCTGTACTGTTACTGATACCGGCACAGGAGTGCCCCCTGAAATGCGTCCAAAACTCTTTAATCCTTTTACCCAGGCAAATGCTGGAGCAATAACCCATGGTGGCACAGGATTGGGGCTCGCAATTAGCAAACATCTTGTTGAAGCAATGAAAGGTACTATTTTTTTTGAGCCCAATAAACCACAGGGGTCTATTTTTGGATTTTCCATACCAATAGAAGCTGTACCATATGGTCATGCACTTGAACCATTACATTTTACAACTGAACATACTATTCTAATTGTTGACGATAATACCGTATCCCGCAGCTGGCTTTACAAGCTACTTACTCATATGGGCGCTAAAGTGTTACTTGCTGCGTCCGGTACTGAAGCACTATCAATACTAAAGGCAAAACAGGATAATGAGATACCTTTTGTCGATGTATGTCTCATTGATCAGAATATGCCAGGAATGGATGGATGGAGGCTTGCCGCAGAAATCCATAGTGAAAAAACAACAAGCTCCATACCA
This sequence comes from Spirochaetota bacterium, assembly GCA_029547205.1. Classification (GTDB taxonomy): domain Bacteria; phylum Spirochaetota; class Spirochaetia; order Treponematales; family UBA12059; genus JAKPPT01. The sequence goes on from JAKPPT010000132.1 coordinate 82,437, forward strand.
CTCATCTTGCTTATCCCTGAAGGAGAAGGCGCACAGGAATCAAAAATGAGGCTGTTAACATGGTTTAATGGCTATATCTCAAAACCTGTCAATGTTCAAGATCTTTTTAATACAATAGAACAAGCTGTTACGGAAATTACAGAGCTCGAGTCTCCTGAAGAAAAAGATATTGAAATTGCTCTCGAACAAATAGAATCAAATGAGTTGCCACTCCAAATTCTGCTTGTTGAAGATCATACTATTAATCAGGAACTTTACACTATCCTGCTTGAAAAATTCGGATGCACTGTAGAAATTGCAAATAATGGTGCAGAAGCCGTTGAAAAAGCACAAAAAAAACCTTTCGATATCATTTTAATGGATATTTTTATGCCGGTGATGGACGGCTATGAAGCAACGAAGCATATTCGCGAATTGGGTTTTTCAAAACCTATTATTGCCATAACTGCCAGTGCAATCAAAGGTGAACATGATAAGTGTATCCGTGCAGGTATGAATGATGTATTAGTAAAACCGTTTAAACGTAAAGATTTAGAAACTATGCTTCGATTCTGGAGCAACAAATCAACAAACTCAATTGCTCCAAACACAGAAAACCAACAAGAAATGCCTATCACGCAAAGTGCGGATACACCGTTTATAGAAATATTTGATTATCATGAACTACTGGCGACATTCCTCGACAACGAAGATACTGTAAAAAATCTTATCAACAGATTTATTAAAAAAATTGAAGATCAGTATTCCCAGCTAATGGAAGCCTTTAATGGAGGCAATATACAAGCGGTACGAGAACTCGCCCACTCGATAAAAGGTGCATCATGGAATATGACAGCTAAAAAACTTGGAAATCTTGCTCGCGATATTGAATATGCAGCAAAAGACAATGATACTGAAGGAATTGTCCGATTATTTTCCCCCTTTGAAAGAGCTCTGCAGGAATTTATTGCAACTGCCCGGCCATTTGCCTCTTAAAACACTCTTGACACAATACGCAAAACTTGTCAATTTAGATTATGTACAGTATAAAAAGGGGGATATATGTCCATTATTGTGGAACATGACAAACGCCGCAATGAAATACTGGAAAAAGCTTTGCAAGTTTTTGTTGAAGAAGGGTATACTGATACAACATATCAAAAAATTGCAGACAGATGCGGCATTACCCGCACTATTCTCTATATCTATTTTAAAAACAAACGTGAAATTTTTATATACAGCATCAAACGTTTTACCGAATCACTTGAAAATGAACTAAAAGCTATTATAGCCCACAATTCTTATACGAATACCGAAAAGCTTAAAGCCGTAACACAAATGATAATCGATACCTGCGAGGCTAATTCAAAATTATTACAGATTATTGTTGACTATTTGCAACACCTTTCAAAAGCAGGTATTAATACAGCAGAACGAGTCAGGAGAAGAATCATTCGACTCAGACATCTCCTTGCAGGAATCATAATAGCTGGACAAAAAAGCGGAGAGTTTGATCCCAATATTCAGGTTAAATCTGCTATTGATTTTTTTTATGTCATTATTGAAGCTATTGTTGTACGAGTAGCTTTACTTCAGGCTCGCAACCTTGATGAAATTAAAAACCTTTCCAATGCATTTATTACCATGCTTGGTAAAAGTAGTATACCTAACCCAATGAGGAAATAAATAATTATGAATCTACCAGCACAGAAGCCCGCATGGCTAAAAGTACCAATTCCGCATGGCCATGGATTTGAGGAAATGAATACACTCATAAAGGGGCTCGGATTAGCTACCGTTTGTACAGAAGCTCGCTGTCCAAACAAATCGGAATGCTGGAATTGTGGCACAGCAACCTTTATGGTTCTTGGTGATATCTGCACGCGAAACTGTAGATTCTGTGCTGTTAGCACACAAAAAACAGGAAGGCCTGTTAATAAAAATGAACCACAAGCACTCGCAGAAGCTATTCACAAGCTTAAACTAACGTATGCAGTCATTACCAGTGTTGACAGAGACGACCTGCCAGATCGTGGAGCAGAACACTTTGCTGCATGCATACAGGCCATTCATACTGTCTCCCCAGAAACTAAAATTGAAGTTCTCATTCCCGATTATTATGGTACTGAGCTTGAGACGATTCTCAAGGAGAAACCCGATGTAATTGCACACAATATCGAGACGGTTCCTTCGCTGCAGCATATCAGAGATTCTCGAGCATCCCTTGAGGCTTCTCTACGAACACTCAAAGAAATTAAACAAAAAAGCTCAATTCTTACTAAATCGAGTATCATGGTAGGTCTTGGAGAAACCACAGGAGAAATTCTAGAAAGCATGGATATACTGCGCCTCTCAGGTTGCGATATTTTAGTACTTGGCCAATACCTGCAGCCGACAAAACAACAAGTGCCGGTTAAAAAGTATTATACTCCGCAAGAATTTGATGACCTGGCACAAAAAGCATACGAAAAAGGATTTTTAAGCGTTGTAGCAGCACCACTTGCACGTACGAGTTATCATGCGCAGCAAAGCTTTCCAATACAGCAAGTTACCTCATAGGTTGATGGAACTTTAATTAAATAAAAATACTCTAATCGTAAAGGAGCGCAGTAATGGCACAAAGTAAAACCTATACATTTACCGGGAAAGGGAAAGGCAGCAAACTGTTGCGCTTAAAACTTACAACAGAACAACCAATAACCAAAGACTCCATCATTCAAGATATTGCCATTAACGGAGATTTTTTTGCTCATCCAGAGGATGCTTTTGATGAACTCGAACAGTACCTTATTGGGAAACCAGTACGAGACATTGGTTTTTGGTTTACAAAAGGTATCGACCTATTTAAACTGACTGTGTATGGATTATTGCCAGAGGATTTAACAGCAGCTGTAGAGGTAATGGTATCACAAGGAGATTGTTAATGAGATTATTAACTACTGGATTCAATAGTGCTTACTGGAATATGAGTGTTGATGAAGCAATACTCGAGATGGTTGCCTCTAATGCTGTAGAACCGACATTACGATTTTATGGATGGCAGCCACATGCAATTTCTATTGGCTACTTTCAGGGTATTGAGGAAGAAGTAGACCGTGAAGCATGCAAACGCATGGATATCGATATAGTTCGCCGCATAACGGGAGGTGGAGCTGTCTTTCATGCAGATGAACTCACCTACTCAATTGTGATACCCGAAACTCATTACCTTGCCTGTCACGATATCTTGAAAAGCTACGAAAGCATCCTGCAAGGCGTAATCAATGGTTTTAATGAGCTTGGCTTACAAGCAGAATTCGCACCAATCAATGATATTATAATTAACAACAAAAAGGTATCAGGCAATGCGCAAACACGAAAATATGGCTGTATTCTCCAACATGGAACCATTCTAATATCAGTAGAACCTGAAACTATGTTCACATTGCTCAAAGTTCCTAATGAAAAGCTTAAAGGTAAACTGATAGCGGATATTAAAGAACGGGTTACATCGATATGTGCATTGCTCGGAACATCAGTGAGCTTTGAAACCGTACAAAAAAGCTTTATTCAAGGTTTTGCGAGACTGCTTAAAGAACCGCTCATTGAGGGCTCTCTTACACATGAAGAACTTGAACGAGCACGAATATTGCAAGAAACAAAATTTGGGACTGAAGCGTGGAATAATAAGCGGCTCTAAAACTATGAAGGGGTCTCTTTATGAACCAAAAACTTGCATAACCACCCAAGTTCATACGAGCCGTAAGTAAAAAAATTTCTTGCATTTTTTATAAAAACATCTACAATACTTAGTATGCGTCTTAAGTCTTTTCTGCTTTGTCTTATTGTGATTGCTCTTTTTACTGGCTGCACAAAAGCTGAGTTATCACTTAATATCGATGAGATAACCTGGCTTAAAAAAAACAATATGGAGATTGTGTTTGTAGGCCAGATTAACTACCCACCCTTCGAATTTATTTCTGACGAACGCGGTGATTATACCGGTATGGCAATTGAACTGATCCGCTGGATGGGAACAGAGCTTGGTTTTACTCCTGTTTTTAAACCAATGACATTTGCATCAGCCCAGCAAACTGTACTCAACGGAAAAGCCGATGCACTAACGGGCATTTTTGAAAGTCCGCAACGAAAATTACTATTTGATTTTACCGATGAAGTTTTTTCTGTACCTGCATCAATTTTTATTCATAGCGATCGAACTGATATTATTACAGTGCAAGATCTTGCACATAAAAAAATATCAGTACAGCGTGGAGATTATGCTATTGAGTACTTAAAACAACAGAATATTCCTGTTGAATGGATATACACCGATGATTTTAAAACAGCAATCGAATACGTTGCTCAAGGTAAAGCAGATGCTAATATTGGCGATGAACAAATAGTTCTCTACCATATTTATAAAAATAACTTGCAACAGGTAATAAAAAAAATTGGTGAACCGCTCTATGTAGGCAAAGACTGTATGGCAGTTGCCAAAGGTAATGCAATTGTTTTATCAATTTTACAAAAAGGGCTTCAGCGCGCATACAAGAGCGGCGTTCTCGAACAAATCTACCAGAAGTGGCTTGGACTATCTTATTCAGTAAAAGTTAAACAGGAATGGTCAACAACTATCACCGTGATTATTGCAATTTTACTTGGCCTTATTATTGTAAGCAGCTTTTGGATTATTCAATTACGTGCTACAGTGCAGAAAAAAACAAGAGAAATCCAGAAAGTTAACAATTCACTGCAAAGTTTGAACCAACAGCTCATTCAAGCTAATGAGCAGCTCGTTATTGACCTCAAAGAACATCGTAGGCTGGAAGAAGAACGAAAAAATGTCGAACTTAAAATAGAAAAAATTCAAAAATTCGAAAGCCTTGCACTTATGGCCAGCAGTGTAGCTCATGATTTTAATAACTATCTTACAGGAATTCTTGGCAACATTGAGTTGGCATTATCGGAAATTAGCGCCGACACTCATGCATATAAAGCCTTGCAAGAATCGAGAAATATCGCACTACAATCACGTGAGCTTATACATTCAATGCTTGACTTTGCTGGCTCGACTTCGCTTCGGCTCGAAACATTAACTATACAATCACTCATTAACGATATTAAGCCCCTCATTGAAACAAGTACCAAACATCAACACATAGTAGAATACATATTTGACGAAAAACCGATAACCATAAAAGGCGATAAAAGCCAACTTAAACAGAGTATTTTCAATATAGTACTCAATGCGATAGAGGCAGTTCCCTCTACTAATGGTAAAATTACAATCACATGCACAAGAAAAGAAATTTCACTCGATTATCTTTCCAGATATTTCCATGCTGGCATAGAACTCTATTCTGGTGAATATGCACTCATCATTGTAGAGGATAATGGTCCGGGAATTCCTAAAAGCATGTTAAGTAAAATCTTTGATCCGTTTTTTTCGACAAAAAAGTCGGGACGAGGAATTGGTCTTTCATCTTCCATGGGTATTATCAAAGCACATGGCGGCTGCATTATAGTAGATTCGGAGCCCGGACGTGGTTCACAGTTTTCTGTCGCTTTGCCATTTTCAAACACTTAGAAAAATGCGCAATTAACACCAAAGCATGACATAGCTTGACATTTCTCTTAAAATTCAAGATATTCTCCCTACAATACCACTAATTATCCTGGGAGGTTTCTATTTAATGCTTTTTCGACAATTATTTCGAGCATTAGTCTGGTTCATAACTATTTTTTGTATAGTAACAACTATTTCATGTTCACGAACATATGAAACAGTATATATACCGGTAAATTTCTCAAACCTTGCACAACTACAGGAACAGGAATTTCCTTCTATTTTTGAAGCTAATTTAGTCAATGATCATATTATCAATTTTTATACCAATGAAACGACACGGGAAATCACAATAGACTTTTTTGCCAAGTTGACACAATCACGTGAAATTGCTGCAATAATTCTTGAAGCAGCTACAAAATATTCAATTACACCAGCTTTAGCATTCGCGCTTGCCTATGAAGAAAGCAGATTCAACCCGCGAGCAGTGAATCAAAATGCAGATTCTATCGATAGAGGATTATTTCAGCTAAATTCTAAAGCTTTTGAAACGCTTTCAATAGATCAATTCTATAATCCTAAAGTCAATGCTGAATACGCAATGAAGCATCTCCGTTATTGCCTGGATACTTCCAGTAACGAATTTGCAGCATTAGCAATGTACAATGCCGGACCTGTACGTGTGAAAAAAGGTGGAACTCCTGAAAAAACATTAAATTATATTTATCGCATTAACTCACATACGCTCAATATTCAATCGCTTTTCGAAGCACAAATTGTAGCAAAATATCAACAGTCTATGGCAATGCTTACAAAAAAAACAATGGTTCGATAAACTGCAATTAGCCAAGAAGTCCTGAAAGTTCATCAGAACTTAATCCTGATAGCTTATCAGTATCATGTTCTTCATTTGACAGCTGGGTCATGAGCGAGTTTGTTTTTTCTTCATGCCATGCTAACATAGATTTTATTATATCGTGAGTCAGCTTTTTGTTTGATTGTATCAATTCTGCGTGTTCCTCACTGCTCAATTGTTTGAGCACACGCATAAATGTGGTTCCAGCTAATGCGCACAAACGTAACAGTTCACTCTGGTCTTTTAACTGAGCATTAATTTCTATTTGGCGATATAATTCTTGAAACGCTGAATGCAACATTTCAATTAATGTCTCGAGCAAAGAACCTGTAAACTCATGGTTAAGTTCAAGCAGCATTGCTTCTTCGAGACAGGAAGTCAAGTTTTGAATAAAAAAAATATTATCTTGATAGTTAATAAGTTGTTTCATACATTAATTGTAACAAGACTTTGGTATATAGTAAAGGATTCACACGTATTTAACAAAAAGGCTGCCCAAACAAAGAGGACAGCCCTGAATAGAAAGAATCATTTTCTTGTCTTGTGTCTGTTCTTTCTTCTCTTTTTCTTGCGTTTATGTGTCGCAATTTTTTGAAGTTTTCGTTTTCTTCCGCAGGGCACTGTAAACTCCTTATAGAGTCTAACAAGAGTAGTAATACTCTATATGACTCATGACTATTAAAACCAGTAGATAGATTATGCCTTTATTCATGCGAAACGTCAAGTAGAGCAATTTTCGCTGTCGCGAATTTTTAAAACATAGTGAATATTCTATATAACAGTGTGCACTGCAGTACACTCAAAAACCATATACATAAAGGTTTTTCCTGACTGTATTGCTGAAAAATCCTGCAATTTGCTGATTTG
>JAKPPT010000140.1 GCA_029547205.1 Spirochaetota bacterium
TTCAGCGCTTCACGTACTGTTGCCCTGTTAACATCCAGGTCTGCAGCAATATCGCGCTCGGAAGGCAGTTTATCCCCGGGCTGTATAGCATTGTTAATAATTTTTTTGGCAAGCAGGGTAACAATCTGCTCCCGGAGGGTATTTTTTTGCAAATGCCCTAATGTATTTTTTTTCATACTGCCACCTTGCAGTTTAGTGGTTCAGTGGTTCAACCACTATTATTATACCAAAAAACAAACAAAAAACTAAATAAAGTGAAATAATATTATTTTTTTACACTAACTGGTGTACACCATCATCAATGGTGCATTCATATATATCAGGTGTTCGTCCTTCTTTTTTTTCAAATCGTTCAGCGATAGTTTTTTTAAAGTGTTCAACTGCATACAGGGCTATCATCGTTACAGTACAACCACCAAAACCGCCACCCATAAGTCGTGAGCCATACACACCATCAATTTCTGATACCCATTCAACCATTGCATCTATAAGAGGAATACTTACTTCAAAGTAGTTGCTCAGACTATGATGCGATTGATAAAGAAGCCTACCAGCTTTAGCAAGATTATACTTCTGAATTTCCTGCGCAAACTCATGTACACGATGGTTCTCAGAGATTACATGAAACACCCTTTTATATTCAGTAATGGGTAGAATATCCTTGATAGTAGCAAGCTCATCAATAGTACAATCACAAAGACAATTAATGGCAAATCCAGCCTTTTGTAACAGCGTCAGCGCCCCCTGACATTCACTCCTTCTTTCGTTATAGCCCGATTCGCGTAAATTGTGCTTTACGCCGCTATTCACAAGGACAAAATGTATTGCATTTGAATCAATCGGGATATACTGAAATTCCATGGTTTTGGTGTTGAGCAAAAGCCCATTGTTTTTCCTCCCATTAATAATTGCCATTTGATCCATTACCCCACATTGAACACCTGCAAAATTCCACTCCACCTGTTGTGCTTTTAATGCTACATCTATATTTTTCATTTTTTTGCCATGCAGAGCACATAACGCATACAGCGTTCCAACAGTAATTGCCGCAGAGCTTGACATGCCCGCACCAACAGGCAGGGTGCTATAAAAACTAATGTCAAGTCCTGATTCAAAATGTATATCTGACAGAACAGCAGCACCTAAAGGATATACCCACCACTTATGTTTTGCAATATCCCTGATGTCAGGTGAGTACATATTGCTGATAGCTATCTCCCCTTGCTCATGTTGCTGGTAAGAAGCAAAACGCAAGATGCCATCACTATTGCGTGATACGCATATATATATATGTTTATCGATAGCTACCGGGAAAACGGTGCCACCATTATAATCGATATGTTCACCGATAATATTGATACGCCCTGGAGCAACAAATACACTGACATCAGAAGATTGAGGAAAATATTCTTTATGATGTGTAATTGCTGTATCAACTACTGAAGGCAT
>JAKPPT010000081.1 GCA_029547205.1 Spirochaetota bacterium
AAGAATTGCTGCATCGTTTTTAAAATATTCTATTGCAGCTTCCTTCTCATCCCTGCTCATTGAACCGTGAAAAAGCACTACTTTGTAACGACTCAAAAGTTGTGCAAGATAATCCTGTGTGGTACGAAATTGCGTAAAAATGAGAATTTTATTATGTTTTTCAGCAAAAAGCTTGCGTACAAGCTGCAATAATTTTTCACCCTTTTTGTTGCGAACAATACCCTGCGCCATTGTTATCAGTGTTGCCAATGTATTAATTTCATTCTCAAGTTCAGCACTCTCTACCTGCACAATACGGTCAACATCTTCAGCTTCAATAACATCCTCATCTATTTCTTGCATACTCTGTATTGCATGGTGATGGCTATTATATATTTCTGTTAAATATTCATAGCGCTTTTGCAATGCACATAGTAATGCATACGATGACGAATCCAGAAGCTTCTGGAATACCGTCATAACAAAACCAATAGTGCGGTTATTTGTTTGCATTGCCTTGTTAAACTGGTCAGCTACATATTCTGTTGTAGCGTTATACAATTCCCGCTCTTCAGGATATAGTTCAAACCGTATGGTCTTTGCCAGCCGTTTTGTAAATCCACCAACCTCGCATTTAGTACGCCTTATAATAACTTTAGAAATGGTATCTCTAAGCAACGTAAGATCTGCTTCCGGTGCACCATAGCTTTCCTGAAAGCTGTGAATTGGCCCCAGTAAATTTTTATCCAAAAGCGATAGTAAATAATATAACTCCTCCAGCTTACCTCTGAAAGGGGTTGCCGAAAGCAAAAGTAACGCCTTGCTGTTTTTTGCTAATATCTCTGCTACCTGAAATGACTTTGTCTGGCTATTTGCATCACGCCGCAAGCGATGTGCTTCATCTATAACAACGGTATCCCAGTATGTCTGTGAAAGTTTTCCGGCAAAATGCTTATTCTTGATAAAGTCTATGGAGCATAGCAATTTATTTAATTTCCATGGATTGCCCTTTTCCCTGCGATATACCCTGCTGTCAGCGATAATAAAATCTTCATTGAATTTGCTTTTCAATTCATACTGCCATTGATACAATAGCGATGCAGGGCATACAATAAGGACTCGTTCATAGTTA
>JAKPPT010000021.1 GCA_029547205.1 Spirochaetota bacterium
GCGAAGTTCTTGTTCTTCTTCGCTACTGAGAAAAGGTATTTGCTTTTTATCTTCCATTGTTCTTGTGTGACATAATGCCTATTGTTTGTCAATTAATTATTCGTTGCTTCTGTGGAAATCTTTTTTATTAATGGTATAAATGCCCTAAGTTAATGCCGCACCTGTTTCATTAAAAGCTCTTCCGATAGAAGCCCATTGGAAATTTTTTGTCTTGACGCGATAAACACAGCTCGTGTTAATAGCTGTTCCAGAGAAGACGATGTCCAGTCTATAGGAAATTCCTCGTGATTCGGTTGAGTTATCGGTAAATATACAAACTCAAAGTGCTGTTTAAGCTGGTTATATATCCACCTTCTGGTTGGTCGGCAGCCCGTCCCTGACATAGCTTGCGTTGGATTTAGTACATCTTCAATACAAGTATTAAGTGAATCTTCATCACCAAACGAGACACATGTCTCCAGAAAAAGCATCTTTCGGCAACAATGAGACATGAATTCTATAGCCTTAGATGGATTTTTGAGATGGTACAGCAACCCATAGCAGTAAACAATATCAAACAAATCATTGAAGGTTTTAGGAGGATTATCTAAATCAAGTTGTAAAACCTTTATATCAGGATATCTGGAACGTAATATTTCAATATTTTCCCGCCTTGCATCGCTGGTAACAACTTTGCAACCACGATCTATAAAGAAACTTGTGTGGTCACCTATCCCTGCTCCAACTTCCAGTACTGTAGAGCCAGCAATATCTAACCCTAAACTAGCAAGATGTTCAAGTCGTCTTTGATTGTGACGCTGATAATGATATGAAAGAAAGGCATTCTTTGGAGAGACTTTGTACTTTAAGAATTTCTTTAACAACGTTTTTAGTCTATTCATGCTTGATCTCCACATTTCACAAACACTGCATCAATATATATCACATGCCCATCATTGGCATAGGATTGATTCAGGTTGCAGGCATAATCGTACCCGAGTTCATAAAGGCGCGAAATGATATCCCTGAAATCAGATTGATCCTCGTATAATCGATCTAAAAGGCTAATCTCTGCAATACACGCCTTCGCCATATTAAGGGTCCTGCTTCCGCCTGATACCACCCTGTCCTCATACCCTTGAACATCAAGTTTGATGAGAATTTCAGGATTCATAACAATATTGAAAGTCTCAATCGCTGACTTTGTCCCATTTTTTTGAAATTGAATAACATTTCCATTCTCGTCATACAATTCATGCAATCTTATTATTTTTTTCAATAACTTTTTCATCAAACATTGCAATATTTTTTAACAACCTTCAATATACTTATGCCCGTTAATCTTCCGGAAGTTCCTTTCACTTTCCATTATACCACTCCATACCCATCGCATTACCATAGTAGAATTTCTCCACCGCTTTACTCTTCCGGTTACAGTACATATGCCACTATTCAAACTCTCAATTGGATTGGTCGTCCCCAAACTTTTCCGTAACTTCTTGTGCGCACCAAGCTTATGTAGCGTCAATGTTTCTTCTAATCCTTCTTCAAGCGATCGTGCTGCCTGCGGATAGTCTTTTGCAAGCCATTGATGAATGTTACCCAGTAACCTTTTTGCTCTATCATACGTATCGGCACTATAAGCTTCACTGAGTGCCCTTTTTACTGATTCCCGTTGCCCCTTTGGCATATAATCAATGACATTCCTTTCCTTGTGTACATGGCACCGTTGTATCAGAATACTATCCCCAAAAACATCATGAATTGCTTTTCGTAATGCTTTACTCCCATCAATAATCACAAGAAAACACTTCGTGACATCAAATCCCCGTTCTACCAGATGCTGCAATAAATCAATACATACCCGACTATTCTCACTTGAGCCTTCCCATGCACCTAATACCTTCTTCGTACCATCCCTGGCAATGCCAAGTGCTACCAATACGGTTGTTGTAGCATATACTATGCCATCTATCATCAAAAATGGATACTCGGTGGTTATCGCTGCAGTACGCCATGCTTCCACTTTCTCTTGTGTCTTGGCAATAAAATTCCTGCTCACCGTGCTCTTTGAATATGCATGTGATTCTACTGCATCCTGACCCATTTCAAGAGAACGCCCATACTTCCTTGCCGATACGCCTATAATCATCTGTTCCATTTGCCGATGAGACAGTGCTTCTTTACCTTTGTATTGCTCTACTATCGCTATCGCTTTCTCACCATTATTCTGTATGTCTCGTACCCGTGAATGCTGCAATGCAACCTTCCTGCCACCCAATACAACCGAGGTACCTTTCTTCCCCCAACGCGTGTATTCCCGCTTGCATAGATGCTTATACCGTTCCCCACATAGTGCTGTTATCTCTTCTTCTACCATTTCGCAATATGCTGCTATCCCAAATTGTAGCACTGTCTCAAATAATGGTGCTTTGATTAATTCTTTCCAATCATTTCCCACCGATACTATTTTTCTGGTTGCTTTTTTCTGATTACTGTTTTACGCTTCATTGTGGTATCTCCTGTTATTATTAGTATTGTTTTGGGGCATTATACCCTAATGCCCCGGGAGATGCCACTCATTTTCAACAGATTTTGGGACAAGCTCATTTTAAACAATTATTGGGTTTATAATTTCAATGCCCGCTTCTTTTGCAAAGGCAATTTCTATTTCTTCAGATTCAAATACAACAATTAATTTAGGCGGTACGCCTAATTTCATAATTGCATTTTTAAATTTGTTTATTCTCTCATTATTATTAGAAATTTGTCTATAAAATATTTCGTCAAATTTGTCAGTAAGTCCAAAATGATTCAAAGTCATTAATGCTCTGTCTTTTCTGCAATTTGTTACTAATACGGTTTTGTTTGTACTTGAATATTTTAATAAGACACTTGCAATTTCTTGATTTAGTATAGTTTCAGAAAGAAAATCTTTGTAGTATTCCTCCTTTTTTTGAATTATAATTTCATAGTCAGCTTGAGTTAGGTCGGGTAAAGCAATTTTTAAAAAGCTACGATTAAATCTGCTTAGGGGATTATAAATTAACTCAAGTCCATTATTTGTAACAGTATGAACAGCTTTTTTATAAGACAAAAAATTTGCATAATCAGTATCAATTAAAGTTCCATCCATATCGAAGAACAAAATGGAATCAATTGTTATTATCCTTTCAATCTCGTTTTTTTCTTTAATTGCTTTCAAATCGCTATTCATTTTTTTAGTAGTACTGCCGTTTCTTACACTTGCGTACAACTCCGGTATATCTGCAATACTGCACATATTCTTCCATTTTGGTGTTATATCTGCAGTATTGCGTATATAAATCCCTCTAGATGAACCTTCTATCTCCTCGATTTTCCTTCCTCTCAACTTTTTATACCTCCTCTATTCTCTGTCTCAAACAAACTATCTAGTGGGCTTTTTATTTTACCCTGACTTTTCATGCTAACATGAGTATATATTTCCGTAGTCTTACTGTTGTTATGCCCCAATAACTCATGAATGTATTGTAAATCGGTACCGCTTTCCAGCAAATGTGTTGCAAAGCTGTGTCTTAATTCGTGTATTGTTATTTCTTTTCTCATGCCTGCTTTTTCACATGCCTGCTTCAATATATTATCAAGTGTTCCATCTGTATCAGGAAAACTCCAGTATTTCCCCTCAGGATACCATCTTTGCCCGGCAATTGTTTTTATTTTTTGCACAAATTGAGGATTATTATATGGAAAAGATTCTATAAGAAATCCGCTCTTATCTTTTTTAATTGTAATCATTTTTTACCATATCATAGTATGATATATAAAAAAATTTCAGAAAATTAAGAGTTTATATTTTTTTAATATACATTTGTTAATGCTGGCACTTTTATATCACCATCACATTTTTTTGTCAACTTTAATTTCCCATCGAAACTTTGTGTAAACCTATCTGCATTTTCCCTTCGTAAGGAGGTATTTATACGCTAAATATCTCCTTACCAACACCTCAAGCGCACCTCACACGGCGGTGTGCCTTGCCACTTGTTTTTATTTATCCTTGCCTTCGTGCTGCGGACGCCTTCGTAGCTATGTCCTCGCACGAGCCGTATGGCGCTATGGCATCCTGCCTCCGCTGGTTTTGCCTTCAAAAAAAAGAAAAATACTTCATGCACCAGTTGTTTCCGTAGTTTGCGTGTAGTACTTGATACAAAATGTTGCACTGTGCCTGCCCTGACAACGATGTCGTGTAGAGAAGTCTTGCGGCAGTCTGCCTTATCATGTACTCGCATCCAAAGGCGCCGCACATCCGTGCACGGCTGCCGTATGTTTCCCGTAGCCTTCCACGGACGGAAGGCGAAACCGGTTGCAGGCGAGCACACAGCCATGGAGGGCCTGCGCAGCCTGCTTGCACTGATTCTATCATTACTGATAATACAAGTGCACTTTTCTTTGGTACTTTCTTTTGTTGCTCGCCTGTGACAAAAGAAAGTACGGAATATTGTTTACTATTCCCATTCTGGTCGGTGATGCACTCCATTAATGTCCTGTTCCGTATGCCATACCCTGCTATTACCTCGCCTCCACTGTATAAGCTTCAAAATAAATTTAAGGAAATAGCTCTCTATTTTTTTTCCACAAAAATTCTCATTTTCCATTGAAACGTTATATCCTATAATTCTTTCTTCCTTGACTTGTTAGGTCATGATTGTTTTGCTCTGATTGAATGTATAGGGCTTACTATTTTGATTTTTGTTTTCTCATGTTTAAATAATGGGTAACCGCTATGAATCCCAACTCATTTTGTGACATTCTCCATGTTATTATCAATGATCACAATTTATGCTTGTATTTTTTTTGATCATCTATAAAAAATTGATAAGTGCATAACACTTACGTTTACCCTGCAGTAATAAAAATTGTATAATATTTAATGTCATGAAAGTATTTATGCATCTGTAATCATAACTATAACAATCACATCTAAACAATATGTGCAGTAGCAAAGAAACTCATAATAGTAAACAGGTAGTATCATAATGAAAACGCTTTCATTACTTATTAAACCGGTATCGTATCAGTGCAATTTAAATTGCACCTATTGTTTTTACAAGCGGGTTAATCAGCTGTATCCTCATAATACCACCATAATGTCGCAGGAAGTCTTGAGCAGGTTAATAATCTCAGCAATTAATACAGGTGCCGACTTCATCTCGTTTTGCTGGCAGGGTGGTGAGCCAACATTAGCAGGACTTGATTTTTTCAGGGCGATAGTTACCTTACAGAATAACTATCGCAAACAACATCAGGTTATTGAAAATTCAATCCAGACTAATGGCATATTGATTGATGAACAGTGGTGCAGGTTTTTGCAGCATAATAACTTCCTGGTGGGGATAAGTCTGGATGGACCAGAAGAAATGCACAATAACTATCGCCATAATAATGCTGGTAGTGGAACTTTTGAAATGGTGATGCGGTCAATACGATTGATGAATGAGCACAGGGTTAATTATAATATCCTGACATTACTGAATGATATCAATATTGACCACCCAAAAGAAGTATACAGATTTTTCCGTGAAAACAATTTTGCATATTTGCAATTTATACCATGTTTTGAGCATGATGATAATGGTGCTGTGTTGCCGTATAGCGTTACCGGTTTGCAACTTGGAACGTTTTACTGTGAACTTTTTGATGAGTGGTATCAGGATGGATTTCCGTATGTGCAGATTCGCCTGTTTCAGGACATTCTTATGTATATGGTTGAGCGCATTAAGCCATCGTGCACCTGGCTTGAGTATTGCAATTCGTATGTTGTGGTGGAGCATAACGGTGATTGCTATCCGTGTGATTTTTTTGTATATCCGCAGTGGAAGTTAGGTAATATCATGAGCCACAGTATACAGGATATTTTAGGGAGTCCTATTCGGAATGCATTCAGCATGGTAAAGCAAAACACTGTAGATGAATGCAATGGGTGTTCCATAAAAGATTTTTGTATGGGTGACTGTCCTCGCTACAGGGTTAACAGCACTATGAATGCCATGAATGCTTTAAATAAAAGCGAATATTGTACTGCATGGAAAGTAGTGTATGAACACTTTCAACGCTATGAAGGTGAATTGCAACAAAGAATTAGAAGGTTGCAAAAATCTATACAATCCGGATCGTTTTTCCATACACAGCGCAATGATAGCTGCCCATGTGGTTCGGAGAAAAAATTTAAAAAATGCTGTGGTAGAGCGCCACTGGCTTTGTGATACAAATATATTTTTATTATACTGTGCTGCATGGTCTCGTTTCATTTGTTTCAGATGAGCAATAACGGAAAGTGCCAAAGAAAAAAATTTTGTATGTATCCGGCACATGTAGCCTTTTTTCTTTTGTAAAAAATATAAATTAGTTTCTTTAAGCCAAAGGATATTGATAAATGGAAGGGGCTAACAAGAGTATTGAGAGAAAAAGCTTTGAAACCGGGTATCGATTCTTTTTTTTGATAAAAAACTAAAAAATAATGAAAATAGTTAAAAATAGATAAAACAATAACATATTTATAAATAATAACAAATAAACCAATATATTAACCTATAACAACATATAAT
>JAKPPT010000024.1 GCA_029547205.1 Spirochaetota bacterium
TATGCCACCATTCCGGAGTAAACTATGCCAGTGATTCCGGAGCAAAGTATGCCACTTTTTTGGAATAAAATTGAGCCCAAAAAGGCGTAAAAATTTTGCTTCTGGATTAAAATAAGTCGGAAAATATCCGCCGTTGCGGACTGACATTCCGGCGTAAAGTATGCCACTATAAATAGGACAACATGGGTTCGTATAAAGAAAAAAACTTTATACGATGGCCAATAAAACCATAACCATGTTGCAGATAAAACGGATTCTTCAATTAAAAAAACAGGACAAATCCAACCGGGAGATAGCCCGTGAACTAAAGGTATCACGTTTAACGGTAAATGTATATGTAAAGCGTACACAGGATCAAGGACGAGAAATAGATCAATTACTGAAAATGGGTGAAGAGGAATTATTATCACTTCTTCAAAGCGCCAATTCGCCTGTACAGGCGAATTGGCGCTTTGAAGACCTCATGAACCGCCTACCGACCTTAATCGATGAACTCAAAAAGCCACACGCCACACGGATGATAATTTGGGAAGAATATCGTCAACAGGTTTCTGATGGTTATAGCTATACTCAGTTCTGTGAACACCTTTCTCGCATTCTTGCGGCACAAAAAGCGGTCATGCATTTCGAGCATGAACCCGCGGCCTGCATGATGTTTGATTTTGCAGGAGATAAAGTTACGCTGGTGGATGTTGATACCGGTGAAATTACCCATCACCCGGTGCTTGTATGTGTACTTCCCTTTTCGGCGTTTACATACATAGAAGTGCTTCCATCAGCTAAGCGCGAACAACTTCTTAAAGCATTGAATAATGCTTTAAGCTATATAGGCGGAGTTCCCCTGTCTTTAAAAACCGACAATATGGGACAAGTCGTTAAAAAGAGCAGTAGATATGAACCAAGCTTTGATGCTTTGGCTGAACAATGGTCTGCTCATTACGGCTGCACATTGATGGCCGCCCGGGTTAGAAAACCTCGTGATAAAGCATCTGCCGAAAGTCACGTCAACGCCATATACAATCGGGTGTATGCTCCTTTACGCAATAATGTTTTTCATAGCATTGACCAGGCCAATGATGCTTTTTGGAAACAGCTTGATGTTTTCAATGCCCATAATATGCAGCACTGTGATTACAGCCGTCGTGATCGCTTCACCCTGCATGAGAAATCACTGTTGCTGCCATTACCGGCTGAAGCCTTTGTTCCTAAAAACAGGATTACTGCAAAAGTCCAAAGAAATTATCATGTTACTCTTGGCGAGGACTGGCATCACTACAGTGTCCCCTACCAGCACATTGGCAAACAGGTACAGCTTGTTTACGATACAGACAGTGTTGAGATATATCTGGAGTCTTCACGTATTGCTTGCCATAGACGTAATTATCATAAAAACGGACATACTACCCTGGCAGACCACATGCCTGCGGAGCATAAACACTATACTCGTATCAAGGGCTGGAACCGTGAATATTTTGTCGAGAGAGCTACTTTAGCAGGCCCTTGTACCGTTGCCGCTATCAATAAAATACTGGAACAGAAAATATTTATTGAACAAACTTATAATTCTTGTCTTGGGGTTTTGCGCCTGGGAGAGAAGTATGGGAACGACCGGCTTGAAGCAGCATGCAGACGTTCCCTTCAGGCATATAAAGTAACTTATACCATTATTAAAAATATCCTCGAACGAAATCTTGACAAGGTTCCCGAGCAAACCGGCCTGTTTGCTAATATTCCTGATCACGATAACATACGGGGACCAGAATCATATCAATAAACAATAACATCAAGCTAAAAAATTCTTAGTACATGACAAAACTCGTAACTAATTGATAATGTTGATAATAATGTTAATAAGTAATTATAATAAATGTTTTTAATACCCTGATAATCAATATCTTGTATTAGTTTTCCACCACTAAAAACAAGATATATGAC
>JAKPPT010000050.1 GCA_029547205.1 Spirochaetota bacterium
TGACACGGCAAAACAGTTTAACCGCATCCTCTACTGGGATGACGATAACCGGTTAACAAAAACTGTTGATACAGCCAGCGGGAGCAGTGTACCAACACAGTACCATTACGATGCAAAAGGAATGCGCATTGTCAAGGAAGGACCGTATGGAAAGAGCATCTACATAGATACCGGCTATGTGGAAAGCGGAGCACCGCAAACACCAACTACTATTGTAAGCAACCATATCTTTGTGGGCAACACCCGGGTGGCAAGCGTGGTAAAACATACCGAAGAAAAGAATCCAGCAACCTATTACTATGCAAGCGACCATTTAGGTTCAAGCAGTGTGCTCACCACCCAGCAGGGAATCTATCACGAGCGTATTGAATACTTACCCTACGGCGAGGTATGGGTGGAGGATAAAGCAACATCCGATTCATATACAACGCCGTATAAGTTTACCGGCAAAGAGCTGGATGCGGAAACAGGGTTGTATTACTTTGGAGCACGCTATTACGATGCACGACTGTCACGGTGGATAAGTGCCGACCCGGCATTTCAAAAATTCCTTCCAACAGGTGATAAACAACACGATGATAACCTGCCAGCAGGCGGTGTATTTAAACCATCAAATTTAGGGATGTATGTTTACACAAGCAATAATCCTCTAATGTATATAGATCCTGATGGGCAGTGGGACGAGAGGATACATCGTGGATCAGAAAAAAAAGGAACGTTGAGATGGGCACAGGATGTTGGGTTTAGTAACACTGAAGCAAACAGAATTGCGGCAGCATGTAATAATGTTGATAGTATAATGAGCGGGTTGAGCTTCTTGCCAATGTTGGGTAATCAGGGATATCATTTTAATACTAATGCGGGAGGAATAGATTCAAGGATACTGAATGCAATTGGGCATTTGAATAAAGCTATAGGGTATGAGAATATGGCAAATAAATTCAGGAATGATGATGGAGGGATAATGGGATGGATGAAGAATACGATAGCAGATGTGTTTCATAATGCAGCGCTTGATGAATTAGGGAAAGGATTGCATCCATTACAGGATGTATATGCACATACAGATGACTTAACAAAAGAGGTGAATTTTTTAGGTATATCATTGTTTAAGTACCATGATTCACCGCAATTGAATGGGAAACCTAACAAAGCCGATGATCCGGGAGAAGGAAGAGGAAGAGTAAATGCTACAGAACAGGCAACGAAGGCATTTTTAGAGTTTTTCAAAAAAATGGTGGAGGAATAGGAAATGAAACAAATTATCTATTTGATTGTGATAGTAAGTATGAGTACATTAGTAAATTGTAGCAGTATGATGAAAAAGGAAGTAGTAGTAAGACCAATAACAATCAAAGTGATTGATGACAAAACCAATGAGCCGTTGGCGGGGATACCCGTATATAGGGTAGTCGAAGCAGCGTACGGTGAGAACAGAATGTTATTTGGATTATTGCCGAAGCCAGAACCAAAAATACATGATAGGGTAATACTTACTGAAGAGGGGAAAACAGATGAAGGAGGTAATATTGTATTTGCACCAAAGGTAGTATATATTAAAAAAAAGGAAATTTTGTATAAAGAACATGTTTTTATAAACCTTGAGCCAAATCTGGATGAAATTTCTAAAGATACGGTTGTTTTAGCTTTAGGGAAAGATGTTAATAAATATGATAAAATAACAAATTTAACTAACTACACAATAAGGACGCTTTTTAACCCTGATTCAAAGCAAAAGTTTTTAATAAATCCCAATGATAACTATAAAGGTGTATATATATTCAGTCCAGAGTGGGAGATACGAGCATGTGATTTTGAGTATGATAGAAAACACAACTTGAAATCGAAATATTTTGATATTATAAGCATTAGTGAAGGTATCTTAAAAGAAGAGGAGAATATCGTTGTAAAGTTACGGCACAAGAAGAAGAATTAGAATCATACCGTTTCAATGGGAAATGAGAATTATTGTTAGGATAAAATAGAGAGATTTCCATGGCTGTGTGCTCGCCTGCAACCGAGTTCGCTTTCCATCCGTGGAAGACTATTGGGAGGGTACAACAGTCGCATTGGGATGCGGGTGCATGATAGGGCAGCCTGCTGCAGACAACCATTACACGACATCGTTGTCAAAGCAGGCGAGGAAGCCCGTTGTGCACCCGCCGTGGAACGGATATATCTATAGCAATGGGAAGAGGCGTTTTTCTTTGCATACTTTCTTTTGTCGCCCAACAAAAGAAAGTATGAGTAAAAAAATATGATGCCAACGGCAACATGACAGCGATGTATGACACGGCAAAACAGTTTAACCGCATCCTCTACTGGGATGACGACAATAGACTCACCAAGACGGTGGACACCACCAGCGGAGCCAGTGTACCAACACAGTACCATTACGATGCAAAAGGAATGCGCATTGTCAAGGAAGGCCCGTATGGAAAGAGCATCTACATAGATACGGGCTATGTGGAAAGCGGTGCACCGCAAACACCAACTACTATAGTGAGCAATCATATCTTTGTAGGCAATACCCGGGTGGCAAGCGTGGTAAAACATACCGAAGAAAAGAATCCAGCTGCTTATTTTTACGCAAGCGACCACCTTGGTTCAAGCAGTGTGCTAACCACCCAGCAGGGAAGCTATCACGAGCGTATTGAATACTTACCCTACGGCGAAACCTGGGTGGAGGACAAAGCAACATCCGATTCATATACAACGCCGTATAAATTTACCGGCAAAGAGCTGGATGCGGAAACAGGGCTGTATTACTTTGGAGCACGATACTATGATGCAAGACTGTCACGGTGGATAAGTGCCGACCCGGCACTACAGGAAGGAAAGTATTTTCCAAAACCCAACGACTATGACACCGAGCATGATTTTTACTGGTATATATTAAATGATGCCAGTGGCAAATTACCGGGAATGGGAGGGGTGTACAATAGCCATAATTTAGATGTATATTGCTATTCATTGAATAACCCAGTAAAGTATTATGATCCGGATGGGAATGTTATCAAAGTTGGCGGTTATATTTTACCATATAAAAAAGCGACTGAAGGAAAAGAAGGTGTAAAAGTTAGGGTATCGCGAGGTTATCAGGAAGGCCATAGCGGCGTAGATTCGTATCCCAAAGTAGAGAGAAGTAAAAGAAGCAATTATCCTCAGGTAGCAGTAGCAAAAGGGGAAGTAATATTTTCAGGAGAAAAAGAAGGATATGGGAATACAGTTGATATCCTGCATGGCACTGATGAACAAGGTAATCAAGTAGTAACAAGGTATGCA
>JAKPPT010000085.1 GCA_029547205.1 Spirochaetota bacterium
TGTGTGATTTCGTCTATGAAGATGTAGTTGATCTTTTCTTTGCTTGCAAACGCCTGTGAGTACAATTTCACTAAATCCACCAATTCTGTGTTGTCTTTGACCATGTCACAAGTGAAAAACAGAACCCGAGAAGGTTCGACACCGGATTCTATAAGGCGCAAGATTAGAAGTTTGACAAAGGTTGTTTTTCCAACCTGCCTTGGTCCTCTAAGTGTGTATATACCAGGAACGGAGAGATTTATCTGTAAGGAAAGGGCTTTAGGCTCGTATTTGAATTTACTTTTTTGGTACTGTAAGATATTCCTGTCGGTATACACGGCTAATTTGTCACGCCACCAGGGATTCATGATGTAAATCTCATCAAAGTTCACAGTGACACCTCCAATCGAAAGTTTTTCAAACATATTTTACCACAACTGGGCGGAATTTGTGCAATGCATTGAACAAAAACGACCGAATTTGTGCAATGGACTATACAAAAACCGACGAGAGTGATTGATGCGCTAATGATGCATCATGACTTTACTGTGATGCATCATTTTCGAGTGATGATGCATCATGGATGGTCAAGTGAATCAGCATGCAATTATTATGGACATTTTTGTGTGAGCAAAATATTTATGAATGAGCTAAAGCTTGGTAAGTGATAAATCAATGGTGGTTATTTGACTTTGCACCAAGTGGAGATATGTTTGTACAAAAAGGTTGTAGGTTGCGCAGAATGCTTTGTAGTTCTTGTGTTCAGATATGATAGGTGTCGCAAATGCTTGCGAATATGTCGAACATGGGGTAGCGGTACCATATGAAATATTACAATAATGTTAATTCTAAAGCTATGCAATTAGGCGAAATGCCTTTATTCAAATGGAAAAACTGATATATCATCTGATGTTACAATTTGCACATTGCATCTCGACATCAGTGACAAGCTCGACAAATGCCGGACAGGCTCGACAAATTCTTGTGGATTATTCGATAGGTGAATACTTGTATTTTCCGGATAGTTGGTAAATTCCGTTTCTTTCGATGATGATTTTCTTTTCAATGAGTTGGTTAATTATTGAGTATGCCGTTGTGCGCTTTAGGCCATGCTCCTGCAAGTATTCTAAAATTTTGTCCCTCGTGCCGACAAAGCCTTTAAGCAATCCAATTGCTTTACGTTGGTTTTCGGTAAGTGGGGTTGCTATATATTCTTTGGTGAGTTTGTTCATCGTTCTGAGTATGTGTTCTGCTTCGAGCTTTTGTGCATCTATGTTGTCGAAAACTGTTTTGCTCATGATCCACAGCGCATCCCTCGGATTTC
>JAKPPT010000086.1 GCA_029547205.1 Spirochaetota bacterium
GCGATAGCTCCTGTAAAAAGTTGCACCAGACCATCAGGTCCCATACTGCAATTGGCACCCACCACATCGGCACCCATCTGTGAAAGAGTGGCAAAAGCTGTAACAATATCCGTTCCAGTAACTGTTTTGCCGTTATCTTCAAATGTTATGCTGCATATAATTGGAATGTTTGTGACAGCTTTTGCAGCAAGCAGAGCCAGACGTGCTTCCTGCAAGTCGGTCATTGTTTCTATGGCAATACAATCCACTCCGCCATCTACCAAGCCTTTGATCTGCTTCCTAAATGCATTATAGACAGCTTCAACAGAGGTGACACCCATTGGTTCCACCAGAGTGCCGGTAGGCCCAACCGAGCCTGCAACAAAAGCCTTGTTGCCTGCGGCCTGTTTTGCAATGATGGCAGCAGCCTTATTTATCTCTTCACAACGGTTAGCCAAACCCGCCTGTTGTAACTTTAAAGCATTCCCGCCAAATGTATTTGTTTCAATAATATCAGCTCCTGCATCAATGTATTGCTTGTGGATTGAGGCAATCACATCGGGGCGCTCCATATTGAGCAATTCAAGGCTGCCGTTGTAATCAGGTAAGGCATCAAATAACATGGTCCCCATTGCTCCGTCCAGAACAAGGGGGCAGGGTTTTTGCAGTCGGTTTTTTAAATTCACCGTACGTTGACCATCCTTTAAAAAATTGTAGTATGCCACTGTGCATCACTACAGATGTTAAAGCCGTGTTTATGAGCATATAAAGCTATTATAAGGAACTATCGCACAAGAAAAAATAGAAAGGAAAAATATACAATAAAAAAATTCACATTTTATGATTGCGGCACAATAATACTTGCCGGTGTCAATAGTATTTATGATTATTTATTGTTTATGCAATCTCATGATGCCAATTTGCTCTGAATAACATCCCTAACCTTTTGCATAAGAACTTCCTTGTTTTGCTGGCTATACGCCGTTACCTCAATGGGGGGATGTATATACAGATGGATGGTGCCGGGGCGTATTGCTAAACTTCCCTTTGGCAGTATAGGACGCGAACCCATACCGGTTATGGGCAAGATGGGTATCTTTGATTCAATAGCTATAACAAAACCACCCTTTTTAAAGGGCAACATGTTCCCGTCAATGCTGCGAGTACCTTCAGGAAAAAAAACTACTGAAGCGCCGTTACGAATTTTTTCAACTGCAACCTTAAGGCTTTCATGTGCCTGTTGTGAATCACCACGATCAATGTATATATGCCCCATACGCTCACAGCCCAGACCAAAGATAGGAACCTTACGCAATTCCATCTTCATGACCCAGCGCAACTGTAACGGAATATAGCCAATTACAGCCCAGACATCATAGTAACTTTGATGATTCATCATAACGATGTAAGGCTGATTCTTCTTTATGTTTTCTTTGCCATGCACCCTTACTCTGACACCGGAAAGAAATAGATTTAACCGTGACCAGAATACACCTATGTAATGAACGGTGTTGCCAGTAGGATCAAAAAAAGAAAGTGCAATGGTCAAAATACCAAGGATAGTTGTATCAACAACCACCAGCACATAGAATACTGGCCTGTATATAAAATAGAGTACTTCAATCAATGCTTTATATAATTTTTTCATGAATAACCCCAACAATTTACTCATTATATAGTCAATTATATAGTCAACTCTGGACGCTTGTTAAACCATGGTTTTGCCTTTTCCAGTTGGGCTGCAAGCTGTAATAGCAATCCTTCCTTACCAAATGAAGCAATAAACTGAACACCATAGGGTAAACCATCACTGCCCCAGTGCAGGGGAACGGACATTGCAGGAACACCGGTTAAATTGGCTAACTGGGTAAACGGCACCTGTGATAAACTTTCTACGGCTAATTTGTCAACAATCCCTGAGGCTTTCAGCAACTTCCCCAAACCCAATGTGTTCATGATCTTGGATGCAAAAAGCTCAACAGGTTTTGGTTTCAGTGAACCTAT
>JAKPPT010000142.1 GCA_029547205.1 Spirochaetota bacterium
CGCAATGCCTCATTATTTTTCTAGCCGAAAACGGACATAATAATCAAAACTAAAATCTAGCCGAAATACATACCGTCAACGACGGCATCCTCTGCTAATGTTCCTCCATTATCAATATTTTTCCCAGCTTTTTCCTGATTCAAGTGTAACAATCGGTCCACAGCGCTGTCCAGAGCCTTTTTTAATTCTACTGGATTTTGTTTTTGCAGTTCCGTCCGGAGTATCTGTTTGCGTTCTTCAGGGATATCAGGACATTCAAGAAGGCGCTGGCAGGGTGTTTTGGCTCGCTCATAATGCTTCTTGTACTTACCATTTTCAAGTTTAGTTTTGCCACTGATCTTAATTGAGGGTTGCCAGTAATTCGTAAACGGATTCAGGTATCGATACACTTCCTTCAAGGCTTCCCATGCTGCTTCGGTATCGTAACGAAAATAGCCGACTGTTTTTCGCACCCGGTCGCCATTCTTTTGCTCGACAAAACAATTGTCGTTCTTGCGGTACGGTCTGCCACGGGTGAACTGGATCTGTTCAGTGTGGCACCAGAGTACCAGTTGGTTGTTGATAAACTCGCCCCCATTGTCTGAATCGAGACCATAGAGGGCAAACGGTAATGTATCCTTTATGTCTATCAATGCTTCTTTTACCCATCGATGGGCATTATTGAGGAGCGCTCGCAGCTCAGTCCACCCGGAATAGATATCGGTAGCCGTTAATGTCCAGCAATGAGCTCCTCTGGTGCTTATCCCACAATGTGCTACCCGGTCTATCTCAAAGAATCCGGGCTTTCTCTCGTCCCAGGCAAAGAACGTCCGTACCGCTATTTGACTCTTGAGCAAGGATCCTTTTGTGGTACAGCTTTTGCCCCGCAACGCCAGGCGTTTCCGTGCCGGCTGCAAGAGCCGGTCGGCATGGGAGTCGCTAATCTCCAGCAGTAACTGCCGTATATCACCTCTTATGCCAAAATCAGGATCATGAGAAGCTTCCAGATAGTCTATGGCATGCCGAATAAAGGGAACCAGTCGTGCTCCGCACGGTCGGTCGAAAAAATCCCATATCTTTATGAGTGCTGCGATACACCCTTCATGATACTTTCTGGGTCTGCCGCCAGCTACAATCCGTTTTTTTGTGTTCCCCTTCTTTGCTCTTGCAATGAGCTTTACCACTTTACCGTCTATGCTAACCCAGCTGGTTTTCCCATAACTTGTGAGAACCCATGCCAGATAATCTCTGTTCTGACCAGTTATCCCCTCAAGTTCATCGAGAATCTTCCCCTTTTCTTTCTTGCTTGCCTGCTGGTACCGTCTGAAATGCTCCTTTTGTATCTCTTTCCGTGCCTTCAAACTCAACCCCATTTTGCTCCACGATCCTCCGTAGAGCAGTATATTTTGGGCTAGATTTTTAGTTTTGAGGCATCCATCTTTTTCGGCTAGATTTTATTTTGAGGCATTACGGGGCTCTCTTCCGACGCAGTCATGTATCCTGACAAATTTTAATAAAATCAGTATACTGTACTCCATGACAGTTTATGAACAGTATCTGGTTTTTCCGGACGGTGATACACAGGAAATTGAACATTCGTTATCAATTGATGCTATCGTCGATGTGAATGGCATTCCTCTCTCAGCAAACACCATTGCACAAACTAACCTCATGTACAGAGTCTACAAAATTCAAAAACAAGAAAAAACAGGTAGCTGCACTACTTTCTATTATCTCGAACAGCTTTCAATCTATGATGTTACAGCTTTGCGGCATGGTATTTAAATAGTATCGTCCTCATCCTGATTGTATGGAAGCATATACAAATCCGGCAGTTTATGTACATTCTGCATAGAAAATTGCAGGTTTGGATTGGCTTCAGAAGCTATCTTTAGTCCAACAAAATGCGAAAGCTCTTCAAAGCCTTCTGCTTTAGCGAGTATGCTAAATGAAAACAGCTGTAACTTGCCTACTTTATCGGCTTTAACTGGACGTGGCCAAAAAATAAATGTACCACCTGTGTTCTTATAGAGACGTATGGGATTCTGCCAATTTTCATCCATCATTGTAACAGGTTCATTATGTTCATCCATTAGAAAAACATCAATATCCGACATAGGTTCAAACGTTACACCATGAAAAACTCTACCCATAATCGGAGGTATATTAAATGCAGGCCCCTCTATTGGCGGGAGCACTGTAGAAGGCTTTTGTACTTTATGATTTCGAGGACTTGCATTAATTTTAGCCCAACCTTCTTTTATTAGAGAAACAACATCTGCCATTCGCTGTAATTTATCGATATAATCAATTTCACTGTATGCAAGACCTCTGCTCGATACTACATACTCCGGCTTGACTCTATTGAGTACGTAGCATGCTACATCATTTCTGCAGTGTTCACAGGTACACCAGGAAGTCTTATCTTTTTCTGCATCAAACATTTCCTGGATAATGCTTTTAACGAGATCCTCCATAAGATTATGAACTTCCATGCATACCCCCTTTACACTATCAATCTTACTCCATTGCATACACTCTCGCAAGCTTTATCTAATCAACAGTGAGCGTATTGTTGCCAGTATCGGTTGAGTAGTCTTTTCCGAACTGTATATCCTCACGCGCCTTAAGTCATTTTCAAATGCCCTGATGAGATCGTGATTAAAGACCGTGGAAACTTCAGTTACCGTTTTACCAGTACCTGCCACACGAAGATCCGATTCCAATGTAATAGGTTCTGTTATATCGATTATAATATCAGAAACACGCATGTGCTTTTTGAGTTCATTTTGAATATTCGAACGAGTCTGTAATGATAAAAGCGGAGCAAAATCATTAGTATAGGGATGCTCTTCGAGCAGCGCAAACAAAGCTCCGTTGCGCACGCGTTCTGCATATTGTGAGGAAGCATGTGGGAGGCTCAGAAATAAGCTAAAAAATTCATGATCATCAAGATTATAGAGTGCCTGTGGTTCAATGATACCATCGTTTAAAGCATCAAACACACCCTGCTTAATCATTGCAGTAGCCGATCGAACCATCCGATGCCAGTACACAGCCCTATACATTTCATACTTGGAAAAGAGCAGCCCCTCAACTGACATAACTCCGCGCATATCGACTGCGAGGGATCCATGCTCTATGGTAATATGTTGAAAAATAAAATCCACATCCTGCACGCCATACGGTACACCGCATGCCCATGCATCACGATTCAGGTAATCAAGTTTATCTGGATCGAGTATTCCTGAAAGAATACCCCGATAGAGTAGTATTTCAGGATCATGAGTTGGTATGGATTCATCGATGATGGCAGCAGTTTTTTCAGGATGAGCGCCTGCAGCAACGAGTGCATCTGCCATTTCATTACAGAGCAGCTTCCCGGTAAGTACCTCATGAGACTCGAGGGGAAGTTCTTTGAGCGAGTGGGTATATGGAAAATGTCCAACATCATGGCAAAGGGCTGCTGCAAGAAAACTTCTTATTCCATCATGTGTCACATAGTCATCGATACCAGAAACAGCTTGAAGAATTCTCAGAGCCATTGCATAGACACCAATCGAATGTGCCCTGCGAGAATGTGTTGCCCCTGGATATACAAGCTGCGTTGGTCCTAACTGCAGTATTCTACCCAACTTAATAAAAACAGGATGCGTTAGTATTGTTTCAAATGAACGAGGAAACCGTATATTTTTCCATAACGGATCACGTACTGGTTCTGTGCATTCTGCAATAAATGCTGTTACCATCGACATAGTCTGCTCTCCTCACATGTATAGGAATTGGTTTATTACTATAATCCATTTTCAAACAATATATTTTACATTGTACTAATTCATTTAATAGTATACCATATACAGCATGACACGGTGTATGCATTCCATTTTTTATATACTTGGAGTAATTAGCATTGTAGCATGTAACGTTTCTCAAGCAAAAAATGTCGCTGTTTCAAAGGAGGATACGTTTCCTCTTACAATCCAACAGAAAGCAAAAAAGCCACCAGAAGATATCCAAACACAAAATTTCCCTGAACCTCCTGGAAGTTTAAATTTTGAAGATCGCCATTTAGTAGCAAAGCCGCTAACAGAAGTACGTGCCTATGATTTTTATTTAGGAAACACTAAACAGCCTGCATGGGTACAACCTATCATCGCTGCTATTACAAACATGCTCTCCCAAAAAAAGATTGACGAC
The DNA here is from genome assembly GCA_029547205.1 of Spirochaetota bacterium. Taxonomy (GTDB): domain Bacteria; phylum Spirochaetota; class Spirochaetia; order Treponematales; family UBA12059; genus JAKPPT01. The sequence goes on from JAKPPT010000142.1 coordinate 4,177, forward strand.
ACATTGCTTTCAGAAATTTTTCCTAAAGGGCTTAAAACCACTATCGAAACCACATTACAAAAACTTGATGGAATCGAAGAAATAAGATTCGCGTCAGTGCCGCTTACAAAGCCTCAATTTCTTGTACTAGATTTTGTTATTTTTACAAAGGAAAAACGTTTACAGGGAGAATGCATTGCTGATTCAGAATCCGGAAAACTAATACACATCATGTTAGCTCCCCTATCATCAGCAAGCCCCCGTGCTCAAAATAAAGAAGTAAACCCTCTAGAGCTATTACAGGAATTGCAAAAATGATAAAAACCTGTTCAGGGTTAGAACGAGATTTTATACTTGATACACTTATTAAAAACAAAGTTCTATTAAAAAACAATGATGGCTCCTGTATTCTAGAAATAGTAAGCAAAGCCATTAATCACATACAGACAATCATGCATTCAAATGAGCGTACAGCACCTGAATCTGGAATGTATATAGCCGAACTTGATAGATTTCGAACGGTTAGTCTTGCACTAACATATAAAAAACATGAAAACACATTTTTTGTTTTTATGTTACCCGAAACTATTGCAATTAACGAAAAACCTCTGGAAAAACACAGAACATCACCTATTGAACTTATTTGCACACTTGGTCATGAACAGCTCGGTATATCTACATCAAAACAAGCACAGAATCATGTGCATACCTGTGTAATTTTTTCTGAGCTTCGTTCACCAGAACAATCGATGTATGTGTATAATGCCATACCAGCAATGCACGCTGGTACATTTTCCCTCTGGCAAGAAGGGCAAGCTTCCCTGCCTGCGCTTGCTCGTATAGCACAGGAAACCAATAAACTTCTACTATTTGATTACATGCATGGCATTCCAGAAACTGCTTGCTGTATTGGGAATAGGCTTGTAACACGAGATGATTTTGAAATCATAGTTAAGCAATCGAGTAAACAAATACACGATGAGATAAAACTGGAGCTCACAGAGCTAGCATCGCAGAAAATTAACCTCTGCATATATCCCCTCAAATATCTACATGAAAGTTTTTCTGACTGCGCAATGTGGAAATACCAAAACTTAATAGAGGGATCAGTTCTCGCTACAATCCATGCACTTGATGCAGTAGTACTTGGTTCACTGTGTATAGAGAACTGCGTCTCGCCTATGGTTGTGGGTTTGTTTGTACACGGTATACTCATTATGAACGGTAGCGCACTTACCAACACGACAGGCACCTGCATGATTGTCATTGAAAAACGCAGAATACACGGTACTATTACATTTTTTCTGCTTTCAAAACATCAATCTGGCTACCTGTACTATGGTCAATTCAGTGCTTTTGAACCAGAAGATTTTAGATACCTTGCTGAATATATTTTACAAACACCGCTCACTGAACAGGACTTTGACTCTGAAGAATTTCAATTCATTTGTTCTATATAAACAAGCTGCCCCGTTTGAGGCAGCCTTCTTGCTATGCTTTTAGAGTATACCGTTCCAGTACTATAATTTAATGACGTTTATGGGGAAATTTTTTGAGCATTGCCACAGCATTACGCTTTGAATTAAACACAAAACCACCATCCCAGTATTCAAGCGCAGCAAACAGTGCATTACCGCCATCATTTTCATCGCTCTTTGCTGTACGGAACGATACAAAATCAGCTAATTTTTCAAAATCCTGGTTCGCAAGACATTCTAATCGTTTGCGATTAAATTCATTCCATTTTTCAAGATCTTTAAAACCTTCGCCCTCATCTTCGACTATGAGGTGTGCATGATCAAGGTCGAATGAATACCAAACACGGACTTTTTTTGCCGGATTAGAACGATTTCCATGCTTGACAGCATTTTTGATAACTTCACTTATCTGTTGTTCCAAAAGGTTAATTTCTTTTATTTCTATTGGTGCTGATTGAACAATTAACAGTGTATAATATCGTATTTGACGATAATCTGAAGAGAACTCTTTATATAACATGCCAGTTTTATCAAATAATGGGCTATTTTCATCAACACGAATCTCTTTAATTTCACTTAAATAGGTTTTGTCTGACATATAGTGCTCCTACTCTTCCATTTGTTGAATAGCTTCTTCGATGCTATTTGTTATGGGAAAGTATCCCATGAGCTTTGTCAGCTCTATAACCTTTTTCACAGAACCATGTATATTGGTGATGATTAACTTGAGATTCATCTTTTTAATAGTAGAGCATATATAAATAAGCGCTCCAATACCACTTGAATCGATATAATCTACATTTTCCAGATTAATGATAAAACGCTCAACTTTCTTTTCCAGCATTTTCATCACTAATTCCTTTAGCTTGTATGAATTATACAAGTCCATCTCACCATTAACGTCGATTATATAGTTTTCGCCGTTTTTTCGGATTTTAAGCTCCATTCAGCGTTCCTCCTATAAATTTATCTTAAACAAGAGTATAGTTTGATCATCATGTTGCCGTACTGTTCCAATAAATGTAGACACCTCACTCTTAATTTTATTCACAATTTCTTTTGCTGCAAGATCCTTATTAGCAATTATTATATTAGAAAGCGCTTTTCGGCCAAACTGTTTTCCCTGTTCATTCATGCATTCAATGAGACCATCGGTATAGAGTGCAACCATATCTCCGTTATTAAGTTTGATCATTTTTCTCGCATATTCGGTGTTTTTTTCTACCCCAATAGGTAAGCTCTGAATTTCAACTGTTTCGATTGAGTTGGTAGCTCTCCGGTAAATGAGCATAGGCTGATGCCCGGCATTTGCATATTCAGTTTCACCAGTTTCAAGATTAACCGCTAAGAGCGACAGTGTTGCAAAATGATCAAAATCGATTTTTCCGGTTATGCCCCTATTGACCCAATCGAGCACAGTAGCCATATCTCGCGGTGTATTACAGATAAGGTGCAGTAATGCCCGAATCATAACAAGCAGTGTAGCAGCAACAATACCTTTGCCCGCTATATCACCGATTACTATTACGACCCTATCTTTACGGGTCTGAATGACATCGTAATAATCTCCCGAAACTCCTACACTGGGCTGGAGGAACGCTCCTAGCTGTAGCGTTTTATATTGAGGTAGTTTCTTAGGTAGCATTGCTTTTTGAATTTGTGCAGCAGTATCAGCTGATTGCTGAATGTTACTGCGTTCTTTAACTTCCAGGAATCGCAAAAAGTTGCTGAGCGAAATTGTACCAAAATTAGCCAGTATTTTAGTACGATCAAAATCATTTTCTGAAAAAAATGTTCCTGGCTGCGTCTTTACTGCAGTATAGACACCCATGACTTTATCTTCTACCATCAACGGGACAGCAATGAATGATGTTATCCTTAAAAAATCTTCGTCGCCATTCTGAACAATTCTTGAATCGAGAGAAGCATCGGGTATATAGATATTTTTTATAGATTTAGCACATTCACCCAGAATATTGGAACTATAATCAAATTGAATATGCTTCATCCAGGAAACGATTCTGTTTTCTTTTTTTGGTAACCCTTCAGGTAAGGCTATGGGAGGTGGATAATTTCCTGTATACGCTTTAGCTGATAGCTGCTCATCAAACTCATCAACCATGAAAATCATACTGCCATCTGCATGAATTTCTTCATGGATCGCTTCATTGAGGCTCCGAAGAATATCTCCGGCTTCAAAACTATCTTTGAGTACCGTACCTGTTTTCATAAAAAGGTTGTACAGCGAATCGAATGTTTCTTCATAATAGTTGGTTGCAGCTACCATTTCCGCATCATGTTCGCGTAAGAAACGGAGTGCTGCGTAGACGAGCCACCAGTAACTTAATGGAGTAATAAACCGTGTATAGATATCAGCAGTAATTCCGATGAGCAATCCCAGTACAGTGTATAACAGCATTGAGGCAAGTGCCCACGGTATAATTGCATTGAGAACAACATGCGTTATCGTTTCTGAATATTTTTTATTGAAAAACCATAAAACAGCTATTGCAGCAAGATCAATTACTAAAAAAGCATACAAAATAGGCTGTGTAAAAAACTCAAGAGCTTTAACCATTGGCTGAATTATTAACACAGCGGAAACAATGATATTCAACACAATAAGTAAATACAACCATACTCTTCGTTTTTTATACGGTAATATAAAAACACAGGCTGTGACTGCAAAAAAAGCAATGAGAGCAACAGTCCAAACTAACCTATCGGTAAAAATAGTACTTATAACACTTTTTATAAAGAGAAATACAGAAAGAACTATAAAGCCAGATGTATTACCTTCAGTGTCTTTTGTGCGTATATAAATAAAAAACGGCACAAGTAAGGCAAAGAAAAAAAATGATATAATAAATGGTAGTGACACAATTTGCTGTAAAAATGCCATGTAACCTCTGAAAGTAAAATATTTCTATATCAAATAAGCAATTCCTTATTATTCTAACATGCAAAAAGTACAATCGTCAAGAAAAAGTTAGCTTTTTGACAAATTGCTATGCTTGATAGTAAAATACAAGCGCTATAGCATGATACCTGTATCATGAGCCCATATACTCTGGAGCCAAAATGTTTATAATTTCAATATACATTGATTACTATTACCAAATTCAGCGATGCCGTGCTCAAAAGTATGATGCTTTTTTTAAGGATCTACAAAACATTATCAGTGACTACGGAATGATTCCCGAACAAAAACGCGAACATCCACTCAATTTCTCCTATTCGGAAAGCGGGCCCTTTGCATTTTTTCAATTAGCATGTTTTCTGGAAAGCCTTGATCAATGTTTTATCAAATATCGTAAGCTCTTTACCACTATAACGGTATATATTGATAGTTCTACAACTCCCGAAATTGAGCATGAACATGCCTGGGAAAAATCGCGCTATACACTTAATCCATCACCCCGTTATTTTGCTACAAAAGATATACTGCAAAAGCTAAAGGCCTACATTGAGATGGGCAACTCAAAAACTATACTTTCTCCTGTTATTTTATCAGTGAGAAAACACATTGCTATGCAGTATGCCAGTAATATAATGCCTTACTGTATTCCAGAAGATAATCTTGAAACCGTTATTACCGAAATAGAATGCTCCACCACCCCTGTCCTGGTATTAAAACTGACCTCGCTTCTGCAAAATTCAGCACAGGCCATCGCCTGTATAACCGAAAAAAAAGGCAGAAAACCTCTTGCTATTTTGTGTAATGATAGATATTCACTGCAAGTTACAACGCCATTTGATACCTTCTCGCTCAAAGAAGATGAAAAGACCGAAACTGTCTATCATCAAAAGCTTAAAGCAAATTCCAGCAATTTTTCTATGTTGCTTGCGGGCATAAGTATGTCTCAAAAGCTGTTGTTTTTGACTTCACTTCCAGAATGGATTGAATCTTCCTGCGAGCACATTATAAGGCTTATTCTTGAAAAACGAGTAACTGAATCACTTGATTCAGGATGTACGCCATGGTTTATTTGCAATACAAGCAGACCGATATCTGATTTTGGTGCAGATTTTATTACTGCGTGGATTTCAGATGCAACGATTCAGCATCTTGGTAAAACACTTATCATTACTTCTGCAGAGCTACCAAAAGGTATTTCTTTTGAAAACTCACGAATTATTACTGCTACTATTAACAATGATTCAATAAATACTATTATAGAAAAAGCATTAGGAGATATTACTGATACTGATCGATCTATACTGAAAAACTGGTTTATGTTACTCCTTACGCAGGGATATAAAAATTTTATACCCAAAAAACGAGTTGAACAATTATTATCACTGGCACCAAAAGAAATGCTATACTATCTTTACATTTTATTACGATCAAACGATTTTAAAAATATTACCGCTTCAGAAGAAACTATCAATTCACTATTTGGAATTAAGAAAAACAGTATAGATATTTTATTAAAAATTTTAAAGACTTTTGGTTTTATTACTGATGATTTTCTCTTACCAGCATCATTTTTTCTTGATTTTGAAGCATTGCTTCCAGAAACTATAAAACAACATATCGATACAGTTTTTGAGAATTTTATAGTGCAAAAATTGCAAGACAATTCAATTTATCCTACGATTGACATACTGCGATATACAGGTATCAACATTAGTGAAGAATTTATTATTCAATGTGTTGTTTCCCTTGCTCAACGTCCAGATTATGATATCCCGGAATCTGCTGAAGGTTTGCCAGAACAATATAAACTCATTGCAGATTTTTATTCAGCATTAGCCCATAGCGATGCAGTACAATCCCAAAATGCACTCATTGCACTGAAAAAGAATTCAAATAACACATTGACCACCATCATTAATTTAATAGACACTGAATATGCTTTTGCATCTGCAAGTATCACAGAGGGATATGCAAATGCAAGAAAAGCTTTACTCTCTATACGGGATCAGACAAACCCCAAGATCAAAAGCCGTATTCATCGCTTAATGGGTTTACTGTGTTTCATTACAGAAAGAGAAACCGAAGGATCTGAATTCTTAAATAATGCAGGTAGTTTTGCAGTTTCATGCCATGATATACAAGAACAGTGTTGTGTCACCTATAAGAAATCAATCGAGGAATACATCTTTTACTCTTTAAGCCAATCCATGTATTATGCAAAAGAGTGTCAAACGCTAGCAGAAAATATTTCAAGACCAGACTATCTTATAGCAGCAAAATCGCTCCAGGGGAGAATCAATTTTGATCTCGGACTCTATGATGATTCGGCTCAATTGTTTCTTCAGGCATCAATGCTTGCTTCTCAGTATAGTCTTGAAGATGCTCGAGTGCGCTCTGCACTCTGGCATGCACGCGCACTTGCGTACTGTGGCAGAATCCCGGAAGCGCGAAGCATACTCGACCAATGGAATGATGATAATGAAGCACTATTTTTTATAGCAGAAACAGAACTGCTTAGAGAAAACTATAGTGCTGCATACGCAATATTGGAAAACGAGCCACACATTATGCCAAAACCTTTTATTGGGCCAGATACCATAGCATGGAGCTCACTGTTTCAAGAAATTGAAGGTACTGCATATGATTTTACAATTGCTTGCGGGCCGCTTTACTACTATTATCAATTCTTTAAAACGTATTTATCGGTTTTACATATTTATAGCTCTACTGCAAAAACAAATTATAATGAAATAGAAATCCAGCAAGCAATTATGAAACTCCAGGAAATGGTTAAACAGCACAAAGCAATTTCAGAAGGTCCTTATGCACCTCAATTTCTCTACTGGATATATGAAACCACTGAATTGTTTCCATTTTTTACGATCGATAAGCAAACAGCACTCTCGCGAGCTTTCAAAGCGTTCCAGAAAAGATCTGGCAAAATCGATGACAGAACATCAAGAAATCTTTACATGAATAAAAACAGATGGAACCAGAAAATATTAGAAGCTGCGCAAAGGTATCATTTTATATGAGTCAGATTCAACCAATTGATGCTGTTGTTTATCATGTACTGCCCGATTTTATTGAACATTTCTTCGATGAAGTTTCTGGTTCTCCAATTCGCGTTGATGGAGATCTATATACATATGAGAAGCAATCTAAAAATATATACTGGGTAAAAAATATTTGGAACAAACCATTTATCGCAGATTTTGACAGCATCTCTGATGCAGCAACACTATTAAAAAATATTCAGCGGAATTGGGCTCCATACACATATCGCCTCGCACGCAGAACGCACTTAATCAAAGAAAAACTACCTTATATATCTGACAAACCTAAACCGTTCCCTTATTTCGCTCCCCAAACGCCCATGGGTTCATTTACACTTATTGATGAACACCATCTCCTTGCCAGTGCTTCATGCTCAAGTCCCTGGCCATGTGGTTCTATACAATTTGAAGAGGATCACATCAATCCTCCTGGGAGAGCATACAGAAAACTATGGGAAGCATTCGCACTGGCTCAAAAGTTGCCTCAGCGAGGCGAACGTTGCATTGATGCTGGTGCATCTCCCGGAAGCTGGACATGGGTATTGGCATCGCTCGGTGCAGAGGTACTTGCAATTGACAGAGCTCCACTTGCACCTTCAATAGCAGCACTACAGGGCGTAACATATTTAAAACATAATGCGTTTACACTTAAACCTGAATCCCTCGGTCCAGTCGACTGGCTGTTTTCTGATGTTATCTGTTATCCTCCTGCTCTGTATGAATGGATAGCAGAATGGGTAGAAAAAAAACTGGCAAAGAACTATATTTGCACAATCAAAATGCAGGGTAAAGCGTGGGATGCAGCAACAACTGCAAAGTTTGCAAACATACCAGGCTCAACAGTTATTCATCTCCACCATAATAAACACGAACTGACCTGGATGCTTTTACAATAACGCCAGCATCATAAGCACATTGTTTTATACTTAGCCATTATTTACTTTGTTTGTTGTTAAGCATAGTTTTCCATGCATCCCATACCTTATTGCTATCCTCTTCGGTAAGCGGTGCGTCCTCCAGTTTCCAGGTAATAAGATTTTCTGGAATCTCTTCTAAAAAAGGAGAAAATGCTGATTCAGTTGTTGTACTTCCGCGTCTCCTCATTCTGCAGCCTGATATTATTATTTTTTTACGTGCACGAGTGAGAGCAACATAGAAAAGCCTGCGCTCTTCTTCGAGAGAACTTGCCGATTCTTCCAGCGAACGCGCATGTGGTATTATTCCCTCTTCACAGCCAGGAATAAAAACTATATCAAACTCAAGTCCTTTTGATGCATGAATAGTCATTACATTTACTTTGCCGCCACTTTCTTCATCTTGATCTTCTCGAGAGACCAGAGAAATCCTGTTGAGATATGCAAACAAAGTGGGATCAAAATTATCAGGATCCTGTTCCCACATTTCAATACCCTGTATAAGCCTTTCGACGTTAAGGAATTTCCATTTTGCAGCTTTGTCATTATTTGGGTTTTCGCTTACGAGATATCCCCAATAATCAATTTCGTCAACAAGTTTTTTTATTCGTTTTGCAAGTCCCCTTTTACCTAAAAGTTCCTCTCGATAGCGCGCAAGGAGATCTATAAACATTGCTATTTCTCCGCGCGCAGTACTTCCAATATGCTGATCCTGTGAATAGATAATATAGTTTAATGCATCGTGAATGCTGGATTCATTCGCTCGGGCAATTTCAGATATAATCTCTACCGATTTTCTTCCAAGCCCCCGCCTTGGGACATTTATAATTCGTAAAAGATTTATATCATCATCGGGGTTTGCAATTGCACGCAGATAGGAAATTATATCCTTAATTTCCTTACGCTGGAAAAAACTTGTTCCGCCTGTCAGCTTGTATGGTATTCCTGCGCTGATAAAAGCTTCCTCAATAAAGCGCATACTGCTGTTAGTTCTTACAAGCACACCAAATTGATCATAACGGAAATGTTCAACCAGCTTATGTTCTCGGATTGCAGCTGCAATAAAATCAGCTTCCTGAATTTCGTTATCCTTGAGATGAACTTCTATTAGAGAACCGCCTTCATGAGGACTCTGAAGATTTTTTTCTTTACGGTTTTTATTATGCGCTATGACACTATTAGCTGCATCCAGTATCGTTGTTGTAGAACGATAATTTCTGTACAGTGTTATGAGTTTTCGTTCAGGCCAATCTTTTTCAAAGCTGAGTATATTCTCATAATTAGCGCCTCGCCAGGAGTAGATTGACTGGTCATCATCACCTACTACACATATATTTTTGTCAGCTAGCAACCGGAGCAATTTATATTGTTCAATGGAAGTATCTTGAAATTCATCGACCATTATATAACGGTAATGATTTCTGTACTTATCCCGTATTGCAGGAAATTCAGTAAAAATGCGAATAGGAAGCACAATAAGGTCATCAAAATCGACTGCATTATATGCTTTTAGTGAAGCTTGATATTCGTTAAATATTTTTTGCTCTGTTTTTTGATGACCTTCCCAAACAAATTGACCATTCTTTATGCCAGAAAAGGTATACGCTAACGATGCAATATCAAATGATTGTACAACTAAACCAAGTTCTTTAAGACATTCTTTGATGAGTTCATGCTTATCAACTTCATCATATATTGTAAAATTTTCTTTCCAACCTATGTTATGAATTTCTTTACGTAAAATTTGAACACCAAATGCATGGAATGTACTCACGGTTAAATTTTGAAGTTTTCGTTGAGTAAGCTCTCGCACCCGATCTGCCATTTCTTTTGCCGCTTTGTTAGTAAATGTCAGCGCAAGAATTTGTGACTGCGGAATGCCTTTTTCGAGCATATACGCAATCCGATACGTTATTACTCTGGTCTTACCCGAACCGGCACCTGCTATGATTAATACTGGTCCCTCAATAGAAGTTACTCCTTCATACTGTTCGGGATTGAGTTCGTTTCTGTAATCTATCATAAATTATATTTTCTTTATAAAAAAATTCAAACTTTTTATGCCAAGCAATAGTACTAAAGAAACTATAATGCCAGCAATTGCAACTCCAGCAATAACCATAAAGGCTGATTTTTTTCGATTCATTGCTAGCAGCCATGCTCCCAGTGCTCCAGTCCATGCCCCGGTAACCGGAAGCGGAATTGCAACAAATACGAGGAGTCCGGCATACCCAAATTTTTCAACCTTTGCATGTATTTTGCTGACTGCTCGAGTACTGAGCGCTGTAAATATTTTTTCGTACCATTTTAGTTTTAATAAAATTTTATGCACAGTATCAAGAAATATAAATGCTATAAAAGGGACGAGCGCATTTATACCAACTGCAAGCGGTGCAATCCACCAAATTTCACCACCAACAGCCAGTCCATACGGGATAGCACCACGTAATTCAGAAATTGGAAGTAGCGATAATGCAGTAAAAACCAGGAACTGATTAAGCGTCATGAGCCTCAGTATACTCAAAGAGTATGTCAGGAGCAAGGGCAGCATTAATGGCTTTTTTTATTGAAACAATATCATTTGGATCTATCCAGACTACATCAGGAAGCGAACGCATGAATGTCATTTGCCGCTTTGCATATTGTCGCGTGTGTAAAATAATCTCATTTTTTATTTGAGCCAGTATTGTTGTATTATTGAGACATTCGATACCATGCTGTTGCACTGCCTCCATAAACTCTGCATACCCAATACCTTTTAATCCAGGTGTGGTAACCGAATAACCTTTTGCGAGCAGAGTCTTTATTTCTTCGATAAGACCGTCATGAAACATTGCATCTACTCTATGTTCGATACGTTTAAGTAGTTCATCGCGGGGACGATTGAGTGCAAATGCATGTACATTCCATTGCGGTCGAGGGTTAACTGGAACGGTAAAGGAAGAGAGTGGCTTCCCTGTAGCTCGAAAGACTTCGAGTGCCCGAGTAAGTCTGTACGTATCATTGTAATGAATGCGGGAAAAACTTACTGGGTCATGGAGTTTTAGTTCTTCACGGAGCACATCGATTCCGTGCTGCTTGAGTTCATGCTGCACCTGAATTCTTATTTCAGGGCTTACCATAGGCGTTTCGGGAATCCCCATAATAAATCCCTTAATGTAATATGCAGTTCCTCCTGAAATGACTGGCAGTTTTCCACCTTCGATACACGCTGTACATGCTTCATCAGCAAGCCGAATAAAATCTCCGATGGAAAAATCTCTCTCAGGATCCATGATGTCGATAAGTCTATGAGGCAGTTCGTCAAGAAATTCCGGGTCAGGTTTTGCTGATCCTATGGTCAAACCGCGAAAAACCTGGATACTATCCGCGGAAACAATCTCGACACGGTCATTCAAGCCCGTGTCTACAAATAATCGTTTGAGAAGCTCGGTTTTTCCACTAGCAGTCGGCCCAAAAATGGCCAGAACATTATTCTTCGATCTGGTAAACAATCTCTTTTGAAAAAATTTGATTCATTGCTAATCCGACAACTTTTCCATCGCTGTCTACTACATCGGGAGTCTTGAGTACTGCAAGTTGATAGGCTCGTTTAGAAATTGCAACTGCCAGTTCATAGGCATTGCCATTATAATCAAGCAGACTATTCAAAGGAATTCCCATACATATTACTCCACGTCATCAAGGTTTTCAGTTTCATTGAGAGCACTGTCAATAGTAAGCAATATCCGTTCAGCAGCATCTGCAATGTATTCCATATCGGCACTTTGTGATGCTTCCTGAACTTGCTTTTGTGCTGTAAAGAGCTCATCAACGATGTATATATTCGATAGTATTGCAAGTTTCAAAGGATCCGTAACCAATGTCGCATTACGAATCATAGCAACCTTTTTTTTAATATATGAAACTATAGATTCTATATACTCCGCCTGTTCATCAGTTTCTATAGTTAGCGAAGTATCTAAAATATCAATACGGATTTTTTCTACCGCCATGCGCTTTTAAAAGAGCTGATCCGGAGTTTTTTCTTCGGATTCAACTTCAATAAGCTCCTCTGGTTCCTGTTCCGATTCTCTCACTGCCAGTTGTTCATGCGTACCAGGAACTGAACTACGTTCTCCAACTGTATCCTGAATTCGAGTATTCTGTACCGCAGAAACATTCTGCACTTTACCTGCATCAGGAACCTCGGTCGATTTAGCTGGAGCACCAGTAAACAGACTGTCTTCAAGTTCATCGAGTTTTCGCAGCGCTTCCTTGAAGCCTTCTTCGATTCTACCCTGTTCCTGTTCAACGGTATGCAGGAGACCCTCAAGCTCCGCTATTCTGCGGTTTGCAGACTGCAAACTGGTCTTAAGCTGTTTATTTTCTGTACGCAGAGCATTGATTACTTGAACCGCCCGTTCTACTTTTGATTCCAGTGTTTTAACTTGCTCGAGGGTCAGCATACTTATGCCTTTAATGCTTGTTTTGCTTGATCAACAATAGTTTTAAATGCAGCAGGATCACGAACTGCGATATCAGCAAGCATTTTTCTATCAATAGTAATTTGTGCTTTGTTAAGACCTTCGATAAACCTGCTGTATGAAAGTCCTTCTGCACGACACGCTGCATTGATACGAACAATCCACAATCTTCTAAATTGTCCTTTTCTGTCACGGCGATCACGATAGGCATACATCAGTGATTTAGCCAGTGCATCTTTTGCAGCTTTAACGTTTGTTGATCGGCGGCCTCTATAGCCCTTTGTAAGTTTTAGAATCTTCTTACGCCGATCTTTTCTCCTTGTACCATCAACCGCTCTTGGCATGGTTTACTCCTCGTTTTCTGTGTTGTGTTTTTAGTGCCTATACAAGAACGGGGTATCTCGTATCGACACAGAAACCTACTACTTATGCATAAGGAAGCAGACGCTTCTTTATTTCATAGACAGGACCAGTTGCTACATAGCCTGGTCTTCTCAATTTGCGCTTGCGCTTTGATGCTTTCTTGGTAAGAATATGGCGCAAATTCATTTTCTTGTACTTAATCTTTCCGCCTGCAGTCATAGAAAAACGCTTTGCAGCGGCACTCTTAGTCTTCATTTTAGGCATAGCAATCCACCTTATTGATTAGTATCATCTGCAACAAGATCATCTTTTGACCGAGTTGTCTTTTTCACATTTCCAGCTTTTGGAGCAATAATCATGGTAACCGAACGCCCCTCGTAAATGGCATCTTTTTCTACCACATAGGCACCTTCGATTTTTTCCAGAATCTTTTTAAAGACTTCCATAGCAAGTTCCGGATGAGCCATTTCTCGTCCCTTAAACCGTATTGAAAGCTTTACCTTATTGCCTTCTTCAAGAAAGCCCAAAATATGCTTAGATTTAAAGTTCAGTGCATTATCATCGGTTTTAACATGAAGCTGAACTTCTTTAAGCTTAATAACCTTCTGATTCTTTCGATTATCTTTTAGTTTGCGTTCTTGATCAAACTTAAACTTGCCATAATCCATTATTTTGCAAACAGGAGGCTCAGAATTTGGTGCAATTTCAACAAGATCTAAACCTGCTGCGTACGCCATCTGCAAGGCGTCGGTCAGCGCAACAACGCCTTTCTGTTCTCCATTTTCATCAATCAAACGAACTTCTTTTGCCTTAATCTGATCATTCAGACGAACATTTTTTTTGTCTGCCAATATGCCTCCCTGCATAACGCTTCATATAATCGAAATTTAGTACCGTACTATACCATAAATGTATAAAATGAGTCAAATACCTATGAATCATTATACTTGCAACGTGTATGCTATACATGGTAACCTTATACGCATGTATATTTTTTCACTCACAGTAGCAGTTTTTCTGTTTTTAGCATATCACTTTATAGCATTTGAGCAAAGACCTGTGCTGCTCCGGTGGTTTCTCTGGGGCATCGTGTTCTGTATTCCAGGGCTCTTGCTCCGCAGTTGGTTTATGTTTCTCTATCCCAATTTTTGGGGCTCTGTCTTTTTGATTTACTCGTTTGGCATGGCTTTTTTTATTGTACCAATTGCACTCTCAATGGGCGGAATAGCCTTGACACTGCGGATACAGCATAAAACTATTCCAGAAACACACGAAATCGAAGCGTTTCAACTCGGCTGGGCAGCATTATATTTATGCGCTCACAGCATTGTATACTGGGGCAAGCTCTATTGGGTCTATGCACTTGCAATTCCACTCCTATACCTATGCACAGTACACATTACTATTCCTCTTATCGAACTCTGTTTCAGAGAAAGCTTTCCAGAAACACTCCGACCACTGTTTGCAATACTCGGTATTGCACTCGGTGCAGGGCTCATTACAAGCCTGCCTTTCTTTGGGTTTGGCATTGTAACTGTTATACTAACAGCAGTTGCAGTAGTAGGTTCCGTTTTCTTATGGGTAAAATGGCACCCTGCCTTAGTGTCACGAAGCTTGTAAAGCACTAAAAGCAAAGCATTACAGGGTTCTCGTATCCCAATATTCTACAGCCTGGCGTATCACTATTCGTGCTGTTTCTATACTGATTGTACCATGCAGCGTATCAACAGCGGCTCTGTATACGGTTTCCTGAAGCTTTTGCAACTCATTATCCGCATTTTTGGCAGGCTTGACGAGAATGTGCTTGAGTTTTTCTCTGCGATACTGCCAATATAACGTACTGGCTTTTGCATGCGGCGTGTAATCGTACTGTGTCCAGAGTGGTATAAACTCATGATGTGTGCAGAGTATTGGCTTGTAAAGATTGGCACACGGGTACGAAGCTCCCGTAAACCACACAAGAAAATCATCTGTTCCCGCAGGAAATTCTACCATGAGTGAAGCGGTTGTAGGATTTCCCAATAAATCGCGGTCATGATTGCAGACACGAACAGAGCTTCCTATGGTGTCCTGAAGATTGTGTGACTGTAAAATCCCCATTAGTTTTGAAACTAATTTCTGCTGTGCGTCCTGCTTGCTACCTCCAGATTCTGTCGCAGAATCTTTCTGTCCCTGTGTTGTTTTGTCATCGCAATTTTCAAGAGCATCCAGAGCTGATTGCACAGCCATGCGCCTCCTGTCACCACGTGTAAAGAGGTTCATAAACCGCTGTTCTACAAACGTCTTCCATGAGCTTTTTTCACCGATGCGTCCGGCGTCGGCTTCATCGAGACAGGCCATTTGCGGATTAACTGGAGCAAGCATCTTTCGAGAGTACGCATCGAGTCGCTTGAAATCGGTTGTTATGCTATACGCATTCGAAATTGCACAGCGGTCTCCTGCATCCTTCCATGCCCAGCAGTGTCCAGCAGTTTCAAGCACAAATGCCTTTTCTCTGTCACAGATAAGATAGGAATTATCATACATGAGCGAACCACGGTAGCTGGAGAGGCCTCCCTGTGTTTGTGTTTCAGTTAGTGTTATCAATAGCTGCAAAGCTTCTTCGGCTGTTTTTGATGACATCAATGCTGCTTTTATAAAAACCATTCCGGGAACACCATTTTTTGCACGAGAGAATCGGGAAAACACCGCCTCATTGCCAATGGCGACGCCCCATTCATTCACTCCCATCTCAGCGCCATCCATCCAGCATGGAACAGATGCACAATAAGCATAGCCTTTATCCTCAAGAGCAAATCGTAGAGTCCCAACTGAAAGTTCAGGTTTTGGTTGTCTTTGTGGTACAAGCTCTACTGTCTGTGCTTCGTGTGCATTTCTGTCAGAATTTTTACCAAATATACTGAGCGTGTTCCCCTTAAACCATACTGTATCACACATTGTTTGCCACCTGATTTACCATAAAAATACTGTGCGCTCTTATGCGCTTATTTTTAAATCTAATTCAGAGCATTGCAAAGGTCAAACAAGCATCATAGCAAGCATAAAAAAACCCAAAAAAGGTTTATACATGCACGATAAAAAGTGCTCCGGGCTTTTTTCTTTGAACTGCAATCTACAGTTTTACCGCATTTTTCTGAATCATTGCTCGCATGGAAACGACTATTATGAACTGGAATAGTACTGCATAGAAAATTGACAATAATGTAATCGCAATATTATTACCAAGATTGATTTTATCAGAAAGCTGTAAGAAAATAATAATAACGCTGATTAACGTGCCAAAAATCGCAGAAAGCGTAAAATATCGTACTACTTTCATCGTAACCTCCATAAATACAGTAACTATTGCAGACTGGAGCCGGCTATTCGGATACTGCCTATTTTTTCGTGTTAGATGGCTTAAAAATTGCATCGCTCAATTGCAGTGCAAATTCTGTAAAGATTTTTTCAACGTTCTGCACCTCATGCTGTTCATTTGTATCAAGCAAAAAAGAAAACTCATTAGTCTGATTTGACATATTGCAGGCTTTAACAAAGATTTTAGAGCAGGGTGTCGATTCTGTTCATCATTTATCAAATTGCTAAAATATTTTTTAACAAGCAATTCAGGCTCTTTCTTATGTCCCGAATACAGCCTTCCACCTCCTTCACAAGTTATTTCTAATTTCAAACAACTGCCATTTTACAGTACCCGATTTTTTATTGAGGGTATATGCTATATCATTGATACTCATGTCTTCATAATAATAAAGATATGCAAGCTCACGGCTCTCAACAGATAGCTCATCGAAAAATTTTCTGACAAATGCACTTTCTTCTTGCTTTAAGACTTCATGTTCAAGGTATACGAGCCGATGCATCTTGATGATTATCAAAATCACTATACAGAGTCGCGCTCGTATTCTTTTGGGTCCGCAATGTATCTAATGCAGTTCTTCTAGCTATGGTAAAAATCCACACTCTGCAGTCTGAGTCTATTCTAACAGAATCGCGGTTCTGCCAGGCTTTGAGGAGAGTATCAGAGGCAAGTTCTTCGCTATCTTCCCGCGATACTGTTCTAAACACACTGAGAGACACCATGATACGCGGATAGAATTTGTTCCACAGAGCTTCAGTCGTTTCAGGAAAACTATAGATTCGAATATCCGTTTTTAGTGTTGCTTCAAAGTCCATATACACAACTATACGATGAAATTGCAAACTAGTTGGGAAATTCTTTTTTATTTATTGCGATTTGTTTAATTTAGCTGAATATAACTGATTGTGTTACCAATTTTGTAAAAGTTTACGCGAACATTATTGAGTGTGATCTGAGACCAGAGGGTCTCGAACCCCCAACCTGCTGCTTAGAAGGCAGCTGCTCTATCCCGTTGAGCTATGGTCCCGCTTATACATACATACGATAAGTACTTATGCACTGCACTATACACAATTGTTCGATTTCTGGCAATAGTTTTATGTTTGACATTTTCTAATTTTTTAATACAATAGGTACTATGGCTGAGCAACAAAATCCTTCACAACAAAATCATCAGCAAGAAGAAAAACTACTGCAGATTTCTCCCTACATTATGCAAAAAATTGGTATTCAACCAGGAAGCACTTTTATAAACATTGAACGATCGGTAATTGCCTGTATACCATTTAAATTGGGGATAAACTCTGGTAGCTTCCTTGCTGCAGTTAGCCAGAACGAAACTGTATTTTTTCAGCGTTATCACAATGTATTTGCCAGCATTTCGATGTTGCTTAATACTGGGTCTTCACAGCAGCCCATTAAAATTTTTGCCCGCTGTATACTAAAATCAATCCTTCCCGTTAAAGGAAGAGAGAATTTTTGCCTCTTTATGATTGAATGGAAACCATGTCCGCTTGATTTAGTCAATGCAATTACCACAATACAGTTTTTATTTGATCGCCTCACAAACGAATACGAAGAGTTTAAAGACTACTATGTTGCTATAAATCCTTCAACCTCGCAAGCTATTGGGTATGAAAACCGGGCAGTGCTCGTATCGAACGGAGTGTCCACTAAAATTGCTGCATTTCGGTTCAGTTCAAAGCATATCGATTTTCTTGTTCCTGTTTCGGGGCCACAACTCCAAGCAAAATCAGCTGTACAAATTAAATTAGATTTTAAGAACTTCTCTGTTTTACTTTCTGGTACAGTAAGCACTTCAGAACAGCTTGCTAATGGTGCACAAAAGACTTCTGTGGAGTTAACCTTTTCACCTGAACTCGTTGATATTGTTGAAAATTATCGGTTTATTGACTCAATTGCAAAAAAATCCGGACCCTCAGCGAACGAGCAAACTTAATCTGTCACGAATAAATTCACATTTTTCACGCAAGCCCAGGTTTTCTACAGCAATACACAAAATATGCGGCCGTGATGGGTCCAGCTTTATACTGTTTCCGCTTTCTTTAATGATGCGCAAGAGTTTTTCTACTGAAATGAGCGCCACTTTCCCAAACTCAATCTCTACCCAATGCTTTTTCTCTTTCAGAGTTTTAATGTGCAGTGTTTTACAGAGAATACGGAGTTCTGCAAGCGCAAGCAAACTTGAAACTTCTTCTGGCATGGGTCCAAAGCGATCATTGATTTCCTGTATAAGGCTTTCAAGGTCTTCCTGAACATTAATCGATGCAATTTTTTTATAGAGTTCCATTTTTATCTGAGGCTGCGGCACATAGTCATCGGGAATATAACCAGTATACGTCAATTCGAGGTAAGCTTCTTCTTCAGGTTCATAATGTTCATGCGAAAGTTTTTCTACAGCTTCTTCAAGGAGTTTGAGATAGAGATCAAAACCCACTGCATAGATATCACCAGATTGCTCCCTCCCAAGCAGGTTACCGGCACCGCGCACTTCAAGATCTTTCATGGCAATTTTAAAACCTGACCCCAATTCGGTAAAATCCGAGATAATCTGGAGCCGTTTCATTGCAAGTTCTGAAAGTGCTCGGTTTGATGGATATAAAAGATATGCATAGGCAATTTTATCAGAACGGCCTACCCGTCCTCTCAGCTGGTAGAGCTGACTGATGCCATACATATCTGCTCTATCAATAATGATGGTATTTACATTAGGAATATTGATGCCGTTTTCAATGATGGTGGTAGAGACAAGAACCTGCACGCCCTTATGGATAAACCGATGCATGATATCCTCAAGTTCATGGGGTTCCATTTGTCCATGTGCTGTTTCTACCATAACTTCAGGAACGAGTTGCTGAATAAAATGTTTGGTATCTTCAAGGGTCTCTATGCGGTTATGTAAATAGAACACCTGTCCCCCGCGTTCAATTTCAAAACGGATTGCCCTCGCTACCATTTCTGGGCTAAATTCTTCTACCGTTGTTTGAATGGGATGTCTGTTGACAGGCGGAGTATTGAGTACTGAGAGATCGCGAATTTTGAGGAGCGACATGTGGAGTGTTCGAGGTATTGGGGTAGCAGTGAGTGTCAGACAGTCAATTGACGTTTTAAGTTCCTTGAGCCGCTCCTTATCCTTAACACCAAATCGCTGTTCCTCATCAACCACCAGTAACCCAAGATCTTTAAACACTATATCTTTTTGCAAAATACGGTGCGTACCGACGACCACATCAATACTGCCATCGGCGAGTCCCTGTATTATTTCCTTCTGCCGTTTTTTGTCCACAAGCCGTGAAAGCATTGCTACTCTAATAGGAAAACCTTCAAAGCGTTCTACACAGGTCTCATAGTGTTGTTCTGCAAGTATTGTTGTAGGGGCAAGAAAAGCAGCCTGTTTGCCACCCATTACTGCCTTAAAAATAGCACGGAGTGCAACCTCTGTTTTTCCATATCCGACATCTCCGCAAATAAGCCTGTCCATTGGTTCTGGTTTTTCCATATCCTGCTTTACCTGCTCAATGCAAACTGCCTGATCGGGCGTCTCCTCATACGGGAAGGCTGCTTCAAAAAGCTTCTGCCAATCGCTGTCTGGAGGAAACGCAAACCCGCGCGCGAGCCTCCTCCGTGAATACAGCCGGATTAAGCGTTCTGCAAGGTCTTCGACATGTTTTTTTACCCGGTTTTTTCGCGCTTCCCATGATTTAGAACCGATGGTATCGAGGCGAGGAGCTTCGCCTTCATTACCAATAAATCGCTGAACAAGATTCACCTGCTCGATCGGAACAAATATAGTTTCCTCATTTGCATATGCAAGCTTGATGTAATCACGGACATTGCCAAGAACGGTTAACCGCTCAATCCCAATGAATTTTCCAATACCGTAATTGGCATGGACAATATAATCTCCGGGATTAAGCTCAATAAATGTCTCAATGACTTTAGAACGTGCAGTTTTGAGCGATTTTGGTATTCGTTTTCTTCTGCCAAATAGCTCACTCTCATGGACAACCGTAAGTTTTGCAGCCGGAACAGAGAACCCCTGCGAGAGAGAGCTCTCCACAACCTCCACAGGAATATCATGTAATACACCGCGAATACGATCAGCTTGCACGGTATTTTCTGCGACAACAACTATGGAATAACCATTGTTTTTAAGTGAAAGCGCTTCATTGCGAAATAAATCGATATTGCTAAAAAACGATCTCGGAGGCTCAGCCCCCAGGCTTACCGTATTAGTTCTGGCATCATCATGGAGGGCTAAAAAATATACTTGCTGATGTGGCAAATCCGATAGAGGTTCAACGAGGAGATATTGAGGTGGTGGAACCGGTGCATCCTGCAAAGCCTTACGGTATAACCCTTCATACTCTCTTGTAAGTGCTTCTTTCTGGCTGATGAGCCGTTCATGAAAAAGAAAAAATAGTGGCGCACTCAGAGGAATGTACGATAAAATATTCACAGTTTGTGTTACCCATGGGTAATACATTTCTTCACCAGGGATACTGTTATGTATTTGTAAATGTTCAATAAGTGAAGCAACCGCTTTATTTTTATCGTACCGCGGAGAAGCAGGACAAGTAGCAAGATTTTCTTCAAGTCGTTTAATTGCATCATCGGTCCAGATAAACTCTTTTATACTATGCAGGAGTACCTCTCTTACTTCGGTATCTGAACTGAGCTGAGATGCAGGATCAAAAAAACGTATTTTTTCGACCGTATCAAAATTTAATGTTATACGGATAGCATAGTCATATCCGGGCATGCTTATATCAAGCACCTCTCCTCGCACCGCAAACTCTCCCGGCACGCTGATACGCGGAACACGCAGATAGCCCCACGTCTCAAGCAACTGTGCAAAACTGCTCACAGCAACAGTCTCCCCGACGCGAACTGTCCTGGAAAGCTTTTTCATGTAATCAGGATGGGGAACCGGCGTCAGTAACGATCTCATAGTCAGCACGAGGACATAAGGCTTATTCGATGTGAGAATTCGTGTCAGTGTCCGGCATCGCTGGCTAAAAATCTCAGCAGATTCTTCAAGCGGTTTATATGGCAGCGTTTTCCATGAAGGAAATAATTCAGTATCAAGACCAAAAGCACTGCAGTCATTAATCAATGCTTGAGCCTCGTCTTCTCCCGGTACTATTGCAACGAGTAAGTCGCTTTTCATGTTGTGCGCGAGAAACGCTGCAAGTGGCAGTTCAAAATCTTTACAATATGTTACCTGGTTATGCTTAATCGTATCGATGATCGAGTTATATACACGAGAAAGTGGTGTTTGGATTATTTTATTTAGTACGGCCATGCTCATTCCGATGATATAAATAACAGCCTGCTGCTTGTTATGGCTGTTATGTTAACGGGGTACGTTTAAAGCTGTAACCTCGCACAACAACATAGTAAACTACTAATGCATTTCCATGCAAGGAGCTTAAACAGCAATGAAACGGTTTATTCTTGTTCTTGCGCTTCTCTGCTTTGCCATTCTGGCTACTGCACAGATCCAGGTAACTCAGCAATTTTACAATAAATCTCTTTATGTTCCAAATTCTCCGATACTGGTAAAAATAACAATAAAAAACAACTCTCCGGCAGTATATCGATTTAAACTGGCAGATAACAGAATGTTCTCACTTCGTTTTGAAATGAAAACATTAACAAATAGAATTTTAGAGCCAGCTGATACATGGAAGCGGACCATTTCATCATCAATACCGATATTTTATAGAGAAATTGCCATTCAGCCAGGAGAGGAATACGCATTTGTCGAGGATGTCCAGAACTATGTAAAAATAACAGAAGCTGGCACCTATGTATTTGAGTGTTATTTTTACCCGGAATTATATAGCAGACAGGACATGGTAATGAAATCAGATCCGCTTACCGTAAGTATTCGTCCAGAACTGCCGGTTCCAACTGCTGTCGAAATGCTCAATCCCCAGATCAATGAAATACTCAAAGCAGAAAAAATTCCACCTGATGAAGTAGTTCGAAGAACCATTATTGCCCGACAAAAAGGAAAATGGAATGAGTTCTTCCTCTATTTTGATATTGAAGCACTGCTTTCACAGATTCCTGAAAAAAAACGCATGTACCAAAAAGAATCCGATGAAGGCCGTCGCAGGATGATTGAAGCCTATAAATCAGAAGTCATAGCTGGTTATACTGATAAAGATCTTGCAGCAATTCCTTCCAGTTTTGAGATTCTCGAAACCCGCTACAGTGCTACACGAGGGACAGTCCAGGTGCTCGAAAAATTTGCCTATAGCGGTTTTGTTATGCTTAAGCTCTATATTTATGAACTGGAAAAGCGTGATGACATCTGGTATATTGTTTCTTACTCAATACAAAATAAAGGAACAGAATGAAAACACTGCTTATACTCGAAGATAAAGATTTAAGCACTGAACTTATCGCTTCTCTTAAAAAAATGGGTATGAGCGTAATACATTATCGCGATCCGGTAAAAGCTCTCGATAATCTTCCTGAACTTGATCCTGATGCAGTTATCATGAGCGCTGTTGACTTTCCACGGCACTGGAAACCGATTGCAGCGGCAATACGATCTGTTAAAGACCGTAATTCCTGCATCATTGTACTCCTCAAAGGACCATATTTTTCCTATGACGAAGCAGCCAAAGCTGCTCTCCTCGAAATAAATGGTGTTATTCAAGCTGATTTACAAAAGCACGAAACCATAGAAAAACTTCTTGCTGTTATTGACCGATACTACCATTGCGGTACATGCATAGAAAAAACATCCAGTTCACTCATAGACTTTGCCTGTACACATCCTGAAACAGGCAACCTGGTGGTAGGAACTGTTTCCAGTATAGACAACGATACCATCGAAATTATTCCAGATTATCCTCCGCTTGCAGAAACATTCAAAGCGGGTGATTTACTGGCTAATGCCTATATCCAGGTTGAACAAACAATACAACCTCTCGTCTGCTCTATTAAGCAAGCTGGAGTACCGCTCATTTTATCTGTAAACCTTGACGATAGCACAACAAAAGAACTCATTACTAAAGCTCAGCAATTAGTAAAAGCCTAAATATGATTCTTGAATTTGAATATTTTATATTATATAATAAAACAGATGAGTAAAAATATGGAATGCAAACAAGAAATTATTGAAGATTATGCAAAAAAACTTAAAGCGCTGGGACATCCAGTGCGCCTCAAACTGCTCTGCCTCATTGCTCAGCATAATGATCCCTGTGTTTCCAACCTCTGGCAATGTATAAAACAGCCACAACCAGTCGTTTCACAACACCTCTCAATACTGAAAGAGAATGGTATTGTCACCGCAGAAGCACAATCAACAAAACGCAGCTATTCAATTACTGACCCATTTATTAAAGACATTATTGATGCACTGCTAAAAGAGATGGCTCACAAATAGATTACATACACGTATTGTGAAACATGGTTCCTCATTATTGTTATTGAGCAACTGTTACTGTCTCAATGGCATTGCAGTTAGGGGATTTTTTAACCGCTCGCGTGCTGTTCCTGACCAGGGTGAGGGTGCATAATTGACCAACGCTGACCAGATTGGAATTGCAAACGTTGGCTGACCCAATACATAGAGAGCATCTCCCAAATTGAGCAGTACACTGTAAATTCTTGATGTTGTAAGATATTCCGATATTTCTCTGTTTTTACTTACCTGTTCAAAAAAATCTGCAATGGTAGTGTATTTGTAGTCTGGATTTTCTTTCTGGTACATTGTAATAACTTCGGTAATAATCATATTAGCTGCAATTGCAAGATGCAACTCGGCATTTGGAGCACCTTTTCGTAATATATATTCACCAATTTCGATATTAGCAGTCAACGAAAAGCCCGATTTGAGCCTGTATAAAATCATAAACTTATCAAAACCCTGATTTCGAAGTGTGGCCAGCATGGCTTCTTTTAGATAAGGGTCCATGGGGGGAGTTCCAGCGACCGGATCATCAAAGAGTATGCGCTGCATCGTGTTGTACCATGCAAGCATATTATTCTGCAGCTTATACACTTCTGAGAGCGTATAGAGTATGCTGTATTGATCAGCTGGTATCTCGAGAGATCCACGCATGTCAAATGCACGCAAAAACTGTTTTTCAGCTATACTGAGTTCCCCTTCTACCATGAATACTCTTCCCTTCCAGAATTCAGCCTCAGGGTAGTACTGCAGTACATCAAGCTCGCGTTCCATGCGTGCAAACGAATCAGCATAATATTCTATAGGTCGAAAATCATAGGCAACACTTAACGCATCGAGAAGTGCACGGTGATAATCAGAAAGACGTTGTCGTTTAAGAATTGCTATAAGCACGCGCATATCGCCATTGGACTGCTTTTGATATGCAGTATAATCAACATCGGTAAAATCCAGTTTTGCAAATTCTGTAAGCAGTTTTGAAATTGAATCTCCGGTTTTTTTCTTAAGTGGGCTCTTTTGAGCATACCGGAGGCGCTCAAGTGCCCATGCAATGATTTCTTTACGTTGATTGATTGCTTCTTCAAACGAGCGTAACGCTTCTCCGAACTGCTTTTTATAAAAAAACTGCTTGCCTTCCTCAAAAACAAGCCAGATTGGTTTTGATTGAGCAAATAAACTTGTAAAAAGGACTGAGAAGACCAAAAAGCAGGATAAACGGATGAGTCTTTTACGTTTCATCATTTATATATCGGTGTTATTTACTGCAGACTTCAGGCAATTCATCGCTTGTGTCTTGAAGATTGTGAAACATTCAAACCCTACAATACAAAAAGGACAGCCATGAACTACAATGACTGCCCTTTTTGTTACGCGATGCTATGTCATCAATAGTAGTGTTATTAGAGCATGGTCATTGCCAGCGCCATAACAAAGAGAGCAACTGTTTCACAAAGACCTACTACCATGATATAAAGACCGAATCCTTTACCAGTTTCGCCCATTGCATCACTTGCAGCAGCACCTGCTTGCCCCTGAGCGATTGCAGACATTGCAATTGCGATACCACCAGCAATACCAACTGCTAATACAAGAAGTGGATCCTTTGTGGAATTTGCCATTTTGATTGCAGATAATATATAACCATAAAATATCTGGGTAATCGGAGCTCCTGCAAATACCACAAGTGTAAACGATGCTGGTTTATTTGCCATGAAATTTCGTTTCCATGCACCAATCGCGGCTCTTCCAGCAATACTAATACCTAGTGCAGAACCAATAGCAGCAATTGCCATTGTGCAGCCAACTCCCAGTAATCCAATATTACTCATAAGAAACTCCTTCCTAGATAATGTTGCTTATATGCGCACATCCTTTTCTGCCGTAGCTTCAGAAAAGGGTGAGTAACCATAACCAGACCATTCCATACCTAAATGGCTTGAAAATTCGAGCATGTTGAGTCGTATCCCATGTACGAGAACCGAAAGAACGCTCAAGATAATATTGATTCCGTGTCCCATAAACAGAATCACGACAGCAACAAGAAATTTTATAAGGCTTCCCAACACAGGTCCTGCCAGGGCATTTACGGTCTGGCTCATTGCTAAACCAGCAAGTCCTACTGCCCACAAGCGAATATAGGATATGATATCTCCAAAAATGTTCACAACTCCGAGAAATACCGAAATGATGCTCTGAAGCTGCACCATCAATCCTGAGAGAAGTCCTTTAATAAAATTCCCTTTTGTATCATCAAACGATGAAAATAAAAAACTTAACAAAAACCCAATACCTATTGCGGGAAGCACCCACGAAGGTATAGGGAACCTGCTTGGATTAACAATTAGATTGAGCACCACAAAAAACATGCCTTCCAGCATTCCAAGCTGTCCTAGCTGTCCAATAAATTTTGGTGATGGAAAATCTCTTAGAATGTTCTTGAGATGCGCAATGCTGAGCTGGATAACACCAATGATAAAACAGAATACTTTAATGTTTTCTTCCGCTTGAGGATTGTGCGGATGTATCCAGGAAACGACTGTAGACTGGAGCAATGGAGGCAGTTTTTCGTAATTAATACCAAACCAGCTTCCTGAAAGGAAACCCCAGACAATTGTCGCTCCTGATAATACAGATATGAGCTTTAAAATATCTGGTACTGGTTTCTTTTTTATAACAAGTGTAACGATTGAATATAAAGAATACAAAAACAGTAACGATCCATAACCACCATCACCAAAAATCATCGCAAAGAAAATGGTAAAGAAGAATAAAAATAATCCGGATATATCATACTCTCTGTAATTTGGCACAGAACCAATAAAATCAAACACCGGACGTATCATGTTTACCACTGTGTTATTTTCAAGTTTAGTTGGGGGTAGTTCTTCTGCTTGTGGTTCATCAAGTACATATGCAATGTGTTCCTGTTTTGCAAATGCTACAAACTTTTCGGTTTCTTTTTCCGGGACCCAGCCAGCCATCCAGGCTATTCCAGTATCACTATTCATGCCAGAAAAAACAGCTTCAAAATTGATTCGTTTTTCAAGCATGTTCGAATAAGATTTTAATGCTCTAAAATATTTTGCATACGCCTTAAGTGCATGTTTTTTCTGCAGTATTGAGTTTTGCAGTTCCGTACGTTCTGCAATTAGTACAGAAAGACGTTTTGATGGCAGCTTACACGGGACTGCCTCCGGATGTATCAACGATGTTTCAGAATTGGTTTGTGGCTTGCTGACACAGGCAAGGTATACTTTACCTTTATCTTCTCTAATAACAATGTATTCAAGCGAGCTGTCAAGTTCCGAAAGCTTTTTCTTTGGAAGCACATACAATGCAAGCGCTACGCCTTCCCCCTTAAGATAGTTTAGGAGATCTGGATCAAAGTCTCCCCATTCGTAAATTGATTCTATTTCTTTAGTGAGCGCAGCAACTGCTTCTTCATCATTTTTGATCGCTTCTGCAAGAGTAACAATTTCCAATGCGCAGTTTTGAGGTTCTGAAGGCTGCTCCTGCTGTAATTTTTTAGTAACAAATTCTTCTATTGAAGCAAGCGCTGTTATTACTGTTTTTTGAGCAGCGATAAGCTCCTCATAGGTTTCTCCTGAACCTTCGAGTGGTTCAAGATGGACGATGCCAAGTTTACGGAGTGCATCGAGAACTGCCAGTCTGTCTTTATCCTGGAGTGCAATGTACACACGTTTCATAGGTGCAATCATGACTGTGTCCTTTCCACTACTTTGCGCTTAGCAATTTTACCGCGTACAACCTGAGCTGTCTGCTGATCACCAAGATAAATACGAATTTTTCGTATATTTTCAGTTGTTTCAGGAATCTTAACCTTTTCAAAAAGATTAACACGTTGACTCGTAATGCGAAGTTCCTGAGACAGCCTCTCTATTTGTTCTTTAAGTATTGCAATTTCGATATCTAATAGCAGGATGCGCTTGAGCTGTTCTATAGCCGCATCGACCCAGAGTGGTTTTACGAAAAGATCATAGTCTTCTACAGAAAACTCTGCATCAATAAATACAGGAATGGAAACACCAGCAATATTTCCCATATCCGTAATGACCCGTTTTGGGGCTATGAGCCAGCTGCCATCGTCTCTCCGCAACTCCTGTATTTCTCCAAACACCGCAATCCATGCGGCGAGTGCGCGATAGAGTTCATCACGCGTCCGCTGTACCTCGTCTGCTTTAGCCTCAATATGTCGGATTTCCATCTGCAGCTGCTGCTTTTTTAGCTGCAGTGTCGGAAGATACCGCTTGTACATTTTGAGCGCATCTTTTTGTTTTTTAAGCTCGTTTTTTGTAAGCTTAATCTTAGCCATTATGACACCTTTTTCGGCCAGAATTGTTCAATGAGTTTAGTTTGAAGCCCGGTTTCCTGCGGTTCAAAACAACTGGCAAGAATTTCCCAGCCCTTATCGAGCGCTGCTTCCAGCGGGATATTAACCGAAAGATCCATCATCTCTTTTTCAAAGAGCTCACCATATTTGAGCAGCTTTTGATCCCAGGCACTCATCTGGAAACCCATAGCCTTTTTTTCGAGCGTATCACGGTATGCAGCAAACAATTTAATCATACCATCCATGACTGCACGGTGGTCTGCACGAGTTTTTCCGTTAACCTGCTGTTTAAGACGAGAGAGTGATCCAAACGGCTCGATACGCCCGCCTTTGAGATAGAACTGACCCTCGGTAATGTATCCGGTATTATCTGGTACAGGATGCGTTACATCATCACCAGGCATAGTGGTAACTGCAAGTATGGTAATTGAACCAGAATCACTGAAATCGACTGCTTTTTCATACCGAGCTGCAAGCTGGCTGTAAAGATCTCCCGGATAACCGCGGTTAGATGGAACCTGTTCCTGCGTAATAGCAATTTCCTTTAGCGCATCCGAGAAGTTTGTCATATCGGTCAGGAGCACAAGTACATTAAGATTTTGTAACGCAAAACGTTCTGCTACTGCAAGCGATATATCTGGCACCATGAGACACTCAACGACAGGGTCTGCAGCTGTATGCACAAACATGACTGTTTTCTGTAGAGCACCCCCCTGTTCCAGTGTCTCTTTGAATATAAGGTAATCATCGTATTTAAGACCCATACCGCCCAGAATGATTAAGTCTACTTCTGCCTGCATTGCAATACGTGCAAGGAGCTGGTTATAGGGTTCACCAGAAATTGAGAAAATTGGAAGCTTCTGGCTCTTTACGAGCGTATTGAAAAGATCAATCATTGGAATACCGGTACGAATCATTTCACGTGGAATAATTCGTTTTGAAGGATTAACTGATGGTCCGCCTATGGTAATAAGGTTTTCATGAAGTTCAGGGCCATTATCTCGAGGAATGCCTGCACCGTTAAAAATTCTTCCCTTGAGGTTTTCGGAAAACGATACCTGCATCGGATGTCCAAGGAACTGCACCTCATCTCCGGTGGAAATACCGCGGCCTCCTGCAAATACCTGCATTGAGACATTCTCGTTATCGAGACGGATTACTTCAGCGAGTGAAACACCAAACCTCGTTTTGACCTGGGCAAGTTCTCCGTATGCTACATCCTGTGCTTTTACTGTAATCACGTTTCCTACGATTGATTCTATCTTAGAATATACCTTTTTCATTATGCACGCTCCATTGCTTCAAGTATTTTTGTACCGTGAGCACTCATGTTCTTTGTACGTTCCTGTATGTATGCTTCAACAGCAGCGGAGGTTTCATTAAACTGATCCGATTTCCATTCCTGGCTGTTCATATCAAGAATCATCTGTCTGAGTTTGTTAAACCAGCCACGTGCATCTTCCTTATCTGAAAAAGTCTGATTTCCACCAAGAATTTTTACCATGAGTCGGAACATAAAGTGCTGACGCTCAGGTTTAACAGCTGCGTCTACAGGGTCAAAGGAGTTCTGCTGGAGGTACACAGCATCAAGCAATTCTCCTTTAAGATAGAGCACAAAGTCCTCAAGGCTCGTTCCTTCCTCACCAACAACCTTCATCATCTGAGAAACTTCTGCACTGCGCTCAAGGAAGCGGTGTGCCCATGCGACATGTTCAGTTGGCAGAACTCCGCGATATTTTGACCAGGACTCAAGCGGGTGAATCGCAGGATATTTTCGTGCATCGGAGCGCTCACGCGAGAGACCGAGGAAACAGCCTACGACTTTGAGTGTTGCCTGAGTTACAGGCTCTTCAAAGTTACCACCAGCCGGTGAAACTGTTCCACCAATGGTAACTGAGCCTTTCTTGCCATCTTTAAGCCTTACAAGTCCTGCTCGTTCATAAAAGTTAGCTATAACCGATTCGAGGTATGCCGGGAAAGCTTCTTCTCCGGGGATTTCCTCGAGTCGGCCAGACATTTCACGCATTGCCTGAGCCCATCGGCTTGTCGAGTCAGCTAAGAGCAGCACATCGTAACCCATCTGGCGGTAATACTCTGCCATGGTTACCGCTGTATACACCGAAGCTTCTCGCGCTGCTACCGGCATCGATGATGTGTTACAGACAATGATTGTTCGTTCCATTAGCGAGCGGCCCGTGCGTGGGTCTATAAGCTCAGGGAACTCAACGAGCGTTTCGACAACTTCACCTGCCCGTTCACCGCATGCTGCAACAATAACGATATCGACATCGGCATAGCGGCTTGTTGTCTGCTGGAGCACGGTTTTTCCTGCTCCAAAGGGCCCTGGAATACAAAAGGTGCCGCCTTTAGCAACCGGGAAAAACGTATCGATAATTCGAGATTTTGTAATGAGCGGCTCTGTTGGTTTAAGACGCTCGGTATAACAGTCAATCGCGCGTTTTACCGGCCATTCGAAAAACATCGTTACCGGTACTTCATTTCCCTGTGCATCTACGAGTACTGCAATTTGCGTATCAACCGTGTAAGCCCCTGGTTCTTTTACCGATTTTACCGTATATGTTCCATACAGTGTAAATGGAACCATGATTTTATGGACAAAACCTGCTTCCGGTACCGACCCAAGATAGTCGCCACGTGTTACGGTATCTCCTGGCTTTGCAATCGGAGTCCAATCCCAGGTAACAGTTCGCGGTAAGGCGTCTAGATACACTCCTGGCTCCAGGAAATATCCTGTTTTTGCAGCAACTTCTGGGAGCGGATTCTGTAAACCATCATAAATCTTTGAGAGGAGTCCTGGTCCAAGTTCAACAGCGAGCATTTCACCCGTGAACGAGACATCCATACCCACCTTGATACCTTTGGTGATTTCAAACACCTGTGTCTGAACAATATCACCGCGGATACGGATAACTTCCGCTTTAAGTCTTTTCTCTCCATTATGGATATACGCTACTTCATTGAGTGAAACGACTCCGTCAACTTTAACTGTTACCATGTTGCCGTTTACACCGGTCACAATACCTTTTGTTGTTACCATATGTTATTTCTCCAATACAGTTGTTTCCCGAGCACTATGAAAAACCTCATTATAGAGGCTTGTAAAATTAGCTTCACCAAGCTCTTTCTTAAACTGTTTGAGCCGTTCAAGAATTTGCAATTTCAAACAGTATGCAATGAGATATTCAGTATTAAAAAATTGGTTTACTTCAAGCATGGAAATATAGTTCCACCGTTCTCTTTCAAGGAGGAGTTCTGCTTCAAGCGGGTTTTCTTGAGCGAACACAAGCTGGGCAGTTTTCTGACCATTCCATTCAGGCAATGATGGCCGATAAAACAATTCAGCCTGTTTTTTTAAACGGTTTGCACGGAGCCGCACAAGTTCATTGCGGAGCGCTCGCTCCCAGCTAAAATAGGAATTGAGTACAAGTGATGCTTGAGCACGTTTTGCTTTTTTATCATCGAGCGGAGGAGCCATGAGTTCGGCAATTTCTAAAAGCTCCATATCCTGTTTCGAAACAAAACGGCGGGCAGTTTCTAAAAACTCAGCATGGCTTACAGCATGTGTACCATCAAAAAAGAGTGTCGATAAGGTACTTACAAAGTAATAGTAGGCAGCCATAGCCTATTTCACAGCCTCTTTCATTATCGCTAGAAGCCTCTCGTTAATAAAAGCACCAAACAGCTCCGCTAATGCTTCTGCACTGCAGTCATAGTATGCAGAACCATCTTTTTCTCCAATCCGGAAACCAGCATTGATCGATTTGACGGGCTTTACCTCAAGACCTTTTTTTACAAGCGCTGCAAGTTCCTGATTGATAAATGCCTCTACAGCCTGTTTATCCTGCTCCGATACCATCAATACAGGATTATGGGCAGTATCTTTTGCCCAGGCTTCAAGAACAGGTGGTATCGCCTTTTTAATAACGTCGATACTGTATGCATCCTTAACCTTATGAGCAATGATACGGTTTACCACACGGAGTATCTCTTCTTTAAAAGAATTGATAAGATCCCGTGATGCCTGTACAAGCGCAGTTCTACTTGCAGCTTCGGTATGCTCAGCCTCTTCCCGGGCGCGTTGTATTATGAGCGCTGCCTGTTTTTCTGCATCTGTGATGATAGCTGTCTTTTTTGCCTCGGCTTCTGCAATAATTGCATCAGCCTTGGACTTTGCGTCATTGATACCATCCTGTTTGATACGTTCTAATAATTCCTGTACCCGTATATCCATGCTCTATCCCCTTTTATGAGTTTATTACAATGTTTCATCGGCTTCACAGTAGCCTTTGAGTTTATCAATTTTTCGTTCTAAAAGTGGAATCAGTACCACTGGCAGATCTTGATCAGTAACAATCGTTCTAATGAATTCCTTGAGTGCTTTCGCCATGTCATCAGCAGTATGTATATTTGCTGGTGCAAATGATGCCAGTTTTTGATGTATCATTTTCAAGCCAGCTTCTTCATGCTTCAGGAGTGATTCATTTTCCATATACACATAGTTAGTAATTTCAGCATTCTTAAAGCGGCTTTCCCAGGATTCTTCAAGTATATGGATATCTTCTATAATATCGAGTATTTCTGCAGCGAATAAAATATGCAAATGTCTACAAGCAGATGGCATTACGAGCGCTCCTCGTATGAAGTATCTAACAATTACATCATTATTATAGAAAAGACAAAAAAAAGCAAGTAAAAGAATAACGAAAATGCTAGGTACTCTACACAATATTGAATTGTAATGATACTATTGACTACAGAACTGTGTAGAGGAGTCCCATAGCATGGAACAAAAAGATTACCGACTTGCTGCCATTATGTACACTGATATCGTTGGATTTTCACGCATGATGGAACATGACGAAGCTGGAACATTGGCGCTTTTAAGCTTTCATAACAAGCTTGTCACCGAAATAACTCACAAACATGGCGGCACTATTATAAAAACTATTGGGGACGCCTTTCTTGTTGATTTTCGTAGTACCGTTAGTGCACTGAAATGCGCAATGGAAATCCAGGATGCAATCTATGCATATAACAGTGAGCATCAGGAAAAACCGCTGCTCCTGCGCATTGGGATTCATCTTGGCGATATATATTTTTATGAAAATGATGCTCTGGGAGATGGAATCAATATTGCTGCACGACTCCAGGGAATGGCACGACCCGGCACAATCTGTATTTCTCAGGATGTTTACAATCAAGTACTCAATAAGCTCGATTTTCAAGCTGAGAAGCTTGGTAAAGTTTCACTAAAAAATATCAGCAAGGAAATTCATGCATACGAAATAGTTAGCAACAATATCCAGTTTGATCCTAACAAAGATAAACCGCGCACTGGCTATATCAGCACCGATAGCGATCATGGTACCACCATAAAACCACAAACATTACAAGAAACATCAGTTACCCCTGATACCGTTGCCAGTGCACAAACTCGATTTGCATCACTCAAAGAAACAATCAAGCAAAAAAGTCTAAGCTTACCGCGAAGGCTTACGATTGAGGAAGCACTCAAACGATATGGTGATGGTTCTGTAGAAGTGCAGGAAATTGTAGCAGAACTCGCACAAGAAGGTATTCTGCTAAGAAGCTATGCTTCACCTGAAACGCCTCAAGCTCCTGATTCAGAACCAGGATCAAATTCCGAGGATGTAGCTGCATATATCGGAAAAACCGTTGAAGACGTTGTGAGAACGATAGAAGCAAGAGTTTCTGAATGGCAGAAATCCAGATCTGGCAGAAATCGTTCAAGCGGAAGATCATCACATCGGAGACTGGATGACACTTACATATCATCAACGCAGTTCGAACCTCCTAAGATGCCGGAAATTCCTCTCAACATACTCTCAAAAACAGAGATAAAACAAAAAATAAAAGAACTTATCAAACAAGAAAGTGAAGAGCTTCCAACAGGCAAATGGGATAAGGAGATACCCGAAAGCGAGTATTTTGCACCTGGTAAAGAAGAACTTATAAACGATTTTGAAACCTACAAAGAAGCAAGTGAAGATAAAAGCACAAAAGCAATTGGCGGTTTTGTAGGAAACAAACTTTCATTCACAGCTTTTAATGGTGCTTTTTGGGGTTACATTTATCCAAAATTTACACCAGGAGTTATGTTATGGCCTGCGATTGTCACTGCAGGCTGGGGCACTGGTATAATCAACAATCTGGCTAGCATTATTCGGAAAAGACAAAAAGTTAAAGAATTGCGAAAAATGCCTTATCTCGAAGGTGATACTTTAAAACAATATAAAAAATTAAACAGGACACGCGACAGCATGGCTTCTCATATTGCTAAGGTAATAAGTGTTCCTGCACTTCTTGGTGTTATCAATTGGGTCCTTACACCTGGTTTCTGGTGGGCAATTATCCCCAGTATTTTTATAGTGCTGTCATTTTTAGGACATCTTGGTGCCTATCCTGCAACGGTAGCAAATCTAAAACGCAAAATATGTGAACACATGGGCGTACAATCATGGAAAGAGCTTTTTTCACTTCCTAAAATAAAACCGCGTAAAAGAATGCCAGCAGAAGACGATTACCTTGCATCTGCAGAAGCATTGCGAGAAGATATCGTCCAGCTTATAGAAACAAATACAACCCTCTATAATGACGAAGCACTAAAACCTGCAGTTGACAGCTATATCAACCAGATAAAATTGCTTACAGCTAGCATTAACGAAATAGATGCAATAGTAAATAGCATTCCGCAGGAAGCGCTCAAAAATGATAAAGCTGTATTACTGCGCAAACTAGCAGAAGTACAGAACCCTATACTCAAAGAAGAAATACAAAAGTCAATTTCAGAAATCGAAAAACAGGAACATGCTGTTAAGGAACTTGTTGACCAGAATGATATTCTTAAATTACGGATTAAATCATCTATCAATACCCTAAACCAGCTTAAACTCGACATGATCAGGCTTAAAGCAATGCCAGCAGCGGAGACACATTCTGCACTGGAGACAGTGCGTGCAAGAACTCATGAACTTTCTCAGTACATTTCCGATCTCCATGCAGGATATATCGAAAGCACAAAAGATCCGTTTGCTGAACTTGAAAGACTGGCAAAAGAAGAAGAACTTAAAAATAAAGAAAAAACCTAATATAGCAAAATTGAATTTGCATATTATAATTTTTCTCATATACTTCTTTAGTAAAAGGATACTTATATGAAATTTTTTACTAAAGTTCAAATTATTGTTATTTTTGCATGTCTTCTAATTGCTGCTGTACTGTTCACTATATCTGTGTTCTTGATGCAACAAACGCTTCTTAAGCAGTACCAGAGTCAAGCACTCAGCCTGGCAAAAACTGCAGCAGAAACCATACAACCAGAACAATTCGCTCAATTATCTCAAGAACTTTCTGAAGATAATGAGTATTACAGTATTTTATACTCAAAGCTACATATCCTGTATCGTGGATTTAGTCCGCATTACTTATATACGCTCATAAAAACACCAGAGAATAAGCTCATTTATATTGTTGATGGTATGGACAACACTGCAGATGACTTTAGCGCGATTGGTACTGAAGACAGTTTAGAAAACTATGAACCAGAACTTATTGAGACTTTTAATGGAAAACCAACTGTAACGAAAATTCTTAAATCAGAGGATTGGGGAGAACTACTCTCTGCTTACTATCCAATTAAAAACATCGATGGAACAGTAATCGGAGTAGCAGGTTGTGATATCAGTGCTGGCAGTATACGCCAGGTGCTATATACTTTTCTAAAGACCTTTTTAATTTTTTTTATCTCATCATTAGGGGTAATAGTTATTTTAACAGTTTTGTCAGTGAAACTCTCAACCCAGAGGCTTCAAACAATAATATATACAATTTCAAAAATGGGAACTAATATTTCGATCCGATTTAAAGAAACAGGCAAAGACGAAATTACAGATCTTGCAAAATCGCTTAATTCGCTTTTGGAAAATTTTAATAATGTTTTTTTAACAATTGGAAAAAACAGTTCAAACCATATTGATGTTTGTTCAAACATAGAAAGTATGAATTTAAATTTAGCACAGGAAACTGAAATAATTGTCAATAATATAAAAAAATTATCTGAATCAATTATTAATCTTGGAAGCATACTGGAGACAACAAAAGCCGTTGCTCAAGAAACTGATAATTACATTATGGATTCTCATACAATTATAGGGAAGAGCATTAATTCGGTAAAAACCACTAGTGCTGTACTCGAAAACCATGTAAATGATATCAAGCTTCTGGGGAAACGTGCAGAAGAAAACATCTCTATTATAAATGAAATTGAGGAAATAAAAGTAAAGGAACTTGAAGCCACAAGTGAAATTTACAAAGTAATATCAAAGATACAAACAGTTGCAGAACGTATTGCTCCTGTCATGTTATCAATAAATGATATTGCAGAAAACACAAATCTATTGGCAATGAATGCAGCTATAGAAGCTGCGCATGCTGGCCAGGCTGGAAAAGGCTTCGCAGTAGTTGCACAGGAAATCAGGAAACTATCACAATTGGCAGGACAGCGTGCTCAAGAAATTAAACATGAACTTGATACAATTCAGCACACCGTTCAAGAAGCTACGGCAATTACAACCTATTCACGGCAAAACATAGAAAAATCATCAGAGAAAACAAATCAATTTTTCGCAGATCTTAAAACGATGATTCAATCATTGCAAAACCTTGGTGAGAGTGCAACTTTTATTCTTTCTTTTATTAAATCAATTGCTGAAGCAAATGACAATATTGAGCATCTCAGTGATAATTTTGCATCTAAATCGAGCGAAACACTCGAGCTTGTAGAAACAGGTAATAATTTAAAGAATATTATTACTGCCAGAATCGAAGAAATATTAAACACAATAAAAACTATAGAAGCAAATAATACTGTAATAAAAAATATGAATGAATTGCTGCGATCAAGTGCTTCTGAACTTGCAAATTCAATTGCTAACTTTAAGGTATGATGAATTACTTAATTATAAACTAGAATCTCTCTTTTCATAACCACC
Organism: Spirochaetota bacterium; assembly: GCA_029547205.1. Classification (GTDB taxonomy): domain Bacteria; phylum Spirochaetota; class Spirochaetia; order Treponematales; family UBA12059; genus JAKPPT01. The sequence goes on from JAKPPT010000142.1 coordinate 41,547, forward strand.
TTCAAGAATGTCAATCGTTAAAAGTTGAGTACGGTAATCAATATAATGACTATATGCTTCGCTCAATGCCGATAGTGCTTTAAGCATTTCATTTAAAAAGTCAGCCTCTGAACCTGACCCCATTGATATGGTTACTTTTTTTGAAGCTAGCTGTGCAACATAAAGCTCCTGTTTGAGCATTGCATATTCTATGCGGGTAACAAGCATGTTCAGCGCACTCATTGTTTGGTCCAATGTAAGAATAAGATTTGCTTTTCCTTCTTCCAGTTTTACTCGTCCTTCCTCAAGTTCAGCTCGTGCTTTTTCTGCTTCTGCTTTCTTACCAGGGCTGCCAAAAATATTGCCCTGTGTCGCAATACTGATTGTTATTTGATAATCATCTTTACGTGCCCAATCTGTTTCTATAAATGGAAATCTTGGCCCGCTATATGAAACTTCAAGATGTAATCCCAGATCGGGCAGCCCTTTAGCCTGAATCTGTGCAATCTCTACAAGTATTTGTTTTGCTTCGAGATAGATACTACCTAACAAAATATCATAATTATTGTATAACGTCAGTTCTCGTAATGTATCTAAATCAGTTAACGGAAGAACCTCAATTGGTAACAATTCGAGAGACAGTGATTCCATCGTAAGTGATTTCAATCCTGTTAAAGCTGCAAGTTCTGTTAAGAGTTTTTGTTTTTTTTCATTGAGCACACTGACTGCAAGATCTATTTCTTTAATATTTATCTTTATTGTTAGATAATCGGTTTCTGTAATAAAACCAGCTTTTTTATTTTGCTCAGTTAGTTCTAATAGTCTGGCACCAATTTTTTGCTCCAATTTTAAAATATTCTCTATTTCTTTTATATAGCACAGCGATTCAAATATTCCTCGCAGCCTGATACTTTTTTCGTGTATTATTTTTTTAACATATAGCTCTGCTGCCTGAATATTTACATATCCAGCATCAATACCAAGGCTAATTTTACCCCATGTCCAGAGAGGCATATCTCCTACTATTTTAAACTGATACAGTGTATTTTCCATTCCCTGATAGATTTTTACATCCTCTGGTGGCAGATACACAGAAGTTCCTGGTGTCAACTGATTATCAACAATACCAAACTCACCTTTTTTTATGACAATTGGATCAACGGGATTCCCAATATAAGTACCGCTCGTTTCAAGTTTGAATACTGGTAGCCGCTGTGCTTTTGCCCCCTGCAGATTTCCATGTGCAACCATAACACTTTGCCTGGCAGATTGTATTGAAGGATTATTCTGGAACAGTAAAAACAGGAGATCTTCCAACTTAAACTGCTTCTTATTCTTAATTGATTCCACATATTCACGCTGACCTGTATTCTGCATCATAGCAGCAAGCATTTCACCTGTTCTTGTAAATATTTTATTACCTTGAGAGAGTCCGAGATACCTCTCAACAAATATCGTATATGCACTGTAGTAATCTTCCTGAGCAGAAAGCTGAACAGATAAACCTATAAGCCAGAGAATCAGTAAAATTTTTATGCTATGCCTTACTTGCCTTGCTTTCATTAGTGTACCCTAAGAACAATAAATGGATTTTGATCGGGCATTAGATTTGATGGTGCTCCACTGTCACATGTATAAGGGCTAATAGACCATGTCACTGGAACTTTTCCCGTCTTTTTATCTTCCGGGTTCGTAATATCACTAAGCTCCCAAACCAATTCGCCAAAATTAAAAAATCCATCTTCTATTCCTGTTTGTGTACTTTGTGGTGCAGCTGTTACGATATACGATTTCGTACCCCCAGTAGGAATGGTTAGCGTAATTTCTACACCGCTTATGCCTTGACCTGTACTGTTGTTAACAACACGACCTGAAACTGTTGATCGGAAACGCCACCGTTGTAATGTTACTGTGCCAGCATCAATTGGTTGCTCATTTGCTGGTATCTCAGGAGAAAGCATATACCAATCGCTATTATCTCCTTGCATAGCATTTCTTCCATTTTTATTGATATCACGGTCTCCGTACACCAAACCGTTATTAATACTGGTACCCAGCGGGTTTCCTTCTGTTGGGTCTTCTGCTCTCCAATCTAAATGTGGCCACGTTATAAGCACTTTAGTTTTGTTAACTGTATCAGACATACCTGGCATTTTTTTAAACCGTATAGTAATTGACCACGTCCCATCAGTATCAGTTGTTGTTGTATATGTTGGGCTGTTTGGGAAAATGAGGCTGCTATCAGAAACGGATCCTCCTGAATATGACCAGCAATCAGGGACATACACTGCAATACTTGTATTAGCAAGTGGTGTATTATCTTTCCAGTTGAGTACTTTCCCAAATATTCTCCCTTTATTCCAGATATCCTCAATTTCCATAACAGGTAATTCTGTTGTAACATCAGATACTATAAAATAAGGATTTTCGTTTTTAACTAGTCCGTAATCGGGATGATATACGAGTAAAAAAATCTCTATTCGATCCGCAGTTTTCCCAAATTGTGAAAAATAAGTATGCCATATAATCCCGGAAATTTGAAAATTGCCCTGTGCATTAGTCACAGTGCTCTGAAAATAATTATATTCTGATCTTCCTGGAGCATCAGGAAGTGTTGTCAAATCACCTTCTCGGTAGTTCGAAAAATCCTTTTCCCATGCTTTTTTCTCAGTATAGAGAAACACCCTTGCGTCAGCAATTCCCTGAACTGTCCCTTGTTCCCGCAGCTCTTTATCAATAATTCTTCCATTGATTGAAGAGGTAAAAACCATTGAACAACCCATACTCACATGTAGTACTATAAAAATTACACTGTACCAATAAACCAGACACGATGAATTCCTATTCATTCTACATTCCCCTCATTATAGTCTGAAACAGTTTCGAGTTTCTTTATAAAACCTTTAACACGAACTTTCCCATGCTCCAATGTTTCATATAGAACAGGTACGAGCAACAATGTAATGATAGTAGAGGAAAAAAGACCGCCAAAAATTGCCTGTCCGAGCGGAGCATAAACTTCAGAACCATTACCATGCGCCAATGCCATCGGTAATACACCAAGCAGAGTTGTCGTGGCAGTCATCAGTATTGGTTTGAGACGATTCGAACACGCGTCTAGAATTATTTCTCGAAGCGGTCTATCACTTTGAGTTCTTAGCAAATTTGCATAATCTACAAGCACAATGGCATTGTTGACTACTGTTCCGCCAAGCGTGATCAGTGCCAGCATTGCTATAATTGACATGGAAGAATTCCATAACAGGAGTCCTAACACAACACCAACTAGACACAATGGAATTGAACTCATAATAATGAGCGGCTGAAGGTATCGTTCAAACTGTATTACCATTACGCAGTATACAAGGAAAACACTAATTGCCAGAACAATCGAAAGACTTGTTATTGAATCGGAAATTAACGCTGTTGTTCCTGCTGTATTAAATTTAACACCGCCTGGAATTTTCATGGTTTTTAGTTTGCCAATTACTCTATTCATTACTCCTGATTGATCATCGGTTTTCAAATAACCAATAACTTCAATTGAAAAGTTTCTATTTCTGCGCTCAATAATTGACAGCGTTGGCCTCAATTTCATTTCAGAAAAAGCAGAGAATGTTATAAATCGTTTATCCCTTGTAACAATCGCAAGCCGATTTAATACATCTTCATTGATTGGCTTATCAATAAGATCTGAAGTTATTCTTATTGGATAATCGCCATTTTCAAGCCTTAATTTACCCGCTTCCATGCCATTAAAGAGAATACGGCTTGTTATTCCGGCTTCATATGGCGTTACACCAAGAGAACCCATATATGTTTGACTTAGATCAATGTAGAGTTCTTCTGCATCCGTTCGTACGGAAAGTTCAGCCTTAAACATATCTGGATCCATATTCATTAGCTCAAGCGTTTTATTTGCTGTCTCAACTACATCAGCAAGTTTTGGTCCATAAATTTCTATTTTAAAACCCTGCCCACCAGTACCAAGAGCGAGCAGCGCATCAAAACCTCCATTTAATACCGTCACATCACAGTTAGTTATTTTTTGCATAACCTCTTTTTGGACAACTGGTATAATTTCTTGCACACTGCGTTTACGCATATTATTTGGGATGAGCCGTATGCGTGCGATAGCCCTATTAGGTACTGAACTTATTGCATTAACGCTGCTTGAGCCAACATAGTACACAGCTGTTTCTATTTCTGGTACAAGATCATTCACGAGCTTGTTAATTTCATCTACTTTTTTAATGGTCTCTGTCAACGAATAGCCTGCTGGTGTTGCTATGCGTATTTCAAATTCTCCAGTATCCGAAGGAGGAAGAAAATTTACTTTCAAACTTGTTAGTAAAAAAATGCCAGAAAAAAATATTGTTACCGCTAATGCTATTACATAAAATTTGTTTTCAAGCGCAAACGTTAAGAGTTTTCTGTAAGCTGTTGTGAGTGCATTGATAGCAGCATCAATTTTATTTTGAATAAACAGGAGCCAGGCAGGTTTTTTAACCGTATCCTCTTTTTTCAGTATTAAAGACGAAAGCCATGGAACAACAATCACAGCAACCAGTGCACTCGCTGCAAGCGCATACACAATTGTTAACGAAAGATCGTTTAATATGATACCTATGATACCGCGTAAAAAAAGCAGCGGTGCAAATACACAGATACTCGTGAGTGTCGAAGCAAGAACGGCTCCCCCCATTTCAGCAGCTCCACTTCGCGCAGCTTCCTTTTTATTATGAGTCTGTGAAAATTTATTGAATGTGTTTTCAAGAATGACAATAGAATTGTCAACAATCATGCCGATTGCAACAACCATTCCCGACAGGGTAAGTAAGTTGATTGAACGACCTGTTGCATACAGACCAAGCACGGCAAACAAAATAGAAAGAGGAATTGAAAGACTAATGATTATTGTTGCCCGCCAGTCATGCAACACCAACAGTATTACAAAAATAGTGAGCAGTAATCCTGTAATTCCCGTTTCTAATACCGTTTTTAACGAAGTTTTAGTAGTTTCACTATGATCACTGACAATTCGATACTGAACGGCACCATATGTATTTACTACCATTGTATCAAATATTTTTTTTGCTTCTTCTACAATAAAAATTGTATTTCCTTCATCACGTTTTAAAATATCTATCATTACATACTCATTACCAGACTCGCGGATAACGATTTCGGGCTTCTGTTCCTTAATTTCAATATCTGCAACATCTTTTAGATAGATAAGGGTTGAACCACTGTACCCGACAGGAAGATTTTTTAACTCATCCAAACTCTTAAACTTGCCAGAAGCTGTAAAAGCTATTGACTTTCCCCTAAATGAGGCTGACCCCGCAGGAACATTTAAATTGTTATACTGCAATGCTTCATATATTTGTAAAACTGAGAGTTTTCTTGATTCAAGCTCCCATGTGTTTACATTTACAACAGCCTCTCTTTTGTTTCCTCCAACGATATTAATTTTAGAAACCCCATCTATTCGTGAGAGCGCCGGACTGATAGTATCTTCAAGGTACTTAGTAAGATCCTCCTTGTTCATTGAACTATCAATACGCACAGAAAAAATAGGAAGGAACGCACTTGCCTCCACTATGTAAATTACTGGTTCACCCTGAATTCCTTCAGGTAGCTGTCCACGAATTCCGTTGAGGAGTTCTCGTATTTGAGGAAGTTTGTCCCGAACATTAACATCTTTCCTAAACTCAAGTGAAACGGTAGAAAATGAATTCGAACTTGTAGAATTCATGTTTTGTATACCGGGAAGCGTCGACATCTGATTTTCAATTATTCTTGTTATATCTTTTTCTACATCGTTAGCACTGGCGCCGGGGTATGTTGTTACGATAACCGCTGAAGGAAGACCCACTGCGGGTATCATCTCATAGTTCAATGCGGTAAGCGCAATTAAACCGAATACAAGCAGTATTGCAAGCAATATCGATATGATTACGGGATGTTTTACCGAAAAATCTGAAAAGATCATGGTACTACTACCGGGCTCCCTTCCCGAAGAAACGCTGAACCCTCAATAACGCACTCTCTCTCGCGCCATTCCTCTGGAATTACAAAATAATCATCAGAAAAATATGTAAGCTCTACCTGTTCAGTATAAGCCTTTCCGTCCTGAACATACCAAACCCGGTTTGACCCTGCGAGTGCAGAAACTGGCAACATAAGCACTTTAGGTATTCGTGCAAGCTCAATTTCTATTTTTACAAACATGCCAGGCCGGAGTATTTTCTGATCATCCTGTATTGCCACCGTTACTTCAAAATTTTTTGTATCAGCAGAGATAAATGGACTTACCGATTGAATAATACCTTTGTATTGTTCATTATCATTTCTAATTATTAATATTTGAGTTATTTTATTTTTACCAGTAAAAATTTCATAATACTTTTCCGGTATTTTTACTTTAACAATCAGGTTATTGATATCACCTATTGTGACGAGCGGTCGCTCTGGTGCAGCCAGTGAACCTGCTGTTAGATGCTTTGCCAACACTACACCATCAATAGGACTTTTTACAGCGGTGTATTCAAGCTGTAATTTTGCTAAATCATACTGCGAGCTGTATGCATCGTACTGTGCTTTTGCCTGCTCATAATTCTGCAATGAAGTTGCCTGTGCAGCATAAAGTTGAGCGACCCGTTCATACGTTGATTTTGCATTGAGCCATGCAGCTTTTGCCTGCTGTAGCTGCAACTCATACCGTTCTGCATCGATTCGCGCTATTACTTCATTTTTTCTAACCTGCTGACCAGGTTCGACAGGTAATTCTTTTAGAATTCCAGAAACGAGTGGTAACACCGTAACCATGGTATTCGATTCTATGTGACCATTAAACGATATGGTATGAGAAAAATCACCAGCAATCGGTTTCATAGTTTTAACCGGAATGGGGATTGCTTCATAAGTTTTCTCTCGTCCAGCACGCGCAATAAAGGAGACAGAAAGTGAAACTGCAAGCAATACTACCAGACTGATAATTTTTATAAGCGTAGAAAGCTTTTTGTTTATAGTCATGCAATTCCCCTCCCTGTTAAAAGTGGCGACTCCTGCATTGCAGCATACCCTTCCTGAGTCAACATGCCACGAATTACAGCCTTAAGCGAATCCCGTAAGAGGTCATACTTGGTAAAATGATTTTCATCAAAATCAAGGTACAAAAGCCCGCCAATAATGTTGATGAGCATCCAGGTAATGCGCTCTGCATTAAAATCTTCTATAATAAAACCAGCCCGGATTGCCTCTGAAACAATATTATAGATTAGCATAAAGAGTGATTTACTCACCATATTTTCAATATCAGCAGAACCCTTGTCTTCCAGATGTGATTCTAAAGTGTACTGATACAGAGCTTCATGCTTTTGTGTCTGGCGCAGATTTTCCCTATCTAACAAACGTCCCGCATTTTTAAGATATCCAAAACCCTTTTCTACAATATGGTTTATTTTATCGATAATTTGAAGGTTTGCTGACTCCGCGATTGCGGTGAGCTCTGCTATAACCCCTTGCATCCATTGCAAACGGACAGCACGAATAAGGTTATATTTGTTTGCAAAATAATTATATACCGTCTTTCGTGCAACTCGCGCTCGATCAGCCGTAGCCTCCATGGTCAATCCTTCCGGTCCATGCCGGGATAGGATCTCCTGTGCAGCTGATATAATCTTAGTTACCATTTCTTCTGACATACTTCACCAACTATTTATACATAATATACTTGATTTGTGTAAATAGTTCAAGCTTTTTTTCTCTTCACAATCTTCCTGACACTATGTAATTATTGCACCGAACCATGCAATCTGATACTATCGACATATATTGATAAATGGAGACACGCACATGAGTATCATTGAACCCCGTGTATTAAAAGGATTTAGAGATTTTTTACCAGAGCAGGAGATTCTGCGATCTGCGCTGATCGAAAAACTGACTGATGCTTTCAAACGCTGCGGTTTTGTTCCCATAGACACACCAGTCCTCGAATATGAGGAAATACTGCTCGGCAAGGGCGGTGGAGAAACAGAAAAACAGGTTTATCGTTTTACCGATCATGGAGGGAGAGCCGTGGCCATGCGGTTTGATCTTACCGTACCATTTGCCCGTTTTATGGCACTCCATGCACATGAACTCTATCTGCCATTCAAACGGTACCATATAGCAAAAGTCTGGCGAGGCGAAAATACGCAGCGAGGCCGCTACCGTGAATTCATGCAGTGCGATTTTGATATGGTAGGATCTGATACAGCTGCAAGTGATTTCGAAATTGTCTACACGATTTACACAGCACTCAGCAACCTCGCAATTCCAGCATTCACCATTAATCTGAATCACCGCGGTATATTCAATCGATTCCTCGCATCACAGGGAATACTCGACAGGAGCGTTGAAATTCTCAGAACCGTAGATAAGCTTGAGAAAATAGGTCGCGATGCTACGCATGAACAACTTGCAGAGCTAACTAATCCTGCTCTCGCGGATAAACTATTGGCGTTTATCGAACTCAAAGGTGATAATCTCACAATACTGTCTGGTATGACACAACTAGCAGGCGGAGAAGCAGATGATACAAAACGGATACGTGCAATACTTGATCTTGCACAGGCATCAGGTTTTGAACAATCACTAAGGCTCAATCCAAGCATCACACGCGGACTGGATTACTACACGGGTGTTGTATTTGAAACATTTATTAATGCAATGCCTGAAATTGGCTCCATTTGTTCTGGCGGAAGGTATAACGATCTTGCTTCTCTTTATACAAAACAGCATATTCCCGGTGTTGGCGCTTCTGTCGGCTTGGACAGGCTCATCGCTGCACTTGAAGCACTCGAAGTCAAAGTTCCTGTGAGCGGTTACTGTCAGGCACTCATTCTCAATCTCGACGATACGCTACTCACTGATTATGTATGCTGCGCAAAATCATTGCGGGATGCCGGTATTGCCTGCGAAGTGTATCCTGAGACAAAAAAAATACAGCTACAGTTCACCTATGCTGAGAAAAAGGCAATACCATTTGCTATTATCCGTGGAGAGACTGAACATGAAAAAAATATCTGGGTGTTAAAAAATCTTGATACAAGAAATTCGGTGGACTATACAAGTTTAGAGGCACTCGTACAGGCATTTGCACAAACCAACATGCAGAGAAATAGTTGATCTATGGCATTGATTAGAGGGCGCAGGCAGCTTACATTGCAGAACAATTGCTTCTCACTCAGGCTTGCAATTATACTGCTCTGTAGCTTTCTGATTGCAGCTGCAACAGCATGCTCACCTAACCCTCCGCAAATACAGAGCGTGAGCACACGGCTCATTCTCTATCCTGGTGACAATGGAAAAACAGAAGAGCGGCTATCCATGTTTATCGCCGTGCGTGACACCGATGGAATTGGTGATATTGAACATGTATTTATTTACTCGAGCAATGCTGAATTGCTCTGGAATCTAACAAGCGCAAACTGGACAATACATAAGGATGCTGGCGAATACTGGATAGGAAGCAATGGTCTTGCAAGTCCATCTGGAATAATTCCGAGAGATACCTATACACTGGAAATCATTGACAGAGCAGGAGAAAAAATACAAAAACAAGTACCTGTGCTCGCTCCGCAAAAGCTTCCGAATAATCTGCCAGTGATTTCAAAAGGCACACAACACGGGACACTGATCATACAGTCTGATTATACACAACTGACACTCTTTATTTTTGATTCAGGAAACAATGTTCTCAAGGCACTTCCCGTTGCTAACGGAACAATCCAGCTTGAAAAGCTGTGGGGTAACAATTCATGGAAAGAGCAAGCTGTGAGCTGTGCTCTCTACGCATATGATGCTAGAAACCAGATAGGGATGTTTTCATGGAAAATACCAATAAACAAATAGATCCATCAGGACACATTAAAACATATGCACTGCGTACAGGGCGCATGACAGATGCGCAAAAAAAGGCATACCACACACTCTACAGTCGATATGGTATAACTGAAGCAGACAGTGGCATTGTTTCAAGCGAGAAATTGTTTTCAAACAGCAAACCACTCATTATAGAAATTGGTTTTGGCATGGGTCAGGCAACAAGTGAAATTGCACAAAAGCGGCCCGATTACAATTTTTTAGGTATAGAAGTTCACACGCCCGGTGTCGGAAAACTGCTCATCCTTATTGAAGAGTTAAAACTTGATAACTTAAAAGTTTTTCACGGTGATGCTTTACCATTTTTAGCAAATCACATTGCAGATAACAGCTTAGCCGGATTTCACATTTTTTTCCCTGATCCATGGCCAAAAAAAAGACATCACAAACGGCGGATAATAAATAAAGAAAATCTTGCCTTCTTTACCCGCAAACTCAAGCCAGAGGGTTATATTTATTTTATAACTGATTGGGAAGAGTATGCCGAAAGCGCAAAAGCCATATTCGATGCAGAACCAGGATTGTATAATTCCTCTCTACATGAATCAGGCTGGGCGGAGCGTCAGGATTGGCGTCCGGTTACAAAATTTGAATTGCGAGCAAAGCAGGAAGGAAGAACCATACGAGAGCTTTTCTATCGCAAACGTGAAACAAAACCTTCCAGCGAAACATAGTTGCTTTCGCCTGTCAGTTTTCCATTTTTATAATATCGTACATAGGGAATTTCCCTGTTATTAAAAATATTTTCCTTAAACTCCATAAATGTCTCAAACCACGGTACCGTATCATATTCTAGGTAAAAAATCATGGTATTTAAATGATTTTCGGAATGCACTAAAGATTCCACATTCTGTAAATATGTCCGCATTCTCATCCACTGAGGGCACCAGCTTTGTGTTAGTACAATGGCAACACGCGGAGCCGAGAGCAATATTTCACTATCAAATTCACCATGATCCATAGCATAGCGGCACTGTTGTTCTGTCAAAACTACTACCATACTGTATTACCTTCCCAGTGATCCTAATATACCACGAACAATCTTCCTGCCTGCTGTGCTTCCGATACTGCGCGCTGCACTGCGGAGCATTGTTTTTGCCGCCATCTGCAATAGTTCTTCGGTGATATTATCTTCACTTTGAACTCGGCTCTTTGCACGAGAGGTTTTCTTAGTATAGGTTTCAAAATCAGTCTCGCTCGTTTCTTTCCACCCATCCTTTGTTATTAAATTTTCAAGCGTCTGAGCTGCGATTCGTTTTTCTATCATTTCGTATGCAGATTCACGGTCTATAGTTTTCTCATACTTTCCAAAAACCTTCGATTCCCTGATAAGTTTTGTGCGTCCTTCCGGTAAGAGAGGACCTATCTGCGAGCGAGGCGGAACAATAATAACGCGTTCTACAATTGTGGGCACACCATTGCTGTCCAGAAACGACACTAAAGCCTCTCCAACTCCAAGTTCGGTAATAACTTCATCAGTCTTAAATTCAGGATTTTTCCTGAATGTTTCTGCTGCTGTTTTTACCGCCTTATAATCCTTTGGTGTATACGCACGCAATGCATGCTGTATTCTATTTCCTAACTGTCCCAGAATACTTTCAGGTATATCTAACGGAGACTGTGTGATAAAATATATACCTATTCCCTTGCTCCGAATCAGTCTGACTACCTGTTCTATTTTTTGGAGCAGCACCTGTGGCATATCCTTAAAAAGCAGATGTGCTTCATCAAAGAAAAACACAAGACGCGGTTTTTCACAGTCACCAACTTCCGGGAATTGCTCAAACAATTCAGCCAATATCCACAGCAAAAACATTGCATAGAGCTGCGGATGCTGATAGAGCTCATCTGCAGCAAGAATATTGATACAGCCTCGCCCTTCACTATCGGTTACTAAAAAGTCTTTTATATCGAGCATGGGTTCAGCGAAAAACTGAGCCGAACCTTCCTGCTCAAATACAAGCAATGCTCGTTGAATGGAGGCAACACTTTGCGTTGAGATTTGTCCATACTTTTGAGTATATGTCTTAGCATTGTTCTGTACATGAACAAGCATCGATTTAAGATCTTTAAAATCGAGAAGCAGGAGTCCCTCATCATCGGCAATGGTAAAAATGAGCGAAAGGACTGCGCTCTGAACTTCAGATAAGTTCAAGAGCCGTGCAAGCAGTATCGGACCCATATCTGCAATTGTAGCACGAATAGGATGACCTTTTTTCCCAAGCACATCCCAGAATTGTACGGGAAAACCCGTAAACACTGGCATAGCTACGTGGTATGTTTCGATACGTTCTTGCAGTTTTGGAGTGAGTGTTCCCGGTTTTGCTATTCCTGACACATCGCCTTTAATATCAGCAAGAAATACAGGCACACCTATTTCCGAAAATCGTTCAGCGAGCACCTGTAGGGTAACCGTTTTTCCAGTGCCCGTTGCCCCGCTGATAATTCCATGACGATTTGCCATGGAAGATTCTAACGCTACAGCTTGTTTAGATTTTCCAATTAAAAGTTTCATCAGTAATCTTCTCGCAAAAAAACATCACCAAACACACTGGTTACAGCTTAGTAAGTAAATTCCATGCCATTTGCAATCGGTACCGCACCATACCACTTAAAATATATTATTTTTTTATTACTCCAAGCTCTCTGCCGACTTTTGCAAACGCTTCAATTGCTCTGTCAATCTGCTCGGTTGTGTGTGCTGCCGAAATTTGCACACGAATGCGAGCCTTTCCTTTTGGTACAACAGGATAGCTGAAACCTATTACATAGATGCCTTCATCGAGCAGCTTGTCTGCCATTGCATGAGCGAGCTTTTCATCATAGAGCATAACGGGTGTAATCGGATGAACACCTGGCCGGATTTCAAGGCCTGCTTTTGTCATTCCTTCTCTGAACCGCTTTGTATTTGCTTCGAGCTTATCGCGCAAATTAGTGGAAGCTGAAAGGAGTTCAAGTGTTTTTAGCGTACCAGCAGCTATTGCCGGCATCAGTGTGTTGGAAAAAAGATACGGACGAGCTTTTTGTCTCATATATTCAATGATTTCTTTCCTTCCAGAAATACATCCGCCCGATGCACCACCGAGAGCCTTTCCAAATGTCGTTGTAATAATGTCAATTCTGCCCATAACATTATGATACTCATGTGTTCCGCGCCCGGTTTTTCCAATAAAGCCGGTAGCATGGCTGTCATCTACCATCACGAGGGCATTGTATGTTTCTGCGAGTGTGCATATCGTAGGTAAATCCGCTATATCACCATCCATAGAAAAAACACCGTCTGTTGCTACAATCCGATACTTTTTATGCTGAGTTGCCTTAAGTTTTTCTTCGAGGTCATTAAAATTATTATGCTCATAGATAAAGCGCTCGGCTTTAGCAAGGCGTATGCCATCGATAATAGAAGCATGGTTCAAACTATCCGTGATAATGGCACAATCGGCATCCATAATTGGTTCAAAGACTGCGCCATTTGCATCAAAACAGGAGCTAAAGAGAATGGTGTCATCGGTTCCAAGAAATTTGCTCACAGCTGCTTCAAGCTCCTTATGCAGCGTCTGGGTTCCGCAGATAAAACGGACACTCGAAAGCCCATAACCCCATTCATCAAGAGCTTTTTTTGCAGCTTCTCGTATTGCATCATTATTGGCAAGGCCAAGATAATTATTTGCACAAAAATTTATAACTTCTTTGCCATTTTTAACTGCAATGAGTGACCCCTGCGGAGTAGTAATCACCCGTTCATTTTTATAAAGACCTTCCGCCCGAATTTGGTCGAGCCGTTCCTGAAGATCTTTCTGTAATGCTCCGTACATGTAATCCTCCTTTTTAAAAAACACATTTCATACTGATTATTGCAATAAAAAGGAGGATTGGCAAGAGAATTTCCAGGATTCTACCAGCTCAATTATGAACATACAACCTTCGCTCAATTCGTTTTTGATTGCGTTTGAAGCGATGTCAATAATTTTGTTAATTTTCATAGCATTATCTGATATCACTTCCAAAAACTCTTGTGTTGACCAGATTTTAAAGTAACAGTCAGGTATTTTTTCCTCATGGTTTCCGGACTTTAATATCATTTCAGTTCTACAAATGGAATTTACATAATCCTCCCAAACCCTACGCAAGAGAATTCTTTCACCTATTTTGGTTTGTATTCCAGTATCAATAAAATCGACAGGGAACTCCCCAACGTTTTCTTAGTGCCACGAACATTGTGAAAACGCAGATTTGGATTACTACCGGTTTGCTTTTTATGGAAAGTATTGAACATATAGTGCAGTAGGGGAATATATATACAGCGTATTGTGGGGCTAGCAGTATGCACAAGCTTCCTGACACTAAGCAATTTGTGCCAGTTTGTCCGTAAACAAAGTCACCGCTACATGCTTATGGTTAGTAGACGACCAATATACACCACTTGTTTCGGTAAACTCAGTAGAAGCGTAGATATCTCCACTTAACGAAACGGTTCTACTTAAATAAAAGCCGACTTTTGCATCGAGCAAATTATCAAATCGTTCACTTAAAGCTTTATTAGGTCAAAGACTTAACTGCGCAATTCCACCAGAGATTGGCTTCGCAGGTCCAGTACCATACTATGCCTTCATGGCATCATAAATTCCTTCTAGTTCTGGCATATATACAAGGAATCAACTTGCCACCACAAGATTTTATTTATAGGTATTCTGATGCACTATTATAAATTCTTACTCAGTTTTATAAGCTTACCTGATACCATTAAAAGCACCTTGGCCTTCACGAAGTTTTTCCCAAGATACAATTGGTTTTTCTGCCTCAGCAACTGCACATAATGTGGCTTTATCGAGAACATGACCTGAAATTGCCTGTGCAAGTTTATGCCATGTCAAAAAATCCTCTTTAAACAGACAATCGAGAGCAAAAATCATAAATTGATAATAATGCTTTCCTGCTGGCGGACAGGGGCCACCCCATCCGATCTCCAAAAAACTATTCAAGCCCTGACGCATACCGTTCTCAAGCTGTGGATAGTGCTCAACACCTTCAGGCAGCAGGGTTTCATTACCTGGAATATTCCATAAAAGCCAGTGAGTCCATGGCATTGCTGGGTCGGTGATATCGAGACAAACCAGTGCATAGCTTGTCACACCTTTAGGGCAATCAGTCCAGATCAATGGGGGTGATTTATTTTCTGCATCATACCAGCAGTAAAATGGCAACTCTGCACCATCGGCAAATTGGGGACTTGAAAGTATCATACCATCCCTCCACTTTATCTATATAATTGCACTTGCAAGCAGCACAGCTTCAAGCATCAATACCGTTATACCGCACTAAGTATGACAGATATTTTCTTTTTGTCAAGTGTAAATATAGCAAAAATCCTCTTATGTAAATGAATACGTGTGCCACTGTTCTGCAAAACCCCTAAAACCATGCATCGTTGCACGTTCTGGCTGTGTCAACGCCATATCGCCATAGTGCATGAGATACATTTTTGCTTTTATTGCTTCCGGTAATGTTGCTAACTCATCGAGTGATGCATGCACTCCGCCGGTAAAAAGCTGACAATCATGAAAAATCGCTTCTAAATCATAGTTATTCGTTAAAAAACTAATTAAATCGGGATCAAACCTTGTATCGCTCGTATAAGCTACTTTTTCATTAATAACAACTCCATAACTCAGCGCAGATGTTTTCCATGATGCAGCATTGTCTGGAATGTGTTTTGTCCTAAAAATATCAAAGTGCAGCGACCCTAAGGTAAACCTCATAAGATCACGATCTGCGCCTGGAACAGCAATCGGTTCACAGCATTCCCAGAGGTCGTTAAGTTCTAACACTTTCCCATCATGTCGTTCATTATAGGCAGCACCGCCTTTAAGGGATTGATTCCAGAGCATGTGTCCGTATTCTTTGCTCGCAATGAGATGAGGCTTTTTCTTTGCCACATAACGATTTACTAACATTACTTCTTCAAGCCCACCAATATGATCTGCATGAGAATGTGTTATAAGATAGTATTCGATATCGGTAACCGATAATCCCAGCAGAGCCAATGCTTCTGGCGTTCTGCTTCCGCAATCGATAAGCGTATGATTTTCGCTACAGACGACAAGTGCATTGTTTTGAAAAAATTTTTTTGAAAAAGCACTACCTGAACCGATAAAGGTAATAGAGAGTTCTCCATTATTAGTAAGTTCGAGTGCTCCCATATCACCAACGGGTCCTAAATTGTGATGTTGCGTACTCATGGTATCTCAACTATACTGCATACCTCTTGTTTTTTCCATACAATAAAATCATATTTGACAGGAAACTAGTAAGAATGGTATTATATCAGCTACATCGAAGAGAGAGTTTAGTATAAACGATATAATAAGGAGAAGGTTTTGTCGGCACTCCATTCATATAAAAAAATAGAGAAAAGTTTTGCAAAAAAAGTTCATGCACTGCTTGGCAAGGCAAATATATCAATGACAAAGTGGATGTCGAGTGTCATCAAACGTTCGAAACGCTCTATTTCCATTCTGGTCATTCCACATTCAGAGAAAAAAACAGTCAGCTTTAAATTGAGCATGTTTGGTTTTTCTATTCTCCTTGCTGGTTTTGCTGCACTCATGATTTTTGTTGGATATTCACTTGCTCATTATGGCACACTCAATGCTGAACTTGCTGCTAAAGCTAATTCACTTCAGACAACACAATCGACACTTGATTCGATGCGAGATAGTGTAACGAGCCTTATCAAGACATCAAAGCAATTTCAAGTTACCATGGATGCAATCTTTAATCAGATTGGTGTTAATACTAATACATCCGGAACTGGTACTGCACAAGGTGATTTAGCTTCTATCATTAGCAATTCCAAAACCGCGGGTTCCAGTCTTCCTGAATTGAACTACGTTCAAAACCTTAACAGTTATCTTGAACAATCTATCGATCCGCTTACCGATCTCAGTAATCTCATCAAAGCACAGGGCACAATTTTAAGTGAATTCCCTAGTGCATGGCCTGTAAAAGGCGGTATCGGTCATATATCCATGTACTATGGACAAAATCAGCATCCAATCTTTGGCGGCTGGTATTTGCACACCGGTATTGATATTTCAACATTCAGAAGTGGTGATCCTGTTATTGCTACTGCTAACGGAAAAGTTATTTATGTGGGATATGATGTTGGCTATGGAAATTATATCATCATCGAACATAAATATGGTTTTCTCACTCGATATGCACACCTAAAAGCTTTTGCAGCACAAAAGGGACAGGAAGTTCAACAGGGCGATATTATCGGCTATATTGGTAATACCGGTATTTCAACAGGTCCTCACCTTCACTATGAAATCTATCTCGGTACTTCCCGAATTGATCCGCTGCGCTTCATTACAAGCCGGGTAAGAACAGTCACTACTAAATAATACGGTATATCATGCAGTCAAAACAGCAAGAAAGCGAAACCATAATAGGCCAAACTACGAGACTCGAAGGTACGATTATCCAGAAAGGTCTTGTACGAATTGATGGCGATTTTCAGGGAACAATTCAGTCTGATGGAGCTGTGGTTATCAGCACATCGAGCCGCTGTAGAGCACGAATCACTGCTCGAAGTGCAATCATTGCAGGAGTACTCAAGGGCGATATCTTTGTTTCTGAGCATCTCACTATTCTTCAAGGGGCAAAGGTAATTGGTAATATTTTTACACCAATTCTTGAAACCGATGGAGAAATTAGCATTCATGGAGATATCACGATTACCTGTAATCCCGAAACGGCTCTCAAAGAAATGCAGCAATTTATAGAAAAACATCCAAACAAAATGTATTTTTCCAATTCATTGCCACAATTTCCCGGTCTATGAGCAAAATTAATCCTGCAGATTTTTCAAACAATGCATTTCTGCATACGCAAGCTGCCCGTGAAAAAAAACAGGATAAAACAAAACAGGTATTTCGAAAACTTTTTACAACTATACATGAGAAATCTGAAACCACAGAAACAGCCCCTACAATTCTTTTACCTGATGATCAGGAAACTGCTATCGAAGAACTTTTAGATCTTGTTCATAACAGTGGTGATGCGTTAAGAAAAAATATCAGTACAACAACAATCCAGGCATATAAAGCAGCTGTAAAACGCTTTACAAGCTACATTATAAATACTGTTTATGCTATTGAAGAAAAAAATAGCAGCAAGAATCTGTTAAAACGAAAAAAGTATACACAAATTGCTATTATTGATGAAAAGCTTGAACATTTCGCAGCAGAAATCTTATCGAGCCAGCGAGATAAACTCGATATTCTTGCACGTCTTGATGAAATCTATGGATTACTGATAGATTTATTGTATTAGCACAGAGGAGAATACGGATGCATCCGCATTATATAAACGACGACGATTTACACATTGAAGATGAAGTTCCAGTTATACAGGATAACGATTTCATTGATCGATCTAATATCTCAGGAACATTATACAGAATAAAAGTAGATGCAAACAATGAGACTTATTTCATTGCAACTCAGGAACAACTGGCAAGCGGCAGTTTTGTCATAGCGCAAACAAAATACGGAAAAGATATCTGCAAAGTTCTCGGAGCGGTACAGAATCTTTCGAAAGTTTTAAGAACAGAACTCATGACATTTGAACGTAAAGCTACCGACGCTGATCTTGAAAAACGCAAACATGATATAGAAAAAGAAAAACAGGCTTTTGAGATTTGCAAACAAAAAATACAGATACATGGCCTTGCTATGGACCTTATTGGGGCTCACTATCTATTTGATGAACCCAAAATTATTTTCTTCTTTTCTGCAGAAACCCGTATCGATTTTAGAGAGCTTGTTAAAGACTTAGTAGCTATATTAAAAGTGAGAATTGAATTGCGTCAAATAGGTGTACGCGATAAAGCACGCATGATTGGTGGATGTGGTATTTGCGGAAGAATTCTTTGCTGTCATGCAATAACCGATAAACTGATGCCTGTTTCTATTAAAATGGCTAAAGATCAAAATCTCTCGCTTAATTCTCTTAAAATCTCAGGACCATGTGGCCGTTTACTGTGCTGTTTATCATATGAATTTGATTATTATTCCGAAGTAAGAAAATCATTGCCACAAGAAGGCACTCGGGTAAACTTTGAAAATCAAGTATTTAAAGTAGTGGAAATTAACATTCCTGCTTTAAAAATTCATCTTTCCGGTGAAGAGGGGCAGCATATGTGGATTGATGCAAACGCTCTCTATGAAAACGAAAACGGATGGAATGTACGAACAGAGTCAATAAAAACCTAACCTAATTTAATCACATGCTGATTTTGTTAAATATAACTTACTTATCGTACTGAGCATAATCGTAATATCATCAATTATTTCGATTACGGCAGTCTCAAGTGCAAGTCCAAAATGTAAACTTTCTGCCGAGTTTTGTAAGACTTCAGCTGAATTATTGATTGCATCAACTGCTGCGTTTGCTAAATCGGCTCTTGTAAATAAATCAGTATTTATTTTTTCGAGATTTTCAGTATACACATGTACAGAATCCAGAACAGGCTTTAATCCTTTGAGGTTTAATGTATGATCCTTAATATCATGGATAGCTGCTTCGATTTCATCATGTGCAGAAAACAATTCGTTAAGTTCCGTTTTCATTGATTCATCTAATCCCTGCAATTCTTTAATAATAATTGCTATTTCCTGTGCATTCTTTTCAACAAGCATACTGATATCCTGCGAAACTTTTTTTAATTCCTGAGATGAATCATCAGATTTATTGGCAATAATCGACGCATTGACAGCAACACTTTTTATTGTTGCATTTGCTTCTTCAATAAGTTTTACAATATTATATACCCCTTTGATATCCTTTTTTATGTTCTGTACGCTTTGTATCATACTAACAAGTTCCTGTAAAAAACCTTCAAGGCTTTTCTGAATAAACTGTGCGTTTGATGAAATTGCTTCGGTATTATCAGTCATAATATGAATAGCTTCTATTGTTTTATTATTTGCGCTTTTTAATTTTTCCACATTATCCGTAAAATTAATTAAAACAAACTCTGCTTTTGATGTTACTTTCTTCTGGAACGAAATTTGCTTTAAAATATCGGAAGCAATTAACTCCAAACTTTTCCCAACACTTTTTATTTTTTCATTTACAGCTAGAACTTCATTAATTTTGAAAATAAAATCGTTTATCACATCCTTCTTATTGCACTGTAATGCTTTATTTCTTAAAAATTCATCAAAGTAAACCACATCAGGAACAAAAGCTTCTTCAGGTGTTAAAAATACTTCTCGTAAATAATTTGGTATTGCAGCAAGCACCCTTCGGAAGAATAATGGCACCATAAAAACATCGCCAGTAAATTGTTCAAGCAAGTCTTCAAAATACAATCTGCGTTTATCTGCATCCTTAATGCCAATTGAATCCTGCAGTTTTTGATAGAGCATCTCATTTGTATAGCTAAAATAATTATCTCCGCCATGAGGATTGATAAATGGTTCCAATGCAGCATAAAAATCTAACTCCGGCATAAAACGTAAAAAAACCAGATCGTATTTCTTGTATACATCAGGACGCGCATCATCTGCAGACAGTTTAATTATTTCTATAGGAACGTTATACCCTGCAAACAGATCTTTTAAACGATTCAAAAGCTCGCTTGCACCATAATTTATTGAAGAATCCACATAAGCCAGTGTTAACGGTTCCTTAAAATATCCTTCCTCACCATACTTCTTAAAAACTTGTTTTGCAAATTCTGGATTATATGGAAGCGGATCGTTCTTAAGATTTAGAATTGCATCAGATAATGGTGTTGTTGCTATGACTACATCTTTCCCAAAGATATCTTCAATTATGCCATCCTTATCGATTGCCTGAGCAAATGCCCTTCGTACATCCTTAAATTGAGTTAACGCATTTTCATGCTGAAAGTTTACCACAATTCCATAACAATATCGTGATGTATAATGCCGTATTTCTCCCCTGAACCCTTTATCTCTTAAATCCTCTTCCAGTGCAGCCTGTAGACCATATGCAAAATCAATTTTACCTGAAATTAAATCGTCTACAATACTTTCTGAAGTTCTATGTATTTCAATTGCATCAACAAGTGCTTGACCATTTATAAAATAAGGATTTGCTGCAAGTACATCTACATCCCCAGTCTTACCCGGTACAGAACAAAAAGGACCAGATGAAACAATCTGATCTCTTGGAAATTTTTTTCCATAATACAGATCGTTTCGCTTGAGAATTGAACAGAAACCATTCGTTAACAGTGAGAGAAAAAAGTTGCATGGCCTTTTAAGTATAAAATCAAATGCATGATCATCTATGATTCTCAATCCAGCAAGGTGCTCATCTTTACCCGAATAAAAATCTTCAAAACCTACAAGCATATTCAACATATTTGAATATGGTGAATGCAAAACTGGATTTATCAGTCTTTCAAAGGTATATTGTATATCATCCGTTGTAATAGGAGAGCCATCAAAAAATTTTGCATCCTGTTTTATAAAAAAATGCCAGGTAACACCATCAGGATCCAGACTCCACGAATCCGCTAGATACGGTACTATTTTTCTGTCTGTTGAATATCTAACTAAACGAACACAGGTAAAATGAGTGTAGTGAAATTCTCTTACAAGCTGCGCTAATGCAGGATCATACTCTATGATTGGCAGCTCATACATACGTAATACTTTATGTGTTGTATCAACATTTTTATATGCTTTAATCAATGATTCTGCCATGTTTTTTGATTGTGGTAAATATTCCAATAGATTAGAAATATAATAATTTTGCTTACTATTTGTGTTTGTGCAATCATGGATCTTTTGATTGAGCATCATAATCTGTTTATCAAGTTCTGTTAATATTTCAAGAAAAACAGCCAGTGTTTCTTCAAGTTTAGTTTTATCCTGAACCATACCTGCGGTTTCACGCATTTGTTCACGAATCGTTGTTTTTATTGCATCAAGCGTATTAAACGCCTTATCGACATCATCGAGTGTGTGCTGTGCAATTTCAATATTCTGCTGGAGATCACTCAGCATGGTGCTGGTATAGTCCCGAATACGCTGAGCATCTTCGATAACGTTGGTGACCTTTTCTGCCATAGTAGCAGAAAGTCTTGATACTTCAGAAGCTATTACCTTAAATCCCCTAACTTTCTCTCCAGCTTTACTTGCAGTAACAGATGCATTTATCGCAATTAATTTGTTTTCTACAGCAAACTCTGCAATAACTGTTATACGTTTCGTTATTGATTCTGTGATTTCATATACATTTTTCATGCGGTTACTACATTCACGAATTGCAGCCATTGCACCGCGTGTGTTTGCAATTGAAATATTAAAGCCTTCCCTGCTTGTTTCAATAATTTTACTAACAGCTTCCATATTTTTAATGATACGCCTAATATGATCAGAGAAACTCGTCAAGTATGGCTTTATGTTTTGTAACTTTGTTTGCGCATCATGGGTTATATCAAGTTCTTCATTTATCCGTGAGGAAATAGATTGTAACTCATGGGCAAAATTTTTTTGAACAGCTATTACTCTTCCGATGCTTATTTCCAGTTTATTTATTGTACGTAAGGGATAATGAAATACACTTGTATTTAATGTATTTTTCCCTTCATTCGATAATTGAGCGTTATATTTCATATGATATATCTTATACTAATTTATAAAAATTGGCAAATTCAAACTAAAATTCTATTCATCCACAAATATGCAAAAAACACTATAAATGCAATAAAAAATGCAAAAAACAGTCCAGAAAAACTTCTTTTTCTCATTCCAATTGCCTCCAGTAATAGTTTCACTGGTTTACATTGCAATAAAACAAAAAGTATACACCCGGAGATGACAATTATTAATGTTTTTAATAAAGTAAGCCTCGAATAAATACTTTCAGGAATAGCCAAATAGCTCACATCATGCATCAAAGAATTTACAAATCCATATACTGTTTTATAAAACCAATTACCACCAATACCACTTAGTAAACAAAACAGTGTACCTGAAACGAGCGCAATGCTTATATAAATATTCTGCTTACTACAAGTATCATTTTTATCAATAATTGTTGACTGTTCATTATCATGAGTATTCCAGAATATTTGTGATAACTTTATAAATGAAGCGACAGTCCCAATTGAGCTTGCAAACAACAGCCAATACAGTGGTCCAGATTTTATAGCATTAGTAATTAAATTTTTGCTTATATAACCATTCCATGGTGGAAAAGCAGTAATAGAAAATGCCCCAGCTAAAAATGCCAGTAACACAATATATGGCGAAATACCTTTTTGTTTTAGTATTACTAAACTATTACGTATCTTAAAAACATCTCGAGAATCAGAAACATCGAGTACTGTTCCTACAGCAAGAAAGAGAAGTCCTTTAAACATTCCATGAAACAATGCATGCAAAAATGAAGCTGTAAAAAACAATTTTCCAGACAAAGTTTGCAATCCTGCCGAAAGGGCTAAACCCCATGCGCAAACAACATACCCTATCTGACTCACTGAATGATAAGCAAGTAATCGTTTAGCATCATGCTGCCCCAATGCAAGTATAACCCCAATGCAGGCAGTAATTGCCCCAGCATAAGCAAATGCATTTCCTATAAATTCACTAAACGGTAAAATAATTACAAAGCGTAAAAGAATAAATAACGGTGTTTTTATAAGAATTCCAGATAGCACGGCAGAAACTGGATGAGGTGCCATTGCATGAGCATCAGGAAGCCATCCATATACCGGAACAACAGCTACCCTGAGTGCTATCGCAGCAATAATTGCTGTAGCACTTATCATAATTGATATTTGATAATTACCGTGAATCGAAGTGATTCTACTTGCAATTTCCGACAATGCAAGAGTACCTGTAAGATTATATAAAAAATACATTCCTATAAGGTATAACAACATTGCTGTTGCACTTATTAATAGATAACTAAGCGAAGCTAACCATGCATGTGGCTTATCCGCAAAAACAACTAATACATATGACGTTATGCCAAGAACCTCAAGACACACAAAAAGATTAAATATATCTGTAGTTATAGCAAATGCACTTAAAAAAGCCAGCTGTATAAAGTATATAGTATCAAAAATGTCATATTCCAATTTTATTGCTCTTGAATATATCCATGCAGGTATCGATAACAAATAACCAAGTATGATTATGATTATAGCAAGACCATCAAACGAATAGGTTATACCCCTCAAAAAGCTCCATCCGCCGATAGTTCCTGTGAAAGTATTACCACTATAAACAGATAGAGCTGTTATATAAATAGGTATAATCGGCAACACCAATGCACTAAAAACCGCTAAGTAATAAACAAGTTTTCTAATTATTTTTATTTTTATAACTCGAGATATAAGAACTAGAGCTGCTCCAAACAATGGAAGTACGATTATTAAAAATGAAATGTTTTCAAGACTCAATTTTATCCCTCAGCTCATCTATATCAAATGTTCGATAGGTTAAATATAAATTATATGCAAGTCCGAGTGCCAGAGCAGTGATACATACACTTATCACAATAGCAGTAAGCATCAAAGCCTGTGGAATAGGATCAACAACATTATAAACAGTATTTTCCAGAATGGGTGCACTTTCGCCAATTTCAGCGCCTCGTACAATAAATAACAAAACAACAGCACTATTCATAATACCAAGACCAAATATCTTTTTTATGATATTTTTAATAAACACAACAGCAAAAAGACCAGTAAGAAATATGAGATATATCAATAATTCATTCATTGAGTTCTCCTCTCAGCATTGCGATACACAATAACCCCATATTTAGTCCTACTTTGATTCCAATAACAATATTCAATACCGATATATACACTACAGGTTTTAGTTCATTAAAAGGATTTTTTAGAAAAAAAGAGCCTGTAAACAGGCCAAGAAAAAACTTACCAATAAGAGTATAAACACCATAACTTCAATTTTTTTTAACATTTGTGTTATCGCCATGTACTTCGATTTATTTTCTATAAACACAAATGATAGAATAACTATACCTGATGCTAAAACAGACCCTCCCTGAAATCCTCCTCCAGGAGAACGATAGCCAAAAGCCATAATATACATTCCAAATATAATAATTGCTGGTCCCAGTTTTGATACAATGACTTTGATAATACTTGTCCTTCTAGTTTTATATGTTAAAGTCTCTTTAGTACTATCAGTAGCAATGAATAACGATTTCTGTGCGTGGCGTAATAAATATAACGTTCCCATAGCAGCAATAAATAAGACAATAGTTTCTCCCAGTGTATCATAAGCTCTATATCCAAGATAAATTGCACTTACAATATTTGGTGCTCCAGTTTCCTGAATGGTATTTGTTTCATAAATATCTCTTAATTCGGTCGGCCATGGTATTCTGGTAAGCATAAGAATTCCTATGAAAAGACTTGCTAAAGTAAAAGTAATAAAACCAATAATTTTTTTAATTATCCGCATGAGTGTTTTGCTCCAATGTTTTAACTGCTCTAAACACCCAGAGATATGCAATAGTAGAAAGACCAGCACCAACAGCAGCTTCCGTTATAGCAACATCTGGTGCATTTAAGTAATAAAACAGTAACGCAGATAATAAGCTAACTGCAGATAAAGCTATGATGCCCACAAATAAATTTTTATGAGAAAGTGAGAGAATAGATAATCCGAGAATTAAACTTAAAAGAACTGCACTAAACATCTTTATTCCTTTTTTGTTTCCATGGAATAATTCCTGAATTCCATAATAATTGTATAACGACGTGACTTCCTGTTGGAGAAGAAACAACAAAGAAGAGCATAATTACAATAACTCTGGCAAAAAAATGCCAGTCAGGTGCAGAAAATAAACATGCTATAAATACAGTAAATACAGCTGTCGTTGAAGCAAGCGAACCAGCATGAAGGCGTGCATATGCATCGGGAAAAGTGAATAATCCTATAATACCTACAGTTCCAAACAACGCAGAAATAAGAAATAAAATCGATGCCAGTATATCAACTATCATTGCTATTCCTCATCTGCAGTATATGATTTTAAGTGCTTTTCCAGAATCTTTGCAATTGCAAGAAAACCCAGAAACCCGAAAATATCATAAACCAGTGCAACATCTAAGAAAAGAGAAGATTGTTTCTGCGTTCCAATAAGCACAAGCAGACCCAATACGAGTCCAGACAACAAATTAAGCGCTACAAGACGATCAGCAGTCGATGGCCCCATTATCAGCTTAATAACACATGCTACAATCCAGAGTAAAAAAATAAATACCATACCATCAATTACAAAGTGTATCATAACCAGACCCTTCTAATACTTGCTTCCATGCTCTTTTTTATTTCTTCACCTGCAGCTTTGCTATGCCTTGAAACTACAAAAAGCCAATGTACAGTTATATGGTCTTCATCAAGATTTATAACAACAGTTCCTGGAGTAAATGTAATTGCATTTGCAAGCGCAGATCTTCCTATATCACTGGATAGTTTGGTTTTAATATAAACGACCCCAGGATTTATTGCACGTGTAAAAATGCTACAAAAAACTTTCCAGCTAGCAACATACATGCTATAGACTAAAAATATATAAGCTCTTATTAAATTGAATGGGCGAGGAATGAGAGCATGGCGTGCAGCCTCATCAATATTGATAAATAATTTATATGTAAATAAACTTATAATAACTGCTATGTAAAAGCCAAAAAGCAGCCAAAACGCGCTAAAATCTGATGAAAAAATAATCCAGATAAAAAAAAGAACAATTGTAGTAATAATAAAACGGATAATATTCCATAAATGAGTATTACTAATTCGCATCACCACTCTCGAGTATTTTTATAAATTCTTGCACTGTTTGGCATGAACGTATTTTAGCGCGTGTTTCGTCATCATGCAGTATACGTGCAATTTTGGATAAAAGTTTCAAATGGATACGCGCTTCCTGCGAAGGACCAACCAGTATGAATACAATATCGACAGCAATATCATCTGGAGTTGCAATGGCAAGCGGTTTTTTTAAGAGTGCAGCACCGACAGCTGTATGTACTGCTTGCGGTAGTGCAGCATGAGGAACAGCACAGCCCAAACCTATAGCAGTTGATGATGCTTGTTCTCGCTGTTTTATTGCTGATGTAATCGACTCAGTACTGCATCCTACCTTTGGCGCGATCACTCTGGCCACTGTATCAATTATACTTTCAAACGTCGTAGTCATATCTAATAAAAAAACTGAATCTTCACTTACATAATCTAATAGATGCATTCTCAATCCTCCGGCCATAAGCCAATAGCCCAATCTACTGGCACTGTAAACATAATTCCTGTTCCTGGGTTATCAAATCCCCCAATAATTTTGTCAACTAAAGGAACTAATTTTTTTATGAGTTCTTCATTCTGAACAACAGCAATAATTGTTTTATTATATGGTTTATTGCCTTTCATGAATTCTTTAAAGCCTGCAAATAGCGGAATCTCGTATGTCAAAAATCTTCCCATACCCTCAGAATCGATGAGTGTCGCACCACTGATTCCAACTTCGACATAGGCTTCCATGACTTCTTCCAGAAAATCTTCATTGTTTAAAACAAAAACAAGCAGTTTCACAGTTTTAGTATGAGGCAAAAATAATAATTGTCAATAAAATTTCTAAAAAAATTAGTATAACTCTGTAAGATTTACAGGATACAGCCCCTTTCCTGTCCGCAAATATGCTATAATATTATCACATGTTTGTTCGATATTATGAATTACTGCCTGCCAGGTAGAGCCCGCAACATGTGGAGAGAGAACAACATTGTTTAATTCCTCAATGGGATAGCGAGAAGGATGTCCATAGAGAGAGCCCTTTTCAGGATACGTATACCAGACATCAATCGCAGCTCCCCGTAATGTTCCATTAACAAGTGCATTGTAGAGTGCTTCTTCCTCTACGATTTCACCACGACCTACATTTGTTAGCCACGCACCTTGCATGCGCTTTAATTCCCGTTCACTAATAAGATGCTTTGTATGTTCAGTGAGCGGTAATGTTATAAAAACTATTTCTGCACCGGTAAGAGCTTCATCGAGATTGGTGGTTACAGCATCAAATCCAGGGATGCTCTGTGTCGATGGACTTCGCTTAAACCCAATTACAGAACATGAAAATGCTTTACAGAACAGTGCCAATTTTTGTCCGATTGCACCTGTCCCTAAAATAGCACATTTTTTCCCCTCAATTGACTCCCAGTAATCTTCCCTTCCTTTACCAACCCAAAAACCGTGCCACTTAGTATTCTTAAGGTCATTGTGAAACTCAATTATTCTTCCAAAACCAGCCAGCGTGAGGGCAAGAGCACGTTCCGCAACGCTAAAAGCATTTCCATGGCAATTATACACAGCAATATTACGTGCTCGTAACACATCAATTGGTAAATGATTGATTCCTACAAATGGAACAAAAACCGCTTTCAAATTGTTAGCCTGTATGTAATAGCTGTGCTCTATGGCATTTGCTACAACAGCATCGAGCTTCGCAAATTGTTCTAAACATGTATCAACACC
Organism: Spirochaetota bacterium; assembly: GCA_029547205.1. Lineage (GTDB taxonomy): Bacteria > Spirochaetota > Spirochaetia > Treponematales > UBA12059 > JAKPPT01. The sequence continues at coordinate 70,016 of JAKPPT010000142.1, forward strand.
CAACACCAACTCTATATTTGGAAATTCTTTTTGAATCGCCTGCACGGCCTTTTTCCACTCGTCATTCATAGGAACACAAAAACCAAGCCTCATGTTTTCCTCCATCGCACCATTATAGTATAAACAATGCAATAATAGTATAATATGAAAAATTTTTTTAGAATAACACATTGATTGTGACGGAGATTTTTATGCATAAAAATTTTATTGCTATTTGTATCATCACTATTGTACTTGCATCCTGTCTTGCAACACAGCCAGCACCTGCTCCGGTCTCCACACCAGAACAGCAGGAACCGGACATTCTTGCAATTATCCAAAACAATGATCTCGCGGCCATGGAAGAACTTTTTAAAGGTAAAGAGCTTATTAATAAACCTTCAAAAGATGGACGGTACCCACTCCATTTAGCAGTACTCAATAATTCTGAGCAAATGGTCACACTGCTGCTCTCTATGGGCGCTCAACCTGACCCTGAAGATCCTGAAGGCAAAACACCTTTACGCTATGCTATCGATCTCAACGCGTATTCCATTGCAAAACTGCTGCTTTCACACGGTGCAAAACTTTTCGTTCGTGATGTTTCGGGACAGACTCCTTTTGATCTAATTCTCGCAAAAAATGTTGTTGACCGCGTACTCGATACAAAAAGCTTAAACCAGACTGACAATACCGGAAAATTTCCGCTCCATATTGCGGTAGAACGCTTCTCCTATAGCGGAGTTGTTACACTCATAAAACTGGGCGCAGATGTCAATGCTCGCGATAATCAGGGACGGACTCCGCTCGATGTTGCTTTTTTTTACCCACATAGTTCAGCTACGGCGCGCATTGCTGCAGAACTCGTAAAAGCTAACAGTACATCAGGGTTTGATAGTTTTTCATATTTTATCCGGGCTGTTCGGGACACCAATTTCAGCAGGGTACGATTTTCCGGTGGAGCAACCGTCCTTCATGAAGCAGTAAGAAACAACCACATCGGTTTTCTGCAATACTTTCTAGAAAGCAACGTTCCAGTAGATCTCAAAAATGACGCAGGACTGACACCGCTCCACCTTGCACTGCAATCGGGTAATACAGAAGCTGTTAAAATGCTCCTCTCTTTTAAAGCCGATGTTACCATTAAAGATGCCGATGGTACGCCGCCACTCTCCATGATTATGCCTCCGGGTAAAGCAGTTCAGCTCATCGAACTCCTGCTCGCAAACAACGCAGATCCATCAATAAAAGATAGAAATGGCAATACAGCACTCCACAATGCTATTATTAACGGATACAGTACTCCTGTAATCACAATGCTGCTCCGTGCAGGAGGGAAAACACTCGTTGATTCGAGCAACTCTGAAGGTAATACTGCTTTAGCACTCGCAATCAGTATGAAACGGAATGAAGCACTGGCTCTCCTGGCTGGCAGCAATGCCAATCCTTTTATCGAAAACAAGAACGGGCTCTCAAGCCTGACGCTCGCTCTAGCTAATGGGAAAGAAGCTGTAAAGCAACTCATCAGTGTTTACGCAAATGATACACGCGATACAGCGGGGAACAGTTTTCTACACTATGCAGTAAAAAACAGAGCAAGTGCTGATATTCTGAAACTGATCCTGGATTGGATGAAAAATGCTTCTCCAAAAAATAATGAAGGCGATACACCGCTCCATATCGCCTGCACTATGAACCTTCGGGAACAGGGTGAAATTCTTCTTGCTGCAGATGCTGATGTTTTTTCGCAGAATGCACGGGGACAGACCCCGGTACTGTTGGCTCTTGGACAGGAATCAGGCAGCATCCACTCCTGGTTCTTTACACCTCTGGTGGTTTCAGCACGTGATACAATGGGTAACACCCCACTTCACTACAGCGCTCGGGCAGGGAACCGCGAAGGTTGTAATTTTCTTGTAACACGTGGCGCAGATATTAATGCACGAAATAAAGATGAGCGCACACCGCTCATGGTGGCAATTCAATATAATTCACTGACAGCTGTTAATACATTACTTTCACTTGGTGCATCTGTTAACACGCGAGATATATCAGGTTTTTCTCCATTGCACCTCTCGGTACAGAGTGGCAACCTGCCAATTACCCAGCTCCTGTTAAAAATGAAAAACATCCAGGTTGATGTCCGTGACTTTAACGGCAAGACACCGCTTATTCTGAGCGTTGAATCAAACGATACACGATCGCTCGAACTATTACTCGCATCAGGCGCAAATCCGCTTGCAGGCGATGCTCAGGGTAAAACCGCCCTACATTACAGTGTGAGACTCTCCGATACTCGAGTGCTGTCAATGCTCATTGCAAAAACATCAGCAATAGAAGTACGAGATGACAATGGAACGACGCCGCTCCTCGAAGCACTCTACCGAGAAAATCAGGCTGCTGCTCTCATGCTCGTGCAAGCAGGAGCAAGCATTCATGCTCGCGATGCAAGCGGAGAAAGTCCCTTAAGCTATGCATTAAAAAGCGGAGGCTCGCTTTTAGCAACAGTAATGACGCAGGCAACAATTAATACGCCAGATGCTGACGGGCGATCGGTCCTGCATGTTATTCTTGAAGCAAAACCTAATGCAGGATTTATCGAACAGGCGCTTACATTAGGAGCACTCGTCAATATTCGTGACGCTAAAGGTAAAACACCACTCCATCTTGCTGTGGAATACGGTTACATCGATATCATCAAGCTTCTTGTCGCTCAGGGTGCTGATATTTTTATGAAAGACAGCAGAGGTGTGAGCCCGATCTTGTTTGCAATAAACACAAAAACAGCGGCGCAACAAACTGCGCTGCTCACTGCACTCCTTGCATCAAATCCTAACGTGCAGGATATTCTTGGTGATACAGCACTCCACTATGCCGCATCACTTGGTAATGAACAGGCAGTACTCGCAATTCTTACACTCAATCCACAAAAATCGATTGTTAATGCTAATGGTGAGACTGCACGCGATGTTGCACTACACCGCGGATATGGAAAAATAGTAAACCTATTACAGTGATTCTGGTGTCACGAAAAATGTAAAAATGCTGTTTTGGAGAGCTTCACGTTTTATTTTAACAGAACGTGCAGAAAATATTGCATTATTGCGACATATCCCTACTAAATATTGTAGGGATATGTTTTTGCACAAGCTTCGTGACACTAGCAATACAGTGCCAGCCTGTTTTCATTTGGAAACACAACAATTTCAGTGATAAAAGCAAAATGTTTCTTTTAAACACATTATAAGTGTATTATTATTACCCATCGTCTATTTTTTATACAGTACAAGCCAACATTTCTCAATAAACTGCTGCTTAGCAGTTTCGCAATAAACGTAAGAAACACCACGAGAGAACCTGAGCAGAACAGCCCCCATAAGCCATCAAAGCTATTTCCTTATAATATAATATTTTATTTCAAACCTCTCACAGTGCGCTGTAGTTCCATGAAAACGCTCCAGTGATACTTTTTCAAAAAAAATTACAGCAATTAATTTAATAATTTGGCACGTTTTTTGCTATATACTTTTACGGATATGGAAAACCGGGCTGTATGCCAAGGTGCCATACCAGTAAATCCTTGCGGTACAAAGAGTACGCAAGAGGTTTGACAGGAGGTACACTATGAAAAACTTAGTAACTTACAATCCTAACAGAGTCGTATCGGTATTTGACGACTTTGACAAACTTGTTGAATCTTTCTTTGGCAATGACTTTGCATACCCTGCACGAATGCCTGTGGTTGATATCAGGGAAGAAGGCGACAAATATATTGTCGAAGCCGAACTCCCCGGATTATCAGAAAAGGATGTAGAAGTAAAAATCCAGGACAAAGTACTCACCATTGAATCACACAAAGAGAGTGAAGAAAAAGAAGAAAAGAAAAATTATCTAATGCGCGAGCGCAGAGTGTGCTCCTTTAAACGCACATTCAGTCTTCCTAAAAACATTGCGTACGATAAAGTTTCTGCTCTATTCAAAGATGGGCTTCTTACTATAACACTGCCAAAGTCAGAAGATACACAGGAAAAAGTAATTTCAATTAAACGTGGCTAATCTGCTTAGTGCCCACAGAACGCAAACGGGGCTGTCCTCATGGACAGCCCCTTACTTTTGTCAGTAATCGAGTTATGCTTTTGCAGCTTTTGAAACCGTATTTTTATTCTTTCTATCCCGAATGTGCTGTTCAAAGAGTACAAATGAACATGCAATAAAGATAGTTGAATAAGTACCGGAAATAATACCAACCGTAACAGCAGCAGCAAAATCTTTAATTGAACCAGATGTCCCAAAATACAGCGCTAATACTGCTAAAAGGGTCGTTATACTGGTGATAATAGTCCGTCCGAGGGTTTCTGATATTGAACGGTCAAAAATTGTCTGTAACGAATCTGTTGGAAACAATTTGTGATCTTCGCGGACACGATCAAAAATAATGATGGTATCGTTGATTGAATAACCAAGGATGGTTAATATTGCAGCAATTGAAATAGTATTGAATTCCATGCGTGTCCAGACCATAAATCCCAACATGATAAATGCATCATGAACAAGCGCAAGAATTGCTCCGCTAGCATACTGAAATTTAAATCGTATGCTAGCATAAATCATAATGACAGCAAGCGATGCCAGCACCAAAATCCAAGAAGATCGGCCAAGATCAGCTGAAAACCTTGCACCGATATAGTCGGTTTTCATGAACACCACTCTATTCTTGCCAAACTGTGCTTCAAATGCTGCAAGTAATTTTCGAGTGGTATTCTGAGCAAAATTTGAATCGTTGCCTGGATCACTGATGCGAATCATATACTGATTTGCCCGTGTATTCTGTACTTGCTGAACATTGGCTGAACCAACAGAGTTTGCTGCTTTGCGTACTTCCTCGATGGCTCCAAACCGTTCAGCTTCCGTTTGCGGGAAACGATACACAACAACCGGGTCTGTCCCCAAATCGGGGCTTGTCTGATAGGTGGGAACTAGCAGCGTTGCTGAAAGACTTTCTGCGCCTTCTGCAAAGGTAAAAGTTACACCTTCTTTAGCAAGCTCCTGAGCAAGATTTCCCAGTGTGCCAATTTTTGCAAGCTCATAGACGAGCGTACGATTTTCTACCTCGGCACCAGAAAATACAAGCGTAAAAGCATTCTGTGTAATCTCAAAGCTCGGTCGCTTATCACCGGCAAAGGTTAATTCTCCTGCAGGATATGCGAGCAGTACGGTTTGGTTGATACCAGCCTTAAAGTCGACACCCATATTAAGGCCCATCGTTACAAGGCCAACAACACTAAACGCAATAAAAATAAGCGCAACAATAACCGCTGGAAGAAAAGCGGTATGGAATTTATAAATGTGTTTCATTTAATCCTCCAGCTGATAGATACTTTTTCACTCTTTGTGATGTCTGTAGTAAAATCAAACATCAATCGAGAGACAAACAGTGAGGTAAAGAGTGACGACATGTTTCCTATTGCCAGTGTTATGGCAAAACCTTTGATTGGTCCAGTACCAAGCTGAGCAAGGAATAGTGCCGCTATAATTGTTGTAACGTTAGAGTCCATAATAGCCCAGAATGCCTTCTGGAACCCTGCTTCAATCGATGCTTTGCGTCCCTTACCCGCTCTAAGTTCTTCTTTTATACGCTCAAAAATAATAACATTTGCATCAACAGCCATACCGAGCGTCAATACAAAGCCAGCAATAGCAGGCAGTGTCAGTGTAAGATTAAAAGCAGAAAGAATTGAGAGAATAAAATAGAGGTTTAAAACCTGAGCAATTGCTGCATTGATACCAGCGCCTTTATAGTAAATAAGCATAAAGCCAATGACAAGGATAATTGCAATGATAATTGCATTTTTTCCTTCACGTATTGCATCTTCACCGAGCGAAGAACCAATAGCCTGTTGGCTTTCCACAATGAGCTCTACAGGGAGAGCGCCAGTTCGCAAAATGAGCGAGAGATTCTGCGCTTCTTCCTGGTTAAAACCAGTAATCATAACGGAATCACGAATACCTTCGCTGATCGTTGCTTCTGATTTTATTCTATCATCGAGTACAACAGCCATGCGTTTTTTAACATTTGCAGTTGTAAGCTTATAAAATATCTCTCCACCCTCTGGATCGAGATGGAATACTACCGTCGGCTGTCCGGTAACAGGATCAGAAGAAATAGCAGCATCTTTAATGTGATTACCATCAAGTCCTGCTTCTTCTGTAATAACCCGGTACTGCCCCGTCCACTCGTCGAGCCCGTAAGCATCCTTTTTATACACCTTGCGGACTACATACCCAGGAGGAACGATACCAGGCTCTGCTACTACATTGTTTTCATTAATACCAGTGGGATTCTTTTGCAGATACTCAGCTAATGCCTGGCTAGCTTCTTCGTTAACGATATGAAATGCCAGCCTTCCCCTGCCCATAATAATACTGTTGATGCGTTCAGGATCTGCTGCACCAGGTATTTCTATATAGATATGCTCGGTTCCCTGCTGCCGGATAACCGGTTCTGTGAGACCAAACTTATCAATTTTACTGTTAAGCACTTCAATAGCGCGATTCACCGCATCGGCACGTTCCTGTGCATTGAGTGTCTTTCCTAATTTTTTCTCGAGCGAGTTAATGTCAGCACGAATCACAATGGAAAGACCGCCGGAAAGGTCGAGACCGAGCTTAACAGCATAGTTCTGCAAATTCTTGATGTCGAGAATTTTCTTTCTATAGTAGCCTTCCAGCTCTGCTACTAAGTCCGATGGGCTTAAAACCGATGCCACAGCCTTTGCATTCCACACTTGCGGGAGCGGCTTTTTGTATAGTTTATAAGCTTTTTTTGCTATGGGGATAACATACGCCAGATCTTGTGGCAGCGGATTTTCATTATTCGATTTGAACAAATTTTCGATTTTTTGAAAATCTACCCGTGCCATTTTCCAGGAATACTCCCGGATTTGTTCGCGAGATCCTAGCGCTAATGCCTGCTGATCTTTTGGTGTAAGGTAATACCATTGAATCGATGGCAGCAGGAAAAGAAATGCCGTAATAACAACTACGAGCACTATAACAAGCCGTGAAAACTTTTTCATAAACAAACTCCAGCTGTTAAAAATTTAGACTATTTAGTTTCCTGTTCAGGTTCTGACTGCTCAGCTTTGCTGATAACAGAAGCTATAGCAGATTTGCTGAATTCGATGCGTGCATTATCATCAACTTTAATGACGACTGTAGATTCCTTTACAGAATGTACAGTACCATACACGCCGCCGATGGTAACCACACGGTCACCCTTTTTCATTTCTGAAATCATTTTTTGCAAAGCTTTTTGCTTTTTCTGCTGAGGGCGAATCATGAGGAAGTAGAATATCAGTATCATACCTCCAAACATGATGATTGTTGAGACGAAACTGCCCGATGAGCTTGCTGGTGCAGTTTCTTGAAAAAGTGGAACTAACGATACCAGATTCATAGTTATATCCTTTACAAAAACAAGAATGTAGTTAAACGTACCATATAGGCGCATAACCGTCAAGTTTCTTAGGAGGTGTCAGTCAAAACCCAACTGTTGTATTAGCTATTTCGACTCGATTACAATGCCACCAGGATTCAATTAGCCCCGGGTTAGTGTCAGGAAGCTTGTGCGTACTTCTATCTCCATACTCTGTTGAAGATATATTTCTATGATGTACTATTTGTTTGATCCTTTCTATATGAACCAAACAAGTAGCAAACAAAATCTGCGTTTTCACAATGTTCATGGCACCAAGCAAACAGCGCATGTTGCCGGTAACCCTGGTTCAATCAAGCAATCAATGCTATGATTGCTTTTCTAAAGCAAACAGCGTGTGTTGCCGGCAACCCTGGCTCTGCCAGAAATTTCAATTCAAGCACTGTCATCGCACTTGCTGATACATCAAAATTTGCCAACACTACCCGCATGGATACTCTTTAAATGCTACTATCAATAACTAAAACATTAGGGGATAACCCTGCCTGACTTGACCGCACTCTTTAAATCCCCCTAATGTCAGATGAAACCTCGGTCATTTCGCGGCTTTATGTAGCTTTAAATACCATTATTGGCAGCTAAAACGTAGGGGGGCTGGGGTTGCCCCCTGCCTCGCCTTTAAATCCCACTATTGGCAGCTAAAATGAAGTCCGCAAATTTCACCCCGGCGCATTCCGGATACTTTAAATCCCACTATTAGCAGCTAAAATTTGGGAGCGATAGGGTTTTCCAGCGGCCGCAGGCGGCTTTAAATCCCACTATTGGCAGCTAAAATGTACTCTGACGTACTTCGAGCAGCTGTTATCTACGACTTTAAATCCCACTATTGGCAGCTAAAATCACACAGGAAGACGTTGCAGACGTCCTGCACGAAATCTTTAAATCCCACTATTGGCAGCTAAAATCGGTGTAGTCGATATGACATTTAACAAGTTTTGTGTCTTTAAATCCCACTATTGGCAGCTAAAATAAGCTATTCTGATGGTGGCTATGCGATGTCATATCTCTTTAAATCCCACTATTGGCAGCTAAAATTTTTAGAAAATGGATTTATTGCTTGCGGATCTTCTTCTTTAAATCCCACTATTGGCAGCTAAAACTCGAGTTTCCCCACTCATAAGGCTCATTGTGCAGTTTTCTTTAAATCCCACTATTGGCAGCTAAAACGTACTACAGAGTGCAGTAAAACGAGCTTGTATTATGCTTTAAATCCCACTATTGGCAGCTAAAACTTAATATTCGCGCTGGTGACAAAATCTATATTGATACTTTAAATCCCACTATTGGCAGCTAAAACTCAACTGTGCTTACAATCTGGTTATCAATATTGTACTTTAAATCCCACTATTGGCAGCTAAAACATAACGGTTAAAAATGGTTAATGTAAAGTGAATTTAACTTTAAATCCCACTATTGGCAGCTAAAACATGCGGGTCTACGCAAATTTTATAATGCGATATGTGGCTTTAAATCCCACTATTGGCAGCTAAAACGCAACAATATGTTACCCTGAATCGGTGCAAAAAAACCTTTAAATCCCACTATTGGCAGCTAAAACTTTTTGACATATCGCACATGCCAATTTTTAATAAATCTTTAAATCCCACTATTGGCAGCTAAAACTTTTGCGTCGTTTTCTTGCGTTAAGAGCCTGACTACCTTTAGATCCCACTATTGGCAGCTAAAACCACTACATCAATCTATACCAGTGCTGTCCACGACGCCTTTAAATCCCACTATTGGCAGCTAAAACATATGAATATATATATATTATATTATAAAGTATACGCTTTAAATCCCACTATTGGCAGCTAAAACCGGCTTTCTGCAAATTCTCGTTTGTCGTTTTCTGTACTTTAAATCCCACTATTGGCAGCTAAAACTCGTACATACAATATAACGATAATTACAATATCCGACTTTAAATCCCACTATTGGCAGCTAAAACTTATAACATTGGAAGATGATATTTTTGATGCTACGTACTTTAAATCCCACTATTGGCAGCTAAAACGTTATGTAAAAAAAAATCCCCAGCC
>JAKPPT010000144.1 GCA_029547205.1 Spirochaetota bacterium
GCTCACAATATGACTCAAGCTCTTTAAAATCAAGATTTACCTGCAACCGTTGTTTCCACTGATGGACAACATGCTCCGGGGTTCTGAAACATGTTGCAGAATTAATGGCTGTAGTGCCACCAACGCATTTTCCTGCCGGGATTGATATGGACGGAATGCCAAACGAAACAGTAGCACCCGCACCACGCCACATTGTTTTCATACTGGCAAGTGGCTTACCGTCATAATCCTTTGTTGAATAAAAACCACCCTCTTCAACAATGATAACACTATATCCTGATGCCGCAAGCTCATAGGCAACCACTGCACCACCAGCACCGCTGCCAATGACGCAAACATCAGCGCTCAATTGTTTGCTGTGTTCATAATCGCTGTATGAATATATCATACCCTGCCTCTATTTGCAATGTGCCAGATGCTCATAGCCAATCAATTGTGCATGTACATCATCATCAAAATATATCAGCGTAGTGAATAATTTAAGCATCATTATTAATGACCTGTTGATAAACAAATTGCTTTTTTCCATGCTATGCAGAAGCTGTATTGATTTATCCAGTGGCAGTGTATAAAAAAGTGAATGTTGTTTTATAATCGATAGCAGATTGCAATAATACATGCTGAAACGATATATCCACCGTACATAAAAAGGGGTCAGAGCTAAATATTGTTTCATAGCCGTAAAGAAATCCTCAGGATCAAAATCATCTCTGCATAGTATGCTTTTTATTGCTGTTATAGTACTCTTTATTATCAGCGAGTTATTAAAAAACATGATGTATTTGCCTCCCGCTAATATAGACTTTTAGTACATATTATAAAGACTATATAGTATGTCAACATATATTTTATATTTTAATGCTTTTTCCCGGTAATGCTCTGACCCCTTTTTTATACCCACTGTGCAATGGAGTAGCGCTTGCGATACGCCTCCTCATACTGCAAAAAACGTCTTACCCGTTCACTGAAACTGTCTCCCAACTGCAGAAAGTACTCATGATGGTCTATCGGTACCCCAACATCAGCATCCTCCTGTAAATAGGATTGTATGCTGCTGTAGCGGTACTTTGCAGGACTATCGCACCGGCGCTTGCGTACCGGATTAAACGCTATGTACCACAGCAACCACAAGAGATAATGAAACGCATCATGTGCA
>JAKPPT010000094.1 GCA_029547205.1 Spirochaetota bacterium
CCGTGGCAGATTATGTTCTTTCTGATTTTACTAAAGAAGAAAAAAATTATTGCGAAGATATCATCCATAAAACTAATTCAATCCTCATTGAATGCTTACATAAAAAATCATGAGCGATAGTACATGTGCTTGACTTATTGCTATTTCATAGTATGCTATAGTTATGCTATGCATTGTTGCTAAATGCAAGCCAGAGCACAGTTGGTACAGCTAAACGGCAATGGTATTCTGAGTTGAAGGCGATAGTTATTTTGAGGCAAAGCAACCTGTACCGAGAGAAGTCCATGCAAAGAATCTTGCTGTTTTATGGGCATGTCATCCTGAATTCATTTCAGGATATCTATTGAATAAAAGATGCTTAAAACAAGCCTGTCCTTGCGGCAGGTCAGAATCCAGCATGACAGGTATGCATATTCTATTTTTAGAAGGAGGTAAAATTATGAAAATTATTGTGCCACTTGCACCAGGATGTGAAGAGATTGAGGCAATTACGATAATCGATGTACTACGGAGAGCAAATCTTAATGTTGTTTCAGCGGGGTTAACCGATTCACTGATAACCGGTTCACATGGCATTGCTATAAAACCTGATACTCTATTGCATAAAGCCAATCCTGTCGATTATAATTGTATAGTGCTGCCTGGAGGGATGCCAGGAAGTGAAAATTTAAAAAAAGATGATGACGTTATTAAGTTTATTAAGCATATTTTTTCAAAAGGCGGCTATGTTGCTGCAATATGTGCTGCTCCAATGGTGTTGGGGGCTGCACAGATTTTGTATGGTAAAAAAGCCACCTGTTTTCCGGGACTGGAAGGAGAGCTTATTGGTGCAACATTAATAAATGAACCGGTTGTAGTGGACGGTACCGTTATAACAGCAAAGGGCCCTGCTTGTGCAATACCATTTGCCCTTACATTAGTTGGACTTTTTGCTGGCAAAGATGTTCAGGATACATTAAAAAATACCATGCAGGTTTATTGGATGTGATGATGTATGAAAAAGAGTCTTTTTAAGAAGGGAGCATATATCTATATTGAA
>JAKPPT010000001.1 GCA_029547205.1 Spirochaetota bacterium
GGCTGGAATACTTTTCATACTATCAGCAGGGATAAGTGATGGAGGTTTATTTTCCTGGGTATCAAAGATAACATAACTTGCATCGGGGATATTGGCTACACAATCCCTGAACATGGAGTGAATTTTTTTATTGGCAGTAACATTTTCACAGTGCTTTATAACATACAATGAAGCGCTGTCAAAAAGTGAATGTGATAAAACCTTTGATAATGCCAGTTCAAGATTATCATCAGCAAAGTATGTAGCTATTGTGTAGTCTTCCGGTTTTTTTGATTTAAAGATTATTGATGCAATTTTTAAAACTGCTTCTTCTTTCTGGAGCTGTTCATCGCCACAAAAACAGTATATGTGCGATAGTTCCTGTTTATTGATTGTTGCTTTAAACTCATTGTATGTTAGCAACGATGCCATACTATTTTTTCCCTTTTTCAGCGTCCGTTTTGAGTGCAGTATGCCAGCCTGTTTCAACCTGCAGAGTAATGCGAGAGGCTAACATCTGTTCAACCTCATCCTGAACGATATTGATTGGTGTAATGGGTGCTTCAATATCAGAGTATTCCTTAAATGCCTGCACCGTAATGTTGCGAAAAATAAACGTTTTAGTGTGCATATTTACTAAACTTATCACAGCAATAATCAATAATCTCTTTTTTTTCACTATCCCCGCATAGTCAATGGTTATGGGCTGTATTTGCAATGATTGTAGTGTACCCATGAGTTTTACATCGCTTGCTTCTTCTGATGTAACTATCGCCAGCCTGCCGTTTGCAACAATCTTTTCAACAATCCTTATTTTCATAGTATCTTCATAGTGCTGTATGCCTGTTTCATTTTTAAATGGTTCAATGTACAGTTTGTTAGCGGTAAAAGGAATGACGGGCTGTCCATTGATAGAATGTACTATAGTGCTCACTGCTGACTTTTCATTTGTTGTGCATGAAAGCAAAACAACAATACAGAGTAATGGTATTATAGTATACAATTTTGTTTTCATAAAATAGTCAAGTTTTGAATATAGATTCCCGATAACAAAATAAGATCATTTTACACTCCAGGGCCTCCCACTCGTACTCATAGTGTCTGTGGAAGGCTCTTTTATTTTATACCACCCGTATAATCTCTTTGTGTGAATAGAGCACATCAATATATTCTTTAGCCGGCTTATCCCAATAGTAGACTGACTCCATTGCATTTTTCCGCGCAAGTGCTTTTACGGTATCATTGCTGTTTTTAAAAAATGCAGCACATCGTTGCAT
>JAKPPT010000020.1 GCA_029547205.1 Spirochaetota bacterium
CAGCCCTTTACAACTCACCAAACCTGTGGTAGAACAAAATAAAATGGAACAAGTTACAGAAAGTACAAAAAGTAAACAAAAGATACCATTACCGGCAGAACTCATCGTGCTCTACATCGAGCAGCCCAAACCAAAACGCAAGCGCCGCGATGACGATGACGATGATAGCAGCCTCGCTGATAAAGACGATAATTCCGGTGATGCAGGTTCCGCAGGCACAGGCGGTATTGTTACTGACAGCTATGGTAACTTCCGTCCCGCTGATGGAAGCAGCCACAGTGATAAATTGAAAGATGTCCACCACACTAGTAGCAGCCATGCTGATGAGTTGAAAGAAGCCCATCGCGCTAGTAGCAGCCATAGTGATAAATTGAAAGAAGCCCATCGCGCTAGTAGCAGCCATAGCGTTGAATTAAAAGATGCCCGCCATGCTAGTAGCAGCCGCAGTGACGAGTTGCAAGATGCCCGCCACAGTAATACCAGCTACGAACATAAGGACTCACAAAAAGTCACTTTACAAAACCCAAAAGCAGCCCGCATACCGATAGCAGAGAAGCCGGGGGCGGAAGTTCAGGATGTTGGAATAAGAAACTCAAATGGAGGAAGAGAATCCTCCTCAAATGATGTCGGTGCATCAGCACCAAAATCTGGAAGCAGTTCGACCAGTAATAGTACAGACGAGTTGAATAAAGAAAAAAAAGAAATAAAGCAGAATCAAACCAAAGGGACAGGTAATGGAAGTTCCATAGTACAAAAGGTTGATTCGAGCGTTGCTGGTTTAAATACGAGTGGTTGGTCAAAACAAAATAATAACCATGCGACAGCACAGGCTTCAAATGGGAACAGTGCAAACAATGCACAAAAACCTGCCAACAATAATACGCAATCTATCAAACAAGCAACGCAAAGTGCAGATCAGGCCAAAAATCAGGCGAAACAAGGACTGAGCAATAACCCTCAGCAGTGGGGCTACAGCATGCAGGGGAAATCAAACGGAAGCGGTTGGAGCGATGCAGGCGCTGGAAGACCATCGAGTTCAGCGCAGTCTGTACCTACAAACACAAGCAGAAAAGGAGCAGAGAGAGCAGAGAGGGCAGAACAGCAGCAACAGAATAAAAATGTAAAACCTCAAAAGTCTCATGCAGATATGGTTCGAATGGATAGCAATTATAGTACCGGTACACCACACGAAGCGGGGATGAACAGTGCAGGGAGGAGTGAGACAGCTCAAAAAATACCGCATCAAAATTCAAGCAGAAACGGTGCGGAGAAAGCGGAATCGCTTGATACAGTAAAACCAAAAACAAGAGCAAAAATTCTAGCAGACACGTTTACTGCTCCGTTGCGAAGGCAAGAAGGAATAATGCTGACTAACGGTTCTCCCAGCGAAAACTATACAATGCTGGAAGGAATTTTGGGATTCGAGATAAAGCAGGAATCGAAAAAGGAAATTACGCCACAGGATTATATTTACAGTAATCAGAGGACGGATATTGATGCTCCAACAAAACTGTTTTGTGTTTATACTACCGAATGGAATAGTTATAAAAACACTTATCTTGTTGATACTGGAAAGGTTCTAACCAAGGAGCAAGCTGTTTTGGCAAGGGAAAATGCATTGAAAGACGGTGCAATAGATGAATATGGAACAGTTCTAAATTATACTAATTTGGCAAAATCATTTAACAAGACATTTGGTACGAATTATGGATATGAATATACTGAAGCGTATGTGCAAAAAATACCCGATGATATGATTCCGACAATTCAACAGGATACAGCAAAAAAAGTTGTTACACTGAAATTTCCTCATATACGTTATAAGAATTCAGAATATGCTCATACGACAAATTATTTGGGCGGCCAGCAGGTATTCGATGTATGGTCGGGACAACAAATGGACATTTCTACTAAGGGTAAAGTTGATAAAACGACTGAGGGTTGGGATGAGCGCTACGGAGAAGAAGGCAGCTATAGAATTGGATACCATACGTGGTACATATACCAATAAAGGGAGTTAAGTATGAAGAGATTAGCAATTATGGTTGTTTTTGCACTAATGATATTTTCATGTGATAAAAGCAATGTTCAAAGTAAAGCAGTAGAAGATTACAGTACCTATGAAGTTAGGGAAGCGCGTTTTTGTAAAGTTCAAGGTCTAAGAGTGTACAATGACGATGTTGGTTTTTCTTTTATTATGCCCAAAGGATCTTTGTACAACTTTGGCGATGGGGTTGTGTTGGATAATTATTATGTTGAAGTGGATGTAATTCCACCCGAAGATTTCCCGGATGGAGTTGAGGAGTTCGAAAGTATTAAAACTGCACTAAAAGAAAAAAAATACCCTAATATTCCCTTCGGAAACCCTAGTGGTACCATAGAATATAAAAAAATCCAAGGTACTAATGTCGCGATTGATATGTATCGAGGTTTTGATATTTATGATGGAGAGATAGGTAAGCGCTTGGTATTTGAGAGAAATAATAGGATAATTTTAATTTACTTTACCTATTTTTTTGAAGGGCCAAAGCCTGGTGATTTTTCTGGTCCTGATCGTGATGTTCGGGAAGAAGATTTAAAAAACATTAGTGTTTTAATGCGTGAAATATATTTAAGTTACCGTCAAAAAATAATAAAACAAAAAAAAGAATTCGGACTAGGTCCTTATGATTCATTCTATTATTATCTTGAACAAGACTTCAGAAAGGGGAAGTTAAAAAATGTTTTACCAGAAGAAGTGCAAAAACTAATTATAGATTTTGATACGATTATCAATAGTCTTGAATTGAAATAGCTGGATTAATAATAGGTGATAGTTCTATCACCTATTATACAAAGAGATTTACAGCTCTTTAGGGCCATAGTACAATCTGAACCAATGGATAAAGTGGAACGTTCAAATAGGGGAGCAGCTGCGACACCTCAGGGTATTAAACCCGGAGCCATGACGAATGACTCATTCGATACTGCTGACAGCAATGATGCAGGTGCTGCAAGCCCAGCAACTGCTCCACAAGACAAACCCGATAACAAACCCATCAAGAGCAAAACCAACAGCAGGGAGCTACTTATAGATGGGGAGGACAGGGTTGAAACCATCTGTGAACAAACGACCACAAGAATTGCCGCGATCAAGGAAGTCGAAACGCCGGAACAAGCCCCGCACGCAGAAGGTATGAAGATAGCAGATGATGGGACACAGGTAGTGTCAGGACAGGCAAATCAAAATCAGGGCAGCAAGAATAAGAAACCAGGTGAAATGCTTATCGATGGAACAGACACAATTGCGAATGTACAAACAGGAAATCTTGTACAACCAGATACGACGATAAACTCATATTCAGAGAATTATCAAGAGTTCTGGGAAAGATTACGTGCAGAGGCAAATGCTGCTGGAAAAGATAGTATTACGTATTACTATGAGTATAAAAAAGAAGAGTTTAGAGCACGAAACGGTAATGAAGCAGCTTTACCAAAAGATATGGTAGATGCAATACAGTATACAATGTTAATTTTGGATGTTGCCAATAGAAATGATAAACTAACACAAGAGGAACGTAAAACCTATACTATTACAAAGAATAAAGAAAAAAATATTTCAATTACTGGGAATAAGGATTTGATTAGCAATTATAATCGTGAATTACTTAATGCTATAGTTCACCAGGCACGTAAAGCAGGAAGTACTGAAAGCCAGATTCAAGGATTGCTTGCTGCAATGGTAAGAAACCCTGGAAGCTTTAGAATATCAAGTGACTTTACCAAAGCTCAAAAAAAAGTTTATGCTCCTGGTACAGATAAAAAAGGAATTTACCAGCCACCATACTTTTATGAATGTCTTGCGCATGCTGGAATAGATATAACAGCAATAGATAAAGGAAAAACACAAGCTGATGACTATGATTTAGTGAGCATATTCTTTATGGATGTAATAGGAAGCGCCGACTATAGTTTAACCCTTGGAATTATTGGAACTGACGTGCATGTAACAATTATGCATCTTGATAAAGAAGATGTAAAAAAAGCTGTAACCCAGGGTTCATTTAAGCCAGGCGATACTATTTCGAAGTATCCAGAAAGAAACAATGGTGCAAGTGGTGGCATACACTATCACATAGAAGTAACAACTCTAGTAAATGGGAAAAGAAAGTTTGTAAATCCAGTAACACTGGAACGAGCACCAGAAGGTACACGATTTGAATATCGGTATGGCAAAATAGAGAGGTTGAATACCCCTATGTCAAATATTATTCCTTCTGCGGATACTACTTCACAGTATGGTTATCATATGGAATATATTTCAACAGGATATGATTATACAGGGTATTGGTGGATGAACCCAGAATTGAATTCTTTTATTGAGATAAATGATGAAATCTATGAACAATACCATATAAATTGGTCAAAGTGGTTTAAGGCTATAAAAAATTAAATTTAAGAGGAGAGAGCAATATGAAATATTATATTTTGGTATTAGTAAGTTTAATAGCAATTTTTTGTTTTTCTCAAGATTCTCATTTGTCATGGAATGGAATGTATTTATGTTATAATACATATGAAGGACAATTTTTAAAAGATAAAACAACAGTATTCGATTTTGAATATTTATATCTTTTTGATCTAATAGATAATCAAAATCCTAATCATTATTTT
Source organism: Spirochaetota bacterium (assembly GCA_029547205.1). GTDB lineage: Bacteria > Spirochaetota > Spirochaetia > Treponematales > UBA12059 > JAKPPT01. Next base: position 4,654 of record JAKPPT010000020.1, read on the forward strand.
TTTTATACAAGAGTAAATTATTTCTCTGATAGTAAAAAAAGATTAGGAGGAGGTGTGTGGGGTAAAATGGTCGTTAAAAATAATGCTATAAATACATATAATTTCTTATCTGAAGTACCCTTAGAATTTACATTCAATAAAGAATATGAGAGTTTTAACTTTGAGGACTATACAGGTCCTAATGAAGTAATATTTATTTATACTAAACTATTTCCTTTAGGCATTGAATAGAAGGAGTATAATTATGAACAAAAAAGTTATTTATATTTTTTTCTTGCCAATATTTTTATTTATTTCATGTATTCAGAAAACAGAAAAAAAGGAAATAGTGGGATCTCAAGCAAGACAAAGCTCCGAAGAGATATATCAATCACAACTTGCCATACCACCTGCAGTACCAACAGCTGAAGAAATAGAATATGGTGTGCTATACGATAACGAACTGGAGGGAGGCTGGCAGTTGATGGGATCAGATAATGAGTTCATACCATTTGGTAGTTCCAAAGCGTTTATTTTTATACAATTTTATAAAAATATTCCTAATAAGGATGAACGAGAAAAATACCCAAAGTATTATGCTAACACCTGTTTTGTCGTACTCTATTACTGGAATCCTACAATGCAAAGGTGGATTGCAGAGTACAATGGAGGACAGCAAATTGGAAACACAATTCATGTTGCGCCGCTCGAAGGTGAATTCAGTAAGGGCGAACCATATGATATTGTCCATATCATCGATACCGATGGGAGACGGTATGTTGAAATACGAAACCACAAGGTACTCAGGCTTGAAGGGAGGAGATTTTATAAAACATTGCCATAAAACATTATTTTAGAAAAAAGTACTCATTTTAAAGTATGCAAAATAAATTAGTAAGGAGTAAAACTATGAAACGAAAAAGAGTGTTGGTACTGACAGTGTTGCTTGATTGAATGACGGGAGCATGGGTAGCATTGTAGACCCTGCATCATACGCTGTTCTTGACCGCGATATGCTTGCAGAAGTGACACTGAATTTAATGAAAATAAAAGGCGTTCATATTATGTTTGGAGAAAAGCCTGAATATCCAACAGCACAACTTGTAGGGTACCTTGGTGAAATAAAAAAGAGTGATGGCTCAATACACTATATTGTGTATAATAGTGAAAAAAATTTATTATATGATTATCATAGACCTAAACTAACACAAAAAGCTAGAAACTATATCTCGGTCTGGTTATATACGGATTAAAAAACATGAAAATTGGGCTGTAATGTTAAAAATAAATTGATTGCTATACAGGGCTGTCTCTGACAGCCCTGTACTTTAAGAAAATCTATACTATAATACTTGTTAAAGGAAAATTGTTACATTGTAATTAATTTTAACCTTAATTATTATCATAGTAATAGGAGGCTGTCTATGAAAAAAATTCTAGCATTTTTGATGCTTTATATTACTGCTGGATTTGTATTCAGCCAATCATACGATGAAGTTTTACGAAAGCTTGTCAATGCTATGTCTTTACAGTATAAAAATAAAGTTCAAGAAGATTTCATAAAGCCAACAGTGAGTATTGTTCCTTTTACCAACAATACTGATGAAGCCCGTAAGTACAATATTGGGAATCTCCTGCGTGATAAACTTACTAAACTTCTTTCATTATCAACGGTATTTGTTCTTGTTGAGCGGGATAATCTCGATAAGCAACTTGCTGAAATTGAGTTATCACTTTCAGGAATTACAGAAGGGAAGACACCAGTCAAACCAGCTATTCTTGATGTACAGTATCTTTTTGCAGGTTCGATAACCGAGGCAGGTGAGTCTTTTGTGCTTACGGTAAGGCTTATACAGGTAACGACATCAGCAATTATTTTTTCCGATTCTGTAGAACTCTCAAAAGCTGAGCTTATTGCAGAATACGAAACTATACGGAGAAATATCTCACAATACGGTTTAGGTCTGGAAGAATCTACATGCGTGATCTATTTGCTTTCAGAGCATGAGAAAAAAAATGAAAAAGCATTACCTCAGCCATTAAATTCATTTTTTATAATATATAGACCGATTTCCTGGATTGTTGTTGGTTTAGGCATGGAATTCAGCTTTGTTCCTATACGGTTTTCTCAGGATGGGAGTGATGCAATGTTTGAGAATTTTTTAGTGCCAGTGTCTTCTATAAAAAATATGGATACATCATTATGGCCATCTGATGTTACGGCAATCAAATACAAAAAGGAATTTAATTATACATTGTTTGGAGGCATGGCAGGTGTAACGCTCATGATTATGCCTGAATTATTTTTCAATATTAGTTCTTATCTTACCGTCGGCGATGTAACTATTACAGATATTTATTTAGATATTCCTCATCCAGATAATTCTTCAGTGTTAACTACATTTTCTGTAATACAGAAATCGGATGATCTTTTTATTGTCTCACCGTATGTACGTTTGCAATGGTTCTTTAGTAAAAGAATTTCACTTAATATAAATTATCTCTACCGTATTTAACTTAAAAAAGATATTGAAATTTTGCCTCCAACAGCAGGTGCATATACTGCTCAAACGAGTACTTTCCCAGACTTCTGGAATCTTAATGCTACTATGACACCATTAGGCGAAAAACACTTTTTTGATTTAACTGGACACTATTGCTTTTTAGGATTGGGAGTGTATTTTTAAAATGGTGTAAATCCATTTGCTAACCTTTAGCTTTTGAGCTCAGAATCAATAATCATGATTCTAAAGAATATGACCATTTGAATTTTTCTTTACAAAACTGTATACTTAATACTGTAAGAATTATACAAAAGGGAATTTTATGCAGCCAAAGATTCAAGCATTACTTGTCGCTTCTGGTGCAATGCTGTTAGTCGTTGCAGTCGTTGTTATTATCAGTATTTCTCTTAATAGCCGTGGAGCTCATACAGGTTTGCTCTTGCAGTATTTTAAGGCTTATGCTTCTGGTGACAGTGAAGCAATACAAAGGCTCATCACAAAGGACTTTACATCAGATTTACCAGTTTTGGAAATCAAGCCGAAAACATATGAGCTCTATGATTTAGGGATAATTGATGGACCTGATTACAAACTGCAGCGGTTTATTTTGGTAACTCCCTCTGATTCAGGAAAGATTGCGCTCGTTGCGGAGATGCGTATTCAAAAAATATTTTTGGAACTGCGGATACAATCTATACATATGATATATCAGGGTAAGGCCTTAAAACCGTAACTGAGGGTTCTTACAAAATAATAATCGAATTCGTAAGCCGATATACAGTTTCTTAAAGAGCGTATCGCCTGGTATGCCAGTATCTGGATGTACTAACCACGATAGAGGCAAGAAGCAGGAAACAATCATATAGCTGTGCATGCTTGATGATTGATACTCTGTCTCAGTGAATGGAATCATGAGCGCAGTCTGTATATAAAATTGCTGTGTGGTAAAATACCATGCTGCACCGGTAATGATGTAGCCTATCTCTGCTAAACCAGTCTCTAATCCACCAGTCACTAACCATCCATCAAAAAAATTATATGAACAAGAAAGCATGAGTCCTGTTTGCAATGTTTTTTTTGTTTTTGTATGTTCTGGTTTCCATGAAACGATTAAGCCAAAATCTGTACTTCCTGTTATAGAGCATAGAGTGCCAGTGATACTAGCATCTGCGCCTCCCTGTACAGCAAAAAAATAACCTGTTTCAGATTTGCTTTCGGATTTATCCTCTGCATTCGCTAATGTGAAGAACTGCACCAGGAACAAAATCCCAAAAACATACTGCATGACTCGTCTCCGCATACTTATCCCCTTTGGAACTGTAGTTTTAAGAAACTTACCAGTATTTATACGCGGAACCAGAGTTTTTGCATGCAGAGTTTTTAAGTTATTATATGGTAATTCGGCGGAAGGCTTTTACGCGAGGGTTCGCATTGAGTGTCAGGGGAGAGCGGTCTCCGCGAGCAAGAAGCTTATAGCCCAAGCCAGCTATCATTGCAGCATTGTCACCGCACAGTGAAAGTGGAGGGAAATAAACGGTTAGTTCGCTGTGTGATGCTAAGAGTGAACTCAGGTAGGTATTTGCTGCTACACCGCCTCCTGCTACTATTGTAGTAATGCCGGTATCTTCTGCTGCATTAAACAGCCGTGAACAGAGAATGTCAATTGCAGCTTTTTCAAAGCTTGCAGCCAGGTTTTCATTGGTTCGCTCATAAGCAGGATTCCAGAACTGGTCCAATTGGTAAATAGCTGCAGTCTTGAGACCGGAGTAGGAAACATCGTAGGTGTGCTCGCCCTTGTATAAGTTAGGAACGGGAAATCGGCATGCGCGGGGATCGCCATTTCTGGCTAGTTTGTCTATAGCAACTCCTCCCGGATATCCTAAATTATAGTATTTAGCAACTTTATCAAATGCTTCGCCTACTGCATCATCAATGGTGGTTCCAAGAATAGCAATATCATCATAGGCATCGACTCGAGCAATAAGCGTGTGTCCTCCCGATACCATGAGGCCAAGGTAGGGATATGGTATATCGTGGTCAAGCTGTGGAGCATAGAGGTGCGCGAGAATATGGTTTACGCCAACAAATGGTTTCTTTGATGACCAGGCAAGTGCTTTTGCAAAACACAGTCCTACAAGGAGAGAGCCCGCAAGTCCGGGTTCAGAGGTTACTGCTACACCATCGATGTCGTCAAGTGTACAGTGTGCTTCGCTCAATGCTTGTTGAACGACGTCATAAATCCACTCTGTATGCATGCGCGAAGCAAGTTCTGGTACTACTCCGTTCCAGGGAGCATGGTAGGCAATTTGTGTTGCAACAATTGATGATCGTATATGTTTGCCGTGCTCTACAACTGCAGCAGCGCATTCATCGCAGGAAGATTCAATCCCCAATATCAAATTCATCGTCATCAAATTCCATTAAAAAATCAGATATTGTTGAGAAGTTAAAACCAGATTCAATGAGATGTGGATAGAGCTCGATAAGTGTTTGGGCGAGTTCATTAGACCAGACATGTCCAATCATGACAGCATAGCCGCGTTTTTCTGCAATATCAGCAGCTTCGCGGATTTGTTTTTGAATAGATGGCTTATCCGGATTATTATCTAAAAACACTGTTCGCTCCATGATTCTAAAATGCATTGATCTGGCCACTTTTCGGGCAACTGAATTACCTATCGTAACGGAATCCAGGTAGTATAGTCCGGTCTTGCGGCATTCATCAAGTACCCTTGCCATGATTCGCTCATCTTGAGATATGAGCGATCCCATGTGGTTATTGACACCGCGTGCTAATGGCAGCTGAGCCAGGTTGTCTGCAATAACACGCTGTATCGTTGCATCATCCATTGTGGATACTATAGCACCAGGTCCTGCATCGAGGTTACCGATCGCTTCCATAGGTTGATGCAACAGTATCTCTTTACCAGCTTTGTAAATCAATGTCTCTGCTTTTTGAGTATAATCAAGACTCGGTAAAATAGCAAATGAGATTGGGCCAGGAAACTGCAAAAAGGGCTCCAGCTGAAAAAGATTGTAGCCTACATCATCGATAATAATAATGAGAACCTTGTGCGGCTTTTTAGGCTGGTGGCCATTCTCTGTTTGTTTTTTGATTATTGATTTTTGCTCCGTTAGTGTTTCTGGTTTTTCACGCGGAGCGTTATGGTTTTCAGTCATTGGCACTGGAGCATTCTGTGCTGGATCACTTTGAATGGGGGCACTTTGTAGTGGAGCATTCTGTGCTGGAACATTTTGTGCTTTTATAGAAATTGTGAACAGTATCAGGATTGAAAAAATGGTCAGCACAGCTGCATAAATACTGATGTCCGATGACTGTTTTGTTCTGCTCATGGGTTTATATAAGCATACTAAAATCTCCGCATGTACTCAAGGCTGGTTACATGTAAGCAAGCAGTTCCTGATTAAAGGAACGGAGTTTCCTGAGACCTTTCTTTTCAAGCTGGCGAATTGTTTCTGGAGAAACAGCAAGTACAGAGCCGAGCTCTTTTAAGGTTTTTTTCTCTGAACCGTTTAGTTCGAACCGTTCCATCAAAACCTGCTGTTCGCGTTCAGCGAGGAGCGAAAGTATCTGCATCGTTTTTTCCTTGAGCGCCTGTTTTTGCAACTCGGTTTCCGGATTGTAGGTGTTATCTTCGAACGTTTCGACCAGAGTAAGATCTTCATCGGTTTCAGCACTATCCAGTGATGCAATACTTGCACTGATTTCCATGACCTCCTGGAGCAGTGTTTCATCAACATGGAGATGATCTGCAAGTTCCTTAATTGTTGGCTCTCGTCCAAGCACCTGCGACAATGTAGCTGACATTTTATACGCATTTCGCAGGAGTTCTTCTTTGCGGTGGGGAAGACGAATAAATCGACGCGAATTAAACAGCGATCGAGTTATTGTTTGCCGTATCCACCAGGCAGCATACGTAGAAAATCGAACATTTTTTCTGTAATCAAATTTTTCTGTAGCCTTTATAAGCCCCATATTACCTTCTTGAATGAGATCTGAAAGCGGAACATTGAAATGGCAGTATAAACGCGCTATTTTTATTACAAGACGAAGGTTGGATTCGATGAGCTTATTCCTGGCTTTCTCGTCCCCTTGAGCAATCCGGATAGCAAGCTCGTGTTCCTCTTCGGCACTCAGCAGCGGAATGTTTTTAAGGTGCTGGTAATAGGCCTTGAGACATTCGCTGCTGTTTTCATTTTTGGTTTTCTGTATCATACTAATCACCTCTGCTAGATATAAAGCAAGAAGTGTGCCAATTTGTTTTACGTGAAGTGTATCTATTAAATATTTGTATTATAAGGAAATAATATCGGGTGTTTAATAGTGGTATAACGAGCTATATGATTTCGTCTAAAATTTTATACAGGCAGGTGTTTTTATTGTACTTTTTTTTATACATACTATGCTTTAAATGATTGAAATATTAAAAAACTGTGTTCTCTTTGCTCGCTGTAGTGTTCGACTTACTGCATGATAGCAGTGTGTACTATATTTATGTTTGTACTTATACCAGAAGTATCGTTTGAAAGTATTGTATCATCAGTATCTGCAATAATAGAATTTTGAATAAAAACAAATATGGCAAAAATACCAATAAGAACGATTATTAGTTTACGCATCGGGTTACTCCCTATTTTACTTTTAATTTGGTAATGCATTATACCGTTTTTTGTCTGGTATGTGCAAGGTTTATTTCCCTAGAACAGTTAATGGGTTGATAGCAACTCCGTTTTTGAAAATGCTAAAGTGCAAATGAGGACCTGTTGTCATTCCCGTATTTCCTGTTAACCCAATTACCGTTGACTGTGAAACTTTTTGTCCTGTTGAAACAAATATTTTGCTCAAGTGTCCATAGAGCGTTTGATAGCTATTGCTATGCTTGATAATAATGAAATTACCAAAAACGGTGCTGTATCCAGTTTCAGCGACGATGCCATCAATTGCGCTTTTAACAGCAGTACCTTCATTGGCTTTAATATCGATGCCATTATGAAACTGTCGTATACCTGTAAAAGGGTTTGCTCTATAACCAAAATAAGATGATAGTACACCACGGATAGGCCACTGTATGAACGTTCCCAGCGCTCGTTTGAGCGTTTCTGTTGGCAGCCTTGCACCTGGTATAAATAGTGTTTGTTTTGCCTGTAAGGTGTTGCTCGCAAGATTGTTGACATCTGCAAGTGTTATGACATCGGTTTTGTACTGTTTTGCAATAGATGCAAGCGAATCTCCCTTTTGTACTGTATGAATGATGCCATCCATATTGGGTATTTTGAGTATGGTGCCTGCTTGCATCTGTTTTACATTTGCAATTTTATTGACACTAATAAGTGTGTCGATGCGGACATTAAATTTTCTTGCAATTTTTTCAAGTGAGTCGCCTCGCTGAACTCGATAATCGGTCAGTTCGACACTCACCGGAATATCGGGAAGGTTTTCTTGCTCTTCTGACTGAATGTTTTCATCAATCGAACCGTTTTCTATGAGCAACTGGGTAATATACGGATCTTCCTCGAGTATGATTGCAGGTAATGTTGGTTTTGAAGCAAAACTTCCGGTTGCCAGCAACACGATGAGTAGAATAGCGAGAAAAAGCCCACTTCCAACTATAAATTGTTTTCTCTTTAAAACTAGCATACAGTGCTGTACTAAATCTTTGCTTTTAGACAAAATGGTGAAATTGTGGTTTTTCTGCACAGCACCATGATGTGTATGTGGTTGTAAGAGAGGGAATACTCTTTTTTCTACACGTTGTGTCTTAGGAGTATATACTGTTGTAACTGCCGGTTGGACAATGCGAACTGGCTGTTGATGAAAAAACGAATGATGTTGGCCTTCCATACATTGTGTATCGGCTTGCTCGAAAGAGAGTTTTACTGGTTTTAGTTTTTATCCGTTTCAGGTAATTCTCACTATAATAAATATGCAGACAAGCAAATCTATTTGTCATTGTTTATAGTTTTAGTGTATCATTAAAACTGTATTCGCTCGAGTGCAGGAAAGCAGTGGAAAAAAATTTAAAGCGTTTCTATATACTCATTGGTCTCATCGTAATAAGCATGCTTTTTGTGCTGTATCGGTTTCTTGAACTTTCGCTCATGCCGCCTCCCGAACAGAAGCTGTATTCGCAAACTGCTGCAATACGTGGTGCTATTTTTGACAGAAATGGAAGACTCCTTGCAGGCGATATAGATACCTATGACCTTGCTGTCTGGAAACCCTCAATTAAACAGTCTACGCTGCAGACTGTACTTGAACAACTTGCAGTGATTTTGCAGGTTGATAGCAAAGAGCTCTCTGCAAGAATACATGAAAAAGATAGCAATTATGTGTATATTGCCCGATCATTAGATCACGATGTAGCTGAGGCCGTACGAGCATATTTGTCTGAAGGAAAAATTCAGGGATTTTCACTAGAACGAAAGTCACGCCGAGTATATCCTGAGGGAAGTCTTGCCAGTCATCTTTTGGGGTTTGTAAGCCTCTCCAATGAGGGAATCGCGGGAATTGAAGCCAGCTTAGATAAAGAGCTTACTCCCGGTAAGCAAAATGCACATGCAGGGTTTGCATTTGGCAATTCTGTGTACTTAACCATTGATAGTACACTGCAGTACAAACTGGAAAAATTATGTAAAGCGGTACTGTTAGAAAACAATGCAGAAGGTGTCATGATGGTGGTTATGGAAGCGAAAACGGGTAGAATAGTTTCCTACATTTCCATGCCCGACTATGATCCAAATACACCATTTGATGCTCCGCGTGAAAACTGGTTGGATAGAGTTGCAAACTATGTTTACGAACCTGGTTCGGTAATGAAGGTTTTTACGATGGGTGTCATTCTCTCGTTAGGAGGCATAACCGATCAGACGACCTTCTACTGTCGCGGTGCGTATGAAAAAGAATATACATCTGGAGAAAAAGTAATAATCCGCTGCAGCACTGGTGCCCATGGTGCAGTTAATCTGGAAAAAATTCTAGCGTTTTCCTGTAATACAGGTGCAGCGCTTGCATCGGAGACGGTTTCTGTCCGAGATTTTTATGCAAAACTCCGGGCGTTTGGATTCGGTGAGAAGACAGGAGTGGAAATAAAACTGGAAGATGCGGGACTTATACAGCCGCCAGAGCGATGGTCTGGGAGAACAAAACCTACTATTGCGATAGGGCAGGAAATACTGGTAACTGCACTCCAGTTAACAACTGCTGCAACAGCAGTAGCAAATGGTGGTTTGCTCATGCGTGCTCATGTGCTCGATAAAATTATGACTGTTGATAATCAGCTGGTGTTTCAAGCAGAACCAACACCAATTAAACAGGTGCTTACGCCGGCACAGGCAAAGGCTATACTCAAAGCGATGGAAGCAGCAACATTAGATTTTGGTACCGGAAAACGAGCCAGAATTGAAGATATGCCAATTGCTGTTAAAACTGGAACAGCTCAAATGCTGGATCCAAAAACAAAGCGGTATTCCGAAACTGACTTTATTGCCAGTACACTTGCGATTTTTCCCTCATCATCGCCACAGTATATTTTATACGCTGCAGTAATAAAGCCACGTGGCAGTTCCATTTTTGGAGCGCGTGTTGTTGCACCTGTTGTAAAAGATGCTATCCTGACAATTGCTTCGCAGTATGGACTTGAGCGAGCAAGTGTAGCTACTGTAGAGCACCCAGATACAATAGTTCTACCTCCAGCTGTCACAGTGCAGATTCTGGATACCATGCCAGATTTGCGGGGTGTTGCAAAAAAATTGCTGTTGCCTCTTCTCAAACGTACTGACATTCATGTTATTATTGAAGGAAATGGTTGGGTTGTCAGACAGGAACCCAATCCGGGAACTCCTGTTAAACCTGGTATGACGATAAGGTTGTGGCTTGAATGACAATTTTTGAAGCTAACTGTGCTGCTCTATATACAAAAAATCCTGAGCTTGTTGATAAGATCCAATCAAGCGCTGGTGGTTTAGTTTTTCCAAAACGTGCGCGTTCCGGTCAGCTTACAGCTTATATAGAACAATCTGAATCACAGAATATCCGCTGGCTTCATTCGAGCTATGATCCAGAAGGTGAGGCTAAGCGTATTGTCCAGGCAAGCTACTCATCTGGAGCGGAAACTGTTGTGGTAATTGGAATGGGTCTTGGTTATACGGTGCGGGAGCTTATAAAGGAACAGTGTCAGGTACTTATAGTCGAACCTGATGTAGCTCTCATGCGTTCCTGTTTTGAACTTGTCGATATTCAGGATATTTTAAAAAACCCGCTCGTGTATCTTCTCGCAGAACCAGATTATGAAACACTCATGCTGTTTTTACAGGAACTCGATCCACGTTCTGTGCTTATATTTGAGAATCCAGCATACATGAATTTGTATCCTGAACAGTGTGCCATGTACACTGGTGTCGTACAGAAATTTAAAGAAAAAGATATAATCAACAAAAATACTATTAAGCGTTTTGGAAAACGCTGGGTTCGCAATATTGTAAAAAATCTCCTTGAACTGGAATCATTTATACCACTTAAAGCCTACAGAGGACTTATGGAAGGGCTTCCTATTTTAGTACTTGCAGCGGGACCCAGTTTGGATAGTATACTTCCATATGTTCACGAGCTTTCACGCCGCTTTGTGCTTGTTGCGGTAGATACTGCCTGTAAATCATTGAAAACAGTAGATTGTACACCTGATTTTGTTGTAGTAGCAGATCCGCAATACTGGAATGCCCGGCATCTCGATTGGGCAGTCTTTCCTGAATCACGACTCGTGTCAGAAATTGCTGTGTGGCCATCGGTTTTTCATACAAAATGGAAGCATGTATTACTTGCTGCTTCGCAGTACCCGCTTGGGAAATACATCGAATCGTATGTATCCCTGGAACTGGGTCCTATAAGAGCTGGAGGTTCGGTAGCAACATCAGCATGGGATTTTGCACGACAACTCGGAGCGTCAACAATCTATATGGCAGGACTTGATCTTGCATACCCCAACTGTAAGAGCCATGCACGTGCCAGCACATTTGAACAGCATGCACTGCATAGTGCAACTAAATTTAAACCTGCAGAGACAGCGCTTTTTATAGCTGTAAATAGCGCCAATGCTTATTGCACGAGTAATTATTCTGGTAGTACTGTTAAAACAGATAAACGACTCGCTCTCTATGCATGGTGGTTTAGCAGAATGTGCATGCTCTATCCAGATCCCCCGACCCGAAATCTTTCTTCCGAAGGATTTTTTATTCCCGAAATGGCTCGCTGCACGATCGAAGACTTGTTAGCACTTCCTGAATGCCGAAATAGTATCAATGAACGTTTATTAACTGTATCGTATGAACGATTGACCATACAGGGAAAAGAATTGCTCAAGGATCTGCACTCAAAACTTGCTGGACTTATGGCGTTGTTACAGCACGGTATTACAGCAATAGAAGCTGCTATTGAGGGAAAAAACACAATGCAATCAGTGCTCAAGCTGTTAGATACAATAGAAGCGAATCTCATGAAGAATGAAACCAAAGATCTCGTGGGTTTTTTGCTCCCTGATATCGATGAAAAACTTGGACCAAAACCTAAAACACTTGAAGAAAGTCTTCTCGTGACCAAACGGTTATATGAAGACATCACTAAAAGTACAGAGTGGCATATAAAAATTATTGAGCACTATCTTTTCTAAAGATTAAAGAAAAATTGCTATTGTGTCGATACTAACAGTGAGAGCAAGTGAGCACTCAAGCGGAGCGGTATGGTTACGACGTCCAGACATACCGCTCTTTTTTTTCTAGTGTCACGAATAATGAGAAATTGTTGTTTTTGGTAAAAATGTAGTATAGTAGTAAATGCCAGCTTGATTATGCCGATAATAGAAGAGATGCTGTATGACCTGAGGTTGCTATGCGTTTAAGAGCTTTTATTGCTTTAATTCTCGCTTTGCTTATTACTGCTGGTGTAGCTTTTTTTGCATACAGCGGATTTTTTGGAGTTATTGAACAATCGGTATATAACCCGCGAGTTTCACTCGATATACAGTCAAATCTTGAAAAAATTGCAAAAGCTAGTGAGCTCTGGCATAAACAAAACATGTTGGAAGCACATGCATATTTCTCTTCTGAAGCTGTAAAGAAAGCTATGCTTCCACAGCAAAATTCACAGGATATTTTTGAGCGTGCGCGTTTGTTTGGGCAAATTCAGGAACGGAATACCTATGTGCTTGGTGTGAGAATTATTGCTCAAGATGGCAAGCGTATGCATTTTAGCACGTTCCCCGGTGATATTCTCAGGACAGAACAAGAACGTATTGTTTACAGAAACTATGGAGTGGATGCCGATGCGCCTTTTGAAAAGCTCACATCCTATATGGAAAAGAAAAAACCATATATTGATACAAATTCTGGCGCAATTGGTTATTGTATCCCGTTTATTGATACATTTAATGTGCAGAGTGGGATAGCCATTTTATATGTGAATATCGCAGGCCTTCAGACTGAGCTTGCCCGGCAGAAACTCTTTCCTATGGGTGAAACGATTAAGCCGGTTTCTCAGGGACTCGTTTTTGGATTCCCTGTAGCATTAGAAGATGCACGGACACTGCAAACAAAAATTGATTCTTATTGGAATGGTTCTGTCCAACAGGGTATTATGACAATTGGACAGACAGAAAATTCAGATACTTTCATTCTTGCTTCATTTACCGGTGAAAGCATGTACTATGGAAAAATTGTACCTGCTACATGGTTCAAATTTCCTCAGATACTAAAAGTATTGTTGATCGGTATCGTGTTTAGTTTAGTTTACCTTATTCTTTTCCTCTTTATAACAGTACGACCTGATCCCGTACAGGTTATTACGCATCAAATAAAAAAACTTCAGATTGATCTTATTAAAGAGTATATTCTTGAAGGTTTGCCAATAAAAGAGCGGATACGAGAAGAATTTGAGCGAAAACGACCAGAAGTAAAAAATCGCATCAGAAAAGGTCTTGGAAGGATTCCAAAAAAGCAGAATGAAATAATCGATGCAGTTATCGATAAAGGCTGGGATGAAATCATTGAAGTGTTCACCCGTTTAAGTGGCGAAACAAGACAAGCAGATCTTTCAGGAATTGAGGCAATGCTCAAAGAAATGCTTGAGCGATGGTCTCACGAACAGCGCAATCTTACTGCATATGCTCGAACTATTCCGAGTACATCAAACACAGCAGTTGAAAAAGAACATGAAGCTTCACGCGCAAAAACTCTGAAAAAACAAAAACCCGAGACTGTCGCTGCTATTTCAAGCAGCATCGAAACAGGAGAGGCACTCGAGGAAGCTGAGCCCATAGAAGAAGCAGGAGCTATTGAAGAAGCGGAAGCCATAGAGTCACTCGAGGAAGTGGAAGCTGTAGAGGAAGTGGAAGCTGTAGAGGAAGTTGAAGCTTTAGAGGAGGCCGAACCTGCAGAAGAAGCAGAAGCTGTTGAAGAAGCTGAAGCGCTCGAAACAGGAGAGGCGCTCGAGGAAGCCAAAGCTGTAGAAGAAGCTGAGCCCATCGAAGAAGCAGAAGCTGTTGAAGAAGCAGAAGCTATTGAAGAAGCGGAAGCCATAGAGTCACTCGAGGAAGTGGAAGCTGTACAGGAAGCAGAAGCTATCGAAGAAGCCGAACTGCTTAATGCAATGTCAGTTGAATCAATACAAGAGACATTGCACGATCTTACTCAGAATACTGGCTATATCTTTTTTGAAAATGAAGAAGATGAAATCCCGACTATTCCAGAAAACATTGGTTTAGAGATTCTTGAAGAACTTAACAAAGAGTATATTGAGCAGTTTTCTATTCCAGAAACTGAACTTGAGGTAGAGGAACTTGCGCCTTATGAAGAAGATGGTTTAATTATAGAAGAACCAGATCAAAACGATGAAGCTGTGTCACACATTGATGACACCAATAAAACAATTACAACACAAATAGAAGATTTAACTCCCAAAGATTTTGGAGCAACAGGAAAGGCTGATTTTGAAAGGTTAGAGATTACCAGTCCTTTTGAAAATCTTGAAGATAATGTATTGAATGATAGAGAACTGAGAAAAAAGATAAACAAAAAATCACCAGAACAGGAAAAAGTAAAACATGAAATTGATGAACTTTTAGGTGAAGTTGAGTTTGATCTTTTCCTTGATTCATTTGATTTTTCTCAGTTAGCAAATTATAATGACGAAGAAGGTTTCCTTGAAATCGATGAACATGAAATTCGTTCAATCCTTGAAGATTCAGGTATTGAAATTGTAGAGGCTGAAAGCACCGGCACTCTGCATGAAATATCTATGCTTTCAGATGAAGAGCGAGAAAAACTGGAAGAATTGCAGTTAGCCGATCTTCCGGATAGTGATCCTGTCAATGCAGAGCCTATTGATTACATAGAGCAATATATAAGGCGCTGTTTGCCTGGTTATACTATAGCCGATTGTGTGGAAGGAGAATTGGAAGTAGTCGATGATGAATTTTCTGATATAAAAAATAATAATAAAATTTCACATGTAATTACAGAAAAAGATGGAGTTTATACACTTAATCGTAGTGCTATTTCTGTTGATATTAAGCTGGATGATTCACTAAAAAAACTTGCAGATGATGTGCTTGGGAAAAAATAAATTAATCATTTTTTTTGTTTTAACAGTTTCTCTGTTTGAATTATATGCACAAACAGAGACATATCCAGTAATGCATGATTTAGAAATCAATGATATTGTTTTCAATCAGCTTGTAAGTGCTGTTGAATACAATATTTCATTAATTCAAAACGGTCAAAAACCAGAAGAACTTTTTATTATACAATATACAGTAAAAAAAAATGATACTTTGTTTACAATAGCATCACGTTGTCTTATACCATATGATGCTATTGTTTCCCTCAATGGATTCAGGGACACAGTATCCTTAACTCCTGGTATGCTGATTCTTATACCATCAAGTCCAGGGATATTTTTGCCTCATGATATCAATAGAAATGATTTGGATATATTATTACATGCAAGATTGATATCTAAACAAGCTCAAAAGGTAACTATTAGAAATCAAAACAAAAAAATTGCTTTTGACTTTTTCCCTGGTGAAAGGTTTACGAGTACAGAGCGTGTATTTTTCTTAAAACCCGATTTTGTGCTGCCTGTAGAAAAGGCAAAACTAACGAGTCCATTTGGTATGAGAAAAGATCCATTTTCTGGTGAACTGCATCACCACAATGGTGTGGATTTAGCAGCGCCAGAGGGCACCCCAGTACGTTCTGCTCGTACGGGAACAATAAAATATATTGGCTTTGATACAGTGTTAGGTAATTACATTATCATTTCACATGATAATTCTATAGAAACAGTATACGGTCACCTTAAGTCAATAAAGGTTAGGTTGAATCAAAAAGTAAATTCGGGTACAATAATAGCTACAGTTGGGACAACTGGCCGCTCTACTGGACCGCATCTTCATTTTGAAATACGGATTTTAAGTACAGCGAAAAATCCTGCATTGTTTTTGCAAGGGCTTTCACAATGATAAAACGATTTGCTGTTTCTATACTTGGAATTATCCTTTTTTCATGGATACATGCAGAAGATATTCGTGTGTCCGTTCCCTATGCTGTGACCGTATCATCACTGAACCCATCTGGAGAAACTGTCAAGTTAAAGTATAATGAAGCTGTTGGCATCCAAATAGCAGCAAATGATTTATTTCTCCAGGGAATTGAAATTGAAATAAAAATTACTAAAGAAATGCTTCCATATATTGGTGGTATTGGTTGGACTATTTACGGCAAAGTCTCTCCTGCTTTTTCAAAGACAAGATATGATTATCAGGGGACACAGTTGTTTTTTCAGCCTTTACCAGAAAGAATTTCCCTTGTACTCCAGATTCCAGTTGATAAGAATCATACATTAAAAACAAGTTCATTTGCGACTGTGCTACCGTTCCTTGCAACTCCTGATAAATTTCCGCTTTTGTTTGGTTTTTTCATGATGGGAAAGGGTGTCAATAAAGTTCTTGATGAAAATTATTTTAATATAACAATAAAACCTTTGATTAAAAACGAAGGTTCGATTGTTTTTTCTTTTTCGCCGCCCAATATTGATCTTAAGAATATAACAGTATTTGTAGATGATATCAAATATTCACTTACCGATCGTATTATTTTCCTTAAAAAAGGCACATACACAGTACGTGTAGCTGCTGAAGGATATAGAGAAGAAGTATATACAGTTACTGTTATGCCAGCACAGTCAACTGCTATTCAAGTATCATTTACATCAGCTGTACCAATTCTTGAGTTTTCACTACCTGATAATGCTATAGTACTTATAAATGGAAAGCAAATAGATTGGTCTAAAAATGGATTTGAGCTTGATCCTGGTGAATATCTGTTAACAATAAAAATAGGTGACTATGTGATTTCAAGAAAGATTACCGTTGTTGCTGGTAAAAAATATCTAGTATCACTTGAGATGAATCTTGTAATTGAAGAAAATCCATAGAAAGAGATGATTGATGTCAGAAATGATAACTATAAATTCATGGAATGTAAACGGCATACGTGCGGTATATACAAAGGGTTTTCTTGACTGGATTACAAAAGAAAATGCTGATATTGTCTGCATCCAGGAAACAAAAGCTCGGTATGAACAATTGCCTCCCGAGCTAAAAACTATATGTGATGCACAGAATAAACCATATTATCAATACTATGCAGAAGCAAAGCGTCCGGGATATTCCGGTACAGCATTATTTTCAAAAGAAAAACCTCTGTCTGTATCATTGTTGGGAATAAGCGAATTTGATGATGAAGGACGATACATAGAAGCCGATTTTGGAAAATATATCGTTATAAGTGCCTATTTCCCCAACTCTCAAGAAGGTGGAGCAAGGCTCGATTACAAGCTACGGTTTTGTGAATCGGTTCTTAAGCGCGTGCAGAGACTCGTTTCAAACGGAAAACATATTATTCTTGCCGGGGATTATAATATAGCGCACACGCCTATCGATTTATTCTATCCAAAGGAAAATGAAGGAAATCCTGGATATCTTCCAGAAGAACGAGCATTTATGACGCATTTTTTATCACAGGGATTTATTGATGTCTTTAGGCATTTTCATCCCGGTGAACCAGGACACTATACCTGGTGGAGTTATCGTGCGCGAGCCAGAGAAAAGGACATTGGGTGGAGAATCGATTATCATTGTATCAATAAAGATTTTTTGCCAAACATCGTTAAAACTTCAATTCAAAAACAGGTTATGGGCTCAGATCATTGTCCAATTCAGCTCTGTATTTCTATTTAATTGCTCGCGTCATACTCGGCAAAAAACTGAAAATAGTGTAAGATTACTACGAGGAGAAAGTAATGTGCGAACAACAAGATCTTGAGTATTCGGAAAATTTAAGTGAACAACAGCTTATACGACGACAGAAACTGGAAAAACTCAAAAAAGCCGGAAAAAATCCATTTAAGCAACTCGTCTGGAACCAGACACATCATTCAAAAGAAATAAAGGAAAATTTTGAAGCACTGGAGAATAAGACTGTATCTGTAGCAGGAAGAATGATGAGCTTCCGTGATATTGGCAAGGCTTCATTTATCGATCTGCAGGATAGAGATGGAAGAATTCAGCTCTATGTCAGTGCCGATGGAGTCGGTCAGGAAGCATATTCAGAAATAAAAACCTGGGATATCGGAGATATTGTCGGCGTTGAAGGGTATGTCTTCAAAACTAAACGCGGTGAGATTTCGATACATGTTCAAAAAATGGAACTCCTCACAAAAGCTCTTGAACCACTACCTGAAAAATTTCATGGTCTTAAAGATCCTGAATTGCGCTATCGGAGGCGATACCTTGACATGGTAATGAACCAGCAGGTTATGGAAACCTTTAGAAAGCGGGCAATTATTATAAAA
This sequence comes from Spirochaetota bacterium, assembly GCA_029547205.1. Lineage (GTDB taxonomy): Bacteria > Spirochaetota > Spirochaetia > Treponematales > UBA12059 > JAKPPT01. The sequence goes on from JAKPPT010000020.1 coordinate 23,059, forward strand.
AGTATCCGAGAATTTCTCGATAAGCGGAATTACATCGAAGTTGAAACTCCAATACTATCAACAATTGCTTCTGGTGCTGCAGCCAGGCCATTCATAACACATAGCAATGCTCTCAACATTGATTTGTATTTGCGTATTGCTACGGAACTATACCTCAAGCGCTGTATAGTTGGCGGAATGGAACGTGTCTATGATATGGGCAAAAATTTCCGCAACGAAGGTATTGATATACGGCATAATCCAGAATTTACCATGATCGAGCTCTATGAAGCGTATGCTGATTATAAAACTATGATGCAGCTCTGCGAAGAACTGTGCGCTTATTGTGCAGTACAGGCAACTGGCAGCACAAAAGTCGTATATCAGGGAACCGAGCTTGATTTTGCACCGCCGTGGAGAAGAATTACAATGATAGATGCAGTTAAGGAATATGGCGGCATTGATTTTACAACAATTAAGACAGATCAAGAAGCTCGAGCGCTGGCAAAAGAACACCATCTTGATGAATTCTTAAAAAAGAAACTTGAATACTGTACAAAGGGTGATATTTTAAATGCAGCATTTGAAAAGTATGCAGAGAAGCAGCTCATTCAGCCTACATTTGTTTGCGATTATCCTGCTGAAATTTCACCATTAACTAAAGAAAAACCTGATGATCCTTCTATGACAGAACGATTCGAAGCTTTTGTCTATGGCAGAGAGCTTGCAAATGCATACAGTGAGCTTAATGATCCCATAGTTCAACTTGAACGCTTTCAGCAACAGGCACGCGAGCGTGAACTTGGTGATGATGAAGCATACGCACTGGATGAAGATTTTATTTCCAGTCTCGAAATTGGTATGCCTCCTACGGGTGGTATGGGAATTGGTATTGATAGGTTAATTATGTTTTTAACTGATGCATACAGCATTCGTGATGTTATTCTATTCCCGACAATGAAGCCAGCAGCACAGGAGAATAAAAAAACTTAAAATAGGATAATACATGAAGCCAATTTCATTGCCATATTCGGACAGAGTAACTCATTTATTATCATCGGCCTTTTTTACAAGGCTTTTACCTGATGATCTCTATTGGCTTGCAACTAAGACTGGGTGCTATAATTATAGAAAGAACGAGATTCTTTTTAGAGCAGGAGAACGCGCTACCCATTTCTTTGTTATTGTAAAAGGTTCTATAGCTGTTTATAGCAAAGAAAACAATTTAGAAACAATTAGAGCTAAGTTTGTTGAGGGAGACGTACTTGGTGATTTTGATTTTGCTCATCAGGGAGCATACGATGCTACTGCAAAAGTATGTGAAGACTCAGAAATTCTTGTGTTTCCAGATTATCCAGTAACAAAGGAACAGCTTGTCAACGAGCGACCGGATGTTAGCGCACGGTTGTTGCTCAGATCTGTTGCCATGATAAGTGCCCGGATACGCTCGACGCAAAACCTTATCTCTGAGAATGCTCCATGGATTAGAGTACTGCGGAATCAGATGTACACTGATAAAGCAACTGGTTTATGGGTAAAAAGTTATTTTGATGAAGAGATAGCTAGAAAGGTTCAAAAAAGACAGCCAGTTGCTATTATATGCATAAAGCCTGATGCTTTTAAAAATTTGTGTGATAGTTATGGACATAAAGCAGGAGATGCTGCCATGTATGAGATTGCTCAAGTGCTTCTTGACATTGCATATACCAATAATGGCTGGGCGCTGAGAATAAAGAGCAATGAAACTGCATTAGTAATTCCTGAATGTACTGAAAAACAGTTACTATCAATTTGCAATGAAATTGCTGCAGCATATCCTAAAATAACCGTACCTGGATTTACCGGCAATACAGCTATCATGCTTACTGCAAGTATTGCATATTCACTTTGGCCTGAAGATGGAACTTTACTGAAAAAATTATTTGAAAGAACCTATAGTGGAATGATGTATGTCTGGCAAAATGGAGGAAACAGAGCAGAACATATAACAATGCATAATAGGAACAATAATGAATAGTATGGATAAAGAAAGTATTATTAAAGCGCTTCTCCACTGTCAACTTTTTTCAAAATTAACTCACGATGAATTGAATATTGTTGCTGATTTAGTTAGACCAATATCTGTAAATGCTGGTGCTATTTTATTTAAACAGGGCGATACATGCGATTGTATGTATATTGTCGTAAAAGGTCATGTAGTCTCAATAACAAAGGATGAAGATGGAATTGAAAGACAAATATACGAATTTGGCACAGGTGCATTCTTTGGAGAAATGTCAATAATTGATCATGAAAAGCGTTCTGCAACCTGTGAAGCATCAGAAGATTCCCTTCTCCTTGCGCTCGATGCAATAGATTTTTATAGAATTATCTGGGAATGTGCTGATATCGGTGTAAAAATATTAACTGCAATGACATCAACAATGACAGAGTGGCTCAACGAAGCCTCCTCGTTTTTAAATGACATTGTTCGATGGGGAGAAACCGCTAGAAAGCGTGCAATTACAGATGATATGTCTGGTTTGTTCAATCGAAGATTCTTAGAAGAGAGTATGATAGGATGGTTTTCAAAACTATCAGATTCACATGCAAGTACAAATATGAAGTGTGCCCTCTTGATGCTGGATATTGATCGGTTTCATATTGTAAATGAGACCTTCGGTCAGGAAGCGGGAGATGCTGTAATTGCAACAGCTGGAGCTGCGTTTTCTCGATGTGTTACGGATGGTGTAATTGCGTCACGCTTATCAGGAGATGAATTTGCATTTTTTATGCCAGGCGCAGATTTACAAGATGCTGTTGCATTAGCTGAACATATTCGAAAAGAAAGCGAGTTACTCTATCTTGAGTTTAGAAAAGGTAAAGAATCAAACCCAAAAAATATACAAATAAAAGTTTCGTTAGGGGTTGCTGTTTTCCCGGATCATGCAAAAACAAAAGATGAACTGTATCAAAAAGCCGATAAAGCTCTTTTTATTGCAAAAGAAACAGGAAGAAACAAAGTTGTAGTTTTTTCGCATACAACGTAAACATAACAAGGCTGTATATGGTAGAACAAATAATTTTAGAAACAGAAGAACAAATAAAAGCATTTACACATCCCTATAGACTTAAGATATTACAGGCTTTACGAGACTATCGCGAACCAGCAACTGCAACAGATATAGCCAGGGTTTTAGGAGACGGTCCTGGTAAAGTACATTATCATGTTAAAATTTTAGAACAAGCAGGTATTGTGCGTCTTGTAGATACGTTGATGATAAATGGAATTCTTGCCAGAAAGTATGAGCCTTCTGCAGAACACTACATTATAAAACCAGAAACAGTCCATTCTGAACAAAAAAATGATTTATATAAAATGATCAGTAAACGCTTTAAGGATGGTTTTAAGCAATTTTTTGATTCAAGTTTTGATAATCAAATTGAACAGTCAGGCGGAAGACCAAGAAGTTTCTTATATGAATTCGTTGTATATTGTGATGATGACGAATGGATTTCTATTCAGCAACTACTAAATGAGCTCAGCAAAACCTATGCTCATGCAGGTAAAAATCGAAAAAAAAGAAGAATTTTTATTGCAGGAGCTACTGAATCTGCAGAGCATAATAGGACAGAATCAGAAACATCATCACAGATCAATGAACAAGAAATAGGATTAATCTGGACTTTTGGTTTTACTGGTATGAGCCAAAAATTACGAACAAAACCGTTCATTCCTCATGATGAGTAAGCTCCCATTGTGCTTCAAAAAGTTCCTTGCCAAGTTCCGTAATAGTAAATGAATAGGAAATTACTTTAATTATTCTCGAGCGATCATTAAGCCATTGTGAAAGTTTATTATCAGGAGGAGGATTCCCCAATAACAGAAGGGGGGTTTTCTTTATCAGTGAACTTAATCTGTCAATTACTTCTTGTGATGAATTAGAAAACATTATAGGATTGATAATAAACGCACTGACAGGTGAAAAAATGCTAAGCGTTTCCTCAATTTGCTCAATAGAAGATGCAATGACAGATGAATAGTTTAGATACACAAGTAAATTTTCCAGTCGTTGTGTTATATTGCTTTCATGATCAACGATAAAGATATAACCCCTGTTCTGTTTGGCTTGAATTTCGTTTGCTTGATGTGAGTGATTGACTGGAATATAAATTGAGAATTCAGTCCATTCACCTTCCGAAGATTTGACTTCAATAGTACCGTCATGTTGCTTTACAATTCCGTAAGCCATAGTTAAGCCTAGCCCTGAGTTAGATTCATTTTCTTTAGTTGTAAAGAATGGTTCAAAAATAAGCTTTAAGTTTTCATCAGAAATTCCAATGCCATTGTCTCTTATGGTTATACGAATAAAAGTAGGCTTTTGTGAACTGTAACTGTACACTGAGAGTTTATCTGAATTTTCAATTTGACTAGTAATAGTTATTTCCCCATTATAGTCTGTACCTTTTTTCTCTATTGCATATTCAGCATTGCTAATAAGATTGAGTAATGCTTGCTCTATTTGATGCTGATCTCCAAAGACAAGAATATTGTCATCTATTTTTATTTCTAAATTAATAGTTATGTTTGGTTTAGCATTAAGTTTAGCAAAGTCAAAAACATTTTTTATAGCAGTTTTAATAGAAAATAATTTAAATTCATCTTCTTTTTTTGTAAATGAAGCTAGTTTTCGAGTTAAAGCAAGTGAACGCTGGGATGCTAATGAGAGAATGTGTAATTCTTGCTGGAGTTCATCACATGTTATTGAATCATGTGATTTGAGCTTATCCTGTATCAATGCAATTGCTAGCGAAATACCTGTTAAATTGTTATTAAAATCATGTGCTAGTCCTTTACTTAATGTGCTTATCGCCTCAACATTTTTAAGTGTATACATTTTCTGAAGCTGTTCAAAGAAATTTTCATTCGCAATTTTTTCTTTGGTGATATCTCGAACAATACTACCAAAGTACTGTGTGCTTGGTACTGGTATAGCAAAACTTGTTGTTTGGAGAATTCTATGTATTCCATCCTGTCGTTCTATTTCGTGCTCCTCGTAGAATTTTCCAGTATTTGCTTCTCCTAGTAATACCGTAATAAATTGTTTTTTGTATTTTAACTGATCGTGAGTACTTTTTTGTTCACGAGGTACAAGTTGAGATTGTATATCCCATATTTTTTTACCTACAGCAATTCGGTTATTGATTCCTGTAATAATTTCCATTGCAACATTCCAGTAAATTATCGTTCCATCTGCATCTGCTAATATAATGCCATCCATTGAAAAAGTTATAAAATGTTCTAATACCAGTCTCTGGATTTGTGCATCCTGCTCTGCTTTTTCCTTTGCCTGAACATCACTAATATCATTTGCGACAATAAGAGCACCAGAAGGATGTTGGAAGTTGTAAAGAGCTAATACTCTAATTTCAACAGGGATTTTTTTTATACCAAGATAACACTTTTCATAGTAAGAATGTACTTGTCCCGAAGCGACTTTTTTAATTGCCTCAAGATTAATATTAATAAAAATAGAAGATAGAGAACTTTCTCTTAATGCAAGCATGTTACGGCAATTTGCTGCTTGAAGCATTTGATCATTACCCCAGAGAATATGGAGTTGTGCGTCACATACCATGACATGATCTCTTACCGCATTGAGCAGGTTTTTCTGTATTGGAAATCTACTCATGAATCCATAACGGCTTATTGCATAATAAAAACCAAGAGAAAGAATCAGTATCCATAGAATAGCTAGATTGGGGAAATCCACTTTATAGATGATAAAAAGAAAATCGGTAACAATGCTAAATACAAGTGGGAGCAAAGCTGTGAAAATAAAAATGGTATAAGCAGATTTTTCCACAGGATTTTTGGTACGTAGCAGTCGTATAAAGAGCACTATCATTCCTGCTATAATGTAAGTAATATAATGGAAGGAAAACAGTAAATAATGGATACCAGGCTTTACACCAACCATCCAATATCCACCCTGGAATACAGGTTCACCTAATATTTTGTTACGGGTGAAAAAAATAAAGTAAAGCGCAGGAATATAGAGTAATAGCAATAGTGGAGTTCTATATTTTGTGTATGAGCTGCTGTATGGAAACCCAATTTCAAGAAAAAAATGTAGTGTTATGGGTGGGAAAATGCACCAGCACCAAAAAAAAGTTCGGTATAATTCGAGTGCTATGGCTTTAGTTGGAGCATCATACCAGAATACTGCGCCGATAGCCCAAATAGCAAAAATAAGATTATAAAAAAAAGCAACTACATTGGCTGCACCTTTAGGGTTAATGCTCAGTACTTTAATTGCGGTATAAAAATATAAAACAACAGCAATTGCTGATAGGCGAGATAATATAAATCCTGTTGATAATGCATACATAAACGAGAGGCTCCTCTTATATAAATTATAGAGTATGTTTTGGAAAAGTAAACTGGCTATTGAAAAAATTGAAAGAGTACAGTACACTGCTTATGCCTGCCCAGATGGTGGAATTGGCAGACACGCTAGTTTCAGGTACTAGTGCTGAAAGGCATGGGGGTTCAAGTCCCCCTCTGGGCAAATAATAAAAAACACGGAACATGATTTAGAACATTGTAAACGCTTTTATAAATAACTCCAATTTTTTGTTGTAAAAATTCCTTGATAGTTTTTTCATTCCAAAAGCAATGTACAATAGCTGCAATAGCGGTTTATATATGATTTTCCATAATTTGTTCTTGTTTGGTTTGTTTGTGTTCTTGAGTACATGCACACACATGCTGATAGCAAGAGCAATTGATTTTAGGTTTTCTGAGGTTGTCAATCATTGAAAACAAATGGTCGATTTGTTCCTGATTGATTGAATAGTATACCCATGTGCCTCGTTTTGAGGATGTTACAAGCTGCGAATTAATAAGAATTTTCATATGGTGAGACAGCGTTGGCTGAGTAATCGAAAGTCCTTCTAACAAACTGCATGCACAAAGATCCATACAGGAAAGCATATCGATAATCTGGAGCCTGACAGGATCTGCAAGTGCTTTAAGCTGTGTTGTGATCAATGAGAAGTCGTTCAATGCGATCTGCTCCTGTAAAGGTATAAAATTAAGCAACTCTAAAGTAATTTATATTTGTTTTATTGTCAATGTTCAAAACAATGAATGGTCTATTTTTATATTCTTAAATGAACAATGTAATAATATGTGTCAAAATTTAAAATTTTTATTGAAGTATTCATAAAGTAGTATATCATAATTTTCATATTCAGCTATTCGTGTAATAGACTGAAAGGTGCAAGGCAGCAATGCTAGCTCTGTTGCCTCCCGTCGTCCGAACTGCTACCGCAGGAGCAGTTCATAGCTTTTTACATTGTAAGGAAGTACTAATGAAAAAGTTGCTTACTATCCTTATTGCGGCTCTTGTCGTTCTCGCCGCATGCTCCAACCCCTTAAACACCCAAGCAGACGGCACATTTGCACCAAAGGCAGAAGTTTATCGCGATCCAGTACGAGCAATTAATATGACTTCTCCTGATGCATACGAACAGGATGATTCACAGACTGCAGCAAAAACCATTACCACCAATGGTGCTGTTCAGGAACACAATTTTTATGACGATGCAACTGATTGGCTTAAGTTCAGTGCCACAGCTGGAAAAACCTATGTTATTGAAACATGGGTAGTAGGTGTTGCTGATACCTATCTCTATGTTTATGATGGCAGCACGCTTAAAGCATCCAATGATGACAAAGCATCAGGCGATTATGGTTCAAAAATAACATTTACTGCTGCATCTACAAAAACATACTATATTAAGTCTTATTCGTATGGTGGGAAAACAGGTACTAACCGTGGATATACCATATCGGTGACAACATCCGGTAGCAGTGGTGGTGGTGGAATCACTCTGCCACAGCCTCAAAAGTCCTGGACCATTATGGTATACCTCGATGCTGACAATAACCTGTCTTCATATGGCACAAAAGATATACAGGAAATGCAGCAGGTTGGATCTGATTCCAATATTAACATTGTAGTATTGTGGGATAACTCATCGTCAACACATGGGTACTACTATGTACAGAATGGTTCATCGGTATTGCTTCAGGATGTCGGTGAAGTAAATATGGGTGATCCACAGACTGCAAAGAATTTCATTGCATATGCAAAACAAAATTTCCCGGCAGACAAGTATGGGTTTGTATACTGGAACCATGGTGGAGCTGTCGATAGAGCTCCCCGCGGTGTAGCATGGGATGATACTAATGGCGGTGATCATCTTTCAGAAGTAGAGCAATCACAAATAATGAACTATGCGCTTTCTCTGCTTGGTAAGAAATTTGAATTTGTCGGCTTTGATGCGTGCCTCATGGCAACAGCAGAAATTTATTACCAGTATCGCAATTTTGGAAAATATATGGCAGCTAGTGAGCAAACAGAACCTGGTGATGGCTGGGACTGGACCTGGCTTGCTACACTCAAATCAAATCCAGCAGGTGATGGGTCGGTTGCAGTAAAAGCTATATTTGATAAATATAAGGCATGGTATGCTTCTACTTCTGATGTAACTTTCTCAACAGCAAATCTTTCTTATGCAGCACAGCTCGGTACTGCAATTAATGATTTTGCGACTGCTGCAATTAATTCTGGTATTAGTGGTTCTGTATTCAAAACGCTTGCTGGAAATCTTTCTAATTTCTCAGGTTACACGAAAGACTTAGTTGGTTTTATGAATGCTGTTATTGCAAGCACTTCTGTCACCCAAGCAGTAAAAGACAAAGCTACTGCAGTAAAGAACCTTTGTACACAGAGTCTCATAACAAACAATTGGAGCGGTTCGACCTGGACAAATAAGGCGTTTGGTACTTCAATTACCATGAAATCAGCAACTACAGTGTATAACCAGCTTGACCTGTGCGTTGATACTCAATGGAATGAATTCTGTACCTTTGCAGGTTTTCCTAGTTCGTATTAAAGTATAGCAGCTTACTAGCATACAAGCAGGAGTGCGAGTATAAGGCATTCCTGCTTTTTGTTTTTACTACGGATATTTTTCTTGTATAAATTATAGAAAAATACGGTCAAATACGTTATGATAGAACTATGAAAGTTCTATCGAAATGCCTAATTATTGTCTTTGTACTGATACTGTCGGCATGCATTACATTTGGTCCTGATACGGTTCTTGTTCAGGAAGTTCCCGATGAATATAAGAGTCAGACACTTACTAACTATGGGGTTGAGCTCTATAAGACAGAGCTTATTAAAAATAATAATTATGCGGAACTTGAACGGATAAGAACAATATTTCAAGCAGCAGTAGACCTTAATCCGGCAAATACAACAGCAAAGCAATATCTTCTGCTCATTGATGACTATAAAAACAAGCATTTTGAAAATTTTGTGCTACAAGCTCAAAACTTACAAAAAAAGGCAAAACGAACTGATGATGAAACCTATGCAATGCTCTTTGCGATAGAGCAAGCTCGTACATTTGATGCAAAAGACAAACGTGTTCAAGAGCTCTTGAAACAAACCGCTGAAATAAAGAAAGATTATATCGCGACAAGTCTTTTAAAAATTAATGAACTGCGGGAAACTGCAAAAAACACAAAAAAAGATTCAGAGCGGGAAACTGCTATTATCAAAGCATTCACGCTTGTAGAGCGAGTAACCAATATCGATAGTTCAAATTTTGATGCCAATCGAGCATATCAGGAGCTAAAATCTGAAATTGAAAAAATCGTTAAAGCTAAATTGGATCAAGCAAAAGCTTTACGTATTGCGCAAAAATTTGATCAAGCGGTTGCTTTTCTTTCTGCCGCTAAAGATCTCAATACAAAAATGGACAATGCATTCACAGTCCAAATAAAAGACGAAGAGTATAACCTCTATTATGCATGGGCACGCTATCATGAGCAGAGAAAAGAATGGCAGCTTGCAGCGCAACGAATCAGCAAGGCGCTTACAATTAAAAAAACTGCTGATGCACAAAACTTACAAAAACGTGTCGCAGAGGCTCAGGGAGAGCAAATTCGCAGTGCGGATTTTACCGCAGCGTTGCAAGCAATAGATAACGCACTCAATAAAGGTGATCTGGTTAACGCATTTACGCTTATTATTACTCGCCTTAAGATTACAACCGATACAACTGAGCGCAGTACTCTTGAGGAACGGAAAAAACGAATCTATGACAGTCTTAAAACATACTATGAACGAGGTGTTCAGGCTTACAGAGAAGAGCGATTCAAAGATGCAATTGCGGCTCTTACCATAGTTGTTTCCATAGATCCAGATTATCTTGATGCTGCTGATTATCTGGAAAAAGCAAAACAAAAACAGGCGTTACTCGAACAATATGGTGGAAGTTGATTATGAAGCTTAATAAAACAAAACTAAAGAAAGTTCTCCAAATCATAGTGCTAGGTTTTCTCTATATAGTTACAATTGGAATATCCACTGCATGGATACTTGTTCCGCTATTTGTTAATTTAGGAAGCCCAGCATTATTCCCGCAAGCATGGTTTTTGCCAGTACTGCTTAATAGTGTCGAAGCCAGTAAACTGTTTATAATTATTAGTTATATTTGTATCTGGTTACATGCACCAATAGTACTTTGGAAACTAATCGCTCCATTTTTGCATAAGAAACTTAATCCATCTTTGCAGTTCAATGGTGTTTTTGTCATTATTGGTGATATCATAGCTTCTACTTCAATTGTTATTGTTTATTTTCTTCATATTATCACATTTGCAGATAAGGAAGTATATTTTCAGAATTATCCGTGGTTTTCATGGATTTATTTGGCAATAACTATAATTTGGAATGCAGTTTCTCTTTCACGGTTGCTTTCCTGGTTTGCTCTTATGAACCCTGATTATAGACGGTACAGGGAATTCAGAGAACGAGTAGAACAAGAGAGCTGGAAATTTCGTGCATTTTTGAGGCGATGGGGAATACAACGTCGTCTCACCTTTGTTTTTTCTGTTGTGCTCATTTTTATCATCACCGTGCTTGTCGTGATTTTATTACGAGATTTTTCAAGAACGCTTACAATATCTCTTGAAGATACAGCATTTTCACAAGCTGAACAGACGGCAAATACGGTTCGAACTATTATCACCGATAAAATAGCATTAGATGATTATTTTTCTATACAGCGAATTCAAAACGATCGAAAAAAAACATTTAAATTTGATTCACTCACATTTTATCAGCGCACCGGGCAAACTAATAGTTTTAAGGTCGTTAGCAGTACTGATGGGGCACTAATAGGAAGCGAGCGACAAGTTGAGACAGTACAAAAAGATAAATGGGGAAGGGTAAAGCTTGATGCCAACAAACAAATTGAGTTTCGGAGTGATGTTATTCTTGCTGGAAAACAAATTGGATACATAGCGCTTGTATACAATTATGATAGCATTTATGGACAATTTTATAAAACGCGTGCCAAAGTTATTACTATTGCGCTAATTTTTATTTATTTTTCAATTTTTGCTATTTACTGGTTTGGTCGAACAATTGTCTATCCTATTTTATTTTTGCGTGTAGGTGTCTATGAGATTGCTTCTAAACTTACCATGATGATAAAGGGAACAGAGCGCATCGGCATTGAAGATTTGCGGTATGAAGACAGAATAACGACTCGAGATGAAATTAAAAACCTATCAACAGAAATTAGCAATATGACCAATGTGATTCGTGGCATCATTCCGTACATATCGACATCAACATTAAAAGCTTCGGAAAAAGGTAGTCCCAGTACCGAAAGAAAAGATTTAGCATTTCTTTTTACTGATATACGCGGTTTTACCAGCTTGTGTGAAGGTCGAAATCCTGAAGATGTTGTTAATTTGCTCAATCATTACCTCTCATTACAGACTGATATTATTATCAAACATGGTGGTGATATCGATAAGTTTGTGGGTGATGAGCTTATGGCTTTTTTTGAGGGTCAGGATAAAGAAAAGAGAGCCTGCCTTGCAGCACTGGCATTAAAAGAAGCAATGGCACAAGAAGCACAAAAAGCGATAGAAGAATCAAAAACGCCAATTGCAATTGGTATTGGTATCAATTCGGGTACGGTTACGTTTGGATCTGTCGGTGCTAGAAACCGAATGGATTTTACCAGTATTGGTGATACGGTAAATCTTGCTGCAAGACTTGAGGGTACGAACAAGCTTTATGGTACTGCTATTCTCATTTCAGAAATGACCTATAAAGCTGTGCTGGACTATTTTTTATGCAGAGAGATAGACTTGATTACTGTTAAGGGCAAAACAATACCAGTAAGGATTTATGAAGTGTTGGCTACTGTTGAACAAGCAACAAAAGCGCAGCTAGCCTTAAAAAAGTATTTTGAGCTTGGCATAAAAAAATATTATAGTCGGGATTGGGATGGTGCACTTGAAATATTTACAAAGCTTTATGATCAAACTTCCGATGAGCCAAGTGCAGTATTTATTGACCGCATCAGGCTCTATAAGAAAAACCCGCCACCACAGAGCTGGGATGGTGTTTTTAATATTAAAGTAAAATAAAAACTGCCGGGGACGAGACTTGAACTCGCACACCGCTTGCGCAGTAAGGGATTTTAAGTCCCTGGTGTCTACCATTCCACCACCCCGGCATTGCTTGCATTGTATAAAAAAAATGCTTGCAGGTCAACATAAGTAAGTGGTAAAATCGTTATAAATTGTAGAAAATTATTTTTAGGACATTAAAATAAAAGTCTGGGTTGGAAAAGTGAAACAGTACTATGAGATGCTGCTTACTGTTGAGCAATTTGTAAAGGGGAACCTATGGCTAATGTGCTGCTAGTGGATGATGAATGGAGTATACGCGAATTATGTACTCTCATGCTGCAAAAGCTTGGACATACTACAATAAGTGCTGGAAGTGCTGATGAATGTATTGAAGTACTTGAAACAGTAAAACCTGACCTCTGTCTCATTGATGTGGTGCTTCCAGACAGGAGTGGAATGGAGCTAGCTATTGATATTAATAGCCGATTCTCTGGTATTCCAATTATCCTCATGTCTGGAAGAGTTTCAACAGAAGCTGATTCTGTACGAAGTCTTGTTGGCCATTTTGGAGTATACTGTACATTGGCAAAGCCATTTACTATTGAGGAGTTTGAAACGGTTATAAAACAGGCACTGGGCGGTGCCTGTTCGTAAAGAGTTTACCATTCAATATCTTTTACTTCAATTTCCAGCACAATAAAAGAATTGGGCGGAATTATTTTTTTATAGCCCTGTGAACCATATGCTAGTTCCGGTGGTATGGCAATTATGCGTTTCTCGCCTTTTTTCATACCAATCATAGCAAGGTCCCATCCGGGAATAACCTGGCCAGATCCGACTTCAAATACAAAATCTGGACCATTCAATTCTGATCGATCAAATACAGTGCCATTGGGGAGCATCGCTTTATATGCAATATGAGCAAGAACCCCGCGATAAATCGGATTTCCTGTTCCTTCTTTGATAAGTGCAGAATATATACCGTGGTCATTTTCGGTTAGATTTGGCCATCGTTTTTTCATCTGCTCAAGTGCTGCCTGTCGTTCTTCTGCGCTTTTTTGTCGCAATTTTGCGACTGCCATGCCATAAAGGTCATCCCAGTATTCCTGTGTTGCTTTGTATGCTTTTGCCTTTGCTCCAATTCGTTTTATTGTAACAGTTTTTATTGTGTCACCTTTTTCAATTTTTTTAACGATATCCATGCCTCTTACAACTTTTCCAAAAATTGTGTAGTAGCCATCAAGCGGAGGGAGTGCTGCAAGCGTGATATAAAATTGAGAACTATTTGTGTTAGGTCCGCTGTTTGCCATTGCAACTATTCCGGGTGCGTCATGTTTTAAATCGGGAACAATTTCATCGGGGAATAGATAGCCAGCACTGCCTGTGCCATCAGCACGGGGATCCCCTCCCTGTATCACAAACCCTGGTTCAACGCGGTGAAATGTTAAACCATCATAAAAGTGAACACCTTCCGTAGCCTGCAGTGTGCCTTCAGCAAGTCCAACGAAATTAGCAACAGTAAGTGGTGTTTTTTCATATTCAAGCTGAATGGTTATGGTTCCTTTGTTGGTATTTAACTCAGCATAGAGTCCATCGCTGAGGCCTGCAGTATGACAGGATATACTCAAAATTATTGCAATTGAAATACTAAAAGCCTGTACGAGTCGTTTCATAAGCCGAAAACTCCTATTGTCTGGAAAATCATTGATTAAAAATCGGTATAAGGTTATCATAGAACATCATTTTAGTACAAGGATGATATAATGCCAGAAGAAACCTATAAACGTCCATCCTGGGATGAATACTTTATGGAAGTTTGCATGGCAATAGCAAAACGTGCAACCTGTGATAGGGGGCGCTCCGGTTGTGTGATTGCAAAAGATAACCAGATACTCGCAACTGGATATGTCGGTGCGCCTTCTGGTCTGCCTCACTGCGATGAAGTTGGGCATCAGCTAAAAAAAATGGTGCATGAAGATGGTTCAGTAAGTACTCATTGTGTTAGAACGGTACATGCTGAGCAAAATGCCATCTGTCAGGCAGCACGGAAAGGTGTTGCGATTGAAGGTTCAACGCTGTATTGTAAAATGACTCCCTGCAGAACCTGTGCTATGATGATTATCAATTGTGGTATTAAACGAGTGGTCTGCTATAGCAAATACCATCAAGGTGCTGAAAGTGAGGCTATGTTTAAAGAGGCTGGGGTTACACTCGAATATGTTCACGATGAAATTGAACAATATAAAAATCAATAGTGCTGAGCAAGTAGAAACAGAATGGTTTGACCATGTGGAAACAGAATTGTTTAACCAGGTAAAAACAGAATGGTTTGTCTCCATGTGTGGTTTGAAATAGAGCACAGTGCGAGATCAGGAAAGGATGTAGGTTGATTTGTTCAAATACAAGTAAGCCCTCTTCAGGCAGAAAAGATGGCCATAGTTTATGTCTATAAAAATACTATGGGTAGGAGAGCCTGTTGGTTCTCCTGGAGTTTTTACACTCCGATATATGCTTAAAGATGTTATAAAAAATTACTCGATTGATTTTACAGTTGTGCAGGCTGATAGCTGTACTAATGGGCAGGGGCTTGGTAAGACTCATGCTTTTTATCTTCATAAGCTTGGCGTAGATGTGTTGTGTCTTGGGGAGCATGCCTTTCGACAATTGGATATTGTGCCGGTGTTAAAAAAGAGCAATTGGATTTTAAGACCAGCAAATGTTTCAGGTGATGGCCCCGGCAGAGGCTGGATAGTCAAGGAAATTGGAAAATCAAAGCTTAAAGTTGCTGTTGTAAATTTGATAGGGCAGCGTGGTTTTAGCAGGTTTCATGCAGACAGTCCTTATACTGCATTTGATAATATTTATCAGGAACTCAAGGATTGTGTGATTTTGATTGATTTTCATGCAGCGATGACAGCAGAAAAACTTTCTTTTGCTCACTATGTCGATGGAAAGGCAGCATTGCTCGCTGGTTCTCACACAAAAGTACTTACTGGTGATGAAAAAATATCTTCTCAAGGCACAGCATACATAAGCTGTTGTGGCCGAACAGGAAGCAGTACTGGTGTGCTGGGAACTAATCCGCACATTGCGATAAAAAATTTCAGGTTTGGAATTCCAGTAATTCATAAAAGCTGGCACAATGATTTAGAATTACAGGGAATTATACTTGAATTGAGCGATTCTGGTAAACCATTGCATATTGAACGAATACGGTTACAATGTAAGGAGGAATTTCATGCGTGAAACTGGTACGATAATAAAAATTAATTCAGACACAGTCGATATAAGTATAACGATGAATGAAGGCTGCCATAATTGCGGCAATAAAGACAATTGTGGATCTCTCGGTAAAATAATTACAGCACTAAAGAATAGCCATAACTGTTCTTTAGGCGATACAGCGGTAATTGAAATTCCTAATGCTTCGCTGTGGGTGTTGGTTGTATTTATGATAATTCCACTTGGATTGCTTTTCGCAGGGTACTTTGCTGGTAAATCTCTTTTTAACAATGAAATGGCAGGAAACCTGCTAGGTGTTTCTGGTTTGTTAGTAGGTTTTGCCATAGTTTTTTTATTAGGTAAAGCAAGTATATTTAAGTCCAAACCATATGTAGTGGAAATTTGTGAAAAAAACAATAGCTAATAAAGATCAACGTATATGTTGCACTACAAGAATTGTAGTGCTCGGTGCAGCAAGCTGTTTCAAAAATCTATGGTAAGCAACGTTGCATTTGCTATTTCCAGAGCTTTTTCATTACCAGCTAGAGCTTTAATTATTGCTAGAGCAAATTGTGCAGCAGATCCCGGTCCCTGTGCTGTAATGCAGTTGCCATCTTGAACGACTTGCATCTTGTTATAGTTCCCACATCCAGCTTCGCGCTCGAGACCCGGATAGCAAGTGAAATTTTTATTTCCAAGAATCTTTAATGTTTTTCCTAATATTATTGCTGGAGCTGCACATATTGCTGCAAGCAGTTTATTTTTTTGATAGTGTTTAAGGATAAAATTACACGCACGATCGGATTCTGCAATTGTCCATGCTCCTCTCCCGCCAGGCAATATAACAGCATCAAAATATTGATTTTCAATTTCCTCTAGCGTTACATCTGTAAGCAAGCTGACTCCTCGAGCGCTTGTTAATGTGCGTTCTGTAAGTCCAGCAATGGTAACACGTATGCCAGCTCTCCGGAGAAAATCAATGGGAGTTATTGCTTCTACTTCTTCAAATTGTGGTGCTAGAATTATTACTGTTTCGTTCATTTTTTGATCCTCCCTCTATACAGCAAGTGTTCCTTGAATACTAGTACAGTGTATACTGTCTAAAATATAATGAGCAACAAGAAAGTGCAAGTGAAGAGTTCCCGTGTTATATGCTTGTCTTTTATTGTGAAAAGTATATACTAGATAGTTAGAATGGCTTAATAAGTCGGGAGAAAGTTATGAAGAAACATAGTATTGTTTTTATCGGTATGCTTGTATTATTTCAAATTGTGTGGGCACAGCAGACCATTACAGTTTCAACGGTCAAAGACTTTATTAAGGCAATAGGACCAAACAGAGTTATTGAGCTTAAAACTGGAACTTATAATCTTGAGGAAGGATATAAAACTACTAACCAGTATATTGCGTGGGAAACTAAAGGCAATGCACGTGAACTTGTTATTCAAAATGTAAAAAATCTTAAAATAATTGGCAACAATGCAGTAATTGCAGCCAATTCAGCATATTGCGAAGTGATAAAAATAAAAAAATCTAGTAATATCATTATACAGGATGTAACCATGGTCCATACGGTTACAAGTCCATGTATGGCTGGTGTATTGTTTCTTGACGAAGTACAGGAATTGACCCTGAATAATTGCAATTTTGAGGGTTCTGGCGCAGTAGGAATTACCGTAAAGAATTCTCAGAGTATATATGTTACAGAGGGATATATAGCACATTGTACCGATGGACTTATTCAGGTTTTAAATTCAAGCGACTGTGGTTTTTATATGGTTTCTTTTTATGAAAACTATGATCTTGGTACTGCGTTATATGCAGAAGATATTGAAAGTTTGTTTTTTGACTCATGTCAATTTTATGACAACAGCGGTGCTAGTTTTATTACAATGACAGGAGAAGATATCAATTTTATTGCCTGTGATTTTTCAGAGAATAGCTTTGATTATTTTATAGATGGAGAAACAGAACCGCTTTTTTCAGAATGTTACGGTGAAGGAAACTCATTCGATGAAGAACTTTATGCTATTACGCAGTTTTCTAATTATAACCCATTTATATATTATGAACTGGAAGCAGCAGGTTTGTCGTTATATTATCCTAATTGGTACGAGGAAGAACAGCGCAGTGATGGGATAATGCATCTATTTAGTTCTCTGGATGGAATAGATTTATATGCTTTTGAAGTATATACACTTCTGCAAGGTGAAAATGCAGATACTCAATTTGAGGCACTTGTAAAAAAGGCTATAAAAAATATTGTTGCTGCTTCAGGAAAATTAAAAATAACAAAATTTGCAGTAAATCAGGAATTGGAATTAAATACCGAAGCGCATCCATATTATTATTACATAACAGCTAACATTGTAATCAATGGGAAGCCAAAAAAGGCTTTTGTAAAAATTGTTTACAATGATAATCAAAAGATGTGGGCATTTTTATTGGTATGCGATAATCTTGCAGAAGTTGAAGATTCTGCTGATATCGTTTTTATAACCAGCATTGATTTTATAGTAGGAGAATAAATACCATGTATGCAGTAATGGGTAAGGTGTTAATTGTCGATCTTGCAAAAAAAACATTTCAAGAAGAAACAGTGGATTCTCATGTATATGAAACATATATCGGTGGCGTTGGACTTGCAGCGTATCTTCTTAATACAATGATACCACCGGGTGCTGATCCTTTAGGACCAGAAAATGTACTTGCATTTATGAGCGGTGCATTGACTGCAACAGGTTCACTTATGACAGGGCGCTGGATGGTCTGTACAAAATCACCACTTACAGGAGGATGGGGAGATGCCAACTGTGGAGGGAATCTTTCTCCAGCTATAAAGCAATGTGGGTGGGATGGAATCTTTTTCAAAGGTATAGCAGAGGAACCTGTTGTATTTATTGCAGATGAAAATGGTCCAAGATTGGAGCCTGCAGGAAATCTCTGGGGTCTCGATGCAATAGAAACAGAAAAAACAATTCTTGCTTCATGGAAAGGAAAGAAACTGCCAGCAGTTGCAGTAATTGGTCCTGCTGCAGAACATGTATCACTCATCTCAGGAATTTCAAATGATGGTGGAAGATATGCTGCGCGCTCAGGCGTTGGAGCGGTCATGGGTTCTAAAAAGCTCAAAGCAATCGTTCTGAGCGGCAACAAAAAGGTTGAAACAGCTAATCCTGAAAAAGTTAAAACGCTTTCAAAACAATATGCTGAGTTTATTAATAAAGCACAGTGGCCTAAAATTGCAACAGGCAAGTTCTTGAAAAACATGGGTAAAGCATTGGGGCTCCCTGTTGTTGTTCCTGTGCCCGGTTCTGCAACAGCTATGGTTTTAAAGAAATGGGGTACTTCTTATAATAATACTGTTGGCGTTGTTAATGGAGATTCACCAATAAAAAATTGGACTGGCTCTGTTAAAGATTTTGGTCCGGAAAAATTTGAAAAACTCAATCCTGATAGAATTATTGCACGTGAAACAAAAAAATACCGCTGCTATTCCTGTGTCATTGGTTGTGGCGGCATTTGTGATATTACAGGATTAAATCTCCAGGGCGACCATAGCCATAAGCCAGAATATGAGACATGCTGTGCTTTTGGTCCACTCCTTATGAATGATGACCTTGATACAATTTTTATATGCAACGAACTCTGCAATAGAGCAGGACTTGATACTATCTCTGCTGGTTCTGTTATTGCGTTTGCAATAGAATGTTATGAAAACGGTATTATAACCAAAGAAGATACCGATGGTCTTGAATTGACATGGGGTAATAGTGCTGCAATTATTGCCTTGCTTAAGAAGATTATAGCTCGGGATGGTTTTGGTGCTTTACTTGCCGATGGCTCTCGCAAGGCTGCAGAACGAATAGGAAAAGGTTCAGAAAAATTTGCAGTCCATGCAGGTGGACAGGAGCCGGGCATGCACGATGGACGGTATGACCCACTAATGGGTGTTGCATACATGGCAGACCCTACTCCGGGAAGACATACCATTGCAGCTTCTGTGTATTACAATGTCTCGAAACTCTGGGATTTTGTTCCCTGGGCACCACCCATACATGGACCGTACAGCAAAAAATCGGAATACGAAGATTCAGAACGCGAAGCTCTAAAAGCTTTGGCATTTTCTCTACTTAAGCAGGTGCTTGATGCGGCAGGAGGGTGTCTGTTTGCTGTGACTACTGGTCTCAAGCATTGGCCAATTTTTGAATGGCTCAATGCTGCAACAGGATTAGAAAAGAGTCCCGAGGAGTGGCTCGAGGCCGGAAGATCAATTCAGTCTATGTGAATAGCGTTTAATGAAAAACAAGGAATTGAAACAGGTCAGGTATATGTTCACCCGAGAATTTATGGTAAAGAGCCGCTTGTGTCAGGACCGCTAAAAGGAAGAAACGTTCCAATACAAGGTCTGGTTAGCAAAATCCTAAATAAATTAAGTGTTTCCAAGGAATAAACACTATGAGCCACAATGCAGTAGTAATCGAAAGGCTGCCAGAACATAACTACTTTGAGTCGTGTGTCACACTTCCACGCGATTATGGAGCGCAAGCATGGAATAATCGGAAAGAGGTACAGGCAATACAGCACGCAGTCTTTACAGCAATGGATACGCTTGCAAACGAAACGGATATTATGCAAAAACTTGCAAACCGTCCAGTTGTTGTCAAGCCAAATCTTGTGCTCGTTTATAATGATATAGGTACCAAAGAAAAATATTATCCTGAAACAACCGATCCTCGTGTCCTTGATGCTCTGATTGTATGGCTTAAGGAAAAGGCTCACAGCGCATCAGTTATCATCGCCGAATCATCGGGAAGAGGTGCTCCAACACGTGCAAACTTTACACTTGCAGGCGTAGATAGAATAGCTCGATATCGAAATTGTAGTCTTATTGCTCTCGAAGAACAACCTGCAGTACGCTATGTGTTACCCCATGCAGAGGTTCAAAAAGAAATATTGATTCCAGAGCTTTTTGATCATGTTGTGAAAGGTGAATACGCCTATATATCGGTACCAAAATTAAAAACAAATTTATATACCGGTGTTACATTGGGTTTTAAAAATGCTATGGGTGTTATTCCATACAATCTAAGACAACGTGCACATAATCACAATATCGATAGAAAATTGGTTGAGATGTTATATCTTTTTAAGCCCGATGTAGTCTTAATAGATGGGGTTGTAGGTGGAGAAGGAGAATGCCCTGGACCTGTATATCCTGTAGATTCACGAATGATAGTGGCAGGAAATCATGCTGTAGAAACAGATAGAGTAGCAACAAAACTAATGGGCTTTGAACCTCAATCAATTAAATTGATAACGATTGCCGATGAACTTGGTTTTGGATCAAGCAATGTAAAAATAATAGGCGATAGCACACCTGTTCATTTCAGGGAAGCTGATGCAAGTCTCATTTCAGAAAGAGTACAAAAAATCGCCCCGGGAATTACCGTTCTCTATGGTCTTGGAAACCATTTCTCACAGGATGTTCTGGAAACAATCGATAGAGAAATCAAGCAGCATGGAGTAATTGAGCCTCAGTATGTACGTGCAATGGAGCGCTTTTGCAGGGGAGGTTGTGTCGCATCGACGCGTCTTGGTTTTGCAATGCTTGAGGCAGAAGGATACCAGATTGAACGGGCGGGAGTTATCATACTGGGCGGGGGGATCCTCTTATCTGGAGTTCGGTGGTGGTTTGATAAAAATGGTAAAGCATATACACTGGAATCTATACAAAAATTACCGGGGAAAAAGGCTGTTATTGGGAGTTGCTCTAAACCAGCTTGTAAAGCAGGAAATTGGTATGTTGACGGATGTATGCCGCTCGCAAATGCTCCGCACGCAATTTTACACAAAGTGAGCAGAACTCACTGTAAAATATTGTCAGTGCAAAATAAGAGGCTTTGGCTTCTTGTAAAATCGATAGTAGAACAGCGTCATGCACGAGTCTCGGTATTAAAACAGGGAAAGCGCCTCGATATAGATTTCCCATTTACTGAAAAACCGGATGCCATACCAGAAGCTTTAGGTTCAAAAAACGAATCGTTTGTAGCATGGCCGCTTCCTCCAATTGATACTAAAAAGGAACAAAAAAAACTTATCGCAAATGAGGATGCAATGGCTTTAGCATCGGTAATTGGTATAATTGTTCCCTGTCTCATGGAAAAAATAAGCTGGTTTCTTAAAGGAGTCTTTACTGGCATAGTTACCTGGGGTTTCCTTGCTGCGAGTATTGTTTATGCTGCAAATAATACTGCTCAATTGTTAAGTAGAATTAGCTTAGTAGTATTTTTTATATTAGAAAGTTTACATATTGCTGAGCTTCCTATTGCTATAAGCATGTATAATCGTTCAGTTGAGCGCGGAGAAATAAAAAAATCTATGAAACGATTGCTTGTTCTTATTTTGGGAACTCTTATTTGTGGTTTCCCAGCATGGATGCCATACAAACTTGGCATAGAACGTGATATTGATATAATATAGCCTTTATAAAAGGGCAAAAGTATGTCATGTGTATATTTGCAACAAATTAATCGTTCCATTTTTTTCATTTTGTTGATAATAGTTTTAACTATGACCTTATCCTGTAAAACGCTGCAGGAACAGAGTGAAATAACACAATTTCAGTCCCAATCGGAAATTGTGGAAACACCTCAGAATGTAATTTCTTTTGTCGAAGAGCGAAATAAAATTATTACATCAGCTAAAAACCTTATGGGAATAAAATATAATACTCAGGGCATTGAAGTTAATGGGAAAAAATTTACAATAGACTGTATTGGGACTATCCGTGCAGCTTTTTGGGGGGCTGGTATCGACATTGCACAGGATTTTTATAAATATACCGGGAACGGAGTAGCTTTACTTTACTTTAGTCTTAAGGAAAGGGATGCGCTAAAAAAAGATAAAGTCCCGGCCGTCGGTGATGTGATTTTTTGGGACAATACTTGGGACAAAAATGGAGATGGGGTTTTTGGAAATGATGCTCTCACGCATGCAGGAATTGTCCTGGAAATCGATAATGATGGAACAATCAAATATCTTCATGCAAGTGTTAGTAAAGGAGTAACGATTGGGGTAATGAATTTGCATACACCATCGCTCTGGCAAAATGAAACTGGAAAAATTATCAATTCTGGCATGTATCTTGGGTCATACTATGGTAATCCTCAAAACCCTCCACAATGGACATCGGGAGATTTATTTCGAGCATTTGGAGACTGTACAAAGATAATTGAAATATATAAAAATAAAATTTAAGTTAATCAAGTATTACTATTTTTGCTGTCAATAGCCCGCAATTCCTGTATGCGTCTACCAGGAGCAACACCTTGAGGACACACACGGGAGCAGGCAAAATGGCGTTTACATTGTGCAATACCATCTTCTGCATATGCGAGTGCAAGCAAATTGCTGTATGTACTTGTTTCTGGTTTGTTTTTTGCAAGTGCAGTATGTATAGCTGCAAGTCCGGCTGGACCTCTAAACTCTTCAGGGCATGCTGACAGACAGAGACCACATTCAATACAGAGTTCAAGTTTGTTTCGTATGAGACTGTTTTTCATAAAAACATGTTTGTCAGGAACCGGTTCCTGTGTTTGTGCAGCGTCGGAACAGATTTGTTTGTAGAGCTCATCATATGAGCTATCCGGTTCAAGCTGGCTTGCATTGGCTCGTTCTATAGAACGCTTATATGAAGCTGTTTCTGGAATGCTTTCAAACAGTTGAGCTGGATATACTGCGATATCAGCAATATATGCAGCTTTTTTCAGTGGTTCAAGGTTAATAATGAGTTTCCCGTTTTCATACTGTGGAGCTACCGTATCTTTTCCCGAGGTAGTTTTTCTTTCGTGCATGAGATCACTGATCTTTGTCAGGCACATGAGCCCTTCAATACAATTGATTATAGCTCCACAGGTACCACAGGAACCATGATGACAGGAATGTCGGTAGTGGAGTGATAGTTTTTTTTCTTTTCGTATGCTCTCAAGCACATCAAGCACTGTGTTGGATTCAGAACACTCTACTGTATAGCGGCGATTGTTAATAATAATTATAGCATTAATCATAATCTAGTCCTTATACGTATAATAGTTTCTCCATGAAGGAGGAACAATTGTGCGAGTCTCACAATATGTTTGTTCACCAAGTTTTTCTGAAGCATAATCTGCTGCCTTCTCTGCCATTGCTCGCAGTATCGTTGCTTTGCCGCCGATGAGGCTGATAAAATTGGTAATGCCTGCATCGCTATGATCAACTATCATAAAATCCCTGCTGAGCGAACGTCCGCTTCCTGTAAGTCCCTCTCCTGCAAGTGGACGTGCTGCTGACCATGCTGCATGGATAGGCGCATTTGAAAATGCTGGAATGAGTTCTGTTGCCCTTTTAAGCAAAAATGATATTTCTTCGGGAAGCGGTAAAAGTCCTTCTGGGTTATCCGTAACCCGTTGCGTGCTCCCAATAATAGAAAGTTCACGCTGCGGAACAATGATGTCTCCATCACCGGGAGGAGCAAGCCTGCTGATAACTTTATCGGTAAAACGATTTTTTACTGCAACCATGGTTCCCGGCGCAGGCGTAACTGGAACGTGAACTTTTGCAAGGGCAGCAATCTGTTTAGCCCATGCACCACCTGCGTTAATAACAAAATCAGCTGCAAATGATTGTTGCTTTCCCTCTGGTGTAGTAACTATCAATGAAATAATTTTGTTTCCAACAGTATCGAGCTGCACTACTTCATGAAAGGAATAGAACGCTGCACCGAGCATCCGTGCGCCTGCTGCAAAAGAAAGCGGTACACGAAACGCATCAAAGGTACCATCTGGAACTGTTACACATCGTTTACAGTGAGGATTGATGAGCGGTTCAAACTGTAGCGCTTTTTCAATACTGATTTCTTGAGCAGGAATACCTGCTTCATGACAGGCTTCAATAAATGTATCGGTATAATCTGCTTCTTCATCAGTAAGCGCTAGAAAGATACCTCCATTAAATTCTACAGCTTCAGGAACAAGCTTTCTGAGCAGAATGCTTTCTTCCATACACTCACGGGCAATATTTTTATCACCAACAGCATATCGAGCACCTGAGTGAATTTGACCATGATGACGCCCTGTTGTTCCTGAAGTGAGTTCACCTTTTTCAAAAACTAATACAGAAAAGCCCCGCAATGACAGATCCCATGCTAGAGCACATCCTGTACCGCCACCTCCAATGATTGCAATGGTTTTGTTTAATTTTTTACGTGATGGTAAATTATTTTTCATATTTTATCCTTTCTTCAGGAACTTCACAAAAATAACTTTTAATATGTTCCTGAATAGATTCTATTGATTGTGCATTCTGTATAGCATATCGGAGGTGATGACCAAATTTAAGGTTATCACAGAAGTAGAAGAAAAATCGTTTTATTCTTGAAAGATGAAATGCTGCGGGTAAGAATTTTTGCACATAGGAAATATAGGTAAGCGCGGCAGTTTCTAGCTCAATGTCCATTGAAAAATTGCTGTTGGTACTTTTATTCTTTATTAAATAAAATATCCAGGGACGTCGTACTGCTTCTCTGCCAATCATGATACTGTGGAGTTTATATGTGGAAAAGGCAAGGTGAGCTTTTTCAAAAGACGTTATATCGCCATTGCCAATAATTGGAATTTTTATTGCCGCTGTTATTGTATGAAGAATATCCCAGTGATTTCGGAGCTTAAATTTTTCGTGCTTAAATCGTGGATGGAGAATAATAGCATCTAAACCGGCTTCTGCTAATGCAATACAAAAATCTACGAGATTTTCAAAGTCTTCCTCATATCCAAGACGCAGTTTAGCAGTAAGCTGGATATCTGGAAGTGCTGACCGCAGTTCACGAAGCATTGTTATAGCAGCCTCTGGTTTTTTCATCCAGGTAATGCCGCCACCAGATCGTTCAATATGCGGGGCAGAGCATGCAAAATTGATATCATAACCAGCACAGACCTGACCGTTTGCAACGCTTGTTTCATAGTGTTGTGTTACAGCCTCTATCATGTCAGGCATATTGGTTGAATACCACTGAATTATAGTCTTTTGCGGGTGTGGCAGTGTATCAAGATAGAACGATTCAAATGGTGCATGAGCTAAAAAGCTCTTTGTACTTGCCATTTCTGTCCAGTAGAAATCTGCACCAGGCCAGTGAGCTTCTATGAATTCTCGCAACGCTCGGTGAGTGAGTTCAACCATAGGAGCAAGTATAATCGAACCTTGAGGTATTCTAAGCATTATAAAATTATACTGTGCCTGTACACTATGCGACAAGTATTATAGCTAAAAGTCTATGTTAGTTTATTATGTACTTTTTGTTTGTGTTAAAGGCTTTTTTCATTAAGCTCGTGCTGTAAGAGATTCTATGAAAGGATTTGCTTTTGCAAGTACAGTTTTCACAAGTGATCCTGCTTTACCCGTAAGCTCAGGATCACCGGCAAGAAGCTCGCTGGCATCTTCTCGAGCCCATTCCAGTAACCGGGTATTATGAATAGGATCTGCAAAATTAAACTGTAAAAGTCCGGATTGTGCTGTTCCCGTTATGTCACCAGGCCCTCTGATTGCAAGATCTTCTTCAGCAATAACAAAACCATCTATTGTATTTTTCATTACTGTCAGTCTTTTTTTTGCTTCTTCGGTGAGCGGTTCTGACCACACAAGGAAACAGTACGATTCATCATTGCCACGGCCAATTCGTCCGCGGAGCTGATGCAAGGCTGCAAGACCAAAACGTTCAGCATGTTCAATTACCATGCATGTTGCATTGGGAACATCAACCCCAACTTCTACAATGCTCGTAGAAACAAGAAAGCTCAACCTGTTTTGCCGAAAAGCTTCCATAGTATTCTGGGTGCTAGTTTCATCCATTTTTGAATGAATGAGTCCACCTTTAAGTGGCGCAAAAAATTTACTTAATGTGCTATACATTTGTGTTGCATTTTTAAGTGAAACAGTTTCGCTTTCTTCAATAAGCGGATAGATAAAATAAGCCTGTTTTCCTATAAGTAATTGTTTTTTTACAAATTCATATGCCTTTAGCTCATTTCCGGTTTTAACGAGATGTGTTTTAATTGGTTTTCTGCCTGGCGGCATGGTTGTGATAGAAGAAACTGCAAGGTCACCATAGACAGTCAGTGCAAGTGTTCGAGGAATTGGGGTTGCACTCATTAATAAAATGTCAGGTTTTTCTCCTTTGCTCGAGAGTGCAAGTCTTTGCAGAACTCCAAAGCGATGCTGTTCATCGATAATAATAAGCGAAAGTTTACGGTAGAATACATTATCTGAAAAGAGTGCATGTGTCCCAATAACTATATCAATTTCACCATTAGAAAGTGCATCCAGGAGCAGCTTTCTGGCTTTTATATCAATAGAGCTCGTGAATAATGCCAGTCGCACACCGAGCGGTTCCAGCAAATGTGCTGCAGTTTCTGCATGTTGTTTTGCAAGCAGCTCAGTGGGGCAAAGGAGGGCAGCCTGTTCTCCTCGCTCTACGGCAAAGAGCATTGCAAAAAAGGATACAAGAGTCTTTCCCGATCCGACATCGCCCTGCAAGAGGCGCATCATTGGCCATGGTTTTTCTAAATCCTGTTTTATTTCTTTAATAGCATTAAGCTGATCAGCAGTTAAAGAAAATGGCAGACGTTTTGTAAGCTCTCGTGTTAATATTTCCTGTAAAGGTTGTCTTTCTTTAGTAACATCCTTTATAAGGAGAGAACGTCTCAGCACAAGGAGCTCAAAGTAAAACAGTTCTTCATAACCGAGCCGCTCAATTGCTTGTGCTCTTGCTTCTGGTGATACAGGTTGATGCAGGTTTTTAATTGCCTGTGTCTTGTCAGGGAAATTTCGCTTTGTACGAATAGCTTCTGGAATCTCATCATCAAATGGAGAATACTGTTCAAGTACTTTTAAGACAGTTTTATAAATTCGATCATTTGAAAGACCTGCGGTTAAAGGATATATTGGCACAATACATTTGGGCGGCAACGTATCAATTGTTTTCAATTTAAAATTTGAACTTTGCAGTATCCCATATTTCCAGGAGAAATCTCCATACAGCCATGCATGACTTCCTTGAGGGAACTGTTTTGCGAGAAAATCACGGTTAAAACATAAAAGTTCTGCTTTTGTACCACTTGTATCCTGAATAATGAGTTTTAATATTTTTTTACCTGATCTACCAAACCAGAGATGGCTGATAATAACTATTTCACAGTAGACTTTTCCGTTTGCAAAATCTTTAAGTAATCGTTCATTGCGTAAATCTTCATATGCGCGTGGTTTATATAAGCAAAGATCTGAAAGCGAATATATGCCAAGCCGATGAAATTTTTTTACTGTTTCAGTGCTTATCCCTTTAAGAGTATTGATA
Organism: Spirochaetota bacterium; assembly: GCA_029547205.1. Classification (GTDB taxonomy): domain Bacteria; phylum Spirochaetota; class Spirochaetia; order Treponematales; family UBA12059; genus JAKPPT01. The sequence continues at coordinate 51,141 of JAKPPT010000020.1, forward strand.
CCAGTTGTTAGCTCTCGAATAAACATACTACAGGGAATTAATTACTAATTGAAGAGCTTTTCTGAACTCAATTTCTGTCATCACGACATCTGGTTCAAAAAATTTCCCATCCTTAAGTTTTAATATATCTTCTTCGACAATGCCCAAAACTGCGTTAAACCAGGGAGAATCGTAAGGGATATCTTCAATTGGGCTCTTCATTTGCAGTTTATATTTTTCTGTATATTTATAAAGTTTTCTTGAGTCTCCTTTTGTCAGAATATACCAGAAGAAAAGAGCAGCATCTTTTCGGCGAACGGGAGCATCTGGATTAAGTGGATTGTCCGGGAACCATCCGGAACCCTTCATCCGTTCAAATAGAACTCCTACATCGTTTCGTTCTAAACCTGTAAACCATACAAGAAGTGTAGTTTCGGATTGCGTTATGAGAATCATTTTTTCAATTGTAAATTGTTCTGAAATTATCTGGTTTGGTTTAACTCCTGCCTGCAGGTATTCATGAGTTTTATTGCGAAATGGCAGGTATAGGTTGGCAAGTGATTCTGGCAAAAATGGAATAGCTGAATCAAATTGTGCAAGCGCGCCTGCATAATCACCGGAATTAAAAAGCAATATTCCTAATTCACACCTGAGCCGCTGAGATGTATCGGCTCTGGTAATTCCTTGGTTTATGATAGTAATCTTTTCAGCAGTATCTTTTTGTAATAGCATTTCTAAAATAAAACTATCTTCGCAACCTGGATTATATGCACGGGACTGTTTTAAGCTGAATTCTGCACTTTTTGTGTCACCAGCTATGGATTGCATTTGTCCCAATAGTGCATATAGACTTGCAAGTAAAACCGATTCGCTCTGTGAGTTTTTTATAGCTTTTTGTATTTCTTTTTGAATTTGTGTTGCAGCTTTAATGTCGGCTTTAAGGCGAATCGTGGAAGCCTGTGCTATTAGTTCTTGAAGGTTTGCGTATTGACTACTCAATTCGGTTGTAAACTGAACATCAGAAGGAAGTGTTGAACATCCTGAAAAAAATGTGATGAGTGTAACTAAAATTATAAATATACTGAATGGTATATGGTTAGTATGAGTACGCATGGATACCTCCATTGGTGCCTATAGTAATAATATCTATGCTGCCATTGCCATCAGCGTCAAATAATAATACCTTGCTATAACCGGATATAGGAAAACCAGGGACAGAAAATAATGAGTTGTCATAGGCATAGACCGCATTACCTGTTGTGGTAACAAGTATTTCAGAAGAGTTTTTCTTGTCAATGTTGAGCACAAATATGTCAGCAGGTTTCCCAGTTTGAATTGTCAGTTGTGTTGAACTGATAATCGATCCAGAAAGGTTTATTTTCCAGAGCACATTATCATCGGTTATAACAGTATACACATTCCAATCAGGTATCCAGCGCGGACCTGCAATTACCTTTCCTGTTAATGTTACTGGATAACCGCTCATTAGTTCTCCGTTGGCATCGATGCAATAAATTGCTTTGGTTTCAGTACACGCAAGTACATAGTTGCTTCCATTGCTGTCAATGATATATGGAGAACAAGCCGGTAATGCATTAGTAATAAAAGGATAACCGTTAGCAATAGTGCCATTGTAATTAAAAAGATATATTTCACCCTCAAACGTTCGCGGTGCAACTGCAATCCAATCTTGTGATACTGCTGGTAAATTTTTTATTTTTCCGGGAAGCTCCGGAAATAAAGATTGACTACCATCTGGTTCTACTGCAATTAAATTTGAACTTGCTGGAATAAATAATTTTTTACCAGCATGGAATGGGTTTACAGATATGGTACTGTTTGTAGTAAGAGCAAATTCCGCCTGTTTTTCAAGTTTTTCGTTAAATTGATATATTGTTCCATTGTCAGTTATAGCCCAAATAGTTTTAATGGTTGTTCCTGATTTTTCTACAGTTATATAAACAGTCCTTCCTGCATTGAACGTGTATTGTTCTTTTGTTAGCAGGTTTATGCTTACTATGGTAGTGTCACTCGTCCAGATAAGAAATGGTTTGCCGCGATTGTTTAAGCCTCCATCGATTGAATTTTCTGGATTTTTACCCGTCTCTATAGGAAAGCCCTCAAGTTCAGCGAGTCCTTCCTGCTGAATAGGTATTGCTGATATAGCACACTGTAATGCAATACCAGAAGATGAAATTTTCATGGTGCCCAGGCGATACAATTTAAGAATACTTTGAATAACAGGTGGGAAAGAACGAAACAGCGCTGGAGTTGTATAATTCAAATTATAAAAAACAAAAATCATACTATCGCTGTTACCCAGTGGGAGCATGTTCCAGCTTTCACTTTTAGTCAGCGTAGTATTATTGTTGTGTTTTGTTATAATTTTAGCTAACGTTTCAGCAGAAGATGAAAGCAAAAGATAATTATTGTATACTACAAAATATGGTTCAATAAGAGTAACCTTAAACTGTTCAAGTAAAGCCCGTAGATAGTCAGGGAATTCTATTCGAGTCATACGAATTCCATCTATCATGATATTACTTTTTTCATCGATAAAAAAATTGCTAAATACTTTTTCAAATACATTTTTACGCTTTTTCTCATCAGCAATTTTTATAAAAAATACATGATCAACAGATTCTGCCAGAGAAAACATTCCAAATTCATTGCCAGTCCACGAGAATAAGAGTTCATCGCTATTAAATCCTAATAGCAGAGACATAGCAGTATCTGCTTTTTGTTTTGAATTTATAATAGCTGGTGAAAGTAAATCAGCAGCAGCTTGCCAGAGTTCCTGCGGTGTTCCAGCTGAAAAAACTGTACTGTATACACATGTATCAGGGAGATAGTTTAAAAATCCAGGCACTTTTGAGTGTCTGTATAAAATAGGCTTCATGCTTCCTTGAGCATCTTTATTGAAGGGAATATTTGTACTAATATAGAGGCCTTCATTATTCAAGTTAAAATTAATTGTTATTATATCAGAAAATGAAGTGTAATCAAAAATTTTTTCAAGTATTGGGTCATTGGATGCAGAGATCATGCTTGAGAGTTCATTTGCTCTAACAGAAATGCTAAATAAACCAAAGGGTTTATTGGCAATAATATTTTTTACTAATTCCGAATTGTGATTATTTAAGACAGCGGTTTTGAGAAGCTTTTTACTGTTAGAGCCTATAATTAAATTTTTATCAAAATAGAAAAATATTGGATTGGTATTTGATTCAAAAACAAAGTATGAAATATTTTCTTCATCTATTTTCTTTAGTTCTGGTATTTTATTTTGCACGAGTGGCAGGAATAATGGAATAAGCCTTGTAAATCCAGAGCGGATTCCTAAATCTGCAACAATAAGGAATGAATTATCTGCATAGACCGATGCATAAACAGGAAAATTTGCGAGCATCTTAAAATATTTTGAGTGAATAAATGGCTGCTTTTTAAGATCCTGCAGTGCACTTCTTATAGTGCCTAACGACGCACCTGCAAGAATCATGTCAACAGCCTTTGTGTCGAGAGAAGTCTGAATCAGCTTGTAGACATTATCAACATAGACATGCATAGAAAAATTATCAGGAGTAACTGCTGCGATAGGTTTTTTATCAATAATACCAATGAGCATCAATATGCCTATACAGAGTATAAGTAGTGAAAATAAAAGTATTACTGTTACGAAAAGCCTATGAAGGAATCCTTTTTTCTTTTTTTTATCATTTATATTGCGATTATCAGTATTTGCTGGTTGTAGTGTTTCGGTTTTGTTATTTACTCCATTTTCATCTTGATAGTTTGAAAAATACTGCATGGTTACTCCTTGATACATTATCTTTCTTTTATTGCTTGTTTTAACTGATGAAGTGCTTTATCTAATACCTGTCTTGGGCATCCTATGTTCATTCTCATGAAGCCGGTACCACCGGTTCCAAAACGTGAACCCGCATCCAACCAGAGGCCTGCCTTATGTATGAGAAAGTCATGTAAATTTTCAGTAATATTTAATGCCCGGAAATCAAGCCAGGCTAAATAGGTACCCTGAGCAGGGCTTACAGTAATTTCTGGTATGTGTTGAGCAAGATAGGAACGCACGTATTCATGGTTTGCTTTTAAAAATTCGAGGAGTGTATCAAGCCAGCTCGAGCCGTGTTCATATGCTGCAGCTGCAGCATCGGGACCAAAGCAGTTAGGAACACCTAATCCTGAAGCTTCTAGTTCTTCCCTGTACATTTCCATAAAATATTTATCGGGTATAATAATGTATGATGTTTGCAAACCAGGGATATTAAAGGTTTTGCTAGGCGCCCAGCATGATATCGTTCTGTCCATAAACCGAGCATCTGCTTTAAACAGTGGGATTTGCTTATTCGGTGAAAAAACAATATCGCCATGAATTTCATCAGATACCACAATGAGATCATGACTACAGGCAATATCTGCAATGGATTTGAGCTCAAGTTCTGTCCACACTCTACCTACAGGATTATGTGGTGAGCATAGTATTATGATACGTGCTCCTTTTGAAACTTGTTCCAGTTTGTCAAAATCAATTGTGTAAGAGCCATTGGTATTTATGAGAGGAGCTTCCCGTACCGTTCTGCCGTTTTTTTCAATAACCATTTTAAATGGATGGTACACTGGAGGCATAATAACAATACCATCATCGGGATGAGAAAATTTCCTGATTATGTTAGAAAGTGCAGGTACGATCCCGGGCGAAAACGCAATCCATTCCTTTTGAACTATTGTCTGATGCCTGTTTTTCATCCACCGTATAAATGATGAGTAATAGTATTCAGGAAGTCCGGCATATCCGTAAATTGGATGTTGTGCACGCCTGATGATTGCATTAAAAATATTTTCATGTACTGGAAGATCAAGGTCTGCTATCCACATTGGAAGAATCGACTCACTGCTGTCACCACAGGAATCAAGGTAGCTCCATTTGATGCTGTTAAAAGGTTTCCTGTCAATAATTTCATCAAACATACTATTCCTCATGGACAGAGTATAACTGCTTCAATTTCTACTAATCCTTGTTTCGGAAGCGCTGAAACTGCAATAGTAGAACGAGCTGGTTTGTTGTGAGGGAAATATGTAGCATAGACTTCATTGACTTTGGGAAAGTCATTCATATCAGTAAGAAAAATAGTTGTTTTTACAGCCTGTTCGAGTGATGTTCCGGCAGCTGCTGCAATTGCTTTAAGGTTTTCGAGAGCTTGTTTCGCCTGTGCCACGACATCGCCTTCAATAATCCCAGTCATAGGATTTATGCCCAGCTGTCCTGAACAAAAGAGGAGGTTTCCTGCTTTAATTTTAATAGCCTGTGAGTACGGTCCAATGGCTGCTGGTGCAGTGTTTGTGTTAATGATTTCCATAAGTTAAGATACTCCTTTTATTGAATTTTAAATAGTATTGCCTATAAAACTATTATCTGTCAAATACTGAATTTAGCACGATTCATACCTTTGACTTTTTTAATTTTTCATCATATAATGGTGCTACAATGAGTAAAGCACGGAATTGCAAGTATAAAATCAATGAACAAATCGTATATCCAAGCCAGGGTGTAGGCAAGATAACTGATATCGTTGAGAAGGAATTCAGAGAAAATAAATTCCTTTACTATGTGATTTATCTCCATTTTTCTGATATGACTGTGCTTGTACCGGTTGATAAGGCCGATGAATTAGGTATTCGTCCGATTGTAAGCAAGCAGGATGCAGAAAAAGCACTGCAGTATATAACAGAGCAGCATACAACAGCTCCAACAGACTGGAAACTCCGTTATCAAATGAATCTTGACCTTTTGAAAAAGGGATCGATATTCGATATAAGCACTGTTGTTCGTTCGTTATATTTTCGTTCTAAAGTTAAAGAGCTTCCAATCCTTGAGCGAAAACTGTATGAAGCGGCACTCAATCTATTGCAGGATGAGATTGCTTGTGCTTTAGGAAAACCTAAAGAAGAAATTGCAGCAGTAATACGCGAAAAACTAAGCGATTAATTCAATAATAAAACTCTTATATAGATATGAATGGTTTATTATTCTTGTTAAAAATAGTTAACTAGTAGTATTTATTTACGTCTTTTTAAACTGAATAAGAATGATGCACAATATAATTCCAGCAAATGCAGTTGTTTGTAAAGGAATAAATTGCGTTTTAAAACTAATATATGATATTATTACCGGATAGAGAATTTGCATAGCCCATAGTACTGGACCCGTTCTTGTCATGCGTCCATGAGAATATGCAACTTGCATAAACATAATAAGCGAAACGCTGGCTAGAATATAGAAATATAAGTATGGGGAACTAAAGTACAAAAGCGGATTACTGCCTTTACTTGCCTGAAGCGCTTTAATAAGTATAATAATAAATCCTTCAAGTGATCCTGCAGATGCTGCAAAAAGAATGGCATAGAGTTCACCTTTAATAATTGCTGTTTTTTTTAGCAATTGTGCAAGTGTAGTTATACAAAATGGTAATATAAAAAAAAGATAAATTTCAAATGCAGCTGGGACAGCAGTTGTCGTTTCTTCAGCGCTTGTCAGGTTTGCTAGTGCAATAAAGAAGACCAGTATTAGTGAGAGGGTTATAATAGTTTTTGACAGGTGTTCCTTTAGGATTAACCTGGAAAATAGAGCGCTAAAAATAATATTTAAACCCATCATAGCGCCTACAACAGAAGCACTCAAGCCTTTGAGTGCAAAATAATAGAATATAGAAAGCAAGTTATTAAGTACAAAGCCGATGAACCATATATTTCTTAATAGTTTATATTCTGCAGAATTTTTGTTTGTATGCCTGAACCATGCAACTCCTCGTTTCTGAAGGACAAGACCAAGTGAAATTATCAAAGAGCCTATTACTGCCATTGCGGTGGAAAATAATTTCATGTACATAAATCTACTATGTTTTAGATTTCTTTTCCAGTTCTTCTAATAGAATCAAATAAATCGGCAAATTTACTTTCTGGCTTATAAAATATTGCTGGATACCCCGGAGGAACATTTATTACTACAGAGCCACTCTCGTATTGCAGTCCTGTCCAGAAATGTATCCATGTACCTTCAGGAAGTTTTAACATTAGTTGCTTTTGATGACTGGTGGAACGGAGCCCAATGAGCAAATCAGGACCATACATGAATGTATTTGTAAAGTAATCCTGTTTTTTTATGTATTGTGGAAAATAGTGAACCGGAGCTTGATGAGTTATTAAGTTTTGTAAACAGAAATTGTGATATGGTTTTAGTTGTGTGTATAATTCAAGCATTGTTTGTAAGATTTTACCTTGCTGTTGAGTCATAAAAGGAATTGTTCTTTCCGATGTAGTATCAATATCAAGAACCAGTATAGGAGAAAAAACAGCAAATTCGAGAGCCATCATAAATGCAGAACAATCATTCCATATATTCATAGCAAGTTTTATAGTTGGAGCAATAATTGAAAAAGCACCATATGAAGCCCTCCACAGCATTGTAATTCGCTGAATTGATGTTTGTGATGGGGTGAGGTAATATAATTGATAGGTGTGTCGTATTGGGAGTGTTTCAGCGTAGCTGAAACTAACTGGGAAATTATTCTGGGTTGCATTTTTCATAGCATATTCTGCTAATTCTTTAAGTGAGAAGTATGGCATTGATGAACGCGAATGTAAACCTAATAATGCAATGCCTGTATTTTTTAGCGTTTTGAATATTTCTTGTGAGTAATGAATAGTTGTCTGTTTATTTGCCAGTTCTAGATCTATTGGCAGTAATGCACCTGGTATCATACCCGACTGAGCATAACAGTACGTTTCTCCTTTGAGATCGGGATAACGCGATAACCCTGCAGATTGAGTGAGCGATGAATCAGGAAAAAGGTCTGCAAATATAACACCCTGAGCGGGTATATGTGCATCAAGTAATGTTTGAACCTTACATGATAAAGCAATATCGCCCCCGCCGCCAAGAAAATAAATTCCAACTGGAGGTAAATTGTTTGCTGTGTGCTTACACATCAAGCTATGAATGGTAGATGCCGATTGATAAAAGTTTTCATCACAGGCTACAGCAAATCCTTCTGGAGGTGTTTTAAGTGTGAGATGTTTAGCTGTTTTTTTTATTTTTATTGTGCCTTTTTGTACACTTGCAATGAATGTGCCTGTGCTATACATGTAAGGTCCTGGAATTTCGCGGGAGAATTTTCGTTTTACAGTAAATTTTTTATGCTTCCAGATATCAATAATATAAAAATTTTTGTTGGTTATGCAGGTAACAAAAACAGCTTCCGTATCTGCTGGCAGTACTGGATATGTTATGAGCAGCGCGTCTTGTTTTTCCTGGATTACAACTTCAATCAATCCTGCACAGGTTAGTGTAATGCTACGAATATCAGTTTGTGCTGCTGTAATATGACGTATTGGAATAAAGTAGCGTTTTTCATTCCTGGCTGCAAGAATCTTGAGTGCCGGTTTCCAGGGTGTATGTACGAAGAATGTGCAATTATTATAAACAATTTTAATGTGGTTCGTTTCCTGAACTAGCTGTAACATGTCAGCTTTAGTATAACCTTACCTGGCAGAGAAGTAAAAGGATTTTTCAATAAATATTTGTAGATTTTCGTAATTCATGATATTGTTATATAGATAGTAGACAATCAGGAAAGGGCATGATTCATACTGCATTATCATCGTCATCATTTATAGATTATAGTCCCGATGAAATTCTGAAGCTTGCACAAAGGCTTCAGGTTGATGCAATTGAATGGACGTCAGATGGTTTTATTGATGAGGGTGATACTGAAAAAGCCAGTGAATACATGAAAGCAACACTCTATTCTGGTTTTTCCGTTGCAAGCTATGGCACGCTTTTTAGAGTTTGTCAGCATGACGAAACGATTTTTAAAAAAATTCTTGAAACAGCAACAGCTTTAGGAACGTCTACAATTCGAGTCTGGGCTCCTCAGGAAACTCACAATATTGCAAAAGAAGAGACCCTGTTTATTAAGACCAGTCAACGGTTAGGTAACCTAGCAGGTGATAAAGGAATTTGTCTCTGTTACAATCTCGATGCAGCATCAATGTTAAATACTTACAGTCGTGCTTCATATCTCATCAAAGAAATAGGTCATGAGTTTGTAAAACTAGCATGGGAACCTCTATTCACGATGCCTTTTGATGTAATTATGAATATTTTTACCGAACTCAAAGGTTACATTGGCATACTAACTTCTCGGTTTATTACTCCACAGGGGGAACCACGCAGTCTTTGTACCTATGAGGAAGAATGGAGTCAGTATCTCGATGCTTTTGATGAACAGTTCGACAGTCCAGATATGGCACGCTATGTAATTATCCGCCCATATCCTGGACTTCCTATGGATAAGCTTCAAAAAGATATAAACATTATTAAAAAATATGCTGTTGCTTTAAGAAAATATAGGCGCCGTCGTATATATTAATGTTTAGCTTCTTCCCAAAATTGGTCCATTATATGTAGGTTACTTTGCTCCATAAGAATACCTTTTTCTTTCATTCGTTGCTCGACATAGTGGAAACGATATGAAAATTTGTCTATCGTTCGCTGTAATGCAAGCGATGGGTCAACATGGTGTTTCCGGGCAACATTGATGAGAGAAAACAGCAAATCACCCAATTCCTCTTCTAGTTGAGCCTGATTATTTTCATTACCGTTTTTTGTATCACATTCCAGCTTGATGCATGCCTCGCGAGCTTCGGATAGTTCTTCGAACATTTTTTCCCATGCGCCATCAGCACTTTGCCAGTCAAAACCTGCTTTAGCTGCAGCTTGCTGAATTTTATATGCCCGTTCCAGTGGTGGAAGCCCTCGCTTTACTGTATCAAGCATGGATGTTTTTTCTCGTTTTCCTTCTTGAGATACTTTTATTGCATTCCACTGTTTGACAACTTCATCGGGAGTGTTGGCTTCTGCGTCGCCAAATACATGAGGGTGCCGCCTGATAATTTTTTCTGTAATGCCATTGAGAACTTGAGTGGTTTGAATAGCTCCCTCTTCATCATACATTACAGCAAACATTACCGGTAAAAGAAACATATCGCCAAGCTCTTCCTGGATATGTTCTGGATTTCCTTCATTGATGGCTTCTACGAGCTCATATGCTTCTTCAATAAGGTTGCCTCTAATAGTTTCAGGTGTCTGTTCTCTGTCCCAGGGGCAACCATCTGGAGCTCTGAGTTTTTGTACAATACTGTAAAGTTTTCCAAATGCTTGTTCGATAGCTGCTATGTTTGAATTCATTGCAATGCTCCCATCTGTTTCAGAACAATATGATTGTTCTGACTATTGAGATAAGTATAACCATTATTTGCAATTATAGATAGTAGAAGGATTAGGAAACAAGCTCATGGTTGTTGAATTTAAAAATGTGTGCATTATACTTAAATATGTATCAGATTCAAGCAGACTTAATTAAAATGTGGGCAGATTGCATAGTCTCAGGGAGAAATCTGCTGATGAAAAAAAAGGTTTACTTTGTATTTTTCTAGCTATCTTCACGTTAATAAGTTCTGAAAACAGTATATATGCTGATGATGTAAACAATATCATTGTTGGTGTCTATAAAAACCCGCCCAAAATAAATGTTTCTTATACTGGTGAACCCGAAGGAATTTTTATTGATATTTTACAGGCAATAGCAAAAAAGAATCGATGGAATCTCATGTATGTATATGGCACATGGAATGAGCTTTTAGATAAGTTGGAAAGAGGAATTATTGATATCCTTCCCGATGTAGCATATTCCCATGAACGTGAGAATTTTCTTGATTTTATGCACATCCCGGTATTACTGTCGTGGATTCAGGTAGCTGTAAAGCCAGGTACCATCTATAATGATTTAAAAGATCTGGAGGGGAAAAAACTTGCGGTGTTAAAAGGATCTATCCAGGAAGAACTATGCAAAGACATACAGACAAAACTGGGAGTATCAATAGAACTATTGAGCTATGGAACGTATGATGACCTTATTAGTGCAGTAGATAACGGTGATGCTGATGGTGCTGTAGTGAGTAGATTTTATGGATATACACAAAACAATAAAAAACTTGCAATAACACCTATTATTATTGAAACAACGACTTTGCATTTTGCTGTTAAAAAAAATACAAATAAAGAGTTACTCACAGTAATAGATGGAGAACTGACTCGAATGTTCAATGATCCTCGTTCAGAATATTATAAATCACTGTCATGGTGGCTTCATGAGAGACCGATTTCTTATATTCCTCGCTATTTAATCATTCTCATTCCAATTGTTGTAGCTTTAATGATTGCTTTTTTACTTTTTTCACTTTTATTAAAACAGCAGGTAAATAGAAAGACCAGTGCATTGCTCAATGCAAATAATAATTTAAATGAGGCACTTGCATTAGTTAAAAACACTGAATCTGCTCTGGATAAAAATAAAATATATTTGTATGAGCTCCTGCATAGATCAAGAAATAATATGGCTGTAATTTCCTCGTTACTGTATATTAACGCATGGAATACAAAAAATGATGCCGTGTTGCAGTATGCAGAAAATATTGATGCCCATATCGCAATAATGTCGCTTGTTTTTGGATTGGTTGAAAATTCTGAAGATTTTTCTTCAATAAGAATTAGTGAATTTATTAATGGTTTTATTGACCTATTTGTACAGCATAATACAAAGCGAAAATTTTATTTGACCTGTCCTCATATCATCGAAGATAAGCTGCTATTTGATATTGCGTTGCCATTGGGTTTTGTACTTTATGAGATGATAATCAGTATGATAAATTTTCCAAAAAAAACCTTTAATGAAGAATATCTTAGAATAGAAATAGAATATAAAAAAATCAGCAATGAAGTTGGTTTATTCACAATTACTTGTTGTGGGGGTGGTAATAAATTAGAAAGCAAGGATTTCTTTAATGGTGATAGAATGAAACTAATTATTGATCTTCTAGAAAAACAGTTAATTGGCAAAGCTTCTATTATTAATGGCACTACTGTCCAGATAGAATTTGCTCTTATACGGTACTCATTACGGGTATAAGGTGTAATATGACATTTGTTATTATAGAAGATGAGTATTTAATTGCTTTACATATGCAGCGGTGTTTGGAATCTGCAGGCCACATCTGTCTTGGGATTGAAGCTGAAGGTGATAAAGGCATTCGTTTAGTACAAGAAAAAGAGCCTGAAATTATTATTCTTGATATTTTACTTGCAGGAATGATGAGTGGCATTGATGTTGCAAAAGAGATAAGAAAATTTTCAAAAGCAATGATAGTTTTTACAACAGGTTATACTTCGTGCGAAATGCTTAGCAAACTTGAGTCCATCTCAGAAAGTGTAGTGTTTCCTAAACCGGTTTCACTTAATAAGCTTATAAATTACATTGAAAAATTGAAACAAAATAATAATTAGATTTGACAGGCTACATGTACTATTCTATATTTGAAACATGTCTCGAATAACAAATTTTCTTTCAAAGATGCTTATCCCGTCTCTGCTCATGCTAATTATTTTTGTGATTATTGCTTCTTTTAGCTGGAAGCTTGCTTTTAATGAGCCTGTTCCTGAGTTTGCTGCGTTTGATACTAATCTTTATTACAGTCCTGATTCTGTTTTAGAAAAATATCAGTGGTATAGCCCCGAACAGAGAAAATTATATGTTAGCAATGCGTTTACATTCGACCTTGCATTTCCCATTTTATATGTATTGCTTTTGCTTACAGTATGCGCATTTTTTATTAAAAGACTTAAACAACCAAAATGGCTCATGGTTATTTATATACTGCCTTTGTTGACAGGCATTTTAGATATAGCAGAGAATATCACTGTATCGTACATAATGTTGCAAGGGGTTGGTAAAACGAGTGCTTTGCTTGCTAGCACTCTGACAGCAACAAAATGGATATTTTTATATATATCAATAGGAGTTATAGGACTCTTGTTTGCTACATATTGCTATACAATCATACGAGAAAAAATAGCTGGACAGAAACCATAATAAATCCAAAATCTCTGTTCATGTAGCTTCACGAATAATTTTATTTTTCCGTTAAATTGAATACTCCATCCCAGTCTTTTCGGGGTGGGTTTTTTATAAAGTTATCGCATCGAGATAAAAATGTTTTTGCAGGTGCATCATCTGCTTTGATTTTGAGCAGTGCGCTAAAGGCTTTTTGGCTTTCTTCGTATAATTTTTGTTCAAACAGTTCATGAGCTTGATTAAACTGTTGAATAAAACTTATATCCTCCGAAGACATCTCGCTTTCAATGCCAACGAGCTCATAGAGCTGAATAGGGGTAGATATGCCAACGACACGAACTCTATCGAAAACACGAACAACAAAGCCGTCACCTGCATTCTTATACGTTTCTTCACTGATAAGAATCCAGCTCCCGTATTGTTTATTCACTCCTTCCAGACGCGATGCCAGATTGACAGCATTTCCCATAATGGTGTAATTCATTTTTTGTTCAGTACCCATGTTTCCGACAACCATATCACCAGTATTAATTCCAATTCTGGTTAACAGAGGATTTGGAGAAAGCTTTTCTGCAAGTATTTTCTCGTTAAGTTCACTCTCGGCCTGTTTCATTCTTATTGCAGAAATACATGCATTGCGTGCATGGTTCTCATTCCAGACAGGCGCTCCAAAAAAGGAAATGATTGCATCTCCCTCAAATTTATCAATTGTTCCCTGATTGGCAAGAATAATATCGCTCATGCGTGAAAGATAAATATTCAGTAAAAATACAAGCTGTTCTGGACTGAGCTGTTCTGAAATGGTCGAAAAGCCTTTAACATCAGTAAACAATGCTGTAATATATTTTTGTTCTCCACCCAATTTTAACAATGCAGGATTTCCAATGATTTCTTTAATAATGTCTTTGGATAAGTATGTACCAAAAGCTTTTTTTATAAAACTTTTTTCACGCTCGCTAAATATAATCGAAATAAGAATTGCAGAAAGGTAGGAAATGAGTATGCTTAAAGCTGGCGCTACAAACTTAATAAATGTTCCGGTTATTAGGAAAATAAAATAAACTACGATAAAACAAATAGCTATATAAACTATTCCGGAGATTATTCTTAAAGCAGGATGATCGGTAAGCAGTGAAATAACCAGAACAATTACTATGCTTAAAATGATACAGAGTAATGCACTGAGCCAACTGGGTCCTTCAACAAGAAATTTGTTATTTAAAATAGTATTAACGACGGCTGCGTGTGTGCCAATATTTATATATTTTTCTTCAAAAGGATTTACGCCAATATCGGTGGTACCTGTTGCTGACCAGCCAACAATACAAAATTTATTCGCAAGTCTTTTTATAACTGCAGTGTAGCTTTCGTGAAAGGCTTTTACAGTAGAGGCAAGATCCGTAAAAAGGGCATTGAGCGCAACACCATCGTCTTTGAGCGTTTGTTTGACAGACAATGGCGCTTGTAGTGTATCAATGACAGAAACAATTTCACTGCCATACTGTGCCTGTATAAACTGATCAAGAATCCTAAAAAATTGATTGCGGTCGGTAATCCACTGTTCTTTTGCAAACTGTTCACCTGTTTCTAATGCGATTGTTTTTGAGGTAAGCATTGCAGTATATGCATTCAATGCTTCATCAATCGGCTGGTATCCAAGACTGCAGTATGTCCAGAGTTTGCTTGTTTTTAATTTTTGTAAAATAGAAAAAATCTGCTCTTCGGTATCAGTTAGTGCAAGCAATTCAATTGCAGAAATATGGTCAAAGCTGTTTCTATATGTTTTTTTAGGCCAATTGATAAGCATATTCCCGTGATTGTCTACAGGAATTATTATTGTCTTTTTTTCACCCTGTAAAAGCGCATCTTTAAGAATAATTGCATGTTTTTGAAGTACTATTTCCGGATCGCCCATGAGAGCAACAAGAGGTCTAAACGCAAGCTGTAGATAAAATGCTTCACCAACTTTTTCTATAAGTTTAATTCTTCTTCTCGTTCCATCTTTATCGATAGTCACGTTAGTAAAGCCAGCACTTTTGGCATTTTCGGATACTTCTCTTATAGGGACAAGATAGTCGACATATTCAATACTCCATGGGAAATTATGTATAATATTTTTATACGAAAAATTACTTTGAGCATAATTTTTAAGTTCTTTAGTTTGTCTTCCTCCTACTGTTGCATCTTTTTGTAAATTGAGTGTCGTGTAAGTGCTACCAAAGAGGCGCATAGCTTGACCAAGATAGATATCGTTTTCTATAGCAACTTTGTATGTGTTGGATAGAAGAGTCTTTTTTGAATCTGCAATGCTATCAAGCAGCAGGGGCAAGAGTTCATCAAATGTGGTTTGTTTTGCTTTGAGCATTGAAAATGAATATTCGATATTATCGCCAATATCAGCAAATGCTATGGAAAAATCAAGCGGTAGACCATACATGAGATATTGCCGGTCTACACTCATGGGGCTGTTTTCAAGAAATTCTATATCAAATACCAGGTTTTGTGCCTGAGCAAGCGTTAAAATTTCAAGAATTTTGGCTACATTGCTGCGAGGCCATGGCCAGTCACCTTTTTCTATAATTGATTTATCATCGACATCGATAATGATAAGGCTTTTATCTTCCTGAATTGAAGGTTTTAGTTTTAAGAATACATCGTACAGTGCGTACTCTACTGGTTGCCAGAATGCAAATAAACTGAGCAGAGCAAAAACAATAGCAATTGTTCCTGCGACAATGCTAATAATCACTGTGCGATTTGATGACTTTTTATTTTTGTCCATTGCTTGCTCCTTTTTGTTTATTGCATACTACCTATTTTCAATCGTAAGTATTGTCTTGTCAAATACTAAATACGTATATAAAAACTAGAAAAAACTTTGGCACTGCAGTATTATATAATTGTATCAATTTAAGGGGGATTGATGAAAAAATTTTTAGTAGTAGTCTATGTTATTGTATTATACCAGCTTTTTGCGCAATCAGCTGTTTTCCTTGATGAAATCCTGAGCAGTAAGCAGATTACCTTTAGCCAGGCAGCATATCTTGTTTTTGTGGGGAATGGAGAATATCAGGATACTGTCCAACAAAAGGTTGCTTTAGAAGAAGCTCTTAAGCGAAAATGGATTAAGCAAACTGGGAATCCTGATAATCCAATTACTGTTGCACAATTTGCCTACCTTGTTATGAAGGCATTTGGAATAAACGGTGGACTGATGTATACACTTTTCCCTGGGCCGCGGTATGGATTCAGAGAACTCGTATATAAAGGATTGATTCCCAGGACTATTGACCCTCAAGCCTATGTAGATGGAGCGTTGGCATTACGGATAGTCCGTATTGCTGCTGAATTAAAGGGGTTAGATAAATGAAAATAAAAAATATAAGTTTAATTGTAATACTAAGCCTTTCAATGTCATTGTTTGCGTGGGATTTTGGCCTAACAGTCAGCAATACAACTGTGTATAGTTATATCGAAGATTGGAATGTCAGCCAGAATAATCGAGCGTTACTCTGGATAAGTCTTCCAATAACTTCAAATATCAACTTGTATGTGTCCGGGTTCTATGAATTTGCTGGAGATTTCAGTACTGCATCTACTGCATATAAACCATATCGTTTTGATGTTGGTAAAACATATTTTTCTTATAAACCATCACTGAGCAATTCTCGTTTAACCATAATGTTAGGACGACTTGAGACAGCTGATTTCACCACATCAATATACAGTGGCTTATATGATGGATTTTCTTTAAATTTCTTAACTGGAAATTCCCGATTCGATATACAGCTTGGGTATTTAGGTTTCCTTTACAAAAATGATGCACTTATTTTGATAGACGATGATGATGCTGCAGTATTTGTTGATGATAACCAGTACTTTGTAACTCCGCGTTTATTAGCTATGGTGGGTTATAAACTGGATGATTTTTTAAGAGGCTTTGATATTGGTTTTGAGTTCTGGTCTCAGTTTGATCTTAATCCGGCGGGAACTCCCACACATTCTCTGTATTATGAGCCACGATGTGCCTGGCATATCAACAACTATTTTTCGTTGAGTGGTTTTGGTATTCTTTCAATGGTTATCGATCCGGAAATAGCTCTCAGCTATGCCTATGGTGCGGAATTTAAAGCCAGTATTCCTTCATTTTTACGTTCAACACTTACAATCAATCTTTTCACTTCCGGTAGTGTAACGGGAGATTTTGTATCCTATGCTCCGATACGGCTTTTATCAGTATCACGCTATGCACATGGTATTTATAGCGATGCAACAGCTATCAGTGCAGAATTTTCATTTGCTCCGCTTGCAACAATGATTTTTGCACTTCATGGTGATATACTTCTCCGTGAGGGAACAATAATTCCTGCTGGTTATGCACCTAATTCGGAAAGTCAATTTATTGGCAGCGAATATGGCATGCAATTTGTATGGCAGGTAGTGAGCGATTTTGCTTTACTAATGGGTGGAGGAGTATTTGTTCCAAATACACTTGGTGCATATCCATCAGATGCACCTATGGAATGGAAAGTACTGCTAAATTTTGTATTAAACTTATAACACAATGGAGGACAATTATGTATAAAAAAGTTTGCACGATGTTTCTTGTTGTGATACTGACTGGAGCAGCTGCAGTCTTTGCACAGAATAAGCCACTACAAGCTACCATTAGTAAGCTTGCGGGAAAAGTTGAGGTTCAGCTTCCCGGCAAAGATTGGAGAGCAGCGAAAGAAGGAGAGCTCCTCCCAAAAGGAACCATGATATCAACCGGGTTTAAAAGCTCTGCTGTGCTTACTGTCAATAACAGTTCCATTTTAGTAAAGCCCGTTACTCGAATGAAACTCGAAGAAATTGTACAGACTCAGAGCGGTACCAGCACACAGGTATATCTTTCTACGGGTAAACTTTCGGTAGAGGTAACTCCTCAGCAGAATCAAACAACAGATTTTACCGTATCGAGCCCTACAGCTACTGCATCGGTTCGTGGTACAGGGTTTGATTTTGATGGTATCATGCTCATTGTTCACCATGGCGTTGTAGCATTACAAAATGTCACAGGACAGACTCGCCAGGTAACTCAGCAGCAAGCATCGATTGTATCAGGAGAAGGCGATATTTCTGTGCCAGCGTTTGTTACGGATACTCAGGCACAGGCAGTATTGACCGAAGTTCTGGAACAGCAGCACGTCAGTGGGTTTTATAATTATTTTTCTACATTTGTTCCCAATGTGTCTCTTGGTACTGGTGCAGTTGTCGTATTTACATTGCAATAATGTTGTGTTGCTGGGCAGAAAAAAAAGGAGCTCGCAACGAGCTCCTTTTTATATTTAGTGTACTCAAGCTGGGCATCTTTGAAGTGCTGTTAAGCAAAGCGCGCATCTTGATTTTGACTGTTTTACTATTGCCAGCGCGCAAGTTAGTTATTCTTCAAACAGATCATCTATCTCTTTTTTGTAGAGTTCATTGATCACATGGCGTTTTACTTCCTGTTTTGCAGAAAGTTCACGGTCAACCTCAAATGGTTTTAAGAGTAATTTGAACTTAAATATTCGTTCAAACCCTCTGAATCCATTTTTAATATTGATAAGGCTATTGATTTCATAGTCAATGAGCTCTCGAATTTCTGGCTGGTTAATGAGTTCCTCATAATCAAAGAAGGGAATATTGTTATCTTTGGCCCATTGAATAACCATATCCTGATCGGGAACAATTAAGGCTGCCAGATATTTTTTATCCTGTCCAAGGATAACTACTTGCTTGATATATTGACTCTCTTTGAGCTTGTTTTCAAGCGGAACGGGTTCAACGTTTTCACCGCCGCGGAGCACTATCGTGTCTTTTGCCCGTCCAGTGAGTTTAAGTTCATTATTTTTGGTGAGCATGCCAATATCGCCAGAATTGAACCAGCCATCGTCATCTATAACTTTTTTTGTAAGATCGGGTTTTTTATAGTAACCTTGCATAACCTGCGGTCCACGTATAAGGACAACACCTTTTTTCCCGTGCCCCAGTGTTTTGCCATGTTCATCGACAATTTTAACTTCGGTACCATCGAGCGGAGCTCCAACAGTTCCAATGACAGGTCTGCGATGTGAGCGCAAGGTAACCACCGGAGCTGTTTCAGTGAGTCCATAGCCTTCGAGAATCTTTATGCCAATGGCATCAAAAAACGTATCAACATTGTAGGGGAGAGCACCGCCTCCAGAAATACCGGCAACAAATTTCCCGCCTAGTTTTGCTTTGATTTTTTTAAATACAAGAATCTCAGCGAGACCACGGAGTGGAGCAAGGCCTATGAATGGTAATAGTGCAATGAGAATATCGAAAATGCGAGCACGTATGCCAAAATTGGGTAATCTACCTAGGAGCAGGTTTCTAAAATTAGCCCAATCCTTGCTGACTCCAACAAAGAAATTAAACATTTTTTGTTTAAACTGATTCTGCTGACGGATGTTGCGGTATACTCCTTCGAGTACCGATTCCCATATTCGCGGCACACTGACCATCCACTGCGGCTTAATAGCAACAAGATCTGCAAGCATAATCTGTCCCACGGGTTTTGAATATGCAATGGTAGCACCAACACCGATAATTGCATAGTTCACAGCTCGTTCAAGTGAATGCCAGATTGGCAAGACCGAAAGCCATATCTGTCCTTCTTTAATGCGGATCCGTTTAGGGAAGGCTTCAATCTGGAATAGAAAATTGCGATGGCAGAGCATGACGCCTTTGGGTTCACCAGTAGTTCCTGATGTAAAGATAATGGTTACTGTATCAGTGTTTTTACCGAGAGCGACTTCATGCTCGTATTCTCCTGGTTTTGCCTTGCGTCTTACGGTACCTTTTTCAAAAAGTTCAGCATACGTATGGATGGTAAGACCTACCGCTTGGGCAGATTTTTGTACCGCTTCTGTCGGAGGATCAATGCAAATAATAGTTTTAAGAAGCGGCATACTGTCTTTACGAGCAAGTATCTTTTGTATCTGCCGATCATTCTCTGTAATGCAAAATTTGCACTCGCTAAAGGAAAGAATATAAGCAATATCCTGTTCAATAGTATCACAGCCACGGGGAACATCGATTGCACCAAGTCCCGTTACAGCAAGATCACAGATAAGCCATTCTTTCCGGTTGTCAGAAATAAAACCAATGTTGTCACCGCGTTGTAACCCTATTTCCAGAAATCCAGCTGCGAGCGTTGCAACTTCTTCTGCCATTTCACGATAGGTTGTTGGAGAAAAGTCTTTCCCGTTTTTTTTACTGTATTGCATCACCATATCTGGAATAGTTTGAGCTTTTTCCAAAAAAAGCTGAGGGATAGTCTCTGCCATAGTAACCTTCCTTAAAGAACTTTAAATTGATTATAAAGTATCTTGTTTATTTTTACAATATTACAAAAATGCAAATTATGTAAAAAAGTCACAGGCGGTGTAGTGTCACAGAGATTGTGAATTAAAAAATTTGTTCCAGGTAGAGGATTGAGGGTAATTCCCCCAGAGCTTGTTCCAGTTTCCACGTCTGGTAGGTGCAGCGAGTGCCCGGCGCAGGATATCCAGGTAAACTCTGCGAGGTATCGATTCACCACCTAGGCTCGCAAGGTGATGAGTTTCCATTTGGCAGTCAATTAAGAAAAATCCTTCATCAATGAGACGCCAGACAAACGGAATAAATGACAGTTTTGAAGCATCATCGACAAGGCTAAACATCGATTCGCCAAAAAACATGTTGCCCAGACTCACGCCATATAAGCCTCCAACCAGGCTATTGCCATCCCAGAGTTCAACGCTGTGTGCAAATCCCAATGCGTGGAGCCTGATGTATGCCTCCATCATATCTGGATTGATCCATGTACCATCCTGTCCGGGGCGGTACATAGTGGCACAGGCATGAATTACATCGGGGAAAGCCTTGTCGACAGTTCTTGTGTACTGTGTTTTTTTGAGGAGTTTCCGCATGGTTTTTGAAACATGCAGCTTTTCCGGAAATAGTACGTAGCGTGGATCGAGTGACCACCAGAGAATAGGCTGATTATCGTTGTACCAGGGAAATATTCCCTGACTATAAGCTGAAAGCAAATAATCAGGAGTAAGCATGCCCCCCGCGCATATAATTTCTGGATCATGGTCACGAATTTTCGGAAACTCAATGTAGGAAAATTCGTTTAGCCAATCGTAATTGTAGTTCATGATGTAAGCTGTCTGTTTTAGCTATAGCGAATAGGTACCTTATGGTACAACGGTAATTGTTATTGCGTCGTTAGCGACATCAACCAGGGTTTTGCCACCTGCAGCAAGCCGTCCAAACAGCACCTCATCGACGTACCAGCTTTTTACTGTATCCTCAACAAGCCTGTTGATATTCCTCGCTCCAAATTCCTCGCTGTAGCCTCTATCTGCAAGCCAACGCACTGCCTGCGGTGTAATATCAAGCGTGACATGCTTTTCTGCAAGCTGAAGCCTGAATTCATCGATAGCTTTCATGACAATGCGTTCAATAATTGGTTCAGGGAGACGGTTAAAGCGAATGACTGCATCGAGCCTGTTTCTGAACTCAGGAGTAAAGGTTTTCTCGACAGCATCGCTTATGGCAGCATCGGTTTCCTTGCGCTCGCCAAACCCGATGAGGGGCTTTCCGATTTCGCGGGCACCGGCGTTGCTCGTCATAATGAGGATAACATTACGGAAATCGGCACGCCGACCCTGATTGTCAGTAAGGGTGGCATAGTCCATAATCTGGAGGAGAATATTAAACACATCGGGATGAGCCTTTTCTATTTCGTCAAGCAGGAGCACCGCATGCGGTGTTTTACGGATAGCATCGGTAAGGAGTCCGCCTTCTTCGTAACCGACATAGCCAGGCGGAGAACCGATAAGCCTGCTTACGGTGTGCTTTTCCTGGTATTCGCTCATATCAAACCGATGGAGCGTGATCCCCAGAATTTCTGCCAGTTTGCGAGCAAGTTCGGTTTTACCAACGCCTGTTGGTCCTACAAACAGGAAGTTTGCAACCGGTTTGTCCGGACTGCGGAAGCCAGCTCGGCTCCGTTTGATAGCTTTTACTACCTGTTCTATTGCAGTGTCCTGTCCAAATACAGTGGCTTTGAGTCGTGTTTCAAGCTCTGCAAGTTTTTGTGTTTCACTTTCGCTTACGGATTTTTCGGGTATACGTGCCATTTTAGCCACAATTTTTTCAACATCGGATTCCTGTACTGTAATTGTTTCGGTTTCAGAGAGCCCCTGCTTATATGCGTTAATGCGAATCCACGAACCAGTTTCGTCGATTGCATCGATGGCTTTGTCGGGCAAATGGCGGTCATTCACATAAAGCGCTGTTAAATTGACAGCAGCTTCCAGTGCGGAATCGGTGTAGGTAACCTTGTGAAACGCTTCATAGCGGGATTTTAAACCTTTGAGTATTTCCAGCGCTTCAGCAGTTGTCGGTTCTTCAATATCAATTTTCTGGAAACGCCGAGAAAGTGCTCTGTCTTTTTCAAAGAATTTTTTGTATTCATCATACGTTGTAGAACCAATACAGCGCAGTTTCCCGCTTGAGAGCGCAGGTTTGAACATATTGGAAGCGTCAAGTGTGCCATTGCTTGCTGAACCTGCTCCAATGATCGTGTGAATTTCATCAATATAGAGGATGACATCATCACGGTTCAATAGTTCATCAATGACTCGTTTAATTCGCTCTTCAAAATCACCCCGGAAGCGAGTCCCTGCAAGCAAAGATCCCATATCGAGGCGGTATATAGTAAAGTTTTTAAGAAGTGGTGGCACAGTGCCATCAATAATACGCTGAGCAAGCCCTTCCGTGATAGCAGTTTTCCCTACACCCGCTTCCCCAACATGAATAGGATTGTTTTTAATACGCCTGCAGAGTACTTGAATAGTGCGTTCAATTTCTTCTTCTCTACCTATAACAGGATCGAGTTTGCCTTCCTGGGCAAGCCGTGTCAGGTTAGTTGTGAAGCGTTCAAGAATGCTTTTACGAGTAGTCTGCGATGAGTCTTCCTCGTCAGTATCCTGTTCCGAGCCTTCCTCTGAGTAGTCTTCACTCATTTCTTCGATGCTGCTGTGTGAAATGACTTCGAGAAGCTGGAGTCTGTTTACTCCAGCTTTGCGAAGATAGTAGGCTGAATAGTTTTTTTCTTCATCAAAAATGCTCACGAGCACTTCGGGAATCCCGACTTCATCCTTTCCAGCATTTTGCGATTGAAGCACCGCCCGCTCTATAACGTTCTGGAATCCAGTAGTCTGAACCGGTTCTCTATCTTTTACCTGAGGTATTTTCTGTTCAAAATAGGTTTCCATACCTCGAACAATATGATCAATATCTACAGAACATGCTTGGAGAATCGTACGTACTTCCTGGAACGAGAGAGCTGCATAGAGCAGATGTTCCGGTGTAAGATACTCATGGTTGCGAATTTTAGCCTCATTGTATGCAGCATTAAATATTGCTTGTACTTGCGCACTAACTTTCATAGTAATTTATACCCTCTTCATGATGCATTTAAGTGGATACCCCTCTGCTCGTGCTCTTGTATGTACTTCATTGATTTTTGTTGATGCAATATCATAGGTATATACTCCAACAGCTGCGCGTCCTGTAGTATGCACGAGCAGCATGAGCCTTGTTGCTTCCACAGGATTTTTGTGAAAGATGCTTATGAGCACATCCACAACAAAATCCATTGGAGTAAAGTCGTCGTTGAGCATAACTACCTCGTACTCCTCGGGGAAAGCTTGCTCAATGTCTTCCCCCTCGATCAGTGAGGTCTCATTATCGGTCTTAATACTCACTACGTATAAAAATAGCCTTTTTTCGCTAAAAAAACAAGTTCGCAGCGAATTGACGGCTAATAGGTCATCAAAGGACTTAATACGTAGCTTCCATACATGGGGAATTGTCCCGCCGGTATGTCCATAGTATTATAGTCTCCGTTAGACAAACTGCCATTGCCGTCTTTGTCCCAGAAAAAGTTAGCAATATTTGTAGTATTACCATACCAGAATACGAACTTTTTGCAGAGCAAGGGGTCTGAAAAGGGGTAATGTGTCCCTTCGATATACAAGAATATTTTATGGGCTTTATTAACCAATTCGGGGTTGCTATGCTGTATCAAAATAGTGTGCATATCAGTGTTGGTGGCAAATGACATGGGATGTGAGAAGTCCACAGTAGTTAGTACCAAAGTTTCTCCATCAATAAGATTAATTTGGGAGAATGGTATATAGCGGTCGCCTGTATCGAAATAGCCGCTTCCATTAGTGTCTTCTGCAACGAGGAACCATACATCGCGCGCATGGAGATCGCGATCTTCCTTTTCATCTTTAATTTCATATACAATAGGATCAAGTCTCAACTCTGTAAGAGCATCTCCCGGCCGCAGCACGATCCCTTGTGTTATAAAGCTTTCATTAAATTGGGGGCGGTCATTTACGGCTATGTAGATAGGCTTGATGAAGTCTACATTTGGAGGAATGAACTCATGGATGAGTATAGCAGAGGTGCAAAACCGATTGCTATCGCAGGATGCAGACAAAGCGGCAATTGCAAGCGCTATGAGGAAGCCTGCATGACATATTAGTTTCAAAACTGTACACTGCTTCATTAGAGTCCTCCCAGTTTAGATAAGGGCAGAAAAAAGAGTGAGAAATACAGCGTTGGAGTTCCCCATCGTGCAGCACTCGTTAAGAACACAAGACCGTTTACCCCATGTATAGTCTGTATACCGAGCGGATATACTGAGTTACCATAGACAACAATTTTTTTCTTTATAGCTAGAGTTCTGTCAAGGAGCTGGAATGTGGTGCTGTATCTATCCTTCGAAGCTGCCTGAAGCACCCATGGAACTCCCGCATCATCTTTGAACAGTACCGACGGAAGTGGTACCAGTACCCGTCTTGGTCCTACGATTGTAGAACTGTTTGTATCAAAGAGGAAGAGGTAACTCTCGGTCAAGTTAGTTAAGGCGCTCCTTTTTGTAATCCGGAGCAAGAGCAGCCTTTCGATGCTGAGTGTTTCTGCTTGTTCAATGGAAAACGAGCCTCCATTCCAGAAACTTGTGTTTGGGTAGGTACTGTTGTCAAGAAACGAGAAGGCATCTTTGAGCCTTGCTGTGACATCATAAAAATTTACCGGTGATGTAAATGCAGTTGTAATACTATCGTAGAGTGATATTCCCAGATCAGTGTCATTGTAACCTAACACTATATAACGTTTGTTCTGGAAGTCGTAAAGCGGAATTCGGGCAGTAGATAACGAAGATATATTATTATTATTAGTTCCATAGGTAAAATACTCATTTGTCAGAATTGCACTATTATTAACGGAAAAATTAATTTCATATAAGGCACGGGTAGCAGTATTTCCGGTCGGCAGTGCAAAACCCAGGCCTTGTTCGTGGCGCATGAGATACCATGGGTCTGCTCCAGTATCATTGCTGAGCACGGTTATGTAGTCACGGGAAAGAAAAAGAAGATTGTGTTCCGGGTTGACTGTTTCAGTAGTAGTGTAACGGATAAGGAGCACGCTCGTATCTTCTGGTTTGCCAGAAAGCACAGCTTTGGGAAAGTATTCGAAGTATCCGAGCATGTCATCCGGTAGCCGTTTGGTATAGATGTGCTCCATAGCAGGTATCTGCCGCGGGGGGATTTCACGGTTATCATACATGAATATATTGCAGGATATGAGTGTAACCAGCAATGCAATGAGAACTATGGCTAGTAGGATTCTCGTTTTCATAAGCTAATCCTTAGTGCTACATAGGGTTCGGGAGCTGTAACTTTAAAGAGTGTCGATGGTATCGCTGTCACTATTGATGTTTGCGGTTGCATCTCGTGGTTAAGAACATACGCAGGCAACAGTGGACCAAGCCGCATGGTAAAGCCAATCGCTAAACGGATGGTTTGAACCACTCTAAAGTTTATGGCTGTATCGAACGCAATACCAAAAGGCAGCTCAGCAGGAAAGAAGATATCGTTTCCTGTGAGTGTAATGCGTCCAAAAAGCCTCAGGCTCATTCCGAGGCTTAGAAAGGCGAGCGGATCTTCCAAGAGTATGCTCGCACCGGCAGAGGCTTCGAGATACGGAAAGGGCGGTTTCGTGAACGGGATGATAGCGATTGCCGAAGTTTCACCACCAACGGTTAAGCTGAAAAACCCCGGGAGCATGTAGTAGCGAGCGTAGATTCCAGGAACCAGATTAGCGTAACGGAGTGTTCCTTCCATTTCCAAGTTTGGCAATTTTTTAAGATCGAGTGATATACCGAAATCTTCCTTGCCGATATAAATCGTTTTCTCGATGGGAATATAGCCAGGTAGGCTTGCGCGAAACTTGATAGAAGTATTCTGTTCCTGTTCCAAGGTGTACTTGCCCTCGGCATCTAGTTTGGCATTCCGTTTTAGGTTGATAAAGTTTATGGATGTTCCTGGGAGTCCTTCGAAGGTTATGACAGTACCCCGCGCTACGGTGATGACTTCGGTTTTTTCAACTACCTTTTCGGTTACTACCACACGTTCCTTTTGGGGAAGCGGAGGAAGGAGCCGGCCTGCTTCCTTTGATGTATCCTCAAGGAATTTATAGACGGTTCCCAGGTTGAGATTGGGAAAGCTCGCTGATTTGACGAGGAGTTCAGCCTTGGTATCGGTGCGGGTACCCTTGATTGTCAGCGTAAACGTGGATCCGCTCTGGACAGCCGACAGGTCGAATATCACGTCGGGCTTGTCGTCCGAAAAAACTGTTTTGGTGTTTTCGGTAAAGGCAATTTTGAGGTACTCAATCATGGTTTGGATCTGCTTTGCAAAGGGGCTCTTCTCATCATAGCGGAGGCTTACTCCCTGTGGAACAAGGTCTTTTTCAATTTCCCCGGCAGGCCTCGGTGTCTGCGCCATAACCGCTGCGGCAGCGCTAACACAGAGGATTAGATACAGAATGCGTAGCTGTTTCATGGTTTCACCTCGATTGCGTAGAGTTGCCTCATTTTTTCGTAGTAAATCCGAGTAGCACTAAAGCCGTAATGGCCTATTTCCGGGTGATTGTTGTGGGCTAAGACTAGTATGGTTCTACCCGTCGAACGTGACAATAAGGTGCAGATCGTTGGATAGTCGCCGTCATTCCTTGAAGCGATAACAGCTATAAAAATGTCATTTACATAGAGGTACTGAGGCTGTAAATCCATAGGAATTTCTAGAGAAAACCTGAGAAGACCGTCAGCCACAGCAGTAGAATCAAGGGAGTTTGCTTCTGTATTAAAATCATTGCTTGATAGTTTTATGGAATAGATTTCAGTATTGGTGTCATAATGAGGGGTTATGCTTTCGATAATAAGCGCATAGAGTGTGCTTCCGTTCGTGTATACCCGATGAGGCATATTGGAAAAATTATGCTGATAGTTGTTAGTACCTTGCCAAAGGGAGCCTGTATTGCTAAACCAGAGCGGCTCGTCGTTTATTGAAAACGGTTTAGTTGCATTCTCCTGGACAGCATGGACAAAATTTTCTGGCACTTGAATTGCTGGACGTTTTTCTACAAATGTCTTTGTATCACCGAAGAGTATGATCCACTGCAGCCTATTGTACGGCACCATTGATATTCTGCCACTCCCTATGTTCTTCGAGGCTGCGGGGAAGCGTGAGAAGCCAAAATCCGCAGAATAGCCTGTGAAGGTATACGTGCCAATCTTTTTGAGGTCCCTGTCATAGTAGGTAATTGTATTGTTGCTATGAACAACGTAGATACCATCTGAGTCAGGATCGATAGCGAGGAAACTGCAATCTGCATCTAATTGTACCTGGGCTTTGATGCCAGGTGTTATGTAGGACGCAAGAAACTTGCCATAGCTGTTGTTATTCAAAACCGCTAGGTTACATCCGGTCTGCATGAACAGCATAACCATAGTAAGCGCTATTGAAAGTTTCTTTACCATATGTACCTCACTCCAATGCACAGGTGCAGCGTAAAGGGAATCTCTCCAATGATACCCCAGCTCAGGTAAGATGGGCTGACAAACTGTAGCTCACCAGACATGGCAATAGTTCCGGGAATAAGTGTCATACCAAAGCTAACCATACTCCTCATCGTGGCTGCACCAAATTGAAAAGGAGAGGGGAAATTAGCAAAGTACAACTCTCCACCCGTTGCAAGCCTTAGATACGGTTGGAAGATATACTGTGGATTAAACAGCCCTATGGGGTAGAAGGTAAGCGTTACAAAGAGCGGAATTTCAAAAAAAGCGCGTGGGTCATGCGTCTCGGTGTCAAAGTTGAAATCCATTGGAATGACAAAGAAGCCGCTTTGCGCGCCGTAATAGAAAATATCGGGGAAGATTGCGCGGGAATACATGCCGTTAAACCCAAGTGGTCTGTCGCTCGCCACAAAAACCTGCACTTCGTTATAGGAAACGGGAACGAGTCCGCGCGCAGTAACCGTAGGCTTTTTGCTCGTTGCCTTAAATTGTATTGTTTTGGGATAGAAACCCTGCTTTTTTATGGTGATGATGAGCTCGGCCCCTTCCTTGGTGTCCACAGCGAGTTGCCCATTCTCGATGACGCCAAGGAGTGTTTCGCCGATGAAAACTTCCGCACCGTTGTCCTTGGATTGCAAGATTATGGTAACCGGTGTTCCCTGTTCCACAACTTCTTCCACCGTGGTAGTCTCTACCTTGGTTACTTCCCGGTAAATGATGAGCTCGCTTTCCGGCAGCGGCTGCAAAGCCTCGCGGATACGCTGGGCTACTTTTGCGGAGATATCGTCGATGGTTTCAAAAACAGCGACGCCGCCCTTGCCTGTGTTAAATGCAGCAACTGCATTGAGCCCTGTTAAAATGTCAATGGCACGCACGCCAACATGCAGCGTGTTGCCTTCTATTACATAAAAACCCAGGACTACGACATCGGCTTTTTGTGTTTTTGCAAACTCAATAAGAGCGGGTTCGTCAAGTAATGAACCTTTATAGTTTTTTCGGATTATATTGGTGTCAATGACTGTATAGCCAATACGTTCCAGTTCAATTGCAATAGTATCTGCACAGATGCTGGAATAATCAGCTTCGCTGTTATTCATGGGGGCAAAATCAAAAACTGCGACGGTCCGCTCGATGAGTTTTTGAGCATGCACAAGCGGTGTAAATATGCAGAGTATGGATATAAAAAATACATAATGCAGCTTCTTCATGATTATAAGTATAATGCCTCTCATGATCGATTACAAGAAAAACCTACCTGCTATCTGACAGACAGCAGGTAGGTGAGCGGAGGAGAAGACCTATTGCGGGAGCTATTAGGTTAATAAGCCCAGCAGTATTTTTTATTGACCTTCAGGGCTGGTCTTTGCCCTGTGTCCGGATTCATAGGTTTCAATTTCACGGGTGATAATGCGAGCGAGTCGTTTTATGCCTTCTTCGATTGTTGCGGGATCTGAATACGAGAAGTTGAGGCGCATTGCGTTGTGTTCAGGGTTGTCATAGTAGAATGCAGAGCCAACAACATAGGCAACTTTTTCTTCTTCGACAGCTTTGATGATGAGTTCATCGGTGTTGATATAATGTGGTAAGCTCACCCAGAGGAAAAGTCCCCCCTCGGGTTTGGTCCAGGTAACATCCCAGCGTTTTGGCATGTATTTTTCTAAGCATTCGACCATTTTATTGCGCTTTTCCCGATAGTTGTCACAGGTTTTCTTGATGGTGTCGTAGAGTTTCCCCGTGCGCATATATTCAGCAAGCCATTTTTGGGAAAACACATTGGTGCAGAGATCCATAGCCTGCTTGGCAATCACACATTTGGCAATAAATTTTTCATGTGCCATAATCCAGCCTACACGGACGCCAGGAGAGAGTATTTTTGAGAATGTCTTGAGATTGATAACGATACCCCTGTTTTCGCCCTGTTGATCAAGCTGGTAAATAGAAGGTAGATGATCTCCGAGGAAGCGAATTTCCCGATAGGGGGAATCTTCTACAATGAGTAAATCCTTACGGTATGCAAAATCGAGAAGAGCCTTTCGTTTTTCAAGGCTCCAGCAGAGTCCTGCAGGATTTTGAAAATCAGGAATTACATAAATATATTTTATTTTATTCCCACGCGCTTTTGCTTTGGCGAATTCGCGTTCAAGAATTTCCATATTAAAACCATCGCGTTCTGGAGTAAACGGAATGCCAAGCACATGTGCTGAATACGATTGAATAGCCTGAATAGCTCCTACATAGGTAGGACGGCCTGCGATCACATAATCACCCGGATCGAGGAGTATTTTGGCAACCATATCGAGTGCCTGCTGGCTGGCTGAAACAATTAGCAGATTTTCTGGTTTAGGCTGAACACCCTGACGGTTTTCAAATTTTATTATTTCTTCTTTGAGACCATTGTCACCTTCTGTGGTACCATACTGTAAAGCACTTTTGGCTTCTTTTTCGAAGACGCGATCCGCAGCTTCTTTTAAGTCAGCAACCGGAAACGTTTCAGGAGCTGGAAGCCCACCTGCAAATGAAATAATCTCAGGGCGTGCAGTCAGTTTAAGCAGTTCTCGAATGACACTTTTTTTCATATTACGAGCGTTCGATGAAAAAACGCTGTCAAAATCCATCATAGCAGTTACTCCTCACCATTGATATGCTCGAATGTATGCTGTGAGCATTACAATCATATAAGAAACGTTTGTTGAATCTTTATTCATAGTACACTGAAAAATAAAATATGTAAAGTCGTATTTTGAAACTGCATTTTGAATAATAAAACGTATGTAGCGCGAATATCAGGAATCTTGTTTATGACAGGTTTTCATGTTCGTTTTAATAGTATATTGTACTCTTTAAATAATGAGCGCTAGCAGATTACGAGAAGGTTGAGCAGTATGAGACGAAATGAAATCGAGTTACTTGCACCGGTTGGATCGTATGCATCGCTGGTTGCAGCAAAGCAGGGGCATGCAGATGCTGTTTATTTTGGTGCAGATACTTTGAATATGCGGTCAGGTTCTTCAGATATGTTTGTAAGTAACGATATTTATACACTGACAGCGCGAGCGCATGAATATGGACTTAAAGCATATCTCACGCTTAATACGATTATTTACGACAACGATATACCAATCATGGAACGCTTGCTCGATGAGGCAGCAAGAGCCGGTGTTGACGCGATTATTGCCAGCGATATTGCCGTAATACTGGATGCTCGAGCCAGGAATCTTTCGGTTCATATATCTACACAGCAAAATATTTCAAACAGCAGAGCAGTGGAATACTTTGCGCAATGGGCTGATACAGTGGTTCTTGCACGGGAACTATCTCTCGCTCAAGTACACACCATTGCTGATGCAATACGTGATAGGTGCATTACTGGTCCCAGTGGCAAGCTTGTACGCATCGAAATTTTTGCGCATGGAGCGCTCTGCATGGCAATTTCCGGGAAATGCTACCTGAGCCTGCACACGTACAGTGCGTCTGCAAACCGTGGTCAGTGTATGCAGGTATGCAGACGCAGGTATCGGGTTCATGATATCGAAGACGGTTTTGAATTGGAAATTGATAATGAACACATAATGTCGCCAAAAGATTTATGTACGATTGATTTTTTGGATAGAATCATCAGTGCCGGTGTTTCTGTGCTAAAAATAGAAGGACGCGCACGGCCGCCTGAATATGTGCGTACAGTAACTGAAGCGTACCATGAAGCGCTCTGTGCACTTGCTGATGGCTATTACTCCCCAGCGCTCATGCAAAGCTTAAAAAGTAAACTGGCCGATGTCTTTAACCGCGGTTTCTGGGATGGCTACTACCTTGGGAGAAAACTAGGGGAATGGTCAGATGTACATGGTTCAAAAGCAAACTATAGAAGAAAGCGTGTCGGCATTGTAAAAAATTTCTATAAAAAGATTGGTGTTGCAGAAATAGAAACAACCGATACGGGTTTAGATAAGGGTGTACGTGTGTTGCTGGTAGGCCCGACTACCGGTTCTGTATTTGTTGATGCTGCTGAACCCTGGTCGGAAGATGGACATCCACTTGTGCAGGCGGGGAAGGGTCTGACTATTAGTCTTAAAGTTCCTGAACCGGTTCGCCGTAATGATACTGTGTATGTTTTAGAGCCTCGAACTTAAAATAAAAAAGGCTGTCATTTGCGACAGCCTTTTCCTCCTTTTTTATAGTTCCGTATAACTATCAGATGATGCTTGTTATACTAAACCTTGTGCGATCATCGCGTCAGCCACTTTCTTGAAGCCTGCAATATTTGCACCGACAACATAGTTGCCTTCAAAGCCGTATTCTTTTGCGGTTTCGACGCAGGTTTTGTGAATGTTTACCATGATTTCATGGAGCCGCTTATCGACTTCTTCTGCACTCCATGCAAGTCTCATGGAGTTCTGGCTCATTTCAAGACCAGAGGTTGCTACGCCGCCAGCGTTTGCTGCTTTGCCGGGAGCAAAGGGAATCTTCTTCTCAATGAAGAGTTTCCATGCTTCTGGGGTACAACCCATGTTGGAAACCTCAACAACAACTTTAACGCCATTTGCAACGAGCGTTTGCGCATCTTCGCCAGAAAGCTCATTCTGTATAGCACAGGGCATTGCAATGTCGACTTTCTGTTCCCAGGGGCGCTTTCCTGCAAAGAACTGTGCTTTGGGGAATTTCTTAACATAGTTTTCAACTTTGTTGCGGTCGATAATGAGCATTTCTTTGAGGTACTTCCATTTTTCAGGTGTTCCGATACCATCTGGATCATACACATATCCGTCTGGACCGGAAATTGTAACAACTTTTGCTCCAAGCTGAGAAGCTTTGATACAAACACCCCATGCTACATTACCAAATCCGGATACTGAAACGGTTTTTCCCTTGAGGCTTTCACCTTTGAGTGCAAGCATTTCTTCTGCAAAGTAAGTCGCTCCAAAGCCGGTTGCTTCTGGCCGGATGAGTGAACCTCCGAAGGTTAGTCCCTTACCAGTCAATACACCGGTAAATTCATTCTGGAGCCGCTTGTACTGACCAAAGAGATAGCCCACTTCACGACCGCCGACACCAATATCGCCTGCTGGAACATCAGTATCAGGACCGATATGGCGGAAGAGTTCTGTCATAAAACTCTGGCAGAAGCGCATGATTTCATTATCACTCTTTCCGTTTGGATCAAAATCAGAACCGCCTTTTCCGCCACCCATGGGAAGACCAGTCAGGCTGTTTTTGAATATCTGCTCAAAACCAAGGAATTTGAGCGTAGAGAGTGTTACTTTTGGATGGAAGCGGAGTCCTCCCTTGTAGGGACCGATTGCGCTATTGAACTGAACACGGTATCCTCTGTTCACGCGATATTCACCCTTGTCATCAATCCAGGGAACGCGGAACATAACAACTCGTTCTGGTTCAACAATGCGCTCAAGAATGCGCTGCGCTTTGTATTTGGGATCTCGCTCAATGAGTGGTGCAATGGATTCCAAAACTTCTTCTGCGGCTTGCAGGAATTCGGTCTCCCATGGAGCCCGTGCCTTAAGTCCATCAAGAACTTCCTGAATATAGGCGTTCATAATGCCTCCTTACTAAAGTTTTTCTATAAACACATTGATGCTTTAAGCATCGTGTTCGTATTCTAAACCTGAATTGAAAGTTAAGCAAGAGGTGTTTTTTAATTATTGAATAGAATATTATAATATTTGAAATAAACAGGCCTGTTTGTTTGAGATCGTCGTATCAGATGGTTGGTGTCAGGAAGAATGTGTCGTGAAGCCAGGTGCTTGCTGCAGTACATTGACCAAGGTTTAATTTTACGGTATAAAGACACACTACATGTACTCATTGTTTATTTGTAGCTGTAGCTATATTTTTCCAGGAGGATTGATGTGAGCGTAAAAATAAGGCTCAAGAAATTTGGAACAAAAAAACGACCATACTATCGCGTAGTAGTGCTTGATAGCAGACAGCCTCGTGAAGGGCGCACACTTGATGAGTTAGGGTATTACCATCCAATTGAAGCTGAAGATAAACAGGTTCAGCTCAATGCAGAAAAGGTAAAAACCTGGTTGTCCCGCGGTGCTGAACCCACCGATACTGTTAAATCACTGTTCAAGCGCTGTCATATCACCATTTCATAATGGATGATACAGTATCTGATTGCGCAAAATAATTGGTAAGGATTAAAAATGGAACGCGATCTCGTTGAATTTATTGCAAAATCTCTGGTTGATGATCCGAATTCTGTTTCTGTTAATATGGTAGAAACAGATCAGGGATCGGTTATTGAACTTAAAGTAGCGCCAGGAGATGTTGGTAAAGTTATTGGCAAACAGGGACGGATTGCAAAAGCGATTCGAGTTTTGTTATCTGCAACAGCAGCACGAACAAAAAAAGATATTCGTTTACAGATTCTTGACTGAGTAATGAATGAATTAGCCATTGGAAAAGTGGTTAAGGTATTCGGCCTTGATGGCCGGGTTAAGATCGAATCATTTTCGGGTGAGTTTGATCATTTTTTAACACTTTCGTCTGTAATGCTCCGTTTTGGTTCGGAAACTAAATCTGCAGAAATCGAAACGTGTGAGTTTCATGCAGGCAGTATTATTGCACGGTTTAAAAACTGTACAACTGCTGAACAGGCTCAACACTATGTAGGGTGGGAGCTTTGGGTTGAACGGAGTAAAGCATCCCCATTAAAAGCAAATGAATATTACTATGGGGATCTTACCGGATGCAACGTAATGGATGGTGCAGCCTGTGTAGGGATAGTGACGGGTGTGCTTGAAACGGCAGGAGGACACCTATTGGAAGTGCAGTGTGGTCAGACCAGTAAATTAGTGCCGTTTCGAAATGAATTTATAGGGACTGTTGATATACAGGAAAAGAAAATCGAGCTTTTAGCCCCGTGGATACTTGAGTGAAACTGGATATACTGACACTTTTTCCTGAAATACTCAAAGGATTTTTTGAAAGTTCGATTATGGCTCGTGCTGTAAAGCGTGGTTACATTGAGTACTCGCTTGTGCAGATTAGAGATTTTGCTTGCAATAAGCATAATAAATGCGATGATGAAATCTTTGGCGGTGGCGCTGGCATGTTGATGCAGCCAGGACCACTTGAACGAGCCATACAGTCTGTCAGTACACCGCAGAGCCGTATTGTGTACATGACTCCGGGTGGTAGGCTTTTTAACCAGCGCTACGCAGAAGAATTGAGCAAAGAGCAGCATGTAATTGTGATCTGCGGGCACTATGAAGGCATTGATCAACGTATTATCGATAAGTATGTTGATGATGAAATTTCTATTGGCAATTATATTCTCACATCGGGTGAGACAGCGGCACTTGTATGCATCGATTCGGTGTTTCGCTTGATCCCGGGGGTGATTACTCAAGAATCGCTTGAGGAAGAAAGCTTTTCGGATGGTCTTCTGGAGTATCCCCAGTATACAAGACCTGCAAAGTATGATACTATGCCGGTGCCTCCGGTATTGCTTTCGGGGCATCATGCAAAAATACAGGCATGGAGATATAAAAAGCGGCTGGAAAAAACATTATTGTACCGGCCAGAGCTGTTACAAAAGCTCGATCCGCAGGTTTTGCGGTTAATTACGGAAATTTTACAGCAGGGGGTAAGTGATGAACCTGATTGACAAAATACAGAATGCACAGATAAAGAAACTTCCGGATTTTAAGGTTGGTGATACAATTAAGGTAAACTTTAAAATTGTTGAAGGTAAAACAGAACGCATTCAGGCTTATGAAGGACTCGTTATTGCCATAAAGAATAGCGGTATTGGTAAAACATTTACCGTACGGAAAAACTCTTATGGTGTTGGCGTAGAACGTGTATTCCCATATAGTTCTCCGCGCATCGATGGTGTTGAAATTGTCCGGTACGGCAAAGTTCGAAGAAGCAAACTGTACTACATCCGCGATACAATCGGAAAGAAAGCACGCATTAAAGAGCTTATCGGTGGCAGAAAACCAATGAAATCTGCTGAGTAATTTACCGATTACTATAATGTGGCAATAAAGCCAGTTAATTTTGAGCATATAGTTTCGCATAAAGCATCAGCTGATAAAACATCAGCTGATGTTGTCATTAGCAGAGAATCTGACAGCAGTAAAAAAAACATAAGCACACAAAAATTAGTTATTCATGAGCAATTGAATAAACGTGTGATTGCTCAAACTGATATACTTACCCGTACTGTTTCAGGTGATTTGATTGCTCTACCAGTCTTACAGGAAAGAATACTGAGCATTTTACACGCTTTTTCTATACAGCCTTCACCGCTCGCACAACAGGCTGTTTTGCTAGCCATTTCTGAAGGCTTAAAACTGTCCCCTTCGCTCATTCGTAAAATTATTCACGTTTTAGAAACTGAAATTCATCGTGATGCACTTACTGTGATCCGGGCTCTCGATGACACTGATAGCGATCTGTTTTTTAAAGCACTCGAGTTACTTACAAGAATTAGATCACTCGGTCAGCACAACTATGAGGATGGCCACACGAATCATGGACAGCAAGGGGAGCACAATGAGGGACAGACTCAATTCAAAAAACAGGCAATGATTGCAGAAACCGAGGAAAAGCATGCAATCATCAATCAATTTAAAGCGCTCGTAAGCGAATGTTTTAAGGCAACAGAACAGGAAAAGAACCATGCGGGACATACTACTACGAACACATCTCAAACGAATGGAAGATATGCTTCTCATTTTACCTGGATACATATACCCTTTTCTTTTATAGAAGGTTCTTTGAATTTGACCGGGTATCTCAGAATGGTATATAATTACTATACAAAAAAAATTGAACGCATGGTAGTAGAATGTACTGATGAACAGGCTGAGCGGCTTGCAGTTTTAGAGGCAGGAAAAGTTTTGTTCTGGAGTAGCAATAAAAAAGAATGTACTTCTGCAGAACAGCAAGGACTTGTGTGTATTTCACAAAAAGAGGTTATTCAAGCTTGTGCCTTATGCGGTATCAATGCTGGTATAGGTGCTGGGTATGAGAAAGAACAGTAAAGCTGCAGCACTACGGTATACTCGTGCCCTGCCAGCTCCGCTCATTGTTGCACGGGGTTCAGGCTGGACAGCTGATGCTATTATTAAAAAAGCTCAGGAGCATGATGTTCCTATAGTGGAAAATTCGCTGCTTGCTGAGCAATTTGCAAGTTTGGATGTAGGCACTTTTGTACCTGAAGAATATTGGGAGTTGCTTGCAGAAATTCTTGTTGCAATAAGGAAAGTGTGGATATGAAAAAACGGTATGCTGTATCAGATTTAGTTGAAGGTTACTATTTTACGAGTGACGCTTATCTGGATAGCGAGAATATATTCGTTCCAGAAGGTGTTCCTATTCGTGCTCGTGACATAGAAAACCTCAAGCGCTGGGATATTAGTCATGTTTATTCGGAAGGAACCCTCACTGCACCAAAGACCGAAGCTCCTCTCGATGAAACTGATGAACAAAATAAAAAGCTTTTTCAGGACGTCGATGCCTATTCTGCGTATAAAAAGAGTATTATGGATTTTTCGCTGTTTTTAGCTTCTTTGCAGGAAAAACCCGAAAAACATGCAGTTGATGATTTATCTGAAAAGATTTTAACACTTGCACAGACACAGGAAATAACACTTGTTTCTGCAATTATTTCTGCAAATATTGAACATGATCAAAATGCACAGAGTGCTGTTAATACAGCAATCTTTTCATTTTTAATTGGTAAGGTGATGGCTTTGCCTAATTACCGGCTTAAAACACTTATAACTGGAGCACTTTTGCATGATATCGGTATGCAAAAGATACCAGAAGCAATTGTTAAAAAAAATGGAAATCTGACACCAGCTGAACTGCAGCAGATAAAAACACATCCGTTGCTTTCGTATCAGCTTGTAACTCGAACACTTGGGTATCCAGATGAAGTTGGCGTTATTGTACTCCAGCACCATGAACGCTGGGATGGGGAAGGATACCCCCGAAAATTAAAGGGTGCAGAAATAGATATTCTGGCACGGATCGTTTCTGTTGCTGATGCTTTTGAAGCAATGATCAGTGAAAAACCGTATCGCAATTCTATGATAGGGTATCAGGCTATGAAGCACCTCATGTCGGATAATGGGCGGAGGTTTGATCCAGATGTACTCAAGGCTTTTTTACAGAGTATGGGTGTGTATCCTGTGGGTTCGCTCGTGCTCCTGAATAACTCCGCAATTGCACGGGTAGTAGAAAATCACGCACAGGCACCGCTGAGGCCTAAAATTCGTCTGCTTGTCGATGCTACCGGTACTGTATTCCAGGAACATGAAGGGAGCATGATTGATTTGCTTAAAGAAAAGGCTTTGTTTATCGTGCGGGCAATAAGTCCGCAGGAACTCAAATAAGGTATGTCCACTGTTGAAACAGGTAAACATGCCGAACAGTGTGCAGTAGAATTTCTTGTAAAATTAAATTTTACTATACTTGCAGTTAATTTTAGATGTTTGTATGGTGAAATTGATATTATTGCTCTGCATGAAAATCGTATCCATTTTATTGAAGTAAAAACTATTGCTGGTGCGGGGAAAGAGAGCCTAGCGGTAACTGTCAATAAACAAAAGCAAAAAAGAATTTCAGAAAGCGCTCAATTTTTTATGCAAGTGCATCGAGAATATAATAACTGTCATGCACAGTTTGATGTAGTTACCGTTGCAGATACAATTGAGTTAATTGAGCAAGCTTTTCTGGAGTACTCATGAGATTGACAAAAATGTCTATTCAAGCAAGTATAGATAAAGATATGCGTCTGGCTGAGCTAAAGAAAAAAATTGATGATGCTACCTATATCGATGCAGCCATTCTGCGTATAGCTCAAGTGTTGAGCTCCGAACTTTTAGATACGTATAACGAGGAACATGATGCCAAACTATAACCGGTGGAGACCGCAAAAAAACACCACTGATAAACAGAATAAGACAAAAGATCGTTTTTCTGACGCCGCTACTGCAGAGAATAAAGTTCTTTTTGATGTGCCATCAGCGGTGTGTCCATATTGCAATCAACCAATCTATGATATGTCCGCTGCCATTGAACACAGAGAAACGGGAGAGCCGGCACATTTTGATTGTGTTATTGATAGAATTTACAAGGTAGAAAATCTTGGTCCAAAAGAGCAGGTGCTCTATATGGGGAGCGGGGTTTTTGCAATTGTTGAGTTCAGTGACCATGTTAGAAATCATTTTACCATTAAACGCCGTATTGA
Source organism: Spirochaetota bacterium (assembly GCA_029547205.1). Taxonomy (GTDB): domain Bacteria; phylum Spirochaetota; class Spirochaetia; order Treponematales; family UBA12059; genus JAKPPT01. The sequence goes on from JAKPPT010000020.1 coordinate 90,301, forward strand.
ATGGGAAACATCAGAAGAACGAAAAGAATGGCGCTTAAAACTACAAAAGCATATCTATTGAGTAACGAGCAATTGCACGAGAAAATTTAATTAAAGGGGCTGTCCAAGATTTTTTGGACAGCCCCTTGTGTATTTCTAGGGATAGTCAGTAATACTGGTTACTTTTTAGGTTTAATTCTATCAAAACCGCAGTAGGGAACTAATGAAGCGGGTATGCGCACAGAGCCATCTGCTTCCTGAAAATTTTCGAGCAGCGCAACAATAGCCCGTGAACAGGCTATAGCAGTTCCATTGAGCATGTGAACAAACTTGTTTTTGCCATCATCATCCTTATAGCGAATGTTTAAGCGTCGAGCTTGATAATCAGTACAGTTAGATGTCGAAGTAACTTCTCCCCATTCACCACCATTTCTTCCTGGCATCCATGCTTCGAGATCCCATTTTCGGTATGCAGGAGCTCCGAGATCTCCGGTACAGGTATCAACGACACGGAAAGGAATTTCTAAGCTGGAGAAAATTTCTTCTTCGATGAGTCTGAGCTCTTCATGATATTTGTCAGATTCTTCGGGTAGGCAATATACAAACATTTCCACTTTTGTAAACTGGTGTACCCGGTAGAGCCCTTTAGAAAATTGCCCGGCTGCGCCGGCTTCTCGTCTGAAACAGTGTGATACGCCGACGAGTTTTAAGGGCAGTTTATCCTTTTGCAGGATTTCGTTAGCGTGGTATCCGCCCAGTGTTATTTCTGCAGTACCAATGAGACAGAGATCTTCGTCGTTTACCGTATACACATTGCTTTCTGAGCCGCGCGGGTTAAACCCAATTCCTTCGAGTATCTCCGTTTTAGCTAAATCTGGAGTAATAAACGGTACAAAGCCTTTAGCGATGAGCTTATCAAGTGCATATCGAACAAGTGCTAACTCTAAAATGACCCCTTCATTTTTAAGATAGTAGAATTTTGCTCCGGTGACACGTGCTGCGGTATCAAAATCGATAATATCCAATTCAGAACCCAGCGTTACATGATCTTTTGGTGTGAATGAAAATGTTGGTACGGTTCCAATTCGTTTTACTTCGAGATTGTCTTTATCTTCTTTGCCAATGGGAGCTTCCGGATGCGCCATGTTGGGGATTTTTCTGAGTTCTGCTGTATACCGTGCTTCTTGATCCGCGAGCAGTGTTTCGAGCTGTGCAATTGATTCTTTAATTGCTTTACCTTCTTCGATGAGTGTTGTGCGTTCTTGTGGTTCCAGCTTGCCTTTCATGGCTTCTGCTACTTCATTGCGGCGCTTACGTTTTTCTTCTAAGAGCTGTAAAGTCTGATTTCGTTCATCATAGAGTTTTACAGCAAGATCAGGGTCTGCCTGCATAAACCTATTCTTGATATTGGTTCGTACTGCATCAAGATTTTCTTTGACAAATTTAATATCTAACATGCGAAGTACTATACCCTGAAATACCGTTCACTGCAACTGGCTTTGATATTGAGTAATCATGTAATGTTTGCTATGCTTGCAACTATGAAGCTGAATATTAATAATCGTGGTAATGGAGCGTGCCCATTATGCCTGTATGCCTGCAATTGTGTTTTGCATCGAAAGTTAAGGCTAGCGGTTGACACTGCAGAAGAGGCATTTAATGGAAACCCGGATGATGAGATACAGCTAGTTATTTATACCTGTCCCTATTTTAAGGAGCATTAATACTGTGCTTGACCGCCTGAACACTGTTACACAACGACTTGCAGAAATCGATGCGCTGATTGATGAAGGCAGCGTGCTGAGGGATCAAAAAAAATACAAAGAGCTCATGAAAGAACGTGCCTATTGTGTACGGCTGCAAGAGGCATATCAGGAATACCTTTCAACTGAATCCCAATTGGTACAAGCACGTGAAATGGTGGAGACTGAGTCCGATCCTGAGCTTAAAAAAATGGCTCATGAAGAGGCTCGAATACTCGAAGCCCGACTCAATGAATTACAGGAAAAAATAACTGAACTCCTCATTCCTCCCGATCCTTTAAACGATAAAGGTATTATCATGGAAATACGAGCGGGAACCGGTGGGGATGAAGCTGCACTCTTTGCAGCTGATTTATTCCGCATGTATGGCCGCTATGCTGATAAAAAAGGCTGGAAGCTCGAAGTGATGAGTGCTAGCGAGACTGAACTGGGTGGTTATAAAGAAATAATTTTTTCTGTAAGTGGAGAAGGCGTTTATGGTCTCCTGCGGTATGAGAGCGGAGTACACCGCGTCCAGCGTGTGCCAGATACCGAGGCATCGGGACGAGTACACACGAGTGCAGTTACCGTTGCAGTATTGCCTGAAGTAGAAGAAACAGAAATAGAAATAAAACAGGAAGATTTACGCATTGATGTTATGCGGGCAGGTGGTCCTGGTGGTCAGTGTGTTAATACTACTGATTCTGCAGTACGAATTACACATTTGCCAACCGGTATAACCGTGCATTGCCAGGACGAAAAAAGTCAAATAAAAAATAAAGCAAAAGCAATGCGTATTCTTCGCTCTCGCTTGTTTGAGCTTGAAGAAGAAAAGAAGCAGGCAGAACGAGCTGAAACCCGTAAAAATCAAATAGGGACAGGTGATCGCTCGGAACGCATTCGGACGTACAATTTTCCCCAGAACAGAGTTACCGATCACCGCATTGATTTGACACTCTATAAGCTGGACCTCTTTATGCTTGGTGATATTGAAGAGGTACTCACGGCATTAGCTATTAAACACAAGGAAGAAGCCCTCAAGGCTTCCTGAGCATGGAGTAGAGCTATGGCTTTCACTGCTGGTTCGCTCCTCAGGGAAGCAGGCAGAAAGCTGGCTGATGCAGGTTTTGAATCTGCTTCCCTTGATGCACAAATACTCCTTGCTCATGTCCTAAAAAGATCACGTGAGTTTTTACTAATTCATAGTGATGTTGTATTGCAACAGCAGGAACAGGCAGAATTTGAATTGTTTGTCAATCGACGACTTGCAGGTGAAGCCATTGCCTACATTGTTGGTGAAAAAGAATTTTTTAATTATAAATTTAAAATAACACCTTCAGTTCTAGTACCGAGGCCTGAAACCGAACTTCTCGTTGAGCATACGCTAGTTTTTTTACAAAAAGTATTACAAAATATTTCTGATGAGCAGCAAAAAACTATACGGTACCATGATACCTGTACTGGCTCCGGTTGTGTAGGCATCAGTGTAAAAGCAATGCTTCCGCTTATCGATGTCAGTGTTTCAGATATTTCTAAAGATGCGCTTGCTGTTTGTAAAACAAACATGGTAGCAATAGTGGGGTACGAAATACCGTACTTTGAAAGTAATCTGCTCGATGCTGTTCCTGGAACATTTATGTGCATAACTGCAAACCCGCCCTATGTTTCAACTGATTACACAAACATGCTTATGGAAAAAAAACTTAAAGAACCGCGAATAGCGCTTGATGGTGGAGTAGATGGACTGGATATTTATCGAAAGCTAATTCCAGACGCATATAAAAAATTGCAGGAAGGCGGAGCACTTCTTGTGGAAATAGGTGAAGAACAGGCATTATCAGTATGTGAAATGTATTCCAAAACAGGTTTTACTGATATCACAGTATATAAAGATCTTGCTGGACATGATCGAATTGTATTTGGAGTAAAAAATGAAGTACTCAGCTGACAGTGGAAAAATTTTAGAGCTATTTAGCGGGCAGGAAAAAGAACAGATTCAACATGCACTGGCATATTCTGTAATGGTAGCTGGAAATAAGCTTCGAATATCAGGAGAGCCAGAAAGTGAACACCCTGTTCGGGTCGCCGGAATATTGGCTGATATGGGACTTGATGCTTATTCAATTATTGCAGCTCTGTTGCATCATGTTCAGCTTACTGATGAACACAAAAAGTATATTGAAAGTAATTTTGGTAAAAAAATAGTAACATTTCTTGAAGATTTGCAAAAAATAGCTGAGGTGCATGCTAAAAATAAAACCATACAAGCAGCGGAAACTGTACGAAAAATACTTTTTGCAATGATAAAAGATATTCGCATTATCATTATTAAGCTGGCAGATAAGCTTGATAATATGCGTACGCTTAAATACCTCGAAGAAGAAGACCGGAAGCGAATTGCAGCAGAATGTATTGATATATTTGCTCCGCTTGCAGATCGGCTCGGTATCAGCTGGATGAAAGATGAACTGGAGGATCTATCGCTTAAGGAATTAAATAATGATGCATATAAGCAAATTAAAGCGCTTGTTCAGGAAAAGAAAGATGAACGCGATAGGTTTCTTGAATCTGCAAAACAGGAATTACTTAATAAAGCTAAACAAGAAGGCTTACAGGTAGAAATTACCACGAGAGCAAAACACTTTTATTCTATATATCAGAAATTGCGGAAACGTTCAAAATCTGCAGATGAATTGTTTGATTTGTTAGGCTTACGTGTTTTTTGTGAGTCGCAAAATGATTGCTATACAATGTTAGGAATAATTCATACGCTCTGGAAACCACTTGATGGTCGATTCAAAGATTATATTGCCATGCCAAAGTCAAATGGCTATCAAAGTTTACATACAACAGTGATTACTCAAAACGGTAAAATACTTGAAATCCAGATTCGAACATATGAAATGCATCAGGTTGCAGAGTTTGGTATTGCATCTCACTGGTTATATAAAAAAGGATCGACATCAGAAATTGTTGATGTAAGCAATCTGCCCATCATAAATAAAATGAAAAATTGGGCAACTATGCTCGAATCGGGTGAATATTTCTTGCAGGAAATCAAGCAGGAACTCTTAAAGGATTCAATTATTCTCTTTACACCCAAAGGTGATGCAATAGAGCTTCCTGCTGGTTCAACCGCTCTGGATTTTGCTTTTGCCGTGCATACAGATGTAGGCATTCACTGTCATATGGCGAAAGCAAATGGTGCAATAGTTTCTCTGGTAACACCACTCGAAAATGCACAGGTAATAGAAATAGTTACAAGCCCTTCTGCTCATCCAAATATCAACTGGCTGCAATCGGTAAAGACATCTAAAGCTCGTTCCAAAATTCGGCAGTGGCTTATGAACAATGAACGTGTACTTGCGATTGAACATAATATCGTTGCCAGCCGTCAAATCGATAAGCGTCAGCAGGAACAGCATAAACCACAGGAAACAACACCAGAAACCATACCACTTGAATTTACGGCTGAAGAGTACAAAAAAGAATTTGATCCCGATAAGGCGGGTATAACTGTACAGGGAGGAAAAGGATATCTCATCCGAATTGCATCATGCTGTAAACCTCGTGCTGGCGATGAAATTATTGGATATATTTCACGAGGTCGAGGCATTATTGTTCATAGAAAGAGTTGCAGAAATCTACAGTATATTACCGAATTCCCTGAACGGGCTATTCCTGTTCAGTGGGAGTCAATGCCTGAAACTCAGCACAGATTTTTTATTCGAGCTCACAAAACGTATAATCTTTTTTCTGAAATTGATAATGCCATTCGAAAAGATGGTGGCAAGCTGCTTGAAGGGAAATTTGAAATTGAACATGATCACCTTGCAGGCTATGTGCTCATCAGTCATAGCAATCCTGGTCAGCTAAAACGTGCTGAAAAAAATATAAAGAAAATCCCATCAATTATTGAAATGCAGCGTATAGAATAAAAAAACTGCCCTCCATGGAGGGCAGTTTTGTATCAATTTTGATCTGTACTAGAAACTATGCAAGCACAGACCTTTAGAAAATTCATTGTGCAGTAAACTTTGAGAAATTATCTTTGTTTACTGAATTCAGTGAAGCTTGATCACTTACAACAATCCAGGTAATAGTGCCATTCACGAGTGTTTTATTAACTACTCGGATGACATCTTCTGGAGTAATTGCATTGATTTTGTCAGCAAGCCGCAGGTATTCATATGGATCATTAAAATAGATGAAACTCGATGCAAGCTGGCTACCTTGTTCGGCATTGGTAACCTGGTTGCCAAAGAATGTATTAATGTACTTTGCCTTATAAGCACCGATAGTTTCGGTGAGCGGTGCATACTTATCACCCTTACCCTTAATGTTGAGTGTTTTTCCGGAAGCAAGCAATTTAATTGCCTGGTCAACCCAGAGCTTAGCGCTGCTTGGTTTATTGGTCTTAAATACTACGAGTGAACCGTAGCTATTTTTAAACCCATGTGCGTTTGCCCAAACCGAGTAGCATCCGCCATTGTCGGTGCGGACAATACTGAAAAGAAGCTCATTGAGAATAGAGTTTGCAAACTGTTGAACAAGAAAATCTTTATCGGTTACTGGTGCAATGGGGTAGTCGCCGCGTACATGTGCAACACCGCGAGCATTTTTAAAGGGGACAAGCATTAAATCCGCTTTTGGGGTCCATTTGGGCACTTCAGGAATAGTAATATTTTTTTTCTGAATTTTCCCAAAAGTTGCTTCGAGATCTTTGAGCAGTGCAGCTTCATCAAAGTTACCGACAGCAACGATAAACAAACGCTCTGCTCCAATTGTTGCATTGTAGAAACTCTTGACATCATCGAGGGTCAAAGCGGTAATGGTTTGTACAGTACCCTTAGCTTCAATTGCATAGGGGTGTCCAGCAAACATTGCTTTGTGAAGTTCGGTAACTGTGAATTCATACTGATCGGTTGTCGATTTTTGTGCAGCGACTTTGAGATCATTCTGAACCTGCTTGAACATATCCGGGAGCATACTCGGGTTCATAAAAACATCGGCAAATACAGGAAAGAGTTCTTTCCAGTATTTGTCCAGTGTATTGAGATCAAAAGTGGAATAGTCATATCCGACTGCGCTGTATGAAATTGATGACGATTTTTCATACATGGTGCGTTTTAAGAATTCATAATTGTATTTTTCTGAACCGCGGGTCATTAATGCTAAGGTAAGCGCTTCAAGTCCAGCCTGTTCAGGCTTGAGCAGTGCAACACCGCCCTTCAGTACAATTTTAAGATTGTATACTTTATTAGCAGGATTCTTCTTAATAATAACAGGTATCCCATTTGATAAGGTTTTAACTGTTATTGAGCCTTTATTGAGTTCATAAAATGATTGAGCCTGTCCAAAAACAGGCATAAGCAGGGTAAACACTGCTACAAGAATAATAATTTTTCTTAGTGCTTTCATTTTGCATCTCTCCACCAGAAGGCATTTTCTTCTGTTATTGTAATAAATCCTGCATCAGCAAGTGATTTTTTTTCAGCAGCTACGTCATCAGGATTTGCTCGGATCACAATGATTTCAGTATTGTTAAGAACATACTTTGTAAGGAATGCTGCAATTTCCTTTTGAGTAACTTTTTTCATGTTTGGTACATAGCCAAAATAGTAATCGGTGGAAGCGACTGACCACCAGAATGAAAGGGTGCTCATAAAACCCTCTGGATTTTCAAGACTGATAAGGTCATGATCCTCCATAATGGCTTTTACTGTATCATACTCTTTCCGAGCAAAATAGTTGGGATTAGAAACGATACTCTTAACTACTTCATCGATTACAACAGGCTTAAAGTACTTGAGTGCCCGTTCTGCCATAGGAAGGTTCTGGTTCACAAAGAAATATGTTGAAAAGAAAATTTGTCCGCCATCACGTTGTGTATAGTAGTATGCATTAATGTAATCTTTGTTATAGAGACCAGGAACTTTATCATTGATAGTGTTTTTGAATGCACCATCGGGGTTATCGACAAGATATCCCCACACATCAGCAGCATAAGTTGCAGCAGGATCTGCAAGCACATCGGGTCCTCGGTATGAGATCTGCATGTACGCAATACCCTGTGGTAAGGAGTCATCGGGAATTACAAGGTAGAGCGGTTTTGTTACAGCAGGTGTTGGATGAGGAGGAAGGGGTTTTTTCCAAGGGTCAGCCCCTTTTTTCCAAGTCCCAAACCATTTTTTTACCATTTCGAGTACTGTTTTTGGATTAACATCACCAGATATGAAGATTGCGGCATTGTTTGGAATGTAGTAGGTGTTTTGGATGGTTCGCATTACTGCAGGGGTAGCAGAGCGGATTGCCTTTTCAAATCCTCCAACGTCGCGGCGCCAGGGGAATTTTGAGAACATGTATTTATTCATTGCAGCATTGTAAATATGATCCGGATCGCCAAGTTCTGCGTTTATTTCATTGACAACAACATCTTTTTCTATAGCAAGTTCTTCTGGGTCAAACAATGGTTCACGGATTGCCCATGACCAGAATTCAATGCCTGCATCTAGTTTTGAGGATGGCACGGTAAAATAGTAGGTAACATATTCAGTCGATGTTCCGCCATTCCATTCAGAAACGCCAAGATCAGTCATGGCTGCTGAAAATTCGGTTTCTGTTTTATATTTTGAATTGCCTTTGAACAAAAGATGTTCATAGAGATGAAAGAGACCTGCTGTTTCTGGTGTTTGTGTAATGGCACCGCAGCGGAATGTTATTTGAATTCTGGCTAACGGAACTGCATGGTTTTCAAGGATAAAAACCTCAAGTCCATTATCCAGTGTGTACCGGGTAAGTCCCGGGAATGGAGTTGCCTGCGCAGCAAGCGGGATGGCAGCGATACATAGCATTGCCATCAGAGCAAGTACATAACGTTTCATATTACCTCCATGGAGCAAAAAGCTGCTCCAGAATTATGGTTCACAAAAGAACCGCTACCATTGTAAATGAGAAAAAAGTAATCGTCAATAAAAAATAAGAAAATAAAGTGATGTTGTAACACCTCTTATTCAAAAGTTGTACCGCGAGACATTAAATTAAATCCAGATATGTATGATTATACTTATTCACAATTCCTCTAAATTTGAACGTTAAACTTTTATTAAAATAAGGTCCGTCAGTTACTAATGTATGAAATTCTCCACCTTCTGCTGAAGGATCGATATTTTCATTTAATAAGTTTTGTATAGTTTCTTTGTCAAGCATTGCACCTAAATATTTAGGTGAACATTTCCCGTTTTTAACAGAAATAATTTTTATTTTATATCCAGTATCCACAGCCTCATTTATTACATCAAGTCTTTTTTCCTTCCATAAAGGCATTTCCATTTTGAGATTCATTTTTTCCATAACTCGAGCAATCCAGACATAATGTTCATCTAAGTCAATATCACCAAAAATGGCAGATTTTATGCCTAATTCTTTTAATTTACCTATCTCTAAACACCACTTTTCTTCATAATCATCAAAATTTGAATAACCAAAATAAATTTTTAACCCCATTGCTTCTGCCTGTCGTTTAAGAATACTTTCGGTAATAAAATGGCCATAAGTTTGATTATTTTCATTTTTTAACATTGTAAGAAGCGCAATGACTTTATCGGGATTCTTTTGACGAAAACGATGCAAAGCTAAACAGCAATCTTTTCCACCGCTCCAGGAACAAAATGTATCAATTGAATTGTCCATGTTATATACACCTTTTTGTTTGTTGTATCCAGTCTAATAGTTTTAGTGATAATACCATGATAAACTGGAGTTGTTGTAGTATTGGAATAAGAAAAGTATAAGTTTTTCATCATACTATGACAATCACATCCATATAAGGATTCGCTCAAGAGACAGCTTGTAATTTGTAGTTTCATATTTTACACTGTAAGTATGGCTATAACATTATGTTCAGAAGGTGCAGCACGTGAGGTTACCGGTTCAAAGCACGTGCTTTCAATTGATAATCACAGGATACTGATTGACTGCGGTGCATTTCAGGGCAAACGCAAAGAGACTGATGAGAAAAACAGGGCACTGGTAAAAGATCCATCGGGAATAGATGCGGTAATTCTTACGCACGGACACTATGATCACTGTGGCTTATTACCGCTGCTTGTAAAACGTGGTTTTAATGGCAACATTATCTCTACACCAGCAACTCGTGATTTAGCAAATATTGTGATGCTGGATTCTGCCCGGATACAGGCTTCCGATGCACTGTTTTTAGGAAAACAGGCTGCAAAAAAAGGTGAACAATTTACCTGGAAACCGCTCTATGATGAGCTGGATGTCATTAAAACAGCAGGACAGTTTTTGACGGTAAATTATAACCGATCATTTACCATACTTGATGGTGTCCGAATGGAATTTCGTGATGCAGGACACATTTTAGGTTCAGCGTTAACAATACTTGATATTTCAGAAAACAATGGAAGATCATTGCGAATTGGATTTTCTGGCGATCTTGGAAGAAATGATAAACCTATTATCCGGGACCCAGAGCCGATGAAGCCTGTTGAATATCTCATACTCGAATCAACATATGGCAACCGGTTGCATGAAAAAGTTGATGATGCACTTGTAAAGCTTGCAGCTATTGTCAATAGAACTGTACAACAGGGCGGAAAAATTATCATTCCGGCATTTGCAATTGAACGAACACAGGAATTAATATTCTATTTTCATTTGCTCATTGATGACAAAAAGATTCCCAGCATACCTATTTATGTTGATTCTCCCATGGCAATCAATGCAACAAGCATTTTTCAGGTACACCCTGAGTGTTACGATCAGGAAACATATGATGCATTTATGGTGCACCATAAGAATCCGTTTGGATTCAATGAATTGCATTTTGCAAGCAGTGTTGAAGAATCAAAAAAGATTAACTCAATCAAAGAACCTGCAGTTATTATTTCTGCTGATGGTATGTGCGAAGCAGGACGCATTTTGCATCATCTTGCAAACAATATTCAGGATTCTAAAAATACTATATTGCTTGTCGGATTTATGGCTGCTGATACATTAGGTCGACGCCTCATGGATGGGCAAAAGGAAGTACGAATCTTTGGTGATACCTATAAAGTACAGGCGAAAATAGAGCAAATTCATGCTTTTAGTGCTCATGCTGACTATGAAGAGACCTGGGCGTGGTTAGAAAAAATGGATAGGAGCATGCTTAAAAAAGTATTCCTTGTGCATGGCGAAGATGATTCCTTGACGCATTTGCAGACATATCTTCTATCGAAAGGTATTCCAGATGTAGAAATCGTAGAGCCAGGTGTATCGTATCAGCTTTAATACGAATGTGCCGATATTGCAAAATTTAGCTATACAAGTTAGTATGCACGCATGTATGACAGAACCAAAATACGGAATTTTTGTATCATTGCACATATAGATCATGGAAAGTCGACACTTGCAGACCGTTTTATAGAGCGAGCACGTATTATTGATCAGCGCAAAATGCAAGATCAGATTCTTGACTCTATGGATATTGAGCGCGAGCGCGGTATAACCATCAAGAGCCAGGCTGTAACACTGCATTATACCGCTCGCGATGGAAACGACTATGTGCTGAATCTTGTTGATACTCCAGGACACGTTGATTTTTCGTACGAAGTTTCACGAGCAATAAGTTCGTGTGAAGGAGCTGTGCTGCTCGTTGATGCGACACAGGGCGTAGAAGCTCAGACTGTGTCCAATATGTATATGGCGCTCGAACACAATCTTGAAATAGTGCCCGTAATTAACAAAATCGATATGCCCGCTGCAAATATAGAGGAAGCACGGCATCAAATAACGAATGAACTTGGTCTTGATGGAGACACTGCGCTCTGTGTCTCTGGCAAAATGGGTATTGGTATTGATGATTTGCTTGAAGCCATTGTTGAGCGGATTCCAGCTCCACAGGGACAGCCCGATGCTCCCGCTCGCGCGTTGATTTTTGACAGCCACTATGATCCCTATCGGGGAGTTATTGTCCATATACGAATGTTTGAAGGGACATTGAAGCCGGGTACAAAACTCAAGCTCATGAATAGTGGCGCTGAATATGAAATAGAAGAAACCGGATACTTTAAGCTCAATTTAGAAAAAAATGATGGCCTTACTGCGGGTGAGGTTGGCTATATGATTGCTGGCATTAAAAACATTTCCGATGTGCGTGTAGGAGATACCATCACAACGGCAGACAATCCGGCACAGGAGCCGCTTCCCGGTTTTAAGGAAGTAAAGCCAGTTGTTTTTAGTTCAGTGTATCCCATTGATGCTGCTGAGTATGAAGAGCTTAAAGCAGCGATTGAAAAACTCAAGCTCAATGATGCATCACTAATATATGAAAAAGATTCATCAGCTGCTCTTGGTTTTGGTTTTAGGTGCGGCTTTTTAGGTATGCTGCATCTGGAAGTATTTCAAGAGCGCCTTGAACGAGAATATGATCAGGCAATTATAATGACTGCACCTAGTGTGCAGTATCGACTCACAAACAAAAAGGGTGAAACATGGATTATAGATAATCCTGCAGATTACCCTGACCCTTCAATTATTGAAGCAGCAGAAGAACCCTATATAAAAGCGCAGATTATCACTCCCGTGCCTTATATTGGCAACCTGATAACACTCTGTGTTAATAAGCGTGGTGTGCAAACATCGTTTTTACATCTCGATGAAAAACGTGTTGAGCTTGTTTTTGAAATGCCGCTTGCCGAAGTGCTTTTTGATTTTTATGACAAGCTTAAGAGCACAAGCAGGGGCTATGCGAGCTTTGATTACGATATTATCGGTTATAGACCTACACAGCTTGTAAAGCTTGATATCCTCCTAAACGGAAAACCAGTAGATGCGCTGGCTCAGCTTGTATTTAAAGACAATGCGTACGAACGGGGCAGAATTGTCTGCGAACGGCTCCAGAAATCGATACCGCGTCAGCAATTTAAGATTGCAATACAGGCAGCAATTGGTGGTACAATTATAGCTCGAGAAACAGTTAATCCGGTACGAAAGGATGTGCTGGCAAAATGCTATGGCGGCGATATAACGAGAAAGCGTAAACTGCTTGAAAAACAAAAAGAGGGTAAAAAGCGCATGAAGATGATTGGAGATGTAGAGTTGGACCAGGAAGCATTCATGGCTGTACTCCGTGAACGGGAAGATGACAATGATTAATGGTTCGCGCATTCAGGACAGATTTTTTTTATAAAATACATCCAGTACTCACACTCACATGCAATGCGTTTGAGTAAATCAAGTTCAAGTGATTGAACGCGTTCATAGTCGGGGAAATGAATAAAAAGATAATCCAGTCTGGCTAGTTTACTCCTTAGCAGTTCAGGATCCGCGCCATACTTGAGCATTTCACGAAGTTCGTTGATTTTTTTATATTCATTTGCAATAAGGGGATAAAAGAGTGAGTTCTTTTTTTCTGATTGCATGGAATGTATGCCTCTGAAAGCAGGTGAGCCCTCAAGATTTTCGTTTTGATTTTGCTGCTTGAGTGACCAAGTGTTCATGGTGCCATCAAATCGTATGAAATCTGGTTCGCTGCATACACGCACGGCTTTACCGAGTGGTAATCCTGTATTGCGACGCATATCCACAATAATGCAGTCATCTCTAAACTGCTCGATCAAGGTATTACATAGTGCATGGTACATATTCAGTGCCGGATCGCTTCGTAAAAAACTAGTAACTTTATTTGAACCTTCTCGGTAAGTCATGTTCCAGGAAAGCTTTCTCTTGTACAGTCGGTTTTCGTGCATCATCTCATATCGGTCAATGTGTGTTGCTGGTGCATGTGTCCAGCCGGGGGGAAATGCAAAATCAAGTCCTGTAATCCAGATTTCCTTTTCTGCAATGAGGTGAGCGAGCGATAGTGCTGTTAAACCAACTGAACCATATGGATCTACTATTAAAAAATCATAAGGCTGTGCTTTAATAGTTGCTAGCAGTTCTGTTTGAGCCCACATGGTCATGAGTGGCGTAATCGATTGAAATATGTTTTTAAAGAGAGAAGGGTGAGCGCTCATGTCGAGAAATCCATGAGGCACGATGCCTTTTTCTTTGTTACCAATAAGATCAATAACATTGTAAAATTGGGCATCGAGGCAGACAATGCTATCTGGTACTATACCAGCATCCCGCAGTGTTCCAAATGCCGTATCACACGCCAGAATAAAAAACCTATCTCTGTTTATGGAAATCCATTGCAGTGCATTGTAGAGTGATACTCCTGCTCCGCAGACGAGCACGGGTTTTGCTGTGTGTGGTAGGGGAGCAGGAATGGCAGGCAGAGCAAGCAGGTTTTTTAGCGTGTTTCGTATCCAGAGTCTTCCTAAACGGGTGAGTGTGATTCTGCTTCGATAGTAATCTGAAAAGTATTTAAGAATCGTTTGAGGGAGCGCTTTATAGTATTCGGGAAATATTGTCCAGCCGGAAGATAGCAGTACTTCCTGCACCTTACGAAACCGTCCAAGAATGCTGATAGTGTTAAAGAAGTGTGATTCAGGCACCTGTGCTATAAACGCAAGCCGTCTGGCTTGTAGTGCGTCTCTAATGCGAGCAGGCATGTTTTCGGAAGCTAGTCTGTAAAGTGCAGGATCGCATTCTATTGCCAGTATTGCAGAAGATGGTGGAAGCCGGGTAAGCAGTTCACAAACTCCATACCAGAGACAGGGAGAATAAACAAGATAGATACATTCTTCTAAAAGAGGAATTGATTGAGCTAAAGCAATGGCTCTACTCACCGGTTTTTGCCGGGAATAGAGCCATTTGCCGCGATAAAATAAGGAGCTTCCTTCTTCTGTTTGAACAAGTTCTGGAAGATCCATTTCGCTGTCAATCATTAACTATTGAGCTTAAACAGCTTTGTGTAGGTTTTATAAAAGTTATTTTTATGGTTTGGACTTGAAAGTATCCAGTTAATCAAATCGGTTTGTATGCTTTGCTGAATAACACTGGAGTAAAAGGTGTCAAGCATAGCGAGCGCATCTGCTTCCTGAATGGTTTCTGCTTTGACTCTAAAGATAATCACATTATTTCCAAGCAGTATCGGTTCTCCCAGTGTTCCCGGTGCAATACTCCAAACCTGGAGCAAAAATTGTTCGTTAGTTTCAGCCTGTGCAAGTTCGGGAGTATCAGTAGTATCGATAGTGCCGAGTAATGGGAAATACTGCGTATTTAATGCATTGCCATAATTGAGCGGGAATGGTTTTGTCTGCTTAATTGTCAAGTTTTCTGCCTTTGCCATTTTTTCAAATGAGCCTTCGACTGCATTCTGAACAAGCAGTTTTGCCTTATTTAAAAGCCATGTTTCCATGGTGCCACGCTCATAGGAGTTCATATAATCGGTTATTGATTTTATAAAGTCGGGAGCAGAAGGATCGGTGTTCTGCATTTCTTCCTCAACCTTAAAAATGAGGAATGTCCCAGTTGATGAAGGAATTACGGAGCTGATAGTTCCTGCTTTGAAGGTAAAGAGTTCATCGAGCTGTTTGATTTCCTTAAAATCAGCACGGAGTTCCCAGTAGTACTTCCAACCCATAGCTCCGCCAGATTCTTTGTATGCATCTACCGAATACTGTTTTGCTGCTTGAGCAAAATCGAGTTTCCCGCTTTCAAGCTGAGCTGCAATGTTTTTTGCTTCTGATTCTGAACCACTAAAGGTAATGCGGGAGAGTTTAATTTTCCTAAAGGGTTCCGGATGTGTTGCAGCAAATGCCAATTTTTCTGAGTCAGGATAAGAAGAAAGTGGTAGGCTTACATATTCAATTTCCCGATTTTTTTGTCCCATTTTTTTAATAAATTCAATTTCTTTAGAACTATTCTGAACAGCAAACAGCGTATTGAGGAAGCGGCTTCGTACTATGTTTTCTTCTATTTCTTTATAAATTGCAAGTTTTGTAGCATAGGAACTGTTCTGGTAAAGTCGCATAGAAAATTTACCATTTTCCTGGAATACCGAACTTTCGGTAACTTTTTTGTTTATGTAGTCTTTACTTGCGCTAAAACCATAACTTTCAGCCATTTCCTGCAGTGCAGTCATAACCACAACATTCTGGTATGCCTGGTTATATATCTGGAAGCTAAAATAAGGGTTAGAGTTTATATTGTACCCACTTTGCTCATAGTATTGTTTGATTCGGGCTACTTCATTAAAAAATGCATTTTGATACGCGTACTGGATTGGCTTATTTTTCCAATAGCCAAAAGTAAAGTTGGAAGAGTTACCGCTGCTAGGAGCTGAAACTGAAGGAATCAAAACAAATGCTATAATAGTCAGAACAAGAATGACTATGGTGCCAACATAGACCAGTGTGTTTGAGTTTTTTTTAGGTTTGGATTTGTTGTTCTGGTCTTGAGTATCAGTTGTCGATTTCATTACTGCCTTCCTGTTTGTAAGAATAGTTTCAGATGTATTACCGTGCCTCGTTTCGGGCAAAGTCAAAAAAGTGTAGCATGTAACACCAGTAAGGTCAATTATTATAGAGCTCGGATAAAATTGAAGATAGTGTGCGAATCGATTCTTTCTTTTCCGGAGTAAGAGGTGTCCAATTCCCATGAAGACAATATTCTAACGGCCCGAAATTTGCTTTATATTCCATGGTTTTACAGCCAGCAACCCAGAATCCAGGATAATACCAGTGTAGCCCTAATGTCTTACACAGTTCTATCTCTTTAAGCATGGTAAAAATTCCAAGACTGAGTTTACTGTAATGTTCTATATCATAAACACAGTAACAGCTGGATATACTGTCGGGAAGTATATCAATATAGCTCAGTGCTACAAGCACTTTCCCGGTTTCATTGGTCCGATAACAAGCCAAAATTTTTGAATGATTTTGAAATGGACTCTGATGATGTTCAAAAATATACTGTTCTTCTGTATGCGGTTCAGAACCATGTTTTTTTATGAGATAGGTATTGTAGAGCGCAAGATATTCAGGATGATAGCTCAGTGATACTAATTCACATGAAGTATCTTTATTGCGTTCCAGTACATGCTTTTGTGATTTGCTTATGGTAAATTCATGTACATTAAGGCGTACAGGCAAACAGAGCGAACATCCATGACAGAGCGGCCGGTAGATCATCTTCCCTGTACGGCGGAATCTCAAACTGAGCATTTGTTCATATGGTGCGGTAGAAAATCGGCTTTCACAGTTAATGATTTCCATGCCAGAAGGCCTAAGATCTTCAAAGTACGGGCAGGTAAGATCAGTCAGTCGGTGAACCGAACGAAGCACCGTAAGAATTTCTTTAGGAGTCATTCATGCTCTGTTTCTTGAAATGAATTTAAATACTCGAGTGCCTCATGGGCGGTTTCCTGAACATGGTTATACCATATCGAATATAACTCATTATCGAGTAAATGAGGATACGGTGCCCCTTCCAGTTCGCTGATGAGATGCCGCAGTAATTCTTTACCTTTATCATCCATGGTTTAATTATACTGCGTAATGGAATATATGCAATACTGAATAAGCTATTGTAGCTTAATTTTGTAGTTTATCCATACGCTCGGTGAGCTGTACCTGTGTTTTGTACTTTTTATCCCCACGGTAGTATTCCACAACGACAGTGTCACCTGGTTTATTGTCTTCTAGTGCAGAATACAAATCGGCAATTGAGCCTACAGCCATGCCATCGACTGCTACGATGATATCACCGCCAATATTGAACACGGTTTGATAGTAGCGGACTGGAGTTGTTCCGCCTCTTAAGCCTGCGCGATCAGCATTGGTGCCTTTCTTTATAGATGATATGAGTAGACCTTTTTCAATTGGTACAGCAAGCTTATTCGATTTCATATAATCGATGAGTGCAGGGAATAGCTGAATTACTTCCATTTCTATCCAGCCTCGCTTAACTTTTCCATATTCGATTAGTTCAGGAATTACCCGCTTTGCTGTGTTGACTGGTACTGCAAAACCGACACCTACAGAACCACCGCTTGGCGAATAAATCATTGTATTGATGCCAATCATTTCTCCACGTGAATTGAGCAATGGTCCTCCAGAATTACCTGGGTTAATCGATGCATCAGTCTGAATCATATCACGCAAAATTGTGCGGCTGTCTTTTTGGATAGGTCGTCCAAGTCCTGATATGATCCCTACTGTCAAGGTTCGTTCAAGACCAAATGGGTTACCAATAGCCATAACCCGTTGTCCAACTTTTATAGAATTGCTGTCGCCAAAAGGAATTACTGTTAAACTGATACCTTCGGGAGGATCAAATTTTATCACAGCAAGATCATTTTCCGCATCGATACCAACGACTCTCCCTTCATAGCGACTACCATCATAAAGGCTTATATAGATTTTATACGCATTAGCTACGACATGGCTATTGGTAAGCACATAGCCGCGTTTATCAATAATTGAACCAGACCCTGAACCACCCTCACGCGGAACGGGCTCTAGAAACCAGTTGATAGCAACAACTTCTGTAGTGATATTTACTACTGCAGCGTTATATTTTTCATATACCGAGATGTTTTGCTGTTCATCAATCGCATAAGCTGAACTAACTGGTGCTTCAACCGTTGTTGCCTGTACATCTGAATATGAGGTTGGAATTGAAACATTCTGAGCAACAGTAGGTGTATCCTGTACACTAATGGAACCAGATTTGTTCTGGATTTCTGTATGCTGAGGCTTTAAGTTTGATGCTGCTAAAAAAACTATGCCAGTGAGTGCTACGCCGCTAATAAATGCTGCAATAATAACAATAAAAAGCTGATGTTTAGAATATAATTTCATTACCAAACCTCCATACACTACAGTAATATACTAACATGTGTGGCTACCATCAAAGTACTTGATTACAATACGATTTATCCGGTGTGTTGTGATGGTTTAATATGTATAGCAAGCTATTCATCATTGCTGTAATAAAAACATTTTTCTACCTTTGATGTTACAGGAGCGACTGCTAGGGCTTACTGCTGTAACCAATCACATGTTTTTCGTAAGAATGACCCAGACAGGAGTCGAACCTGCGACCTGGTGCTTAGGAGGCACCCGCTCTATCCAACTGAGCTACTGGATCTCAAAAATTATGTACCCATACCATGAATACTATGCTTCATATTAAATAGATACGAGCATATTAGTCAACCTACTATGTGAAAAACAGCTTCAAGTTTTGGTAAGTGAACCTTAAGCAGTTTTAGCTGTACGGTATCGTTTATAGCAAGCTGATTTCCTTTAATAAACGTTTCCAGTCCGATCTCTGGTATATAAATCTGGTTTAGAGAACCCGTTTGGACTACAATGCCTGTCCCTGTCCAATCTGGATGCTCTAACAGCCACACGAGCGTCCAATGCAGTTCTGATGCTTTTTCCGCTTTTCGCAGCGCGCTGATTTGAAACGATGCTCTGCCAAGTCGTTCGGTGATTTCGTCTATGGGAAGTAATTGAGGATACTCATAGCCATATACTTTCGCAAGATATGACCTAATTTGTTGATGTGCCAGCAGATCACTGTACCGTCTAAGCGGGCTTGTAACCTGTGTGTACATGCTGATGCCCAATCCATGGTGTGCCCGAGGGCTTGTGCTCACATATCCTGCTTTCATGGTACGCAGGCGGGCATACATGCCTGCAAGGCCTGGAGGGAACGATGTTCGGTCGACGGGAGCATCCTGGCAGTAAAAGGGAAACGGTAACTTTTCTTCAAATGCCCACCATGCCACTGCTTCACCGGCAAGTATCATCATTTCTTGAACCAGTTCCGATGCAGGTGTTGGAATGATTGGCTCGATGGCAGGATGACCTTCCCGCACATACAAATGAACTTCGGGTTTATTGATTGTCACAGCTCCTCGTGCTTCACGGTACTGTTTCCGTTTTTGAGCAATTTCATATAAGGTACGAAGTTCTGTGGTTTCTATGAGTGGTACTGCGGATTCATATGTACACCGTGTTATTGCAGCGAATCCGGGTTTCATGGTTACTGATGCAATAGATCCATCATCATGTATCAAAATTCTGAACGTAAGCGTTCTGGAAAGTGTTTGTAACCCGAGTCCGCAAAATTTGATGAGGGCTTCTGGCAGCATCGGTATTGAACCTTCAGGTAGATACAGTGTGCTCCCTCGATTGCTTGCTTCTCTATCAATCTCAGAATTCGGAAGGACATAGGCAGAAGGATCTGCAATATGAATGAGAATAGCTTCTCCGTCCCAGCCCACTGCATCATCAGGATCGTGGCTCCAGGCATTGTCTATAGCCCATGCTGGGAAGGACGAATAATCTTCGCGACCGCTATCAATTGGCGGAGTAATTTGGAAATTCGGTGCTTTAAGCGGGTGATGCGCACGTGTGGGATGGGGGTTAATGTAGGGAGACCAGATACCTGCTTTGAGGAGCCATGCATGAGCTTTTTCAGGATCGTTTCCTATACCGAGTTCTTCCGCAATTTTTGAATGTACGGTTTGTCCTCTCGCAAATGCTTCAATTTCTCCATAGAAGCGTTCATCGCCAGGTTGTATCATACCTCGAGATGCCCTCATAAGAAAATCTTTTTTGTCATTTACTGCGGATAATTTTTTTTCAATTTTTTCTTCAAGCTGAGCACGTTCTTCACTGCTCACTACATGCACCATTGTTCCCTGCTTTTGAAAGAGCGGGGAACTTTCTATAGCAATATACACTGCAAGCAATTCAGCAGGATCACGAGATGATACTGTTGTTTCAAGCAGCTCCTGAAAGGGAATATCGGTACCTGCAAAGATTTCCCATGCTGCGAGAAGCTCTGTTTCGATAGTTTGAAGTTTGCTTTTCCAGTCGGGGAAATTGGTTAGTGGACCAGAATGTATCAATTCAACATCTTTTTCTCTAACACGCAAGCTTGAACCATCTTCAAACAGTAAGGTCAATTTGTCATCGGTGTGTTTTATAAGAGCTGGCTTGTTTTTATACAGTACCAAGCTGTTTGCAGTTATCATACTAACCTCTAAAAAAAATCATATCGATACATAATAATGTGAATGAGCAGCCAGAGAGCTGTTTCGTTAGTTATTATGTTAAACATAACTCTATCAGAAAATGAAAAATAAATATATGAGATAAAAAGTGGTATGTACAAGTGCTATTATTTGACTTTATTCACGTTTTAGTTTATATAGTGAAGTAGAATTTTTGTTTTAGCGAGTATGGAGGTACATATGATTTCATTGATAGTTGGCGTGTTACTTATCGCTTTTACTGTATTTGCAGTTATACCTGGACTGCCGCTCAATTGGGGTCCCGAAGTTATCAGCTTTCTTAAAGGTTCTGTGCCCGTGGTCGCTGCACTGATTGGTTTATTGGCTATTTTTATTGGTATTGCAGACATAAAAGATAGAATAGAAGCTAAAAAAGAGGAAGAGGAAGAAGCACAAAAGGAAAATAAGAGTAACTAGCATTAGTACTTGACATATTTTTAATTCTGTGTGAATATCACTTTCACTGTTTTTGATATTTTTAGTAGGATAGGTATAGATACATGAAGACTGTAATTGCAAAGGAAAAGGAACTCGACCGGAAGTGGTATGTTATTGATGCCAGCGGTAAAAGCCTCGGAAGAGTTGCAGCAAAGGTTGTTACGCTGCTGCGCGGAAAAAATAAACCTACATTTGCCTATAATCAAGAAACTGGTGACTATGTTGTCATTATCAATGCTGATAAAGTGCAGGTCACTGGCAATAAGTTTAATGATAAGACATATTATCATCACACTGGTTTCGTAGGCGGTTTGAAAGCTGTTACTTTTGAAAGACTCATAGCAAAGCATCCAACACAACCGCTCGAGTTGGCAATTAAGGGTATGCTTCCTAAAGGACCGTTAGGAAGGAAGCTTGCAAAAAATGTTAAAATTTATGCCGGTGATAAGCATCCTCATGCTTCACAGGCTCCACAGACAATTGAAGTGTAAGAGGAAAGCGTAAATGATTAAGAATTTAGGAATTGGCGTTGGACGTAGAAAAACTTCTGTTGCACGTGTGTATGTACGTGAAGGTAAAGGTGAAATTTCTATAAATGGTCTTCCTATGGAGCAGTACTTTACTGTTCCTGAGCACAAAGTTGCTGTAAGAAAACCACTCATGGTAACTGCAAATGAGAACAAATACGATTTAGTCATCAATGTTACCGGTGGTGGAATCAATGGTCAGGCAGGCGCAATTGCACATGGTATTGCACGCGCGCTCTGTCAGGTAGATCCCGCATCCCACACTTCACTGAAAGCTAATGGTCTTTTAACACGCGATCCTCGTATGGTTGAACGTAAAAAGTACGGACAGCGTGGTGCACGAAGACGCTTCCAGTTCTCAAAACGGTAATTGCTTCGAATGCTATTCAGAGCTGCCCATTGTATGGGCAGCTTTTTTATTTAAAAAGCGTACTGTATGTCGGCTTTAATCTGCTTGCAAATCAATGAAAGTATATGAAAATAGTAGACAAATATTGAACATCTTGCATTTTATGCAGGAACAGTGTATAGTGGTGTTGTGCTTGAGCACAGAATAATACTACTAGGTGTAAAATTATGGAAGAAGAGATATTGACGATTGAAGAGGTTGCAAAATATCTTCGCGTTTCTGAACGGACGGTATATGATTGGGCTCAGAAGGGAGAAATTCCTGCTGGGAAAATAGGAACAGTATGGCGTTTTAGAAAAAATGAAATAGAACGCTGGGTAAATGAGCGGCTATCTGGCAATAAACCGCAAAGTGTACTCCAAATTCTTTCCATGAAAAATATTATTACGCCTGAACGCATTATTTTTCTCAATTATCCACGAAAGCGGGATGCACTTATTGCGCTTGCTGAGAATCTTGCAACAGCACCTCAGGTAAAAAATAAAGGTGAATTAGTAATGGAGATCTTGCGACGAGAAGAGCTCATGAGCACTGCTATTGGGCGCGGCGTAGCGATTCCCCATGTGCGTCTGACAAGCATCACTGATCTGGTTGTTTCTGTTGGTATTAGTACCTGTGACATAACTGATTTTACTGCATTCGATGATACAACTGTGCGCATTCTTTTTATGATTGGTTCTGCGTATAATCAGCATGCGTACTATTTACAGACACTCTCGTATTTTAGCAGTCTCCTCAAGTCCGATGAGCTAAGACAGGCGCTCATAAACGCTAAAACAACCGATGAAGTGTATGGACTTCTGATAAAGGCTGATAATCGATAGTACGAGAACTCACTGAGTCCATAGTCGGTATGAGTTTCCCGGCAGCAATAGTATCAGTGTGATGTTTGCTTTTTAACAAGATTAGCAAACCATAGGTGAAACCGACTATCCTCAGTGAGTTCAGGATGAAATGTAGTTGCGATAAGGTTGCCTTGCTGTACTGCAATGATATCGCTATTGAGATGCGCAAGTATACGTGCGGTTCCCTCCACAGCTGTAATAATTGGCGCACGTATACATACAATCGGGAAAGCTTCATTCCCTAAAAACGGTAACACTGTATAAGTAACAAAGCTGTTAATCTGTGTACCATAGGCATTGCGTTTGATTGTGATATCCATGACTGCAAGATGCCTTCTCGTGTCATTTTCGATAGACTTAGCCAATAGAATTGCACCAGCACAGGTACCCCAGATAGGTGTACCTGCCTGAGCTTTTTGTTTAATCACGTCTTTAAGCGCGAAATCTTCGATGAGTTTTCCTATTGCTGTGCTCTCACCGCCGGGTAGTATAATGCCGTCAGCACTCGCTAGTTCTGAAGTTTTATAGGTTGCATATGATACAATATCCGGGATACGCTGGAGCATGGCAAGATGTTCTTCAATACCACCCTGAATTCCCAAAATTGCAATGCGTGGAGTTCTCATTGCATTATACTCCGCGTTCTGCGTACGTATGCTCAAGGTTACTGATTTCCAGCCCTGGCATAGCGTCTCCGAGATTTTTTGATAGCTCAGCGAGCATCGCATAATCCTGCCAGTGTAATACAGCCTGTACAATAGCCTGTGCGCGTTTTTCAGGGTTGCTGCTTTTGAAAATACCGGACCCGACAAAAACACCTTCAGCTCCAAGCATCATCATGAGCGCAGCATCTGCTGGGGTAGCAATTCCGCCTGCGGCAAAATTGACAACAGGGAGGCGTTTTTCGGTATGAACATACTGAATGAGTTCGAGCGGAGCACCAAACTCCCGTGCGAGGCTCACGAGTTCTTCTTTTCCAGCAGCACTAACCTGCTGAATTGCTTCTTGAATTTGCCGCATATGCTTTACTGCTTCAATAATGTTACCTGTCCCAGCTTCACCTTTAGTGCGAATCATGCTGGCACCTTCTGCTATACGGCGGAGTGCTTCGCCAAGATTTCGAGCGCCGCACACAAATGGTACTGCAAAATCATGTTTGTTGATATGAAATCGATCATCTGCAGGGGTTAGCACTTCGCTTTCATCGATATAATCAATGCCCAATGCTTCAAGTATGCGGGCTTCGGCGATGTGTCCTATACGTACTTTTGCCATTACCGGTATTGAAACAGCTTTTTGAATGGCTTCTATTAGTGCAGGATCACTCATGCGGGCAACACCACCTGTTTTGCGAATATCAGCAGGAACACGTTCCAGTGCCATAACAGCCACCGCACCTGCCTGTTCTGCAATTTTTGCCTGCTCAGCGTTGACTACATCCATAATTACACCATGTTTGAGCATGCGTGCCAGATCTTTGTTGAGTTTTGCTTTCACTCTTTTATCCCTTTCAAAAAAGTAGTATAATCAAAATGCTATATGTGTTTATATTTTCTTATAATATATAGCAATACACATAGTAGTACATTTGTGTACTAAAAAGTGTATTAGCAGTGTATTGCTTTGTGTATTATTTGTCAAGGCTATGTAAAGAGAGGAGTAAAAAATATGCTTGATTTGCAGCTTTCAAAAAATGATGATAGACCATTCTATCTTCAGATTGCAGAAGCATTACGCTATCTCATTGTTAACGGTACTCTCAGATCTGGTGAGAAATTACCTGCTGTGAGAAAACTGGCTGATCAGCTCGGAATAAACCCTGCAACGGTTGTCGCTGCATACAGGATTCTTAATAAGGAAGGTCTTATTTCTCAAAAGCATGGATCTGGTGCATATATAACACCACACACAAGCATCATAGAACATAAAGGCAATGAATTTGCACCCACAGGAGAACGAAATGGCTGCGATGGTGTCGTTGATTTTGCTTCTAACGTTCCTCCTGGTCATCTTTTCCCAATTGCTTCAATTAAAAAGATAATTAACGAAATCCTTGATGAGTCAGGAGCAGATGTTTTTCAATACCAGGATCCCGAAGGCTTTGAACCGCTTCGATCAATTTGGGCAGATGAATTTAGCAAAACATGGTCTCATCCCGTTTCGCTTTCCAATATTTCTGTAGTGTCGGGAGCTCAACAGGGAATAGATTTAGCGGTTCGGCTTTTAATTAAACGAGGTGATTCTGTACTTGTGGAATCTCCTGGTTATCGTGGTGCACGAGATGTACTCCTTGCAAATGGAGCATCAATTATTCCTGTTCTAGTAGAACCGGATGGTGTTGCGCTAAACTGTGTGGAGAAAATCTGCAAGCAGAGGAATGTGAGAGCAGTATATATCAATCCTGTACTTCACAATCCAACGACAGCTGTTTGGTCTGACAGTAAACGTGCGAAACTCATTGAGCTTTCACGCAAACACGATTTTTATATCATAGAAGATGACCAGTTCTCTGATCTGCTTGAAAAACCGGTTCTTCCTGTAGCAGCACTTGATACGGATCGGGTAATTTATATAAAAAGTTACTCTAAAGTATTGTTCCCTGGTTTACGGGTAGCTTCGCTCTATGTACCAAAACATTTTTTTGAGCGGCTTGTAGCGATGAAACGAACCGCGGATATTGCATCGAATGGACTCATGCAGAGGGTGCTGCATCGGCTTATTGTTTCTGCTGAGTATAAAAAACATACTGCAACATCAAGAAAATATTATAGCATGATATTAAATAAATTTAATTCTTTTATCAATGAAAATGCTTCCTTAAAACTTGTATGGAATATGCCTCCTGGCGGTTTTAATGCATGGATAAAACTGCCAGATACGGTTACAGCAACGGCATTTGCTCAAAGTACTGCAGCACAGGGATTGCTCATAAGTCCTGAGAAAATGTTTCGAAATGAGGGAAAAATTATTTCAGATTCTCATGTAAGATTGAGCATAGGTTCAGTTGATGAAGCAACCTATCATAAAGGCATTGCATGTTTTGAACGTTGCCTTAAGGATTTACTATGAACCCGTTTCGTGTACATGCACCATATGAGCCTGCAGGGGATCAACCAAAGGCTATTCGTGAAATTGTACAGGGATTAACTGCAGATGAACGTTATATAACATTAAGAGGTGTAACAGGTTCTGGTAAAACATATACAATGGCAAAGGTCATTGAGGCAATTCAGCGCCCGACGCTGGTAATTAGCCATAATAAAACTCTTTCTGCACAGCTCTATCGAGAATTTAAAGAATTTTTCCCGGATAATGCAGTAGAATATTTTGTTTCGTACTATGATTACTATCAACCCGAGGCATATGTGCCAGCACGGGATCTCTATATAGAAAAAGAAGCCGAAATCAATGATGAAATAGAACGAATGAGGCTCTCTGCAACGAGGAGCCTCTTTGAACGGCGTGATGTCATTATAGTAGCAACAGTTTCCTGTATTTATGGTCTTGCAACTCCTGAAGTATATAGTTCTATGACCGTAAAAATTGAAAAGGGTGAAACAGTAAACTTAAATAAACTAAAACGGCGTCTCATTGAACTGCAGTATGAACGCGAAGGATTTGAGCTTGAAGGTGGTGTGTTTTGTATACATGGGGAAACGATTGATATATACCCAGCGTATGCAAAAGAAGCATACAGAATTGAGCTTGATTTTGATACAGTAAAGCAAATACGCCGGGTAGATCCAATGACCTTTAAGACCTTAGAGGAACTCGATGCTGCTGTCATCTATCCCGCCAAGCAGTTTGTTATGCCACATGATATGGTTAAGCAGGCAATTCCTCGTATCAGAGAAGAGCTTGAAGGACGACTTGCTGTACTGAAAGCACAGGGAAAAGTGATCGAAGCAGAACGGCTCAAGACTCGGGTTGAATATGATCTGGATTTATTGGACGAAATGGGCTATTGTCCTGGCATTGAAAACTATTCCGCTCCATTATCGGGGAGGGCGCCCGGAGAACGACCTTCGGTACTGCTTGATTATTTCCCAAAAGATTTTTTAACAATTATTGATGAATCTCATGTAACGCTTCCGCAAATTGGGGCAATGTATGCAGGAGATCGATCAAGAAAAGAAAACCTTGTGGAGTATGGGTTTCGTCTTCCATCTGCACTGGATAATCGGCCACTCCGAATTGATGAGTTTGAATCACTTGTTAAACAGGTTCTCTATGTTTCTGCAACACCTGCGCAGACGGAGCTGGAAAGATCAAACCGTATTGTCGAGCAGATTATTCGTCCTACTGGTCTTGTTGATCCTGAAATTTATGTTCGTCCCACCGAGGGTCAAATGGACGATATTCATAGTGAAATACAAAAACGCATAGCGCAAGGTGAGCGAAGTCTTATATTGACCCTTACAAAACGCATGGCGGAGGAACTTGCTGAGTATCTCACAGGTCTTGGATTACGGGTACGATACATTCACAGTGAAGTAGAAACTATTGAACGCGTGGAAATACTACAGCAGCTCCGAAAAGGTGATTACGATGTTCTCATAGGAATTAATCTGTTGCGGGAGGGTATTGATCTTCCCGAAGTTGCTTTTATTGCTATTCTTGATGCAGATAAAATTGGTTTTTTAAGGAGTGCAACAAGCCTTATTCAGATAATAGGAAGAGCAGCACGGAATGCGGCAGGTACTGTAGTGATGTATGCAGATAGAGTTTCACCAGCAATGCAGATTGCCATTGATGAAACAGCACGAAGAAGAGCAATTCAGCTTGCGTATAATCGTGAACATAATATTACGCCAGTTACAATCAAAAAAGAAATTCATGCTATACTTGAACGGCATAAGGAAGAAGCTGATAAGGAAATTGTAGAAACAATATCAACATACAAAGCTGCACATAACCTTCTTGAACCAAAAGAAAAGGAAAAGCTTATAAAAAAACTCGAAGCAGAAATGCTTCTCAAGGCAAAAAATTTAGAATTTGAAGCTGCAGCAATGCTCCGTGATGAGATTGCAAGACTTAAAGAGTGAAAGGTTGAACAACAGTTATGATGACACTTTCGTTCAGGTGGTATGGATATAATGATCCTGTAACATTGCAAGCAATACGTCAGATTCCTGTAATTAAGGAAATTGTGTTTGCACAGTATGATGCAAAACCCGGTGCTCCATGGGAGAGGTCAGTGCTTAAAGGTTTAGTGGACACCATAACCAATCACGGTTTTTATCCTGGCGTCATTGAATCTATTCCAGTTGCAGAGTCAATAAAACTAGGAAACCACAATCGCGATGCTGCAATTGAAGCATGGATTGCATCAATGAAACTATGTGCTGAACTGCTTGTTCCATTTGAAGAAAAAACCGGTCACAAACCTGTCATAACCTATAATTTTATGCCAGCATTTGATTGGCTGAGAACGAATCTTGCATATACACTGGCCGATGGTTCCACAACGCTCGCATATGAACAGGATCGGCTTGATACTTTGAATCCTCGAGATTCTGATTTTGTGCTTCCTGGATGGATTGTTGATAGAGAAACAGGTGAAGCTCTCCTTGATGCTTATGAAACAATGACTGAGGAAGTGTTGTATGATAATTTGTTATACTTTCTTAAAGCCGTTGTTCCATATGTGGAAAGAGCGGGTGTCGTCCTTGCTTTGCATCCTGATGATCCGCCATGGAGCGTTTTTGGACTTCCGCGAATTATAACAGGCAAGACTATTCTCGAGCGTCTTTTTACTGATGTTCCCAGTCCTGTAAATGGATTATGTTTTTGTTCAGGAAGTTTTGGTTCAACACCACACAATAATGTATATGAGCTTGCAGAAATTTTTGCTTCACGAATTTACTTTGCTCATCTCCGTAATGTCAAACTGCTTCACGGAAAAAGTTTTATTGAGACTTCACATGTTTCAGAAGCAGGAAATATTGATATGGCAAAGCTAGTTTATAAGCTCAATTCCATTACTGGAAACATTCCTGTACGTCCAGATCATGGACGTATGATCTGGGGAGAAACGGGAAAACCAGGATACGGTCTTTACGATAGAGCATTAGGCGCAATGTATCTGGCAGGGCTTATTGAAATGGCAGAAAAAAATAGCAGCGCAAAATTATGATAGAGATGTTTTGCAGATGCAATTAAAATATCTCTACATTGAAATTACTATAATTATGTTTTATGCTTAACAGTATGAACAAAACACCATTGCTTAATACACCATCTAAATTTTTGGCTCCTATACTTATTGCCATAGCAGTACTATTAGCCCTCAGCATTATTTTAATACTATCTGCCTATAATGCTACCAAAAAGGATATGGATCTCATTAACTCTATTGGTAGAATACGTGGTGGTATACAAAAAGTAATCGTATCGCTCAGTCTAGGCGAGTTTAATGAAATAGATTATAACGATTTTGATCGGTATCTTTTGGATGCTCAATTGACATTGACACAGGAAGAATTTTTCAATTTACATACAGCGGTTCAGCAATTGATAAAGAGCTTTGATGATGGTATTACTTCAAGAGATACAGCATATTTGTACAGTGCAAGTTCCTACTTGTGGGACTATACTGATAATTTGATAACTGAGAATATCAAAAAGCGCGACCAGAAGCGAAAGCTCTTTATCTGGGGAATAGGTCTCCTGATTGTTATGTTTGTGTTTATGCTTGCATACACATATTTGTTTTTTAAGCTGGTCATAAAAAAACTAGAACCGGAAGCAATGTTTGATACACTTACAGGAACACTTCGTCGTGGTAGATTTATCGATCATTTAATGACTAACATTGCAACGCTGGGACGAGGAGAGTATCTTGGTCTCATCATGTTTGATCTTGATCATTTTAAGCGAGTTAATGATACCTATGGTCATGATGTTGGTGATATAGTTTTACGTGAGACTACAGCATCAGTTTCAAAAATATTGCGCTCTGGAGATGTTTTGGGTCGATTAGGCGGAGAAGAATTTGTAATACTGGTACGAAGCAAAGATAAACGAGCAGCACGGCTGCTTGCAGACAGAGTGAGATCTGCAGTAGAAAAAACGGTAATTCCGCAAGTACCGGGCGGTATTACAGCAAGCGTCGGTGTTATTGCTGTTTCAAAACAAGAAAGCGCTGAATCAGCACTCAAACGAGTAGATGAATTTTTATATGCTGCTAAGCTTGCAGGAAGAAACAGAGTAAGAAGTGATTAATTTCTAAAAATTGCACTATATGGTTCCACGTTGTTTTAAAATATCTTGTTATACTAATATATTCTGCTATATACTAATAACTCATTAGTTATTACAGGAGAAAGCAATGAATAAAGCTCTTGAGATTTTACAGCGACGCGGGTTTATTCAACAGTGTACTGATTTTGAAGGACTTTCCAGAGCTATGAACGAAGGGCCTATTACATTTTATGTTGGTTGTGATCCCACAGGGCCCAGTCTCCATATCGGGCATATGGTGCCTTTTTTTGCTTATAAGCATTTAGTATCAGCAGGTCATCACGGTATTGCGTTGCTTGGTGGAGGCACGGCTCGTATCGGTGATCCATCTGGAAAAACAGAAATGCGCAAAATGATAAGCTATGATGAAATTGATGCTAATGCCGAACGGTTCAGGCGACAGCTTGATGCCTTTCTCAAATTTGACGGAAAAACAGCATATACTGCTAATAATAAGGATTGGCTGGCGAATCTTAATTATATCGAGTTTTTAAGAGATATCGGAAGGCATTTTTCTGTGAATCGTATGCTTTCGTTTGAAGCATATAAAATACGTATGGAAACCGGACTCTCTTTTATCGAATTCAATTACCAGCTCCTGCAAAGTTATGATTTCCTGGAGTTATATAAACGTTACAATTGCAGGCTCCAGATTGGTGGTGATGATCAATGGGGCAATATTGTAGCAGGTATTGAACTCATACGAAGAGTAGAAGGAGCAGAAACATATGGACTCACGTTCCCGCTCATTACGACGAGCGATGGCAAGAAAATGGGTAAAACAGAAAAAGGCGCATTGTTTCTCGATCCTGAAATGGTCAGCCCATATGATTTTTTCCAGTACTGGCGCAATGTTGATGATCGTGATGTAAAGCGTTTTCTGTTGCTGTTCACGTTTTTATCAGAAGAGGAATGTGAACAGCTTACCGCTCCAGACAAAAATATTAACGAAGCAAAAGAACGACTTGCATATGAAGTTACCAAACTTATTCATGGTAAAGATGAGGCTGATAAAGCGCTTGAAGGTGCTCATGCTGCTTTTGGTGGTTCCGGAAATATCGAAGCAATGCCGACACTTACATTACCGCGACAGCGTTTTGAAGCAGGTTATCCTGTGCTCGATCTCTTTGTTGATGCTGGACTTGCTCCATCTAAGAGTGAGGCACGGCGTCTCATTCAGCAAAACGGTGCAATGGTTGGTGGAAAATTATGGACTAATGAAAAACAGGCGGTTACACTGGCTGATTGTGACTGTGCTGAATACTGTATTCTGCGTGCTGGGAAAAAACGCTATATGCGAATACTATTTGAGTAAGGAGATTCTATGACAATTCCATCACATGAAGTATTAGAATCAATCTGGAGACGCTACAATACTGATGAATCATTATACAGACATGCGCTATCTGTAGAGTCAGCAATGAGACACTTTGCAGAAAAGCATGGAGAGGACATTGATTTCTGGAGTGCTGTTGGTTTTTTGCATGATATTGATTATGGAACATATCCTCACGAGCATCTGAAACACACGAGGGAAATTCTAAGTGAAAATGGTTTTGATGAGCAATTTATACATGCAGTACTCAGTCATGGGTGGAAGCTTTGCTCGGATATTGAACCGGAACATATTATGGAAAAAGTGCTCTATGCAGTAGATGAGCTTACTGGTTTTATTGCAGCCTGCGCTTATGTGCGTCCTTCAAAGAGTGTGATGGATCTGGAAGTAAGTTCTGTAAAAAAGAAATGGAAGACTCCTGCTTTCGCAGCTGGTGTCAATCGTACCGTAATCGAAGAAGGTGCACAGATGCTGGGAATGACACTCGAGGATTTAATTGGAGAAACCATTATCGCTATGCGCAAAGATGCGAAAAAAATTGGACTGTGAGTGAGAAGCTTGCATGCACCTGTTACTGTAGTTCCTTTTTCATTGCTTCTTTGATATTGCTCTGATAGAGCTTTGCAAGCTTTTTCATGTCAGCAACAAATGTTGCAATATCACTGTTAGATTTTTTTGTAAACCATTGTTCATAGAGTGAAAGATCACTCTCATAGAGTCGGTATAAATCAATATAGGCATTATTGATGTTTTGCATATTGAACTTTTTATAATTAGGGTTTACAAATTCTTGTGCAAAAGCTGTTTCGTATTCGATCGCACGCTCTGCAATAATTTTTTGTTTAGCAGCGATTTTTTCTGCTTTGGTGAGTGTGGTATTGTTGTAAATAATTTCTAATTGCCGGGCGGTTTCCTGTAAAAATTGTATAAAAAGCTTATGGTCATGTTCCTGCTCCATACGTTTTTGTATGAGTGATGAATTTTTTCCGTATAGAGTTTCCAGATAGATCTGTGTTGCTGTTTGACCAATAAAAGTAGCAAATTCTTCATTGAATTGTGATGCACCTTTAATGAAAAGAGTTGCATGTGCTGATTCATGAAAAATAAGCTCAGCGATTTCATCTTCAGAATAGTGTTTCATAAAGGTATAGAGTGGATCTGAGAAATAGCCAAGTGAGCTAAAGGCTTCAACATTTCGTATAAAGACATCATAACCTTGAGCCTTTAGCCTGTCAGTTTCTTGCTTTGCTTTATCTTTGTTATAGAATCCACGATACGGCATAGCGCCTACAAGTGGATAGTTCCAATAGTACCGTGTGAATGAATCTTCTTTGCATGCTGATACAACTGTTGCAACATATTCTTTAGCAGCAGGGACAATTTTTGTATAATTTTTTGTCAACGTAAGGTTGAATTTTTCAACTGCAAATCGTCTGACGCGATCCATGATAACAGACAGAGTTTGTAATTCTCCATCAGTACTGTTTTGTTTGAGATACTCATCAAGTGGTATTGCAGATAGTCGATCGTGAAAATATCCCCATGCCTGTTCTATGTACCAGCAGCCTGTCATGCTCATCATAATTAAACTCAACACACAAAATCGGATTAATACGATAGCTATTTCTTTTTGCTTCATTATTCTGCAGTAAAATCCTTTTCACCAAAAACGAGTGCTGTAAAGGAAAAGAGTTTTGCGCCAGGTTTGTAACAACTACCTGCTGGCAGTCCAGCTTTATAGCATAAGTGTTCAAGAAAGGTTTCTCTATCCCATCCTTGCTCTGTTGCTACTTGTGGCAGAAACACACCTGCTCTTCCTCCATATACGAGGTATGCACCATGCATACCCGGTATAATTGATTCAGGATCAGTTGGTTCCATTGGAGATAAGACAGAAATTTCAATATCGCAGTGGGGGAGTTCTTCCTGTCGGAGTGGCGGAAATCGCGGGTCTTCAAAGGCAGCTGCACATGCCATAGTTGCAATAGTGCTGTAGAGCGGTGCATCTCCCGTCATGTGTCCAATACAACCTCGCAATGAGCCATGTTTATGCAACGTAACAAACGCTCCATAATTGTAGGTAATACTATTAAAATGATCAGGGAAATTAGGTTTGCGCTGTTCAAGTCTTGCCTGTATAGCTTCTCGTGCTCCCTTTAACAACAGGCGCTTTTCCTGTATGGTTAATAATTCTTTATTCATCGAACCACCCCGCAGAACCATAGTTTACAATAAGATGTGTGGCATTTTGCTTGTATAGCGAGCTATCAGCTGTCATTATGATTTTTCTCGTGTGATTTTTCAATAGCTTCATTGACAGTAAGACTGCCAGACTCAGTGAATAATAGGAATCCTGTTCAACTGATTTCTGGTAGTGCCAAAATGTTTTACTATCATTTTTCTGGATTATTTGAGTAAATGTTTTTTGATGAACAGCTGCTTCCTGAGTAGTGCTTCCTACGCCCATATTGCTTACAGCAATAAAGACGGTATTTGTTGATGGTTCCGGAAAGAGGTAATCAAGGGAACGCGCAAGTGTCTGTACTGGTATATCATTTGAACCAAATATGAGGATGGGGACAATGGGTACTCCAGGTACGAGGTATACAGAAAACAAGGTCTGGAGTTCAATGCCGGATTCTGCTTCATGAGCAGCATCACTAAATGTAACAAGGGTACTGCATGCTTCAATTTCGCTACATAACTCCTGGTCAACAGGAACTGCACCGAGCGGAGTAGCAAAATAGTCGGCCTGTGTGAGCAGAATGCCAAATTGATGGCCAGGAAACAGTGTTTTTGCAGTTTTAGGATGCAGATCTGATATAATGACAATTTTTTCAGTTTTTGTACGGCATATCTGACTCCAGACTGACGCCATTATTGGTCCAGCATACGTCAATGCTGCATGAGGGCTCACCATTGCGCGCAAACATCGTTCAGGTTCCGGGTATCCATGCAGGTATGTTGCAAGAAGTTTTCTAAGTTCCTGCTCATCATCAGGGTACATGAGTCCTGCATAGATATTGTCCCGAACAACCGGTATGTTTGCCATACTGCTTTAAGCTTAATGCAACAGATGGTAATTTGCAAAATGCCATACACTTTAATAATGCAATTATTATATTACTGGAGCAATACCAATGAGCCAGAGCAACAGAATAATGATGCTCACAATCGTAAGCGGTAATCCAAGTTTGAGGTAGTTTCCAAATGTAACCGTTACTCCTCGTTTTTTTGCAAGTTCTGCCATAATAAGGTTTGCAACGCTTCCCAGCAGGGTAAAATTGCCTGCAAGCGTAGTGCATCCTGCAAGAATAAGCCAGAGCTGTGTTGGATTTGGCATCGAGGGTACAATGGTGCGGAGGAGCATCACTGTTGGAACATTTGAGATTATCTGACTCATTACTGCAGCAATGATACCAAAGCCAGCAGGATTTTTTTGCATTACTGAGCTCATGTGTTCATAAAAGAATGTAAAAACACTGCTTCCTGCTGCTGCGCGAGTGATGACAAAGAGTGATGGAAATAGCACGAGAAGTGACCAATCTACATCGGCAAAAACTCGTTCAGGGCTGATACGCCTCGTGATGAGCAGAAACGCTGAACCTGCAAGCCCTGCAATGCTTACAGGAAGCCCTAGTATAACGCAGAGAGTCATAATCACAAATGCTATACCTGATTTTATAAGAAGCGGTTTGTAAATAAATATTCGTTCACTTCTATATGATGGTTGGTTGTGCGCAGTAAAATCCTTACGGAATAGCACCAAAATGAGCACATATGCAATACCCAGAATAAGGATCGCAGGCGGTATAAGATATAATGAAAATGTCCCGAATGACATGCCGGAACTTGCCCCGATGAGTATGTTTTGAGGGTTGCCGATTATCGTCGTCATCGACCCAATGTTCGCACTCACTGCAATACCTAAGAGATACGGCAGGGGATTTAAGCCCATAGAGAGAGTTACATCACAGACAATGGGCGTGAGCATCATGACCAAAGGATCATTTATGAACAGCGCTGAAAGGAAGCTTGAAAAGAGAATAATGAGGAGCAGGAGGAGTGCTGGATTGTGTGCTCGTTTTTTGAGGAGATGACCTGCAAGTGTAAAAAAACCTGCATAGCGCAAATTCGCATTGAACACCATCATGGAAAACAACAGGACAATTGTGTTAAGATCCACTGCCTGGTACGCCTCATCAATGGTGATTGATTTTGTGAGAATGAGCAGCGTAGCGCCACATACTGCAATTGTTGCTCGGTTCATACGCAATGCAGGTATTTTTCCTATTGCAATACCTGCCAGGCTTGCTAGTACAATTAGTTCTGTCATAATACTATTATAGTAGCCTGAAATAAGCTATAATAGCCAGTATGGATTATAGAAAACTTCCAGTTTATGAACAACGAGAACGGATTCTTGAAGCCCTCAAGGATAATCAGGTCATTGTAGTAGAGAGCCCAACTGGGTCAGGTAAAACAACACAGCTTCCGGTAATTCTCTATGAAGCAGGGTATGCTGCAAAAGGGATTATTGGTGTAACACAGCCACGCCGTATTGCTGCTCTCTCAGTAAGCGAGTTTATTGCAAAACAGCTCTCTGTGGATCTCGGCACTCTTGTGGGCTACAAAATGCGTTTTGAAGACAAGACTGATTTTTCCACAAAAATAAAAATAATGACCGATGGAATTTTGCTTCAGGAAATGAAGCTCGATCCCATGATGCTGCGGTACAATGTTATGATTGTTGATGAGGCTCATGAGCGGAGTCTCAATATCGATTTTATACTTGGACTCCTCAAACGAGTCTTAGAAGCACGCCCTGAGTTTAAGGTTATTATATCGAGTGCTACCATCAATGCAGATATTTTTAGTTCCTACTTTGGGGACTGCCCTGTAGTAAAAATTGATACTATTACATATCCAGTTACGCTTGTGTATGATCCCCCTTCAGTAGAAAACAATATGGATGTGCTCTTAGAAAAAATTGTAGAAATCACTGCAAGGACTGTTGCGAGCAAGCGTATTGGGGATATACTCATTTTTCTTCCCGGTGAAAAGGCTATTAAAGACTGCATTTCTCTGCTTTCGCTCTGCAAAGTAAAGGATAAACTCCACATAATTCCTCTGTATGCCCGTCTTGGAAAAGATGAGCAGGAACGAGTTTTTGAAGAACCACCTTTGGGAAAAGTGAAAGTGGTTGTTTCCACTAATATAGCTGAGACATCTGTTACCATTGATGGTGTTACAACTGTTATTGATTCAGGTCTGGCAAAGTTAAACTTTTATAACCCAAAGACATTTACATCGAGTCTTATAGAAGTTCCAATTAGTAAAGCGTCGGCAAATCAACGCAAGGGAAGAGCAGGACGCACTGCACCAGGATACTGTTACCGATTGTACACCCGGGAAGATTTTGAAGGCCGTGCGCTCTTTACTATGGAAGAAATCTACCGCACCGATCTTTCCGAAGTTGTGCTTCGCATGGCAGAACTGGGAATAACTGATTTTGAGCGTTTTGATTTTATCTCAAAACCGGGTCGGTCAGGAATTATTGGAGCTATCGAAATACTCAATCTCCTCGATGCACTCAATCCCGATAGAACACTTTCCTCCATTGGTACCATGATGTGTGCATTCCCGCTCTTACCGCGGCTTTCAAGAATGATTGTCGAGGCAATGCTCAAATATCCTGATGTGCTCGAAGAAATACTAATCGCAGCAGCTTTTCTCTCAACACAGAGTCCGTATGTGCTCCCTCCTGGAGAGGAAATAGAAGCGCGAAGCGCTCACCATGCATTTCGTGACAGAAACGGCGATTTTGTATCATATCTAAAACTCTTTAAGGCATTTGTTCATAGCGGCAATAAAACAAAATTCTGTGAAACTAACTATCTCGATGAACGCACGATGCTTGAAATTGTGCGCATTAAGGAACAAATTGAACTCATTGTCCATGAACAGGGTATGGTAATTGGTTCTGGTGGTCCTGTTGAACATTATTTAACAGCTGTTGGTCGCGGACTTATTCAATTTGTGTGCATTAAGGAAGAACGTGGTCTTTTTAGAACACTTATGGGAGAACGCGTACTGATACATCCTGGTTCTGTCATGTTTAGAGAATCTCCTTCGTTTATTGTTGCGGGTGAGATAGTTAAGACTACACGGATGTACGCAATGAGCGTTTCACCATTGACTAAAGAAATTCTTGAACGCATTAGTCCAACGCTCTACTCACGGTTAAAACGATTTGCACCAGAACCATCGGTTCAAGCTGCTATTCCGAGAAAGCAAAAAGTGCCAGTTGAATTGCGTTCGGAACCATCGGTTAAAACAAAATTCCAGGAAGGTGATCGGAAAAAACATGCACATCTTCCAGAGCTTGATAGAGGTTTTGCAGTTTCAGGAATTGTGTTTCCTATAGAAGAAATCAAGAAAAAAAAGAAGGTTCGATTAGACTGGGAACGTTTCAAACCATTGCGAGAAGCATTTGCTGCCTGTCCTCCGGAACGGCTTAAAGGCTATTTAGGTGTCGTGCTGTATAACCATAAGTTCTTTCTTGATAATGAAAAATTGAGTGTAATTGTAAAAATTGCTTCATGGCTTAATCCCGAGCAGGATCTCACAAAAAAGTGGCCACGAAATAGACTATTCAATATACATGAAGATTTATCTGAACTTGTGCTTGCATTTCCTGCAATCTTACAGCTCTCTCAATGGAAAGATAAAAGCAATGAACTAGGCTTTGTTGCATTATTTACAGATGGAGATGGTAATTATTACTTTAGAGTATCACGAGGATTCCATACAGCAATAACAGAAAGTCTTGCTAGTTTAGAAACCTTCATTGATGAAGCAGCTTCTCTACTCACCGGAGAAAACCGGGAATACGTTAATGAAATTTACAGAAAACTGGCATCGTTTTTTGAAGACTGATGTAAGGCGTTTCCCATAAGTATGCTTCCAAGCTGTGGCCGGGATCAGCTTTGCACACTGGTAAACGGTGTCAGAGAGCAGCCTGGCATGCCAGCACGAAAGAATTTTAGATAGTCCCAGCACAATATTGATGAGCATGAGAAGACTGAGCAGTCTGCCTGACCAGCGGTGGACAGGTCGCATGAGTTTTGCAAAACGGGCAAGTTTTGGAGAAAACATAAGGAAACCTACTGAGCCCTGCAATATGAGCCAGATTCCTGCCATAAGCCCGATACTACCATGCACCGACGCAAACTGGCTTCCCTCGTAGTTACTTACCATAAGAATAGCTGCAGTTATGCCAGCTAAGGCGATAATCACAGCAGTAAGGTTTAGAGTTTTATGTGCGGTAAGCCACCAGCGCTTTTGTTTCCCAAAACGTGCAATGAGACCACCTGTCAAAGCAAGCACAAAAGCCATGCTCATGAATACAATATGAAACGGCAGCCAATTCATATTATTTATCCTTTACTGTAATAACGACCGTTCCAGCTCTCGCATGTTTTGCAGTAAATGTGAGTGAATTTGACCACGCCCAGATAAGCTTTAAATCTTTTCCGAGTACAATGGGTTTATCCTTGCTGTCGGCACTTGCAAGCTTTCGGGAGAATTCAAATACAACACCTTGCGTGGTACGCTTTCCTGCAAATGCGAGAATGTCATTAGTTCCTCCCTGATCAGTATCTGCAGGGTGTGGTCCAAATTGCCCTGTTGAATACGCATCGATTGCCTGTACAGTGGTACCGACTATGCCAAATACCATATCGGCATTGGCCATTACTTTCGTGGGTTCAAAGCCAATTGAAACCCATCCCTTTGCTGTCGATTCAATGGCAAAGTAAATTGTGTCGCCTTCAATCTGCCAGTAGAGCACAAAATTAGTTCCATCAAGCTGCTGTTTGTTGGAATATTCATTTTGTGCAATAGCACCATCGATATCCACAGCACCCAGGATGCTTAACGCACCCGTTAAAGCCCATAAAAGGGTAATTACTTTGGTTTTCATGTGTAGAATATACTAACATTGGGTGCGTTTTAGCAAAATCATACGTTACTTTTTAATTATTGCATGCATCTAACTATATGATTACCGTTAGCACTAGCAAGTAAGTATCATAACCCTTTACAAAAAATATGGTTAAGTATCGTAGTGGGCATTAACTTGTAATTGTATAATATAATCAAGTTTTCCAATTTTGAAACGATAATTCAAAAATTAAAACGCTTACTTACTTGAATAGCTTTCTACTTGGGTATACAATCTCTACGAAAAGGCGCGATTGCAGTATCGTGTCTACTTTTTAAGGAGAGCAGCTCGTCTACCCTGTACACAGTACGAGATTGTTTTTGCGGAATGGTTATACCACGAAGGAGGATGCTAACATATGAAAGAAACTCGACTCCATGATTGGCATGTTAGAGCAGGTGCCCGCATGGCTCCATTTGCCAATTATGATATGCCAATATCATACCCATTAGGTGCTGTAGAGGAGCACCTCGTAACACGACGTTCTGTTGGATTATTTGATATAGATCACATGGGACAATTTGAAGTACGCGGTCCCGGCGCAACAACATTTGTTTCAAAGCTCGTTAGCATGAAGATGTCTGATTTAAAAGATTGGGATGCTCGCTATTCGCTCTTGCTTAATGAGCGCGGCACGGTCATAGACGACCTCTTTATTTACAAACTGCCCGATGCCTGGTGGATCGTGGTCAATGCGGGCAACCGCATGGAAGACTGGGAATGGTTCAACAAGCACAAGACTGCGGGCGTGGAGCTTGTTGACAGTTCCGACGAAACGTACATGATTGCTGTGCAGGGACCGAGAGCTATTGAACTTATGGATAAGGTGTCTGAGGCAAAAATATCGGAATATCCTCGCTTTACTTCTGGCAAAACTAAAGTCCTTGGCATTCCCTGTCTTGTTGGAAGGACCGGCTATACCGGCGAAGATGGTGTCGAACTCTTTTTCCCTGCAGATAAAGCTCTCGAGATATGGACAGGACTTCTCGATGCAGGTGAAAAGGCAGGGATCGAAACGAAAGCAATAGGTCTGGCAGCTCGCGATAGCTTGAGGTTTGAAGCAGGCATGCCACTCCATGGTCATGAAATCAGTCAGGAAATCAACGCACTCGAAGCTGGTTTCAAATGGGCATGTGATTTTGATAAAGAATTTATTGGAAAAGAAGCATTGCTTGCAATTCAAGAAAAAGGATTGCAGCGCAAGCTGGTAACAGTTACAGTTACAGGTGGTGTTCCACGTGAAGGGTATGAAATACAATCACTCCAGGGTGAAACAATCGGCAAGGTAGTTGCAGGCATGTATTGTCCTACTGTAAAAGCCTATGCTGCCAATGCATTTGTTGCTGTGGATTATGCCAAAACGGGTACAGAACTGGCAGTAGTTATACGAGGAAAACCAGTGCCTGGTGTCGTTGTAAAACGACCACTCTATATTCCTGCATATCGGCGGGCAAAGGAATAACAGAATTTTCGTACGGTAATTAGATGATATACAGCGAGTATATCAGCAGCATACACATTATTATTTGGAGGAAACTATGAATATTGACAAGAATGCACGGTACTTACAATCACATGAATGGGCACGCAAAGAGGGCGACCTCATTGTAATTGGCATATCTGACCATGCTCAGCATGCGCTTGGAGATATTGTTTTTGTTGAACTTCCTAAAAAAGGTGCAACAATTGCAAAAGGAAAGGCTTTTGGTGTTGTTGAATCGGTGAAAGCAGCGAGCGATGTGTACATGCCTGTTTCCGGCACAGTAGAAGCCACAAATGATGCGCTAGCAGGTGATCCTGCAACCATAAACCGCGACCCCTACAACGCAGGATGGCTCATCAAAATAAAGCCGTCAAATCCAGCTGAATTTGATAGCTTATTGAGTCCAACAGATTACGAAGCGCAAATAAAGGAGTAAACTGTGCCTTTTATTCCAACAACAGATGCAGATAGGGAGGAAATGCTCAAAACAATCGGTGTCAAAACCATTGATGAGCTCTTCACTGATATTCCCAAGGATGTCAGGTATCCCCGGCTCGGCATTGGCAAAGGTCTTTCTGAACTCGAAGTTTTGCGAGAGCTTGAATCCATGGCAGCTAAAAACACAACAGCAAATAGCTGTGCATGGTTTTTAGGTGCGGGTGCGTATAATCATTTTATACCATCGCTTGTTCCTCAGCTTGCAAGCAGAGGAGAGTTTTTAACTGCGTATACACCGTATCAGCCAGAGGTTTCGCAGGGAACACTCCAGGCTATTTTTGAGTATCAATCAATGGCAGCAAATTTGTTTGGTGTCGATGCTGTTAATGCTTCTCATTACGATGGTGCAACAGCACTTGCAGAAGCAGTGCTCATGGCATATAGAATGGACGAAAACCGCCATGAGATTCTATTGCCTGCAAAACTGCATCCAGAATACAAAGAAGTAATCCGCACCTATTTTTCAGCTTTCCCGGTAACTATTAAAGAGTATACAGAAGCTCCGCTCGCAGCGTGCAGTCATCTTACTGAGCATACCGCATGTATGGTCATCGCATATCCTGATTTTGAAGGCTATGTGGCAGACTTAACGGGTGTTGCGGATAAAGTACACGAAGCTGGTGCTCTCTGTATTGTATCGACGGATCCAATCATGCTTGGTCTTTTCAAAGCTCCCGGAGAACTGGGTGCCGATATTGTTACAGCAGAAGGGCAGGCTCTCGGTAACGCAATGAATTATGGCGGTCCATTTTTAGGTATGTTTGGTGTTAAACAGCCGCTTATCAGAAAAATGCCGGGAAGACTGGTTGGCGAAACAAAAGATAAAGCCGGAAGACGGGGATTCGTGCTCACCCTTTCTGCACGCGAGCAGCATATTAGGAGAGAGAAAGCTGTTTCCAATATCTGTTCCAACCAAGGGCTTGTCATGCTGCAAGCTGCAATATACCTGGAGACCATGGGGAAAAATGGTTTACAAGCAGTAGCAAAACTCTGTTGGGATAAGGCACACTATGCGGCTGATGTACTGTCACGTGTTCCAGGTTATGCAGTACAGACAGGTGTGTTCTTTAAAGAGTTTGTTCTGAAAACACCGGTGCCAGCAGAGGCAATCGCAGATAAACTTACACGCCGCTGTATTGTTCCGGGGCTACCGCTTTCACGATACTACAAAGACAGAACCCATGAACTTC
This sequence comes from Spirochaetota bacterium, assembly GCA_029547205.1. GTDB lineage: Bacteria > Spirochaetota > Spirochaetia > Treponematales > UBA12059 > JAKPPT01. Next base: position 132,977 of record JAKPPT010000020.1, read on the forward strand.
TGGTATGTGTTACAGAGATGAATACAAAACAGCAGATTGATATGCTTGCAGAAGCACTCGGGGAGGCAGCACGATGAATAAAGAACCAGAGCTCTTAGCATATGAACTTTCACGTCCTGGCAGAATCGGTACGGTGCTTCCGCAGTCAGATGTACCTGAAACACCGTTGCCTGCATCATTGCTCAGAAATGAACTTCCACTTCCAGAAATGGATGAACTTACTGTTGTACGGCATTTTACGAGGCTTTCCCAAAAGAATTTTTCTATAGATACGCAGTACTATCCGCTGGGTTCCTGTACCATGAAGTATAATCCCAAAGCAAATGAAGCAGCTGCTGCAATGCATGGTTGGAAGCATGCACATCCGCTCATTGGAGATGTGTACAGTCAGGGTTCACTCGAACTCATGTACAATTTGCAGGAAATGCTCGCAAAAATAGGCGGCTTTACCGGTGTATCACTCCAGCCTGCAGCAGGTGCTCATGGAGAACTTGCTGGTGTACTCATGATCAGAGCGTATCACACAGCACGTGGAGATACCAAGCGCACAAAAATGCTTATACCCGATTCCGCACATGGTACGAATCCCGCGACGAGCACCATGGCTGGTATGACGGTAGAAACAATTCCAAGCGATGCAGATGGTGATGTAGACATAGAAGCGCTCAAAAAAGCCTGTGATGAGACTGTTGCAGGTATCATGATTACTAATCCCAACACGCTGGGGTTGTTCGAAAAGCGCATCAGGGAAATAGTAGAGATTGTGCATCGCGCTGGTGGCCTCGTCTATGGCGATGGAGCAAACCTTAATGCTATAACGGGTATTCTGCGTCCAGCCGACGTCGGTATCGATGTCATGCACTTTAATCTTCATAAAACATTTTCCACCCCACACGGCGGCGGAGGACCAGGCGTTGGCATGGTTGGTGCTGGAGTTACACTTGCGCCGTATCTCCCGGGTCCAATTGTGGTAAAAAAAGATAACCACTATGCGCTCGAAATGCCATCCAAATCGATTGGAAGGCTAAAAGCATTTTATGGCAACTTTGCTGTACTCGTCAGGGCATATACGTACGTGCGTATGGTTGGAGAGGAAGGCCTCCGGCGAATAGCAGAAAACGCAGTGCTCAATGCAAACTATGTAAAGGCAAAACTCGAGCAGGTATATCCGGTACCCTATAAGCGATCCTGTATGCATGAATTTGTGGCTCGCGGGGACTTTGTTGAAGGAATCCATACTCTCGATATTGCAAAACGACTCATCGATTATGATATCCATCCACCTACTATCTATTTCCCGCTCATTGTTCCAGAAGCCATCATGATAGAGCCAACCGAAACAGAAAGCAAGGAGACACTCGATAGGTTTATCGAGGTTATGCTCACGATAGCACAGGAAGCAAAAACTAGTCCTGATCTATTGCACGATGCTCCGCATGATACACCGGTGAGCAGGCTCGATGAGGTTGCTGCAGCACGAAATCCAGTGCTGTGCTATCGGGGATAAAATTGTAACACCATGTGTTGATACGAAAATGGCTGTTCCTTAAACGAGCAGCCATTTTTTATATGCGCCTACTAGCAGAGCGCACCTCAAGTGCTATTAGGCGCACAGTTTGTGGGTGAAAGTCCCGGATATGCTCGGTAAAAAGTATCAACAGCTTACGTAGTTTAAAAATTACTACTCTAAAACCCAGTGTCCCATTCAACAAAACATTCTGCCGGAATAGAGTGTTTTTTTAGTAATGCGATCATAGTGCGGCAATCAAGTTTACTGCCGCCTGTGAGCGTAATGAGGCAGTGATCAGTGTTCATAGTCAAAACAGCATCAAGTATATTTTTTTTCTTTTTGCCTTTTTCAGATATTGCGAACTGAGTTATATTATTTTTTCGTTGGAGTGTAAATGGTATGGCTTCTGTTTGTAAAAAATTCGAAACAATGTGTTCAATTAATTTGTATTGATCGGTCGCTAACTGCATGGTGACCGTAAAGAATTGAATTGATGGTGTTTCTAAACATTGATTTTGAAACTCTATAGCACCATGTAATGTAGTCAATTGATCTGCAATATCAATCGATGGTTTTTCTATAAAAGTAAGCATAACAATGCTTGTGCCATATGGATGCACAATTTGTTTTTGGTCTTCAAATACTTTCAGTAGTGTATCGTTTGCTGAAAGTATTGTTGTTGTCAGTTCAGGATATGCTGTCAGTAACTGTTTTATAACGATTGCTTCTATGTATTCTTTTGGAGCGTATGCAAAGCCTTTTGGAATGGAATATACTATTGCAATGCTATAGGGTTTTTGTTTCTTTTTTATGTATGTAATTAGGAAATCCTTATTTTTACTGGTAGGTTTTTTTAGCATATGATTAGTGAGTGATTGCTTTTCATTATTGTCAATGCAGGCATTACAGCCTTTGCAGAAAGAATTCTCGCTGCTGACCGTAAAGCAAGTTTTTTCTTCTTTATGCTGTTTAGAATTGAGAAAACGTCTGTATAAGAATTCTGTCGAAACAGGCCGTTCGACAAAGTAGAAAGGAAATTTGTAGTTTGCATCTTTTTCTTTAAGAAAATTTTCTGTTAAAAAATTGGTTGTGTTTAACCAATTTTTTATAACGGAATATGCTTTTTTAGATAGACTGCCATCATAGTAGACTGCCTGTTTATACAATGTTATGAGCAAATCAAGAATAGTATGCGAAGCCAAAGCCAGTATCTGCGTTACAGTATATTCATCGAAGTAATGTGGTGCACGGAAATCAAATCCCATTGTTTTAGTAATGTTCTGTAATTGTTCTGCAAGATTTTCCAGGCGGCTTTCATCAAGCATGAGTTCTTCATACGCGAGGGGTGTACCAGGCATTCTTACCAGGTAGCCCGTGCTTATGAGTATTGATGGTTTATAGGAATTCGATATGGATAGTGCTTTAATTGCAGCTATTTCTTGCTTAAAATTATTGAAGTCCTCATCAGTTTCAAAACCAGAGAGAATATAAAACAGTTTGATTTCCCTCGCTTTGTATTCCAGTAATTTTTTAATAACTTTAGTTATAGAACTAAAGCAAAGTTCTTTATTGTAATATGCCCGCATGCGTTCAGAAATCCCTTCTATGCCTAATGTGTAGGAGCGCTTATCTGCAATAAATTCAAAATCAATCAGCTCTTGATGCTCTGCAAGGATGTCAACGCGCTGGCTCATGACATTTACACGGTAAAAAAAAGAGTTGAGTTGTTCAATCAAATTAGCAATATCAGTGTGTGTATTAAAATTATAACTGGAAATTTCTATAGTATCCGCTCCAGATAGCGTTTTTAAATTTTTTGCTTGTTCGAGCAACGTACTAAATGGAATTTCGCGGTATGGTTTTCTTTCAAAACCTTCAAAGCAAAAATTGCAAAAATAAGGGCAGCCCGCACTAATTTCCAGTCTGACCGTATTGCTTGTAGGTGAAGCCAGTACTGGATAGTGGTGTTGTACAGAAAAGTGCTCGTGATGTATATTTTGTTTAACAGTTCCATTATAGCCAGCATGGTAGTATCCAGTATGCTTTTTAACTAATTCAAAGTACTGTAACTTTTTCTCAACACTGGATAGTCCATGTTTATGGTTTTTCAAAATATCATACACGAGGCTGCCTGCTATGTGTTCGCCTTCACCAAAGAAAAATCCGTCAGGAACAGCATCAATAAATGTATTATCGTGAATTTCGAGTAAGGCACCTGAAGCAAGAGCATTGGAGCCTCCCAGCAGAATGTAGGGATAGGTTTCAACGTTTCGTGCAGATTGTCGCGCTGGAATGCCGGATTTTTCGAGAGCGGGTATGATGTTTATGAGTTCGATAGTGCATGCGTTTGAAATGAGTATACAATCAAACTCGTTCGCACCTCTGCCACTTGCTATGCCATACCAGAACGGTAGATTCTGCTTTTCCAGCACAGGAATATCATAGTGCTTAGGGAAAAAAGCAAAGTCAATGTAGCTCGATGGCATTGCGGAGCGTACTTCGTCATATAAAAAGAGATGTGGTCTCGATTCTGACACATCAGTAAAAGGAGAAAGCCTTGCAATGAGTATATGAAACGGAGCTGCTTCCCATACAGGATTTTCAAAATCCGTTTCGGGATGAGTAAAGAGGAGGCTATCGAGTGATAACGAAAATTTTCTTGCTCTATCTTTGAGGTGTGTATGAATCATATTGGCTTATAAGGAATCTCCGTCATCAGATAGTGCAGGAGCAGACCTCTGTCGTGAGCGTAAAGCCTGCAGTATATAGCCAGCAACAGGGTCGCGGAAAACGAGCAGTGTTCCTATGCCGATGGCTACAAACACAATGGCTGAACCTAAAAATGGAATCCCTGCAAAAACAAATCGATTGGAACTTGTATCTGTTACAGAATGAAGGAGTTTTGCAGTGCCCCATGCTGCAGTGCCAGCTGGTATAGAGTACAAAAGCATTTTTAACGAATAGATACCGCTTGCCATGAGTGCTTTATTCATTCCCGGTATATGTTTTTTTGTGAGCATTACAAGCAAAATGAACGTATTCACTGCGCTTGCAATAGAAAGCGCAGCAGCAATACCATTGCCACCAATTACACGCGATAAAATCCAGGCAATCGCGGTGTTTGTTAAAAATGACAGAATACCTGCAATCATTGGTTGTTTTGCATCTTTTTGTGCATAAAACACCGGTGTAATAACACGGTTTACAGCAATAAAAACAAGTCCTAAACTGTGCATGAAAAAAATTGATGCCGTTGCAAGAACAGATGCTCGGTTAAATTTGCCGTCCTGAAATAAAACCGCAACAATATCAACCCGCTCGATTATCGAAAAAACAGAAACTGGAATAGCAATAAGAATGATTGCAGACAAGCCGAGTGAAAATTGTTTAACAAATGCTTCCCAGTTCTGTGATGAAGCGTATCCGGTGAGTTCCGGGAGCAGTACGGTTGCAACTGAAACCACAAAAATGCCCAAAATGAGTTCTTGTAGCCGTAATGAAATCTGGATGCTTGTGGCTGCACCAACACCATAGGCAAGCCCTGTGCAGATAAATGCATTAAACTCATAGGCGGCGATACCAACGAGTGTAGGCGCCATGAGGAGGAGGACATGCTTCATTCCCTCATTTTTAAGTGCTTTCAGTGGATTCATAAACTTAAAATGAAGCCCAAGCCTAACCACTGCTGGTAATTGGCAGATAGCTTGTAAAAAACCACCGACTAAAACACCTATTGCCATTGCGCGAGCGGCATTGCCGCTAAAACGAATTACAAGGGGTGGAACTAGCAGAAAGCTCAGATTGAAAAGAATTGGTCCAATACCACTCGGTACAAATATATTGCTGGCATTGAGAATACCCTGAAGAAACGCTGCATAGCCAACGAGAAGTAAATAAGGAAACATTATCTGTATGAGCACAGCTGTTTCATGTGTGTCTTGAGTAACAGCTGTGTTGCCAGGAGAGAGTGCAGCATATACATGAGAAATCTGAAATGCTGTTACCACACCCAACGAAACAACGAGCAGGAGCACTATCGTGAAAACAGTAAAAACAGCAGAAAGAAATTCATGAGTCTTTTTTGCATCACCTTCGACAAAATGCGTTTTCATAGTAGGAATAAACGCAACTGACATCGCGCCTTCGGCTAAAAGTTTTCTAAAGAGATTAGGGGTATTGTATGCAGCAGAAAAAGCTTCTCCGAGTGTTCCGGTACCGAGGAGCGACGTACGAGTTATTTCTCGAAGAAGTCCCAGCACACGGCTTATAGTCGTGAGCACACCGAGTTTACCGCTTTCTTTTACAACATTTGTTCTGGAATTTCCCATAATGGTGCAAAGCTTATCATGCTTGAAAAAATAATTCAAAGCCTTTACACTTTAATAAATGAAAACAACAAAACTTGCTGCTGTTTTGTTTTCCAGAATTGCAGATTTTGATTCACTACTCAATTCTAATGAGCAGCAGGCTCTTCAGATTCTCGCACTCTACAGAGGTTTGTTGGATTCTATTATTGCTGAACACGAAGGAACATGTTTTGATAAAACAGGCGATGAGTATTTATTGATTTTTTCCAGCTCAGTACATGCAGTGCAATTTGCACTCCATGCAACGCTTGCTGTTGATACCTATAACAAGAATTGCTCAGATACCAGTAAGAATTTCAAGCTCTGTATCGGGATACATTTAGGAGAAATTTGGCAGGAAGAACTGCATGTATATGGAAATGGTATCAACATTGCTGCACGTGTAATGCAGGCAGCACAGCCAGGTATGATTGTAATTTCTGAAGATGTTGAACGCCAGATTGCAAACAAATTGGATATACGCTGTTCTCGCTATCAGCATGAAACGCTTAAAAACATAGAGCGCCCTTTAGTTTTATATGCAATCAATATTAAGGATGAGCATACAACACTAACAAACATCATACAAAAACCATCTGTTCAGGTAGATGAATCAACACAGTTGAAAGCATCACTAAGACAAGATGAAAAACTTGTACCACCTCAGAGGATAAGTCGGCCACCGCACGATGCTGATAGTGATGAACTGCGTGATGCCATACAGAATATGGTAAGAAACGCAATAAACAATAGTATGCTAGCAATGAAATATGCAGAAAAATATCCTGAAAATTCTGTTACCGTTACTGATAAAGCAATAGAATTAAAAAACGGAAATGCAGTAAAAAAAATAAAGAGAAAGAGCAAGAGACCAAGAAACAAACCCCTTATGAATACAGACGAAGCATTACAGGATGAGCTTGCAGTAACTCGTGGAACACTCATTGGAGCAATTCTCAAATCCCTTGCCGCGTTAGGTGCAGGGGCAGGTTTAGGATACCTGTATCTTTCATCAAAAAATTGGTTCTGGCTTGCTGCTGCTATTATTGCAGGATTTTTTCCAACACTAAGTTCTCTCAAGGCAATAAGGAAGAGCATAGAGAAAATTGTGCATATAAAGCAAGAGCTAAAAGCCGATCGCAGAAAAAAGTAGACAAACATAGAAACTTTCACACGTAGTTCAAAGAAAGTTTTGAACTATTTTCCTTGACCAAAGCACCTTTTAATACTATAATGCTATTTATGGGGTAATGTTGTCGTATGTTTTTGCATACGCTAACAACATAGTACTCTTATAAAAGTATACATGTTCATAATTTTGAACATGAGATTCTACAGAAGTTCGGAATTGTCTGGTTATTGATACATACTTTATTGCAGTATTTTTACTGCAATAAAGATATAAAACCTGCAAGCAGGTTTACTTTCCATGGGTGGTACTATGGAAGCATATAGGTTTGAAGGGTATACATTACCATGATGTATAGCATAGAGTTTAAAGCATATATACGCATGGGTGACATCCAGTCAATAAACTGTTGGAAGCCCCCATGTTGTTACTACAAAGCTTCTTTTCTCCATACCTATAACAAACGATAACCATTTCTGAATCTTCCTGTAGAGTATACGTTCTCATGATGATTAGTAGGGGGTAATCCCCGTGATGCAGGAGGAGCTAATGGTATTACTGTATATTCTATTGCCTCTTGCTGGAGGGTTTCTTGGATGGATAGCGCGATGGCTCTATGCAAAAATGCAGTTGACATCTGCAGAACAGCGAGCACAGCGCATTCTCACTGAAGCACAGAAGCAGGCAGAAGCACAAAAGAAGGAAATGCTGGTCGAGGCAAAGGACCAGATAATTCGAGAAAGAAATCAGCAGGAACGTGAAAACCGCGAGTGGAGAGCCGAAATACAGCGGTATGAACGCAGACTGATACAAAAAGAAGAAAATCTAGATAAAAAAATTGAAATGATTGAACGGCAGGAACAGAGCCTTCAGGATCGCATTAAAGCTCTCGCTCAAAAAGAAGCTGTTCTTGCAAATCAAGAAGCTGAGTACATGAAAAAATTGGAGCATGTTGCTCAGATGAACCAGCAGGATGCTAAAGCGCTCCTGATACAGACAATGGAAAGCGAAGCAAAACGCGATGCTCAGGCACTGATTAACAAAATCGAGCAGGAGTCCCAGCTCAATTCAGAAAAACGAGCACGTGAAATACTCGTGACAACAATTCAGCGTTTAGCTACAGAAGTAACCAATGAAGTGACTATTACGAGCGTTAACCTTCCAAACGATGAGATGAAAGGTCGTATCATCGGACGTGAGGGAAGAAATATTCGTACCCTGGAAACGCTCATTGGTGTTGACATTATCGTTGATGACACACCAGAAGCAGTGGTAATTTCCTCGTTCGATCCGGTGCGTAGGGAAATTGCACGCATTGTGCTTGAGCGGCTCATAATTGATGGACGAATCCATCCTGCACGAATCGAAGAAGTCGTTCAAAAGGTCAACAAAGAAATATCGCAGAAAATTTTTGAAGAAGGTGAAAAAGTTGTCTTTGATCTTGGTATTCATAATATGAATCCAGAGTTGATCAGAGCGCTCGGACGGCTGTACTTTAGAACGAGCTATGGCCAGAATGTACTCATGCATTCAAAGGAAGTTGCCGTTATCGCTGGTATGCTTGCTGCTGAACTTGGCTGCAATAGAGAAATAGCTAAGCGCGGAGCATTGCTTCACGACATTGGTAAGGGTATTGAGACAGATTCTGATCAAAACCATGCAGAAATTGGTATGGAAATGGCTCGAAAGCTGGGCGAAGACCCGCGAGTAGTCAATGCTATTGGATCGCATCACAACGATGTCGAGCCGATATGCCTTGAGAGTGTGCTCTGTCAGATAGCAGATGCAATTTCGGCAGCTCGCCCTGGTGCCCGGCGTGAAACATTGGATAATTATATCAAACGTCTGGAAAATCTCGAAGGAATTGCAGAAGGATTTACCGGTGTTGATAAGGCATATGCAATACAAGCGGGTAGGGAGCTCAGAATTCTTGTCAATAATGAGCAAATTTCCGATGACCAGGCTAAAGAGCTTGCTCGCGATATTGCTAAGAAAATTGAATCGGATCTCAAATATCCGGGAAGAATAAAAGTTACCTTGATTCGCGAAACACGAATTATTGAGTATGCGCGCTAGTAACACTAAAGGGCAATACGTATCGACAAATAGCGATACATATCGATGTTAATCGTTTACCGATACTGTTGCATTCCACAGAATACAAAAACCGCTGTTTAAGACTGAAAACAGCGGTTTTTATTTTTATACTGTATCAAGTTGCGCAAGTATGATACGCTCTCCGTATGGATACAGATACTGCAATTCGCATAGTCATGTTAGGTGATGTTGTAGGTCAAAAAGCATGTGATACCGTCGCAGCAGCTTTGCAGTCGATTCGTAAAAAATTTAAGGCCGATTTTATCGTTATCAATGCTGAAAATGTTGATAACGGTGGGGGACTGAGCCCTAATGATGCGCGGCTCTTATTTGAATCGGGTGCTGATTGCATAACATCGGGTAATCATATTTGGGATAGAAAAGATTATGAGGATCTATTCGAACTCTCTGGAGTTTTGCGGCCAATTAATTATGCAGCGGAACTACCAGGAAGCGGAGTTTTTATCTGTGAGCGAAATGATAAGATATTAGGTGTAATCAATGCACAGGGTATCCGTGATATGATACCAATTCTCAATCCATTTGATTGTGTAAAAACTGCAGCTCAACAGCTCAAAGAAAAATATGCCACGAAAAATACTGCACTCCTGGTAGATTTTCACGCTGAATCATTCGGCGAAAAAGAAGCCCTGGCTTGGTACCTTGATGGAGATATTTCAGCATTTATTGGAACTCACACGCATGTTCAGACTGCAGATGAGAAAATCTTACCAAAAGGGACTGGATATCTTGGTGATGTTGGCATGTGCGGAGTGCTTGACACGGTTATTGGGTTTAATGCTGATATATCAGTCGAGCGAGCACGGAATAATACTAATATTCCAATGACAGTAGCAGAAGGAAAGATATCACTGTGTGGGGTCTATCTGGAAATACAGGGGTTCGCCTGTAAAACAATCCAGCCTTTTGTACTGCCTGTATAAGATTGCCTGCTATAAATAAAAAAGACTACCTCGTGCGGTAGTCTTTTCCGTATCAAGAACAAGAAAATAGGTCTTATTCCTTGATATTAAAGCGTTTGCGGAAGCGATCGATACGACCTGCAGTATCAACAAGTTTCTGTTTACCGGTAAAGAAAGGATGGCAGGCAGAACAGATTTCAACAGTGATATTTTTTGCAGTCGACCGGGTTTCGATAACATTTCCGCAGGCACAGGTAATAGTTGTAAGCTCGTACTTGGGATGTATGCCTTCTTTCATGCTGGTCTCCTTTGCTCGTATTATTCATTGCCAAAACCGCCAAGTGGCGTGTTCATTGACTTAAGGAATGCCTCATTATTCTTTGTTTTCATCATCTTGTCAATAAGTAGCTCCATTATTTCTATATCATCCATTGGGGCGATGACTTTTCGGAGCACCCAGATTTTCTGGAGTTCCTCCTCGGTTAAGAGTAATTCTTCTTTTCGGGTGCCAGACTTTTTAATATTAATTGCAGGGAAGAGCCGCCTATCGGCAAGCCTTCTGTCAAGGTTGATTTCCATATTGCCGGTACCCTTGAACTCCTCGAAAATGACTTCATCCATGCGTGATCCGGTATCAATGAGCGCTGTGGCAATAATCGTGAGTGATCCGCCATGTTCAATGTTGCGGGCAGCACCAAAGAACCGTTTCGGTTTATGGAGAGCGTTTGAATCGACACCACCCGAAAGAATCTTGCCAGATGTAGGCACTGTCTGATTGTATGCGCGGGCAAGTCGGGTAATAGAATCCAGTAATATAACGACATGTCTTCCATGTTCGACGAGTCGCTTTGCCTTTTCAAGTACCATTTCTGCTACCTGCACATGCCGCGTTGCCTGTTCATCGAAGGTTGATGAAATCACTTCGGCCTTAACAGTGCGTTCCATATCGGTAACTTCCTCTGGACGCTCATCAATCAGGAGAACTATGAGGTATGCTTCTGGATGATTGCGTGTTATTGCATTAGCAATCTTTTGCAGCAGGATGGTTTTACCAGTTTTAGGCGGTGACACAATCAATGCACGCTGACCCTTTCCAATAGGACAGAACAGGTTAATGATACGTGTCGATGTTTCCTCGGTTACTGTTTCCAGGTTATACCGCTCATTGGGATAGAGTGGCGTCAGGTTTTCAAAGGGAATTCGATTTTGTGCAACACTGGGGTCATCAAAATTGACCTGTTCCACACGGAGCATTGCAAAAAAACGTTCGCCCTCTTTAGGGCTGCGAATCTGACCGTAGACTGTATCGCCTGTTTTTAAATTAAAAAGCCTGATCTGGCTGGGGCTAATATAAATATCATCAGAGCCGGGGAGATAACTATTTTGCGGTGAACGAAGAAATCCATACCCATCGGGTAATATTTCCAGCGATCCATATGCATAAATAATACCACCCTGCTCGGTATGCATTTTGAGTATCTGAAAAATAAGCTCCTGCTTTTTTAAGGTAATAGTATCTTCGTGAGAAATATTTAATTTTAAGGCAAGCTCACGCAATTCGATAAATGCCATGCTGGTAAGGTCATTGATAGAAAGTTTAGGTCTCGTCTCTTCATTGCGTGAATTATTGTCAGTGCTCTTAGTATGACTTGACTTTTGTGTTTTTGGTTGTATTGGAGAAAGAGGAAAATCTGCAAGAGGATCAACTGAAAGCGGGACTCCTGTAGCTGTAAAAACTTCATCCTTATCTGAGGGAATGGGAGGAATTTCGGTTGTAGCTAGAATATCCAGTACCGGTTTTTCGCCGGAAACTTCTTCTTTTGATTTTCCTGATTTTCCTCCGTTAACACGGACAATACGCTTTTTTGCAGTTTTCTTACTTTGTACAATTTCTGCAGATTCTGATTGTTCAATACTGTTGGAATCTTCAGATTGACGGTTATCATGTGCAAATAACTCGTCGCTGGGGGAATGCAATTCCTCATCTTGTTCCATTCTTTTTTCTCCATGGGTAAATTGAGCTTGTTTGTAAATCGTAATATATAAACCTGTTCAAGTAGGTCTGCCTGATTATTGTTTTATATGTGATCGTTTGGAATTGAATGCATCTCGACTGGATTGATGTTCAATCTTACAATACGATACTCCTATAATAAAAAACTGTCAAGTATAGATTTTATTCATCACTGATGATTATCAATAGTGCCTGTAATAGTTCCAGTGCTGATTGTTTTTGTATTGCAAGACGCGAACCTGTAAACTGGCACTTCCAGGTTTTTTTTCTGGGAATTCCTTGTGTAAGTATGTGATGCTGCACATACAGTGAAAACCACACTGTACCAACCGGTTTTGCGCTTGATCCTCCTTCGGGACCAGCTATGCCTGTAACTGCAAAAGCAATATCGGCATTGAATTTTTCTGCAGCACCAAGAGCCATTGCTTCAGCACAGTGCTCTGAAACTGCACCATAATGTTCAAGAATAGTTTCTGGAACACCTAAAAGGGCTATTTTTGCAGCATTAGCGTAACTGACAATACTGCCCTTAAAAACTTGTGAACAACCAGGTATTTTTGTAAGTATTGAAGAAACCAATCCACCGGTACATGATTCTGCGCCACAGAGCGTAATTTTTTTTTGAATGCAACGTGTTATAATTTTTTTTGCAAGAAGAGTTCCCGTCACAGTGTGCTTTATCAGGTAACAATGCCAGAATAATTGGCAAACGGGTCAAATGAATCGGCATCAGAAATCATCTCACAGTGTCCCTGAAACACAACATTATCAGAGATACGTAATCGGGTAGCTTTAATGTTTCCGTATACTTTGGCATTTTCATGGAGTTCAACTCGATCGAGGGCTTCAAGATTGCCATGTATAACACCTGCTACAATTATATTGACAGCGGTAATTTTATTTGCAGTTACCTGTGCTTCTGTATCAATATAGAGACTGCCGCGAGATTGAATATCGCCTTCAAAAATACCGCGAATCATAAGGTCAGAGTCGAATTTTAACGTACCTTTGAGGTGAGTTTCAGGACCGAGCACAGTATTGATATGAACTTTGCTTCTCGTTACAAGATTTTTTGCCATTTTAGTCCTCGTTGTCTACTTGGTTGCAAACGTAATGTCAGCAGTATTGAGCATTGCTATCATCAAAAATTTTAAAAATTTAGTCAAGACAGGATTATTTGTGTGTCATGACAAAAACACCATCCCACTCTTCGTCTGGAGGGTTTTCAATATAATGTTGACAACGTTCCAGATACACTTTTGATGGACCATCAGCAGGGTCAATTGCCAGTGCCTCGGCAAAATATTGTTTAGCTTTTTCAAACTCCATAAGCTTATAAAAACGTCGGCCTTCCGCAAATAACGCAAGCACCTTCTTTTTTTCTTCGGTTATCATATAAACCTCCGCTGATAATAGCGAGCATTATGCACCACAGTGTGCTGACTATTACTATAGTAAGTATGCTATATAAAAAATGGTTTGACAATATTATTGTACGCGCTAATTATCAATTAATTTTGTAAATGCTCGAAAGTGAGCACTGTGCTCGAATTCGGGCATTTGCGATGCTCGAATTTACTATTACTCAAGCATTCTACTGGCAATACCATGATGTATCATAAATTATCGATAATTATTTCTTTATTTGTTAACAAATTAAATAATAGTAATAACCGTGATTGAATTTAAATATTTGGCATGATCTTTGCATTGTATTGTTTTTGGTTTGCATAAAATGCCCTAAAAGACAGTCTGTCTCAAAGGGCAAGCTTTTGCAATGTGTAGCAGAAGCTAATCTACTTACTAGGTAAGGAGTCTAATTATGGCAGAGAAAACTCTGGATTGTCTTGGCGAGGCGTGTCCCGTACCTCTCGTTAAAACACAGAAGGCAATGGAAAGCATGGCGGTAGGCGATGTGCTTATTGTTAATATCGATCATAGCTGTGCTATGAAGAATATACCAGACTGGGCACGTTCAGTCGGCCATGTAGTGGAAATAGAAGAAGTTGCAGAAGGCGAGTGGAACATTATCATTCAGAAAATGAAATAGGAAGGAGCTCTTATGTCAGAGAAAAAGAAATATCAGTTTCATGAACTCTATTTGAAAAAAGAGTGGAGTTACCAGACTGGTGCAGTATTGCTTGCATTGTTCTCACTAGCACTTGTAATAGTCACTGGAAAATCATGGGGTGTTACCGGGCCTCTTGGTATGTGGGGCGGTTGGATACTTTCAAAACTTGGCATTGCTGTCGACACATGGGCTGGGTTTAAGGCAACACCAGTTGCAAGCTATGATATTTGGAAGGATCTTCCCGCTTTAACTAATATAGGTATTGTTGTCGGTGCATTACTAGCTGTGTTATTGGCAGCTCAATTTAAAATTAAAAAGCTCAAAAGCATTAAGAATCTTTGGGCTGCAATTCTTGGCGGTTTGCTTATGGGAATTGGTGCACGAATTTCTCTTGGCTGTAATATAGGGGCATTTTTTACTGCATTGCCAGCATTCTCATTGCATGGCTGGATTTTCTGGATATCAATTTTTTCTGGTGCTGCAGTAGGCAGTAAACTGCTTGTCAAGTATTTTATGTAGGAGAAACATATGAGTGATACGACTATTACAATTAAACGTTCTACCCCTAAAGAAACACCTGAACAGCGCGCTCGAAAACGACTTATTCAATTTATTGCTTCTGGTGTTGTTCTTGTTTTATACATTCTTCTTGCTGCATTTGTCCAAACTAAAAACCCTCAGGGCGCTTTTATACTGCTTATTGGATTAGGGTTTGGTTATATTCTTCAGCGTTCACGATTCTGTTTTACAGCATCAATGCGAGATCCAGTGCTTACTGGTTCAACATCGCTAACAAAAGCTGTAATCATTGCACTTGCGATCTCTTCTGTTGGATATATGGCATTGCAAATGAAAGCAACAGGATTAAGCTTAGAAAAACTTGGAACTGATGCACTCAAAAGTGTTACACAACTTCCCGGTCATGTTCGCGATGCTGGTGTCCATACGGTACTGGGTGGATTTTTATTTGGTATTGGTGCGGTAATTGCTGGTGGTTGTGCTTCTGGTACTTTTATGCGCATGGGAGAAGGTTTTGTTCAGCAGTGGATAGTATTTATTTTCTTTATTATCGGTTCCGTTATCGGAATGGCTGTTCTTCCAGCTATTAAATCAGTTCCTTTCCTCTATCAGGCAACTCCTGTTTATCTTCCAAAATTACTTGGAGGCTGGATACCAGCAATAATATTCCAATTTGGAATGCTATTTATTCTTTATATTATTGCTGACATTTATGGTAAGAAAAAATCTGGAGAACTGTAATAGTTATGGAAAAGAAAATTGAGCACTATGATGTAGTTGTCATTGGTGGCGGTCCGGGTGGTATGACCGCTGCTCTATATGCAGGACGAGCTCGGTTGAAAACGCTATTGATAGAAAAATCGCTCATTGGTGGCATGGCAACATACACAAGTGAGATAGAAAACTATCCGGGTTTCCCAGAGCCAATAGATGGCATTGAACTCATGAAACTTTTTGACAAACAGTTCCGTCGTTTTGGTGTTGATGGTAAACTCACGGACGTCCAATCAGTTTCAGTTGAATGCAATACAAAAATTGTTTCAACATTCAGAACCGATTACCATGCAAAAGCTGTTATCATAGCAACAGGAAACAAACCGCGTCTTACTGGCGCAAAAAATGAGGAACGATTTCTTAATGACAAAGGAATATCATTTTGTGCTACCTGTGATGCTGCTCGAAATACTGGAAAACGCATAATGGTTATTGGTTCAGGAGACACGGCAATTGAAGAAGGAATGTTCCTAACAAAATTTGCGCGAGAAGTGCTCGTCTCTGTAATTCACAACGAAGGTATTATGGATGCTAATAAAGTAGCCCAGGAAAAAGCTCTTGCTAATCCTAAAATGAAGTTCATCTGGAATACCGTAGTTGAATCATTTGAAGGCGACGACATGCTCAAGCAGGTAGTGCTAAAGAACATTAAAACAGGTGAACTCATGCCCTATGATGTTGATACCTGTTTCCTTTTTATCGGGTATGTTCCTAACACTAAAATCTTTGAGGGTCTTGTTGAAATGACAAACCGCGGGTATATAAAAACCAATGAGAATATGGAAACATCACGAGAGGGTTTTTATGCGGTTGGAGATTGTAGAGATAAGACACTCAGGCAGGTAGCTA
This sequence comes from Spirochaetota bacterium, assembly GCA_029547205.1. Taxonomy (GTDB): domain Bacteria; phylum Spirochaetota; class Spirochaetia; order Treponematales; family UBA12059; genus JAKPPT01. The sequence continues at coordinate 149,209 of JAKPPT010000020.1, forward strand.
CTGCAGTAGGTGATGGCGCTATAGCTGGTTTTATGGTGGAAAAATATGTAGAAGAACTTGAGTACCTTCAAAAAGAAATTTTTGAGGCAAACGGTCTTATCATGGCGTTTATATACAATGCTGTGGAAGCTGTTGACAGAGAATATCTTGCTCGGATCGAGCAAATACAAAAATTATATTCTGAAAAAGTACAGCTGCGCCGCATTGATATTTATAAATCTGACCGCATAGCCTGTAAACTTTCATATACAAAAACACCATCACTTATTTTTATGAAAAATGGGAACATTCTTGAAAATATAACCGATTTATCTAATCTTGATGCAAAAGTTGCTGAAGCGGTTAAACAATACAGCTAATAGAAGTAAAACCGTAAAAGGACTGCCACAATGTGGTAGTCCTTTTAGCTGGTGCGCCTAGCATGGCACAGCACAGGCAAAAAGGCGGTGTGAGTGATCGGCGGTTGCAAGCTCGCTTGCAGCTCGATAGCATAGCTACGAGAATTCTATTCTGCATTCTGTACCATGTTCATAATTCCAAAAAATTTCTGCATTAAGCTGTTTTGTAAGACTTTCCACAAGTATGAGTCCTGCACCTTTTTGCATTGCATCTGCAGAAAGCCTAAACCCAATTCCAGGATCCTGAATAGAAAGCGCATATTTACCATTTTTTTCTTTGAGGCTAATTGATATTTTGTCTTCTAGATTGCGAACACCGTATTTAATTGCATTAATGATAAGTTCCTGTACAACGAGTCCTAATAATAGTGCTCGATCAACCGTAATCAATACTTCATCTAAATCGAGCATCACTTGACGCTCCGGAAAGCCATACAAGTCTCCACAAATAAATGTTACGAGGCTTTCGATGTATGTTTTGAAATCAATTTTTTTTATGTCGCCGCTAACATATACCATTTCGTACACGTTAACGAGGCTGATTATTCGCGCACGTATAGCATCAACAAAATCTGCAATATTAGATTTTTTATCAAGCTCGATGTCCATGAGACTTAAAATTATTTGAAGGTTGTTTTTTATTCTATGGTGCACTTCCCTGAGCAGAATATCTTTTTCTGCGATTAGCTTTTCCAGTTTTTTTTGGTTTTCCTCAAGCGCTTTATTGTGTTCAGCAATGGCAGAAGTCATTGCATCAAGTGCATGAGCAATTCTTCCAATATCAGTATTAGTATTGTTAAATGTAAACCGTACAGTGTAATCACCCTGCTCGACGCTATTTATAGCCTTGACAATATTATAAATCGGATGTGCAATGTACCGTCGTGTTAACGAGACAGCAATAATAACTGTTACGATAAGAAATACAATAAAAATTGTCAGCTCAAGAATAATTTGAGTAATCACTGGTTTTAAGAATTCGTTGTAAGATCTCCCATAGAAAACATATAAGTACGGTGTTTCGCTACTAGGCAGGAAGAGAGGCTTATAGGCTATGAGTCGTTTTACGCCATCAGGATATGTATAGATAAGCGTACCAGTAGTCAATGCATTTTTAATAATTTTCCAGACTTGAGGTGGTACAGGTTTCCCTGTAGGAAATATTTCCATTTCTGGAAACGTAAAAAGCCGAATACCATCCCTATCGGTAATACCAAAAAAATCACCAGTATGGAGCTGTTCTACCTGCATTATTTTCGAATAATTATTTACAATAAAAATAATTGCCTGTACTACACGTTTCTCATCGTTAGTATCAAAACTTTCCGCAAAAGCTATAGAATCTTCTCCTGTTGCATAATTTTTCATATAATTACCAACTACAAACCCAGGTTTGGTGAGCGCATCCTGTATGTATTTTCGGTCTGCTACAGAAAACCCTCTAGGAAGTTTTGATGAAACGATAACACTTCCTTTACTATCAGCGAGTGTAATGTTTGCAAGCTCAGGGTATTCTGCAATAATATTCATATAGAGCTGTTGCAGCTGTTCTGGGTTATTATATAAAAGCAGCACGTTGGCACGCAGTGTGGTTAACAGGCTGAACAATTGTTTATTGTACTGGTTTTGTCTGTCTGCAAACTGTTCCACTTGAGACCGTACATGTGTATTTGATTCTTGTATTGTCAATTGAATGAGATGGATGCCACTTCCCACGATAATGACAAAAGCAGGTACTAAAGCCGTAATCAGTATTTTCAAAATAAAGCTTTCAATGGTTCTATACCGCTTGGGTTTCATAGTTTACTTCCCTTTATTTACAGTATAATATATTTTTATAAAAATACAATTTTTGTTCCGGAATTTTGCACTAATTTTGAGAATTTTCCGGAAGCAGGGAGTATACAGAATGCAATACAATATGTGTCAAAAAGAGCCGGATGCAGTATTGATCCGAGAAGAAGAAAGACATTATGCAGAAGAATTACTTAAAGAAGCCTTTGCTCAAAATCGGCTCGATCTTGATGAATATGAAAAGCGGACAGACTTACTTGTTAATGCAAGAACCCGAGCGGAACTTGAATTAATAATTAATGACATTGCAAAGTCAGGAAGCTATTCAGAGTCACGATATCCAAAACATGAAAACTTACGACAGGGAAATTTAAATTTCCCCCATATAACAGTTATGGGAGAGCGTACTAGTTCGCTCGAATTGTCTTCTGGACAACATGTATTTACAACAGTAATGGGTAGTAATAAAGTACATATCAAAGCTTCACCACTTTGTTATGATGTGTTAAAGATATTTAATACAACTATAATGGGCGAATTGGTTATTTATGTGCCAGCTGGAGTCCCGGTACAGGTAAATGTAGTTCCCATTATGGCAGAAGTTTCAATCGATCCGCGAATATCTCAGAACATACCAGGCGCAAACCCGGAAGTGATAATTTCTGGTACGGTCATTATGGGTGAAATAAGAATTGTTCAATATTAAGATTGAACAATTTTGAATTATTACAGCCGTTTGTTATAGTATATTAATTTTGTTTAAGTCTAATCGAGCAGTTTCATAAGCTGTCTTAGAGCCTTTCCGCGGTGTGAAACTCTGTTTTTTTCTTCTGGTGTTAGTTCAGCCATAGTTTTCCCCAGTTCTGGAATGTAAAAAAGTGGATCATAACCAAAACCGTTTGTTCCCTGCATCGTTTCGAGCAATATGCCTTCGCAGGTTTCTTGAATGATGTATTTTCGATATGAATCGAGTATGCACATCAGTGCACAAATAAAACGGCAGCTTCTTTGTTGCATACCCTGCATTTCTTTAAGAACAATGAGGTTTCTCTCATAATCTGAAAGTTTGCCAGTTTGTGTTGTTGAGCCATAGCGGGCAGAATGAATGCCAGGTCTCCCATCGAGAGCATCGATGCATAATCCAGAATCATCAGCTAGAACTGGCAGGCTAAGTTTTGAAAACAGGTATTCGGCTTTAATAAGTGCATTTTCAATAAATGTGGTGCCATGTTCTTCTGGATAATCCCATATAAACCCTGCTTCCTGGGGAGAGATCAGCTCATGAGGTGCAAGAAAGGGAGACAGTTCGAGAGCTTTTTTAGGATTTCCTGATGCAAGTACTATACGCATGGAAGCAAATTGTATAATAGTTTTCATGCCAAAGCAAGTTGGTTTTAAATGCTGGTGAAACTAGCAGGGATTGACATAAGCATGGGGTTTATGTTAACCATTTTATATAAATGGTTAACAATGAGGCTATATCGACAAAAGCAAAATTACTCAGAATATTTCGTGATCTCTCAGGGAAAAAAATCTCCGGTTCAAGTCTGGCAAGCGAACTGGGTGTTTCAAGAGTGTCGATTTGGAAAGCAGTCCATGAATTATCCACAATGGGATATTGTATACAGGCAGATAAAAATGGGTATACCTATACTGCACAACGAGAAGATTTTTTATTGCCAGTTGAATTTGGCGAACTGGAACAGTTAATAACGTATACAGATATAACCTCAAGTACAATGGATGTGGCACAGCACTATGCTCTAAAAGGAGCATCGAGTGGAAGCATTTTTATTGCAGAAGAACAGACAGCAGGCAGAGGAAGAAAAAATCGTGCGTGGATATCTCGCCGGGGAAACCTGCTCTTTACTCTACTTATAAGACCGCAAAAGCCGCTTGCCGTTTACTACGAATGTACGCTTGCTGCCCAGCTTGCACTTGCCGATGTAATACAAAATGCTTGTTCTGCTTTAGCTGTACGGATCAAGTGGCCAAATGATGTCCTAATTGGAAACAAAAAAATTGCAGGTATCCTTGCTGAGGGCATGATACAGGGTGATGAATTTTCTTGGATAACAATTGGTGTTGGAGTCAATATTAAAAGCAAAATCAATACAATAGATGCAGTATGTCTTTCCGATGTATGTCATACTGTGCCTCAGCGCGCATTTTTTTTAAAACAATTTGTTGTGAAGTTTAATGAAATTATGCATAGTAGTACCTTGCGTACACACTATGAAAAGCAATATGCGTTGTGGAAAACTAATCCTTTATGTTCGGTTCGACTATCAGATGGTACCGTAAAAAAGGGAGAGATATTAAAAATTGATAACTATGGGCAGTTATACTTTTGCCCTCTTGAACAGCAAGGAACCACAATGGTGGTTTCACCTGCTGATGCAAGTCTTGAGGTATAGTGATATGATCCAAAAAAATACTATTTTGTTAACAAAATATGAAAGGAGTTTGTATGAAGCAATCATTTATTAACACAGCAACTATTGCGCTGTGGGCAGCCTTAATTGCAACAGGTACTTTTATTGTGATACCTGTTCCTGGTTCACCCGTGCCAATTGTACTCCAAAATATGCTTGCTGTCATGGCAGGTATGATTTTAGGACCAATTGCTGGTGGTGCAAGTGTGCTTTTATTTTTGGTAGCTGGTGCGCTTGGTTTACCGGTTTTTTCTGGAGCGCGTGGAGGACTTGCGATATTGGCAGGACCAACGGGTGGTTACCTGTTTGGCTATTTAGGTGGTGCGATCCTTGCTGGTCTAATTGTTAAAAAACCTCAGTCAGAGAATTCCTGTCCATATTGGAAATGTGCGCTTGCTGTACTTGCAGGTATGGTATTTATTTATATACCTGGTTTAATTCGATTATCATTAATTTTCAATGGAGATTGGGTAAAAACATTAACAGTTGGGTGTTTCCCATATCTTATTGGTGATGGAATAAAAGCTGTTCTCGTAACTTTAATTACACCTAGTATTAGAAAATTTTATGTGAGTCTTTTACAGTCATAATCACAAATGAAATTGTTTAAAGAAAATATACCTGATGCTAAATGTAAAAAAGTACTCTTTAGTTTACGAGATGTTTCGAAATCATTTTCTGATGGAACAGTGGCATTAAGTAAAATCTCATTCGATATATATGAACGGGAAATACTTGTTATTACTGGACCTAACGGTTCTGGTAAATCGGTGCTGTTAAAATTGCTCGTAAATTTACTTGAACCTACAACAGGTACGCTGCTGTATAAAGAAAAAACAGTTAAGTCATGGAGTTCTGCAATAAATCGTGAAGTTGGTTTTGTATTCCAGGATGCCGATGTTCAGATTCTGGGCGATACGGTTGAGGATGATGTAAGCTTTGGTCCTGAAAATGTTGGTATTAAAGGCAACGAGCTTTCCAATACCGTCACACATGCGCTTACAACTGTTGGTCTCTTGCATAAACGTACCTGTAGACCAGCTGTGCTTTCAGGCGGTGAAAAACGCCGCCTTGCCATAGCAAGCGTGCTTGCTATGGGCGTAAAAACCATTATTATGGATGAACCGTATGCTAATCTTGATTGGGAAGGTGTACGTCTTGTAAATGATACTATCAGGTCACTTGAAAAAATCGGATACACATTTATTATTGTTTCACATGAACTAGAAAAAATAGCTGGATTAGCTCACAGAATAGGTATTTTGTATAAGGGTATGCTCAAAACTATTGAAAAGCCGGAAGTTGTATTTTCAGAACCGTTTGAACAGTGGGGTGTGAGAGACCCAAGGATGCAGTATCACTCATTTGAAGATTGCGTGTGGTAATGGATTTTTTATGATTCATGAAGATTTTTTTGTATACCATCATGGTGAGACAATACTATATAAAATTAATCCACTCGTAAAGTTTTTATTCATGATACTGTTTTCATGTTTGGTCATGACAGGTAATAATCTGCTTGTATGGATTTGCCTTGGGGCAAGTGGAGCAATGCTGCTATTTTCAGGAATAAAGATTCGATATATCATGAAAGGAATTGTTTTTGTCCTTTTGTTTGTATCAGGATTTAAATTTATTGCACTAGTATCAATCAGGTTAAGTCCATTTGCCATTAGTATCGATGCGAAGGAACTATTAGAAAGCATTGTGTATGTCATTCGCATTATGATAGTTTTCATTGTAAACGCGTTTTTTTATACTACAACGACGCTAGCTGATCTTCGCAGGACGTTGCGAAAATATGAAAAATATATATTTGTAAAAGTACAAGCTGTATATCTACCTTCCACAGTGCTTATGCTGTTTTTAAATTTTATACCAATGAGTATTGCTACCTGGCATGAATTGGAAGCGGCTTGGGTCGTTAGAGGTGGGAGAAATGGATTAAAAAAAATATTTACATTACTTCCAAAATTAATTGAACGCATGCTTAAAAAGGCTATAGAAACTGCATATGCTCTGACAGTGAGAGCTATTGAATAGTGCATTCAGTAGATTAATAATATGGTGCAAGCATGCTGCTGCATATTTTTAGAAAGACGCTATCAAGAGTGTTTGTATCTGCTTAAACGCCTTTCTAATGCTTGTCGTGAGATTCCCAATAATTCGGCTGCATTGGTATGAATACCCTTAGTTCTTTTGAGAGCAGCCTGAATTGCCTTGTATTCAAGCTCTTCAAGATTAAGTGTTGGAAGTTTCTCGCCAGAATATGATGAGAGATCATCACAATTTTGCTGTTTTACAGTAATGTTGTCTTGATTGCGGGCATTTGAGTGTAAATCGCCAGAAAAAGAAGGTAGCGATAAATTACCCAAAATACAGTAACGTTCGATAATATTTTTTAATTCTCGAACATTTCCTGGAAAATCATATTGTTTTAACTGATCGATAATCAACTGAGGGAGAGGTTCCCAGTGTTTACCCATTTCTTCACAATATTTTTTATAGTAAAATTCAGCGAGTGCTTCTATATCTTCTGGATGAGTACGAAGTGCTTCGGCTTTAATTATAATTATGGCGATACGATAATAGAGATCCTTTCTAAAACGACCTTCCTGAACTGCCTTGTTCAAATCGATATTGGTTGCTGCAATTATCCGAACCGAAATCGGTATTTCTATATCTGAACCTACTGGTCGTATTTTTTGAGTTTCAATTGCGCGTAGTAACTTGCTTTGTAGCTCGTATGGGATTTCTCCAATTTCATCTAAAAAAAGCGTTCCCTGATCTGCACTTCTGAATAATCCTTTTCTGTTATTCTTTGCATCAGTAAATGCACCTTTAGTATGTCCAAATAATTAACTTTCAAACATATCCTTTGGTATTGCTGCGCAATTAATAGTTATAAAAGGATAATCACGGCGTGAACTGTCTTCATGGATTTTGCGAGCAATAAGTTCTTTGCCTGTACCACTTTCTCCATAAATTAATACTGATGTTGATGATGCTTGTGCTGCTTGTTCAATGTTTTTATAAAGTTCCTGGATAGTCTTCGATGTTCCAATAAGCATTGTATGTGATAACTGCCGATTCTTTAGTGTTTCACAAATTATTTCAAGCTTTCTTGTTTTATTTTGTACCTCAAGATATCGTTTTGTTTTAAGCAGTGAGGCATGGAGCTCCTCAATACTAAATGGTTTTCTCAGGTAATCAAATGCACCTGCGCGCAATGCTTCGATCACTGTATCCATATCACCATGACCACTCATAACAATACTTTCAATTTCAGGCTGCCATTCCTTTATTTTTTTTAGAAATATAATTCCATTATATTCTGGAAGTTTTATATCAATTAACGCCATATCAAGTTTATGTTTTCCAGCAATAACTAACGCTTCACTGGGTTTTGATGCTGAATGGACAGTAAAAGAAAGACTTTCAAGAAATTCTCCCAGTTCATTTTTCAGGCGTTCATCATCTTCAAGGATAAGAATAGAAATTTTTTCCATAATGCTCCTTTATGCAGTATTAGTTTATTATTGTGTTTCAATTGGTAATTCTTCTCTTCTTGAAACAGGGACTTCTATAATTGCTTTAGTGCCTTGTGGTGTGGTTGAAAGCTTTATTGTTCCTTGCATTTTTGTTATTATACCATAAGCAATTGAAAGTCCAAGACCTGTTCCTTTTCCTTGTGATTTTGTTGTAAAAAATGGATCAAAGATACGATCGGCATATTCTTCTTTTATGCCAATACCATTATCCACTATTGTCATTATACAATAATTTTGTTGTTGGTATGTCGAAATTTCAATAACACCAGGAATTGGATCAGTGTTATGCATTGCTGATTCATTAAGAAGCCTTTCTTCAATAGCATCACGTGCATTAGAAAGTAAATTAATAATAACTTGTTCATATTGATATGGGTTTCCATGAATTTCTGGAATGTTTTTATCAAGATGTAACTGTACTTCAATATAATGAGTTGAAAGCTGTACACCAAGAAGCTGCAAGGCATTCTCAATACAATCGTTAATGGAAAATGCAACTTTGTAATTATCTGGCGCTCCACGGGCGAATGTGCGAACATGGTCAATAACACGACGAACTCTATCAATATCAGCATTGATTGCCTTGATTTTGTTTTTAAGATAATCAGAGGTAATAGTATTATTTGAGAAACGGGCTTCTAAATTTCCAATTGCCATAGTAATTGAGTTGAGTGGTTGTGTTATTTCATGAGCCATTCCAGTTGCCAGCTCGCCAATAGCAGCAAGTCTGGATTGTAATTGTGCAATGCGTTCATTTTCTTTTCGATTTTCTATTTCCTGCTCAACCCGATTCTCTAAATTTTCATTTAATAATCGCAATTCTGTTTCAGCCATTTTTTTATCAGTAATATTTCGTGAAATTCTGATAATGTGATGTACTGTACTTGATTCATTTAATACAGGAACTGCAACATGTTCCCAACATTCTTGGACACCGTTTTTCAAGTAACAAGCTTCATATGTGAGAGAATTAGTTTTTAAGAATACCTCTTTGAGAAAATTTATTTCGTTTTCAAAAAAACCACCCTTTGCTGCTAACTCATAAATCGATGTTGAGTTTCCAATATACTCTTTAGCAGCATTGTTTGCCCAAAGGATTGTGAATTGTTCATTAACATAAAAAACAATACCGGGGATTCCCTCTACAATTGCTTGAAGAATAATACTGCGATCATGTAGCGTTAGTATAATTTCATTAACAGCATTAACAATTTCTTGAAGTTCATACGTTGGTTCATAAACTGTTGATGGCAGGGAGAGATCGCCTTGTATTATTTTTTGCGAGAGAATTTTAGTTTGCTTTACAACTGAGTTCAGCGGTTTGATAATAAGCTGCAGCCCTAGAAAACTACATATAGTTATAAATATTGTAAGCAAACTACTTAGTGTATAATACCGCTCTTTTATTTTTGAAATTGCATCAATAAGCGGTATGGATTGAATTTCTACTTTTATAAATCCAATATATGTTCCCGCATAATCAGTGAAAGGATAGAGAGCAACTGCTTTTACTTCCTTACAATCTAAAGCCCATATGTTTTCACCCTTCTGTAATTGCAAGAGATTTTTTTCAGCGAGGGGACATTTATCTTTTTCTTGTGTTCCTGCTAAAAATAGCAGCGAATTTGTTTTGTCAAAGAGAAAAATATAAAAATCATAACCGTACTTGCTCTTAAGTCTTTCTAAAAAGCTTGTACCAAACTCCATGCCGCATTCTAATAGTCCTAAAAACTCTCCATGATAGTAAAGCGGTTCTATAACGCGAAGTCCTATGCCGTCTCTGCCAATTTCTATGCCTTTAATTGACGATCTAAGATTATTGGCGGTTTTAATCATTGGGCGAATTGCAAGAAGATTGTCCCCATACGACGACGGGTTATGAAGTCTCAAAAATGAATTACCATTCGGAAGGTGAAAATGAATTCGAGTAACTCGATGTTGTACCTGCTCATAGGTTGGGAGCATGTACTTATAGAGATCGTTTCTATTTTGATTTTTAAATAAGCGCAGAACATTGCTGTCAGAACGTAATGTATCTATAAGCAGTGAAGCTTGTAATAATTCATCTTCGATTGACCATAGTATTGAATCATGCAATAGATTAAACGTTTCTTTTTGGCTTACTGTTGCTGTCGATTTTTCAATAGAAACTAATATTGTCGAAAAAAGAATGTACATGATGATTTGTACAGCAATAATGAGTACGGTTATTTCAAATGCTACCGATAGTTTACGCTTCATCAGGTTCTTATTATAAATTAATAGTGCACTATTGTACAATAAAGAACTTTTTGATTGCAGTTTATTATGAATATGCTATACTAAACTTGTTTTTTTATTTCGTAGTTTTGGTGAGGAGAAAAGCAATGGAACATTCGCAATCCTTGGCCAGGAAAATACTGGTACTACTTGTTAAAGTCATAATAGTAGTTTTTGCTGTGATGGGAGCATACAAAACGTTTATAGATATACAGTTTTCCAGTACAAAGCGTCGAGTAGAAGCGATAGAATCTAAAAGAAACTACGACCCAGATCTTTTATATTACAAAGATGGTGGCGAACCGCTTGTGCTTGTTAACCCTGAATACAAAACAACATTATTTTTTATGGAAGGCTTTAGAACTCAAAGTCCTGCTGGCATGTATGAATCATATTTTCGTGAGCTTTTTACAAAATATAAAGTGAATGTTATCGTACCGATTTATGGTATTCAGAGTTCGCCATTTTCATATCGTAACAGAGACTGGCGGTTTCAGGAAGACATGAGACTCGTGCTTCAGGTATATACTGCATATACTGCTGCACTTCCGTCTGATCATTGGGTGGTTACCTGTTCACAATCATTTGGAACACTGCCACATGCAGCGATTGGTGCTTTTGCAAAACGCAAACCCGATGCAATGATTTTTTTATCACCTCATAATACAGGTCTTGATTTTAAAGCATCAGGACCTTTTGTACATTGGCTTTCCAAACAAACATCTTGGCTGCAGTATGTGGTATTATTCTCCATGGCTACACCGGCTCCGGGTAGAGCATCAGTTTGGGACATTGTTAATACCGAAAAAAATCTTGCAATGGCAGCCCGTAACGATACTAATCCCGAAGATGCATCACGGTATGGGTATATAAATGAAAAAGTTGCTGCATATATAGAAACCAGGCTGCTCCCAAAACTCAATGGAATGAATTGTACGGTAATTTGCGGTGATAGTGATTTATATTTTTCACAATCTGGTTTTGATCATTTTGCTGAAATACTTCGTAATGCTGGAGCTACAGTGAGCTTTACCCGAATCCCCAATTCAGGGCATATGGTTCTCCTTGATAACGGGGAGGAGACTGTAAAAGCAATTATTGCGAGTGTGTTACGGCTTAAATAGCCAAGATAAGTAGCTACGGATAATAAATGAAATGTAATAAATTAAATGGAGGTATAGCCTTACTCGTTTTACTCAACCTTGCTGTTTTTATTGGCGGCGTGCTTCTAGTAAAACCTGATCTTGAACGCAAGAGTGCTACAGCGCATGGCTATTATAAAAGCATTATAACAACTACCGATACCCAAACATCTAACAAGTTCATGCAGTTTATTCAAGCGTTTTACTCAAAAGAGCCAGCTGATTCGTATGTTGATTTCAGATCGCTTGCTATAAACTACTCAAGTATTCAAAATTATTTTAGTGACTTTTATAATTATTATTTTTCAGTCATGCAGCCTGTGTATGATAGTACAAAGATACTTCAGCTTCCACTTCCACAGGAAAAGCTTTTTGTTGGTTATTTACAAATGCAAACTGAAAGTGACTATAAAAAGCTTTCTGACTATCAAAAACTCCTTGTTGATGCTGCAATTCCTTATAAACTATTTGCTGTATGGTATACAAAGCGTACAGCGCTAGGATACTCCAAGCATTATCCGCTTTTTTATCCACAGGACGAAACAATGCTAGCATATGCAAGAAATTTCATTGAAAATTTTGCAGAGCGAGGGTTCCCATTTGAATATCTATCGAGAATCATGGCGCTCGAGCTTGAGCTCCTATACCGCTCTGCTCGTACGGTGAGTTTTTGGGATGCAAACCAGCGGTGGGATAATGAGGTCTTAAAAATAGTTTATAAGCGAATCCAGGAATACAAAGAACGTTTTGCTAATAATTTTACTGTTCATCAAACGGGGGCTGTACATTGGATACTGAGCATGGAACGGCTTGTTGATCATGAAATTAGTGATAGGGGGTTTTTTATAAACCGTGAACAGAAAGAAGCGCTGGAACGAGAATCAAAACTTCTTGGAACAATTCCTGGATTGCAGGTTGCATTATTACAAAATGACGGCAGCACTGGAGATCTACCATGATGCAGATCTTATTTAAACTACTTCTTGCACAATTAATTTTTTGGGGATCGAGTGTAGTTTTTATACAGGATAAACCGTTAATTGTCATGTTTTTGTATCCCGAATTCTTTGTGTTTACAATACTTTCAGGACTTGCAGCCCTTTCTTTTGGTTTATATTCAAGCAAAAAATTGCATGTGATATTTCTTGAATTTTTTACACTGTTTTTATATTTCTATGGAATTTTTTCATTATGCCTGTTTTCAGTGTCAGGATTAGGATTTGTTGAGTGGGTATATGCTGCCTTTTACTTACTATTACGATTGGGAATCATTCGAAGTAAAGCACAGCATGTCCAGCGTGTACAGTATGTTTCGCTTTTAGATAGCTCAATACTGCTCCTGTTTCTTGGTGTACTGAGAAGAATCATTGAGCTTGTGTTCCCTGTTAATGCCTACGTAGAAACTTTGCAGTACAATAGTATAATGCAGGGATTATTATTCTGGATTTTTATTGGTGTGCTTGTATTTTTTACAGTACGATTTTTAGAGCGGGCTTTCACATCGATTGCTCGCAATAAAAAAACATTAGCATCTGACACTAGTACTGAGCATGAAGAAATTGATTCCGGTAAAGTATTGCATGGTATTTTTAAAACGGCTCGTAACGTGTTTGGAAAATTTATAAAATCAATTGTCAATTTTATCCGTATTCTTATCAATGAGTTTGGTTTCTTACCCGTACTAATTGGTATAGCAATTATCGTATTGCTACCGCTCATTTTTATTTCAATAGAAATTAAAAATACAATCATAGCAATGCAAAAATTGTTTTGGGACATTGGAACATTACTGCTTAAGCACGCGTCAGCACGGAGATGGTATCAGCCGTACGGCATTTTGGAAAAATTGCGTGATTTCATTGTGCTAGTAATGATTTTTATCTTTTTACTTGTACATAAATTTGCTCAAAGGAAACCACAGTGTCCTTCTGCAACTGATTATAATGATTTAGAAAAAGTTAAATATGAGCAATAAGCCAGTTTAAGAAGGGTTGAGCAAGTATAAAAGAAACAAACCCAAGAAAGAGATACGACAGTAGCTCTAATATTCCAGAAAAAAAGGTAAATGTTGTTTCTTTGCTTTTTAGTACCTTAAAAATGCCTTCTCTTCCAAACCATGCCAGATATGCTGCAGCAGAAACAATTACCCCCTGACCAAGCGCTATTCCAATAAGGGATACTATTCCAAGTGTTAGCGCATTAATATACAGTGAGAATAACAGTATCATGATTGTTCCAGTACAGGGAACAAGACTAGCAAGAATAATAATACTGTATTTTGATTTTGCTTGCGTTTGTTCATCGTTTTTCGATTGCTGTATATGAAACAGTTTATAAATAGTGCGTGCTACAAGTATGAGAGAAATAAGTATTAGTAAACAAAGTGTTATACCATCCATCCATGCGAGAATTACATCAGAAGCTGCGGTGTTAGTGAGCGCATTTCGCATGAGGCTAACGGCGAGAATAATTACAGCTCCTGCGCCTGTATGAATGAGTGCAGAAAGAAAACCAGCGAAGAGTGGTTCCCACCATCGGGTTTTGTTGGCAAGAAACAGGGAAAAAACAATTGTTTTCCTGTGCCCAGGTCCGCTCGCATGAGCAATACCATACATGAATGAGATGCCTATAGCAATGAGAATAGTATGAATTTTTATTTGTGAATCACTGTCAGTAAACACCGCGGCAAGATTTTCTCTAAATTGAATCTGTAGTTTCCATAAAGGTCCAGTTCCGGAACTCATTGGAGTCGGGGGTGCATCGTTACGATCTGCATTACTAAAAAAAGGATTTGCATGTACAAGAGGATAAAGTAAGAAAAATTTCAAAACTAGTAGTAGGAAATATTTTTGGATACTGGTGGATGGTTTAATCAATTACGTATCTCCTCTTACAAAACACTAACTGTCATGTATGCTTGCTAAATGGCAGTATTATTCCTGCTTAGGCGCTGAAACAACAATTTCCTCTGGATACGCAGTGAGGAGTCCTGGAGCTGGTTTTGAATACGTTGTCATATCCTGTTTTGATCCTTGCGGATTATAGTACACAGGAAAATTTTTATTAACTGCATGAGATAGTTGTGGGATAGGCATTCCTTCCTGTTTTTGAATTATCTCTGCAAAATTTTCTTTATAACGAATTGCACAAAAATAGGTAGTATCAAAAATTGCTATGTTAAAATCATAACTGTATTCTTGTGTTGTTAGTGGAACAAAAAACTTATACGTAACCTGATTTTTTTCTATCCATGCGCTAAATTGCTCTACCTTGGAAGGTGTAATGCGATGTTTGCCTTTTCTAATTAAGGTATAAAACCCATAGTTTTTAAGATTGATAAACGCTTGATTATAGAGCATCTGCTGTTCTGTTTTATTAAATGTTCGATTCCTGTCCTTATCCCAACCTTCTATGAGTTCGGCACTGAAAATTGGATCAAATGTCCATTCCTGCCAGAAACCAGTACAATACGCTCCATCGTATTCAAATAGTAGCCGTACATCGATAAGTACATGCGGATGGGCAAAAAGCATTCCTACAGTACTGAACATTATAATCAATACAATACAGTATCGTCTGTAATGATGTTTCATACTAAAACAGTATAAAAACATTATAAAAAATGCAATATGGTTCCTGCTTCTGCCGTTATAGTAATTCAATGCATGGTACAGCAGAACTGCTGTTCTGCATGCAAAATTACATGGGTGTGTGAATAATAGTGTATCAGCTGGACTTGTAAGCCAGCACCAGCAATTGTGTTTGTCTAAAAATTATACTTAATGGAGGATTACGATGGGAAAATCACGTGAATTGATACCAGGAGGAACGTATTACATTATGGTACAGAGTCACTGTAAAGTGTTTTTACAGGAACAGGATTATTGTAGAAAAGTATTTCTTGAATTTCTTTTTGCACTACAAGCGGAATATGGGTTTAGCATTGATCGATTTGTGCTGTTTCAAGAAAAAATACATATGATTCTTACGACAGTTAATAATGAACTTCCTCAGGTTATGAAACGTTTACTTATGAACTTTTCCATTCATATAAACAGACAGTTTGGCATGAGCGGTCATGTGTGGGACAGGCGGTATTACTCGAGAGTACTCTGGACAAAAGAAGAAAAAGCAATATGGTCTAATCAGCTTACTAAATGTATGCAGTCGCTTACTGCTAAGAGCATGGTACACACATGTATGCAATAAAATTGATAGGTGATAGCTCTCTATAACTGGTGGCAGATTTTGATGGGAGAAACCAGAAGTCCTTAACGAGCGTTTGTCTGAGAGTATTACTTGACGATTTCTTACTCAGGCAGTATATTGCAAATGATTTGCAAAAAATGCAAGTCATTTGCATAACCAAGGGGGGGTAAAACTCATGAAGCGTTCGTTGGTACGATTATTGTCGCTGATTGGAGTTATCGCTCTTGTGATTGCATGCTCAAGAACTGGAGTAGAACATCAAAGTGTAAGTAGCAGTGCGGCACTGGGAACAAAAAGTGCTGGCAGCAAAAAACCTATAATTTTAGTGAGCATTGCACCACAAAAGTATTTTGTCGAACAGGTTGCCGGTAAAGATACGTTTGAAATTGTTATAATTGTGCCAGAAGGACAGAGCCCTCATAGCTATGAACCGACACCGTCGCAGCTTTTACAAATGAGTAAAGCGGTAGTGTGGTTTACTACAGGTGTAGAGTTTGAAGCGGTGCTCATTCCAAAACTAAAAGCAATTGCACCATCACTCAAGTGCATTGATACGACGGAGGGAATCCAATTCCGTGAATTGGAAGCACATAGTGATGCCGATCATACCGAGCAAACTCACAGTGCAGAGGAACAAAATGAGCTCCATGACGATCATCATGATGAAACAGGAAAGGATCCTCATGTGTGGCTCGGATTGTCAAATGCAATAGTGCAGTCTCGCATTATGAGTGAGGCACTGTCACAATTGATGCCTGAAATGCAAAATTATTTTAGCACAAATCAAGCACAATTTACCAACCGAATACAAGAGCTCAAAGGAGAGCTCTATGCAACAGCACAAGCGTTTCCTAAAAAATCAATTTTTGTATATCACCCAGCCTTTGGCTATTTGCTCGATGAGATTGGTTTTAAACAAATACCGATAGAAGTAGATGGTAAGGAACCAGGCACGCGAGAGCTCACTGCAGTTATCAATACAATGAAGCAGGAAGATGCACAAGTAATATTTGTTCAAAAACAATTTTCTTCAGTTGCTGCAAAAAAAATAGCGGACGCTGTAGGGGGACAGGTGGTAGAACTTGATCCGCTTGCATATGACTGGGAAAATAACATACGAGCAATTTATAGTGCTTTAACTGCAGCTCTGTCACGTTCAGGGAAATGATTATGGTGAAACCCATTGCAGTTCAGGTAGCAAATTTAAGTTTTTCCTATGACAGTAAACCAATTTTTTCCAATTTGACGTTTCATCTGCATGAAAAAGAATTAACTACGCTTATTGGACCGAATGGTGCTGGTAAAACAACTTTGCTAAAACTGCTTCTTGGTCTATTAAAACCAACAGCAGGCACCATACATATTTTTGGTAAATCCCCAGAAACATGTTCAGAGCTAATAGGGTACGTTCCACAAAATTTGTTTTATGACACGCTTTTCCCAATAACAGTCAAAGCTGTCATCGCACAGGGTTTGCTTGGTACAGGTTTAGTAAAAAAAGATTTAGATGCAAAACTTGCAGAATCTCTCGAATATCTTGGTATAGAATCGCTTAAAAACAAACGTTTTTCAGAACTTTCCGGAGGGCAGAGAAGAAAAGTGCTCATCGCACGAGCGCTTGCTGCACAGCCACGATTGCTCATTCTTGATGAACCAAATGCAAATCTTGATGTTGACAGCGTTCGCGCTCTCTATGAGCTTTTAGCTGATTTAAAAAAGTCTACAACAGTTCTTCTGGTGACCCATGATATTTCCTTAGCTTCTATCACTGTAGATAGAGTGCTCTGTCTCGGTGATGTAGTGCAGGAAACACAAAGTATACATGAACATACACTCGATAAATCGATAACGATGATTGACAGGCATTACGGAGGTCAGGCTGTGCTTGTCCGGCATGACATTGATTCTCATGAACATGAATGTTGTAAGGAAACAGCAATTGATACAGAGATTTTTCCATCGCATAAAGGGACTAAAAAATGAAAAGTTTTATCGATGCACTCGTTAATCCCGTATTCCCTTTTTTAAGAAACGCAGTTTTCGCTGGAATTTTGTCATCAGTATTGTTTGGGATTCTTGGCTCTATCATAACAGTAAGGCGGATTGGTGGTTTGGCTGGCGCAATATCACATGCGGTTCTTGGCGGAATAGGTTTAGCTCTTTTTCTCTCACGTAAGAATATAGTTCCCTGGTTTTCTCCATTGATTGGAGCACTACTATTTGCTGTTCTTTCTGCACTAATCATAGGAGTTGTCTCACTCAAGGCAAAACAGAGGGAGGATACAATAATTAATGCAGTTTGGGCTCTGGGGATGAGTATAGGTATACTTTTTCTAAACATGACGCCAGGATACGCAGATCCCATGACTTATCTCTTTGGCAATATTCTGTTAGTGAGTACTAAGGAACTAGTACTGCTTGCTGTGCTGGATGTTGTTTTGATTATCGCTGTAACACTATTTTATCCTTTTATAGAAGCAAGTTCGTTTGATGAAGAGTTTGCCAGAGTTCGCGGTATTCCTGTAGTGCTTATATATTTTAGTATTTTACTATTTTCTGCAGTTGCGATTGTGCTTGTTCAAACATATATTGGAATAATTATGGTCATTGCAATGCTCGTGCTTCCTGCTGGAACGCTCACTTTATGGGTAAAGAGTCTTTTAGGAATGATGGTTGGTGCAGCACTTATTGCATGTATTGCTTCAACATCTGGTGTGTACATTGCATGGATAACTGATAAACCCGCAGGATCTATAATTGTATTAATAACAGGTATTCTGTTTAGTTTTAGTATGGTAGGTGGGTTGCTCTATAAAAAATTGTTATTAAAACAGAGGAAAAATTTACCATGACAAAAATCAGAAAAACAGTTTTGGATCTGGTAACTACATCATCGGTACCGTTGTCAGCAGGAACAATTTATGAACAACTTGTATCGCAAAAAAGACTCAAATGTAATCTTGCTTCGGTATATCGAACGCTCAAGTACCTTGAACTTGAGCATCTTGCTGGATCATTTATCTTACATTGCGAAGCGCATGGTACTGAGCGCTACTTTTATGCAAACAAGCAATTGCACACGCACTGGTTCCATTGTAGTGTATGTCATCGATTTTTTGATATAGGCAATGCGGTCACTAAAAACAATCACTGCATTATTGATAAAACAGCAGAGACAATTCAAACATTGTATGGTTTTTCTGTAGAACAGCATAGCCTACTTTTTACAGGTACCTGTAAGGATTGTATACAGAGTCAGAAGCATAATTTCATATTGATGCAATAAGTTATGCAGAAGATTGTTTAGTAATTGCTTCTTCGTTGAGCATGGCAAGAAATTCTTGTACAATTTCAGGATCAAAATGAGATCCTGAAAGTGATTTGATATATTCATAGGCTTCTTTATAGTTCCATGCTCTGTGGTATGGTCGGTTATGAATCAGTGCATCCCAGACATCTATAATAGAGAATATACGAGCTGCAATAGGTATTTTATCTTCTTTTAGTCCACGGGGATAACCGGTACCATCCCATTTTTCGTGATGACAGTAGGGAATATCGAGAGCTGGTAATAAAAATGTAATATCACTCAACATTCTTTTGGCATATTCTGGATGCTTATTCATGATTATCCGCTCTTCTGGAGTGAGCGGTTCTGGTTTAAGGAGAATAGAATCCGGTATAGCCACTTTGCCGATATCATGCAGGAGTGCACCACGCCGTATATGTACAATGTCTTCCTCAGGGAGGCCTACACGCCGTGCGAGTGTAATCGTCATGTCAGTTACCCTGAGTGTGTGACCTTCTGTTTCATGGTCTCGCATTTCAAGTGCTTTAGACCAGCCTTCTATTGTTGCATCGTAAGAGTTAAGCAATTCTCTGTCAGCTTCTTTAAGCCTAAAGAATATTTGAGCATTATGAATAGCAACAGCAGATTGGCTAACGAGCGCTTCGCTAAAATGAATTTGTTCTTCGGTAAATGGTTCACCCTGACGTTCTGCCACAATTACTCCAAGTGGCTCTTCTTCCCATCGCATAGGTATAGTAAGTGTTACATATTTACCAGACGGTGAGTTTGTAATTGATTGAATTGTTTTTGATATGTCTACTGATTCCGAAATATCTTTATAGAGTATTGCATCAGTGCATGAGTTCTTTTGTTCATCGGAACGGTAGTCGCGCGATATAACAGGATGAATTCTATCGCTGATGTCCAGTATAACATGTGCACAATCATATGGAATGAGCCATGCAAGATAATCTAGCATCGACTCAAGAATTACAGCAGTCTCCAGTTTTTTAGTTACCTCATTGCTTGCAATACGGAGAATTTCTGCAGTTTGGCAGAAATTACGTTCTCTATTAACGATTAATTGGATTTTTTCAGTAATGTGCATGAACCGTTCTGGTAAAGGCTTACTGGTATCTTGTATTCCGAGAATGTCTGAAAGTGAATCGATAAATTGGATGAAAAGCTTTTCTATTGAACCATCCATACAGATTCGCCAGCCATGAGCTTATTAAGATTTTCTGAAAAACGTCTTCCATCTATTGGCTTACCAATAAAGCCGTCAAAGCCGGCATTTTTTGCTTTTTCTATATCCTGTTTCATGACATTAGCAGTTAAAGCAATAATGCATGTACTTTTTGTTTTTGGATTATTTCGTAGTTCTTCAAGAATTGCATAGCCATCTTTTTTAGGTAGCTGGATATCAAGAAAAATGAGATCTGGAACTATTGGGCTTTCTTTTAGAAAATCAGCAGGATCAGTTGTACAGGTATAAACATGGTCTGGATTGATACCAGCAAGCTTTAAAAGTCTTGTAATAACAAGGAGATTATTGGGGTCATCTTCTACAACAAGTATAATAGCTTTTGCAGCATCAAGTTTGTGATTCATTCTTACCCCCGTATCTGGCTTTAGCCTTTTTTATGACCCTTACTATATCATTGCGCGAAAACTGTGATTTTGGCAAGTAGAAAATGTTATTTTTTGTAATAAATGTATATTCTTCTTTTGTCAAATCTCTACAGCTAGTTAGAATAATGAGTGGATGTTCTTTTTTATTTTCTAATATTCTATTAACAATAGTGAAACCATCGATATCAGGAAGCATGATATCTAAAAGAACTACACAGTTTGGTTTCATTGAGGTAATTTTTTGAAGACCTTCGTTTCCGGTACTTGCTGTATCTATAGTAAATTTGCCATCAATAATGAAATGCCGTAAAATATCTATCGCAGATGGGTCATCGTCTACAATGAGTGCAGTACCTCCTGTTGGTGATATGTCATGTAGTATTGATTGAATTGTTTCAGCATCAATGGGTTTTTCCAGGTATTTAAAAATTTGCATAGCTTTTATTTGAGGCTCATCTTGCCGAACTGAACAAATCACAATAGGTATTGTAGATGTTTCGCTGTCTTTACTTAACATTTCGATGACCTGCCATCCAGAAAGTTCAGGCATAAAAATGTCCAGAAAAATAACTCGGGGTTTATGTTTTTTTGTAAGTTCCAGTGTTTCTTCTGAATGCGTTGTCGCAATTACTTCCCATGAGGATTGCAGTTCCCACGATGCAAAGGTAGTAAAATTGGGGTCATCATCAACTACGAGTATATTTCTCATGTTTTCATATATATCTTCTGATTCTTTAACACTTGGTTGAATTGTTGAAAGCCTGGTTGTAAAAAAGATTTCTGTTCCAACATCTGGTTCTGATTCAATCCATATAGAGCCGCCCTGAAGTTCAACAAACTTTTTGCTGATTGGTAAACCAAGCCCTGTGCCTCCAGCTTCTCGTGATAGTTCTCCATTGAGCTGTAAAAATTCATCAAATGCTTTTGGAATATCTTCATGCTTCATGCCTATACCCGTATCTTTTACACTTATTTGCAAGAATTCTTCGACTGTTTTAATATTGATAAATATTGAACCTTTCCGTGTAAATTTTGCAGCATTTGATAAAAGATTAAATAGTATTTGTTTGAATCGTACTGGATCTGCATGAATATAGGGAAGCGGAAGGGAATAGTTTTTTCTGAGTTGAATAGGTTTATCTTTTATGTATCCATGGATTGTTTCTATGACAGCTTCAATTTCATCTTGTGGGTTAAAATCTTCAAAATTAAGCTGAAATTTGCCAGCTTCAATTTTAGCTAGGTCAAGAATATCATTGATAAGAGAAAGCAGGTGCCTGCCGGAGTTTTCGATTCGTTTTATCATATCGTATTCCTCAGGAAAAGATTCTTGAGGAATGGTAAGCTGAGCAAGATAGGCAAAATTGATAATGGAATTGAGAGGTGTTCTGAGCTCATGACTAGTGTTTGCAAGAAACTGGCTTTTATATTTATTTGCCTGTTCTGCTTCTTTAAGAGCTCTATTAGCTTCGTCGTATAGTTTTGCGTTATAAATTGCTACACTTACCTGTCGTGCTATACTCTCTGCAAATTGAATATCTCTTGCAGTAAACTTTCTTTCAGAGGGACTGCGCCAGATAGCAAGGATACCGAGTAGTTCATCATAGAAAGTGAGCGGTACTGCCATGAGTTTATCTTCTCGATCAGCAGGATTGGTTCCTTCGATATGTACTGCAAGGCTATTTTGCGAGAGATCATTGTCAATAAATGTCTCTTTGTCTTCTGCAACAATACCTAAGATACCTTCTCCTATTGTAAATTCATCCTGTAAAATAATTGCTTCATCTTCACCCGTTGCTGCCATAGCCTTAAAATGGTTGGGAGAATCTTTTAAATATACTGCAGTGGTTGTTCTGGTAAGCAACGGAAATGCTAATTGAACAATTTTTTGCATAACGGTTTGCAAATCGAGCGATGCAGATACCTGTCGGCCTATCTCAGCAATAATTGATGCTTCTTCTTTTCGCCGTATGCTGTCCTGGAATAACCGTGCATTTTGCACAGCAGTAGATATAGTCGATGCAATGATAGTAAGCAGTTTAATATCATCTTCAGAGAAATAATTTTTTTGATTAAACTGTTGAACAGATATAACCCCAATGGGTTTATGACCAGAAATAATGGGAATACCTACCCATGAACGTGGCTGACGTGGATCACGTAAAATTCCCCCCAATGTGTGAACAGCATCTGTTTCAACAGTATCAATTACCAGTGGCTTTTGTGTTTTAAGAATGTAGGATGTTAAACCTTCACCGACTTTAAGAGGTGGCTTTTTTTCATAAACGCCATCAATAGAAAAATAAGGTGTTGTAATGGTTTCTTCATCAGGATCAAGAATAGCAATATATACAACATCGCATTTATACAATGAATGAATAGATTCTCCTGCAAGCACACAGAGTTTTTCAATGTCGAGATACCGGTTAATTGCTGATGAGATTGCATTGATAGTTTCCAGTTCGTTAATACGTTTTTTTGTTTCTGCATAGAGCTGTGCATTACGGAAAGCCATAGAAACATGGGCTGCAAATGCTGCAGCAATAAAAACATGTGCAGAGTTATATGCATTTACCTTATGGGAATCCAATGTAAGAATACCAAGAACTTTATCCTGAGCTATAAGTGGAACTCCCATCCATGATCGGATAACTTGTTTATGAGAAGTGTATGCAGAAACCCAGCGCGGGTCTTTTTCGACATCTTCTATGACGATAGGGAGTTTCATTTGAATAACTTCTCTGTCAATTGTGTGTTTATTGATATCAAGTGTCAGTCCAATTAGTGATTCTGGGTTTTCAAAGCCTACACAGGTTTTTGCAATAATAAAATTGTCTTTTAGCTCAAAAATGGTTGCAGTGTCAAATGGCAGAATTTTGCTTACTGATTCCAGAATTAACTTTAATACTTCGTCAGGATCGAGTGTAGAATTGACAAGTTTTGAAACTTCGAGGAGGATTTGAGCAGTCTGATCGAGTGAATGAGAGTCTGTTAACTGTATCTGTGTAAAAGACGGGCTCATATCTCAATTGTAATATAACTTTTTGATATACTCAATAGTTTCGAGCAGTAAAATACGTATATAACCGGGATTTTTTTTGTATTTCCTGATCAAAAGCAGCAAATCCCAGTGTTTCAATCAAGGTTGGAGTATCCTTAAAGAGCGAACGCCCTAATCCTATACCGGGGGCATTGTATTCAACTCCTATTGCATCGAGAATAGTTGGCATGGTGTCAACAGCTGAAAAGAGGCGATTTTTGCTTTTTATTGGCTTTTTGACAGTATTAAGGTAACAGTTATAAATCCTCCGTTCTTTAAGTAAATTCTGATCTGGAAAGAAATTGGATGCCATGTACAGGTGATCACCCAGCACAATTACCGTTGTGTTGCTATAAAATTCCTGTGTTTTGACCCAGGTAAGAAAATCCATTGCACGCCTATCTGCGGATAGCAGTACATCATAGTACTTATCGCTATGGAGCTGAGGCGTTTCTTCATCGAGATAACCCCCATCATGATGTGTGTCAGCAGTAAATATGATAAAACAAAAAGGCTCATCGTGTGAACTGATTTCGAGTAGTTCCTGTTTGGCAAATGCATATAACTTTCTATCTTCAAATCCCCACCATACATAATAATCTGGCGGTAGTGCGCCTTTGCTTTTATAGTAATTGTAATCGAGAATGGTCGTGTTACCATGCCGTGTAAAAAAATCTTTTCGCCCGCCAAATTCTGTATCTGTGCCACTTAAAAAATAATTATGGTATCCGTGTTCGGCTAAAATCTCTAATAATCCCTTTGCATTTGGGAAAAAACCTTTATCAACATCGTATGGAAATTTTCCTGGAGGTATTATGAGCGGGAAAGCCATAAAATGAGCGATAATTGCACCTACTGTCCAGCTTGCTCCATTTATCTGTAAACCTCCACCAATATCGTCTGAACCACTAAAGTTTATTTCTTTTTTAGCCAGTTCATACAGATTTGGAATACAGTTCTCTTGAAGGATACCTCCCTCGCGGGTAGATGTAAATGATGTTTCCATAGATTCTATAAAAAGAATGATAAGATTTCTTTTTTTTTCAGGAAATTTGTATGTAATGCTATCGGGATGTATATAATTATCTTCATAAAATGTTGATGTTTTAAATGAATAGGCAAGAAAATCAATAATTCCAAAATTTTTTTGTGCAAACACAGCAGCTGATGATAAACAAAAAAGGCTAATGATGAGTGATATCGCGTTAATTGCTTTTAACGGATACAGCTGGACATCTTTCTTTTTAAATCGTGTAAAAAGTTCTAGCTTTATGGTAACCTTAAAAACGTTAAACCCAATTACTACAAAAATACATGTGTACAATAAGGGAAGAACTATGCAGTGAACGATATAATTGAATAAAATTGCTTTTCCAACACCTTTCATAGGGCTGAAAATTTGAAAAAATATCTCACGCGAAGTGGCTGAAGGGAAATTCCGCTTAATCCAGACCATGGAATTAAGTACAACAAACGAAATAAAAAGAATTGTACAAAAAGCAATCTGAATTAGTATAGTTTTCTTTTTGATGCGTTTTTCTTTCATATTGCAATTAATTATGGTAAATAAATACTTTGCTGCTGTCAAGGCAATTCGTGTACTTGTCAAATATTTTTTTTTGTAATACCATGCAGGTGTCGTGGGGTGGTTCGTGAATGAGCCTGAGATTATACCCGTTGAACCTGATCCGGATAATGCCGGCGAAGGGATTCTGACGTACTCATTCCCCACAGCCATTTTCTCTGCATGGAAGCGTCATGCGGATGGTTCTGTATATGCAGAACTAATCTGGCCTTGTAAGGCTTTATAAGGAGTTGCTATGGCTGGGAAACAATCCTGGAAACTCAATGAAGTTGTAGTATTAGTAGTACTATCTGTTGCTGTTGGTGTTTTATTTTGGGGCTGGACTTTTGTTGATGCTCTCGTTTCAGCGCCACTTAAACCATTTGGCATCAATTACATTCTAGCTGGTGTATGGTTTATAGGCGGTACTCTGATTCCCTTTTTAATTCGAAAGCCAGGGTCTGCGCTTGCAGGAGAAGTGCTTGCGGCTATCGTGGAAGGGTTTATTACCCACTGGGGTATTACCGCAGCTATCTGGGGAGCAGTGCAGGGAATAGGTGCTGAATCAGTTTTTTTTGCGACTGGTTATAAGAAATGGGACATTAAGACTATGATTGCAGCCGGTGCTGTATCTGGATTTTTTTCATATATGCTAGATTTCTTTTATAGCCAGTACTGGACGCTCAAAGCATGGGTGATTGTAGTCCAACTTGTTTGTGCAGTGCTCGGTGGTATTCTGTGGGCTGGAATTATTGGATATGCTCTTGCCAAGGGAATTATAAAGACAGGAGCAGCTGCAAATCTCCTTTCGGGAGAAGATCTTGCATGAATTTGTACGGCTTCAAAATTGTACCATCACGTATCGTACAAGCAAGCGACCAATTGTAAGTAATATAGATTTTTCACTCAAAAAAGGGGATCGTGTTCTTATTGGAGGAGCTTCCGGTACAGGCAAGTCAACGCTTCTGGCTTTGCTTGCCGGGCTCATTCCTGAATACATTCCTGCGAGAATAACGGGCACAGTATCGATTGCATATGCATCGCGTGCGCTGGTCATGCAGAATCCAGAGGCACAGATCGTTACACCATCAGTTTTTGAAGAGCTGGCGTTTGCTCTTGAAAATAAAAATATTCCAGAATTACAAATAGTGCAAAAAGTTGAAGCAATACTAAAATTGGCTGGATTGTATGATAAAAGAGACAGCCATCCACTCTCATTATCTGGTGGTGAATGTCAACGTGTATCATTGGCTTCTGCTCTAGCACAGGAAGCGGATGTGCTCTTTATGGATGAGCCGCTCTCTTATCTCGATGAAACATCATCGTCGTCGCTGGTTGCGCTTCTTGAACAAGATGAGCGGTATGACACAGCCGTAATTGTTGAGCATCGACTTGAACTTTTTAAAGACTACTGCAACAGATTTTTTAAGGTAACTGATGGCACCATAGAAGAATGTAAATTTGATGAGTTAATTAAAAATCATTGTGTTTTTTCTGCGCAGTGGTTTTCACAAAAAGACAGTCATGTTGCTAAAGATGATAAAAAAACTATCATAGGCGAGCCAGTACTTTCAGTTGTTAATATGAGTCATTCGTATAGTAAAAATAATAAAAATTTACTTTTTAGCGATGTTTCTTTTACTGTGGATGCTGGAACTACTGTTGTGATTATGGGTGCAAGCGGATCTGGTAAAACTACCATATTAAAAAAAATTGCTCATATTTTAACTGTTGGTATAAATGAAGTAGTCTTACATGGTAAAACAAAGTATTCCATGCAGTATGTGCGAGAAACATGTTTTATTGTTCCGCAAAATCCGGAGCACATGTTTATAGCAGATACAGTGCTCAATGAGCTAGCTGTAAGCAGCGATAAAGCACTCGAATACCTCAATCAATTTGGGTTAGGTGGTATGGAACGGAGACACCCATTTTCGCTCAGTGAAGGCGAAAAAAGGCGTTTGAATCTATGTGTAGCACTTGCGCTGGAACGAAAGCTCATTATGCTCGATGAACCAACGTATGGACTTGATTATGAAAGCACACGATTGCTTATTGAGTATTTTGAGCTACTAAAACAAAATGGTGCAGCAATACTCGTTGTAACACACGATAGAGGATTCGCAGAAGCAATAGGTGATACGATA
Source organism: Spirochaetota bacterium (assembly GCA_029547205.1). Classification (GTDB taxonomy): domain Bacteria; phylum Spirochaetota; class Spirochaetia; order Treponematales; family UBA12059; genus JAKPPT01. Next base: position 176,669 of record JAKPPT010000020.1, read on the forward strand.
CTCGTACTGGAACAGGGGAAATTGCAGACAATGAGGCACATGGCCATATGAATAAGTTTAATCCTATCGCTGTACTTATTTGCAGCGTTATTTTACTCATTCCCCTGTTAATTACATTTGATCCCATTACGCCACTTCTCTATATTGTTTTTGCTATACTTATGTATAGTATCGCTGGTCTTAAAAATCCTCTACAGTATGGTAAAACAGTATTGGTTTTTTCACTATTAGCTCTTTCGCTCGTTGTAATAAATATTATAGCGCCTAATGTTCAGCAAAAGATACTAGAGAGAAGCCTTGCTATATACTTGAGAAGTTTGGGACTTATTATGGTTTCTATTGGTTATTTTTATGTAATAAGCCCTTACGATGTAGTGTATGCCTTGATGCAAACTGCCGGTTTGTCTCCACGTATAGGTTTTTCGCTATTTGCCGGCTGGAATACGGTGCCGCTCTTTATTCGTGATATGAATACGTTAAAAGCTGCCTTGGCTTTCAGGTATGGAAGAAAAAAAATACCATTTCGTACCCGATTGTTTGGAGCAATTATACTACTCAGCCATGCTGTGCGTCATGGAGAGCGGGCATCGCTATCCATGGCAGTACGCGGTATTGACTCTATTCCAGTTAAAAAAGTAGGGAGCAGAAAACAGTACCTTAGAAGCAGTGTAAAAAAAGTTTACTGGACTTTCAAGGATACAATACTCTGTATTGCGGTAGCGATTGGTTCGATACTATTGCTGTTGATAAGCATACAGTTAGGATGGTTTAAGTTTGAACTTGGCTAAAAATAAAAATACAAAAGAGGAGAACAATCATGGATAATATTGACGAAATACGTTCTGCATTAGCAATTCAATGTCTGCCTTTTGGAGTAATTGAAAAAGAAAAAATCTATGATATTGTGCATGAAGCCATTATGGCAATTGATGCATCAGGACTATCATACACAGTAGGTCCTTTTGAAACAGTTATCGAAGGACCACTCACTAAACTACTTGAAGTTGCAGGAAATGCGCATAAAGCTATGCTCAAGGCTGGTGTTTCTACATGTGCAACATATATGAAACTATGGAGTGGTAATATCGGTACAAGTGAAGAAAAAACAAAAAACTATCGAGCACGAGGGCATTAAGAGCAATAAAGCCTTCTGTTACTCATAACGGGAGCAGTGCATAGAGTAAGCCTGCTCCTATGATAATCCATGCAGGGTTAATTGCAGTAAACAAAGAAAGCAGCGATGCAACAATAATAAAAATGAGAGGAATAACAGAAAACGTTGCAGGCAGCAGGTTCCAAATCGTAAATATAAGTAGCGCAATACTGGTAGTACGTAATGCTTCATCGAGTGCTTGTTTTTTTATAGCAATTTTTTTGCTAATTTTTGAAATAATAAGTATGAGCAGCACGGGTGGCAGCAAAACGGCAATGCTGATAATGAGCGCTCCGAGAATTCCCCCATATTTAAGCCCAATAAGTGTTGCGGCATTTAATGCAATAGGACCTGGTGTTGCCTGCGCAACAGGAATGAGTCTTTGAAAATCGGTCAGGGAAAGCCAGTTTGGTACAAGTTCAGTCTGCATAATACCTACAATTGTCCATCCACCACCAAAACCAACTAATCCAATCTTAAAAAAAATGAACGCAAGCTTTAGTATAGTAAAATAAATATTCATAAGCCACTTCTAAATTCAACTAAATAAAAAATTGCAATGCTAAGAAAAATAATGGGTATTGACCATGCCGGAAACAGAATAAAAAGTACAGAGGTAATAAGCGTACCTACTATTCTTGTACATTTCCATTTCCTTGTTCTCATATTTTTTATTAAAAAGCTCAATACAATACCAGGTATAACAAATCGTGCTCCTTCGAGAAATCTCATAATAAAATTGATGTTTGTAGTTAATAAAAAAGAACCAATAACTACTATTGAAAGAAACGGTGTTAGTACAACACCTAAAAATGCTGGCAGAACACCAGCAAGTCCAAAAAAATGAATGCCAGATAAAAGCGCAGTATTAAGTGCTATTGGTCCTGGAATGGTTTGTGCCCTTGCAACAATGTTATAAAAATCTTTTTCCGAAATCCAGTTGTTTTTAATAAAAATAGCACCCAGAGCAGGGCAAATTGCATACCCACCACCGAGTGTAATTGTAACAGTTTTAAGGACTGCTAAAAAAAAATTGAGCATTGACAAGTATTTATTGCGAGTGGTGAGCATCATTATGGTAAACCGTGATTAAATTCTATCAAAAAACCATATGTTGAACAAGTACATCTGTAGCAGTAACATAACCTTACCGGTATATGTTTTTTGCATTGCGCGATGTATTGCCTGGATATAACAGGATGAGTACTATAATTATTATTATTCCTGCCAGTGCAAACCATGGAATGTATAAAAACCAAAAATATGATTTTCTTGATGGCTGTATTGGTATAGATGTAATGAGTATGCCATGGGTATCCGGTTCGAGCATGGTGACAATCCGGCCTTTATTATCAATTGCAGCAGTAATGCCAGAATTAGAAGCTCGAATAACCCATGTACCAGTTTCTGCAGCTCGCATTTGTGACATGGCAAGATGCTGCCGTTTCAGTGCAATGCTCTGTGACCATGAATCTTCGGTAAGCACTATGTAACATGCGACATTGTTAAATCGAGCAAATACGGAAAGATATGAGTCTTCAAAGCAAATGGGAGCAGCAAATCTAAATCCGGATAGCGAGAACACTGTCGGAACTGTTCCGGGAGCACGCAGCGGGCCAAAGAGCCGTATGAGCCATCGAGTAATTCCGGGGAAAGTTTTGCTGTATGGGAAATATTCTGCAAACGGTACAAGCTGCATTTTTTTGTACACATCTATCGGTGCGCCACGGTTAATGAGCAAAGCTCCATTGTACTCTTGAGCACGATGTGTATCATTTTGATCAATCCACGTTATTCCCGTCAGAATAGGAGTATCGATTGAACGCATAAATGCAAGTACTTTATTGGAAAAAGACTGCATAGCCGGATCAGCAGGGTTATGAGCATACCAAAAAATTGGCGGAACCAGTGCCGTCTCATGCCAGACTATGAGATCCGGTCTTTGAAGTGCTGCTTGTTGTGTGAGCTGAGAAAGCAGTGTGAATGTAATTTCAAAATCTTTTTGTTTAGGAGTAAAAGAATAATAATTGGGTTGTATGAGTGCAACGTTCAAGCTTTGTGCAGTCTCGTTTTTTAGCGTATTGTTAGATATGGCTTGATGTGGCGGAATGAGAAAAAAAAACGGCAAGAGTGCGCTGCACCCTAGTGCCAGGAAGCTTGTGAAATGGTGATTTGTTTTATATGCTTCGTATAATTCTAAGATACCTGCTCCAGAGAGAGCAGTACAAAAACTCAGTGCATACATGGAGCCAATGCTGGCAATTTCAAGGCCAAGCCAGCTAGTAGTAAAGCTGTAAGGGAAACACAGATACGGAAAGCTCATAGAGCCTGCGTGGTTGAGTGAATCGTACATAATCCAGAGCAATGCCCAATAAACAGTACGCACTATACTATGTTTCAGTTTTCGGAAAAATTGTGCCCCTAGTGGTATTACTAGTATGATCAGCATTTTGTAACCAACAGCAAGCAACAATGCTGCGCGATGCACATTGATAAGCCACTGTGCACCGAGTACTGTTACAGCGAAACTGATGATTGCAAAGTACACGAATACCGAGCGCGATGAGCGGTTTTTTACTAAGAAGTACGCTATAGCCTGGAAGAGAAAAGGACCGAGAACAAAGCCTTTCCAGTGCGCAACAGGAAATGAGAGAACCCAGCTTCCCGATGCTAAAATGACAAGGATACAATCAAAGAAAAGCTGTTTAGTTTTCCTGGTCATTATCCAGTTTGTCTGGTAAGATGTTCCAGGTTTTTTGTTTTAATTCTTTACCTGGACGAAAAATTGCAACACCATGATCTCTAACGGATATCATTTCACCAGTTTTTGGATTTCGAGCTTTGGAGCGTCCTTTGCGTTTCCTTATTTCAAAAGTACCAAAACCTCGTAATTCAATTGAATGTCCTTCACAAAGCGCGTTTTTTAATGTTTCTATAAATAGATCAATAAACTCATGAATATCTTTTCGGTTAAGATTGGTCTTTTCCAGAAGACTGTCAATGAGCTCTGCTTTAGTTACTTTTGACATAGGTACTCCAGAAGCCATAAATAAGAATTCCGGCACATGACACATGCCGGAATTTCTAAAGAAGAAATTAAGCCATTAATGTGTTAACCAGTTTCTGCATGCGTGATTTTTTGCGTGCTGCAGCATTGAGCTTGATAATGCCCTTACGAGCAGCAGTATCATATTGCTTAGCAAGCTCGCGCATATAAGTTTCTGCAGCAGTTTTATCCTTGTCATGAACTGCAGTAACTAATTTTTTTGCACAGGTTCGCAGAGCAGATTTAACACTTTTATTCTGAATTCTGCGCCGCTCACTCTGGCGATGCCGTTTTTCCGCTGAAAGATTTTTTGAAGCCAAGTCACCCTCCATACAATATCAGCCATACAGAGTGTAATCCGTATGGTAAGTAGAAGACAGGATATCCTGCCGATTATCCGTATATACAATCAGATGGATTTAATTAAAATCACTGGGGCGACGCTCAACGCGTTTGCATTTTTCGCACTCAGCAATATTCTTTACTTTACCATTTTCAATAATGGTTTTCATCTTAACCTCTCCGCCACACGGACAGAAAAATTTATGCGTAGCTACTGTAGTACGAGCGTTTTTGCTTATCTGACCCATACCGCACTCCTTTATTATTAGTTTGAATACAAGAAACTCTTGTCTGTGCTTTTTACAAAACCCACTGTGAGTATTTCATAAGAGCACAGCAGTACGGATACCCATTAAAATTGTTTTGAAAAAGCCTCACAAGAAAATACTATACTCATATAAATCTGTCAATAGCAAGTAATTACGTTGATACTTGCATAAACTATCCAGTCTTCATATAGTATACTTTTACATTATTATATACAAGGTGTTGCTATCATGACACAAAAATCAGATCGAGATGCGATTCCGGAAACAATCGTTTTCATTCAGCTTCCAAAGCAATTTTCTATAGGGGAAGCTATTTTGCTCCCTGATGTGCCAATTCCTGTTGAATTAGGTACGGCTAAAGAGTTTGATGTGACAATGCTCAAACCTGAATCGCTAACATCGGGAATTCTCCGTGTTCTCGCAGTGCAGCCAGATCATCCTCATGGCGCATATTACAGAAAAATTGTACATGCACTCTATCCTGATATAACGATAGAGCTTGCCAATGAAGGTATTCTACAGGCTCGAGACGGAAACTACGGTGTAGCAGAAAATATCTTTAAAGCACTTGCTGGCTATGAACCAGAAGAGGCTAAACATGTTCTCAATCTTGCTGTGCTCTATGAACAGTGGGCGGAGTACTATGCAAAGAATGATAATGAAGAATTGCGTACACTCTATACCGATAATGCCCATGATGCGTATGAACAACTCCTCCTGTGGGAACCTGCTTTCCCCGATGCTTTTTTTAATGCTGCATACTTTTATGCGAACCAGAATAATTTTGAACGGGCGAAAAGCCTTTTTACAACATTTGTGCAACTCACAAATAATGAAGAAAAAAGAGAAAAAGCCAAAAATGCTCTTGCAAAGTTAGCCGAACGTAGTGCTCATGATGATCTTTTTAAAGAAGCCTATGATGCAATAAAAATGGGGCGGGAAGAAAAAGGTATAGAGCTTATCAATAAATTTTTAGAACATGAACCGGGTGTCTGGAATGCATGGTTTCTGTTAGGCTGGGCTCAACGTAGATTGGGCAACTATGATGCAGGCAAGCAAGCACTTGCAAAAGCAATTGAATTGGGTGGTGCTATGGTTGATGTGTATAATGAGTACAGTATTTGTGCAATGGAACTAGGTGATTTTTCAGAAAGCCGAAAAAAACTGGAACTCGCACTTAAACTTGAACCCGAAAATACAAAAATTATATCAAATCTTGGTGTGCTTGCTCAAAAAATGAAAAATTATGATGAAGCACGTGGATTTTTTATGACGGTTCTCGAACTTGATCCTCATGACACACTAGCAGAAGCAATGCTGAAAAAATTACAATCTTCATGAGAACTCAAAATAGATAGGTTTAGCAAATAAAACACTTAACAACTCACCTGACTTGTTTATACTGCTAATAGGATTCATAGATAAGACAGGAGGAGTTTAACTATGAAGAAAAAATTTATTGCAGTACTACTGACAGTATTGTCAGTAAGTCTCATCCTGGCTGGATGTTCACAAAAAACAACAGAAATTAAAATTGGTGGTGTTGGTCCAGTTTCTGGCGAAGCTGCAACATTTGGCCAATCAACGAAAGAAGGTTATGAACTTGCTGTAGAAGAATGGAACAAAGCAGGTGGGCTTCTCGGAAACCAGATTAAACTCATCTTTCAGGATGACAAAGGAGACCCAACAGAGGCTGCAACCGTTTGGACTAAGCTTATCAGTCAGGACAAGGTAGTTGCTATTGTCGGTACAGTCATGAGCAAATGTTCACTCGCTGGAGCACCAATTAGCCAAGCTAACAAAGTTCCCATGATTTCTCCAACATCAACTAACCCTAAAGTAACTGAAGTTGGTGAATTCATTTTCAGAGCATGCTTTATTGATCCTTTCCAGGGAACAGTAGGTGCAAAGTTTGCTTATGAAAACCTCAATGCACGTACTGCTGCTTGTATTTTTGATGTTGGCAATGATTATACAAAGGGACTTTCTGAATTCTTCCGTGATAAGTTTATTGAGCTAGGTGGAGAAATCGTTGCGTTTGAAGCACATGCTACTGGCGCGACAGATTTTAAAGCACAGCTTACAAAAATTATTGCTGCAAAACCAGATGTAATCTACATTTCTGACTACTACAATGATGTTGCGCTCATTGCAAAACAAGCGCGTGAGCTCGGCTATACAGGACCACTGGTAGGTGGTGATGGCTGGGATTCGCCTGACCTAGTTAAAATTGGTGGGAAAGCTGTTGAAAATGGTTACTTTACCAACCACTTCTCGAAAGATGATCCTAGTCCACAGGTTCAGGAGTTTGTCAGGAAGTATGAGGCAAAATTTGGCAAAACTCCAGATGCCCTTGCAGCATTGGCGTATGATGCAATGGTCATCATGCTTGATGCAATTAAACGTGCAGGAAGCACTGATCCGGAAAAAATTAGAGCTGCGCTTGCCGCAACAAATATTCAAGTTGTATCTGGCATGATTTCGTTTGATAAGAACAGAAATCCAATTAAATCGGCTGTCATTATTGCAATAAAAGACGGACAGCAAGTTTACCAGACTACGGTTAATCCGTAAATTGATTTCGGGCTGACAAGCGAAATCGAACATGGTAAAGAGGCTGTCAGAGAAACCTGGCAGCCTCTTATTGTTTCTACATCATATTACTTTTTACTGAGGAGTACTAAATGAGTACTAAATGAGTACATTCTTTCAGCAATTGTTGAATGGAATACAGTTGGGCAGTATCTACGCACTCATAGCGCTTGGATATACGATGGTATATGGAATTGTTCGCTTAATAAATTTTGCCCATGGTGATTTTTTTATGATAGGAGCATATGCTGCCTATGGTTTATATTATGCACTGGGAAGACTCTTTGGTGCTGGGAATCCTGGTGCTAATTATCTCGTTTTGTTTTTGCTCGTGCTGGGCGGAGCAATGCTCGCGGGAGGTTTTGCTGCGGTAACAGCTAATAGAGTTGCTTATAAGCCTTTGAGAGATAAACCTCGCCTTTCATCCTTAATTACTGCGATTGGTGTATCAATGTTTATTGAATATTTCTTTTCCGCTCTTCCGGCAATCGGTCCATCATTCCGGGGATTTCCGGAAGTATTCCCAAAAACTATTATAAAAATCGGTACAGCAAGTGTTTCAAACTATGTGATTATCGATGTTGCAGTAGCTGCTACACTCATGGTTGTACTAACCTTGCTTGTTAAATTTTCTAAAGTTGGAAAAGCAATGCGAGCAGTTTCACAGGATAAAGAAGCTGCAAAACTTATGGGCATTAATATAGAAACAATTATTGGGGTAACATTTTTAATCGGTGGAGCGTTTGCAGGTGTAGCTGGACTCCTTTCAGGTTTAACCTATCCGCGAATTTTCCCATACATGGGTATTTTACCGGGTCTTAAGGCATTTATTGCAGCTGTGCTAGGCGGTATTGGCAATATTCCTGGTGCAATGCTGGGGAGTTACATTATGGGTATTGCCGAAACCTATGCTAACGCAGCCAATTCGTTAATTGGCGAAGGTATCGCTTTTGCTATTCTCATTGTGGTTCTGCTTATTCGTCCTCAGGGAATACTTGGCGAAAAAACAGCAGATAAGATTTAAGGAGTACAGCATGGGAAAAAAGATTTTTTTTATAAGCAGGCGAATGTTGCTATTCGTCGCCGGTGCATTAGGCATGTTGCTACTTGTACTGTTCTTTAATGCAACAGGTATTTTTACTGATTATATTGTGCAAATAATCAATATATCACTCATCAATGTGATACTGGCAGTCTCACTTAACCTGATAAATGGTTTTACCGGGCAATTTTCTATCGGACACATGGGATTTGCTGCAGTCGGTGCATATACTTCTGCAACAGTAACAACACTCATAGCTAAAGTAACACCGAGGCTTCCCTATACCGAATTTATCAATATTAACGGATATATTGTTTTTATACTTGCCCTGTTACTCGGTGGAATAGTTGCTGCGGGAATAGGGTTTTTAATTGGGTTTCCATCGCTCAGGCTCAAAGGTGATTACCTTGCTATTATAACTCTGGGGTTTGGCGAGATCATACGAACAATTTTTAACAATATTGATTATGTAGGTGGACCGCGAGGTCTCCTTGGAATCCCAAAATTCTCCAATCTGATTATGATTTTTGTGATAACGCTTCTATCGGTCATTGCAATACGCAACCTTGTATTCTCCACACATGGGAGAGCTTTACTTTCCATTCGGGAAAATGAACTTGCATCGGAACTTGTTGGAGTAAACACGGTTCGGTACAAAATAACAGCATTTACCATTGGAGCCTTTTTTGCAGGAATTGCAGGTGGTCTTCAAGCACATCTCTTACAGATTGCACACCCAACACAGTACGGGTTTTTGTACTCAATTTTAGTGCTCATCATGGTGTATGCAGGGGGTATGGGCAGTATTACTGGATCGATTATTGCAGCATTTGCGCTCACCTTTTTGTCTGAGGGCTTGCGAACCGCGTTACCGGGTCTTGGCGATCTTATGCATGTAAAAATTGGTGATGAGTGGCGCATGGTTGTGTATTCACTGCTGCTCATTATCATTATGCTCTTTAGAACCGAAGTGCTTATGGGTATGCGTGAAATGAAACTTTTAGTGCCAGAAGAGGAGGAACATCATGGACAGCATGCTTAGTCTCGAAAAAGTAACTCATTATTTTGGCGGGTTAAAAGCTGTCAGCAATTTTAACCTCGAGCTCCCTGATGGCGCACTGTATGGTCTCATTGGTCCAAATGGTGCAGGAAAAACAACAATTTTTAATTTGATTACCGGTATCTATACACCGACAGAAGGCTCTATAAAACTCATGAATGAGAGCATCATCAGGAAAAAGCCATATCAAATTGTGCATATGGGAATTGCACGAACATTCCAGAACCTGCGCATATTCGGTTCGCTCTCCGTGCTCGATAATATTCGAATCTCACGCCACTATACAGTTGGAAAATCAAAGCATACTGGCAATAGAAAGCATAAAGAATCATCAGATTTGGTACAAACAAATTTATTCGACTCTTTTTTCAGGACGCGAAACTATCTAAAAGCTGAAAGGCAGATTACCGATGAAGCTATTGACCTGTTAAAGTTAATTAAGCTTGATGATGTTATGCACGAACAGGCTAAAAGCCTACCCTATGGAAAACTTCGCAAGCTTGAAATTGCGCGTGCACTTGCAACACACCCATCGGTACTGCTTCTTGATGAACCTGCAGCAGGTATGAACCCGGCAGAAATTGGTGAACTTATGGACCTCATACACTTTATCCGTGATAATTTTAAAATAACTATATTGCTCATCGAGCATCACATGAAAGTTGTCATGGGAATCTGTGAGTATATTAAGGTTATCGATTTTGGAGAAACCATCGCGGAAGGTAAGCCTGTGGAAGTAGCAAATAATCCACGAGTCATTGAGGCATATCTTGGTAAGGAGGAAGGAAAATGCTCGTAGTAGAAAATTTGCAGGTATCCTATGGACAAATCAAAGCATTAAAAGGAATAAGCTTTGAAGTCCCCCAAAACAAGATTGTTACCCTCATAGGCTCGAACGGTGCTGGAAAATCCACCACCTTGAGGAGTATTTCCGGACTCATTAAATCTCAAGCTGGAAGCATTAAATTTAATGGCAAAGAAATACGCAATCTTCCTGCTCACGAGCTTGTGAAGCTCGGTATGAATCACGTTCCAGAAGGCAGGAAGATTTTTGCAACACTTACCGTGTATGAGAACCTGGAAATGGCTGCATGGACTGTAAAAAACAAAAAGCTTTTTAAAGAACGGGTAGACGAAGTGTTCGAGTTGTTTCCCCGCTTGAAGGAGCGCAGGAACCAGCTTGGCGGAACGCTGTCTGGCGGAGAACAGCAAATGCTCGCTGTAGGGCGCGCGATTGTCACCGGTGGAAACTTTATCCTGTTTGACGAGCCGTCAATGGGACTTTCGCCTCTCTTAGTAGATGAAATTTTTGCAACAATTATCAAAATACGAGAGCGGGGAGCAACCATCTTGCTCGTAGAGCAAAATGCCAAACAGGCTCTCGAAATATCGGACTATGCTTATGTGCTCGAAGTAGGTACTATACCATTCCATGGCCCTGCGTGCGATATTGCAGCAAACCCAAAAGTCAAAGAAGCATATCTGGGTATTTAATTAGTTGCGCTATACAAGTTCGGATAGCACAGAGATGTATGTGTCTCTGTGCTTTTTATTTATAATCTTGTTTCGATATTGTACTGGTAAAAATCTCTTGTTTTTTATATACTAACTCAACAACACTCTTTTAAAACAGAGGAGCCTTCATGAAACTATTTATTATTGGTCTTACTGTTGTGATGTATGGTTTCATCATTGCGTTTCCTTCAAAGAAATCGTTTATTGCGCTCGGTGCTGCATTGATTGCTATAGTATCGGGTGCTGCAGGATTTGTTGAAGCGTTTACCGTATATATAAATTGGAACATTATGCTCATCTATATCGGGAGCCTCGTTATCGCTGAATTTTTCATTTATTCAAAGGTTCCGGCTTATATTGCTGATACTGTTATAGAGAAAAGCCCAAATGTAGGATTGGGCATTGTCTGGATACTCATGCTGACCGGTATACTATCTGCATTTGTGGAGAATGTTGCCACGGTCCTTGTTATGGCACCTATAGCTCTTGCCTTGAGCAAAAAACTCAAGATGAATCCCATGTATTTTATGGTGGGTCTTGCGGTCATGGCTAACTTGCAGGGTACCGCGACGCTTGTGGGAGACCCTCCGTCAATGATTTTTGCAAATTATGCACACTATTCCTTTAACGACTTTTTCTGGTACGCGGGGAAACCTTCTATTTTTTTTGCGGTTCAGATCGGTATGGTAACCGGCGTACTGTTCCTGTACACCTTCTTTAGAAAAATTGATGTTAAAAAAATCGAACTTGATAAAGAGCCAGTTGTTTCATGGTTTCCAACAGTGTTATTGATTTTACTCATTGCAGGGCTCGCTGTTATCTCGTTCTTCGCGGGTGGTGTGTCCTTCGCGGCAGGTGCCTGGTGCGTGCTGCTTGGTTTCGCAGGCATCGTCTGGTACCTGGCGCACCAGAAAAAATCGCACCACGAAGTGCGGGAAATCATCAAAAACCTCGACTGGGAAACAATGCTATTCCTTGTAGGAATTTTTATCGTGATAGGTACCGTCGAGCATACCGGCTTGCTCAAGGACCTTGCAGACCTTCTGCAGGTCTGGATCGGCGGCAATGTATTGCTCGGGTTTATCGTGATTGTGGGTATCAGCGTCCTGCTTTCCGGCTTTATTGACAATGTGCCGTATATCCTCGTGATGCTGCCAGTCGCCGCGTTTTTAACTAAGGACTTGGGGCTCAAACCCGAGCTCTATATGTTTGCCCTGCTCATTGGCTCCTGCATGGGCGGAAACCTTACACCTTTCGGCGCGTCTGCTAACATTGTTGCAATGGGTATTTGCAAGAAGAACGGTTACCCTATGAAGTTTGCGGACTGGATCAAAATCGGGCTTCCGTTCACGGTAATCAGCACTGCTGCTGCGAGTCTGTTTATCTGGCTCATGTGGCGGTAAAACCAGGCGATAACCCGATTGCGCGGGATTTGTGATCCGATTCGATAATTGATGCAGCGATCCGGTTTGTATCGCAGCATCAGCTAGCAAAAAAAGAGGCTGCCCTTGTCGGGCAGCCTGCTTTGATTAAGCTTGGTCTTCTAGTTGGCCAATTCAGCCAAAGCAGTTATGTATTCAAGTCCTTTTGCCCCAGGGACATTGTTGCAGTAACCAATCACGGGTAAACCATTTGTTCCAACACCAACATTGAAACGGTTAGTGTCGCTGTCGATGATTCTGTACGGGATTATCTGCACTTCCCAGGTTCCATTTAGTTTGCCCGAGCTATTTACACCATCGGTAAGTGTTGCTACAGCTGGAGTCCCTTTATACCAGGCAACTTTTGCAGTATTTCCCACACCTTTATACGATATGTAAGGCGTATTGCTGTTCGAAGGAACGGTAAGCGTAAGCTTCTCTCCGACAGTGAGGTACGAATCGACGACGACGCGTTTTCTTGTGGCGGGGTCGCTGTAGGTCGGAACATAGATGTAGACGACATCGCCATTGAATGAATCCTGATAGGCGATGTGCACATGGCTGTCTTTGTCGACAACCACAGATACATAAGCGCCACCGCAGTTCGTATCGAGCGAAACAGGAGCAGACCATGCGGTATTAGCATCATTTGTTGCATAGATGTAGTACAGCGTGGTTCCGGAATAATAGATTAGAACAGCCCGTGCCGTGCTTGCTCCAGTGCTGACGCCAGCCACAGCAGAATAGATACCAAGATTAGTTCCTGTCCCAATATACTGTCCGGCATTAGTATTACCAGCGTTATTGTCCTGATTAAACCTGCGGTTGTTTGTTGCATTATCAGTATATACTGGCCATGTGTTGTTTTGATTACGTTGCACTATTTCCGTATTGTTAACGTAAAGATTTGTTGCTGTATCAGTAATAGTTGTTGCATTCGCAGGTACACCGCCGCCGACATCGGTTTGGTTTGTTCCAGCTTTGAAATAGCGGAAAATAATACGGTCGTCAATTGAGTCATACGCTGAGTAGAAGAGATGACTTAATGCAGACGTGCCTACTAATTTAACGGTTGGGTATTGATATCTGTCCAGTACAGCCAAATTCCCCGTCTTATAAAGATTGTCAAGCCAAACATTATAATCCCGGTAAAAGTAGGTAGTACCATTCCATGTCGTATTGGGAGGATCATAGTAAAGATTAACCATTATTCCTCCCTTATCACCAATAAAGTCAGTTCCTTGTTGGACTACATTGATATCGTAAAGCGCTGCCCTATTATTATCAGAATTAAGTGCCAGTGACGTAAATGTGAATAAATCCCAATTTTCATATATCTTAATTTCACTGGTTCCATTCCAATATAGTGCTAATCCATAGCCTTCTGAATTATTGACATAAGCAAATTGGGGCGTGTTTCCGCTCATAGCCATGGACGGATACACAGCATTTTTAGCGCGGGGTGCAGAGGCATTGAGCCGTAGTGGATTGTAGTCCCAGACAGCGAAATACCGGTCGTCATCGAGAGAAGACTGCAAGAGCGGCGTGTCCACCGTGTTGGCGGATAGCGTGTCATTATTAATATTGTTAAGGCTTGGTATGCCATTTGCGATTATCGTAAGATATCCACTTCCTGTTGTCTGCATGGTAACTGTCAACTCGGTATTTGGATTAACAACACTCGCAGTTAAGCCGGTTCCTTGTTTTGTGGTATAGGTTGCGTCATAGGCGTCAGGGTCTTTTGAAATACGGATATCGCTTGATGCACCACTCAATGTAGTTGGCGCAAGATTAAAACCTTTGACCGTGATGCTTTCATAAGTTGCGGTACCAGTTGATTTAATCCATACTGGATACTTGCCGTCAGCGCTTCTGTTGTAATCGCTGCCGAGTAGAGTATTGAGCAGGGTGATTACCTCGGTGATATACGGCACCACATCCACCTTCATAATATTGAAACCACCCGCGATGCTTGTGGTATCGGTAGGTGTCTCCGGAAGTTGCGGTGAGGGGTTTGTCCCAAAGTCGGTGACGCGTGCACGTACGCGTATGTTGCTTCGCGCTACACCAGAGACTCCGGTGCTGTTCCATTCGAATTTCCATGCGACGTTGTGTCCACTCGCATTGAGTGTCTGGGAGGTAGCAGACCAGGTTCCGAGTGTGTTGGCTTGCGGAACAAGCGTTGAGCCGCTGAAGGTTGCCACAGGCTGTTCCTCGTTTGCATCAACGGTATTGTCTCCGTCAAGGTCAATCCACATATAGAAATTCTCTATACGCTGGTCATCGCTCGCGGTACCAGAGAAAATTACTGTACCGCTGACATCAGCATCATTGCCAAAGTATTCGTTCGCCTTGTTGAAGCCGGGATCCTGGTTGTCCCAGGGACTCTGGTTCCAGGGCTCGATATGTCCAAGCCACGCAGCTTTATTATTGGCATCATAACCCGAGACATCGATAGACGAAAGCTGGTTCATGCGAGCGGCAGGCGCCGTATTGTCGGTATTGTCGACGTACACGACGAAATTCTGGATCGCTGTCGTAAGCGGTGTGCCGGAGGCGCTGTCGCGGACTTGTATGCTCAGCGTGTTGTTGGCGTTTTCAGTCCAGCCGCCCGAACCAAAATCTGTATCTGTTACCGTGTAATCTGCAGTGGTTACCCAGTTCAGTAAAGTTGTCGAGCCGTTTGGCGCAAGGGCATAGTAGTACTTTGTACCGTTGCCGCTTGCTACTTCAAAGCGCGCGGTAAAGCGGGAGTTCATGACGGTCAAGGCGCTATTGGTCATGGTAAAGACCGCACCCGCGTCCTTTTTCGCCCCTGCCGCATCAAGCACAAAACGTTTCCATGTACTTGTATATTCTCCGTTGATGTCTGTCTGACGCTCAAGGCGCACACGTTCTTCGTCATCGGTTGTGTCGGTGTCCCCGTTTCTGTCGGTTTCCAGCACGATGGCGGAGATGTATGGTTTGTTGTTTTTGATGGCGCCAGCTGTGGAATAAATCTGGCTATTGCCGGCTTCGTCGAAGACCTGGTAGTAAACCGTTATGTCGCCATCGGTAATGAGCGAAGAATTGAATCGGAAGCCCCACTGCCAGCCGCCGGAGTTCTGGGTAAAGCTCTCGGGGTATCCATCGGCATCCCCCGCGCCGTCGTTGTAATTCTCGTTGCGGTCGATTACCACATGGCCCGATGCCGGGAAAATCTGACCGGAGCTGCGTTCAAACCAGACTTCGATCTTGCTGACGCCCTTGACGGCGCCGGTGTCGTTGGCGGTACCGAGGATATTCGCGAGGTTCGTAGTGTAGTCGATCATCTTGTTGTTGAGGTCGGTGACATCGGTGGTGAGCGTCGCGGTAGGCGCGATATTATCGATAAGGTATTTGATATTGCGTTCGCTGATATTGTTGCTGTCGTCCGTCAGTTTAATGCGAAGATTCAAGGTACCAGCGCTATTATTGAACTGTCCGCTGTTTATGGTCGTAGTGTTAATATTGAGGTTTATAGGAATGGACTGTGCTGGTGTTATGCTGATGGGCGTATAGGTGCCCCCATTGTTGTAGCTTATCTGCGCCGCGGTAACCTGCACATTATCCTGGGCTGTGAACGAGAAAGCAAAGGTGCCGCGCTGTACGGTGTTTTCTTCGGGAGTAATTCCGGTTACCGACGGCAGGGTGTTGTCAAAGCGCACGTAGAGTTCGACTTCGTTTCCGGTAACGTCAGCGGTCATGTTATCCTTGGTATCCACCGCGCGGAGCCTGATCCTGAAATTGCCGTTATGCGCGCCGCCAGGGTTTCCCGTAGCGCTCGAAAGGTCATAGAGCTCGCCATTATTGTTAAGAATTTTGTACCAGAGGCTCGTTCCGTCTATCGTAATCCAGGTCGGGGTCGTCGTGAGCTTAATCGAGCCGGGCGCGCCGGTAAGCTGCTCACAGTAGCGCTCCGTTGTTCCGTCAAAAATGGCCATAAGCGCCATTTCCACATGGTGTACGGCGTCATCGTCGGAAGCGATACCCTGTACCTTAATGGAGCCGGGAATCTGGTAGGCGGTGCCGTAGGTGTTGCCAAAGTTGCCTGGCGTAAGCACCTGGGTTATGGATGGCCTGTCTCCGTCGGGATCTGCGTCAATATAGTAGGAACCGACCGCGGGGCTTGCGGGGTTGCCGCCCATGCTGGTTGTTAAGGTGGTGTTACCTGCTTTGTCCACTGCCTTGAGCCTGACCGGGACGCGGAAAATATTGTTTCCCATGTCGTAGCCGTACGTCGTGTTGGCAAGGGTGTTAACATCCATGCTGTACGTCCAGCTGTAGGTGTCGTCAAGGAGAATTTCCTCGCCATTCTTTTCGAAGACTAGATAGACCTTATCAAGAAGAATGTTGTCGTTTGCAGTACCGCGGAAGGTTTTGTAACCATTAACGCTGGTTCCTGACGCGGGACTCGAAATCGAAAGACCTGTAGGAGCGGTGCGGTCAATCGTGATGACGATGTTGTTGATGGTGGATTTTCCTCCGGTATCCGTGACCCGTGCCTTAATCGTAAAAACACCATCTGTGGGGAAGCTTGCTTGCGTAATGTTGAAATGCCATGTGACGCTTTGCGATCCAGCTCCGGTATCGAGGACGGCGGCCTGATAGCCATGTCCCGCATCGATATATATTTCGATGCCGCCATTGTTTATATTGGACATTCCAAAAGAATTGGCTGTTCCTGAAATAACGACCGGATTACCGTTTTTATAGTCTCCTGCGGCGGGCGAGCTTATGGTAATCTCTGGCGCGTCCGCGTCGATAGTGAAGGGTACCCAGTTCCCGAGCCTGACATTGGTATCGGCATCGGTTGCCCGAATTCTAAGTTCGTAGACGCGGGCAGACAACGCGGAACCATCGACAGAGTAGTTCCCGAAGAGCGCTTTTGAGACCCAGTTTACTACCATGCCATCGCCGCTGACATCTATGTCATCCCCAGGTACGCCAATATGGTCGTCTTTGTACCAGGCGGATTCCACATAGACTCCGGGACTTGTTTCGACCCGGAACTGCAGTTCTACCAAGGCAACTCCGTTTGCGTCCTGTACGACGCCGCTTGCCTTCGCGTTCTTGGAAATGGTGTTTTCTCCGGCGGTCTTTCCCTGTTCGGGGTTTGATACGGTGATGATAGGAAGATTCGCGCTCTGGTCACAGGTGTAGTACACCATCTGGGTGTCGGGAAAGCCGAGTCCCGGAGCGTAACGCCTTGTACCGGCTAGTTTATTGAGATTGATGCTATTTACTTCGCTTTGTGTCCCATTTTCCAGCGCCATAATGTCCTCAACGGTAAGACCTCTCGGATCGAGCGCGGTAATCAGGCTGGACATATAGAACCAGGTATTTTCGTTGCCTGAGCGGTCCCATGCCTTGACGGCAAAGTACGCGTCTTCCGGCGCCAAATTGCCTAAATTCCCGTACTCAGCAGGGTCCAGTGTAACGGAAAACGAGTTGGTGCCGATTGAAGCGTCATCGGGGGAGGTGTACACAAGCGCACTGTCCGATTTCCGGTAGATATACACCCTGACTTTTCTGATGCTGAACTGGTCTGCAGCGGAACCCTTTATTGTAATCTCATTCCATAACGGAGTATTGGAATAGTCTGCCGTGCTCACTATAAGGGTAAACATGACCACAGGAGCTTTATTGTCAAAATAGATGACAAACCGGGTTTCTGTTGATTTTCCAGCGCTGTCTGTGACGGTTACGATAAAGTCTTTGGGACCATCTGAGTATTGGGTTGTGTTGATGGTAGCTTTCCATATACTTCCAGAAACCGTCGCAGGAATAGTTACAGTGGAAGATCCTTCTTGAAATTGGAGCGTTACTCTGTCTACAGCTATGTCATCGGTAGATGTACCGCTCAGGGTAATTGTGCCACGTACATAATCACCATTTTGGAGAGCACGGGCACCGCTTCCTTCATCTACAGTTTCGATTTTGATGCCTGGTACTGCAACGTCGACTTTTCCGCCAAGACCAAAAAGAGGACTATTGCAGGCAGTTATTACACTTGCAAGTAGCGTAATAATAAAAAAATAAAGAGATAGTTTTTTAATGGACATAAAGGATCCCCCTCTAAACTAATGGTGCTAAACCATATTACTTAGATATGATATGTAAGTATGGTTTGCAGTGCCTAAGTGGCACTATACGTGCTTCCATGAATTATTATCGACAATATAATAAAATTCGACAGGTTTGTCGCATTTATAAGTATATCACATTACAAAAATTAAACAAGTGTTCTTTTTTGTACACAGGATCGCATGAGTAAAAAATTGATAAATGTGATGAGTCAGCAAACAATTCATTACGAGCTATCGTGTTTTTTTAATGAGTATGAGCATTTGCGAGACGTTCTCCTGTGCTTCTGTAAATAAGTTCGCATACGTTTTCCAGTTTTTATACTTAAACGAAAATGCTGCAAGTTCAGCATCGGATGGCAGTGGGTTTCCGAATTGAACATAAGCATTCGTCAAAAACCGATTAGTATAATTCTGGCGGTAGTTAGCGATCCATGTATTCAAGAGCATTTCGCGAGTCTTAAGAATTGCTTCTGCATCGAGCGACGGATCTTTATGAGCATATAAATTATGTATGCGTTCGACAAAATCGGGGAACAGACTTTCGAATGTGCGTGCATCGCGCTGTTCAGAAATATAACGAGCTAAAATGGGTGACGCGGGGCTAATCTTTTTACGCAGGAACTCTTCGGTTGCTTTCTCTGCAAGAAAACATGCCAAAGTATCTGCATCCTTACGTTTAAGTGTCTTTACGGCAAAGCGGTACATGATCAGTTGCATAACGCGTTCAATTTTGCGCTCGTAAGGCCAGCTTACCCAGGCTTCGAGGAGCGGCGCTAACTTGTTGCCAATCACGAGTGGATTGCGGGTGGTTATGAAAACCTCTTTACCCTCTTTTTCCAGTGCAGTCTTTTTAGCAAGTGCAGCGTCCTGGTTGGTAAAGACTAGACTTGTAACAGGCTTTAATGTCATGGGACTCACTGCAGTAAGTTCCCAGGTGAGTGCGGTTGCAGATCCTGGTAGAAACTTTAGTAAGTTCTTTTCTGTTTTGATGCCGTACTCTGATGCGCAGAACTGCATGACTTCCGTCGCACTGTCTATCATGGAGACTATTTCGCTGTTATGCGCATAGTTGATTTTGGCTTCATCAAGACTAAGTGCCTTTTGGCTTCCGGCAGGACACGAAGCCAACGCTGCCACAAGAATAACCATTAAGCTCGTGTATAGTATTCGTTTCATGTTCACCATTATACTACAGGTCTTTTGTGAACGCAAAGCAACACAATCTTAGTGGGCAACAAACTGAGCGCTTTTGATTATTGCTTTAGCTTTGGGTATGGGGTATAACAGAGTTATGAATATATTGATAGTAGCTTTTGGCGGTGGGCTCGGTGCAGTATGCCGGTACTGCTTATCCAAGGTGCTTTCAGAACACGGGAGCAACTACATTCCGCTCGGTACCATTACCGTTAACCTCGTGGGATCGTTTCTTATTGGATTTTTGTTCGAGGCTTTTGCTGTGTATGAGGTTCGGCCGGCTACAAGGCTTTTCTTGACGACAGGCTTTCTTGGAGGTTTTACGACCTTTTCCACCTATGCTCTGGAATCCGTAAACCTTTTACGCGAGCGCCAGTATCTCCGTGGCTTTCTAGACATAGCGTTCCATGATGTACTTGGTCTTGTTATGGTTGTGCTTGGGGTACTTGCGTTCAAGGGAATCCGCTATGCAGTAGGGGGTGGCACCCATGATTGAGGAAGAAGATAAGCTTCTCCGCATATTCATCAACGAAAAGGACATGTACAAGCACCAGCCCTTGTTTGAAGTTATTATTCACAAAGCACGGGAGCTCGGCATAGCAGGTGCTACGGTATTTAAGGGTATTATGGGTTATGGTGCCGACAAGCGCATGAAAACCAACTCCATTCTTGAGCTATCGTCGGACATGCCCCTTGTCATAGAAATTGCTGACAAGCCAGAGATGATTGAAAAATTGCTCCCATTCCTTGAGGAATCGGTCGCGGAGGGTTTTGTCACGCTTGAATCGGTGCACGTGTACAAGTTTAGAAAGCGGTAGAAAGCGATTTGATTATATACCATTATTTGGCGTGGATTTTCAGTTCAATTGTAAAAATGTACCAACTGTAAAAGAGTACTATTCTTGGGATTGGGGAAAAAATCCTATATACATAAAGACGTATGGTTTCGTGATTTTTGCGAACCTACGCTGGAAGGATAAAGCAAGGGAGCCCGTAAAGACAGCCGCTTCTTGGCTGCAGGAGAAGAGGAGAAGAAGAAAAAGGCTGAATACCAGCAGGTAATTATGTTGTTTCATGGCTATAAATATAACCCTTTCTTTGGAAACTGGAAACGTTTTGTAACAAACAGGAGGGGGATACACCCCCTCCTGTCTTGTTTAATTATTTGGTTGTAATTTTGCATATTCAATGCGATCGGCAAGCCAACCAAAAAATCATTTTGGCAATTACTCTGGTAATAATTTTGAATATTCTATTGTACTAGCAGAATATCCACAAATGGGGTTGCCACTTGTATCGAAATCCAAATTCACTCGTGTGAATTTTGTTACACCTCCCTGTGGTATTGTATTTACAGGTACAGTCATAAACTCCCAATCACCTGTTACCCCGGTTCCGTCGTACTTAAATCCATCTGTCACATTTGGCATAGTGTTTTTGAAGTATGCCAGTTTTATAGAATCCCTCGTACCATTTTCGGAGTTATTATAATAAGCAATATAGGGTATACCATTGCGAGCTTTGATATCTGTAAATATACCTACCGATTGGGCTGCATCAACTATAACGCTTTTTGCATTATCGGCATCTTGGAAACTGGATAAATAAGTATAGCGTAAATCACCATTTTCTGTGTCATACGATGCTATATGTATTGGATCGTTTGTACCTGCATTTCCATCAGTTTGAATGAAAATTGATACATACCATCCATTATAGGATGGTCCAACATCTTTAGGGGTTGACCAGTACACAGTGTCAGTAGGATTAGCTAAATCTATACCCTGCGGTGTGATCATGTCAGAAGTAGTAGTATATGTGAGTTTTAGTTTACTAGCCTCTGAGTCGTAATATACAATAACTACTACATTAGCATCGGTAACACCCATAGCGATATACTGAGATCCTTTTGCGACAGCAACTTTTCTGGATGTATCATTAGATGTAACAGTAACATCACTTTGATTACTTCGACGAGGGGTGTATAACACTACACTTCCTCCGTTAAGTCCCACTCTGAAATTACGGAATAGTATTTGTTCTGTATAGTAATCATACCATGCCAAATAAATTCTACTATATTGTCCTGCAGTATTGGACCTCCCTTTAACGATTAGATTTATATTTTGGTATCTACCAAGTTGTAATCCAGGGGAATAATTAACTGAATCTAAGTCGATGGCGTTATTATTAGCTGCACTTGACAATACTCCAGTATATCCAGACCAGTAAGGCGATGTGGCTGCCCCATTTGTATATCCTGGAGTTGTTTCAAATATGTTATAAAAATATACCATACGACCATTATTAAAATTATTAACAGAAACCATGTGATAGAAGCCATCTTCATCACGAGCCATTGCAAGTTGATCCGCAGCAAGAATTCTTACAATACCTATATTGCTACTTGACGTTCCTCTTCTAACCTGTAAGTCATTAGATGCACTCCCTTGAATGTATCCCCAAATTGGCGTATTCCCCTCCATTATCATCTTAGGAAAAAATGAATTAGAGAGGTTTGTTTCCGACGTAACAGTGAAGAAGTTTATATATCTATCATCGGACAATTTAAAATTAGAAATATAGATATTTGGTTCTTGATTGTACGTTTTTTCGTTGTCGTTAATGTTATTTATTGTTGGTATCGGAGTTATATCCGTACCAGTAATTACATTTAACCACCCGGAGTTATTACTGTTATTCTGAACTTTCAAAATGTTATAAGGATAAGCAGGAACAGTAAAGGTTAATGCTTGTCCAACCAGAGTAGTATCATCCAATCCGGTTTTATAGGATATTGTTGATATTCTAACGCCATTAGTAATTGGTTTTAGATTAAAACCTTCAATAGTTATGAAATCACTGGTTGAACCATTTTTTATACTATATTTCCCGTTTGCGGACCTGATATTATTATCTTTAATTCCTCCATCTGTTAACTTCTCTGTTTTAATTCTAGTAATATACGGCACCACATCGAACTTGAGCGTCGCGTGCGGGTCAGAGTTGTTGGTGCTTCCATCGGTTGCACGGAAGGCGATAGTTTTGTTAAGGCCTGCAACACCTGTTACCACTGCAGTATTCCACTTATAGACAAAGGTCACAGTGTGGCCGTCTTCGGTGAGCGCCTGGGATTCAATCGTAAGTCTTGCATCAGCGCTCGCGAGCTTCGTGCCGTCCCAGTTTGCTATAACAGTGTTAGTGCCTATGCCCTCACCGGTGATATCCAGGCTTGATATCCTGTTGTTGTCGGTTATGGTGCCGCGGAGGTAGATTTCACCTGACACTTTGGGGTCATCATCATTGCCGTAGGCGGCTTTAATGGTGTTCCATGCGCTCACCGTATTATCTGCATGGAGTTCCATGTGTCCTTTCTTAACACCACTATCGACAGGTATACCATTCGCCTGAGTTAACGGCGTGGGTGTGAGTACGGGCTTTATAGTATCTGTAGTATCAAGCACCCGAATAACCATGGTCTGCTTTGTTGGTATGTTGTCATTGTCTTTTACAACGACTTCCAGCGTGTAGTCGCCCGCGGTCGGGAACTGGGCGGAACCAATAGTTATGGTAATGGGGCTCAAAGGATTCGTCTCAACATTACCGCCCGCTCCGAATCCTGTGAGGAGTCCGCGGGAGCCTGGGCTCGGCGGAATGATGTTGATAACCGTACTCGCTATAGTGCCATTGGGGTCTGACGACTGGATGTTAAAGTATATTCTGCCATTTTTAATCTTGATTGGCTGGCTAGTGGCATAACGGTCTATTGAGCCCGCGGGATAGTAGTAGTCGAGTATTTCTGTTACTGAGCCAGGTACATCGACAATCTGAGTGTTGTTATTGTAGTCAGAGCCTATCTTGATTCTGCTTATTGATGGCCCTGAGTTCGCGATAAAGCCGCGACGAGCCTTGTGAATCCTGTTTCCAGCGAGGTCGTAAATCACATAGTGAATGTCTACCTGGCCGTCGGGGAGGTACTGGCTGTCGAAGTATGCCCGCCAGCGCTGGGCTCCGCCATCTATACCGATAAACTCATAGTAGCCGTCACCATCCGCATCCGCACCGGTGCTGATGCTGCTCATTTCTGTGGGTCTATCAATCTTAATGACATAGTTATCACCATAACCACTGTCTGACCAGCTCACAAAGGGAACCGTCTCGCTGGAGGCTGACCAGGTTCCGGTGCCTTCGTCATAGATATCTACGAGGGCGCTTTCACTCGTAGCTGGTGTGAGCTGTCCCGAAGCGCCTTTTATGCGGCGCACGGTACCGGCTTTGACAAAGTACACCTCGACCCTGCTAATACCTGAAACAGCACCGCTGTCCGCAAGGTTTCCTTCTATAAAGGATATAGGAGTTGTACCGTTCAGGTTAATCTGACCGTTCCGGATGCTGTTCCCGTCGGGAGCGCCCGGCCTATCTGACCATGAACCCGTTGGCACCTGATTGTCGATATAGAAGGTATAGGATTTCTGGTTCGTATAGTTCGATTCATCTTTTACATAGAGATCAACATAGAGAATGCCCGATGAACCAGGGAAGTATATTGTAGTATCGATGGGGTAGGTTAGGTCGTACCCTGTGCCGTTTGCTATAAGCGCGTATGGGTGTCCAGGTCCTGAGTTTGGGCCTGGGGTTAACGTTTGATAACCAGTTTTATTTATATTAATGCGTATCTGCGAGTTACTGGAAAGATTCAGATTAATATTATCACGGAATTCTGCATAGGCATTAAAGGTTGCGCTTTGATAGCTCTGGTCATTGGGAGTGATATTTTCTATACGCGGGAAGGTTTCGTCGAGCGTAATGGTGCGCTCTATGTACTCGCTTGCCGTTCCGAACATGTCGCGGCTCCGTACTCTAATGCGTATCTGCCCGGTGCCTCCGGTATTCGATTTGTAGAGTTCGCCGTTGGAATTGATTTCCAGTGTCCACGAATTGTTGGTTACATTTACGACATACCATGCTGTTTCGTCTTCCCACTTATGAGCAGCATTTCCTATGCGTACTATGTTACCGTAGATGTTCTGGTCAGTGCCCATTTGTGTCGTGCTATCATGGTCTAGATCAAGGGAATCCGCAAAATCAAAGTCTCCGTTAAAGTCAATTTGTACTTCCACCTGCATGACTGGTCCATCATCATCGGTAGCGGTTCCGAACATTGTTACAAAACCACCGATGGTATCGCCGTTCTTTGGCTGGGTCATTGAAATTGTCGGTTTATCGCCATCAAGGTCTATTATAAAGTACGGGTAATCAAGTGCGCCGTACGGTGGTATTTTGAGCTCGGTCACGTTGCCCGCATTATCGACAGCTTTTAGTTTAAACCAGATTTTCCAGAGTTTACCTTGGCCGCCCGAAATGTCTACTGCATAAGTGCTCGTCGCGTAGGAATCGCTTGCGAATGGGAATTCCCAGCTTGCCAGTGTGGAGCCTGAACGGTTGATGTTAGCTTTAACGAGGTTAAGGTTCGCAGGGTCGAGTATCTCGAGGGTCACATCCGCAAGACCATTGAGGTCATCGGCAGTACCGGTAATCGATACAAGGCCGTTGATATAAGCACCGGGAGCCGGGTTACTAAGGTTTAGCACCGGCGGAGTGGTATCGATGGTAACTGCGCGGGTGAGCGTTGTCTGCCTGCCAGCAAGGTCGGTAAGCAAGAAGTCTATATAGAGCGTACCGTCGAGCGAGCTTGCATCTATGGCAATGTTCTGGCTGAAATTTCCGCCGACAACAGCTGGTGTGTAGACTGCATTATGGAGCGGGGAGCCCGTATTGCTGTGTCTGAGGGTAATTTCAAGAGGTGAGTTTCCAAAACCACCCGCGTCTGATACAGAGCCAGTAATTGAGAGTGTGCCCGTCTTTACCTTGCTTCCTGCGGTAGGACTGGTAACGGTAAGTATTGGATTAGCATTGTCTACAAGGAAATAGGTCGGTCCAATGCTGTTCACACCACCATTTTTATCAGTTGCGGTTACTGTATAGTAGTGGATACCCTGAGTGAGGCTGCCCCAGGTGTACTCCCACGTTGCGGTGGTTCCTGCGTTGTTTGTGGCGCCAACGCTAGGTGGTGTTCCATCGAGGAGTATAGAAACTGCTCCAGTATTGAAGCCGTCGTCATCCGTTATGGTGCCGCTGACCTTAAGTAGTGTCGAGAGCACGTTGTTTCCAGCGTCCCCTGATGTCGGTGCAGCCACGAAGGCTTGGGTAATCTGCGGTATGTCTGCAGCCTGATTCGTGGTAACAGTCTTGACTATCGAGGTAGTGACATTGCCAGCCTTGTCGGTAATCCGGAGGCGCAGCTCATAGTCGCCGTTCGCAAGAGCTGTGGTGTCCCAGACATAGTACCAGCTTAACGTACCTGTAACCGGTGTGTATGCTCCACCATTGATTGAAATTTCTACGGGGTTAGTATCAGCAAGGTTAGTTTCGGTTACTGTTCCGGTTATTCGTACAATCTTGTTGAGTGCAGTGGTGCTGAGGAAACTACCAGTAGGATGATCGCGGAACTGAGCATCAAATGCGCCAGCGGGTGGGGTTGTGTCCAGCGTTGTTGACATTTGCTGATTTGTAGCGTAGTCATCGACATCTGCTGCCTGGATTTCGAGCGTCTTGAAGCCATCGCTGCCAAGGTTGAGATTGATCTGCCAGGTCACGTTGGTGTCATTCCAGTTCGTGCCGCTTATGGCGCTGGCGTTTTGCCATGATCCGCCATTGATACGGACGCGAACATACTTGACGCCCTGTGGGTCAGAAGCTGTACCATTGAGCGTAAGCGAAGCGTTGTTAAGGAATGCGGCTACAGATGTACTTACAGTAAGGCTCGGGGCTCCTGCGTTGACTGTGAATGTAATTTCACTCGTGTAATCTCCCCATGTGCTATTGACATCACGTGCGCGGGCACGGACTACATAGGTGCCGCTTGCAAGGCCTGAAAGCTCATAATTCCACGTTGCGTTCCTGCCAGTTCCGGATATTGTGGGATTAACCGTAGTGTAAGAACCTGCAGCAGGTTTCCACTGTACCTCTATGGCATCAGCAGCGATGGGGTTTACTCCAGCCAGGTTGTCATCGTCAGAGGCTGTACCTGAAAGCTGTACTGTAGTGCCATAAGTCGAACCGTTTACCGGTGAAATAATAGTAACTACCGGTTTGTCTGCTGCTTGATCGACACTCTGGGTAAAAGTTTGTTCACTGCTGATATTACCTGCCTGGTCTACAGCACGAACCTTTATGGTGAGCGTTCCGCTCGTATTAACATACGTTGCAGAGTTCACCGAGTATGACCAGTTGCCATTAGAGAGTGTGGCATTCGACCAGTTGGTGCCGTCGCTGGCACTAGGACCGGAGAAATTGACCTCTACACGGTCAAGACCGCGGTTATCGGCAGCTGTACCTTTTACCAGGAATATGCCGTTAGGTGTTGAGCCAACAAAGCCAGGATCGAGCGTGAATGCTGGATCAACAACAGGCGCATCAACATCGATAAGGAATGTATATGTTCGAGTCGCAGTGCGACCAACCCCATCTGTTGTAACAAGCGTTATTGTCTTATTACCTGAGGAAATACCGCTTGATGGAACTGTATAGATAATCTGATAATTATTTCCACCAGTATTGGTAATGGAACCAAGTCCAGTGGTGCTGCCATCAACATCTGCAACCTGACTTGCAAGCCCTGATGCGTCCGATGCAGTCCATGCGAAAGTTATAGCATCGCCTGCTTTATAAGCAGCTTTGGATGGGCTTGGTGTCAGTGAAGAAACCGTTGGCGGGTTCACATCATAGAGGAATGTTTGAACCGATGTTGTATAGGTTTGTGCAGAAAGACCACTCTTTCTCGTGACATCGTCTGTTACGCCTAAGTACATCTCGTAGGTTCCGTCTCCGCCTGCAGTGAGCACATCGGTAATGTCAAGGGTCCATGCTATAAGCTGACCTGCTGAGCTTGATATCGCAATAGGTTTAGATGTGTAGCTGCCAGCTCCCTGCTTGCGTACGTAGAGAACAGCGCCGTTCACGGCAACACCGTCATCGTCCTGGAAGGTGCCGCGTACCTTGCGGTCTGCGCCTATCTGTTCGGTATTTGCCGGGCTGTCGATAGTACCAGCAGGCATATCGCTTGATTGCTGAATTGTAATTGTCGTGGATACTCTGCTTACATTTCCAGCTCGATCGCGTGCTACTACCCAGAGCGTATAAGTGGTGTTATTGGTAAATGCAGCGTTCGTTGTATCGATGACAACAGAATATGGTGCGCTCATGAGTGAGCTCACCGGGCTTGAAAGTGGATCGGTATAATCGGGAGTACTTGAATCGTCTCTGAAATAGTACTTGACGCCATCGAGGCCATTTGCATCGCTTGCATTAGCAGAAAGCGTTATTTTCCCGTTAACAATGCCACCAGTAAGCTGCGGCAGCACCGAGGTTATTTCAAGAGAAGGATTTATTGTATCTATCTCAATCGTCCGGCTCATACTGGTGGTTAGTCCCGACGCATCCTTTGCAACAAAGGTTACTTCCCACACCCCATCATCCGCATGGGTCGTTGTGTCAGCTGCTAGGGTCCAAGTCCAACTGCCACTACTCGGTGTTACCACTACC
>JAKPPT010000052.1 GCA_029547205.1 Spirochaetota bacterium
ATACCGTCATTAAGTATAAATGGGAAGGGAAAGATAAATTGCTTGTTGGTAAAAAAAATAAGGAATATGGTTTTATTGTGGCAAGTACCATGTACATGTCCGATATAGCAGATTCTGCCCGTGATATGGCTACAACCATGGTGATTTTTGGAATTATAATGGTAGCTGGTGCAGTAGTAGGTATTTACTATATCATTGCCTCGCGTCTCAATCCTCTGGAAAAATTAAAAACAATAGCTAGTTCACTTGCCGAAGGAAATGTAACCATGCGTTACGAAGGAAAAATATACAATGATGAAATTGGTGAGATGTCTGCAGCTATTAATAATACTATGGAAAATTTAGAAAAGCTTGTAGCCGAGGTAAAGGTAGCGGTAAGCAATTTAACGCAGGCGGTTAATGAGATAGCCAACGGCAATGAAAACTTATCGCAGCGTACCAGCGAACAGGCTTCATCACTGGAGGAGATTGCCGCAACAATAGAGCAGGCTACTGCAACTATCAAGCAAAATGCGGATCATGCATCAAGGGCAAATCAGATAGCGGAAAAGACAAGTGAGCTGGCAAAAAATGGCAATACGCTGGTTGGCGATGCGGTAGTGGCAATTAATGAAATAAATGCATCCAGCAAGCGGATAGGCGAGATACTTACTCTTATCAATGAGATTTCATTCCAGACAAACCTGCTTGCGTTAAATGCAGCTGTTGAAGCTGCACGCGCAGGAGAGCAGGGCAGAGGTTTTGCAGTGGTTGCTGGCGAAGTGCGTAATTTAGCACAGCGCTCGGGCAGTGCTGCTAAGGAAATTGGTGAGCTTATTCGTGATTCATTAGATAAGATTGATACCGGGACAACACTGGTAAACAAGAGTGGAGAGGCGTTGAAGGAGATTATGCAATCTATACAGGATTTGTATAAAACAATAACTGAGATTGCAACAGCAAGTGATGAGCAGAAGCAGGGAATAGATCAGATAAATGTAGCAATATCGGATCTTGATACGATGACTCAGCAGAATGCAGCCCTGGTAGAAGAAACAGCAAGTGCAAGTGAAGAGATGGCAAATCAAGCACAAGAATTGGCAGGCATGATGGAACGTTTTGTTATTAGAGATGAGATAAGCCAGAAGATTTATGGGACAAAACATAAAGAGTTGCATCTTCATGCTGCTGATTCAGCAAAAAAACCTGTGACAAAAAAACTAGATAAGCAGGTAAAATCAAAAGAGGAGAAGAAAGAAGAAGAAAAAAAGGAAGAAGGCAAAAACAATAAGCTTATTGATGATGGGTTTGAAGAATTTTAAATTGAACTATAATGCGAGGTAAACCATGGCAGAGGATGCCATACGGCAGGTATTTTTGGCAGAGACAAAAGAGTTGCTGGAAAACCTTGAAAATGATATAGTACGCTATGAAGAAACTAAAGATCCTGAATTGATACACTCTATTTTCAGATTTGTGCATACGTTGAAAGGTGGATCGGGAATGGCTGGATATGATGATGTGTATCAATTTACCCATGCTCTTGAAAATGTTCTTGATTCAGTCCGCAATGGTATACTACCCA
>JAKPPT010000068.1 GCA_029547205.1 Spirochaetota bacterium
TTCCATGGGGTGAAAATTGCAAAGTACCTGCTGGTTACGGTGTAAATGCGCATTTTTCACGTGTTTTTTGGGGTAAACAAAATTTTGATATGTTTGTATTTTCTTTTTAAGCAAGAAGTTAGAAACAGCGAAAAAGACTCATTGATAAGTTATATAGTGTCACGAAAATTGTGAAAATACTAATTTTGTTCACATCCTTTTAATTTTTATAGAAAGTATTAAATATATTGTAATTATCTATGAATATGCCTACTAAACATTGTGGAGATAATTTTATTCACAAGCTTCATGACACTAAGCACCGATTGACAAGTCTAGGAATAAGGGTAGAATAGAAAATGGAGCAGATATCCTCATGAATAAAGAAGAAGAAGAAGAAGAAGTAAATATAAATGAGTTCCTCGATGTAGCAATAGAAAAATCCACGGAAAATCACCAGAATGAGCTTATTAAAGAATTAGCGATTGAAGCTGTCCCTGAAAAAATTGAAACTGAGACATTAAAAAAACAGATTGCTGATATTTTTATCAATAAACAATTGGAATCTGCTTTACTTGAATATGGTAGCATTCCACAAGGCTCCGCAGAGACGATTGTCGGCGTTGGTTTTCTCGATATTGTTGATTATTCCTACATATCATCCTGGCTCAGTCCTCGCGAAAATCAGATTTTCCTTAACGGCTTGTACTCAGCATTTTACTATGTCTTAAAAAAGCGAGGTGGTTTTCTCAATAAAATTTCTGGTGATTCAATGATGTTTCATTTTGGTGGCATCATCGATCCGCTTACGAGGAATCTAAAGCAAGAAGAAGCAGAACCGCTCATTGCACGGCTCTTATTTCAAACTTGTATTGAGCTGCAGGAGTCGTGCAGGCTTTTCAACCGTGCCGATGAAGATTTTATTCCTCAAAATGCTGAACCTGGCATTCGAAAAGCAATTACTCAGGCTTTTCTTATAATGAAAAATCTAAGAGAAAACCTTTCACTTATCACGACCATCGATGCAATGTTTCAAGTTCGTATCAGAATTGGCGCTTCATTGGGTGAAGTATGTATCGGTAATTTTGGACCAGAAGGTGCCCGACAATTCGATATCATTGGGAATCCTGTAATCGAAGCGCGCCGCATGGAATCTACAGCCCCTGTCGATTGCATACGAATAACAAGCCATCTCATGGATGTGCTCAAAACAACAAATCTCATGGAACAATACCTTTACTATTTTAGAAGCAAGGCATCGGGATTTTATCAGCTCATCGAAATGAAAGAGCTCTTTTTACGAAAAGATGTTACTGTGCATGAAAAACGAAATGCTCGGTTTGAAAGCTATGCTGTTCAAGCTAATCCAGACCTGCCCGAAGATATCTGGAGGTACATTGAAGCACACATTGAAATGGGCGAACAGGGTATTGAAACCATCATTGATACCATTAAGTATTACCGCGGAAACCGTCTTGTCATCGAGGCTGTTGAAGAACTGTTCCGAGAACGCGATATTCAGCTGAGAAAAGCTGATATATTCAAATTGCTCGCTCCACAGCACTATAAAAAAATTCTTGATGATCACTCAGGAAATAAACAAAGCGCTGAAACATATATAAACGAAAATATTTCTCTTTATAAACTATTTTCACTATTAAGTTCATATCAAGACCACTGGAAAAAAGCCGATTTACCAGAACAGAGTATCTGCTCATTTGATACCTATGACGATTGGATCACAAAACAGATGAATACAATCGAAACGTTTCATCAAGAAATGCGCAAAATCAATGAACGGAAACTCTATTTTGAAGAAATTCTCATGCCAGCAATATTCCTGCATATCGAGGGTAGTCTCAGAGAACATATAAAACACATTAACGCTGTGTTCAAATCGAGTGATTGTGCCTGAACGTATCCGTAGTGCCACGAAGATTGTGATACCCAATGGGGCTAGTGCCACGAAGATTGTGATACCCAATGAGCATTGCGTTACACATCTCTTTATGCAATAATTGGTTTTACAATGAATCCTCACAATAAAAACCTGAAACCATCAACAAGCCGACAAGCTTCCAGAACACGAACTGGGAACCATTCCTCTTTAAAGCAAGTTAAACTAGCTTCTAGTAGCGGTAAACATACAGCATCCGATTACTATACCGTTCAACAACCTGTATTGCCTGAAAATCTCGCTGCTCACATGGATCAATTGCTTGATGCAATTGATAGGGCTCTTCCGCTCAGCCCTGCACATAAAAAAGACCTTAAATATGCTGTCCGAGACCTTTCGCGAGAGCTTACGAGCGAACGGACTGAACGCAAACGCGATTATCTGGGGATGCCCCGCAATCATGCAGCATACATTCAATACTTTCTTCCCTGGAATGTGCTCCGTATTGCTCAGATCGTTGCAAATCTCGATGTTTCTTTACAAGATGGGGACAGCATTTTAGATATTGGTTCAGGGCCATGGACTGTTCCGCTTGCATTTTGGATTGCGAGGCCAGAACTCCGCACCAAACAGCTCACCTGGATACTGATGGATCGCGTTAAAAAGCCAATGGAATCCGGACGAGCTATTTTTACTGTACTGAATGAGATGCAAAATCTAGCAGATTGTCCCTGGCAGTTTGTCACAGTTCGTGAACAATTCCCTGCTCTAGCAGAAAAGAAACAACCTAAGCCATTTGCGCTCATAACAGCTGCAAATGTACTCAACGAACTATTTTGGAATGAACGCGTACAGCTAGACATTCGTGCCAGCAGTGTACTGGAAAGTGTAAGTCTAAATGCAGGACCAGGAACGCGACTGCTCATTATCGAACCGGGCGAACCTCGATCGGGCACCATGATTGCAGCGCTCCGTGAAAGCATACTGATCAATGCGCAGCATCTCAAAGGACGCATTCTTTCTCCTTGTCCACATACCAATGCTTGTCCAATGCCCGGCAGCTATCTTGGAAAAGCTCTACGAGCGCTCAGGACTGGTGCGCCACTCACTAAAGAAATACCTGCTGCGGTAAACATGCCCGCATCACGACAAAAATACCCCTGGTGCCACTTTGTGCTCAACAGTTCTCCTGCTCCCAAACGATTGCTCGAATTATCAGAAGCAGCGGGCATACCTAAGGAAAGACTCGTTGCAAGCTGGCTTTATGTAGAACTATTTTCAAAACAACCGACACAATATGAAAAAAATCATAAAAAAGAGGAAAATTCTATCAGGATCATCTCTGATACAATACGCGCTCACAATAAAATATACCGCTATGGCTGTGGGGAAGATGGTTATCTTATGGTAGGGCAGCCATTCTCCCACTACCCCTCAGGAACACTCATTACACTTGCTGATAAAAAAATCTGGGTATCACACAGTATTGATAAAAAATCGCATGCACTGTTAGTAGAACAACCAAATCAAGAGCAGTAACGTATTAGTATCTCTGTAAATGGTACGGCACATCATATTTTTACTCGTGTAACCAGCATTTTTTCTTGACACAAATCATAAATATAATAAATTTTATATACAATACTTTCACAAGCTTCCATACATTAAGCAAGATTTGACAACACTCAACGACCTTTTAACCAAATCCGCTACCATTGCTTCACAAAATGCATTTCTCATTACGGTGAGCAGCTTGGTTATTGGAATTGGATTTGCATTGTTGCTCTCCTTAATTTTTAGCACTCGTTTATCCAAACGCATTCAAAATCTGGAACAAGTCATGGAAAGTATGGCACAAAAAGACATTAGCATTGAATCACATGACACAAGTAAGGATGAATTGGGTAAACTATCAAGACATATCAATATGATCATAGAAATTATGCAGAGTGTATCAAAGCTTGTTGAATCGCGCCTTACCAATCTGGAAGAATTACAAAAAGCAATTGCAGAAGGCTTTGATGAAGCCGATAAGTCATCGGAAATTCTTTCAAAAGCTAAGCATGAACTCGAAGGCATAAGCGAAATTTCTGATATGATTGCCGATGTTGCCGATAAAACTAATATTCTTTCTATGAATGCAGCCATTGAAAGTGCACATGCTGGCATTAGTGGTAAAGGTTTTGCTGTTGTAGCCGAAGAAATACGCAAACTATCTGATACTGCTTCAGAAAATGCCAGCAATATTGAAAAATTGGTAAAAAATATTGCAGTAAGCTTGAGCAACTCATCACAATCTGCGGAGCAGAGTCGAGCGGTTCTTGCTGCAACAAGAGAAATGGCTGAATCGTTTGTATCTGCATTTTATGAAATTGGCTCTGCAATAAAAGAACTAAACCAGGCAAGCAAAGAAATTCTTGAAGCTGTAGGAAATATCAAAACATCATCTCTGACTATTAAACAAGAAGGGCCTAAGGCTGCTGAATCTTCTAAAAAAATTGAACAGGATCTAGCAGTGGTTAAAGTTACATCCGAACAGGTAGTCCTTAAAATTGCTAGAATTACAGAAAGTATAAATACACTTTCATCTGCTCTCGAACAGATGAACAGCCTCGTAACTATAACGAACAAACGTTCATCAGAGCTCAATACCATGCTCTGCGAATTTAGAGTTGAACAAGCATGTGTATCTGAACATGAAACAGAAAATATGCTCGAAATAGTTTCGGAGGAAAAACATGTGCAAACTTCTATGTGATTATGCGCATTGCATATATTTCTTATTTACTTAATAAAAATAATTATTGACAACAGGGGATATGCGTGGAAGAATTTACGTAAGGCGCTAACCACTCCACAGTACGTGCTGGAGTGTGATATCGATAAGGAGGTTTCGTATGACGTGAACCACAACTAAACTGCTATTCATTGCAGTTTCACTGTTCATCACATTGGGCATAATCAGTGCTCAAACTATCAATGTGCTGGTATGGGACGATCCCCTTCCCAGAGCAATAAAAGAGCTCTTACCTGAATTTGAAAAAGCAACAGGCTACAAGGTTAATATGGAAATCGTACCAACAACCAGTGTAATAACTAAAACAACCGTAGGTGTTACCAAAACCAATGCAGATTACGATGTTGTTGCTGTTGATGAAGGCAATATACCCATTGTGGCACCGGTCATGCTTCCTTTTGATAAATGGCCTCAAGGGAAAAAATTTCCTAAAGTAGGCAAAGATACGGTTACTGCCCCAATGCTCGATGCTGCTACCTGGGATAATGTGCTTTTGGGTTTCCCAATCAATGGAAACTTGTACGTATGGATGACACGCAAAGACCTTATCGAGAATCCGACATATCGCCAGCAGTTTAAGGCAAAATATGGCTATGACCTTCGCGTTCCAGAAACATTCAAAGAACTACTCGATATGGCAATCTTTTTCCACACCAATAATGTTGCTATTGGATTTGGCAATTTTGCCACTGGTGCTCCTGGTGTTCACGCAGAAGCTATTTTCATGTGGGAAAGCTTTGGCACTAAGTTTATTGACCGAGTTAATGGTAAATATGTGGTTGTTTTGGACAAGAAAAAAGCAGCTGAAGCTATGGAGTTTTATAAAAAACTGATGGCTGTAGCACCCCCCAATGCTGCAACATTGGGACACTCTGAACGACAAGTTGCGTTTAGAACCGGCAAGGGTGTATTTTCAATGTTTATTTGGCCTAATTAGATTGCAAACTATGAAAATCCTGACTCATCACTCTATTTTGGCAAAATTGCATATTCACCGCCCCCCGCAGGCCCCGCAAAACGCGTCGCTGTACGCGGTTGCTGGACATTGACGATTCCTGCTGCTTCTAAAAATCAAATGGCTGCAGCAGAGTTTGTATACTGGTGGGCAAGCAAAGAAATCGGATATAAACTAGCTGATCAGGGTATTCCAGGAGCACGCAAAGATGTACTTTTGGATCCCAAATACCAAGCAAAGATGCCCTGGTATCAAGCTATAGCAAAATCAATGGAATATGCTGTTGCACGCCCTCGCTTCCCACAAATTGGACAGGTTAACGAAATCGTAAAGAAATACTGGCTCGCTGCAGTAACGGGCAATATGCCAATCGCTGATGCTATTGAAGCAATTATCAAGGAAACCAATGAAGTACTCGTCGAAGCCAACAAATAGGCTTAAGAGTTTCACACTGGAAGGCGGCTCATGGAGGGCCGTCCTTCCATTTCTTATGCCTGCATTTATTTTTGTTTTCGTAGTGCTGATTTTCCCAGCACTCTATTCTCTCTATGCCAGCTTTTTCAAATGGCCGCTCAACGATGCATCTTCCAGGGAATTTATCGGCCTTAAAAATTATGTAACATTGTTCAAGGATCCTGAGTCTGGAACTCACTGCGACTCCAATGTGGTTTTATCATTATTGCTATACCAACTGAACTCGTGCTGGGCTTTGCAGCAGCGTTACTCCTCAATCGAGAATTCCCTGGTGGTGGCATTGTACGAAGCTTACTTCTTCTTCCGGTATTCATTTTACCGGTAATTTCAGGTTTTACGTGGCGATTCATGCTTCAGCCTGATTATGGGCCGATTAACTGGCTTATCAATGCGCTTGGTGGCAAACAAATCCTCTGACTCAATGATCCCACGCTTGCTTATGTTGCCGTGATTCTGCAGGATATCTGGCGCATGTGGCCATTCATGTTTATGCTGCTCTATGCAGGTTTAACAACCATACCGCATGAACTCTATGAAGCAGCACGCATTGATGGAGCGAGCTGGGGACAGAGTTTTAAACACATTACGCTACCCATGCTTAAACCAACCATCATTACAGCATTGCTGCTCCGTCTCATCGATGCACTCCGTATTTTCTCCGAAGTTTATACAATGACTGAGGGTGGTCCAGGTTCTGCAACGCTGCTCTTTTCACTCTATACTCATAGGCAGGCATTTACCTATTACAAGGTAGGACTGGCAAGCGCTATGGCTATCTTACTACTGGTACTTTCAGTCACTATTGCACTCACACTGGTTCGCAAGAATATGAAAATTGAGGAATTTGAGAAAGGAGCCGATGCATGACCGCATATGCCTTAAAGAAAAAGCTCACACCCTGGCTCATTACCATAGCAGCAGTAATTATTCTTGCCGTAGAACTGTTTCCTGTTTTTATCATTGTATCCTCTAGTTTTAAGCGTGATATTGATATTATCAGCAACGGTCCGTTCAACATGAATTTTACAACACGATCGTGGTTTCTCGTTTTTATCAAAAATAAAGAGTATATGGGTTACCTATGGAACTCAATACAGGTTGGCATCCTTTCTACGTTGATTAGTGTCGTAGTTGGGTCCATGGCGTCATATGGAATTGCCCGGTTTAAGTTTACAGGCCGTTCAACCCTTGCATACAGCTTTCTCATTTTCCGTATGCTTCCTCAAATTTCACTCGTTATTGCAATGTACATGATGTTTCAAGCAATAGGAGCACGTGATACGATATGGGGGCTTACCCTTGCTCATGCAAGCTTTAATATCCCATACGTAATATGGATGATACTTCCATTTTTTGCTCAGATTGACAGGAGCTATGAAGAAGCAGCACTCGTCGATGGCTGCTCACGGTTTCAGACATTTCTCAAGGTATTTCTCCCGCTTACAGCACCAGGGCTCGTCGTGGCATCGGTTTTTGCGTTCATCAATTCTTGGAATGAGTTTTTATATGCACTCATTCTAACAAGCATTCGTGCGAAAACTGCACCTATTCATGTTGCTGATTACATTGCAGCAGATGGACTTAAATGGGGACAGCTCTATGTTGCTGCTGTTGTGCTGCTCATTCCCGTTTTTCTCTTTACACTCATAATGCAGAAGTTTCTCATACGGGGTATTGCAGCAGGCGGAGTTAAAGGATAGTCTCTATAGTGTCAGGAAAATTGTGAAAAATCTGTTTTTAATCACTACGTCTTATTTTTTATAGAAAATACCGGATATATTGTGTGGCATATAAATATGCTTACTACATATTGTGGAGATGCTTTTATTCACAAGCTTCCTGACACTAATCCGAACTTCCAAAGGCACACATTTACCTATGGATACTATACAAAACCAAACTAGCCGACAAGCTACTATTGATTACATTCGCGGTACACTCGTTATCGCAATGATTTTGTATCATACGGTGTACTGCCTCGTCAGTTTTAAACTTATTACAATCGATCTCTTTCAAGGATTTTGGTGGTGGTTTCCCCGCTGTATCGCAGCAGGCTTTATATTTTTATCCGGCATGAGCCTTGCTGCAGCACGAAGCAGATCATATACCTTACAAAAGGCGTTAAAGCGGAGTGGAAAACTCATTTTGTATGCGGGACTTGTAAGTCTCACAACATTTGTTGCCTTTGGGTATCAATATTTTGTGTTTTTTGGCATATTGCATCTGCTTGCTGTATCCAGCATTGTCGCATGGCCACTTGCTAAACCCATATCAAATCAGGGACTACAATTTGCAGTCGCTGCTCTTGGGTGTGCAGTACTTGCAGCAGGACTCTGGCTGGGCATGGTACGCTTTGATTTTCCATGGCTCGCTTGGCTTGGTTTTCGTCCCAAAAATCTCTATCCTGTGGACTATGAACCGCTTCTACCCTGGTTTGCATGGTTTATATATGGTATTGCATCGTATAAACCATTCAGCACGATTGCTCAGCATACTGGTACCGGTACCAACACTCATACATGCAAAGAAACAGGAGCAATCGCGTCTCCGTATAGCGCTCACCCAAAAAAGAATACTCACGCCTTTTTTAAACCACTGCTTGCTGCTCTTAGGTGGTTAGGAAGCCATTCACTCATAATTTATCTCCTCCACCTGCCTATACTCTATGGTTTATCATGGATGCTCTCTTTAGTGCTACGAAAAATGTGAATAGTGTTTACAAGCTTCGTGTCACTAG
Source organism: Spirochaetota bacterium (assembly GCA_029547205.1). Taxonomy (GTDB): domain Bacteria; phylum Spirochaetota; class Spirochaetia; order Treponematales; family UBA12059; genus JAKPPT01. Next base: position 8,840 of record JAKPPT010000068.1, read on the forward strand.
TAAAGATATGCCCCCTGTTTACAAGCTTCGTGACACTAGTTTTTATTTGCGTGACCACCTTAAAATAGGATATACTATTACAAACAACCATTGGAGCAGCACAATGAAAACAACAACTACCATAACAGAACGAGACATACGACATTTCTTCCCCATACTCAAATTGATTAGAAAGCAACTTAAGCTCAACGAGATTCCCTTTTCCAGCACGGGTGATGCTCTCGTTGTGGATGTGTTTTCAAGCCGTGTTCTTGCAATGAAACTCTCACAAGCACTTCCTGTGCCGGTAAAAGCTGGTGAAGTCTACGGCTCTGCCCTGCTCCATGAAATAGCTCACCTCCTGTGCAGATACTACATTCAATCGATATATCCTGAAGCTTTCAAAGAAACGGCTGAAGCTGCTGCTCGAAATTTAAGTCCAACAGATTTTGCCACAATTATTACCGCTTATACCGATGCGTTCCCGCCACCGGAAGTTTTTTCTGAGACAGTTTCACCAGAAGCATGGAGCAAAACCCCTGCTAACACGATGCTCATGCTGGAAGAACTACTCCTCATTCGCATTGCAAATGAAAATCCTGCTCTTTCAACACTCCATCCTGTATTTTCTGATGCAGCGCTCAGGGCACAGTATCCCGTTGATAAACTAATTGCTATTTCAGAAAAAGCTTTTATGCTGATGCCAGCAGTTGAGGTCCCTGGACAAAAACCGATGGATCTCCTTTCTATGCTCCGTGAACCAGCCCGACGATTTCCTAATTCGATAAAAGATCAACTTGCATACATTCTTACCGCATGGAAACCACTCCTTGGTGATATATTAGCAAAACTGCTCGGTGTCCTTGACCTCATCGCCGAAGAAGAAAAACCCCGATTTGCTGGCGGACCAGGCCCCAACCAGGTGCTAACCTTTGAAGGCACAGAGCACGAATATGAAGCATTTACGAGCGACAGTGACTGGATGCCTAAAGTCGTCATGATTGCAAAAAGCACACTGGTCTGGCTCTATCAGCTCAGTAAAAAGTACCAACGTACAATTACCACACTTGATGCTATCCCTGACGAAGAACTTGAAATCCTTGCACGACGTGGTTTCAATGCACTCTGGTTAATCGGACTCTGGGAACGGAGCCATGCCAGCCAGCGCATTAAGCAACTTTGTGGAAATCCTGAAGCTGCAGCGAGTGCCTATGCGCTCTGGGACTACGAAATCGCCGGCGAACTTGGAGGTTGGCCCGCCTTGGAAAACCTGCGCTGGCGAGCATGGAAATATGGTATTAGGCTCGCTGCTGATATGGTACCAAACCATACCGGTATTGATTCGAGCTGGGTACGCTATCGGCCTGAACTCTTTATGCAACGCACCTCAGTGCCATTTCCAACCTACACATTTAATGGAGAAAATCTTTCAAGCGATCCTTCAATCGGTATTTGGCTCGAAGATCACTACTACAACCGCAGCGACTGTGCAGTTGTTTTTAAGCGGGTAGATTTTCGCACCGGGGATACTCGATATATCTATCATGGCAATGACGGTACCAGCATGCCATGGAACGATACTGCACAGATAGATTTTCTTAAACCCGAGGCACGACAGGCAGTCATCGAACGCATTCTGCATGTTGCACGCAATTTCCCAATTATTCGTTTTGATGCCGCCATGATTATGGCAAAACGTCATTTCCGACGGCTCTGGTATCCAGAACCCGGACATGGCGGCGATATACCGAGCCGCAGTGAATATGCACTTCCCCGAAACGATTTTGACCGTGCTATGCCCAATGAGTTCTGGCGTGAAGTTGTTGATATCTGTGCAAAAGAAGTTCCCGATACACTACTCCTTGCAGAAGCGTTCTGGATGATGGAAGGCTACTTTGTCCGCACACTTGGCATGCACCGAGTATATAACTCTGCATTTATGAATATGCTTAAACGCAAAGAAAATCACAAATATCGTGACACTATAAAAAACACACAGGAGTTCGATAAGGAGATACTCAAGCGGTTTGTCAACTTTATGAACAATCCAGATGAAGAAACCGCAGTAGCCCAGTTCGGCAAAGGAGATCACTATTTTGGTGTGTGTACGCTCATGGCAACACTCCCAGGACTGCCCATGTTTGGACACGGACAAATTGAAGGCTTCACAGAAAAATATGGCATGGAATACCGCCGTGCTTATTATAATGAAATACCCGATGAATACCTTATCGCCCGTCATGAGCGAGAAATTTTCCCGCTTCTCAAAAAGCGCTATCTTTTTTCTGGTGTCGATAATTTTGTTCTCTATGATCTCTGGAAAGAAGATAGTACCGTAGATGAAAACGTTTTTGCATTTTCTAACGGCACAGACAGAGAACTTGCGTTAGTTTTATACAATAATGAATGGACAGCAACACATGGCACCATCAACTGGTCATGCCAGTGGGCACAGAAACATCCCGATGGTTCAAAAACCATGGCTCGAACCAATCTGGGTGGCGCTTTGAGACTTCCTGAAAGTGATTCCGCATTTTTAATAATGCAGGAACAGCGGAGCGGACTCTGGTATATTCGTAATGCGCTTGACATTCACCGTCACGGACTAAAAGTGATGCTCAATGGCTTTGAATCACAAGTCTTTCTCAACATACATTGCGTTATTGATGACAATCGAGAGCTTTATAAAAAATTAACACAAAGCCTCAATGGAGCTGGGACATTAAATATAAACGACAGCCTCCTCGATATCGAATTCCACACGCTCTATAGCGCATGGGATAAAGCATTTAAAGACTCCGATAAAACGCATCTTGAGCAAGCAAAACTCACATGTTTTCATGAAACCTTTACTGAGCTTATCCGGGCACTTCAGTATTGTACAGGAATTTCAAATATAACCACGGACTCTAATAAACTTGCTCAACAAACCATCGATGCTCTAACCCGCATGCAGGGTATTTATAAAACAATATTTGAAAACCAGGATTCGAGCAAGAAAGCTAGTAAAACAACTGGCACAGTTGCTGCAAGTGCTCCACCTCATACACTAGAGGAATACTGTGAGCATTATTCTGACTTACTGCCACTTCCACTCCAGTACCCTGTAGCACGCTCGTGCATGAGCGTCTGTTTTATGTGGGCACAATCAATGTGTGCCAAAACTGCTGTCACAAGCGCACCTCTCGAAACATCAAAGCAAACCGATTCCCAAACCACAAAGGGTACCGCTATGATCCCTGATGATTCATTCCTTATTCAAAAAACACTCGAGCTGTGGCACAGGCTAGGACTCACACGAAAGCTTGCGCAGATTATTCCGAATACCACTGCCCCACAACATATCAGTGCACTTGTTTCACTGGCGCTCCTCGATGTTTTTGCAGTAAGCAAATGCTTCATCCCATTCGAACAAGCTGTAACTAATGAGATGAGCACTTCACTGATTCAAGGGATTAAAACATTTGCGGAGACATGCCAGGAATTTCGAGATGCAATTGGTCTTCACAGCTGGAATGAAACACTCTGGTTTAACAAAGAACTCTCTGAACATTATGCTGCACTGCTTACATTGATCTACGCCGGAGCATTGTCGAATACCGTAGAGGCTCCATTAGCTCTTAAACAAGCAGAAACGAATTACTTCCAACCCATGCGAAGTATACTGGAAGCATCAGGCTGGCAGTGGGAAGAATTACTGAAGGGCTTACATACAATTTTTTAACAATCTTCGTGACACTAGAGAAGAATTGCTGAAGTACTTACATACAGCCTTTTAACAATCTTCGTGACACTAGAGAGACAATGCCACGATTGACAATTTTCTATTCTTTTTATAGACTCAAAAAAAATTTTGAACAAAAACTTACTGCTATTGCTTTTCTTTTCCAACTACCTCTCATAAAATCAAATTTTGTTCAAATGTACAAACTTTTACTGCGGAGGAAACTCAATGAAAAAAAAGCTCATGCTTGTAGTATGCATGCTGGCTGTCACAGTCTCATTATTTGCACAAATACGGCAATTTATCCCTATTGTCAAGCCTGTGATGCATGAAAAAACAAAAGAATTCCTAACTGAATTTGGCAATGAATTCATTCGTGCTGGCCAAAAAGACATTGGAAACTATTTTAAAGCCTGGGCAGAAGGCGGTTTTGGTTCCGGATTTTTGTATGTAGACCCCGAAACTGGAGACAACTACGTTATCACAAACCGGCATGTAGTATCGTATGGCATGACAGTAACACTTCAATTTGAACAAGAAGATGGAAGCATACTCACGTTCGAAAATTGTCCGGTAAGTGCAATTTCAGAAAAACTAGACGTTGCACTCATAGCATTACCAGAATCAAGCAGGAAAAAATTCACTGCCGGGCTTACCATTCTTACTGATTTACCTGCCGATGGCGATGAAATCTGGACTGCTGGATACCCTGGACTCCTTTCCAAGCCTTCATGGCAGCTAGCTAAAGGAACTATTTCAAACAATCGAGCCAAAGTCGAAGAACTCGCTGACCCTGCATTGTTCAAACTCTATCAGCATACTGCACCTATTGATGGAGGCAGTTCCGGTGGACCTCTCCTCATCAAAAATCCAAAACTTCCCGGTGGCTATGGTATTATCGGTATGAATACCTGGAAAATTCTTGACAGGCAGGATACCAATTTTGCAATACCTTCCCAATATATTCTCGATTTTATAAAAGAATATAAAGCGTCACTTTCATCAGATAAGCAGCAAAGTTTCCTTGAAAGGATTAATAACTTTGTCCTCGCAGCAAGAGGTGATTCGTTTATTAAGCTTGCAAAGTATGTTTCATACGAATTCGTTGCAAATTATGGCGCACAGCTTATCGATGTTGCTTACCAGCGAATGAACAGCAGTGAGCGTGACTTTCTAATGAGAGCTTTTATCCTGGAACCAGTAGAAGGTATGCGGCTAGCAATTGCATATCTCATTTACATGCAGCTCAATGCTTCAAAAGTCGTTAAAGCAGACTTTGAAACAATGACTTTTTCGGACGATGAAAGTGTTATTGCCATTACCCAAGAAAAAACAAAAACCCCTTCACGGTGGGTGCTGGAACAAGGTCAGTGGCGGCTTACAAGTTTTGAAAGTGTTGAAAAGCTAAAATTTGATAAAAATTACAATGTTACAGCACCTACAATCTCTCTGAATGTGGGTTTTGGAGCAACTCAGACCGATAACTATTTACTCGCAGAATTATATTTTGCACCTAATGCATTCTTTTATGGATTAACGTTTGGAATGTACACTATAACAAGAGAAATAGAAATTAGAGAATACTCTCCAACTTATCGCATCACGACTCAGCAAGTTGAACTGCCCCTTATCGTACTTGGTGAAAGCTTTGGTATCCAACTGCCCATCAAACTGGGAGAAATTTCCTTAATTCCCTTTGCTGGTGCAGGAATGAGTCTTATACAATCGACAAATAACCAATATGATATCACCAATATGGGTTATTTATATTTTTATGGTGCCGAACTGTTTTTACCTTCCATCAGCCTGGGTGTGGGATTACAGATGCGTGGCGTTGGTACTTTGATGACAATAGCAACTGAAGACATATATATTACTGTTCCACCCATGCTTACACTATATGCAAAGATTGGTTTATAACCAGTAGTTATTACTGTTCTTTTAAAAAGGGGCTGTACTGCAAAACGCTGTACAGCCCCATTTTATCGCAGGTATTTTGATTGTTGTACTACTATTTTTTTTGATTTTAATCGCACTTTTTATACTTTTGCATGAAAATACTTGCCGATTTCGCATTTTTTTTGTATCTTTCGATTGCAAACATTTCGTTTGCACTAATAGTGGCATTTAGAACCGCCTGTCGCTCGAACATGGTTAAGACTGGTAATTATTAACAGTCATTCTTTAACTGCATCGCACTATGAGCAGAAACCATAGATAAGCGGCAGATGTAACCGTGTTACGGCAAAGGCGGAATTTCAGTAAACCTTAAGAAAGGGAGATGTAAAGCTATGGCAAAACAGCTCATGTTCAGTGAAGAAGCCCGCAAGAAGCTGCTCTCAGGAGTTGAGCAAATTTCACGGGCAGTAAAAGTAACCCTTGGTCCAAAAGGCCGCAACGTGCTCCTCGATAAAAAATTTGGGGCACCAACTGTCACCAAAGATGGTGTATCAGTAGCAAAAGAAGTTGAACTTGAAGATCCGTATGAAAACATGGGTGCTCAGCTTCTCAAAGAAGTTGCAACCAAAACCAACGATGTTGCAGGTGATGGAACCACAACCGCAACCGTTCTTGCATACAGCATGGTCAAAGAAGGCATTAAAGCTGTCGCTGCAGGCATCGATCCCATGGCTATCAAACGCGGCATCGATAAGGCAGTAGAGCTCTCCGTTGCAGAAATCCGCAAACTCGCAAAAGAAGTCAAAGAAAAGGATGAAATTGCCCATGTAGCAGCAGTTTCTGCTAACAACGACATGGAAATTGGTAAGCAGATAGCCGATGCAATGGAAAAAGTTGGCAAAGATGGTGTTATTACCGTAGAAGAAGCTAAAACTATGGAAACCACCATCGAGTATGTAGAAGGTATGCAGTTTGACCGCGGATACCTCTCTCCCTACTTTGTAACCAACCGCGAAAACATGACTACCGTGTTCGAGAATCCTTACATCCTCATTCACGACAAGAAAATATCTTCCATGAAAGATTTGCTCCCCATCCTGGAAAAAGTTGTTCAGGCCGGGAAACCACTCGTAATCATCGCAGAAGATGTTGACGGCGAAGCACTCGCTACGCTCATCGTCAACCATATCCGCGGCACCATTCAGGTATGCGCAGTCAAAGCTCCTGGTTTTGGCGACCGACGCAAAGCAATGCTTGAAGATATTGCAATTCTTACCGGCGGTGAGGTTATCAGCGATGAACTGGGCATGAAACTTGAAAACACTGAACTCGTTCAGCTTGGTCAGGCTAAAACCGTTAAGATTGATAAAGATAACACCACTATCATTAATGGCGCTGGTAAGCAAAAAGATATCGACGACCGCAAGGCTCAGATTAAGGCTCAGATTGAAGAAACAACAAGCGATTATGATCGCGAAAAGCTTCAGGAACGCCTTGCAAAACTCGCCGGTGGTGTAGCCGTTATCAATGTTGGTGCTGCAACCGAAGTTGAAATGAAAGAAAAGAAACATCGCGTTGAAGATGCACTCTCTGCTACCCGTGCTGCAATTGAAGAGGGTATTGTCCCTGGTGGCGGTATGGCACTCATCAACAGTGCGCTCGCACTCAACAATGTTAACACAAAAGATATGGATGAAGGCGAACGCGTTGGATTTAACATTGTCAAACGCGCTCTTGAAGAACCTATCCGCCAGATCGCGGAAAACGCCGGTGTCGACGGCTCAATCGTTGCTGATAAAGCTAAAAACAGCAAAGGCATCGGTTTTGATGCTGCCAAGAATGAATGGGTTGATATGATGAAAGTTGGTATCATCGATCCTGCTAAGGTCACCCGTTCAGCACTCCAGAATGCTGCAAGTGTTGCAAGCTTGCTCCTTACCACCGAGTGTGCAATCACCGATCTTCCTGAAAAGGAAAAACCAATGCCAGCTGGCGGCGGTATGGGTCCTGGTGGCATGGGAATGGATTACTAATACCGTAATCTATATACCTGTATATAGTGCATGGGAAAGGCGGCAGCAAAGCCGCCTTTTGTTATAAATTTCAGGGAACATCATGGAACTGTACAAACTCAATCTTCATAGGCCATTGGAATATCAAGTAGTTGCAGCGCTCACATCTCCTGTGTGGGAGGGCATCGCTCACATTGTACAAAATCTAAATGAAGGTGCTGAATGCATAGCAGAGATTTCTGAAGCATCACTACTCACAGCGGATGATCAAGGACCACATGCGCTTTTTCCTCTTCCTGAACCACTCCGATTCGGAACAAGCGCTTTACAGAAACATACTCAAAACAATGAACTGATAATGATTCCACAGGGCACTTACATATTTACTCAACACCGCTGGACTGACCCTCTCTCAGCATATGAAGCACTCGACTGGTTTATTAGAGAATCCTGGTGGCAGCGTGAAACAGCGGAAGGACCGTTTTATGTACGTTGGGTCCGCGAGGATGGTAAGACAGCTCTCCAAATTCTGAGGAAACAAAACTAATCATAAAAAAATAGCTAATATATAGTGTGTTTATTATTACCAGTATAATGGCAGTGTGTCCCTTGTATATACTGTTTAATATTTTCACGCGAAAAGAGAGTAATATTTTACAGCAAATATCTAAAAAACAGGTACTGTATGTTTTTGTACAGTACCTGCTTTTTTTGTTTTATTTCCAATAGCTTTTTGTAAAAATTACGAGCACGGTAAAAATTTCTAATCTTCCAAGAAGCATGATAAATGATAACCATACTTTAATATAATCCGGGAAAAACGCATAGTTGAAAACCGGTCCAACAAGAGCAAAACCAGGTCCTATATTTCCAAGTGTTGCAAGTGTTGCTGATAATGATGTCAATATATCATAACCTCCCGTAGAGACTACAAATGTAGAGACGATCATGCTCACCAAATATAAAATGACCATTGCAGCAATGTCATACACTACATTTTTTTTAAGATACTGACCATCGATAAAAACACCATAAATTCCACGCGGCTTAATTAAATATCGCATTTCTGTAAAACCCATTTTTATAAGGGTTGTAATTCTGCCTACTTTAATCCCGCCCCCCGTTGATCCAGAACATCCGCCAATAAACATCAAAATGAAAAGAACTGTTTGAGCAAGTGCTGGCCATGTTAGATAGTCTGCGGTTACAAAACCTGTCGTTGTCAGTATAGACGCAGCTTGAAATGATGCGTATCGTAATGCTGTTCCAAATGACAGAAAGTTCTTACCCTGTAATAGATTTAAAGCAATAATAATTGAAGCTGCCAAAAATATCAGAATATAAACTCGAGCTTCTGTATCTTTAAGCACCGCTTTAATATTCCCTTTAAGCAGCTTCCAATAGAGCGAAAAATTTAATCCTGCAAATAACATAAAAATTGTTATTACAATATCAATATATGCTGAATGGTATGCACCTACACTCAGGTTTTTGGTTGAAAAACCTCCTGTTGCCATTGTTGCAAATGCATGTGTAGCTGCATCAAAAAGCGACATACCACCGATCATTAAAAGTAATATTTCTATTACTGTTAAACCAAGGTAAATGAGCCAGAGAATTTTTGCAGTTTCTGAAATTCGAGGAGTAAACTTATCAACCTGAGGCCCAGGAGCTTCAGCTTCCAGTAGAGCTCTTCCGCCAATACCGAGCAGCGGTAAAACTGCGACGGTTAGCACTACAATTCCCATTCCACCGAGCCAATGAGTAACTGCACGCCATAAGAGAATACATTTCGGAAGCACTTCTATATCGGTCAGAATGGTCGCACCAGTTGTTGTGAAACCAGACATAGTTTCAAAAAAAGCATCAACAAAGGAAGGAATAGCCCCTGAAAAAATAAATGGAAGTGAACCGAGAAGAGTAGCAAACACCCACGCAAGGGTGACAAAAAGATATCCCATACGTTGCGAAAGTATAGCTTTCTCATTTTGCTTTTTTGTTGCTAACAACACAATTATCATTAATATTCCCACCATACAGGGAATAGAGAACGATCGAATTGCATCCGTTGTTTCGCCAAGCAGTATGCCAGCAGCAAATACAGCAATCATACATGCTGATACTATTGAAAGTAGTCCAAACAAAGCACGAATCAAATGCTTAAATTCCAACGCTTCCTCCAAATACTGCTTCTAATTTTGTAATTGCGTTTTTTCTTACAACGAGCGCTACTGTATCACCATCATGTAGCATTGTGTCTCCTGTTGGCACAGTCACAGTATGTTTATTAATTACAAAAGCAACCAGTGTTCCTCGTGGTAATGCTAACTCTTTCAAGCTTTTACCAATTGCATGAGAATTTTTGTCTAACGTTAATTCAACAATTTCAACATCAGCTTCATAAAAACTATGAATAGTTTTTATATGTCCTCTCCGTATCAATGATAGAATCGAAGCTGCTGCTGCATTCTTTACACTGATCAATGCATCAACCGTAAGTTCTCCAGCCAGATTGAGATAACGGTCATTCAAAGTAATTGCAATTGCCTTTTTTGCACCTAAAGATTTAACAAGCTGTGCTGTAAGGATATTAAATGTCTGAGACTCGGTAGCAGTAATGACAAGATCCGCTTTTTGTATCTGCATTTCTTCAAGGAAATTTTCTTCCGAACAATCACCATACGCTGCATCAACTTCCGGGAACTTCTTTACGATAGCCTTTCCAGCATCTCTCGAAGCATCTAAAACCTGTATAGTTATTTTTTTTCTAAAACCAGCTTTAATTTTTTCATAGAACGATAGCGACCGCTCGGTATCCAATAAACTTTCTATCAAACGTTCAGTAACTGAAGTTGCTCCAATGATCACAATACGCCTGCTTTTTTGTTTTAATGCATCCACTCGCTCAAGCACTTCATCAAGTACAGAAGGAGTTCCCAGCACATACAGCATATCAGATTCAGAAATCATATATGATCCTGACGGGATCTCAAAATCACCATCATTCACAACTGCTGCAATGAGAAAATCTTTTTCCGTATGCTTTTTTATTTCCTGTAATGTTTTTCCGCAAAAACCAGGAAACTCTTGAGCTTTAATAAGTCTGAGCTGGAGCTGTCCTTCATGCAGTGGTATTATAGACTCGGCAAATCCTTCCTCGATAATTCTTTTTATTTCAGTCGCTGTCTCTTTTGCAGGGTTGATAATAATATCGAGCCCCAGAGCTTCTTTTTGAGCCTTGTTGAGTGTAGTATAAAAAGGATTTTTAACTCTTGCTACCGTCCTGATCTCGGGATATTCTGCTGAAACAAGTCCGCAGGAAACTATGTTGCTTTCATCTGATCCGGTAAGCGCAAGAAACCAGTCTGTTTTTGCAATTCCTGCTTTTTTTAGTACCTCTGCACTCGTTCCATCCTCATTTATTACCAGACAGTCTAGATTATTTGAAGCGATTCGAGCAATTTCAGTATCTTTCTCGATCAGAACAACATCACGGTTTTCCTTAATGAATTCCTGTGCAATATGGGTACCGATTTTGCCTGCACCTACGATAATAATTTTCATGCTGCAAACAATATCATAAAAGGCATTGTTCCGCTATAAAGTCTTACATAATTCACTTTTGTATAAAACAAACAAAGTATAGTGTCACGAAAATTGTGAAAATGCTGATTTTGTTTATTACCCATTAGATTTTTGTAGAAAGTATCAAATATATTGTGATGATATATGAATATGCTTACTAGATATTGTAGAGATAATTTTATACACAAGCTTCATGACACTAAGTAAGCTGTCCTGATAGTCAGCAGGACAGCTTGGTATATTAATCTCTAACTATTACCGTTAATTACTATTTTAAAACGATTTAAACTTAGTTGTGTATCCTTTTTTGATAGAAATGAGTTCACCTTTAAGTTTTTCTTTTGAGCCGCTTTTAGTCCACTCGAATTTAACTAAACCACCTGTCGCTTTAGTGTCTATCCACCACACATAGTGATAGGTAGCTTTTTCATCCTCATCATAGATAGACCATTCAATTCTAGTACATGCCCAGGTTCCACTCGTAATTTTAATTGTTTCTTTGGTTGTTTTTGCTTTTGTAGATTTATAAAAATCATCGAGCGTTTTATAATCAGCACTTTCTGCTTTTGGTGGTGGTGTCGTTTCCTTTTTAGGATCAGCATTTTTTGAAGGAGGATCAAATTTAGCTTCCTCAATTCGTTTTACGTCTTCATTATAGTACCGCATGCGGATAGGATTAAGATCTTTATCAAACAAAACCTCAAATTCAAAAGATTGCTCTTCATCTCGCCATGCAAGAAACCACCAGCTATCTCCATTAGGAAGCTTTTTAAGCAATGCTCGTTCTGCTTCGACAAAAGAAACCTTACCGTCTTCGTCTGTAGATTCTAAACGCCAGATTGTCCCCTGCGTTTCTTCCAGATCATAGTAAGCTGCATTAAACCCACCAATAAAAAAGATCTGCGTATACACAACACTGAACATCATTTTGCGGGTCATTTGCGAAATTCCAATAGCAGAAGCGACTTCTGCATTGGCACGCTTTTCCAGTGCGTCAGTCAGAGGATTTCCTATGCCCGGAAATGAAAAACAAGAAGCAAGCAGTGCAATGACTGCAACCAGCGTAAAAGCTCTAAAAACTTTTTTCCAATTACCCATTTGTTTCTCCTTAAAATAATGTGCATCTGCTCGATGCACAAAAACTTGTTTCGCTTGTAGTAAATAGATTATGCTCTGTAAAGTATATACCCATTCATACAAAAAAACTACACAATTTTCGAGACACTAAGTATGCATTGAATTAACAGCTCACTCATGCTATACAGAAGTGTGACCATACATAAAATTTTTGGACCGGCATCATATTATCGCACAACACTTAAAATTGCAGCTCCAGTAATGCTGCAACAGCTCATCATGAGTCTTGTTTCTCTAATTGACAATTTCATGGTTGCAGGTCTTGGCGATGCCAAAATGGGTGCTGTCAATGTTGTCAATTCTATTAATTTTATTTATTACATCGCACTATTCACCCTTGGCAATGCCGGCGGTATTTTCTTGGCTCAATACTATGGTGCAAAAAACAATGCAGGTATGCAGCAAGCGTATCGATTCAAAGTACTTGCAGGCATCATTATTTCAATTGCATATGGCTTACTGCTGCTAGTTATTCCAGAAAAGCTCATTGCACTAATGACCATGAATAATGCAGCACAAGCTGCAATTATTCAGTATGGTTCGCATTACATGCGGCTCATGGCAGTCACGCTCATACCGATGGCCATAGCATCGGCAATAGGTTCATCATATAGGGAAATTGGAAAGACTACGGTGCCATTGGTGATTTCTATTATTGCAACCCTGATAAACACAATCGGCAACTGGATTTTGATATACGGTAATCTAGGAGCTCCACGATTAGAAGTAACAGGCGCTGCATATGCCACCATACTTGCACGCGTTATTGAGATGATTGCATTCCTCGTGTATGCACGGTGGAAACGAACTGCATTTTTTGTACCGTTTGCAAATATTTTCGCAATTGAACGCACCCTCATACTGCGCATCCTCAAGCGTTCATGGATGATGCTGCTTACGGAAACGAGCTGGTCCATTTCTGAAACTGTTATTACGGCACTGTACAACACCCGCGGTGGCGCCGAGGTCGTTGCAGGCATGGCAGCTGGTTGGACCATGGCTAATGTTTTCTTTTTAATTTTTAGCGGTATTCAGACTGCTGCAGCAGTATCAATTGGAACAACTCTTGGCGCAGGCGAGCTCGATGAAGCACGGAGACGCGCGGTCTGGATACAGAGCGGTGCTGTGGTTTTTGGCAGTTTTATTGGGTTGATGGCAATTCTTGCTACTGCAATTATTCCGCTCGTGTTCGCAAATCTTACTCCTCAGGCGCAACGTATTACTGCTGAACTGCTCGTTGTAGTAGCCTGTTATATCCCGCTCTGGTCGCTTTTGTCATCACAGTTTGCGGTATCCCGAGCGGGCGGAGATGCAGCGCTCGGACTCTATGTTGATTTTACTGTAAGCCTCTTTCTCTTTATTCCTGCTGCGTGGGCACTCACTATGTTTACAACGGTTGGACCCGTACTCATTTTTGCACTTTCCAAGCTCACCGATATATGCAAAGTAAGCATCGCTCATTGGTATCTCAAAAAAGAACGATGGGTAAAAAACCTCACGGTTCATTAAGCTTAGTGTCAGGAAAAATGTGAAAATTCTGTTTATAGAGATCGCTTCTTTGATTTTTTAGAAGAAATTAAATATATCATTATGCCAGAAGGGTTTAGATACTGCCGTGATATAAAACCATTTATTCACAAGCTTCCTGACACTAACACAGGGCAGCAACCACAACAGTATACGCTTGCCCAACGGGTAAAACCATTTATTCACAAGCTTCCTGACACTAGTACTTGCTTTTCTTATATTGTTTATTACTTTTACCATATAAGATGATACATCTCGATTAAGGAGGCACTATGATCCTGTCAGCTATTACAAGCCGCAGAGCCGCACGAGCACTCGCTCCCGATCCTATTCCAGAAGAAGACATAGAAGAAATTGTGTTAGCAGGCACACTCGCTCCATCCTGCTATAATAATCAGCCCTGGAGAATTATCGCTGTTACCGAAGCAACCATGCTGGAAAACGTTAGAGAAGCTCTCGCTCCGGGAAATGCCTGGGCAAAAAAAGCACCTCTCATCCTTGTATTGGCAACCCGTCCCTGCGATGATTGCCGGCTCGATGAAGGAAGAGATTATGCACATTTTGATCTTGGCCTCTGTGCAATGAATATCATGCTGCAGGCAACGCATCTGGGATATGTTGCGCATCCTATTGCCGGCTTTACCCCTAAAAAAGTACGCCAGAAACTGAGTATCCCACTGGATTACGACATTGTAACGCTTATCATTATTGGGAAAAAAGGAACTCCGGATAACTTAGAGCCATGGCAGCAAGCAGCAGAAACCGCTCCACGAGAACGTAAACCAATCAGCGAAGTTGTTTTCTATAATACCTGGGGAAAAAACTAATTGTTCAATTGACTGATCGTTGACCTCCACTATACTGTACAGTAAAAGACAATCCTGCTGATTTATTTCAATTATAGTAAGAGTCAGGTATGATTATACAGAAGTATATCCCACTCATGCTGTTAGAGCGTGCATCCTGCAAGCGAAAGGACAAGGCAGAAATTGTCCATACGATTCATTTAATGATCAACTAGCGTGAAAAATGCCAACGAGAAGGCAGAATATCTCTTGAAGACGATGTAAAATATTGTAAAGATCCATTTTTTAAGTCTTTGTTAGAAATGGTTATGAAGAATTATAATACTGAAATACTTGTAGATTATGGTCTTACCAGGCTGATAACATCTGGATGGAAAGGTAAAAAGCTATTAAATGCTTTAATATATTTTTCGGGATGCATAGCTATCTCAGAAGGATACTACCCATCAATTACACAAAAAACACTTGCGGCATTTCTTGGGAATGATGAGGATTTGGTTAAAACTGATTCCTATAACGTTAAAAACATGTTACCAGATGAGCCAATAGAGTTTAATTCTGCAGATGAATTGCTCAACGCAATACTACCCAACCAGAAAGCTAAGACTCAAGAAGATACTAACGATGCTTTTGAGTCGATGCCTGTTGAACTATCAGCTGTTGCACTGCTTCATCAGCGCAAGCATGAACAGGAGAAAATTCGTAAATCACTTTCTGCTAAGAGACTTTCAGAGATTATTCAAATATTTTGCAAAATACCGTATTTTGATATTAGACCATATATCGATTTGCTACAGACTAAATTAAACCGAACCTTTCAATTTAACGAATCAATCTATATGCCCGTATATGGTTTCCCTGCAGCAATAAATTTTTTACAAATTATTGATAGCAAAATTGCTCTGCAGGTTTTAAAAAATATAGAAAAAAATGATAAAGCAAATTTTCAAATACTTATCGATAACCTTGTTTCATTTGAGGACATACTGCAGCTTGATAGTTATAATTTTCAAAAGCTTGTAAAAAGAAAAATCAAACAATTTGCTATGACTCTTAAAGGTGCGAATCCCCCTGTATTAAAAAATTTTTTAGAGAAACTTCAACCTGAGACAGCCTGAATTATACGAAATAAATTAGAATGCATAGATCGCCATCAAAATCTGACATAGAGGCAATCCAGCGAGATTTAGTACTTACAATAATAAAAAAGCATGATGGGGAGAGATTCAGTTTTAAGAGTAAAACCGGCAACCAGTCAGTTTCATAGATTGCTTGTAGTAACAATCCATATGCCCCTATCAATTTTTACAACAGTAAGGATTGTATGGCTTTAAAAACATTTTGATGTATGGTATACTGCAAGCTCATGGAACAGGCACACATAATTGGTATTTCCGGAGGATCTGGATCGGGTAAAACCACTATCGTTCATAAAATATCTGAACTCGTATCAGATTTTGTCTTTATTCCGCAAGATAATTACTATAAATCTGCAGAACATATGTCTAATGAAAATATTACTGCATTCAACTTTGATCATCCTGATGCATTTGACAATGAACTGCTGGCTCAACATTTACTCGCACTCAAAAATATGCAAAGCGTTGAAATGCCTACCTACGATTTTGTACATCACAGGCGGGCTGAAAAAACAATCTATGTAAAACCAGCAAAGTTAATTATTTTTGAAGGAATAATGGTTTTTTACGATAAAACAATTCGCGACCTCATTGACTTAAAGATTTTTGTTGACACCCCTGATGATATACGTTTTATTCGCAGGCTAACTCGTGATATCAAGGAACGCGGTCGCACAATGGAATCTGTAATAGACCAGTACCTCAATGTTGTCAGACCCGGTCATTATCTTTTTATTGAACCCACCAAACAATACGCAGACATAATCATACCAGAGGGTGGAGCAAACGAGAATGCACTTAACCTCTTAGTTACTTTTATTAAACAGGTGCTTTCTTCGGGGGAACACTATCATTGATTTTTTACTGATATTTATATTACAACAGCTATGAACGCGAACCATTGGTGTACCACCTAATTACTCCTACTTTATTTTTTTTATTATTAAAAATCATGCCACCATTCCAGAACTCCAGCGCTGCTATAAGACTGTTTCCTCCATCATCAGCTGTGCTATTTACTCCTTTATAAGCTGCGAGCTCTAAAAAACTGTTAAAATCCTCACGGTATAACGCTTCTTGTCGTTTCCTATAAAATTCATTCCATGCTTCAAGTTCTTTAAACCCATCCCCCTCATCTTCTACAATAATTCTCACTCGTTTTCTAAAATCAAACCATACTTTTAGTTTTTTTTCAGGATTCTTTTTGTTACCATGTTTTATACCATTCTTTATAATTTCTGATATTTGTTGCTCTAAAAGATTTCCTTCTCGATATATATCTGGACACGTACTCATGATTTGATTTGTATACACTCTAATCTTTTCATAGATACTTGGAAATTCGATGTACTGCATTCCTTGAGCATCAAATATTTCATTGTATTCATCAACAATAAGCTTACGAATTATCAGCTGCTTCATTATTAAACACCTTTATCAATTTCCCGGAGCAATGGCAAAATATTTGCCATTGCTAATACTTTTCGAGGTGTGCCCTGTATACCAGAAAAGCTTAACACAATATTTTTTATTTTTGCAAATTGCAGAGCTTTTATGATTGCCCCTACTCCTGTGCTGTCAAGATAACTGACATTCTGTAAATCAACATGAACTTGACAGCTAGCATTTGAAATTGCATGCAACATTGCATCTGATGCTTTAATTCCAGCATAGAGGTCAAGATCACCATGAATTTCAATTGTTATGACACCTGTCGTGGAGTTTGTAAATTCTCTAATTTCCATAAGGCTAGTATGACAATCGATTGTTAAAATAATCTGTATTCTTTATTAAAAATTATTTTATAAATTTAGTTTAACACTCATTTAAAAATGCCGTGTTAATATAAGAAGCATGAAAACGATTGAAAAGATAGTACACAATATGACAGTACGGCCTAAGCCCTATTCAAATTCAATACTTACTTTAGCACGCCATACCATGTTCGTCTACAGCTCAGCTAAGGTAATCGAAACAGCGGATGAACTTCAACACTATCCTGATATTCCTGTTTTTGGTGTTGTTGATTCAGAAAATAAGCTTGTTGGTATTGTTGATAAAGAGTCCCTCTTTGTCACTATTGGAAAGCCATTTGGACGTGAAATTCTCAGACGAACGTCGATACTTGAATTTGTCCAGCATATACCGGCATTTGATTATAGGACAGACTTTTTTACTGTTTTTGAAAAATTACAAAACAACCTCGAAATAAGTTTAGCTTCATACATTCCTGTTATTGATGAACAACAGAGATTTGCTGGAATTTTTTCACGGCACGAGCTCAATGAGTTTCTTGCCAATATAACTAAAAATGATATTGAAATTGCAGGAAAACTCCAAGAACGTCTTCTTTCTTTTTCAGAATATGTCAGAAATGATTATGCTGTCTATGGTTGGTCAAAATCTGCGCGTGGTATTGGAGGTGATTTATTTTTTATTCATCCATTACAAAATGATTGTATCTTTTCATGCTTGTGCGATGTTTCAGGGAAAGGAGTTTCTGCATCGGTTATTGTATCAATGATTTGGGGTATGCTTTTAACCTACGATTATTCAAAAAGTTTAGCCAATCTTATATTACTCCTCAACAAAGCAATAATCACCACTTTTCATATGGAAAAATATGTAACTGGTATTTTTATGATATATAACCCCCATACAAGACGAATGATCTATGCTGATATGGGGCATTCTCATGCTCTACTAATAAGAAATAGAAGAGTGCTCCCAATACATACAAAAATAGCAAATCTCCCTATAGGAATTGAAACAGACATGAAACCGTATATCGTTTCATTCCATGTTCATAAAAACGATACTCTATTGCTCTATACCGATGGAATATCAGAACAACATGATGAATTGGGTAATGAATTTGGAGAAGAAAAACTTATGAGGCTTATTCATGAACACTCTCATTCAATCGAAAGCTTGCGAGAATCAATTATCTCAGCAATAGAATTACACAAAAAGGACGTACCACAGCAAGATGATATGTCATTCTTGCTCTTCGGGGTCACGTAAACCTGACCGTATAATAGTTTCTACTCGATGCGGAAGTTCTTTTTTTTCATTTACATCTAAACCTGCTGTTGCTATTGGTGGATGAAACTGTATACTTACTTTACAGGGTGTGATGCGTTTGTGTTCTTCCCATGCTCTCCAGGTACCATTAACTGTAACTGGAACAATCACTGCTTCTGCCATGGTTGCCAGTTTAAAACTTCCTGGCTTAAATTCCCGCATAAAGTTACCTCTGCTTCGCGTGCCTTCTGGATAGATACAAACAGCTTTACCTTTTTTCACCTGTGCGGCACCTTTTTCAATAGAAGCCCGCGCTTTTCGGATATTGCCACGATGAATGAACACGCCTCCTAAAACCGCAATCCATATGTTGAGAAATGGCATATAGAGCGCTGTATGTTTTATAATAAAACCAACCGTGCGGGGGACATATGCGAGCAGTAATACAAAATCCATATCTCCTTCATGATTTGAAACAAAAACCAATTTTTTCTCTTTTGGAATATTTTCTCTTCCAATAACTTCAACAGAACATCCTGTACTCCAAATTACCATATGGCACCACCCACGTACAATGAGGGAGATGAGTGGTCGCGCTATTACTCCAAGACAAAGCCAATCTAACACTAAAAGTATAAAGCCAAATGGAGTCCAAATTATCATAGTTGTCCAGAAAAGAATAAAAAAGAATATCGTTCGTATCATAGTGGTAATAATGAATGATGCTGATAAAAAAATCAACCTGGCATGTAAACAATAACTCGTAAGCATTATTAAAATGTCAGATTTACTTAAACTCCGTCTGTAAATGTTCTATTGTATGTCTTATTTTTTACTTTACGAAACAATTACAATATAGTACACTACGAAAAAAGAAAAAATTGAGGAGGTATAAAGTATGAATGCTGTACTCCATGCAGTAGGAGTTTTTTTAGTGCTACTGCTTGCAAACCAGATAATTAGAAAATCAAAATGGGTTGCACTTGCAATTTATGGTGTGCTCACCATAATTCTTTCCTTTACGCTTATTAAACAAAATGGTACAACTCAGGGGACGTCAGTAAATACATGGTTCACCTGGGCAAAACTATATTCTGTTATTGCCGGGTGTCTTCTTATCACATACATAAACTATACTAAACATGGACTTACAAAATTAACGCAATGGCTGATTTTTGGCATTCTCACGATTAATATATTGGAAGCTGTTGCACGTGATCTTGAACTTTTTTTTAGCGGCGATGCACTAGCAATGTTTGGACACAACCAGACACCTACAATATTTGCAAAATATGGGATATATCATCTATTGAATGCACTTGCAGGATTACTTAACATAATCGGGCTTTCTGGATGGGAAAACATTGAGGTAAAATCTAACGGCATGGGGAAAGACCTCATCTGGAAAGACTTAAGGCCTTTCTGGATTGGAAACTACACCATCTGGAATTTTGCGTATATCTATAACTGCATTCCGGTACATGCAGGCTACGGAATTGCAGTACTCGCTGCAGCATTTGTAGCCGGGGTGTTCCTCAATGAAGGCACATGGATTCAGGCTCGTGCATACACACTTGGATTATGGATGCTGTACGTAATGTCCTTTACGACAATTGTTGATGCACCCGGAAATTTTATTGCAATTCCATACAACACTACAGCTCTTACTATTGTAAGTTCTGTAAGTTTTATTCTCAATCTTGTTTTTGCCTGGCTTGCAATTAAACAGAGGCAATCACGCTTTCTTCCCTGGCCCAGGAAAATTTGGGAATAAAGAAACTGTAACTACTCATGTAGTATTAAAATTATAATACATCTTATCAAAAAGGGGATGTCAGTAAAATGTTTTGGACATCCCTTTTTTCTTAAACTTGACAGCCTAAATCTGATACCATAGACTTTCTTATATAATTTTGACATTGTTTTTTGTTGTTTGTTTATATTATTGGTTTGGAGCAATTTATGGGATATGTAATTTATGAAGCGTCAGCAGGATCCGGTAAAACTACAAAAATGGTATATGAATATTTACAAAAACTCTTTTTCTTACAACCACAAGAACTTAAACAGGCAGTAGAAAGTTCAGTTGCAATTACTTTTACCAATAAAGCAACATCAGAAATGAAGGAAAGGATTCTTACCACACTGTGGCGATTTATTAATAATGACATTCCCAACGAATATAAGATTTTGGAATCAACACTCTTAAATAACAAAATTGATATTACAAAACAATCACGTTTAATACTTTCTACAGTTCTGCATAATTACTATATTTTTAATATTACCACCATCGATAGCTTTATTCAAAAAATAGCGAGAAGCATTGCCTATGAATTAGAGTTACCAATAAATTACAAGGTATCACTCGATGCAAACAAAATTATTTCTATGGCATGCAAACGAATCATCAAAAAATTAGGAAAGGATTTAGACAATTCTGAAGTTACAGGTATCCTTCAGGAATTTGTTAATTATTCTATTTCTGAAAAAAATCAGTACAACATAGAAAACGCTCTAATTGATATGGCACAATCATTCTCCAATGAACAATTTTATAGTATTATTGAAAATTTAAGCAGCTCGCTTGATATGAACTCTTTTTATGAAGCATGTTTAACTAAGTATAAAAACATTAAAAACGAATTAACTTCAAAAGCAAATCAGTTTATACAACAAGTCAATGATATGCTCAATGCACACAACCTTCAATATAAAGATATTTTTAGTTATAATGGTGCAGGCAATTATACGCTCCTTCAAAAGCTTGGAAATCCTGGCACAGACTTTAGTAAGGAACTAATACGCACAAGTTTTCAACGCTTTGAACCTCTAATAAAAAAATCGTTTAATCATAACGAAAAAGCAACCATTGAAAAATATATTACAACATTATTCGATGAAATTAAGGAAAATTATTTAATAAAGGAAGCAAAACCAGAAGATTCTGTTCCGAATGAAGACAAAAAAGGTTTTGAGCTACTAAAAGCAAACGCTATTCTAAAAACATATTTTATTATTGTTTTAATGGAATATATTTTTAAAGAAATTGAAAACATTGCAAAAGAAGAAAACACAGTATTGCTCAGTGAATTCACGCGCATTATGCAAAAAAAAATCAATGAAAATGATATCCCTTATATTTTCATGAAACTTGATTGCGAAATAATGAGGTTGTTTATTGATGAATTTCAAGACACAAGTCAACTACAATGGAAAAATCTTGAATTGTTTAAAGAAAATATGATTTCGGAAAATCGTGATTTTTATATTATTGGAGACCCAAAGCAGTCTATTTACCGTTGGCGAAATGGTGATGTAAAAATTATGCTTAACGAAATAGATTTTATCGAAAAGAAAATGGCTTCTGATGATGATTACAATCACATATCACTCGATATTAATTACCGAAGTCTCCCAACAATAATTGAATTTAATAATGATTTTTTTTCTAAATTAATTTCTGTGCTGGAAAATGATCCATACAGTAATATAGCTACAGGTAACCAAGAAGAAACATATTCACCAAAGAAAAAATTATTCGATACGATTATTTCAAGCTACAAAAAACTCATACAAAAACCTTCAACAAAAAACAAACAGGAAGGTTTTGTTATGATTGAAATAATTCAAAGGCCAACTAAATCTTCTTCAACAGACAATTCGGAAACCGAAGAATCTGACACTGGAACTACTGATTTACAGGATAGCGATGAAACTAATGTCAATACTGAGAGTACAGCTATACCGCAAGAATCAATCTCAAAATGCGTGGCATTTATTAAAGATTTATTACAGAAAGGATACAGGCAGCAGGATATTGCCATACTGATACGAGAAAATCGCCAGGCTTTTCCTCTTACTGAAATTTTTCTAAAAGAAGGTATAGATTTTATTAACAATAATGCTTTAGCTATATACAATTCTCCAGCTGTACAGTGTTTACTAAACCTTCTAAACTATTTTGCAAACACAGAAGATACTTTATCCCTGTACACTGCAATGCAACTCTATATTCAGTATTATAGCAATGATATAACAATAATACATATTTTTGAAAATATTCATGAGCATATCAAATCAAAAACATATAAACTTTATAATTTATATGAACTGTTTCATACATCAGATTGGTTTAAGCCTTTTAAAATAGTTAATGAACAATTTTTTTCACTTAAGAGTTTAGATCTCTATAATTTGGCAGAAGAGCTTATTCGAATTTTTAAATTTAATGAACAAACTCAAGATTATATTTATTTACAATTTTTTCTTGATTATATTTTTGACTATGTTAAAAACAATGATGATTCAATTTCTGATTTTTTAAGCTACTACAAAAACAATAAAGATAAATTCTTGCTATCCTTAAACGAGCAAACTAATGCTGTACAGATTATGTCCATACATATGTCAAAAGGATTACAGTTCCCTGTTGTCATACTACCCGATGCAGACTTTGATATAAAGAAAGATAATTACATCACAGCTCCAATTTTTTCATCAATTTACTCAATACAAAGCAACAACAGTAAAACACCTATATATTATATCTATAAAAACCATAAAAGTTTATTGCAGCTTGGAGAAACACGAAAGCCAGCACTTGAGGCTGCTGTCGATACGATACATGATAATATTAATTTACTCTATGTTGCTATGACACGAGCCGAACAGGTACTTTACATGATTGTGCCTGTAAGAGAAACAAAAAATGAAAAAAAATCTAATTCTATTTTAAAAGCATCCTCAACAGGTAGCATTATTCGCAAAGCACTCGGACAATATGAAATTCCTTTATGTATACAAAAAGGGAAAATACCAGAGAGCAATTCCCACTCAATATTAAATGAGCAATCTGCTCAATCGGGTAAGAATTACCCTGAGGCTCTTTTTGTTAGCAATTTCTGGCAATCAAAATTAGTTATTAAGACTAATTCTGATAACATTGCACTTGCGCTTAATCATGAGCGACGGGAACAGATAGATTTTGGAAATCTTATGCATCGATTTCTCTCTGAAATTCATTCAGTTTCTGATATAGCAGAAACAATCAAAAAACCCTATTACGCTCAGCTTTCTCTCAATATACAGAATAATCTTATACGCAATGCAGAATGGGTGTGGAAAGAATTTCAAAACCGTGGATGGACTGCCTTCTCGAAACACTATTTTGAACGCGCTGTAATCTATAATGGCGAAGAAAAACGACCAGATTGCGTATTTGCTCACGATTCAAGAGCAATAATTATAGATTACAAAACAGGGCTTCAAGGCGATGAAGCAGAACTGGATATTAAAAATAAATATAAAAACCAGCTTTTAGTATACCATGATATTTATCTTGCACTAGGATATAGCGATATAGAAACATACATCATGTTGCCAGAAAAACATACAATAATTACACTCACAGAATAAGGATTGGTTATGAAAAGATTTCTTGAATCTGTTGCCAGTACCATATATAATGATTTATATCAGAATAAATCGGTTTTAGTTATTGTCCCTAATATTCGTTCAGGAATTTTCTTAAAACATTATATTCTCCAAAAAACACAGCGAGCTGTTTTTGCGCCAGATATTTTTTCATCAGAACAGTTTGCCAGCACTTTTAGCGGATTAGAAGCAATCGAAAATTTTGAAGTTATATTAAAATTATATAATATTTACATTAACAGTACTCAAAACACTAAAACAGATCAATTTAAAAAATCAAGTGATACAGCTCTTTCTATTGGTGAATTTTTTCCGCTTGCAAATGTATTACTGAGTGATTTTGATGAGATAGATCGATACTGTATCGATGCAAAAAAATTATTTATGAGAATATACGACAATGCTTTAACATCTAA
Organism: Spirochaetota bacterium; assembly: GCA_029547205.1. Classification (GTDB taxonomy): domain Bacteria; phylum Spirochaetota; class Spirochaetia; order Treponematales; family UBA12059; genus JAKPPT01. The sequence goes on from JAKPPT010000068.1 coordinate 33,524, forward strand.
CCTCTATGATAAATTAAAAAAAATCTGGATGCAGTTTAGCAATTTATATTTCACAATAAAAGATGAATTAGTCTCTTCCGGATCTGGATATACTGGCTTACGGTACAGAACCATGTTAGAAAAAATCCAGGAAACATCATTACCATATAATACTGTTTACTGGGTAGGCCTGTATGCACTCACTCAATCAGAGAAGCAGCTGTTCACCTTTTTCCGCGAACGATATGCATCTAACTTTAAAGTTTTTCTAGACCTCGATGCTTACTTTATAGAAAATGATGAACAGGAAGCAGGAGCCATATATCGTAATTTTTGGAAAAAACAGTTATTGCCTGATATCTCAAATGAATTTATTCACAAACCAATTGATATCCATGCCATATCAACACAGGGATCAATTGGAATTGTTAAGTGTGCTGGTTCAATTATAGCAGATATTTTTAACAAAAATCCTGATATTGATCCAACATCCATTGCTATAGTTTTTTCAGATGAAAGCCTTCTCATGCCAATGCTCAACACAATTCCAGAACAAATAAAAGAATTCAATGTCACAATGGGCTTACCCATGACCATTACAAAATTGTATTCATTTTTATCAATACTCTTCGATGTCTACAATTCAATGCAAACCAATGATAAAGAAATACCAGAAGCTGATTCCTTACGCATTCGTGAGTTACTGGAACACTCATACATGGAGTTACTTGTAAAAAACAATAAATCTGAATTCAATGATATAAACAACCAACTTAATGACTTAATTGCGAAGAATTATAGTTATATTTCTGTAGATATTTTTAAACCAATTACTCATATATACAATTTTCTCCAATCACATGATGGTATTGCTGCGTTAGATGAAATTGAAAAAATCATACTGAGTATTTTACACAAGAGTCATGAACAAAAACTCATTTTTGAAACCGAAATTATATATGCAGGATGGGAGCTCATTAATAAATTATGTACTATGTTTCATAAAAATAATCTTTCAATTAGTGTGCGTGATCTTTATGAAATCTTAAACACACTATTCCTTTCAAAAACAATAGCATTCAAAGGTGAGCCACTCAAAGGTCTTCAGCTTATGGGTATGTTGGAAACACAATGCCTCGATTTTTCCATTCTAATAATGCTTTCAGCGAATGAAGGGTATTTACCATTTACTAATAGGGGAAAATCGTTTATTCCTGAAAATTTACGAAAAGAATTTGGACTTCCAACTCAAACGAATAGTGAAGAAGTAACCGCTTACCATTTTTACAGACTCATTTCTCATGCTGATTCTGTTTATCTTATTTATTCAGAAGCAAATGAGACACTCGCTAAAAGCGAAAAGAGCCGGTTTATCTATCAATTAAAATATGAATATATCCAAAGTAATCCTAATTGTACGTTTACCGAAGAAACATTTGCCTTTCCTATGGTCAAACAAACTAAAAAAACAATTGTAATAGAATCAAATGATACAATTAAAAATATATTACTCAATATTAGTTATTCCCCAAGCGCGCTTGCATGTTTTAATGAGTGTTCACTAAAGTTCTATTACAAATATATAATGTATATTAAAGAACCTCAGGAGCTGCAGGAAGACCCAGATGCAGCTATGATTGGTAATATTTTTCATACAAGCTTAAAAAATTTGTTTTCGTTAAAATCGTACACAAAAGATGATCTTCTTTCCCTCAAAAATAAAATAGAAATTACTGTTAATAATGCAATAAAAAAATACTTACCTAATACCATGTTTCAAGGCAATCACTACGTTCTTCAAAAAGCAGCGGTATATTTCCTGGAACAATATATCAAAAATAGCATAGAGTACTCAGAGCGTATCAATTCAGATTCTCTAAAAGAACTTTACACCGTGCTTGCAACCGAAAAATTATTTACGCACACACTCACAATTGATACAAAAGCAATTTCTATTGAAGGAACAATCGACAGAATAGACATCATAGGTGAAAAGCCAGTCATTATAGATTTTAAGACAGGTGCAGTGAAAGGACTTACTATTAGCGGAGATACCATTGAGGAAGTCTTTGCATTACTGCGACAGCCCACTAGAAAACAAGCCTTACAGCTTTTGCTCTATGCTTTGCTCTTTTCAAAAAGCAATAAACTATCTTTTGATAAAGAGCAGGGGCTGGCATGCTCTATTTATTCTTTTAAAAATAAAAATGGATTTGAGCAACTTACAATAAAAGTTCAAAAACAGGAAATACCTATTAATTCTCAATTATTAGAAAATTTTGAATGCTGGCTTAAAATATTTTTAAAAGAAATAATCGATACTCCCGTTTTTACACAAACCGCTGATACAAAAATATGCCAGCTGTGTCCCTATAATAGTATGTGTATGAGGATATAGTATTGGACAAATGTAACCTCTTGCTTTATAGCGGCACTGTATGCTATAAAAACATCCTGCCACGCACGAGGTTTATGCGCGAAACCTGGCACTTCGCTTAGGCCTGCTCTTTAACGTATAAATATGGGCCATCCAGAACCTCCATCCTTTTTAATGAGGAGGGAGTATGCCCATTACTGCTGTTTTCATTTTTGTTTTTCTCGTTGCAAATCTAGTTTTAGCCTTTGTAAAACAAAAAGAGCACAATCCTAATTCCTTTGTACTTGCAGAACGTTCACTTAGCGGTTTTAGCCTTTTTCTCACACTGCTTGCATCTAACCTTTCTGCATTCACGATTTTTGGTGTTTCTGGCGCGGGCTACAGAATCGGTTGGGCTTTTTTCCCTGTAATGGCTTTTGGTACTGGCTTTATGGCTCTCTCTTTTATACTGTTTGGCTTACCTCTTCGTAAACTCTCGCTTGAATCGGAATGGGTTACTCCAGCTCAGTGTATAGAGGCACGATTTCAGAGCAAGGTACTCGGTAAGGTTTACGCTATCATCTTACTTGTATTTACGCTCCCCTATCTTTCTGTACAAATTGGAGCTGCTGGCAGCATGATAGCATCTGTAAGCAATTTACCTACCTGGATCTGTTCACTGATAGTTACAGTTATCATTGCATTCTACATCGTGAGAGGTGGTATGCGCTCTGTTGTACGTACCGATATACTTCAGGCATTTGCACTCTATTTTTTCGCTGGTCTTGCGTTCTTGATTGTTATGCTCTTCTTTTCAAAAAATCAAGCTGATACAGTAGACAAAGTTCTGGCTTCCGGAATAGCAGATAGAAATGGTATTAACAATACAATGCCGCTTATCAGCCTGGTTTCTTACTATGCACTGTGGTTCCTTGCTGATCCTATGTTTCCGCACCTGACACAGCGATTTTTTGCAGCCAAATCCGACAGAGCGATTCTTACCAGTATGGCTCTGTATCCCTTTGCATCGCTTATTATCTTTTTTATGATGACTGGTCTTGGCGTCGCAGGTGCAGTACTCATACCGGGTCTTACTGGTTCACAAAGTGATACAGTATTTACTAAACTATCAATACTAATTACTGGAAACTGGGCTCCTGTTTTTTCCATTGCTGCGCTTGCAGCGCTCATGTCTACTATGGATAGTCAACTTCTATCATGTGCATCGATATGTGTAGAAGATTTCTTACCCGGAAAAAGGAAATCAGTGTCAACCATTAAACTCGTAACAATGCTTTTTGCATTACTATCATGGATTATATCACTTAAACCACCAGCATCACTACTCTCATTTCTTACCGGTACCGCATTTGCAGGTTATGCCATCCTTGCTCCAATCATGTTTACAGCAATTTACATTCCATACACGGGCAAACTGACCGCGTTGATTAGTCTTATTGCCGGAGCAGCGCTTGTCTTTATACAGGCTCTTAAACTATGGACACCACCGCTGCCTGCTGTATTTTTTAATGTAGCTATTCAGTCATTTATACTCTGTATTGGTTTTATCGTCTCACATGTAACATCAAAAGTAAACAATGCTACCAAAGTGAATACCACTACAGTGACCCCTTATAAAAATGAGTACATTACTCCTCTTTCAGTTTTTGTAGCACTCATACTATTATTTTTAGCTATTGATTTCTGGAATTATGGCAAAACACCAGTTCTGTTTCTTGGAATACCAACCTGGGTATGGTACCACGCTTTCATAACAGTTTTATTAGGAATAGCATGTTTAATTTTTAGAAAGAAACATACATAAACTATTTTTTACATTTTATTTGGCAAGCATTCTATTTGTCATCGTTTTTTCCTGGAAGGATTCTCTGTGATATGCTATACTAGCTCTATGAGACTATTTATTGCTTTCGAAATTCCTGAACAAATCAAAGAGCACCTCATATGTCTTATGGAAGATCTTAAACCATTATGCAACGGTGCTCGGTGGGTACGCAGGGAAGATTTGCATATCACTCTTGCATTCCTTGGGGAAACAGACCCATCTCTTGTTCCTGTAATTGCTGATGTATTAGAGGATGCAGCATGTAATTTTAAGGCTCAGAATGTACGTATTACCCATCTCGGTACATTTCCTAACACTACTCATGCATCGGTATTATGGACTGGCATAGAAAAAAATCCACAACTCTTTACAATTGCCGATGTAGTTCGTAAAAATCTTTCTGAACAAAACCCTCAGATTACTTTTGATGCTAAACCCTTTAAGCCGCACATAACGCTTGCACGTTTCAAAATTCAACAAAATATAAGCACTGCAATTCAGAAACAATTTCAAGACATAGCTTTCACTCTCAATACAATCGTTCTCTATGAAACAGTATGGCTCCATGGCGGAGGACACCGGTATGAAAAACGTGCTTCTGTTTCACTCGAGTATAATAAATAGCATTGTTTCTATCCCATCTTAATTGGAAAACTGTACTATGCTATACTCACATACATGTCACAAACACTACTCTGGTACGATTTAGAAACATTTGGACGAAATCCTTTTCATGATCGTATTGCACAATTTGCCTGTATACGAACCAATGAAAATCTGGAACCAGTATCAGCTGGTACGGTGCTCTATTGTAAACTTACCCCTGATTATCTTCCTGATCCGCGCGCATGCCTCATTCATGGAATTGACCCACAAACGGTTATGAGCGAGGGCATTCGGGAATATGATTTTGCGCGGGCAATACATACTGAAATGTCTAAACCGGGCACATGTGTGCTTGGATTTAACAGTATTCATTTTGATGATGAGTTTATAAGAAATTTATTGTATAGAAATTTGCTCGACCCATACGAACGGGAATGGCAAAATGGCAATTCGAGATGGGATGTTATTAATTTATTTCGTGCTGCACATGATTTACGCCCGGATGGAATGGTCTGGCCCATCAAAGAAAATGGGAAACCTTCATTTAAGCTGACAGCACTTTCAGGCGCAAACGGCATTCCTCATGAGAATGCTCATGATGCACTTCATGATGTCGATGCAACAATTAAACTTACATGGATCTTAAAGCAAGCACAGCCAAAACTTTTTTCCTGGTACTGGAACCATCGGACTGCAGAGAGCCTCCGCCCCCTCATCAATGTTGTTGGAGAAGAAATTCTACTCCATACGAGCGCAGCCTACACCAGCCAGTATGGATGTACCGCGCCTGTCCTGCCACTATCAATTCTTCCGGGACGAAAAGACAGCATCATTGCTGTTGATCTTCGTGAGGATATCGACGTACTCTTTGATATGACAACAAGTGAAATCAGATTTGCATATTTCAAGAGCGCTGAAGAATACAACAAACAAAAACAAAATATTGATCCTGACTCCGAACAGCTTGAGCTGTTCCCTTACTTTTCGCCTAACTTTAAAGTCCCGCTAGTAGAATTAAAACTTAACCGCTGCCCCTACCTTGCTCCATGGCAAATATTAGATGATGAAAGCGCAGAACGGCTACATATTGATAAAAACCTCTGTTTAGAGCGAACTAAAAAGCTCAGACAAAATCCCGATCTCGTTCAAAAAATTATTGCTGTCTTTTCTACAGTCAGAACTGGAACAGAAACAAACGATCCAGATTACACCATATATTCAGGAGGTTTTTTTAGCAATACTGATAAATCTTCATTAAAATCATTGCACACTGCCCTTTTAGAACAGGAACCGCAAATAGTTATAAATAATTATTGTTCACATGCATGGGAAGACACACGAATACCGCAAATGTTATATCGATTATCTGCACGAAACTGGCCAGAAATTCTTACAGAGGAAGAGCAAAAAAAATGGAAATCTTTCTGTGCAGAAAGAATTCTTTTTCCGGTCGTAACACATGCATTGGATTATAATAAGTTCAGAAGGGTTATTCGTGAGTGTGCAAAAACAGCAAGTCACGAAGAAAAGATTTTGCTCCGAAAGCTCCTTGCCTATGGACGAAGAATCAAAGCATACTGTACCTCAGTTTAACTAATTCTTAAAGCGAAGTCCCTGAAATGCGCATACGCATCCAGGGACTTTTAATTGCCGAATCATGTAGTAAAGTAATGACAGTTCGCTTAATCTATTTAGTTCCGATTAGCTTAGATAAATCCATAATAGTACCATTGTTGCCGCTCATAACCGATGGAAGCTTACCATCCCATTTTTCTATCCACATTTTTGTAAGCAACTCTTGAGTAATTGATGTCCGTAACAGTTCCTGTTCCTTTGCCATTCCTTCTGCCTGTATAATGCGGGCTTCTTTCTGATAGCGAGCCTGCTCCGCTTTATTTTTTTCTACCTGTATGCGGACAGCCTCTATCTGTTTTGCTTCAATAGCTTTGATATATTCATCAGTGAATTTAATTTCACGTATTCCAACAGAATCCAGGAGGAGACCATTGGCTTCAAAACTCGGTCTTAATTTACTCTCAATAATTGTCTGGATTTCTGTGACATTTCCCGTATAGAGCATTTCAGCCTCAAATTCACGCGGTATATTGCGTACCCATATTCTTGAATCGGCTTTAACAATTTTTTCCACTAAATCATTCTCATTACCAATATTTTGTGCGACCTAAGTTACTTTCTCAGGGTCTACCGAAAACCGAATGGTATAGTAGATGAGCACCTGCTGGCCATCTTTCGTATTAGTATCAACAGGGTAATCTTTGTAGTTTGCATTGGAATATCGTTGCTTTTCCTCACTTGTTGTTTCATAAATAACCTTTTTGGTATTGTAGATATACGTTTTATCGATAATTGGCATAATAAAATTGAGTCCAGGCTTGAGAATCGTGCCAGTGACCTTTCCGAGCCGTACAACAACCTGAACACTGCCTGGCTCTACTATTCTTATAGTAGAAAAAATAAAAATAATGACAACAATACCTATCGCTACTAAGCCAATAATCCTAGTACTGCTTTTAATCATATTAGTTTCCTCCTTGCTTTCTATAGTATACTTGTAATTGCATGGTTCGACAAATATAAATTGTAGCAAAAGACACTTGACAATTAAAGCATATTGGTATTATTATACCATTATGAATGGAAACAAGATCGTACATATCAGCGACGCAAGCATGCTTGCAATACATGCCCTGCTCTATCTCGCACAACACAGAGATAAGAGAGTGCAAACCAAAGAAATCGCAGAAAAACTTGGTACAAGCGAAAATCATCTTGCAAAAGTTATGCAGACTCTCGTAAAAAAGGGATACATAACGTCAGTTAAAGGGCCAGCAGGCGGGTTTACACTTGCTGTTAAACCTGAAACGCTTTCGATTCGAGCAATTATTGAAACTATTGATGGCACACTCTATGCGGAATATTGTCCTTTTAGCATGTCCTGTAATCCCGATAACTGCATTTTAGGAAAAGAATTTCAAAATTTATCAAGAAAAATGGTTCAGCTTCTGGAAAATCGCACAATAAAAGACATGCAAAACACAGGAGTTTTTGTATGAAACTTACTCTCTCGCCTAACACAACTGCATGCTCTCTGAATCGTAGGCTCACCACAAACAAGCCACATGGCTTGCTTAGTGCCACGAAAAATGTGAAACTGCTATTTTTGGTTACAGCATGTTTGATTTTACTACTAAATATTGTAGGGATACATTTATTCACAAACTTCGTGACACTAGACATAGCTCGTATCAATCTGCGAGTAATTTTTTATACCTATTTGGGTATTTTTTTTACCATTATACTTTTATTGAGGAGGTTTTATGGCTAAGCGAACTGTAATAGAAATTAACGAGGATCTCTGTAACGGTTGTGGACTTTGTGCGGAAGGGTGTCCGGAAGGTGCCCTGCAGATTATCGATGGGAAAGCCCGACTCGTTGGAGAGTCTCTCTGCGATGGCCTCGGAGCATGTATTGGGGACTGTCCCCAGGGGGCAATAAATAAAGTTGAGCGCGAAGCTGAAGCATACAGTGAACGACAGGTAATTGAAAACATCATCCCAAAAGGATTAAACACCATACGGGCTCATCTTAAACATCTCAAGCATCATGGTCAGGATACCTGGTACAATGAAGCAATAGCAATACTCACAGAAAAGGGATTTGATGTACATACTGTACTCTCTGAACAGGATACAACCACTCATGCACAGCATACAGCACACTCGCTGCATAGCCCTCACGAAGGGTGTCCAGGCGCTCGGTCATTTTCATTTAAGGCACAAGGTCTTTCATCTGGATCGATGCAAGAGGGTCGACACACCATTCAAGGTCACCCTGCAGCATCTCACGCACCACAGATAAACGACGGCCAGACGGTAGCTCAAAACCGATATGGCTCTATGCTTGAACAGTGGCCCATACAGCTCCACCTCATCAACCCGCGGGCACCTTACTTTAAGGGACAGCACATCCTCATAGCTGCAGATTGTACAGCATTTGCGTACGGAGCCTTCCATCCTGCTCTGCTCGCTGGCAAAAAGCTCATCATCGCTTGCCCCAAACTCGATGCAAATAAGGAAATCTATGTTGATAAAATTGCTGCGCTCATCGACGATTCAGAAGTAGCGTCAATTACCGTTGCAATTATGGAAGTACCATGCTGTTCTGGTTTAGTTTCGCTGGTTAAACAAGCATTAGCTAAAACTGTACGAAAACCAGCTCTAATAACAGTCACAATAGGAATCAATGGTGATCTCATACATTGGACTTAGATTTTGCTTTAAGGTGAAATTGTTTTCACTTTTAATAAACTAATAAGGAGGAACGAATGTTCTGTTATCAATGTCAAGAAGCAATGCAGGGGAAAGGTTGTGCCCTTGCAAAAGGTGTTTGTGGCAAGCAGGATACAACCGCAGATTTGCAGGATCTTCTCACGCATACACTCAAAGGTATAGGTGCATGGGCAACAGAAGCAAGAAATCTGGGACTTGCCACGCCTGATGCAGACCGGTTTGTTGTAGAAAGCCTCTTTGCATCAATCACAAATGCAAACTTTGATGATGAGTGGTTCATCAACGCAATTAAGGAAGGGCTTGCTATTCGAACCAAACTGCGTGATGTAGTGCGAAGCAAGCGCGGAAGCAGAGAAGATGTTTCGTGTGCTGAAACTGGCTCCCAGACACCACGAGGAGGAGAAAAACCCATACTCTGCACCGATGCAGCACTCTGGAGTGCTGTCCCGCAAGACTTCGCAAGCAAGGCAAAAACAATTGGATTTCTCGCAGTTCAAAATGAAGATATTCGCTCGCTCATTGCTCTGTTAATCTTTGGGCTTCGCGGCATGGCAGCATATACTCACCACGCTATGGTACTTGGCTATACCGATGATACAATCTTCGCATTTATGCATAAAGCGCTAGCAGCAACAACCGATCCCGCTATCACCGTAGATCAGCTTACAGCACTTGTTCTGGAATGCGGCACGATGGGTGTTACTGCAATGGCTTTGCTTGACAAAGCAAACACCAGCACCTATGGTGAACCAGAAATAACAACTGTTGATATAGGTGTACGCAACAATCCTGGCATACTCATTTCAGGCCACGATCTAAAAGATCTTGAAATGCTCCTAGAGCAGACAAAAGATCTTGGGATTGATATCTATACGCACAGCGAGATGCTGCCGGCCCACTACTATCCTGCATTCAAGAAATATTCACACTTTGCAGGCAATTACGGCAATGCTTGGTGGAAACAGCGCGAAGAGTTTGAAAAGTTCAATGGACCTATTCTCATGACAACAAACTGTCTTGTTCCTCCTGCCGATTCCTATAAAGATAGAGTGTATACAACCGGTATCGTGAGCTATCCAGGACTCAAACACATTGATGCCAATACTAATGGTTATAAAGATTTTACACCTATTATTGAAGCAGCAAAACGATGTTTACCCCCGACACAGCTTGAAACGGGCAGCATTACTGGAGGCTTCGCTCACGGCCAGGTAATGAAACTAGCTGATAAAATAGTTGATGCTATAAAGTCTGGCAAAATCAAAAAGTTTGTTGTTATGGCCGGGTGTGACGGCAGAATGGCAAGCAGAAAATACTACGAAGAATTTGCACTCGCACTTCCAAAAGACACCGTAATACTAACTGCTGGATGTGCAAAGTACCGCTACAACAAACTCAACCTGGGGGATATCGATGGCATTCCTCGTGTACTCGATGCAGGTCAATGCAACGATTCATACTCGCTTGCTGTAACAGCACTCAAGCTTAAGGAAGTATTTGCACTAGCCGATGTCAACGACCTCCCGCTTGTATTCAATATTGCCTGGTATGAGCAGAAAGCTGTCCTTGTACTCCTGGCACTCCTTGCGCTTGGGTTTAAAAACATTCATATCGGACCTACACTACCTGCATTCCTCTCCCCTGCTATCGCCAATGTACTTATAAAAACTTTCGGACTTGGCACGATTAGCAATGTACAAAATGATATTACTCAGATGATTGGTTAATTGCTATTTACTGTAAGTACTATTTACTAATTAACCTGGCTGCGGTGCTAATTCGCAGCCAGATTTTCATCTGCTATACAGTTGCTCTTGAATCTTTGATGTGAAAATAACTGAAAAATAGCTTTCTCAGTTTTAATTGGCACCTATTTCATTTCTCCAATATCACTGATACAACAGTCTTCCCATTTGGAACCTGGATACACGCTGACAATTTGAATTGCAACAAACCACTGCACAGTTAAGTCTTGAGCATTCATACCAGACACCTGTGTTTTTGGGACATTTGCTGGAGCTACAGGCAATGGAAGTTCCTGCCAGCCCATAGCATCCTTTAACTCAGTTTCTCTGACAGCATATGTTTTAACATTAATAAAAAAATCAAATGCCTCACCTAAATTTTTTCGTTCTGCTGCTAAAAGCCAGACTTTGATTTTTTTTGGTCTGGCATTTTTATTATAAAGATCCGCGTTTTTTTGGAAACCATTGCGTATGCCAATATTCTTTAATCCTGGTATTGGTGCTATGACAACTTCTCCTATACCTGTCCCTTTAACGCCTTCCACCCAGCATGTCTCTGGATTATTATCCCTGAGGCTTTGCGCAGAATACATGCTTGCCCAGTTTGCCAGCGCCCAGGCATATTCATACTCCGCTTGCATGTCAGCGTCTTCATCTCCAGTTGGTTCAGGCTTTACAGGAGGCTTTCCTTCCGCTTTCAAAAACGTTGATGACCACGCATCATTGTATTTACCGCCTCCATCGCAAAGCTCCGGTATAACATAGCCAATTTTGATATTTCGCAAATCAGGATTTCCGTATGTTTTTGGCGGTTCAACTGTAGTAAATTGTCCATACAAAACAACTGCTATGCTGGTAAAAACTAATACCAATACAAGCAAACTTAATTTTTTCATACACACCTCCTCATTCATTTTTAATAAAATTATCTTTTGCAATTACTAATTATAAAACCGCATTTTGCTATTGTCAAAGCTGGGTTTACACAACATCTGTTCTTAAGCACAAAAAAATAAACACGACAACTTGAAAATACTGAAGCGTGAATTATACTTAATAATAAGCTTTACTATATACTTTTTATGCAGCATATTTTTTTTTAACAAGGAGGACACTTTGTCTAAAAAGTCATTATTTTTCTTTTTTTGTGCTGCTATAAGCTTTTCAGTACATGCATAGAGTTTTAGTGGTTATGACGTACTGGTCATAACGGGTTCTGTTGATGGTGCCGGCACTGATGCAAATGTTTCAATCAAACTGTATCGAATCGACAAATGGGCTCTTTGAAAACTCAAGCTGGGACACATTCCGACTGATGCCGCCTACTATAAATTCTTATGGGACATTACAAAAACTGCAAATTAAGCATGATAACAAAAACAATAGGCCAGGTTGGTTTCTCGGTGCGGTGGTTGTTTTTAACAGAAGTGCTGGAGAACAGGCTATGTTTTATGCAAACCGCTGGCTTGCCACTGGCGAAGGTGATAAAAAAATCGATAGTGCGCTCGATAAACTTCAAGCTGTTTACTATGCCTACAAGGCACCGTATGAACTATCGTCTCCATGGCAGCATGAAACAGTTGGTGTTTCGAAAGGTAAAGCATGGGGCAATAAGTCAAGCGGAGCGCTTGGAATCTACTGTGATGTATGGGCAGGCAGCATTAAAGCTCTTGAACAATTGTGCACCATTTACGATGATATGAATCTGCTTGCCAATCTGGAAACCCTGGCAAATGCAAACATCGCAACCCGTATTGTTGATACATTTTCCTTTAACACCACAAACGGACGCAATACCGTACGAGTCGGACTGCGTTGTGATGCAAGCGGCATAGTAACCGGATCCGGCTTTGTCATTGTTGGAGGAGCAGTAGCAGGCATCGACACAGTTGGTTTCTGCACACCGCCTTCCCAGCCTGTTCAGACACAAAACACTCAAGCAACCTATACAAAAATTACAAAAACAGCAAATGATACCAGAGAGTATCCCATATACAACAGAAGCTGGGGCTGGCATCAAAGTCATACGTACGATCTTGGTTCACTACCAGCAATTCAATCACTTTCCGAAACTATAGTCGCAGGTCCATCGAAACAAAAAAATATAACCTATACAAGGCAGATTCGCATTTCAAACGATGGCACCAAATGGACAACAATCTACACCTTCCATGTACCAGGCGGAACGTCGAGCAGTTTTTCGGTATCGGGAATTTCGGTTAATTGCCGCTATGTGCAAATTTTTACTAATGGTCAAGGATATGTTGATGACTCAACACTGACAGTAAATTAGCATGCAAAAAGAAACAGCATGATGATTTCATAGCAAGCTGCTATAAGTAAGAGGAGGAAACACAATGGATAATCAGACCTATCTCGATCCAGGGCTACCAGAAGGCCTTGAACTCAATAACACAGGAACAGGTATTGAAATTACCAGAAAATGGTTTTCTGTGCTGCATATTTTTACCGGGATTTTTGCACTAGTCTGGTGTGGGTTTCTTTTTTTCTGGTATAGCATTCTTGGTTCAATCGCTGCTCCGGGTGAAGAAACATCCAATTTTCTTCTCATATTCTACTTATTTCCGCTCATCCACGTTGCTGTCGGAGTCTATTTACTCTACTACTCTCTCTGCGGTTTTTTCAACAAAACAACGATCAGTGTCGATTGGGAAAACCTTCGCATTAAACATCATCCGCTTCCATGGCGGGGAAACAGAACCATTCCGCGCTCAGATATAAAACAGCTCTATGTCAAACGGCAGGAATCTCATTCAAGAAACGGAACAAGCGTTACGTATGACATAAATCTCATAACGCAGAGCGGCCGGGATATAAAACTACTTAAAGGACTTCCTGCTGATGAACAGGCTCGTTTCATCGAACGAGAAGTAGAAAAATATTTACACATCGAAAACGTACCAGTGCGGGGAGAATACTCATAACGAGACAAACTATATTGCGCGGCCTTGCAAATAACAATATTTTCTTATAGAGTAGATAACTACATATGGTGCTTCCTGCTGTTTCTTTAACTGCAGGTTTAGTATAATTCTCACTCTAAAAAAAGGATGTACTATGAGAATCAAACTGCATCTTCCTAAAGACAGAATCGATTATGCCCGCCAGCTTGCTAAACAGATTGCTGCTCCTGTAGGGGCATTTATCGATGCTCACAGTTCAGTGACGGTTGAACGCGCTACGCTCCGACTGGCAGGAGCTGATGGTGCTAATGCCGATGGTGTACCCGTCCCCAACCTCGTTGTGGATCAGGTTAAAGCTGCAGATCCAGCACTGCTCGAAGACGGTGTTATTATTCGATATATCAATGCACTCATTAAAACCGGTCTTTCTACTCAGGAACTCAATAAAAAAATTGCAGAAGGTTTCAATGTTATGAGCCTTCCGTTAGGCGACCGCTCAGCAATTGAAGCAAAATGCAATGAACTAGTAGCACAGGGTCTGGGGAAAATAAAAGACAACCGTGCATATCGAGACAAAAAGCTTGAAGAGTTTCATGACCGCAATAACAAACCACTTCTCTATCTTATCGTTGCTACTGGTAATATCTATGAAGATGTCAAACAGGCAAAGGCTGCAGCAAAACAGGGTGCTGATGTTATAGCTGTAATCCGCACAACCGCGCAAAGCTTGCTCGATTATGTTCCGTACGGAGCAACTACAGAAGGATTTGGCGGAACCTACGCAACGCAGGAAAACTTCCGAATCATGCGCGCTGCACTCGACGAGGTAACCGAGCAGGAAAAACGGTATATCATGCTCACCAACTATGCATCGGGTCTCTGTATGCCGGAAATTGCTGCAATGGGCGCTCTTGAACGGCTAGACATGATGCTCAATGACTCAATGTACGGCATCCTCTTCCGCGACATCAACATGTACCGTACTTTTGTTGACCAGAAGTTCAGCCGCATGATCAATGCATATGCTGGTATCATTATTAATACCGGAGAGGACAACTACCTTACTACAAGCGATGCGTATGAAAAAGCATATACCGTACTGGCAAGCCAACTCTTGAATGAGCAGTTTGGATTTATGGCAGGGCTTCCTGCGCGTCTTCTCGGATTAGGTCACGCTTTTGAAATGGATCCTTCCATTAAAAATGGATTCCTCTATGAGCTTGCCCAGGCTCAGATGGCGCGCGAAATTTTCCCAGAGCATCCGCTCAAGTACATGCCACCCACAAAGTTCATGTCAGGAGACATTTTCAAAGGCTTAGTCATGGACAGCATGTTTAATTTTGTTTCTAAAGCTACGAATCAGGGTATTCATCTCCTTGGCATGCTCACCGAAGCTATTCACACACCATTTATGATGGACCGGTACATTGCCGTCGATAATGCAAAATACATTATGAACAATATTGAAGATTTTTATGACGATATAGAGTTTAGAAAAGATGGTATTATTGTACGCCGTGCGCATGAGGTGCTCGATAAGACAATAAAATTCCTTGAGGAAGTTCAGGCAATTGGTTTGTTTGATGCCATCGAACGCGGACTTTTTGCTGATGTAAAGCGTCCAAAGGATGGCGGAAAAGGATTTGAAGGGCTCATTAAGAAGGGGCCACAGTATTTTAATCCATTTGAAAAGCAGCTCAAACAAGAGCTCAACATAAAATAAGGGAGAAACGATATGAAGCTCATAAGAACATATGGTGACACGCTTGATGACGGTAAAGTCCAGCTTTCGTTTACCCTCCCGGTGCCGGATGGAGCCCGCGGCAGAGAGGCTGCACGGAAACTTGTACTTGCATGGGGTTTCAAAGAATGCGAAGTAGTGCACTCTGCTCCGCTCTCAGAAGAATTTTCCTTTTATGTAGTGTATGGCAAATCCGAAACCGCAATCGATTTTGATACAGTTGAAGCTGATGAAATCGATAAAGATGCCTCAATGAGCATGGATGAAGTCAATGAGTTTATCAGGCAGCATATAAAGCGCAAAGTTGTCGTTGTTGGTGCATGCACAGGCTTCGATGCACATACTGTAGGTATTGACGCCATTATGAACATGAAGGGTTATAACCACCACTATGGACTCGAACGCTATCCCGAAATAGAAGCCTACAATCTTGGAGCACAGGTTCCCAATGAAAAGCTCATCGATTTTGCTGTAAAAGTTAAAGCTGATGCTATTCTCGTAAGCCAGGTAGTTACACAAAAAGATACACACATTCATAACATGACCGAATTTATAGAACTGCTTGAGGCAAAGAACCTGCGAGACAGGTTTATCTGTATAGCCGGTGGTCCGCGCATCGGCAACAAGCTTGCTGTAGAGCTCGGATTTGATGCCGGTTTCGGTCGTGGCACATACGCTGATGATGTTGCCACGTTTATTGTGAAAAAACTTGTAGAAAAAGCACAAGCTTCCTGACAAAATGCTTGACAAAAGTGCGATAAATCGGTATAGTCCGTTACTGTCAACTGACACGGGGGCGTAGCGAAGCTGGTTATCGCGCTGGCCTGTCAAGCCGGAGATCGCGGGTTCAAGCCCCGTCGCTCCCGAAAGCCTGCTTCAAAAGCGGGCTTTTTTATTATGACCACTAGCCTATAGTGGCCGATCATCATTCTGCAACATAGTCAATCGGGTTGTAGCGCAGGGGCTAGCGCGCTTGGTTCGGGACCAAGAGGTCGTGGGTTCAATTCCCACCAGCCCGATATTTAGCCATCACTTTCACTATAACTTCTCACAAGCTTTCATACATACTGATGAATCATTAATCACTGCACAGCTCACACCATGTTCAAAGCGCTTTGGCCTTAACATGTTTTTCCGCTGGCGCTATGGTATCGAACTCAGTGTCATGAAGCTTGTTGCATAAAATTATCTCCACAACATTTAATTTGTACGAGATACCGAGCGTTTCATTTCTTCTGCAACTTTAGCTAATTGTTCATGCATGTGCTTCATATCGCGAATAAAGATACCGCCAATTGTAACAAGAACAATGCCACAAATGGTCCAGAATGATACAGAAACGGCAAGAGAAATAGTGAGCGTTGTGGCTACGGAAATAAGACCTGCAACCCATCTTCCGATACCATTACCCAATGAATCGGTAAGATTGAAGATTGAGAATATTGCTCCTCGCTTTTCTGGTGGGTTTACATCCATTAACATTGCGCGCATATTGGGACCTGTCATAGCTGCAAAAAATGCTGCTAAAAAGCCGCTTATCAACATGAGCGGCACGCTAAGATTGACCAATATTACTCCGAGGGTCACTATCATACCGAACAATGTGGTAATACCGCAAAATACGGGAAGCATGCGATTGTTTTTTACAAACACAAGCTGACCAAGCTTTCCTCCGACAATGGTTCCAATAACCATACCAATTCCAAACACTAAAAAGATAGTTGTGGCAACTTCAACCGAAAAATGTTTTTCGGTTTCGAGAAATTTATTGAGAAAGAAGAATGCCCCCCAGGGTATCGTTCCTGCAATGCCCTGAACAAAAAGCCACACATTGGTTGGTACTTTTACAAGGGTTGCGTAATCGGCAAGTTTGATTGTTTTAGGATACAGTACACCTGCTGCAACAAGTTCCTTTGTTGCTTCCTCTGAAGCAGCTTTTTGCGGTTCTGGTACAAATACCATAAAAAGTAATACAAAAATAACATTTGGTACTGATACCAAAATAAAAGGAAGCCTCCAGCCAAGACTGGGTCCTAAATATCCGCCAACCACTGTTCCGACAATGTTCCCGAGCCCAAACGATGTAGTAAGCACAGCTGTTGTAAACGGTCTTTCTTTTTCATCATATATATCACCCAGTATCGAAAACACGAGAGGAAATGCTGCGCCTACTCCAATACCGGTAAGAATGCGAAGTATATAGAACACAGTAAAATTAGGTGCCCAGTAGGTAAGCAGGCATGGTATTTCACCGATTGCAACCGAAAGGACAAAGAGCATTTTTCTGCTTGCCTTATCAACAAAATAGCCCCACAAGAGGGATACTGCTGCACCGACCAGTGTAAAGAGAGCCATCATATTCCCTATTGCATCATCATTGACACCAAAATCAGCTTCAATTCGAGAAAGCATGGGTGCCATAACATTACCATCTGCATTGAGTGTTATCATGACAAGAACCATTAACACTAAGAGCAATGTTTTTTGCTGTTTTGTCATAATTATCTACATTATCCTCCTTGCATATAACACATGTTGCAAAAAGTATAATTCAGCAAAGGTGGTCTGTCAAAATGCATAAACACTAAAAAAGGCTGTCTTACCGACAGCCTTTTTTCAAACACGTTTATTCTTTGTTTCTACCGGGGTTATATTGCTGCGCTCTCTTCACATACCATATAGCGCTGCACTTTTTCACATACCGGGCATATCATAGAGACCGCCAGCATTGATGACATCCTTCCAGCCAGCCATTTTAAGTATTCTAGCAGCCATAGCACTCCGGGCACCGCTAGCGCAGTAAAGAACAACAGGCCTATCTTTAGGTTCCAATTTATTGAGCTGCTGCTGCAATACTCCTAAAGGAATGTTCACTGCACCGGGGAATGCTTCATCCATAAACTCGTCTTCGGTTCGGACATCAACCACAAGTGCACCTGCTTTAATTTTCTCTTCAATAACATTTGCCATAGTTAGCTCCTCTTTGTTAATTTTTCTTGCCAAATCATCTGGTTTGTATTGAACTATTCAATAGATAATCCTCTCATAAACTTGAGATGTGACCATCCTCCCGATATATTTTTAACATGCTTGAATCCATGCTGCTTTAACATTCTTACAGCTAGATGACCTTCGAACCCTCCGACCGAAATACAGTAAATTGGCTTATCGCGAGGGATTTCATCTATCCTGTCACGCAGCTCATCAACAGGGATATGCAGGCTGTTTTTAATGTGTCCTTTTGCATATTCACCATAATTACGCACGTCCAGCCACAGTACTGCATCTGGATTTTTTAACGATGTTTCTATTTCATCCATACTGATAACAGGACTGTATCCGGAAAGATTGTTTACAGCCATAAACGCAGCCATATTAAGAGGATCATTTGCAGATGAATATGGTGGCGCATACGCAAAATCGATTTCAGCCAAGTCGTATACAGTCAAGCCTGCATGCAATGCAACTGCGACCGCATCGATGCGTTTTTCTACACCTTGTTTGCCAAAAGCTTCAGCTCCAAGGAGACGTCCATTCTTTTCGTTGTACACCAATGTTAACAAAATATCTTCTGCACCAGGATAGTAACCTGCATGATTACCTTTAATGAGCGAAACTTCTCGTACAGGTAACCCTGCTCGCTTTGCTTGGGTAAAAGAAAGACCTGTACTCGCAAGTGTTGTATCAAATATTTTGATAACAGAAGTTCCCAGGGCACCCTTATAGCTCATTGGAGTAAGCATGCTCATAGACTCTGGCATTGATTTTCCGCTATGCCATGCAAGCACAGCATTTGTTGCAGCAATACGCCCCTGCCTGTTAGCAGGTCCTGCAAGCGGTATTCGTACTTTTGCATTTGAGATTTTTGATTCAATTTCGATCATGTCTCCTGCAGCCCAGATCCAAGGATCACTCGTTCTAAGGAATTCATCAACAGCAAGACCACCAGTCTTACCAATTTCAAGCCCAGCTTTTTGCGCTAGTTCAGTATTCGGTTTAACACCAGCTGACACTAAGACAAGATCTGCTGGTATTGCTGTACCATTACCAAGGATAACTGCAGTATCGGTTATTTTTTTTACAACAGCATTTGTGTAAACAGCTGCGCCTCTTTCTTTGAACTGATCTTCGACATGCCTGCCATATACTGCATCGAGCTGTGGCATTACATGATCGAGTGCCTCGACAATGGTTACGGTAAGTCCTCGCTCAACAAACGCTTCAGCTGTTTCAAGTCCAATAAAACCGCCGCCAATCACTACTGCATTGCGAGGCGATTGTTCTTTGATATGTTTAAGAATTTTATCCATATCAGGAATAGTCCAGAGCTTGAATACATGAGGAGCATCGATACCTTCAATGTTTGGGAAAACAGGAGTTCCTCCCTGAGCAAGCAGCAATACGTCATACGCCAGCGCCTGTTCGGTACTACCTTCTGCTGTTTTGGTATCAACTGTAACCTGCTTGCTGTTTCTATTCACCGCTATTGCTTCGGTATTGAGCATAACCTGAACACGGTAGCGGCTCATAAAGCCTTCTGGCGTTTGAACAAGCAGCTTACTTCGTTTTTCAATAGCCCCAGAAATATGATAGGGCAAACCACAGTTAGCAAACGAAACATATGGACCGCGCTCTACAATAGTAATTTCAGCATGTTCATCAAGTCTTCTAATTCGTGCTGCAGCCGTAGCACCTGCTGCTACACCGCCAATAATAAGTGCTTTCATTGCATACTCCATAACAATCAGATATATTAAATATATATATATTTATTTATATAGTCAATATACTATATATAAAAATCACTTTTACATGGTATCGCTTTATTAAATCGGTTAAACGTGCTACTATACATGCACCAATACTATTGATAGTTGTTGATTGATACATGAATCCTCTCAGATAAAGGACACAATATGCATAGACGTTCAAGCGGAATTTTGCTCCATATCACATCGCTTCCCGGCTCTCCAGGAATCGGTACAATTGGTAAGCCTGCGCATCGGTTTATCGACGCGCTTAAAAGAGCGGGACAGACCCTCTGGCAGATTTTACCGCTAGGACCAACCGGATATGGCGATTCACCCTATGCACCTTTTTCTAGCTTTGCAGGGAATGAAATACTCATAGATTGCCATGAACTTGCAGAAGCAGGTCTCTTACCAGATTCATCTCTGAGCGCATTAGACAGCCTGCCATCTCACACAGTAGACTACTGGGCTGTTAAACAGACTGTACTACCGCTCCTTACTCGTGCTGCTGAACGCTTTCTCGAACTGCACCCTGATGATACAGCATACCAGACATTTAAAGAGCAGCAGTGTTACTGGCTCGATGATTACACGGTATTCCGTTCTATTAAAAATTACCATGACGAAAAAGCACAACAGGAAGGTGCTGTCTCGACTTGGAACACATACTGGCCCATAGAACTCAGACAGCATACATCAAAAGCTGTTCTAGAGTGGAAAAAAGATCATGCTCATGAAATTGAGGTTCTCAAGGTAATTCAGTTCTTTTTCTTTTCCCAGTGGGCAAAACTAAAACGCTATGCTAAGGAACAGGGAATTGCCATTATTGGCGATATTCCAATATTTGTAGCTCTTGATTCTGCTGATGTGTGGTCCCATCCTGAACTTTTTAACCTCGACAAGAATTTTGCACCTATCACGGTTGCTGGAGTTCCTCCCGATTACTTTAGTCCGACGGGACAGCTCTGGGGAAATCCTACATACCGATGGAGTGAACATAAAAAAACTAAGTTCACCTGGTGGATTGAACGGATGCGTATCTCGATGGAGCTCTACGATTACGTTCGTATCGATCACTTCCGCGGGTTTGCAGGATACTGGTCTGTCCCCGCAGGGAACCCAACAGCTGAACATGGTGAATGGTTACCAGCAGAAGGTGAGGCACTATTTAAAGAAATGGAACAGGTGCTCGGTAAACCACTCCCCATTATTGCAGAAGATCTTGGTGTCATTACCGATGATGTTGTCGAGCTTATGGAAAATTTTAATTTCCCCGGCATGAAGGTATTGCAGTTTGCCTTTGATGGTCAACGGATTGACAATTTCTATGCAGGTACTAACCAGTTCCTGCCACACAATTGTCCTATCCGTTCGGTGATGTATACGGGGACACATGACAATGATACCCTTCAAGGTAAATACAGCAAGGCTCCCGATTGGGAAAAAGCATGCATAGCAGAATACCTGGGGTATTGGCCAGAATCCTTTCCGCGAGCACTCATTCAGGAAGCATTAAAATCGGTATCTCAATTTGCTATAATTCCTATGCAGGATATTCTTGAGCTCGGAAGTGATGCTCGCATGAATACACCTTCAGTGCTCGGAGGAAACTGGCTCTGGCGTATGCGTAGCGATGATTTTAATGAATCACGACAAACCTGGCTCAAAGCAGTGTCGCTACGATATGGCAGGAATCTTCCGGAAAACAATAGCAATTAGCCACTTTCACAAGGTTCGTTGCATTACTGACAGCTAGAGGAATGGTACATGAACACTTCAAAACTCACAGACATGTTTTCAGGCACAATGGAAATCAGAGAGCATGAGCCGATGAAATTGCATACAACAATTCGTATCGGTGGTCCTGCTGATATTTTTTGCACGCCTCCCTCTATTGAAACCTTTTGTGCATTGCTTTCATTTTGTATACAGGAAAACATTCCATACTTTATTCTGGGGGGAGGCGCAAACCTGCTTGTTGGCGACAGGGGTATTCGTGGCGTTGTTATCAGCACGGAACTGCTTACGCGCTACAGTATTACCGCTGCTCCTCCAAATGCATCAGCGGAACCACGCAATGCAATAGTCTGTGCAGAAGCTGGTCTTTCAATTGCTCGGTTAGCAGAAAACCTCGCTCATGAAAGTTGGTCAGGGTTTGAGTTTTCAGCATCACTTCCCGGAACGGTAGGTGGTGCTGTATACATGAATGCCCGCTGTTACAATCATGAAATTGCAGATGTTCTCACTCGCATTCATTTTTTTAATCCAAAGACATTCGCAACCTGTTCTATTGAACGGAGTCAACATTCATGGGAATATAAAAAGACGCCTTTTATGCCTGGTGGAGCCTATGAGTCATCCATAATCCTTAAAGCTGAATTTTTAGTAACACAAAAAAACGAGAGCGAAATTCTAAAGGAAATGGAACACTACACAGCAGATCGTATTGCAAAAGGTCATTTTGATTATCCATCTGCAGGCAGCATGTTTAAAAACAATCGTGCTTTCGGAAAACCAACAGGCATGATTCTTGATGAACTCAATTTTCGCGGAAAGCGTATTGGCGATGCAATGGTGTCTCCAAAGCACGCTAATATTTTTGTAAATGCAGGCAATGCTTCGGCACGTGATATGCGCGCATTGATTGAGCTTGCTCAAACTGAAGCATTACAACAGTTTGGGTTTTCCCTTGAGCCCGAAGTGGTGTTTGCAGGTGAATTCTAACGAACACGCACAGACAACCATGAGCAGCTACACATATGGACCCACGGTTGTCTGAAACACTAGTGCAAGCTCCTGTTGTTTAATACAAACTCCTATTTTTTTTCTGGCTCATGTTTAGTCATACCAACAAGTCTAAACAGCTTTCTCAGTAAGCCGATTTTTCCAAACAACAGCCACCAGAACAGAAGTACAACGACAAGCAGTGGAATACCGTATAACAATATTGCCACAATAATCACTGCAAAACTCTGTATGCCGGAACCAAAACCTATAAAAAGATCCCGCAACCGCTCCCAGAGCGTAGGCTTTGATGCACTCGATTTTATTTCCGATTCAATTGTCAGTGTTACCGTTGCATAGTCTACCTGCTTCACAAGCCCCTTAAAACTCCCCTCAAGACTCTCAAGTTCTGCTGTGGCATCATTCAAAAAGCGCTCGATATTTAATAGATCTTCAACATTTTTTGCACTCTTAAGGTAAGTCTGGTATCGCTCTACAAGGATCCGTTTATTTTTTACCCTATTCTCTAAGTCATAGTAGTAATCAGTTACATCTTGAGCCTGTAATGTTTGCCTTCTTATTTTTCCTAAATTGGGCAAAAGATCCATAAAACGATTGAGATTTTCAACAGGAACCCGGATTTCATATGTTATACCATCTTCCCATATATCCTGACTTGCAACATATCCACCAAAATTTGCAAGCTCAGTGTTAAGAATTTTTACAATATCATTTGGTTTTGTTACAACTATTTCTACAGAAGCAGTATAGATGAGTTTTCTCCCTGCTGGCACCTGTATGTTGCTACTAGCAGCTGCAGCCTGAGCAGACTCCTTTATGGGAGACATTGCTGGCGCTTCAGAAACGCTTTTATTCATAACTGAATCTGATCGTGAAAAACTTTGCAAAGGAGCGCTTTTCGAGCAACCAAAAACAGAGAGCGTGAATATGGCAAACAGCGCTATAAAAACCTGCCACTGATTTTTCATACTATACCTCCAGAATCAGCAAATAATAGATTTCTGTAAATCCGGTGTCATGTGTATCTATTCATTGATATAGCCAAGGCCAGGCACCAGTCTCGTTCTATTTACAGTTAAATCTACTGCTTTATCAAAAGAATTTCCAGAATCTTTTTGTATGTTTTCATTTTCTTCTGTATTATTGTAATAGCCAACATACCACAAAAAAAGACCATGTGCTGGCGCTGTTGTTCCTGCCTCCTCTCTATTTTTACTTAAAAGAATTTTTTTAAACATATCAGGTTCTGCATTATTCTTATCAAGTTCGATTAAAGTACCAACAAGAGAGCGCACCATTCTCCAGAGAAAAGCATTTGCTGCTATATCAAAAACAAGAGCTTCACCTTCATAATAAAAACAGGCATGGTACAAATAGCGGAATTTATGCGGGCTTTTATCTTTTGCACTTGCAAAGGCAGAGCAATCGAGCTCACCTTTTAAACAGGAAGCCATTGCATTAAGCCTGTTGATGTCAGGATAGTGGAATATTCGCCAGGCATACCTATCCTCAAACGGATATGGCGTATCTCCAGGTCTAATAAAATATTTATAACGTCTGTACCGTGCATCAAAACGAGCATGAAAATTATGCGGCATTTCTTCCGCACAAATAATGCGAATATCGCGTGGCAAGAGTTTATTGAGTGCCAGTTTGAACTTATCTGCGGGAATGCTTGCAATATCAGTATGGAAATGCGCAACCTGTCCTCGAGCATGAACACCGCTATCAGTTCTTCCTGCTCCAATAACAGTAATATCATGACCGTGCATTTTTGAGAGTGCTCGTTCAAGTTCTCCCTGTACCGAACGAAAACCGTTCTGACACTGCCATCCAGCGAAATCAGTACCATCGTATGCTAATGTGAGTTTTATGCATCTATTCCTCATCATCAGCTTGATCCTTTAATTCTTTTTTTATCATTTCATACAGTTCACGGGCTTTATCAAGTAGCGGCCCGGGTTTTGATTTAGTTTTTTTACCAACACCAAACATGCGCGCTACAGCATTTTTTCTTGCATTAAGTTCTTTGATACGATATTCCATATTATCTCGGGGACCATATTTGAGTTCAAGAATTGCTGACATGTAAATTACACCCTCATGACCGTAGTTTTTATCTATATCAGGACCAAGGTTTCTTACTGTTGATGAATATGGTTCTTTCCCGCTCTGTTCAAGTTCAAGCGCCAATTTATAAAAAAAGCGCGCTTTATGGTAAAAGAGATCGGCTACATAATCCCAGTGTTCATCAGGATACTTTTTATGCAAATCTGAACTAATCCATGCAGCACGAATCGATGCTATTGCACGCTTTATGGTTGGAGCGAATTCTTTTGGAAAAAATTCATAACACTGCAACGCAAGAAAGTAGCTTGCCAATCCTTCTTTTATGGTTCGTGGTTCCTGAAAATCAACATGTTCAAATAGCTGCTGAATACTTTCTACTCGTTCCTGAAAATGATCCTGCAGAATCTTAGCAAGTTTTTTACCAGCAGGTAAAAAATCACTGCGAAATGCTGCATAAAAACAATGGGGACAGACATCTATTTCGTAAATAAGTGGTATAACCTCACCATAAGCAGCTGTAGGTTTATACAATCTATGCAATTCATCGGTAAGGTCATGAACATTAATTCTTCCGGAAAATAATTCTTCACGTTTGAATGATCCATCACACACAGGACACTGGATAAGGTCTTTTGATAAAAAGGTTATCTTAGCAGGTTTTTTTTCGGGCTTGTTTTGAACCTTCATTTAAGCCTCCAGAATTACAATTGCTATTGCGTTATCGCTTTCATGCGTCATAGAAAGATGGATTCGTTTTGCTCCTGATTTTTCAAAAGCCATTAAAGCCGAATTAACTACCAATAACTCCGGTTTCCCCACGCTGTTGTTTCTTACCAAAATATCTTTTAGTGCTATACCTTTTAGCCCTGTCCCCAGAGCTTTACCAAACGCTTCTTTTGCAGCAAAGCGAGCTGCTAAAGATAGAGCAGCACTTTTTCCCCGGGAAAGCGATGCAGTTATTTCTTCCTCATGGAAAAAGCGTTCCATGAGTTTTTTATTGGTTAACCAGCGCTCGAGTCTACTTACATGCACTACATCTATACCCGTACCTATTATCATTATTGTACTTTCTTTTTTATTACCCGCACTGTAATATTTGAAGGTAAAATCGATACCACTCGTACCGAAGAAGGAAATTTTGTTTCTATTGCAACAGAATATACCCCTTGCTGATCTATATCAGTAAGATTTATGGTTACCATATTACTTTCTAATATCAGTGATTCAACATCCTGCCGTAAACCAGAAACCTTTAAAGTTACCTGAGGGATATCTCCAGCAATCTCAAGTGAATCACTAAGACCATGTATAGTAACCGGTATATCCTGAAATGTTTTATACACTATGATTTTTTTTACTTCCCATAGTACCATAACACCCTGGTTATTAAGTATTTGAACAGTTTCTTTAGGTGAATTTAATTTAGCTCGGTAACTATATACACCTTCCTGTAATGTTGTCACAATTGACTCAGTTTCAATTTTAGTAACAGCATCAGCAAGTGCAGCAGGACAAGTTATCTCAACCTCTTCTGGCTGCAACCGGATATTTATGACTTCATAATTTTCAGGCATTTCAGAACCAAATACAGGTACAACAGGTACTTTTTTTGTTATTTTTTTATCCAGCTGGGCCTCAACATCGAGAGGATACAAGGTATATTCAAGAAAGCTGGCTGCTAAAGCACTACCTTTTTTTTCAATTCGAATGGGCACCCTGTATGTCCCGGGTATGGTATATGAAGAAAGATTTACATATGCACTGATATCGTCTTCTGGAATTGAATAAATCACATTAGACTCACCTTTAAGCGTTACACGAACAGTAGCAGGAAGAGGATTTACGAGTGCGAGTGTATCAGCAATGCTATGTTCAAGCGGTATGATAAGCACACGGGTATCGTACTTACTTACATTATACAAATAAAAAAGCAGTGCTGCAGCAATAAGACTAATAATTTTAGGGACCCAATTATCAAATATTTTTGCCAGCTTATTCTGCTTCATATATTTCCTCTTCTGAAACCGCGAGGTCTCTATCTTCAATAAGCTGCATGAGCCTCTTCTTTACTGTAGCAACTGAAAGGTTATAAAATAACTTTGATTCATACGCAAGAGATAGAGCTCCCGTTTCCTCGGAAACAATTAGTATTACAGCATCGGATACTTCCGACAAACCAAGCGCTACTCGATGCCGTGACCCAAAACTTCTTTTAATATCCTGCTGCTCCGAAACTGGTAAAAAACAGCCAGCTGCAAGAATTCTGTCACCTTTAATAACGACAGCACCATCATGGAGGGGTGTATTATATTCAAAAATGGAAAGCAGCAACGAGGACGAAAGCATACCATCGATTTTTGTACCCTTTTCAATGATATCATTGAGACTGATATACCGCTGAAACACTATGAGGGCGCCTCGCCGCTTTTGAGCCAATATCTCAGCAGCATTGAGAACAACATCAAACCTGGTTGTTTTTTGCTGCCCCTGTCTTCTAAACAGAGCTCCCTGACCGAGCCTGATAAAAACTTTGCGTAGCTCAGGTTGAAAAATAATTGCCAGTGCAATAACAATACCTGGAGCAAGCAGGTTAAGTATCCATAAAAGTGTTGAGAGCTGCATTACATACGCGACAACCCAGATGAGTGCAAGAAAAATAGTACCGCGAGCTAGCTGAATTGCTTGTGTCCGTGTTAAAAGCCTGTACAATTGATAGATGAGAACAGCTAAGATGATGATGTCTGCGGCGGGTGCAATATATGTTTTATAAAATGCCAGTAAGCTCGAAATATTCATGGTGTTTACAAGTGTACCATAATTTTGAGTAAAACAATAGTGCTGAATTCCCGGAAAGAAGATCAGAGAAGCGAGATTGTCGATAGTGTCACGAAAATTGTGGAGATAATGTTATGCACAAGCTTCATGACACAAGGCATTCTTTTTACAAGCTTCATAGCACTAAGTTTAGCATGCATTAGGACTTATATACCCCTTTGAACGCAAGATACACTTTGAGCGCATCAACAGTTTCTGCCACATCATGCACGCGTATGATTGCAGCACCATGTTCAGCTGCCCAGCAGGCTGCCCCGAGCGATCCAGGAAGTCTACCATGAGGGTCTTTTCCGGTAATCGCACCTATCGTGCTTTTTCGAGAAATACCGATAAGTACTGGGTATCCCGTTGCAACGAAATCAGGGATATGCTGCATGAGTGCAATGTTATCATCCAGACGTTTGCCAAATCCAATTCCAGGATCAATGACAATAGCATCTCGTACAATCCCATGAGCTTCTGCATTCTGAGCTGCAGTAAGCAACGACTGCAAAACTTCTCGAACGCAATCTTCATAATAAGGCTTATCCTGCATGGTAGCAGGAATACCTTTTTTATGCATAAGAATTACCGGTACGTTATAGCGAGCGCACACCGTTGCCAGTTCGGGATCTTCTCCCAGTGCAGATATATCATTCACTATATCAGCCCCTGCGCGCAGAGCTTCTTCGGCAACAACAGATTTTCGGGTATCAATTGATATTGGTATATCCCAGCGGGAACGGACAGCTTCAATTGCTGGTATAACTCGTGCCAATTCCGTATCAGCATCAACGTATTCTGCACCAGGTCGTGATGATTCACCGCCTATATCAAGAATAGCTGCACCGCTCGAAATCATCGATGCAGCAGCATCTACTATGGAAGCTGGTGTAACGCGGCTGCCATCAAAGAAAGAATCAGGAGTAACGTTCAATATACCCATAATGGCAGGAAACCCCTGCAGTTCTAAAACTCTATTGCGTGGCAGTCGCAGATACCGTGTATTTATGGTCGTTTTCATTGATTTCGTAACTCAGAAAGAGGAATGGGTTGAGGTTCTTTGTTTTCACCTTCTGCCACAAGAAATGCTTCAAGCAAATCTCTGCCTTTTTTGCTGACTGTTTGAGGCACAGTGGTAATTATTTTAATGTACAAATCACCGCGGTGTTTGCCACCATTTATTGGAACTCCTTCACCACGAATACGCAACAGTTTACCATGCTGGGTGCCTGCAGGAATTTCAACTCGTATATGTTTCTTATCGATAGTTGTTATTGTAACTTCTCCGCCCAGAGCTGCCCGCATCGCAGAAACGGGAACCGCACAGTAGAGATCGGAACCATTTCGTTCAAAATATTGATGCGGTCTAACATGTACAACAACATAGAGATCACCAGCCGGTCCGTTATTCGGACCCATATCTCCCTGACCGGCTACTGTGACTTTACGGTTATCATCAATACCAGCAGGTATGGTAATTTCTATAGTCTGTTTGCGCTTAACAAGACCAGTTCCAGAACATGTTTTACACGGTTTCTCGACAATAAAACCATCGCCACCACATTGTGGACAGGTACTTGCAATGGAAAAGAATCCGGTATTTCGCCGTACCTGGCCTACACCCTGACAGGTTGGACACGTTTTTCGTCCTGACCCGCTTGCAGAACCTGTACCACCACAGTCGCGGCAATGTTCATTGCGATTATACTGGATCTGCACTTTTGTACCAAAAACTGCCTGCTCGAATGTGATTTCGAGATCATAGCGGATGTTAGAACCGCGCTGAGGCTCATTCGCATAATGCTGACGTCGTGAACGAGTACCGCCACCGCCAAATAGATTATCAAATATGGAACTGAAGTCACCAAAACCAGAGAAAAGGTCTTCAAAATCTCTGTAGATGTTAGAAAAGTCCTGAGCTCCCTGTCCTCCAGCCATTCCGTCAACACCAGCAAAACCAAACTGATCATATGCAGCGCGCTTCTGGTCATCGGATAGTATTTCGTAAGCTTCTGTAGCTTCCTTAAACCGCTCTTCTGCAGTTTTATCGCCGGGGTTTTTATCGGGATGATACTGGATTGCCATTTTTCTATAGGCTTTTTTAATATCATCCTTGCTTGCGTTTTTAGGTATGCCCAGTACCTCGTAATAATCCCTTTTTGCCACCTTGGTTTCCTCATCAATCCATGTTTTTTCGGTTACATTCCCTCTTGACTGAGGGCTGCTCAACGCAGCCCTCATCGAGACTTACTATTTTATGTGCACATGTGCAGAACGTATTTATTTTTTCTCATCATCATCAACTACGCGATAGTTTGCATCTTCTGCTGTGCGAGTCGATGATCCATCGGCATTGTTAGATCCCTGTGATTGCCCTGCATCCGTATTAGCCTGAGCACCGCCTTGCTGTGCACCTGTATGCTTATAGACCTCTTCACTGATTTTGTAAATAATCTGTTTCAGGCTCTCAAGCTTCGCTTTCATGTCATCGTAGTTATTCGATTCAATAGCTTTCTTGAGATCTGCAATACCAGCCTCTACCTGAGCTTTTTCTGCTGCAGGAACCTTATCGCCTAAATCTCTCAAGGTTTTTTCTGCAGTGTACACAAACGAGTCGGCTTCATTGCGAGTTTCTGCCCGCTCCTTTTCGCGCCTGTCTTCTTCTGCATGAGCTTCAGCTTCTTTTACCATGCGCTCAATATCAGCTTCGGAAAGACCGCTTGATGCTTCGATACGGATTTTCTGCTCTTTACCAGTTCCAAGGTCTTTGGCTGATACATGAACAATACCGTTAGCATCGATATCAAAAGTAACCTCAATTTGAGGAACACCGCGCGGTGCAGGAGGAATACCCTCAAGGTCAAACCTGCCGAGCGTTCTGTTCTGCGAAGCCATTTCCCGCTCACCCTGCAGAACATGGATCGAAACAGTAGTCTGATTATCAGCTGCAGTGCTGAAAATCTGGCTCTTGCGGCACGGTATTGTTGTATTGCGCGGTATTAATCTGGTAAATACTCCACCGAGCGTTTCAATACCAAGCGAAAGTGGAGTAACATCAAGAAGCAGTACGTCCTTGACATCGCCACCAAGAATACCCCCCTGAATAGCTGCTCCCACGGCAACTGCCTCATCGGGGTTTACTCCTTTTGAGGGTTCTTTACCAAAAAGATCGCGTACAATTTGCTGTACTTTTGGAATGCGGGTTGAACCGCCAACCAAAATTACTTCGTCAACCTGTGCTGCTGTGATACCTGCATCTGCAAGTGCTTTGCGGCATGGTTCCTTAGTACGCTCAAAGAGATCATCACACATGCGTTCAAAAGCTGCCCGGGTTAAAGTCTTTTGAAGATGTTTAGGACCGGACGCATCTGCTGTAATAAATGGAAGATTGATTTCAGTTTGCTGCACATTGGAAAGCTCTATTTTAGCCTTTTCTGATGCTTCTTTAAGCCGCTGTAATGCCATGCGATCTGTTGAAAGATCAATACCGGTATCATTCTTAAACTCTTTAACGAGCCATTCCATAATACGGCGATCAAAATCATCACCACCAAGGTGAGTATCGCCATTTGTGCTCTTTACTTCAAAAACACCCTCGCCAAGTTCAAGAATAGAAATATCAAAGGTACCACCACCAAGGTCATATACAGCGATAAGTTTTTCTTTGCTCTGATCTTTGTTAAAACCATATGCAAGCGCAGCCGCAGTTGGCTCATTGATAATACGTTTTACTTCAAGTCCTGCAATTTTTCCTGCATCCTTAGTTGCCTGACGCTGTGCATCGTTAAAATAAGCAGGTACGGTAATTACAGCCTCGGTTACTGTTTCCCCAAGATAGTCCTCTGCTGTTTTTTTCATTTTTTGCAAAATGAATGCGCTAATTTCTTGAGGACTGTACAGTTTATCATCGATAGATACACGCACATCGTTCTGATGTGGAACTACTTTATAGGGTACCAGCTTGATTTCTCCCTGAACTTCATCATATCTGCGGCCCATAAACCGCTTGATTGAATAAACAGTTTTTTCCGGGTTAGTGATCATCTGGTTCTTTGCAGGCTGTCCTACTACACGCTCACCTTTCTGAGTAAATCCCACAATAGAAGGAGTAGTTCTCTGTCCTTCTGAATTGGCAATAACAAGTGGTTCACCACCTTCCATTACCGCAACACAACTGTTTGTTGTACCAAGGTCAATTCCTATAATTCTACCCATACTCTATATTCTCCTTATATTAGACTCTTATTAGTTATTACCAGCAGAGTTTGATGGATTCTCTGCACCAGTAGTATTTTGCTGTTCCTGTCCAGCACTATCATGCTGAGCTGCTGAATTAGTTTCGCTCTCCTGCCCCTTTGCAGGGTCAGTAGTTACTTGAGGCATTCTCACTTTTACGCGAGCTGTTCGCAGCACACGGTCTTTGAGCATGTATCCTTTGCTGTATTCCTCAATAACGATTGGATATTTGCAGTCACCGATTTCGCTGGACATAGCCTCATGTTTGTGTGGATCAAATTCAACATTGAGAGAATCGAATCGTTTGAGACCATATTTCCCCTCTAGCAAACTTAAAAAATGCTTCTGAATCATTACGATACCGTCATGCAATGCAGTAAAGTCTTTTGAAACCTCTGCACTCTGAATTGCACGGTCGAAATTATCCAGAACATCAACAAGATCAGTCAGGAGCTGCGTATTAGCATATGCCACTGCTTCATCACGCTCTCTGAACATACGTTTGCGAAAATTTTCATAATCAGCAAGTTTCCGCAAATACTGTTCTTTAGCTTCTGCAAGTTCTTTTTGCAGATTTTCAATTTGTTCATTCTTCTCTTTAAGCAATTCAATTTCTTCCTTGCATGAGCTAGTGGTAACATTTTCACTGTTTTGTTCAGACTTGCCTGATGCCTGTTCTGCAACGGCATCATCTTGTGTCACACGAGTCTCATGCTCTTCTTCATGTTTTTCTTTTTTCTCAGAATTATTTGTTTTATGCACAAAATCCCTCTTTTTACCACGAATAATGTGTAATTTCGAATGTAAAATAATAAAAATCAGCTAAATCGTCAAGAAAACTACGCTAATCATACAATTATTTGGCATGAATATCACTTTTTAACACACTTTTACTCTTGACTATTTGAATAAATTGATTAAAGTTAAAACAGGGAACTAGGAGATACCAGCCTGATGCAGTCAAACAGAACGGTGCTTACCCAGGAGCAGCGGCAAACTCTAAGCCATCAAATGCTTCAATCGATACGCATTATGGCTATGCCCATCCAGGAACTCAAAGAAACCATAAATGCTGAATTAGAAAAAAACCCTGCACTTGAGGTAATTTATGATCCATCAGTAGTCTCTCTTGACAGTATTAGAACCAATCCTGAAATTGCAGGAACAACCAGTACACAGCAAACAGAGACTAATACAAATTATGAAAAACATACTAAACCTAAACAATCACATCAAGAATTATTTGAAAAAATTCTTAGCAACGAAGAAACACTCCAGGAGCATTTACTAGAACAGCTTCGTATCCAGCCTGTTTCTGAAAGTATTTTAAAAGCTGGTGAGCTCTTAATTCAGAATCTCGATGATAAAGGCTTTCATATTGAGGATCCATTCGTTGTTTGTAAAGATTTTCCACAGGAAGATGTACATACTGCTATCGATCTTATTCAACATTTGGAGCCTATTGGAACCTGTACCAGGAATTTTCAAGAGTCCCTCATTGTTCAAGCAAAATTAGATCCGGCTGCTCCTCCGTATGCGCAAGTTATTCTAGAGCGATACTTTGATCTTCTTGAACACAATAAGACTAAAGAGATCCAAAAACTTCTTAAAATTGATCAAGAAGAGCTTGAGCATATACTAACCTACATTAAAACCCTTAACCCTTTCCCGGGAAGGCAGTATGCACCCAATAATGTTCGATACATTACACCCGATGTGATTGTTCGTCGCGAAAATGGTGATTTTATTATTACTATTAATGAAGAAGAATTTCCTGTACTCAGTATCAATCCATATTTTAACACACTGCTTGAAAAACAGTACGACAGGGCTACAACACTATTTGTAAAAGAAAATGTTAGAAAAGCACAGGAATTTATTCAGAGTATTCAGCAACGAAATAAAACTTTACTGCGGGTAGTTCGTGCACTAATTGATTTTCAGCGCGCCTTTTTTATTAAGGGACCGCGCCATCTTGCACCGCTCACATTAAAAGATATTGCGCAGCACCTGGAACTACATGAATCAACAATTTCGCGTCTCGTGAATGGAAAATTTATTCAAACTGACTATGGCATATTCGAACTGCGATACTTTTTTTCAAACAGCATTTCCGGAGCTGGCAGTACAGGATCACGCTACGCTCAAGGTGCTGTTAAAGAAATAATTAAAGAAATCATTCAAAACGAACCTGATGCGCTTTCTGATCAAGCAATAGCTGAAAAGCTTGCTTTACGTGGCATACAAATAGCTCGACGTACTGTGGCAAAGTACCGTAAAATGCTTCAGCTCGATTCATCTTTTGAACGCAAAGGGAGAAAGAAAAATTGAATCGTTTACAAATGATGAGTATATTATACTGGTTAACTACTACCGGCATATATAACAATAACAAGCTTTTAAGGAGGTTTTCATGAACATTGATGTCCGGAGCGTTCATTTTGATCTTGGGGAGTCAGCACGTTCCTATCTGGACAAGAAGCTCGAACGTATCAACCATGCAAGGGACTCGATTGTCGATTTGATGTTCTGCTTTACCAAGGAAAAGCAGTTTAAATGTGAAACAACAATCAATTTCCGCTGGGGTACAACGGCACATATCGAAGAAAAGGACTTCGACCTCATAGCAGGTATAGATAAAATGATGGATAAAGTAGAACAAAAAATCCATAAAGAAAAAGAAAAAATTAAGGATAAAAAATAGCCAGTACACAATGACAGGGGCTATGAAATGCCCCTGTTTTTATTTTAATCTTAAAAAATCATTCTCAATCCGCCAATTACTGACCAGCTGCTTTGAGTCCAGCTTTCATAGAGTGTTCCTTGGCCACCTGCATTGAAAGTACTGCTTACATAGTACCAGAGTCCCTGATAAGGCTTCCAGAGCACAGTCAGCACAAACAATGCAGAGCTATCGATGGGAGAATAGAGTGTTCGTGTCGTGAAACTAATTGTGTCGAAACCAAATGCTATATCAGCCAGGATGTGTAAACCGTATGGATATCCAGACTGTCGCATCTCCTCTGACAGCTCGGTTTGTGACCAGGGTTTTTCCGGCTGAACGAGACACTCAAATCGCACACTTGTAGCATCTATACCAGGAATGAAATTTAAAATGAGGATACCGCCGCTCACGCATGGTTGCTCATACGGTATCACGCAGTTTAAACTACTATACAGTTCTACACTACCCAGAGCACTCGCTGCAGAAATGGCAACCTTATGAGTATTGTCTGTTTCTTTATAATTCCATGCAGCTTCCAGAGCAAGCGCTTCAAAATCAGCATACCAGCGCACTCCATACATACTCTGAGTGCCAGCTGACTGTGCAATGGGCAGCATGAGATTTCCCTGTGGTGATGAAACAATGGTGTATTCCGATAGAGGTACATGCAGAACACATTCTATAAAAGAAAACACACCAACAGGCATGTAAAGTACGGCAAGCCAATCGGTCTCGTTTCTTGAAAGCGCTGAGACTGTCGTGAGCATACCTGATGAACCTGCTTCTCCAAAAAACAAGTTCCCGGCATTGAAAAATGCTCCCATACCCCATGTTATAGTATTTTTACCTACTGTAATTCTCGGAGAAAAGCCTTCAAAAAGAGGTAATTGTGCACGTACAAAGAGCCTCGTAATATCAAAAAGCGTCGTTACCGCTCCGTTAATTGATACAAGTGTTCCCTGTAGTGTTACTCTTCCTCGAATCGCGTCATATACTGGCGATTGAAAATCCAACTCTGAATTCGCAAATGAAAGCCAGTTAACATTTTCTAAACCCGCATAGAGAACCGCTCCTGTATCGAGAGTTATCTTAACTGTCTGTTGAGTTTGGACTGGATTTGCAACACCTAACCCAATAAGTATTATAAAACAATATAGCATTCTTTGCTTTGCACTCATTATTGCCTCCGCATATATTATCGAAACAATTCGGTGCGCAATACCATAAGTACCGCGCAACGAATTGCTAAAATAACCCTCATATTACATTGATAAATTTTGCAGAGAAAATAAATTAGGATCGAGCGCTTCATTGATGCGAATAGTTTCAAGGATGAGTTCTGTTTTTGTTTGTTTTTTTAAATTATCCTGAACAACAATATGCGAAGGTATTACAAAACCTCCAATGGATGTATAGTCTTTTACGTATACTGTCTTAAGCAATTTTTCAGCAAGTGAATATGCTTCACTTTTTTTGAGCGCATAAGTTTTTTTATCTATCCAGAGCTTTTGAATTGGATAGGGAATATCATTGACTTTAGCTTTAATTTTTATAACCCAACAGGCTGTAGTATCAATGACTTCTTCGGAAATAGATTCAATTACGTACTGATCCAATATGCTCTTCCCGCCAGTCATATCTTCATACGACAAATCTGACCCTGCAAGAGAATTCCTCAGTGCTGCTCCCTGAAGACGAATAATTTCCTCAGCATCTGGATAATATAAATATACTGCTTTTTTTGAGCGTAATATTTTTTGACCTGATTCATCTTTACTGGTAAACACTATGAGTGAATCATCTGTTCCTCGCGACCATATTTTAAATGCTTTTTCCTGTATGCCAAATTGATTATAAATAACTATTTTGCCTGAAGCACTCATAGTTTTAATATTCTGATTTTGTTCATATCGTCGTATAATATCTTCTGCAGACTGTGCCTGAACCAATACTGCAACAAATATAACTGCAACAGAGCTCACTACACATTTAGTAATTTTATTCAGCATATATAACCTCCTTATAGTTCTGCACGATTAGTAACAAATTAGGTAGATCGCAGCGCCTGAATTGGCTTAATGTGTGCTGCCTGTCGGCTTGGAATGAGTACAGCACATGCTGAGACTATAATTGAATAACAAAATACAAGCACTGTATTAACGAGAGAAAGCTTGAGTCTTACAACACCAGAAACTTCCATTGATATGCCCTGCATTGCTCCAGAAAAATCTATACCATAGATCGCAAGAGGAATCCCTACAATATTGCCAGCAATCGCACCTAAAAAAGCAGCCACACATGCAATAATGAGCGCTTCAAGAAAAAACAATTTTGTAATTTCACCACCTTCCATGCCTAATGCTCCGAGCGTCCCTATTTCTTTCATGCGTTCAAATACTACCATGAGTGTTGTGTTAATTATTACGGTGCTTGCAAGAATAAAAAATACTATTGCTATCACAATGTAAATACCTTGAGCCATCTCAAAAAATGAGTAAATTTCGTTTATTTCTTTCCATGTTTTTATTTCATAATCACGTTGCAACTCAGGGAGCATTTTTATGGTTTGCGCCATAAGTTTTTCATCTACAGCAGGTTTTGTTTTAATGAGAATCTCTGTAACAAGGTCATCCATTCTCGCAAAATACTGACCTACGCGGAGCGGTATATATGCTGAGGAACTGTTCAGCATTGCAACCGGGTATTCTAATACACCACAAATCCGGAAGGTCATTGCATTAGTTCCGCCCGTTTTTGTTTGAATAAGCAATGTTATTTTATCATTGAGATTTACATTCAATTTATTAAGAAGCCATTTTGTTAAAACAATTTCACGAGCATCTGGACTTTCTGGCAGCCTGCCTTCTTTAAGGTATACATCAATATGCTGAAATTTCTTTTCTACTTCAAAATCCACAGCCTGTATAAGCAAACCGGTTTCTGTATCGCGAATGAGACCTGCTGGCAGCTTAATACGAGGTGCAATGGTATCAATTCCTTCTATACCTGCAAGTGCATTCATGCTGCTAGAAAGCGGAACACCAAGCATGAGCGGATTCAGATGTTCATAAGCAGTATACTGCGCATTCCTTATCCGTATATTCCCCAAATAAAAATCTATAAGATTTTTTTTCATATCATCTTTCATGCCATCGATAAGACCAAACAGCAATAGTATAGACATGGTTGCAATGAGGATAGCTATACCAGAAAGCAAGCTCCGTCTTTTATTGCGAAATATATTTCTATAGGCCATTGTAAGCAAACTCATGTTTCCCTCCTATTTTCGAAGACATTCAACAATTGTTTTTTTAAGTCCGCGCCTTACAGGGAAAATTGATACAAGTACTGCAATAACCGCACCAATAAAAAAACAACTTATCATGGTCGTAATATTCCATATTCCATGAAATGCTCCACCCACTCGATAACCAATATCTATATCTTTGAGAAACATAGAAAAATCAAAACCATAGGTAACGAGATAAAAATCAAATGCAATGCCCAATACAACTCCAAAAACAGCACCAATAATTCCAATCAAGCCAGCCTCTATAAAAAATAAATTTTTTATATCTTCATCCTCCATACCCATTGCCCTGAGCATACCTAATTCACGCATTCGCTCATATACTGCCATGAGCATTGTATTAGATATCCCTACTGCTGCAATAATAAAAACAAGCAATAGAATAAAACTTGTTCCTTTTTGTTTTGCTCCTGCTATAGCAAGATAATCTTCTGCAAGTTTTTCCCAGGAATGGTACATCAGCATTGGTTGATTTAGAAGTATTTCATTTATCTTTTGCTCATTTTTATTAACATTACTCATATTAAAATTAATGAATATATGTGTTGCACCTTGAGGCATCTCGAGCATTTCCTGCAAGTATTCTAGCGGGAGGTATACACCTGTTCTGTTGATAACAGGATCAGGAGCATCAATTATGCCAACAACTGTCGCATCAATTGTCTGCATGTACCCATTTACTGTTCGAGTCACAATGGTTATCGGGTAACCTACATCGGCATTGAGTTTTTCTGCTATCCAGGATCCTAATATAACTTCTGGATTTTGCTCCTTTAAAAATCTGCCTTTTGATAGTGTCTTTTGTAGTTTAAAAACTTTCTCATCACGAACCGGATCGATCCCCGTTAGTATGACTCGCATTGAACCGTCAACAGGATAGGGATCCTCGTATACTATGAGCTCGCCCTGAGCCTGAATACGAGGCGCAGCCTGTAATCCTGCATCGGATAGCGATTGCAAGAGGACATTGCTATGTTCGATGTATTCACTAGTAGGAATTCTTTCCTTGCTATCCCAGTATGCTTTTGTTGTAATGACACCAGATCCTGTTTCAAAATCATGCAGATTTCGTTCCGATTCCTGTTCCGCACTTTTTAACATGCTATCAACACCAATATACATTCCTATTCCCATTGCTATTGCCAGTGCAGTAATTAGAGTACGCCGCTTATAGCGCATGAGATTTTTCCATGCTAACTGACTAATAAATCTAAACATACTTATCTCCTCTCGTCTGAAACGATAAGTCCATCATGTAGCTTTATAAGTCTTGTAGCATACAGCATTACCATAGGATCATGTGTTGAAAAAATAAATGTAGTGCCATGCTTTTTATTAAGTTCCAGCATGAGCTTCATTATTTCCTCTCCTGTTACTGAATCAAGATTGGCAGTGGGTTCATCTGCCAATACAAGTAATGGTCTTTTAACAAGCGCACGCGCTATAGCTACTCGCTGCTGCTGACCTCCGGAGAGTTTAGAAGGAAGTCGGTTTTCAGCTCCTTTGAGACCTACCTCGTGCAGTATAGCAATCGTCCGGCTTTCGATTTCTTTAGCTGAAATTTGTAATAGATTGAGCGCAAGTGCAACATTTTCATAGGCAGTTAATACGGGAATGAGATTAAATGTCTGAAACACAAAACCCAATTTTTCTCTTCTAAAACGTGCCCGCTCTTTCCCTGAAAAGGTTTGTATATCTCTGCCGTCTATTAAAATTTTGCCACTATCGGCATCATCTAAGAGCCCGATAATATTCAGTAACGTGGTTTTTCCAGAACCAGATGGACCTGCAATCGCAGTAAACTCTCCAGGTTTAATTTCTAACGAAACTCCACGCAAAGCATGTACTTCCGATTCACCTTCTCGATACGTCTTTACCAATGCATCAATTGTAATCATAATCTTCCTCCTTAATTAACATGTTACTGTCCTGTTGTTTGAGTCTTTGATTGACCAGTATGCTGTGCTCGTATTTCTTGTAAAGCTTTTAAGCCAAAAACATAATGCATCAACTGTTATTGGAACAGAATCCCGTGTTAGTGTTGTTTCTGCACAAAAGTCAGTAACACGGGTACGAATGTCAATGAGATCACTTACTGAATCAAAAAATGGTAAAATCAGAAAAACTCCAGGGCCTTTTACTGCTTTAAATCGTCCAAGTCTAAGAATTATTGCTCGTTCCCATTCTCGCGTCATCTGAATCATTGTGCTTGCACTGCAGCTAAAAGCATAAATGCCGATAAACAAACCGATGGTAAACGGATTTACGTTATCCATTGATAACAGTGCGCCTATAAATGCAGAACTTAAAAAAAATATAACAAAGCCAATTTCCCAGCGTCTTAACCAGAATGTCCCAGCGATAAAAAGTAAAGGAAGGGCACATGCAATACCAACCCTTGCAGAAAAGGCATTGTACCCGAACTGAATTCCCATTACGCATATTCCTGTGAACCAGAGTAGTAAAAATACCATTATATTAAAAGCATTCCAGGAAAAATGCGGTTCAAGTATAGGTTCATGAATATTCTTTATAAGATAATGTTTTTTTCTTTCAGCCATGTTTGCTCCCTCCTTGCTCAGTCATTAGCAATTTAATCATTTCAATTAAATCTTTATACTGTATACCTAGCTTTTCAGCTTTTTTAAGCAAATTGAAAATATCAAGCTCAAGTTCATCTACCGCTTTCTGTCGCAATTTTTGTTCTTCAGGATGAGCAGCAATATCTGCAACATATGTTCCGCTTCCGACCTGCGTAATAACAATCCCGCGAATTTCTAATTCTGTGTATGCCTTGGCAATTGTGTTAGGATTTATCTGTAGTTTTACTGCCAGTTCACGAATTGTTGGAAGTCGTGTTCCTGGCTGGAGCTTTCCAAACTGTACAGCATGTTCAATTGCATGAATAATTTGTCTATAAAATGGCACTCCACTTTTTGTATCGAGAAGAAAAGAAAATTCATTTTCCATATCTGCCATAATTTTCCTCATTCAATCGAGGCTATTTGTCATATTGTACTAGTTTAATAGTACAATATGACAACATTTCTGTCAAGAAACAATTTTTCCTAGTGTCACGAACATTGTAAAACTGATTTCTTTAGTAACTATGCGTTTGATTTTAAGAGAAAGTGCAGAATAATATTGTATTGTTGAGAGATATCTCTACTAAATAATGTAGGGATACGTTTATACACAAACTTCGTGACACTAGATACCTTTTTCTCATTCATCATTGTAATGCTACAAAATTTTGTTGACTTCAGGTAGGTCATGAGAGGTGCTCCTCTCTTCTGGTAGCGCCTTGGAGACAATCTCCTTTCGCTATTCACAGTATTCTGCCTATAAAGGTAATGGCAGATTCTCAGCTGGTGATAAACAGGGTGCTCTCTGGTGCTATCCTAAAAACTAATATGCTATGAAAACAGGGCTGCCATATAACGTGGCAGTCCTGTACGCCTGTTTCATAAATTGAAATAACTGTTTTTATATTTACAACGCATAAAAACAATATAATTAAAAAATAATTACTAATATTACCATATTGACAAAGCTCATCATATACCACATTGTTAATTTAATTTTTCAAGCATGGAGGCATTTTAAAGGTGAAAGGCAGCGATG
This sequence comes from Spirochaetota bacterium, assembly GCA_029547205.1. Lineage (GTDB taxonomy): Bacteria > Spirochaetota > Spirochaetia > Treponematales > UBA12059 > JAKPPT01. The sequence continues at coordinate 75,309 of JAKPPT010000068.1, forward strand.
TAGTAATCAGCCATGTTTCAAAAACATTTGGCAAATTTGAAGTACTCAAAGATGTAAGTCTTTCAATAAAGAAAGGTGAATTTTTTTCTTTGCTTGGTCCATCGGGCTGCGGGAAAACAACCCTACTCAGAATAATTGCTGGATTTGAACTTCCGGACAGTGGTGAAGTGACTATTGAAGGTATCAATGTGCTTCCCCTCCCTCCTAATAAGCGGTTTGTCAATACGGTATTTCAAAACTATGCATTGTTTCCACACCTCTCTATTTTTGAGAATGTTGCGTTTTCATTGCGACTCAAAAAAACACCGGAGTCAGAACTCAAAGACAAAGTATATAAATATCTAAAGCTTGTTGAACTCACTGAACACGCCCATAAAAAGCCTGGCATGCTTTCAGGAGGACAAAAGCAGCGTGTTGCAATTGCTCGAGCGCTCATCAATGAACCAAGTGTACTCCTCCTCGATGAGCCTCTTTCAGCGCTTGATGCGAAGTTGCGACAGCAGATGCTCATCGAACTTGATGCAATCCATGACAAAATTGGTATTACCTTTATTTATGTCACCCATGATCAACAAGAAGCACTGTCAGTTTCAGATAGAATTGCTGTTATGAATCATGGTGAAGTTCTTCAGATAGGTACTCCGCATGAGATTTACGAAAGTCCTCGCACAAAATTCGTTGCAAAATTTATTGGAGAAACAAATCTTTTTGCTGGTGTTGTAAAAGCAAGCGAACCTTACACTAATGGAACCCGGCTCCTCACCATCGATGTAGAAAATCTGGGTTTAACAAAGGTAACCTGTGATCAGGATTATACAGTAGGCACAAAAGTAACCTATACCATTAGGCCTGAGAAAATTGTAATCAGCACAACGGAACCCGGAATGCCTGCTTCAGGAAAGCATATCAATGTTGTGCAGGGTACAGTTGATGAACCAATTTATTCGGGCTTTAGCACGAAATATTTTGTTAAGCTTACCAGTTCCTTAACATTCAAAGTTATTAAACAGCATGCAAACTACTCTGATGAAGGTCCCGCTATAAAATGGCAGGATAAAGTATGGCTTTCATGGAGCGCTGATGATGGCTATATTGTGGGAGAAAGCCATGATTAAAAAAAATTATGGTCTATTCTATGCTCTCCCCACAGCACTGTGGTTTACCATTTTTTTTGCTGCTCCGCTTGTGATTATCGTTATTTATAGTTTTTTAACACGTGACACACATGGAGGAGTTGTATTTAAATTCACTCTCGATGCCTATAAATCACTCGCGAATCCTGGTTTTGGATTAATTGCATTGCGAACACTGCTTACATCAATTGCAGCAACTGTATTGATTATACTAATAGCTCTCCCATGCGGTTATTATATGGCACGAAGCAAAAATCAGACTTTCCTGCTCATGCTTGTTATTATACCTTTCTGGACTAATTTTCTGATACGTGTTTATGCATGGATTGCCATTCTCGGTAATAATGGCTTTTTAAACAACCTGCTTCTTAAAACAAAACTAATCAGCGATTATGTCCAATTTTTATATAATCAGGAAGCAGTTATTCTGGTTCTTGTATACATGTATCTCCCATATGCTATACTGCCATTATATTCAACGATAGATAAATTCGATTTTGCATTGCTCGAAGCTGCACGAGACCTTGGCGCAACAAAGCCACAATCAATGTTCAAAGTACTCCTTCCTAATATTCAGAGCGGTATATTCACAGCTGTATTGTTTACATTTATTCCAATATTTGGAGCGTATGCAGTACCGCTCCTCATAGGCGGTAAAGACTCGTATATGATGGGTAACGTAATTGCAGATCAGCTTACCAAAGCGAGAAACTGGCCACTATCATCTGCAATTTCAATGGTAATTACGATGGTAACAACACTTGGAGTGCTGCTACTGCTAAGGATTCAGCGCAGGGATAAAGCAGCCAGCCAGGAAGCTCTGCTTGCCTCAAATAGAACGGAGGATAGCAATGGCAAATAATGTGATGTATGTTCCTGCAAAGATAATTAAAAAGCCATTTTCATTTTCAAGACTTGTATTTGTTTTTGCCATAGTTTTTCTCTTTTTACCGCTTATTGTTATTACCATCTATTCATTCAATGATCAAAAAGGCATGGATTGGAGTAAATTCTCTCTACGGTGGTATATAAAACTCTTCAGTGAATCGCCCGACCTCTGGCGCGCTTTTTGGAACAGTATTTTTATTGCACTGACATCAGCAGTGACTGCAACTGTAATTGGAACACTCGGAGCTATAGGTGTAAACTGGTACAAATTCAGATTGAGGAATTATGTACAGGTAATTACATTTTTACCGATGATCCTTCCTGAAATTATTATCGGTGTTTCACTCTTGATATTTTTTGCTGGCGTTGGAATCAAACTAGGACTAGGCTCTATCTATCTTGCCCATACAACGTTTAATCTTCCATTTGTATTTCTCATGGTCATGGCACGCCTTGATGAGTTTGATTACTCAATCATTGAAGCCGCAAAAGATTTAGGCGCAACCGAAATTCAGACATTGCTCAAAGTAATAATACCTGTTTCCATACCTGGTATTATTTCTGGATTTTTAACAGCGGTAACCCTGTCACTTGAAGATTTTGTAATAACTTTTTTTGTTTCAGGGCCAGGTTCTACAACCCTGCCACTCTATATTTACTCAATGATACGGTTTGGTGTATCACCGGTAATCAATGCACTTTCTGTTGTTATGATTGTTGGAACTGTTATATTAACTTTATCATTGAGAAAATTTCTTAAATTTATCGCCGCAAATGGCTGATATATAGTATAATTAAAGCTAAGGAGATCGTACAATGAAGAAAATTTTATTGCTCATTACTTCACTCTTAGTACTATTTACGTGCGTTGCGTGTGGCGGAACAAAAAAACAAACACTTTATATTTACAACTGGACATACTACACGCCCGATTCAGTAATTGAAAAATTTGAAAAAGAATATAATGTAAAAGTTGTCTATGACAACTTTGCTTCTAATGAAGAAATGTATGCAAAATTAAAGGCTGGAGGAACTGGTTACGATATTGTTTTTCCTTCAGGTGATTATGTATCGATTTTAATAAAAGAAGGCATGGCTGAAAGAATAAACAAAGAGCTCATACCCAATCTCCAATACATCAATCCTGGAATACTCGAAAAAGCCACCTATGATCCACAAATGGAATACAGTGTTCCTTATTACTTTGGCGCAGCAGGCATTGCTGTCAATACGAAAAAAGTGTCAAATTTTGAAAAAAGCTGGGCTATTTTTTCACGAAAAGATCTAAAAGGTAAAATGACTATGCTCGACGACATGCGTGAAGTAATGGGTGATGCGCTTGCTTTCCTCGGATATTCTGTCAATACAAAAAACCCCGTTGAAATTGAACAAGCAAAAGAACTAATTAACAATGTATGGAAACCTAACCTCCTTAAGTTTGATGCTGAAGCATTTGCAAAAGCCTTTGCTGCAGGGGAAATCTGGGTCGCTCAGGGTTATGCTGAAAATATTTTTGCCGAGCTCCCGGAAACGGAATGGAGCAACGTTGCTTTTTTTATACCACAGGAGGGAGGACCATCATATATCGACAGCATGGTTATTCTTAAAGGATCAAAAAATCTGGAACTTGCACACAAGTTTATCAATTTTATTCATCGTCCAGAAATTTACGCAGAGTTTTGTGACACATTTGGATTCCCTATTACTGTAAACATGGCAGCATGTTCGTATCAAAAGCGTACACCACTCTATAATGGCAGTGAACTATTAGGGACACAACTCAAAGAAGACCTTGGGGACAGCCTCGATCTCTACAATAAAGCATGGGAAGAAATAAAAATTGGCGGATAATACAAACTCGTAATTGATGATTGAAAGGCCTGGTTTTTTAACAGGTATGTGTTATACTTTTATTCGAAATTCATATAGTGGAGGTAGATAATGATAGAAAAAGTAGATTTTTTAGTAAAAGGAATTCCTAACAGTATTCTCACAATGTTTCGAGGACTCTGCTCAATCAATGGAAAAACAGAAGTAGAGGGAACTATCGATCTTATCATTGAGTATATCGATAAAGTGTATGGCGGCGATAAAACCGCATTCAAAAAAACGGTAGAAGAATACAGAGCATCACTCAAGAAAAAATAACACTGGTACAGTTTTATAATCATACCTTTTGATAATAACACCTGGTTCAATATTGGCGATAATTAACAAGCTGCGAAAAAGAGGAACCAGGTGTTGTTATTTATAAAAATATACAGTATCGTTTTTATATGATTCTAATCAAGCATTTGCAATATGTGTAAACTGCTCTCAGGAGGGATGCATACATGAGTAAACTGCCCTCAATAATTACAGCGCACGCTCATTCCGTTTTTTTTGAAATTGTTCCTCCACAGCGAGGACACCAGAGGAAGAACGAGAAGCAGGCCTCCGCTTTAGTACAAAGCTATTAGAAAATTTTTACACTATTGGCGTTCCTCTCATACATATTTTTACAGTTGGGAGATCGGCTGATATCAGCGAGCTACTCAGATGTATCAGGTAGAAAGCTATGAATAACACAGAAAAACTACAGAACATATTAATTGCAGAAGGTGCCACAGGGACAGTCCTTGAAAAACTGCTCATCGAACAGCTGTTTAAGGACAACAGGGCTGCTGTGCACTCATCCATACGGAATAAAGAATATTCCTTAAGTGCATACGAGCTCTTAACGGCTCCCCTCGAACACTCGGACATTATCCGCGAGCTTCACAAGCGCTACATCGCTGCAGGCGCTGATATTATTAAAACTGCTACATTCAGCGCAAATCTTATTGATATTGATAAAATCAACTCTCATGCACGCAGTTCAGAAAAAATTGAAACATTCTGCTATGACCTCAACCGTCGTGCAGCTGAATTGAGTTCATCATGCGCTCAATCGTTTGTTTCAACACCATATGATCACTCACTGTCTACTAAAATAATTCGTACTGCGGGTTCGATTGGACCAGGGACAGTCCTCCCCGCTTTAAGCCAGACAGATCCAAATGAAATTTATCGTGCTTACAAACCACAGGTATACGGACTTATAGAAGGTGGTATCGATATCCTGCTTATAGAAACGATGCAAGATATTCTCCATGCTAAAACGATCCTCGCGCTTGTCAGTGAAGCACAGATTATATGCAATAAATCTATTGCAATTATAGTAAGCGCAACACTCAGTTCTAATGGAACACTTCTCTGCGGTACTGAACTCGATGCATTTGCGGAAATCATGGCACCCTATGAGCCGATGGCAATCGGTCTTAATTGTTCGGGTGGTCCACTAGAATTGGAACCGCTTATGAAAAAGCTCTCTCGCTATACGGACATTCCCCTCTCGATTATGCCAAATGCTGGATTACCCATCATACAGAATGGAAAAACTGTGTGGCCTATGGATCCTGAAACATGGGCTCGCCGTATGTTCACAATAATTTATAACACAGAGATAACTATAGCAGGAGGTTGCTGCGGAACCACACCAGAACATATAGCTGCACTCACACAATTGATTAACAAAAATAAACAACAAGCAATAAGCAACGCTAAACAAAACCATCCAGAGGTACATCAGGAAACTTATCAATCCAGTCCCAAGCTTGCGTCATTATATATCGTTCAAAAAGCGGATCAGAAACCGCTTATCATTGATGAACGCGCAAATACACAGGGAAGCAAAAATTTTAAGGAATGCATCCTCCAGAAAGATTTAGTATCTGCATGCAACTATTTATTAACTCTTTCGGAAGATGAATCCAATGCAATAGATATAGCCATATCGCTTCCGGGAAAGAATGAGATTGAACTTTATAAAAATATAATTAAACAGGTAAGCTCAAAAATAAAACAGGCCATTGTAATTGATAGCATGTCGGAGAATGTCTTTACACATACACTACCACTGCTGCCAGGCAAAGCATTAATCAACTCCATTAACCTCGAAGATGAAGCAAGAACCAAACGACTTCTTGCGTTAGCTAAAAAACATGGAGCTGGCGTTGTACTCCTCACAATGGATAAAAAAGGACCTGCTAAAACAGCACACGAAAAAATTGTGATAGCGGAACAGCTCTATGAACTTGCGAGATTAGCAGGCTTGCGAGAGAACGATATACTGTTTGACACCTGTACCTTTCCAATAATTTCAGCTGGACCTGAGTCTGCACAGGCAACGCTCGATGCAATTAGAACACTAAAAGAGCGCCATCCCAACTGTGGATATCTTCTCGGTGCTGGCAATGTTTCCTATGGACTTGCCCGCAAGCTCCGTGAACCGGTTACCTGCTATTTTTATAAACAAGCAGTCAAAGCTGGATTAACAGCTGCTATTATCAATCCAAAAACAGCCAAACGCACGCTCACACGGGATGAAGAATTGCTTTTAGGTAATTTTTTCCATAAACCAGATGTGCAAATCTTATTGGAATACTACGAATCTAAAAACGATGTTAACCGTTCTGAACAGGCAGGTGAAATCTTAGAAGAACTAAGAGAACCAGCAGAGGGACAGACCTCTCATCTGCTGCCACCATTGCCAGATCTACACACCCTCATATTCAGAGGCAAACAGCATAAAATACAGGAACCAGAAATTCAAACTATATTACAAAAATTAACAGCGCAAGAAAAAGTTGAAACGGTACTTACCGCGATGCAGGAAGTAGCACAGCACTTTGACAGAGGCAAAATTTCACTCCCGGAAGTAATGCTCGCTGCAGAAACTGCCAGAGCTATACTTTCATGTAATACTAACAATGAACCCGGAGGATATTTGGCTACCATTGTGCTTGCCACTGTTAAAGGAGATCTCCACGATATTGGTAAAAACATGGTTCGTCTCGTACTTGAGGCGAGCAATGTTCATGTAATTGATCTTGGCATTGATGTAGATGCAAAAAAAATATTACAGGAAGCACAACGTAGCAATGCGCATGCAATTGGAATTTCCGGTCTTCTTACCCGCTCACTTTCAGAAATACAGGAAGTAGCCAATGTGATGAACAAAAATAAAACCTCTGCTGTACTCATTTGTGGCGGGGCAGCAGTTTCAGAAGAGTATGTTGCACAATACATTGAACCCCTCTACCCCGGAAAAGTTTTTTATGGAAAGGATCCCTTTGAAACTCTTGTGATCCTCAAAAACCTTTCAAACACTAGAGCAAACATACACAATAAAACCAGACCAACTAGAGCTGTTGCAAAACAGGACTATGCAGGAGCAGCATCAAGCAATGAAAATCAGCAACCATCTAAAGCTTTATTGCTGACCGAATATGCTCAATCAACAGTGCGAACAGACACCGAAGCTTCTGAAAAACAGCTATGGAGTTCGAGCGGAACAATTCCATTACACGAACTCCTCGAAGCACTGAATTTTAAGCGACTCATTCACACACGGCTTAACTACAACAATTTTGCAGAAGGTTTTAAGCAAATACAAAAAGTGCTGGACATGCTTCAAAACACCACAATTAAGCTCTCATATAAGAGCTGCATCTGTCCCTGTTACTCAGAATCTGCTCATGCAATTACGTTTAGCTTAGGGGTTAAAACAATTGAGCTTCCGGTTGCATCAGCAAATGGCGCAAGCATTGCAGGCTACTTTCAAAATAAAGGAGGCATGTTCTGCTGTACACTTGGCAGGCAATCAGCAGAGATCGTTCATAGCATTTCTGCTCATAACATGAGCGATTGTGTGACACTTCATGCTCTCTTTGCAGAACTTACCGAAACTGGAGCAGAGCTAATTCATACCAGGATCAAAACTGAAGCTCATGCACAGGGCGGGAAACGCTACTCATTCGGTTTCCCCGGAGCACCAGGTGTTGAATATAACAGCGCACTCCTGGAGTTTCTTTCTGCGGATACCATAGGGCTTTCTGTCATGTCATCGGGGGAGCTTATTCCGGAATACAGCATTACAGCAATCGTGAGTTTTGATCCCAATGCTCGCTATATCGATGCATAGTAAAGATTTAGCTTGATGCCTTTGCTTTGAGAACGCTCAGAATTGGCGAGTTTTTAAAGTATCGGTTTAAAAGTGCATAATCATATGCTGTTTTGCCAGTTTTACTCTTTAACGTTGCATTTGCTCCAGCTTCGAGCAAAATAGTGATCATCGTAGCATTAGAATTATAGCCAGCAGCGTACATGAGTGCTGTACGACCGCTTGAATCTTGAGCATTAACCTCAGCTCCGACTTTGATGAGCGTGCGAATTACTTCAGGATTGGTGTTGTTGAGTGCAGCATACATGAGCGCTGTCATCCCCAGCTTATCGCGAAAATTAACATCAGCGCCAGCCGCTATCAGCATGGTTATAACCTCAGTGTAGTAGTTAAATGCAGCAGCGTACATGAGCGGTGTACTCCCATTGCTATCTGTAGTGTTTATGGGAAAACCGGAGAGAAGGAACGCTGAAACCTGTTCGGGCTTTCCTGTTCTAAACACATCAAATTTGGGTGCATCAGCTGAAATAATCGTAATAATAACGAAAATTATCAGAATCAGAGCCGCTCTACGCTTCATTAATCCTCCCTTGCTCTATACCGTATCAAAAACCATAACTATTCAGTATCAGTATAAAAGAGAAAATAGCTTTTTGTCAAAGCAGGTAGCATGTAGAGTTGTATAAATCAAATATATAGAAACTGGATTTTCACAATTTTCATGACACTAAGCACCTGTTCTCCAAAACACTGCACCTTTTCGTGGACTCCAGCCCCCTTCTGGGATAGTTCCCCCGAAAAGCCACCAATACGAGTATATTTGTGAAAACCTCTACCTAAATAATGATAAACCATCAATTTTATATTTTATGGTAATCGGGTATGAGTATGATAATTTTCGTTTATATGTATCAGGATTTCTCGATGATGGTAACTGACTGAAAAACCTTGAGCGCCCAGCCATCACTTATAATAGCCATTTTGTTTTGGGGTTGAACGATGGTTCCGATGCCGAGGGTTTCCAGTATTTTTTTTATCTTGAGCACCTGGTTGTAAATTCTGCGATAGTTCACACAGAGTGTGGCTTTATGGTGTTCTGCCACACATTCCGCGCAGCTTGACTGCCTTGCCATTTGCTCTATCGGGTTTTCAGCGAAGCCAGCGAACATTTCCGCACAGGTAACTGGTCTTCCTGGTTCCTTAGCAAAGAATGTCAGTACCAGCAAATCACTCGATCCAAAAAGCTGCGTATAATCAGTTTCGTCAACAACAAGCTGGTACTTGTTCAATACCACGCGCCGGTTCATAAGTTCTTGTGAACTCCTGATGGCAAAGAGGCCAATAAAGAGATAACCCGCTGTATAAGCATTGAGCAGTATCCATTTTGCAGCTGATTCTGGCGTAATGAGTATCCTAAAAATGGCATGTAAGCGTACCCAGATACTTACGCACACTTCTACGAAAATAAGGATATACATGAGGGTTTTCGCGTTATCCCGGAGTCTGCCTGGTATCCGAAAAAACTCATAACGAAAGGTCAGAATGAGCATAAAAACCCCAATAACGTGAAACATGGTCAGAAGGGGTTCCTGGTATACGAAGAATGCCAGGATAAACGTGGAGAGGGCTGCGACAAAGGCTCCCGCGGTATAGATTTTTACGAATTTGTCCCGTCCTGCACTTAGTACAACAAAGTAGTCTGCGAAGTGCAGTCCTGCCAGAACAAGCCCTAGCAAAAGCTGCTGATGTGTAAATGAGCTGCTCAAGGATTTTGACTCCATAGTGAGAAAAACAAGCAATCCTGCCATAGAAAAATAAAGCGAAAGTGCTAGACGTGATAAGACATTTTTAAAACTTACCATCTTCTCTATAAGTATAAACCTATAGGGTAATTTTACAATGAGTCCATATGGACTTTTTGTTCGTTTACAAAGAAAAGTAACGCGTTACAGTAATAAGAAGATGGCATGTAAAAGTTTATTGGGATATGACAAAAATTCATCGCTGGCAGAATCATCAAACTTTCCATGGTGGTTTCTGCTGCCACCTAAATCATTATCTGGAGGTGCAATATGAGAAAAAAAGTTATCGCTATCCTTGTGGTACTCGCGTTTTCGGTAGTAATTGTGTGTGCTCAGGAGGAAGTGAGAATTGTAACACCTTTTACGGATGCTGGTGGCATGACGGGGCTCATCCTTGAGGCAACGGGGTATGGTTTGGTTATCGGCGCCGGCGTGGCTGCGAGCGACCGGGACATGCTCGGCGCCGCACTCGTGCTCTTTGCCATAGCGCCGATTTGCTCAACTGCGGGAGCATGGCTCTTCCATGGCTTTATGGTGCGAACGACAAATTTTTGGGCAAAAAATGGTGTCAGTTTCGATGCGTCAGGCTACATCAAGGCGTCGAATACCTATGCCATAATCACAACTTCGGCCATGGTGGCATCTATTCTGACCGGATTATTGATACCGGATACTGCTGGCGTAATAGTCTCGCTCGTTTGTTCGGGAGTATCGGTCTGCGCCGATATCATAGCGCTCTACGGAGTCAGGCTTGCGTGGACCAATGCAATCAACAAGGCAATTGTCTCGTCCGGTGTTGATTGGAAAACGATACAGTCTACAAAGTAACATGTTTTAATACATGCGTATATCAAAGCAAAGGGGGGAATTAATATGAAAACCAAGCAAGTTGTTTTTGCAACGATCATGCCGATTGCGGTACTCGCGATGGCATTGGTCGCGCTAGTTGCAGGATGCGCACTCCTTGACCTTTTCAACAGCGTGAAATTCAACACTATTATTGAAGGCGAAATCGAATACAGCGACGAGCACAGTGAAGATTCTAACGACCTCATGTTTTACTGGGATTACTACGAGGTTACACTCAAGACTGGGAAATCATACTCCATCGAGCTTTGGACTGATCCCGGCTGTCCTATCCATTTTGAGTGCGATGACCTTGGACAGGATCTAGGAGCCTGGAGCGATGGAGACGGTACCTGGGACGGATACCTTAAGTACACTATTCCATCATCCTTTACCGGTAAGCTCGGCTTTGATTTTTACCTGCGTGCTGACTTTGTTGGCAGCAGAAGTTGGTACAAGTTCAGGGTGAACGAAAATTAAGAAAAACAACCCCACCCGATATACTTGAGTGGGGTTTCGTTGTAGTTATTATAAAATATTAGCATCCTAACGGTAATATAAGCAGTACTATCAGCATACAACTTGAAATGAAAATATACTTATGCTTCTTGCATGTAACCATAAAACCTGCTGTGAGTATATTCATGAAACAAAAGGTTCCCATGAAGAAAGCAGCCATAATGCTTTTAGCATCATATCAAATGTATGATTGCTTTATCTCTTGCGGTCACGGCAATCTATTTTAAGCACACAAAACTATTGTTGAAGTTAAAATTAGTAAGCCATGCTTTGTACTATTTCACAATTAAGTTATTTTTTATAACTATCAATATTGATTCGTTACAGATTACTTGTCCCTTTATTGTATTTAAGTATCGGAGGTAATGGGTGTCCGTTATAAAAACATGCTGTCCACTCCAGCTTCGCCTGAACATATCATCACGCTATATTCAGAACCGATATCGCCATCGGTTCTGTGCCGCGTTTTCGTATTGTAGATTCCAGCTCGCATGCTGAAATAGCATCTGGTCGCATTGGCACTTATGGCATCATACGGAACGCTCCCTGCTTTATCGTAGACGCGGTAAAATCAGGTTCCTACGGGTTTGTCGATTATGGGTATGCACTGGAAGGTATTGCTCTCTGGGCAGCGGGTGCAGGACTGGGATCCTGCTGGCTCGGTGGCACCTTTAACCGCTCATCTGTGTCTACTTCAATGAGCTTAGCTCCTGACGAAATAGTACCCGCGATCATGTCTATAGGTGAACCTGCAGAACGGCGTACCTTCATTGATGCAACGATGCGAATACTTGCTGGTTCCAGAAACCGTAAGCCGTGGAGTGAACTCTTTTTTGATAACCAGTTTGATATTCCTCTCGTAGATGCAGGACCGTGGACACGAGCGCTGGAGGCTGTTCGCATTGGACCGTCAGCTTCAAACAAACAACCATGGCGTATGGTGCGAACTGCCAGTGGTAACAAGATAGCGTTCCATTTGTTTCTCCATGAAGACCGGGCGAACAACACTGCCATAAGCGGTATCCGTATCCAGGAATTGGACATCGGTATCGCCATGAGGCACTTTGAAGCTGCTGCCCTATCCCTGGGGTTACCTGGCAAATGGACTCCCCTTGAGACAGTTCCGGTGGATTACAAAGAACCGTTACAGTATTTCAGCAGCTGGATAACTTACTGACAAAATATTGAGTGGCAAATCTTCTTTGACAGGATAGTATGTTTGGTAAGTATATCTCTTCAACACCCAAACTAAAAATATGCAATAAATACCTTACGTCCAATTGTAACATCGAGAATGTTTTAAGCATTCACAAGCTTCCTGTCACTAAAGCTCCTTTACAACACCCGTAACTCTGCTATCATTATATGTATCCAGAGGAGGGCACCATGCTTATTCTAGGTATCGTTATTGCTGTTATTGGTGTTATTGTATTTATTGTGAGAACCGGGCAGGTTAAAAAAGGCGAACTTATTGCTGGAACGGAAACTTCCCGAGTGGGAGAACTTTTGGAAACAGCTAAAAGCGTCGCGCAGGAAATAGGCGCAGGTTCATTTAATCAATTTGTAGAGATAAAAGGAACAACTGTGTGCAACGCTCCGCTTACCTCAGAACTAGCTAGAGTACCCTGTGTCCATTACAGTTTGACTGTTACAAGGGAATGGGAAGAAACTTACTGGGATAAGGACTCCGAAGGCAGAAGCGTCCAGCGCACCCGGAGTGGCTCAGATATCGTAGCCAGTAACAACCGATCAACAATCTTTTATGTTGATGATGGCACTGGTCGTGTACGGGTTAATCCAGAAGGGGCTGAACTCATAAAAGAAAAAGCATTTTCACAGTTTCAGCCAGGCGAAGCACAGGGTTCAACTCTCCGTATCGGTGCGTTCTCGTTTAATATTGAGAATATCGGTGTGAATCTCGGAGGCGGCAGAAGAACACTTGGCTACCGGTATGAGGAACACATCATCCCCGTAGGAAAACCAGTGTACATTCTAGGCGAAGCCAGTGATGCAAGCGGTGAACTTACCATTATCAAACCTACAGAAAAAGGCAAAAAGCTGCTCATCAGTGTTAAGAGCGAAGAAGAACTCATGAAGAGTGTCTCGACGACTAAACTGGTACTCCTCATTATCGCATGCTTACTCTTAGCCGGTGGCGCTGTACTAATAGTGCTCAGTCTGTTCTGAATGCTCACAAGCTTCGTGGCACTAACCACAAGCTTCGTGGCACTAGGCATGTGCTGGATACTCACAAGCTTCCTGACACTAAATTCAGGTTGATGAAAGCTCATTAATCTGCTAGCATAAGACATGAGGTAGACCTATTGTCAGATTCAGCTTGTCTTGTTATTGATGAATTGCCCCTGCTCAGAAACATCTGCGGTGCAAATGATTACAATTTGCGCATCATTGAGCGGCTTTTGGGCTGCAAGATTTTCTCGAAGGGCAACGAACTCATTGTTGAACATGCAGATGAAACAACACGTACATTATTTTTCAGGCTCATTCAAGAACTCTCTGAAGCAATAAAAGAGGGGATACCGCCAAATCCCGAACTCATCACAGCACTGCATGCATCGCTCCTTGCCAGTCAAAAACCTGAGCACAACCAGGAACCGCATGGCACCGAGCTTTTTACCGAAAATGCCATTCAGGTGCCAGGAGCATTTGAAAAAATATTTCCCCGGTCTGTGAACCAGGCGCACTACATCAAAGCGCTTTCCGAATATGATATAACTTTTGCAACGGGTCCAGCTGGTACTGGCAAAACGTTCCTTGCTGTCGCATGGGCACTCAGGGAGGTGCTCTCTAAGACCAGGAAAAAGCTTGTGCTTACCCGCCCTGTTGTTGAAGCAGGAGAAAGTCTAGGTTTCCTCCCCGGCGACCTCACACAAAAAATTAGTCCGTATCTCCGGCCACTCTATGATGCTATGGAAGCAATCATCCCGTTTGAAACAATCCAACGGCTTGAAGAAACACATGTTATCGAAATAGCACCGCTTGCATATATGCGCGGAAGGAGCTTGAACAACTGCATTGTCATTTTAGATGAAGCGCAAAACACGACCCGCGAGCAGATGAAAATGTTCCTCACCCGCCTCGGCCAGCATGCAAAAGCCATTGTAACAGGTGATCTGACACAGATCGATTTACCCAAAAAGTCGGATTCAGGTCTCTCTCATGCACTGTCGGTAATCTCATCGATACCAGAGATTTATATCTCCCGGTTTGATGGCAGGGATGTAGTACGAAATCCTTTAATAAAGAAAATTATAGAAGCCTATGAATCTGAACCATATTAAAAAACAATCACAAGCACCATCTGAAACCATACACGCTGTAATCACTTTGTATTCAATGAAACTTACAAGACGTCAGTTTATCTATGCACTGCTTGCTTTTCTAATATGCAGTCTCACGATGGTGCTCACACGGCTCATTCCAGAAGTAAACATAAACAGCGGGATTGAAGTTGGGAAAGTTGCAGACAGAGACATTGTAGCTAACGAAGACATCATATACATCGATCAGGAGGCAACACAGCGCCTCATCATGCAGGAAAAAAACAAAGCCGCTCCTATTTTTGTGATTGATGACCGAGTCACGCAGAAGATCATGCAAAATTTCCAGAAGTTTAAGGAACAGACGTTGCTCCTCCTACGAGACAAACTGCCGCAGGAAGAAGTCATAGTGGCACTTGAGAAGCAATTTGGAACCAGAGTTAGCCGTGAGACAGTCCAGAAACTTACAAGCTTCCCTGCACCAGCTGCTGTGCTTGCGGAAACAGAAAAAATCCTCATAAAAGTACTCGAAAAAGGTATTGTAGCTTTTCCAGATTCAGGTCTCGAAGAATTCAATTCACAGATTATCGAGCTTCAATACTGGAAAAACAGCACACTGCATTACGAGCAAATTGCGATAGACAATGTGTACACGATTACCACACTGAATAGAGCCATTCAAACCGCAATCAAAACTTCCGGGATTAATTCATCAGCTATAGCAAACCTTGTAGCAGCACTCTCAACTGCCTTCATTGAAGAAAATGCTTTCTTTGATGCTCAGAAAAGCCAGAAACGGCTCCAATCTATTGAAACATCTACGGAACCGGTATTGCGGCAGATTACAAAAGGCGAAAAAATAATCCGCAAGGGCTTTATCATTACTGATCGGGACACCGAAGAGTACAAAGCGCTGCAGATCCATTCGATGCGCTTTAATATACCGCTCATTCTCGGAACCAGCCTTATTATTGCTATTTTCTTTTTTGGCATTCTCTTTTTGCTTAAAAGCAATTTTACTGGTTTTGAACTGCCAGGAAACTACTGGTTTTTTGTGCTCTACACTGCTACTGTGTATTTTATTATTGTCAATTTGCTGTTTACAATTGTTCCCGAAACCCGACAGACGCTCATTCCTGTGTTCCTTCCGGGAGCTCTCATCACAATGGTGATGACAATACTCATCAATGAGCGTTTTTCACTCCTGTTTTCTATATTTATAGCGGTACTCTATCTCATCGCAAGCAATTTTGATGGAATTGGAACTATCGCTGTCTTGCTCTCCGGCCTCATCAGCACCAATTTTGCTATGCGTACGGAACAGCGCATCGATCTCATCCGTTCTGCACTTCAAATTGCAGCATACCAATTTGGTATTGGCTTTGTCATATCAATGCTGCGTGAAACGTATATCACCAATTTTTTCCTGAACGGTCTCTGGTTTGGTATTAACGGTTTCTTATGTGGCACCCTGACTTTGGGCTTTCTACCCATACTGGAACACTGGTTCAATGCTCCAACCGTATTTAGACTCCAGGAACTTTCGGATCTCAACAACCCGATTCTTAAGCGTCTCCTCACACTTGCTCCTGGCACATATGCTCATTCCGTGACAGTGGCTCATCTTGCAGAATCAGCTTGTCTTGCAATTGGTGCTTCACCAATACTTGCCCGCGTTGGTTCCTACTATCACGATCTTGGTAAAATGGAGCAGCCCGAATACTTTATAGAAAATCAAGCTGGCTATAACAAGCACAATGAGATTAAACCCAATCTATCAGCTACTATTCTTAAGAGTCACGTGCAGTTTGGTATTGAACGTGCACGGGAACTTGGTCTCCCCGAAGTCATTATTGACATTATCAGCCAGCACCATGGCACGAGCCTCATGCACTATTTCTTTAATGAAATGAAAAAAATCGATCCCAATGCCGAGCCTAACCAATTCCGTTATTCGGGACCGCTTCCACAGAGCAAGGAAGCTGCTGTTGTGATGCTTGCTGATTCGGTAGAAGCTGCTTCCCGGGTTATTAAAAAACCAAATATCCAAAAACTTGAACAGATGATCGATGAAGTCGTTAAAGGAAAAATTGAAGAAGACCAATTCAGTGCCTGTAACCTCACATTTAAAGATATCGAACTCATCGAAAATGCCTTTGTCAGGGTACTTGCAGGCCATTTCCATTCCCGTATAGAATACCCTAAAATACAACTAGAAAACAGTAAACCTATGGAAGAAAAGTAATGAATTCAATTTTAATTGATGCGCAGGGGGTGGAACCCCCACCAGAAACCGAATCGCTCCTTCGCTTTGCCCATACAGTACTCGAAACATTAGAGAAATCCAATTGGGAGATTTCTATTCTCTTTACCGATGATATACTCATACAAAACCTGAACAAACAGTACCGAAACAAAGATGAGCCCACCGATGTTCTCTCATTTGAACAGGGCACATACTACGAACTTCCGGACGGCACTACTCAATTCTTGGCTGGTGATATTGCTATTTCACTTCCAGCAGTTGCTCGTAATGCCGAAAATTGGAATGTACCATATGCTGAAGAACTGCACAGATTGCTCCTGCATGGTATACTGCACCTTGCAGGGTATGATCACACAACTAATGATGCTTCTGAACCCATGCTTATAAAGCAGGAAGCACTCATGCAATCTTTATATATGCATCAGGAACGGAAATGACTATACCAGATTTTTTCAAACGACTATTCAAAACAAACCAGCATCCCGAAACAGATGTCAGTAATGATGAACGCAAAGAAATGATTCGTGGCATTGAGGAACTTTCTGAAACCACCGTCAAGGAAGTCATGGTACCGCGAATCGATGTTGTCTTTTTGCCAGTCGACGCAACACAGGAGGAAATACTTACTACCGTTAGCTCATGCGGACATTCACGAATTCCTGTATACCGTGAGAGTATCGATGAGGTTATTGGAGTGCTGTATGTTAAGGATCTGCTCCAGGCACTCATGAAACATGAGCCAATTAACCTGGAAGCAATTATCCGTAAACCATTTTTTGTGCCAGATTCCAAACGCATCGATTCTTTGTTAAGAGAATTCAAGCGGCGCCATGTACATATTGCAATTGCAATTGACGAATATGGTGGCGTATCCGGTATTGTTTGCATGGAAGATATTATTGAAGAAATCGTTGGCGATATTCAGGACGAGTTTGACAATGAAACCGAAGAAATTATTAAACTCAGTGAGGGCACCTGGCTTATCGACGCTCGCATTAACCTTGATGATCTCAATGAACAGCTTAATCTAAAAATTCCCACCGATGAGTTTGATACACTCGGTGGTTTTGTGTTTGATCTTTTCGGAAAAATCCCGGCACGTTATGAAAAAGTTACCTGGAATAATTTAGAATTTATTGTACAGGATATGGACGGTCATAAAGTCCACAGCATTAAACTTGTCCAGAAAAATGAGACCAACCAGGAAGAGGCATGAAACAGAAAACACTGAAAGCTGCTTTTTTTCTATCACTCATTTTCATATTGTTGCTAACTGTAAACAGTCTCTTTGCACAGCAAACCAGTTTCCAGCTCACTGCTCCAGAACTCCTCGAGAAAGCTTCTATTGAATTTGCTGCCCGCAATTACTATCGTTCTATTGATTTTGCTCTGCAGTCAATTGCTGTAAACCCTGCGTATGCGCCTGCTTACGCGCTCCTTGCGCGTGCATTTTATAATCTGCAAGAGTTTTCCCAGAGCCTTGCATATTGCGCGAAAGCATTCCAGTACGGGGGGAGGCAACCGGAATGGGTAAACCTGAGCGGATTTTGCTCTCTTCAGACTGGGGATTTTTCCAGCGCAGAAAAAGCATTTACAGAAGTTCTTGCCAAAATACCGGGTGACAGAGACGCTAATTTTGGCATGGCACTACTCGAAGTGCGCTCTGGTAAGACAGTCAACGCCGCTGCATACTTAAACAAAACACTCAAAGCCATACCCGATGATCCGCGAGCGCTCCTCAGCATGGCTGTGTTATCCCGTGCCGAAGGAAAAACCGAAGAGGCTTCCCGTTTCGTTCAGGAAGCTCTACGGTGGCTTGGAGATGAGCCAGCCCTTTACTACCTGATTGCGCTTGAATTTTTTGAGACAGGGAAAATTGGCGATGCCACAACCTTTGCGCAAAAAGCTGTTCAAAGCATGCCAGAGAACCCGCTGTTCCGCCAGCTCCTTGCACACCTGTACTACAGGCAGGGTGTGTACACCGATGCAATCAATCAGATTACGGCAGCACTTGCTAAAGCACCAGATGATCGCAGGCTCCTCTATCTTCTGGGTATATCGTACGCTGGAGCTGGAAAAATTACCGAAGCATTGCAAACCTTAAAGTATCTTGCCAGCCTCTATCCAGATGATGAGCTAGCCCGGCTTGCAATGGAAAATATTGTTATGAAATATTATCCTATGGAAGCAATGCTTCGATCGGAATATGCAGATTACCGCTTTGGGCGAGCACGATCATTTAGAGACAACTATCTCCACGGTAAAGCACTGGCAGAATATCGCCGCGGTCTGCTCATCTACCCCTATGCAAATACAGGCCGCCGCGAGTATGCTGAGCTTATAAAAATATCAGGACTCCCTGCAACCTACCTTGAAGAACTCCTCTTTCTACGCGACATAGGCAAAGCTGACCGCGCAGTAAATGATGCCATTGAAGTGTACAATTCACTCCTTGCAGGAAGCGTATACCGATCCTGGAAGGTTACTCCACTCCAGCTCGGCACTGCCCCCTATTCGCTCGCTATCTATGCAACCGGTTCAGGTGGTATTCCTTGGCATCCTGGATGTGATATTCTTATAGCCCAATACCTTCGTGACACGCTGATATTTTCAAATCAGATACGACCTCAAACAACCATTAGTACCGTGAATACCTTTACCGATGCATTTGCATCAGCACGAGAAAGCGGCATGGATTACTTTATCCTCCTTACAGCATATGAAACCGAACGTGATATCAGGATAAGCGTAGAACTCAGGCAGGCACGAACTGGTGTTCTTATCCGCTCTATTCAGGTGACACAGAGTGGCAATGAACGAATACAGCGCGCCTGTGACAGAATTCTTGATGAACTTGCACCTGCTTTTCAGCTTCGAGGCACTCTTATCAACAGAAAAGGCACATTGGGGCTAATCAATCTCGGGAAGAAAAACAAGGTAGAAAAAGGAAGTAAATTTTATATAATAAAGCGTGGCATGACAAGTATAAAGGCAGATGGCACAGGACTTGTCTGGCCAGAGTCAGCGCTTATCGGCACATTTGAAGTAACCAAAACTGATGATGCCGTCGCTGAGGGTACAATACAATTCAATGGCCCTTTTGACGCTGTCAATATTGGAGACACCGTTGTGTTAATTCAAACAGAATCACCAAAAAACACTATTGTCCCCACACCAGCAGTGCCTTACCCATACGTGTTTGAAACACTAAAGATGCTCTATTAGGTTTTGCCAATAGGTCTTTACAAACACCTTGCACCCTGTTACTGTGAGATCTTTCCACTTCCCGAATGCTGCGTACAGACACTAACCTGTGGTTGGTGTCAGGAAGCTTGTTAACAAACGCACCACAACAATATTTAGTATGTATATTTATACATCATACAACATATTGTTTACTCTCGGTAAAAACAATTTTGTAGTAAGTACAAACAACTTTTTCACATTCTTCATGACACCAGCACCATCTTGTTTCTGTACCTTCTTTCATGGTATTGTATGAGCATCTCCGAGTTTTTATATCTACATCATACGGTCTATGACACGATATAAAAACCGAGGTTGTGAGCAGCACAATCACTCATGTTGTACGTGTTTCATGCTCGCAGCCGAGGGTTGTTCTGGAAACAGAGCAGCCTCCCGTATTTTGGAAAGGAGGAGTATCAATGAAGTTTCTCAATGTTTTGATAGCGGTACTTGGGATTGTAGTGTTTTCACTTTCCGCTTGTAAACAAACACCAGCAATACGACTTGCTACCACAACCAGTCTTGAACAATCAGGTCTTCTTGGAGAACTGATTGAAGCATTTACGAAAAAACAGCATATACCGATTCAAGTTATCACCACCGGGAGTGGGGCAGCGCTTGAACTTGGTAAAAATGGTGATGTAGATGTAATTATTGCTCATGCTCCAGAATTGGAAAAGCAATTTATGGATTCTGGATATGGGCTTGAACGACATTCGTTTCTATACTCACGTTTTGTTGTACTCGGCCCTCTTGAAGATCCTGCACACATTGCAAACGCTCAAAACCCAGAGGATGTATTCAAGCGTATAGCTCTCTACAATCAAAGAGGTAATACACAAAAAACATTTAATAATTTACCACAACAGCATGCTATGTTTGTATCACGAGGGGATAATTCGGGGACAGATGTTTTGGAAAAATCGATCTGGAACAAGATTGGGATAAAACCTGATTCATCGTGGTACAAAGAATCGGGTCAGGGAATGAGCGAAACGATACTCCTTGCGAATGCTCTCAGTGCGTATACCATTTCTGATTTGCCTACCTGGCTTGCTGTATCAGAGAGCGCATGGTTTAAACAAAATTACTCAAATACAGTAACTATACTGTATGACGCTCCCGGGCAACAGGATTTTTCTAACATATATAGTGTCATTGTCATCAAAAACAATAGTGCTCCTCAAAACCAAAATAACGCAAAATTATTTGCTGATTTTCTTCTCACTGAGGAGTCTCAATCTATTATCAATAATTTTTCGATACAAGGAATACGCTGCTATAACAGCATACAACCTTAATCAATGGGGAAACAATGAACGCTGTATCAATTTTGGAAATTATAGAAATATCACTAAGGAGTTTATATTTTGCTTTTACTGCAGCCCTGCTTGCTATGCTCGCAGGGCTTATTCCTGGTATCTGGATTTCAAGAAATGACCAGTATCAGCACAAAGCAATAAAAAAAATTCTGACATCAATTATCAGCACGCTGACATCTATTCCAACAGTAGTAATTGGAATTTTTGTTTACATGCTGCTTTCAAAAAAAGGTATTCTTGCAGGGCTTAACTGGCTTTATACATCATCGGGTGTCATTTTTGGAGAATTTTTATTAGCATTACCATTAGTGATTCACCATCTTGTTTCTGGATTTTCTAAAATTGACTCTACACTATTTGAAACGCTTGCGGTATTTAAAGCTGATGCCCTGAGTACAATTACGATTACAGCAAAAGAAGCCATGCCTGTTTTGGGCGGTGCTCTCACACTGGCATTTGGAAGAGTTATAGGAGAGGTTGGCCTTGTTATGATGATAGGCGGTAATATCAGGCACGCTACTCGCACAATGACAACAGCCATTGCACTTGAGACTTCAAAGGGTAATATCCATGCTGCAACAGTGCTCGGAATAGTTCTTTTACTTATATCGCTTATTGTCAATATTACCATCAACTATATTGCGAATTATGAATAACAAGTTTATTTTTAACAAGCTACATTTCTCATACAAAAATCAGAGTTCATTTTTTTTAACTATTCCATATTTCGAACTAAACACAAAAGAACCTGTTCGTATTGGTGGAACTAACGCGAGCGGCAAGACCACACTCCTTAAACTGTGTTCAGGACTCTTAAAACCAATCTCTGGTGAAATTTTATTTAATGAACATACTATCTATCCTATACAAAAACATCCAGAAAGTATTATCTACGTACACCAAAACCCATATATTTTTAAGGGAACTGTACTATTCAATATTAAAACAGTGCTTGCACTCTATAAAATTTCCGGATTCAAAGCAGATTCAGCAATTGACGAGATTGTATCCTCTTTTAGCATTAAAAATATTTTACATAAAAAGCATTATGAACTTACTACTGGAGAAAAACAAAAAGCAGCTCTTGCTCGCGCATTTGTTATAAAACCAAATGTATTACTCCTCGATGAACCGAGCACTGGCCTCGATGCTGAAGCAAAAATCATGCTAGCAGCTGCTATAAAACAGAATGCAGCAAATGGTTCTTCAATTATATTTGCATCGCATGATTTTGAATTTTGCAACTACATCAAACCATATACTATTACAATTGATGCAGGTACTCTAAAACATCTTTAACAATCGGAGACGGAGAATAATAATGGAACAATCTATTCATCCCGATCATGCGCTGGAACTCATTCTGGAAGCAGCTAATCTTTTTCCACTAAAAACAGAGACTATCCCAATAGAACAGTCAGCAGGCAGAGTACTTCCCTATTCAGCATGCTCACTTATTGATCAGCCTCCATTTACAAAGTCTGCCATGGATGGTTATGCATACAACAATGCAACTCCCTGTCTGGAATATACACTAGCGGAAGCTGTTAAAGCAGGCAGTCATAGAAGCACTCCGCTTGGTCCCTGTGAAGCTGTACCCATCATGACAGGTGCCCCAATTCCAAACGGTGCTAATGCTGTTCAACGTATAGAATGGACTGAACGCTCACGCGACAGAGTTAAGTTTACCAAACAGGAAACAATAAGCAATCTTATAATGCAGGGAGAAAACTGCAAAGCAGGTGATATTGTATTAACTCCACGCATTATTGCTCCACAGGATATTGGAATACTTGCTGCATCAGGTTACCGCACTGTCACAGTATCGGTTCCGCCACGTGTTGGCATACTATCAACCGGCGATGAACTCCATGAACCTAATTGTTCTCTTAATCAGCAATCAGAGCTACAGGCTATTATGAATCAGGCAGCTCGTTATCTTGGTCCCGCTGGTATTTACGATTCAAACGGCTATCAACTTACTGCACATGCTCTTGCATGCGGAGTGTATGCTCACTTCCTGGGCATCTGTAAAGACGATCCTCATGAGCTAGCAGCTGCGCTATCAGAGGCCTTACTAAATTATGATATTGTAATACTGTCAGGCGGTGTATCCAAGGGTGATTTTGATTATATTCCTACTATTGCAAAACAATGTGGAGTAAAGCCTGTATTCCATGAACTTACAATGCGCCCCGGAAAACCAACATTTTTTGGTACTAAAGACTGCAAAGCAGTATTTGGTCTTCCAGGAAATCCTGTTTCAACGTTTGTCAATTTTGAAGTATTGGTAAAACCATTGCTCTATAAATCCATGGGCATTTCCTATGCTCCTCATATCGTACCAGCACTATTAAATGAAGACATTAGACGGAAAGGTTCAGATCGGGTGGAATTTCTTCCTGGCAATCTGAGCTATAAAAGCAGTAGTAATGACAACACTTTCTGTTTCCCCGTTATAACGCCCCTCAAATACCATGGTTCTTCTATGATTACAGCATTAGCAGGAGCAAATGTCCTCATTCGGATTGAAAAAGGCATAGAGCACCTATCAAAAGGAGACACTATACATGTTAGACTCATTCGGCCGCTCTATTGACTACCTGCGGATTTCCGTAACCGACCGCTGCAACCTCCGCTGTTTTTACTGCATGCCAGAAGAAGGGATAGAGCTTCTTAAACATGAGGCTATTTTAAGTTATGAAGCTATAACACAGGTCGCACAAAAGGCAGTAAAGCTTGGCTTTACCAAAATAAGACTAACGGGCGGCGAGCCACTTATCCGAAAAAACATTGTTGATCTTGTTGCTATGTTAAGTAATATTAGTGGCATTAAAACTATCGCTATGACAACAAACGGAACTCTGCTTTCTGATCTTGCTCAGGAACTTAAGAATGCAGGACTCACGAGCATCAATGTATCGCTGGATACGATGAACAGCACTCTCTACAATATCATTACCCGCGGAGGCTCACTCGATGCAGTTCTAAAAGGAATTTATGCCGCAAAAAATGCAGGATTGGCAATTAAAATTAACACAGTTGTATTAGATACTGCATCACCGATATTAGCAGAACAAAAATTTAAGCAAGATATCGAAGCTGTTAGATCATTCGCTGACTCTATTGGCGCTCACTTTCAGCGCATTGCTCAATACAATCTTGCTCATATCAAACAGGACTACGGTGAAATAGAACGACCTCCGGCTTGTGCCTCTTGCAACAGATTGCGGTTACTTGCAAATGGCGTGTTGAGACCTTGTTTACACTCAAACATAGAAATCCCCATTGATTTTACAAATATTGAAGCAAGCATTAAAAGTGCTATTGCTCTCAAGCCTGCGCATGGTCTTTCGTGCACGGGTTTAACAGTTGGGCAAATTGGAGGATAATGTATGAGTAATAATCAGTTAACGCATGTCGATGAAAACGGAAAAGCCCGCATGGTCGATGTTTCAGCAAAACCTCGCGTCCGCAGAACAGCGCGGGCTGAAGGATTCATACGATTACATCCAGAAACTATTCAAGCAATAAAGGCTAACACGATTGCAAAAGGGGATGTCCTTGCCACTGCCCGTATTGCTGGAATTATGGCAGCCAAACAGACTGCATCGCTCATTCCACTCTGTCACAATATAGAAATCGAATACGTGCAGCTTGATGCTGAAATTATTGAAACTGCTGGCGATTCTGCAAACGGCACCAACTGCTCTGGTAATCCTCTAAACAGCAGTAGCCATTGCGGAGTCAAACTTACGAGTTTGTGTACCTGTACCGATAAAACTGGAATTGAAATGGAAGCGCTCACTGCTGTGTCTGTTGCAGCTCTCACCATTTATGATATGTGCAAGGCAATTGATAAATCAATGGTTATAGAAACTATACGTTTACTCGAAAAAACAAAGGAGGAATTTTAATGGTATCAATAAATGATAACACTGATTCACAAAAAGAAGGTACCTTTAGTATTGTATCGATTAATGTTTCAGAAAAAACCGGAACACGAAAGCGACCGGTACAGACCGCGGTATTGATACCTGGTAAAGGTATTGACGGGGACGCACATGCCGGCATCCTTGATGACAGACAGGTTTCACTCCTGGCGATTGAAGATATTGAACAGGCTAACAATTCTCTCAAAACAAAACCTGGCTGCTGCACGAAAGCGCTCGGACTTGAACAGCTTAATCCTGGTGATTTTGCGGAAAATATTACAACCCGAGGTATCAATTTACACAACCTCCCCATAGGGACTGAACTCCGAATAGAGGATGCGATACTCGAAGTTTCACGTATCGGAAAAGAGTGTCACGCAGCCTGTGAAATACGGACACTGGTAGGTGATTGCATCATGCCCCGTCGTGGTATTTTTGCACGTGTCATTCAAGGAGGAACCATTACCAATGAAAGTAACTGTTATTACCGTATCCGATAGAGCTTCTCGTGGCGAATACGAAGACAAATCGGGTCCAGCCATACTCGATGTCATCAAGACTGAAATTCCAGATACAGAACTGGAATATGAAGTCGTCCCCGATGGCTTTACTTCTGTGCTTTCAGCACTCAAGCGACACATCGATTCCGATTGGATACTCACCACAGGTGGCACAGGTCCTGCACCGCGTGATGAAACCCCTGAAGCGACTCGCGCATACATTACAAAATCTATGCCAGGAATTGCTGAGTACCTGCGCATGAAATCGCTTGAGGAAACTCCCTTTGCTGTTTTCTCCCGGGGAGAAGCAGGCATGAGAGAGAGGCAGTATATTGTCAATCTACCCGGAAGTGAAAAAGGCGCCCGGTTTTGCACAAAACTACTCATTCCACTGCTCAAACATGGAATCCATATGGCTGAAGGCGGCGGACATTAGTTTATGTAACACCATGGAGGCAGCCATCTTCTTTCACTGATCAGATGCCCATCTCTTTTCACTATCCAATACTATAAATTTACTAGAGATTTTTTTTATTACCAGTCTAATATATGCTATACTGTACCAGTACACGTATAACATGAGAGTTATAGCCTTGATCACAAGGAGGTGCTTATGGACTTTTTCTGGAAAGTTGCTATCGATGCGGGCATTATCTCTGCTGCACTATTATTTGCTACCGTTTTACGGCACAAACTCCCGTTTCTGCAAAAATTTATGGTTCCAAATGCGCTGACAGCTGGTTTTATCCTGCTCCCCATATATAACTTTGTATTGCCTCTCATTGGACTTGGACAGCACCGTCTCGGCGACCTCGTCTATCACCTGCTCAATATATCTTTTATTGCAATGAGTTTACGTTCACCAACACCTAAAGCAGAACATCGCGAACGAGGATCGGTGTGGGGTATGTCAACGGTAATACTCTCACAGTATGCTATTCAAGCACTTCTTGGGCTCGGGCTCGCTTTTCTCTTTGCCATAACTATTGCTCCTCAACTCAATCTTGCAATAGGATTAACATTACCGCTGGGTTTTGCACTTGGTCCTGGTCAAGCTTATGCAATAGGAAAAGGCTGGGAAGCAATGGGCTTCCCTGGTGCTGGTTCTGTTGGCCTAACTATGGCTGCACTCGGGTATCTCTGGGCATGTATCGTAGGCGTGGCACTCGTTAATATTGGCACCAGAAAAGGATGGCTCACTCATCGTGTTCAGACTGATACCAACATGCTCACAGGATTGATATCTAAAGATAAAGACAAACCTGTTGCTATGCGCAGTACTACCGACTTCGAAGCACTTGACCCCCTATCGTTTCATACAGCAATAGTTGCCCTCACCTACCTCCTCTCGTACCTGCTACTCCTTGGGCTCACCTACTTGCTCTCGTTTGCAGGAAAAGCCGGTGCTGAACTGGCAAACAATCTCTGGGGCATTAATTTTATTTTTTCTGCTGTAACAGCACTGCTTGTACGATTTGTTCTCGATAAACTAAAACTTGGCCACTATTTTGATGATGATGCACTCTCGAGAATTTCCGGTTTTTCTATCGATTTTATGGTCGCTGCAGCTATTGCAGCTATCTCATTAGTATTTGTAGCACAATATTGGCTTCCTATACTCGTTATCAGCACCATTGGAGGCATTGTTACCGTGTATACCGTTCCATGGTGGAGCGCGCGCATATTCCGCGATCATCGCTTTGAACGCATGATAATGCTCTTTGGAGTTTCAACGGGAACACTCTCCACAGGACTTGCACTCCTCCGCATTGTAGACCCTGAATTTAAGACAAAAGTTTCCCGTGATTACATGCTCGCATCGGGATTGACCTTTCTCCTTGCAATTCCCTTTATTCTGAGTATCAATCTTCCAGCTAAAGCAAGTCAAACCGGCTCACTGGTGCCTTTCTGGACCATGATTGGCATTTCTGCTGGCTATCTCATCTATTGCATTGTCAGCTACATGCTGGTTGCAAGAGAAAAATCATTTAAAAACCCTGGGAAACTTTGGATTGATTAAGGCCTGTCTGCTCTGGAGACACACAGCTGGTGCCAGGCTTGCATTATACCTTGTATTTCTTCTGACAGTATGATATAGCCCAGTACCAGCGCAATCCTGACTGATACCGATGCGGAAATTTAAACCTAAACATTGTACCTTGATAATAAAACTCAAAGTACTGTTGTTTTAAAACCGAAAGACCTTCAAGCTGGCTTAAAGGAAAATCAATAACAAATGTGCTCTCATGAAATAATCGTGACGGTATCTGCTTATTGCTCTGTAGATCTATATGAATGCTGATAGTGTCCGGATGTAGCTCTGCCAGTCCTCTACCAAGGTTATCAAATTGCCTTAATCGTTTTCCACGGAACACTGTAACAGCATCAGAGAGCAAAGCCATGTGCTGCGTACTATACTGTTTATAGCGTTCTTCCAGAATCTGATGAAAAGACAAATTTGTACGCTGAAAAATTTCTGGAAGCGTACTGTTTATCCCTTCTAGCTGATACCGTGAGGTAATACGCCATGAAGCACCACAAGCGGAGCAATAGATCAAGTTTCCCTCACTGCGCATGGAAGTATCATGAGTGCAGTTCGGACACACAAAAATTGCTAGTTCAAGGTGCTGTGCCCTTTTTTTTGAAACAAAGCGGGTGCCTGTTTTTTCAATCCAGGCACATTCATTATGTGCTAGTGCATCCTGGATTTCAGTGTAAATAGTCTCAGGTGTTTTAGTTTTGAGCTCTGGTCCATCATAGAGCTTAAAAAACTCGAGTTCTATTTGCCCCCTGCGATCGTTCCATGACCATCGTGGCCGGGAGGCATAACCACCTTTTATTTTTACACCAATGACTGTCCCCTTAAACAGCTTCAAGAGCTTTGCAGTACTTTCGATAAAAGGCTGAGTGGTGCCATCCCAGGTAGCCTGTCCCTCAGCAAATACACCGACAACACCTTTTCGCTTTCGCAGCACATCCATTATCATGTTTACGGTAACAATATCGGATATTGCTTTAGATTTAGGAATTGAGCCAACCAGTTTTAGGAGCAAACGCAAAATCAGGCTGTGCATGTTTCCATCACTTGTAACCCAATACACTGGACGCCCTGTAAAAGCACTTATCCAAAAAGGATCAAACACACTCACATGGTTTGCAATTATTATATAGGGCTTACTTTTTGGTAAGATGTCTGTTCCTCTGGCTTTCATGCTGTAATGAAGCTTAAGGTATAAACCGTAAAACCAGCGGAGCAATGTATTAAACCACTTAAGATTCCATGTTCTATAGCGCATACTGTAATTGTACTCTAATATTTTTGCATTTTACAATATTAATGATACTGTAACTTGTTTTTAATAAAGAAACTTTTTACTATTAAGAGTACGGAGTCGCTGTATGAATTATCATATTTTTAACTATAATTTTCAGGAAACACTCAAAAAGAGTCCACAAATTACAATTGGCAATACCGATAGCTTTATTATACTGAGTGATCTCCACATGGGAGACGGCGGCAGTCGTGATGATCTCTTGCATAATAGGGAATTGCTTGAAACATTACTCAAACACTATTATGAAAAAGGATACACAATCATACTCAATGGAGATATCATCGATCTTTCAAAATATAAGTATGAACGCATAATAAACGCATGGGAAAGCACAATTGCCATACTAAAACAGTATAATGATGCAGGGCGGCTCTATCAGATTCTGGGCAATCATGATTCAGGACTCCCGCTCTATAATTATCCATTTGAACTTAAGGAAAGTCTCCTGCTCAATTATAACAACAATAAGCTGTTTATTCTTCATGGGCACCAGGCATCCCGGCTTTTAACTAAAACCCCTTACATATCCGATTTTATCGTTCGATTTATTGCGCGCCCGCTTTCAATTAAGAACACTTCAGCACGGGAGAACGCCTATGCGCGGATAGCTGTCGAACGCCTTATTTATAAAGCAAGCAGGGAACTCAAATTGGTCTCGCTGATTGGACATACACATCGGCCGCTATTTGATGCATTGAGTAAATACGATAACCTGCGCTGGACAATAGAAGAACTCTTCAGAGAATATATTATTGCTGAAGAACCTAAAAAACAGCAGCTTGCTGAACTCATCAAACTATATAGAAATGAGCTACTAACCATTAAAAAAAAGGATAAAACACGAATTTCAAAAAGCCTATACGCCGAAGAAGATCTGCTCATTCCCTGTTTGTTTAACAGCGGTTGTGCTACCGGTAAAACCGGTATTACCTGCTTAGAAATAAAGCATGGCTCACTTGCACTCACGTACTGGAGCAGCATCAGTAAAGCCCGTCCCTACATGGATAGAGAAGCCCTCGATCGCGAGACTATTCCAAACAGCACCGCTATCCGATATGTCATCAGGCAGGAAACACTCTCGAGTATTTTTGATCGCATCATGCTGTTATCAGAATGATTAAGTATGCTATGATACTCATATGGATGCACAACTGGTATATCCTGTTTATTCTCGTCGTTCCGAAGGTATTTCTATAGGCATAGACCTATTCCCCGACGCAAAACACTGTTCGTTTAATTGTCCTTACTGCGAAGTACATCCATTTCGTCACGATCATACCTTTAGTTTAGAGCAGCTAACCAGTGAACTTGATGCTATACTTTCTTCGTATGCAGGTACTCGTGAGCCAGTTAAAGATATTGCATTTGCCGGCCACGGAGAGCCATTGCTTTCTCCATATTTTATAGATGCCGTCACACGTGCTATTGCAATAAAAATCAAACACATGCCAGAAATACCAATTATACTCATTACCAATACACTACAGTTAGGGGATAATCACTTAATTAATTTTTTGCAAACGGTACGATCACAAACACCATTCTCTATTTGGGCAAAACTCGATGCTGGTACACCGGATCAATTTTACCGCATGAGCGGACTAAAACCAGAAAGCAATGCATTCGAAACAGTAAAACGAAATATTATCACAGCAGGCAAAATTCTACCGCTGGTCATACAAACTATGCTTGCTCGCTATCAAGGATTTCCTCCGACAGACTATGAATTAACCGAGTACACCAAACTGATACATTCAATGCTTGACAGTGGTGTGCTCATCGAACGAATTGATTTATATACAATTTCTAGAAAACCAATAACACCAGTAGTGAGTCCCCTTACCGATGCTGAACTGATTGATGCGGTTCATAGCATTGCTAATCATCTTCCAGGGAAAGCCATACGAGCTTTTGGAAAATCTACTCGAATTATGTAAGTAACAAGCTGTACTCAATACAATTACTAATTTTAAAAACGGCGCATGAAACCCACTGGTAAAGAAGCGAAAAATATCCGATACTGTATAATAGTATAAGAGGTTGAGACCATCCTTTCAGGGAGCTTATAAGCATGAATAAACCTTTCATTGTCTTGTTGTGCATACTAGTGCTTGTAACAGCTGGTATTGTCGCTATACATAATCAGTATCTCATATTTGTTCCAGGGACTAACTCTATTTCTATAGAACAACCAATTTTTACATTTGCCTTTGACAGTGGTTATGTAATAATTGATCATAATGGCGAACGAATCTTATATTGCGATAAAAATTTTATTCTACAATGGATACATACACAAAATGAAATGCTCGGAACGATTACAGGAGCAGCTGCTAATCCTCTTACCCACGAATTGTATCTATTTGATTCTATATATTTAGCAGATGTTCATTATGAAAGGCTTATCCGATTTGATGTTTTAAAAGGCACACCAAAAGAAACAATCGTACAGTATAAAACAGCTGACAGGCGATCATTTGTGCCCCGATCCCTTACGCTTTCGAACGATTCATTATTATACATGGAAAAGGATTCAGAAAACATTGTATATCTTAAAAAGAAATCACTTACCTCAAGTGCAGAAAAAGGCCTCTTTCGCACAAAATGGAATATAGATAGTGCAGAAATTGCAGCTCTTGATTCAAAATATTTTATTAAATCCGAAGGAACAGTGTTTCTGTATTATGGAGGTATTTTACAGACACTTCCAGAAATTCAGCAAAAACTAAAATACTGTTCAGCGATTTCGCAAGGCAAAGATAACTCACTCCTCTTAGCTGATACCTCCAGTGGCACACTGTTCCAGTATCAGTTTAATGGTCAGCTTGATCAATTTGCGCGAACATCTGAGCTTCTCGCATCGCTTACACCACGACCAGATCGACCCGGGTTACTGCTAGAAGATTATTTAAGCAAAAATTTTACTCTGAAATGGGATTCTGGACTTACATATTCATCCGGTATTTCTTTTATATCATATAGTTCAGAAAAATATCTATTTATAGATAATATCAATAACAAAATTGTTATTGCATCAGATAAAGTTCCTGACACCTGTATGCAAGGGGTTATGCTCAGCAAAAAAACAATTCAAAAAACAATTTTGACATGGGCAGCACTGGCAATTGCATGTATAGCCTTTTTAGTTCTAATTTTTAACGTATTATTTTATCTTTATACAATTAAAAATAATCTAATAACATTTTTACTGGCACTTTTGCCAAGCATACTGATAATCATCGGTGTACTATTATTGGTGTTTTTTAATGCAGAACGCGCCACACTCAATACACAGCTAAAAGCAATTCAAAAGCAAGCCGTTAGTGCTGCGCAAAAAGCTGCTTCTTTAACTGATGGCGATAAGCTCTTAAAACTGAAAAGTGATAAAACTACCACCTATATTGAGGATCTAAAAAAAATAGTCTCAAAAACAGCAACTGATATTTCAAGAGATATTTTATTAACTGTCTGTATTCCTGGTGATATTTTACCGCTCACCGTTACAGATAACCTAAACGTATACCAGCCAAATCAACCTATACGTTTTATACCAACACAAATATACGCAGAATTGCTTAAAATAAAACCAATTTCATATACCAGTAAAACAGGATCATTACTTTCGGTTTATGCACTGGCTCCAATTGTTGACAGTAGCAATAATCTCTCTGGGTTTTCGTGTGCAAAGATTAACATACTTATACCCACCATTAAAATTATAATGCAATATACAGTCGAAAAATATATAGTATACATGATTATAACAGCAATAGGATTAGTATTAATTGGTTTAGTATTTTATCTAGTTACAAACAAATCACATGAACGCCCTCACATTACTAGCACTAAAGGAAATACAACCGATAGCACTCAAGAAGAAACAACCACTGAACCTATTCTTGAAGACGACGATTTTGAAATACCCGTCATACCCGATATTAAATTCGAAGAAAATTATAATGCCACAAGTGTTTTTTCGTTAGAAGAACTCCCTCCTATTGAAGATGCAAGCTTGCTTAAAAAGCTAGATAATATTACTAACACACCACTCTCTGACAGTGGTGATAATAATACGTTACATAACAAAATGCTCTCACCAGAATCATCATTTTTTGCACGCGCTTCACAAATTCAGCAACATAGTGAACAACGACAATCTGTAAAGCCAGAAGGTGCCGAGGAAAAATCTCCCGATCATGCCGATATCATCGAAATGCATAAAAATGCAGTATCGGCACTCAAATCTGGCAACAATAAACTTGCTATTTCGATTCTGGAAAAATTGAGTGGACTTGTACCAAATGACACAAAAGTGTTAAACAATTTAGCAGTTGCATACAAACGAGATGGTGATGTAGCAAAAGCTATTACCAGTCTGGAGAAAGCTATTGCAATAAATCCAGACGATGCAGCAGCTAGAAAAAATCTTGCACTATTGAGGAAATCTAACTAATGATTGATCTTCATACACACTCAAGCGCCAGCGATGGCTCCTGGTCACCAGCAAAACTTATACATATGGCAAAAGACGCAGGTATTGGAGCAATTGCATTAACCGATCACGACTGTATTGATGGCATCCAGGAAGCAGAACAAGCTGCAGCACGTTGTGGTATCAGACTCATACGAGGTGTTGAAATTGAAATTGTCTTTTCACCAGGAGAATTTCATTTGTTAGGATTAGATCTTGCTCCAGAAACCGATCTGGAACATTTCTTTGACACAAAGCTTTTTGAAACAATGAAACAACTTGCTCAAGCAAGGGAAACCAGGAACCGTCAAGTGTTAAAAAAATTTGCAGACGATGGCTATCCGGTAAGCTATGATGAAATCAAAGAAAAATACGGAACACGGATGATAGGACGTCCTCATATTGCAGAACACCTTGTTGATAAAGGAATTGTTAAAAACAAACAAAAGGCTTTCGATGAATTTCTTGCTAAAGGTAAACCGTACTTTATTCAAAAAAATTGTATTGATCTCCAGCTTGCAATTAATCTTATTCATGATGCAGGAGGTCTTGCATTTACCGCACATCCTATGTCGTTATACGTTAGCTGGCCACATCTTAAATCACTCCTCATAGAATGGAAAGAAATGGGTCTTGATGGTATTGAAGCATGGCATCCGCTTGCTCGGGTTACCGACTGTGAACGTCTTGAGCGCCTTGCCCGTGAACTCGGGTTGAGAATCAGTGCAGGAAGCGATTATCACGGCCCCATCCGCCCTGACAGGAAACTTGGTCTTACTGCAGGCGATAGACCTATTGATGATATGTACCTTTCTGCAATTAAGCGTTAAAATAATAGTAAGCACTGATTACCTTGTTGAGCTCTATAAATATTTCTGTACAATTTCAATAGGGAGGCTGCTATGTACATACTTCTTGATTTTTTTACACTGTTACTTAGTTTTGGATTTTTAGTCATCGCTCGTTATTTTTTTAAATATAAGAAAATGTTAATTAAATTTTTTACGCCACTATTTATTATTTGCTTTCTCGCTTTAGTAGCTACATCTATCAATAATTGGCGTACATTTTATTTATATGAGTTTTGCTTCATACTGCTCATTACTGATGCATTGAACATTGTTTCAATCTGGTCAGAGCAGTCTGCACTTCCTCGTCCTCTATTTATTATTGGCATAATCTTTGGCATACTCGCAGTGATTGCTGTGTACGCATTCCCCATAAAAAATATCACGCCTCCCACGGGTGAGAAGAATGTCGGGACCACAGCTTTTATGCTTATCGATGAAAACCGTAAAGAAATTTATGGGCCAGATTCACAGAAAGGATGTCCGCGCCGCATTATGGTTCAGGTCTGGTACCCGGCTCTTCCAGTAACTACTAAATCAAAAGCAGCATCGAGTACCAATAGTAAAACAGCACACGGTAAACGCACGCAATGGCTTCCTGATAGAATCATATATAAATCACTTGCACAATTTGGAAATCTGCCACCATTTGCAATGTCACACCTGGGCTATATTATGAGCAACTCTTATGAAAATGTATATTTTTTTAACCCATCACAACGCTATCCTGTCATAATAATTTCACACGGATGGGGAGGCTCTCGTTTTATACATACTAATCTTGCAGAGGAATATGCCAGCCATGGATTTATTGTTCTGGCAATTGATCATTCGTATGGATCGCTCGCTGTCCAATTCCCGGACGGCTTACAGGCCATACAGGATAAAAATGCTCTTGGTACTTTTTTTTCGCACAAAAACGAAGCTTACTGGCAAAGAGCAAGAGTACTCGAAGAAACCTACGCTGCAGATACTGCTCTGGTTCTCGATTATATACTTACAGGTAAACTTCCTCTGGAATTACCTACAGTTGCAGGGACAGTCTCTCTCAATGCTGTTATAGATTCCAGATCAATAGGACTCATTGCTCATTCCACAGGAGCTGGAGCTGGTTACTATTTAACGCAAAATCGCAGTGAAATAAAAGCGTTCATTGCACTCGATGCATGGCTTGAACCCGTTGAACAAGTTCTCGCTCCATCCCTCTCCTCTGTACTGCAAATCGGTAGTGCTCAGTGGGAACAGGGACATAATGCTGATCTTGTAAGCAAAACAATTTCGTTAACACCACAGAGCATGAGCATACGAATAAAAGATAGTACTCACATGGATATGGCAATGATCAGATATTTAACGAATGTTGGTGCAATAATTAAATGGAGCGGTACGATTAATAGTTCTCTATACGAAAAAACATTGCGAAATATTACCTTAAATTGGTTTACAAGCATACTTATAAACCATGATTTTGAAGAGGCCCGACTGAAAATTGAGTCCTTGCGAGGAACCTATCCTGTATATTAATTTTTACTAACACAGTATGTACATTGATGCGCATTTTCATATTGATGACCTCATGGAATATGTAGCAAACGTATCTGAACACCTTACTGGAGCAAATATCTCTGGAATTGCATCCTGTCATTCGCTTGAGAGCTTTGAAACAACAGCTGCCCTCATAAACAATATCAATACAAACACTATGACTGCATCTTGCACAAATACTACATCGAGTGCCCCCTGTATTCATATAAGTTTTGGTATCCATCCGCAAGCAGTATCGATGAGTCTTGTCGAACTAATTACCGATTTAGCTCACAGAAATGCCATTCGAGCCATTGGAGAATGTGGGTTTGATTTTTATGGGGACAGACCCGGTTGTATGCTTAACGATACAAATCTTTCACTTCAAAAAGAGGCGTTTGAAGCTCAACTGGATCTTGCAGAACGATTCGGACTTCCCATCATTATTCATGCACGCAAAGCAGAATCCATACTATTCCAGTATACGAAACAGCTTGCAAAACTGCGGGCTGTCATCTTTCATTCATGGAACAAATCTCCACAAGAAGCTCGAGACCTGCTCCGCCATATTCCCGAAGCGTTCTTTTCAATTGGCACAAGCATTGTGAATGGCAATAAGAAAACCTTTGCATCAGCAGGTACGCTCCCGCTTACCCATATACTTACTGAATCCGATGCTCCCTGGCAACCACCACGATTAGAACCCGTACAGGGTTCACCTGTTATACGCCCCTTTAGCAGCCAGGAAGACATTCCACGAATAATCTCATTTATTACTGCGGCACGAGAGCTCAATGGCACATTCGTTCCAGGATTCTGGTTACAACAACCAGACAATACGTTGCGCAGTGAAATTATTCATACGATATCGAACAATTTTGAAAGGATTTTTAATGAACATATTTGATCGACTTGAAATTCTCATTGGTACTCAAGGTCTCGAAAAACTTTCCAGGAGCCATGTCTGTATTTTTGGGCTTGGAGGAGTAGGTGCTGCAGCTGCAATGGATTTAGTACGCTCGGGTATTGGAACACTTACTGTGTTTGATTTCGATACAGTACAGTCAAGCAACCTCAACAGATTATATTTTGGTTACCGTTCCGAAATAGGTAAATCAAAAACACAGGTATTTATGGAATATGCAAAAAATATTAACCCTACTATCACCATACATGAGCACAACGTTCTTGTATCGAGCAAACAAAAACCAGAATACAATGCTGGACATAATCATTCTGAAAGTAATACTGAAATGCGACACAGTGCTACTGCTGCTCCATTTGAAACAATTTCTGCACGCGATATTCCGCTCTCATGTGATTTTTATCTTGATTGTATAGACACACTTGCTCCAAAACTTGCAGTTCTTTCAATATTGCTGGAACAAAAACTTCCATTTGCTTCGAGCATGGGGACTGGTGGCAGACTCTGCCCGGAACTCCTTAAAATTAGCAGTATCTGGGAGACACGAGGATGCCCGCTTGCTCAGCGTGTTCGTACCCGCCTTCGAAAGTTTGGGTTCCTGGAGCCGATAAAGCAAAATAAAAAACAATTTCCTGACCGCTGTGCTGATTTTCTCTGTGTCTGGTCTGACGAACCTCCAGTTAAACCGCGCATGCCGAACCAAACTGAACAAGGAAATTCCAGTTCCCTGTCAACATACTCCTTCGAAAGTGATCATTCAACAGATTCAGAGTATGCATACAAAGAAATACGCAAGCGTGGCGAACAGGGATCATCAGCATTTGTACCACAAACAGCCGGGCATATGCTGGCCAGCTTATGCGTAAGAAAACTACTCGGGAAACTATGACTGCATTACACCTACTTCTAACGTGCTTTTCACAATAAAAACTAACGTTTATGTCTTTTAATCTTCCAGCTAAAACCGTATGGCGGCAATGTTTTAAAACAGACACGACGTGTTTTATCAGTATGGTTAAGGAGTAGCGTGCAGGTATTGCCATCATTCAATGTACGCTGTACTACTTCTATACCATATCCTTTGAATCGTGCTTTTATACCAGCATCGTGAAGTATTTTTTTATATAAAATAAATGTTAACACAGCATCAGGAGAGGTACCAATGTAATATACAAATCCTTTACCATGTTGATTTCGTGTTATTGCAGGTTTACCACTATAAAAAACTTTTGCTTTTTTCCCATTTATCCAGCGTGTTCCTCCATAACGAGCAATCACCTCTGCTGTATAAGGAATTAACTGTTCAGCCCACACTTCTCCTTTACCCAGCAGAAAACCTCTCCTAACTCCGATAGAACCTTTCCCTAATGCCTCGAACGCTTCAACTTGCACACCTGCCATCTCGGAAAAAATGCCGGGTAGCGGTTTATCAATATTCCAGTTTTCCAGAGTCCGTGCCCCTGCTCGCCAGCCCAGAACAAGCACACCACCATCTTTCACCCAAGCGTCAATCTTCTGTGCAAACGCAGGATCAGCAAGCTCATAGAGTGGAAGCGAAATCAATTTATAGTTCTGCAGCGTTACTGCCTCTGCAGGTTTTACATCGGCTTCCACATTAAAAATAGAAAAACCAGCGTACCAGCGCGCAAGCTCAGCATCAAACCCTACACTGCTCCAGCTGTTCATCCAATTTTCAAGACCAGTACTGAGCGGCTGCTGTCGAATCAGGTTGGCATTATCTCGCGTATAGACAAGGCATGCTTGGGCAGAAACCGGGTTACCAGCAAATGAATTAAAAAGCTCTGCAGTGTGCTCAATATTTTCTTTTATTTTTTTTGAACGCGGTGTATCCTCATTATCAGTATCAAAAATACCATAACAGAGCTGTTCCTGAGCAAACGGTGCGGTACGCCATCTAAAATAGAAAAGTCGATCGGCACCATGCGCTACAGCCTGATTTGTCCACAACACAACCTGCTCTGGAGGAGGGAGATATCCTAGTTTAGTGTGTCCCTGAATTCCAGTAAACTGCTCCATTATTGCAAAGTTTCCTGTTGATTTTAGTCCGCGGGTATATGCAAGCGCATAATTGGTGAATATATAAGGGACAGGTTCACTCTGGTCTCCCCAGACCGGATAATTATCATATGCAGCTATATCGAGCGGCTCAAAAAGCTTTTTCATATCGATACACTGAGAAAGCGGTGATGGATAGAGGTTTGTTGTTATCCAGTGCTTTTTGCCACAAAAACGTCTGAGAATTGCTGCCTGCTCATGCACAAAATCGACATTGGTATCTGACATGAACCGATCGTAATCCAAAATGAGGGATGGATTTTGCTGAGTTGCAGGCTGAGAACGAGGCACAGGAACCTGTTCAAATCGTGAATACGAAGTACTCCAGAAGACTGTCCCCCACGTTTCATTGAGATTTTTTATCGTTCCATATTTTTTTTGCAGCCATTCATGCCAGGCTCGCTCACATGAAGCACAGATACAGTGGTCCGAACCCTCATGGCCTATTTCGTTATCGATCTGCCAGCCTGCCACAGCAGGGTTCTCTGCAAAATGTTCGGCCACTGCTGTAACCAATTTTCTTGCGGCATCTCGATATGTTTTATTGTTTAAACACGCCAAACGCCGTGCACCAAAATCTCTATCCATTCTATTACTAAAAACAGCACGTATTGATGGGTCTTTTTCAAGGAGCCAGATTGGGAACGTTGCAGTTGGTGTACCTAAGACAACTTGTAAACCTGCATTATAAAGAACCTGAATCGCCTCATCAAATAATGTAAAATCATAGGTGCCTTCAACCGGCTCAAGGAGTGCCCAGGCAAATTCCATAATGCGCACATGAGTAAAGCCAAAATTCCGTATTCTAACTGCATCTTCTGCCCAGCGCTTTTTTTCCCACTGTTCAGGATAATAGTCCACACCCCATATAAAATTATGCATAGATTCCTCCGAAGCTCGTTGTACAAATATTTGCAACACCTTTCATTGCAACAGTGCTTATTATAAGGCTATATGAGTACTCTATCCTAATTAGCAGCGGTTTGCAATATAATAAAGAAGTAACCTTATTTGAATATGATTGAGACGATCAGCTATTCATCTGGTCCATGTATCCCGGCCTTAAAACCTTATATTCACCGGTATCGGTATTGAGGTCATAAATACTAAAATTAGTTTTAATATCAAAACCCTCATGTCTTACTGCAAAATTCAATGATGCTGAGCCTTCAACGCCTGATTCAATCCTATGAAACACGTTACAGGGCCAGACAAGCATAGCAGGACCATCATAGATAAGTTCTCCATTGTGTATAATCCTATCTGGCTCTACAATGAACTGCTCCACCCTGCCATACTCTTTTGTATAAATATCTACGATGCGTTTACCATGTAACACCATGAGATTATCTTCCTGATGAGTGTGCACATACCATGGCCGCTCAACTCCCATAACAGAACCCGGTGAAAGTGCATTGCTCACATGAATGACCCTATCAATGCCGTCGATCCGGGGCAAAAACTCCATTGGCATGATATCAAAGGAAACACCTTTAGTGCGCCGGAATGGTTTGAGTGCGATTATCCTATAAAAGCGAGGAACTTCTTTAACAATATAATTTTCCATGGTCACCCCCACATCTTGCATTAAAATTGCTTTACAATTCACTGTAAAACTGAATAATCATTCTATAATTATCTGAAACGGCTCATCCCCAAAAAGAACGGTGAGCGGCAATTCCAGTACAGCAAAATCCGGGTATGCAATGAGAGTTGCATTAAACTGCAGATCATTTCGAGTTATCGTAACCATGCTGGGGTTTGCCAGAACAGTTTTACTGATGTATAAACGGTATTTAAAACTGGAAAATATCATCAACATCATTTCATAACTATCGCTAGCATAATCTAACTCAGTTGGCGTTACTGAGAGTATAACTTTATTGCCTCGCTTTGTTGGAAATAAAAAACTATTATCACCTATTCCAAACTGTGCTGCATCATTTGCAGAATACTCTAACGTTATGGACGTACCATATTCCTGTTCTGTGTCAATTGTTTCGATACTTTTGATATAGTTTTTTGGAATATCATCATCGATTGAATCTATCGGAAAATCATCCATACTTACACCTGCACCAAAGCTATCCGAAAGAATGAATAAAGATTTTTGAATAGCTAACCGGGTGTTGGTACAAATTACATTCCCATTCATACTGATATGCTGTGTAACTTCCAGACATGATGTTACGATAAGAACAAAAGAGCACACTAGCATGATGATTACTAAGCTACCAGAATTCTTTTTTTGTTTTCTCATTTATTTCTCCTTGTTCGATAGTGCTACAAGAATTGTAATCGATTTTTGGATGTTTGCAAGTAAAGCGAGCGCGAATAATGCAATACAACCATAGATAAATTTTTTCTAAACATGCGTTATAATTATTAAAAGAACTCACCCTTATATGAAGGAGTAAATAGCATGCGGTATCAGTTTATTAAGCACTGTGTATTTTTAATTTTAGTTTTTGTATGCTCCTATACGATAATCGCACAGGACACCGACACCACAACTGAAGATTTTGAACCAGCATATTATAGAGATTACCAGTTTCTTATTGGTGGCTGGGGAGATGTTCAAAATGCCGTAACCAATAGTAGAACACTCAGTAAAATGCTCTTTGATGCCTACTATCGCCTTGCAGCACCTGCTATTACAAATATGTTTTTACGAGAAAGCATCGGTGCTCTCTGGTCGTTTTCGGTTACCTGGCTCTCCAGTATGGCACCACATGAGCTGGGTCACTTTTTTAGAGCTAATGAAGTCAATGCAACATTCTGGATAGAAGGATTAGGCTTTCCCGGTCCTGTTGGGCACATTGTTTTTCCCGCTACAAAAACAAAAGAAGACGAGCTTGCATTTGTCACTGGTGGTATTGAAGTTAATACACTCTACGCAATGAATGTTCAAAAAGACTGGTATCGATACAATGGGCTTTTTAATGATGAAATTTTTGTAACACTTTTTCATAGAATTATTTTTCCTGCTTATGCTTTTTTTGTCGATCCAGCAGTACCTGCTAACTGGCGTGATGCAAATGGCAATGATATTGCTCTTGGAGATGTTGCTAGCGTAGCCAGGCTTGTCTTTGAACGGCAGAATAAACCTGTTTTGCTTACTGACGGATCAGTCAATCCAGAACTTGTTACCTATTACAATGCTACAAAATGGGTGTCATTGCTGGTTAATCTCCTCGATCTTAATACATACTATGAAGCTGCTGCCCTGTTTTCAGGAGAAACGAATGGCAAAAACGCCCCTTGGCTTTTTGGAAATAGCACATGGGGCTATTCGTACGGACTCTTTACTACAGTTGCTCAGTTAGGAACCGAAATATATTTTTATAATTATGCTGCACTTAATCGACATTCTGTAAATATTTATTTACGGTACGGATTTCCCCTTAAAAATATGGGAATAGGTCTGACACTTTTTGATCTTGTCAAGTTTAGCTTCCTATCACTCGATATGTCGATACATCTCTGGACACAGGAGTACTGCGATTTTGGTGGAGCCGTGGAAGGGACACTCTATATACCTCTTACCAAACGGTGGTCACTCTGTATGCTGGGGAGATGGAAGACTTTGGGGTATATGCTTGGGCTTCCTATTAAGGAAGGCTTTAGCGCTATGGCTGGCATATTGTATAATTGGTAATAAATAAAAACCGCAGAGCAATTCCAGTTGGGCTCTGCGGTTTATTGTTTAACACATTCAAATATTATTTTACAACCTTTTCAATAATGCTTTCATCAACAAAGTAGGGAAGCGTAACATGTCCTAAATCACTATGCTCGGTGTTGTATTCCGCACAAACTTCAATTGCATGCTCATTTCGTGCCCATGCTCGACGAGCAACTCCACCCATTACATCCCAGGGCATTGCCATTTTGATGATGGTATCAACTCGTTCTGAGCCATCAAGCACTAAGCCGAACCCACCGTTGATACTCTTACCGATGCCCACTCCGCCTCCATTGTGAAGCGCTATGAGGCTCATACCACGAGCCGCATCGCCTGCATAATTCTGAACAGCCATATCTGCCATTATATTTGATCCATCTTTTATATTACTGGTTTCTCGGAAAGGACTATCGGTACCACCACAGTCATGGTGATCTCGTCCAAGCATGATTGGACCAACTTCTCCATTGCGCACCATTTCATTAAACTTTAGCGCGATGCGTGTCCTTCCGAGTGCATCTTGATACAAAATCCGTGCCTTTGTACCTACAACAAGCTTATTCTTTTCTGCATCGCGTATCCACGCCCAATTGTCCCTATCCTGTCCCCGTCGGTTTGGATCGATGCAATCCATTGCAGCTTTATCAGTTTTCCTGAGATCCTCATCTTTACCGGAAAGACACACCCACCTGAACGGACCATATCCGTAATCAAAGAGCTCTGGACCAAGAATATCTTCAACATAGCTTGGGAAGATAAAACCGTCTTTTTCATCAACCCCATTCCGTGATACTTCTTTAACACCAGCATCAAATACTGCTTTTAAGAACGAATTCCCATAATCAAAAAAGTATGTGCCTTTTGCTGTGAGGCGCTTAATAACTTCAAAATGTTTTCTGAGGCTCCTGTCCACAAGTGTTCTAAACTTATCAGGCTGTTCTTTAAGCATTCTCGTTCGTTCTTCAAAACTGATGCCCTGAGGACAGTAACCACCTTCATACGCAGCATGGCAGCTTGTTTGATCCGATAACAGATCAAGCTCAATATTGTTTTTATCAATGTACTCAAGTAAATCGACGATATTGCCATAGTATGCTACCGCAATGGGCTCTCCAGCTTTTTTTGCCGCAAGCGCACGCGCAACTGCACCCTCGAGTGTTTCCTCAACACATGATACCCAACCCTGTGTATACCGTGTTTCTATTCTGCTTTTATCAACTTCTGCAATGATGCATGCAGCGCCAGCGATTATTGCAGCCTTGCCTTGCGCACCAGACATGCCTCCCAGTCCACTCGAAACAAACAATTTGCCTTTAAGATCGCTGTCTTGAGGAACACCCAACTTCAAGCGACCAGCATTGAGGAGTGTATTAAACGTTCCATGTACAATACCCTGTGGCCCAATATACATCCATCCGCCTGCTGTCATTTGTCCATAATTTGCAACACCAAGAGCTGCAGCATGGTTAAAATCTTTTAAGTTATCAAACATTCCTATCATGAGCCCATTGGTAATAATAACTCGTGGTGCGAGCTCATGGCTCTTGAAAAGCCCCAGCGGATGTCCGCTTTCAATGACCAGCGTTGTTGAATGATCGAGTACTTCGAGATATTTTTTTATTAGCTGATACTGCATCCAGTTCTGACAGACCTGGCCGGTTTC
Organism: Spirochaetota bacterium; assembly: GCA_029547205.1. GTDB lineage: Bacteria > Spirochaetota > Spirochaetia > Treponematales > UBA12059 > JAKPPT01. The sequence goes on from JAKPPT010000068.1 coordinate 119,557, forward strand.
ACCATAGGTAACAAGCTCATATGGATACAGCGCAATATCAAAATCGAGATTATTATCTATCATTACCTGAAAAGCTTTTCCTTCAATACATTTTCCTTTATATTGATCTATTGGCTTTCCATAAATCTTCCCGGCAGGCCGGAATCGATACCCATAAATCCGTCCTCGTGTTCGAAGTTCCTCAAGGAATTCTTCAGCAAGTGCATCATGGAACTGTTCAGGGATATACCGTAAAGCATTTTTAAGCGCAAGCTTTTCATGTTCACGTGTTAAGTTTGCTTCACGTTTAGGTGCACGCCTGATGCCTTCTACAAATGCAGGATATTCAGGCAGTTTATCAAAATCCAGCTTTATTTGCATTGCATTTTTTATTGTCGTATTATTCATAGCACCTCCTCTATCGTTTATAGTATTTCCAGAGTCTGTTCAGCTGCACGTAACACAGCACCATCAGCTATCAATCGTCTTACCTTTTCGATATCTTCATACATTATTCTATCTTTATCAACCATTGGAACTGCAGACCTAACAAGTCCATACACAGCGGCAGCAGGTGCAGAGAGTACCGATTGAGGTGACTTACCCAGTCCCTCTGATTCCGTTCTGAGATCTACTGCTTGGAGCGCAGAGAGGAGCTCTATCGCCAGAACATTTTGCGCATTTTCCAGTATCGTACGAGCCTTGCGTGCTGCTATTGTACCCATTGAAACATGATCTTCCTGGTTTGCGCTTGAAGGTATTGAATCAACCGATGCAGGATGAGCGAGAACCTTATTTTCTGAAACGAGTGAAGCTGCTGTATACTGCATTATCATAAAGCCAGAATTGACACCACCGTCTTTAACGAGGAATGGAGGCAACTTGTTTGAAAGCGCGGGATTGACAAGACGCTCAATTCTGCGTTCTGAAACATTGGCAAGTTCAGAAAGAGCTATACCGAGGAAATCCATAGCAAGAGCTACAGGCTGGCCATGGAAGTTTCCTCCAGAAAGTATGTCGCCTCCCGAAGGATCATTTTCATTAACAAATATTAACGGATTATCAGTAACTGCATTCAACTCACGATTTATTACATCAAGGACATATCCCACTGCATCTCGACTTGCACCGTGGATTTGCGGAATACACCGCAGGACATATGCGTCCTGTACACGCTCCTCACCCTGTCGTGTAACGAGTCGGGAACCTTTAAGGAGTTCCCGCATATGTTCTGCGCATTCAATCTGCCCTTTCTGACCTCGTGCGCGGTGAATTCGTTCGTCAAAAGCATCGGTTATGCCTTTAAGAGCCTGCACAGTCAATGCTGCAATAACATCGGCTGTCAACATAAGTTTTCGCGCATCAAACACAGCAAGTGCGCCAATACCAGTCATGCATTGTGTACCATTGATAAGCGCAAGTCCTTCTTTAGCAGTGAGCACAACAGGTTTTATATCAGCGAGCTTAAGTGCTTCTTCTGCCGGCATACGTTTTCCAGCATAGTACACCTCACCCATACCACAGAGTGCTATCGCTATGTGACTCAACGGCGCGAGGTCTCCCGAAGCACCGAGTGAACCCTTTTCAGGGACAACAGGCGTGATTCCTCTGTTAAGGAAATTTATCAGTGCATTGACCGTTTCACAGCGAATTCCTGAATTACCAACAGCGAGCGCATTTACCCTAAGAAGCATCATTGCACGAACTACTTCTTCCGGAAGAGGATTCCCAACTCCCACAGCATGGCTCATTACCAGATTTTTCTGCAATAAAGTATTATTTTCTTTTGAAATTACAACATCGCTGAATTTTCCAAAACCTGTTGTAATTCCGTATCTAATAAGTGATTCATCAACACAACGGTCTACGATACTTCTGGACTGTTCGATACGTTTAATTGCTGCTTCTGACAATGCAACACTTCTCCCGTACCGGGCAGTAGTTACGACATCTTTAATTGTTAAATTCTGTCCTGTGATTTCAAGTGTTTCCATATTTGAACCCATATGTTCTCCTTAACTCATGGTAGTTTTATAAACCTAAAAAACTAATAACAGCACGCCAGAATTCTCCTGACTCAAGTCTACCCTCAAGCAACGCTTTGATGAGCGCTTTGATAGTATCGGGAAATGCTTTCCAATAGTTATCTTTCCAGTTAGCCATCCAGTCCCAGAGTTCTTTTTGTTTTGATGGAGGCATAGCACCTGTAGAATATTCCACAAAATCTCGTACCATACTCAACATTGCTTCAGGAGGCAGACCTGTTTTCTGAGCATCATAATCGACAACACCTTGTGAAACAGTGTTTGTATCTCCACCCTGTTTCAGTTCAGCTTCTGCCTGTCCAACATAATGATCGAGAAGTACCGATAATTCCTCATCAGTGATATCGGGTGCATTTTTTCTAATAATTTCTTCTACATAGTTGCGTACAGTTTCTCTGATTGATTCTAAACTTTCAGAAAGGCTTTGATTGATGCTTGCTGACATTCGTTCTGCCATGGCTCCCGGGTTAAACCCGCCTAGTGCAGCGAACCTTGTTGCATCCTGCTTCCTTCGCTCGAGAGCTTTGCCAATTACTTCAAGTTCAGCATCATCGGCCTCATTGAGAATATAATGAAGAATTGTTTCAAGCGATTTTCGGCTCACAGACAGTTTCCACACAACGAGTCAGGCTTGTAAGCTGCTTGCAAGCATTCTATAGCAACAGCTATGAGCAGTTTTAATGAGCCTGGCTTCTTTCAAATTCAAATATTGCTTCAAGGCTACCACAAAGCGGGAAATTCTACAAGGGTTTACTATTTGCAATTTTGTTTCATTTATTAAAACACAGTCTGGGGTACTAATTCACTGAGGTATGAAAATTGATGCTGGTGCCCCGAAGATTGTGATTAAAAGTATTTCCACATGTATTGTGGTACTAACCACAGTTCCTGCTAACTACGATTGCATCCAGTCCATCTATTACCTGGTGTACTAAACCTGAGCCTCTCGCTAACAATCAGGAATTAGGTTGATGTAAATATTCGTAGAGTGTATCAAATGTATCTACAGAGAGGTCTTCTGCACGGACATCAACTGCTATTCCAGCTCTGCTATATGCTTGTGCTATAGTTTCATCGGTAAAGCCAGTTTTTTTGAGATTATTTTTTAACATTTTTCTTCGGCTCAAAAAACATGCACGGGTAAACTGTGTAAATGCCGATTCGCCTGCATGTTTGCAAGGATTGTTACGTTTTGTCATTAATACCACAGAGCTTTTTACCCGCGGCTGTGGCCAAAAATACTCAGCCAGTAAATCCATGATTATTCTTGAAGTATAGAGTGATGCACAGAGCACAGAAAATGCAGAATAATTCTTAGACCCGGGTTGCGCACACATACGTTCTGCAGCTTCCCGCTGTACTGTGAAAACCATACTATCGGGATGCACATTATGTTCCAATAGCTCAGCAATGATTGCGCTCGCAGCATTATAAGGAAGGTTACCAAAAACACGATATGGCATTCCTTTTTCACTGAGCGCTCTATTCCAGGTTTTTAAAAAATCACCTTCATAAACCGTTATAGCCGGATAATGGTTTCTGATAAATTCTGCAAACCCATGATCAATTTCAAAAACAACCAGGTTATTGCATTGCTCTGTCGCAAGAAAAGTCAGTGAACCGAGTCCTGGACCAATTTCCCACGCATAACTGTCTTTTTCTAATTGTACTGCATCGACAATTTTTTTTCGTATTACTTCATCGAGTAAAAAATTTTGACCAAAACGTTTTTGCATTCCCCACTCTTCACCTGCAAGAAAAGCTGATAGTTTTGTAGGAGCGGTATAGAGCTGTTTTAATTCATCATACTGCAATTGTTTCATTATAATCCTGTGGCTTACTCACATAGCAATCATACATATGTAATTTTTTTATCGTCATTATCCTGAAACGCCAGGCTCGATAGATTCTTAAACAATACAATACAGCTGCAATAATGACAAGGAGGATATATACTTTCCCAATCCAGATCCCTTGAATAATTCCAATTCTTCCCCCTGCTTGTGTGAGCTCGAGCATTACGGCTTCGATTTTCTCAAGCAAGTATTGTGTAATAAACTTTAACAATGGAATAAAGCTCACAATAATACTGCCAACAATACCTCCAATTATAAGACATGTCACAAAAGGACTTACCAGTGCAGAAGTAATGGGTGAAAGTATATTTATTTTATTAAAAACAGATACACTGAGTAACACTGTGCCTATGAGCGCAGATACTCCTTGAGAAAGTGCATTTGCTGCAAATTGAGGAAACCATCGCCTGAGCATAAACACACATGTATCATTAAAGAGAATGATTCCAAGGACCGCAAGGTACGACAACTGAAATGACAGGGTATACGGGCTTTCTGGAAACAAGCAAATAGCTGCTATAAATGAATAACTAAATACAATAATATTTTTTTGTGGTCTTCCCATACTGGAACATATTCCTGCTATAGCAAATTGTAACACTGCGCGTACAACAGAAGGACTTGCTCCAGTAAACCATGAAAAAACTATCAATAAACAAAAACAAATAACAAACTCATGCTTTTTCCCAAAAATTGTACGAATAATAATACCTAATAATGATACTATAACTGCAACATGTTGTCCCGACAGCGCAAGAATATGAGCACACCCTGCACGAATAAATATTTGCACGCTCTCATTTTCAAGATCGCCTCGATAACCAGTTAATAGCGCTTTCACAAGCGGTGCAGCGTTTCCTGAGCTTTTTTCAATAGCACCCTCTACTTTCTTGCGTAAAAAGAACCGTATCTGTTCATGAATCCCCGGTATTTTTTGCATGTATACATCTTTACTCCGCACAAAGAATATTCCCTTTTCAAAATCGGAACTCAATGGAACTTCCACCAGTGAGCCAGTCACTAATTCGGTATCCGATATCAACATGCATATACCCTGTGCTGATGCGCTACTTCCATAATCACCATGCACCGATATCAGCCTGCCTGTCATTTTATAATAGCCTTTTGAAGTTTTACCGCTAGTGGCAATTATTTTTACAGTTATCTTTTTTACATACTGTTCATCAAGTCCCGCTGCTAATTTTTCAGAATCATGGATTCGTATCGAGCGTACAGCAGCAAACATTCCAATACACAGAGCTACTACAATTGCAGCAGCTCTATATCGTGCAGTATTTTTAAGCACAATACACAGCACGCAGGAAATCAGAACCCCTGCAAGAGCAAGACATGTGAAAACAATTTTATATGGTAAATACATCAATGCTGCAGCAAGTCCAGCACAAACAAGAGAAGGACACAACAATAATTGAGCATAAGGTCGTTTCATACTCAATTATATGCTTGAATCGCCACATCTGCATGCGCCATTCAAAAAGCCAGCCAGTAATGACTGACAGACATGTTTCCTGGCTCTGTATTATGGTTACGGAGAAAATAAAATTAGTAAAAATTATTTACTACCAGACTACCACTTAAGTTTTTGCAACGCCTCTTGTGCTGCTTTTTTAATTGTATCGGAGTATTGTAGATAGCTTACATATAAAAGTTGATCAAAAGCTATTTTATCACCAAGAAGACCAAGATTGTAAATAACAGCAATTGTTATCTGCTCATCTGACGCTTTTCCCTGTTCCATCTGTGTGTTGATATACTGCAGGTACAGGGCTAAAGTCTGTGCTGCCTCAGAGGTTGCAACAGCACCTAACAGTGCTATAGCTTCAAGAAAATAGGATTTAGGTATACGGTTTCTCGCATACTGAACCTGAAAATCCTGAAAATGCTGTATTGCTATAGAGGATGCACTCTGCCATTTAAGATTTGTTAACTCTCGAGCGGCCAGCAATCGCAGTTCTAAAAGGGCATTCTGATCAAACTGGATATCGCTTTTAGTGGTAGTACCTATTCTCAGTGCATTCTCTGCAATTTCACCTCGTTTTTCCTTTGGGAGCGTGGTAAGCTGGAGTCCTATTTTTAATGCTGCTAATTTTTCAACAGGCTGATTCCTGGTTATAATTTCATTGAGCATTGACCCAACATCTACACCAAGACTGTCAATTGCAGCCTGTGCCCGCTTTGTTATTGATTCACCATACCCAAGGGAATATGCAGTGAAAATAGGATTAAAACTATCTTTATTGCCAATCTTACCTAATGCAAAGAGAAGTGCATCCATAACCTGCATATCAATTACCTCTCCAGCACGAAACAGGGTATTTTGGGTATTGAGAAAATTATTCATGCTGGCAATAACATCCTGGTTTTCTTTTCCAATAACAGCAAGCGTTTGTAAAATAGGTACACGTATTGATGAATCTCTAAACGTTAGAAACAGTTTCCATACAGTAGATGCAGCGGGGGCATACTGATATTTTTTTACCATCTCAACAGAAAACAGTGTCATCTCTCTGAGCAATGCGTCATTACCCAGAATCCCAGCATTATCTAGAACGAACTGTAATGCTGTATCATAGAGCGGTCCCATATTGATATTTGTGTATGATGCTGCTTCTTTTAAAAGCTCCACTTTTGTGCCAAGTGATGATCGGGCAAAGTTGCGTTTATAGGTTTCTATTACCGTATCTGCATCTTGAGCAAAGCCTGTACATGTCAACACAACAACAAGTATTGCTATAAAAGCTTTTTTCATCGCGCAATCCTTTTCCCTCTGAATAGTTTTTTGCTGTACGTTTACGTATGCCCTACTATAGAATATATCATAAAAATATTAGAAAAAACAGGCACTTTTCTTTTCCGCGCAACTACACTCACATATTAGGTACTAAAAATATTTCCATCTAGCAATGTCGATTCGTCCTCGTGCTTTGCACGCTCCTTGATATTATACACATGAGAACGAACCAGGTTACGCATTCGTGGACTCAATGGCATCGCCTGGATATGCAAGACAGATTGGTTCTTGTTTGTTTCATAGTCGACACCTTTAACAGTACCACTCATTACAATGATATCATCATTAATCCAGAGCTGAACCTTAACCATCATGCCAGCTTTGGCCTTGCCTCCAATACGTATCGCAGCCCCATCATCAGAAATATCTTCGACAATACACCGCAAACCTGGAATTCGTTCAGGACGTTCATAAGCAGTGTCACCTTTTCTGAGCAGATAGAGGTAAGCAGGTGAATTAGCCCGCATACGAATTGATTTTCGCTTCTGGGATCTAAAGAGACTATCGCTATGTGCAATCTGCAATACCGGGATATTGTTTATACGAACTTCATCAAGCACATACGTATCAAAAACATATTCTGCATCATTCTCTCTCCGAAAATAAACTGATATTTTTTTACCTTTCCAGTTAAAACCTGGATCAACCCTGACACCCATAGGATAGGTAATCACGAGATACCGCTCATTGTTATCAATTAATGTAGACTGATACACACCCATTCCATGAATCAGTACGCGCAACTTTTGGTTTCTGTGAATGAGTTTTGTCGAATGAATACCAAACTTGTATCGAGGATTATCAAATTCCAGTCGCTTTCTAAAGTCATAGAGTTTTTCCATAAAGGCTATTGTATCCCGCTGTTTATCAACTTTTTGAGCACGAAACTCTTCGGTGAAACCTGCAATAACCATATCGAGTTCCCGTGTGTGCCAGAGTGCTTCACCTGGATCGACAATACCAAGTTCTCGTGCTTTATTTTTTATTCTATTTGCTTCAGTTATTGTAAAACCTACTTCCTTAGCTCGATCATAGTAAGTTACAGCAGAGTATGGCTTTTCAGCTTTTGAAAGTAATAGCACTATGGGAATAAGGATAATTATTACAATTGCAATTATAAACCAGGTCATTACTTACTCCATTTTTAGTCATCAATGTTGACAATAATTTATTATTTACTATATGTTACATTATGTCAAATGAACAATTTAAAAGATCTTTTCCAATATAATAATGCACATGCATCACTGCAACAACAATTTCGAACAAATACAATACGGGAAATCTGTACGCCATTACGAGGGTGGTCTGCAATAGTATTCCTGTTTTTCATTGCGTATACTGCAACACCGTACTTGCATATAGGTTTTGATGCCGCAGCAAACCAAATCCTAACCCTAGGGAACTGGGATAGTGCACTGCCACGAACAATAATTCATCGAACACTTGCATCATCGTGCGCAATAGCATATTTTGGTTTACTTTATTGCATATCCCAGTGCTTTAAAAAAAAATTAAATTTGCACACATCAGAATCACTTACGACAAAGCGCTTTCTCTACCAATTTCTTTTTGCCTTAGTAATTCTTGCATTGTGTGGTCTTTCTGCAGCAATAGTCGAGGGTCTATACGTGCAATCAAGCGGGCACAGCGTACAGCGTGATAGCCTGCAGCTTCGCACAACGAATTTAGGGTTGATCACACTCGTTATCGATACAACGATTCTGGCGTTTAAAGAAGAGCTTATCTATCGGGCGATACCAAGCTTTGTACTGAGCACCTTGTTTTTCCCTGAGTTAACGAACAGAAGCCAGGTGAGTAACAGCTCTCGCACCTATCCTCGAGGCTTGTTTATAATCCTGGTACTGTTCAGTATTCCGTTTGCTATTGCCCATACTGGAATAGGAACCATGTTCGGCAGTCTGCTAGCGGGAACAGCCTTTTTGTTCATGATTATCACCAAACAGTACCGGTGGTGGATACTTGCCCTTGCGCACGCCGTTTACAATTTTCTCGTGCTCATGAACGTGCCAGTAGCTTAATGCTGCTTTAAGCATTTTTCCAATTATTCGAGCAGATGGCCGAAATCCATCGACCATCGTGCCCATATAAACTATCTTCGGTACGGTGATAGTACTGTAATGCTTTCTTTAAGCTTGCTTCCTGCGCTCTTCCGCTTTTCTGGCAATTCTATTCCATACTGATGCAAGCCCCATCGCTTTCTTTGCAATTGAGAGCGTTTCGCGTGCTTCCTGACGCATGCGCTGTGTTCCCTCATAGACAATTTCATCAACAAGCCCTTTTTGTGCTTCATAGTATGCTCGTCGTTCACGAATGGGATCAAGAAATGCATTGAGGGCACGTGCAAGCTTTTGTTTTACTTCAACATCACCAACTTTTCCAGCGCGGTACCGGGTTTTAAGGTCTTCCACCTCTTCTTTATCTGGATTAAATACATCATGGTAAATAAAGACAGGGTTCCCCTCAACAGTTCCAGGGATATCAGCACGAGTACGGTTAGGATCGGTATACATAGACATGACACGCTTTTCCACAGTTTTCGGGTCATCAGAAAGATAGATGGCATTGTTGAGGCTCTTGGACATTTTTGCGTCTCCATCAGTTCCAACAAGGGACCCCTGATCAGAAACCAGTACTTCAGGAATAGGGAAAACCTCTCCATATAAATTGTTAAAGCGACGTGCAATCTCACGGGTAATTTCCACATGTGCTACATTGTCTTTGCCAACCGGAACAAGGTGCGCACGAGGAAGCAGTATATCAGCTGCCTGGAGCACAGGATACCCTAAAAGCCCAAACGGCATTTCTTCAAAACCAGCGCCTTTTGCCATATCTTTTAGACTCGGCAGCCTGGAGAGACGGGGTACCGTAACAAGGTTCTGGAAAAAGAGACTGAGCTCGATTACTTCCGGAACAGCAGACTGTAGATATATGACACTTTTCTGGGGATCAATTCCACAGGCCAGGTAGTCAAGCACTGCTGATCGAACATTATCAGCCAGTTCCTCTATATGCTCCTTCTCAGGTTTTGTAGTCAACGTATGCAAATCTGCGATAATAAAGAAACATTCATACTCATCCTGGAGTGCTACTCGATTTTTTATAGAGCCTACATAGTGTCCAAGATGCAGTTTACCTGTAGGTCTGTCCCCTGTTAATATTCGTTTTTTATCCATAATAAAAATCTCCTTCACGAATGATAGAGTATAATTTTAGACTTACTCTGTCCCACTGATATGCTTGCATGTAACTCAGATTGAGCTTACAGAACAGCTTATACTATTCGTCTGCTCCACAAGCATGGTTAGAATTCTTCATCAAAGAAGAGATTACCAGTTCCAAGGCTATCTGCTTTTGCTCCAAAGAAATTACCAAGCGGACTTCCTGCTGCTGCCCAGGCAAAAAGCTTAAGCGCCTCTCGTGCTTCTGCCATAGCGGTTACAACTGCCTGTGTCTTGGTGTCAAAATCGCTAAAATATGCTGTTGTACTCCGGCCATCTTTCATGACACCCGTCCCTATTCCGCTTGCATGCAATGCTTTGAGCTCAAGAAGGCGGTAATAAGGCCGCTCTATTGCAAAGAGCGCTGTTAAGACTTCAAAGAGAGCCGGTGCTATCGTTTTTTTCTCGGTCATATAATCGGTAAAGCGAGGCTCTTTTCCAGAAGCCTTATCATTTGCCCACATATCAAGAATTGCCTGGTGCGATCGAAGCTTTTGCAGTGCAGAGAGAAGCTTTGATGTCTGGCTATCCACAATGCCAGCATACATGGTTGTATAATTTAATGCTTTTGATGCAAAAGCATCATACATGGCTTTCCGCCAGTCATTGCGGAATCCGATCAGTGATTCTGGTGGCATATCCTTTTTAACCGGGTTGCCATCCTGTACAATCACAGCACTGCCTGCTGGTGCTCTCACATCGTCGCCATCTTCAGTCTTTACCGAGACAAAACCTTCTGCACAGGTAACCATCATGGTACCATCAGGAATTGTGTCTACAATAAATAGCGTTCCTCGTACACCGAGCGTTGCAGCATCGGTCGCTATGGTGAATGAACCATTAGCAAGTTTATCAACTTTTACCTGCACTGCTCCAGCGAGAAGCTGTATTACCGTTTTTCGTGCTCCATTATCGAGCACCTTTGTATCAAAATAGAATGAAGTATTTTCCGTGAGTTTAACTATGCCGCCACCAGGAGTGCCTGCGGCTAAATCTATTTCAAGCTTGCTTTTTGGTCCTGTCGTAACGACATCAAAGGTATAAACTGTATCTCCAATCTGGACGTTTTTTACTGTTGCGCCTTTACGCGCTATGGTAACAGTCCCGTCAAAAAATACAATTTCTCCTATTTTCCGGCGAGGAACCGTATCCTGCTGAGATGGCGTCTGTTGAGTATTTGCCGGGCTGGTCTGTCCCTGTTGCTGCCCCTGCTGTTGCTGCGATGTAGCTTGTTGAGTGCTGCTCCCCTGCGCTGAACCCTGTGCAGATTGGCCTTCTGTGCCTTGTTGGCTGCCTTGAGAAGTACTCGCAGTTGTGTTTTCAGTCTGAACGTTTGCATCCTGATGTACAGTTTGTGATGCAGACTGTCCCTGAGAAGTTTTACCTGCTTCACTTTGCTTGCAGGAAATAAAAGTGATACAAACAACCAGACAAAGTATAGAAATAGTTCCAAATAGCTTTTTCATAGGCACCTCGCTAAAACTATATCCTAAATTGTTCAGGTTTGCCAGTAGCACGCAAGGAATAATATTTTATAAAAACCTTTAACATGCTATACTCAAAACGTGACATATCAATGGCATACATATAAAGCTAGTAATAAACGATTCCCGGTTCAAATTGATACTGTGTATAATAAAGAAATAATTTCGCATGAAGTTACCGATTTAACAGATAGCGGCTATATCTACAACCAACTCATTACCTGCATAGGCAATAAACGCAGCTTACTTCTCCCCATTGCTCAAGTGATAAAAAAAATACAACAGCGTCTTGGTAATAAAAAACTTCGATGTGCTGATCTTTTCAGCGGGTCGGGCGTTGTTTCCCGACTGCTTAAATCATACGCAAAGTTCATTGTAAGTAATGATCTTGAACCATATGGGGAAGCCCTGGCAAACTGCTATTTAACTAACAAAAGCACAGTAGAAATAGCTGGTTTAGAGAACATTGTTGCTGAATATAATAACATTGCTGCATCGCTCATTAAAACAAATACTCAGTATGGTTTTATCGAGGAACTATACACCGCAAAAGATGAAAATAATATAACTCATCATGATAGGCTATTTTACACAAAAGAAAACGCACGAAGAATCGATATATACCGCCAGCTCATCGAAAAAACTGATGAGCCAGTAAAAAAACTGCTTTTAGGTCCGCTCTTAAGTAAGGCATCAATCCATACTAACACCGCTGGTGTTTTTAAAGGTTTTTATAAAGACCGGAAAACAGGAATAGGTCATTTTGGAGGGAGCGGACGAGATGCACTATCACGTATACTTGGAAAAATTGAACTCGCAGTTCCTGTACTGAGCCAATATGAATGTGAGTATCAAGTTTTCAGAACAAATGCAAATGAACTTGCTCCTCTGTTACACGATATGGATCTTGTATACCTCGATCCTCCGTATAACCAACACCCCTATGGCTCAAATTACTTTATGCTCAACCTTATCGTATCGTATAAACGTCCTGATAAAATCAGCAGAGTATCGGGAATACCATGTAACTGGCAGCGATCGGAATACAATCAGAAAGCCAGGGCATTCCATGTATTTAAAAATCTTGTAGAATCACTCGATGCAAAGTATGTGCTTATTTCTTTTAATAGCGAAGGTTTTATCACCACAGAAATGATGGCTTCAATTCTCAAGCCGCTAGGAAAACTTGAAATAATTGCCTGTCCCTACAATACATTCCGCGGAAGCAGAAATCTACAAAACCGCTCAATCCATGTTACGGAGTTTCTCTATTTACTTGAAAAACACTAAAAGCGATGTTTAGCTTAAATACTCTTTAATCGTATCAGCCATACGTTTGAGTTCTTTGAGTACTCTATCATTGAAGCTTCCTGGTTCAAACGACCCATTTTTATCGAGGGTTCCAGCTTGGATACCCGAAAGCAGCTCTAAGCCTTCATCAATTGTGGCGACAGCATAGATATGAAATTTTTCCTCTTTAATTGCTTTCATAACCTCGCTTGACAGTGTCAGGTTAACGATGTTTTGCCTTGGAATCATGACTCCCTGCGTGCCCGTAAGCCCAGAACGTTTACATATCTGGAAAAACCCTTCGATCTTTTCAGTAATACCACCCACTGGCTGAACCTGCCCCATTTGATTCACAGAACCTGTTACTGCAATGTCCTGGCGTAGAGGGATTTGCGCAATAGCTGATAGGAGCGCATATACTGCGGTACTCGATGCGGAATCCCCTTCAATTACTGCATACGACTGTTCAAAACAAATACTTGCAGAAACTGCGAGCGGAAAATTGCGTGCATAGCGGCTTCTTAAAAAACCTTCCACAATTAAGACCGCTTTATCGTAAATTTCTCCCGAAAGGCCTGACTCTCCCTCTATGTTGATGACTCCGCTCTCACCGGGGCTAACCTGTGCAGAAATTACCGCTGGAAGTCCAAAGGAATAATACCCACGATCATGGACAGCAAGCCCATTGACTCTCCCGATAGCAGTTCCCTGCACTTGTAAGAGTATTTCTCCTGCTACAATCATCTCTGCAAGTTTTTCTTCTGGAAGATCTGCAAGCCAGCCTCGAGCACGCAGTGCGGTATCTATGGATTCGCTATCAATAAAAGCTTTCCCTGCTTTTATGCTTCTGTACTCCCCTTCTCGCAAAAGGTCTGCTATACGCGAAAATCGTGTAGAAAGGCGTTGCCGATGTTCCGAAAGCCTTCTTCCATACTCTATTACCGCTGCAATGCCGTCATACGTAATTGGACAGAGTTTTTCATCACGAATAATTTTTCGTATAAAAGCTATATACTCTGCGACGGCTTCGTCGGTAAACTGCATCGTATCATCAAACTCTGCGGTTATTTTAAAGAGCTTTTGAAAATCAGGATCTGCGTTATAGAGGATATCGTACAGCATTTCACCACTTATCATAATTACCTTTACATCGATAGGAATAGGTTTAGGATTGATGAGCTGTACAGTTCCAAAGGGAGATGGGGCCGGTTGAATTTCTAATGAACCAGTACTCAATACTCGTTTTAGGGTAATCCAGCTCTCTTCCTCTTTGAGTATATCTTCTGCCTGAATAATCAAAAAACCACCATTTGCTCTGAGCAGGGAACCGGCACGGATATTGAGATAAGCATTCTTCTCGGTTGGATTTGCAGATTCTATAGTGCCAAAGAGGTTAGTAAATGTAGGATGGCTCTCGATTACAATTGGTACCGATTTTGCAGCACTGTTATCGACGATTATATTGACACCATACCGCCTGAGCCTGTTTTTTCGAGATTCACGAGCAGTAGCACTATCCTCTTCATCCTGTAAAAAAAGGTACAGATGATTAAGGATATCATCCTCAAGACTCATAAGCCAATCATCAAGCTCAGGGCTTTTTATTGCAGTCTTAACAGATTCTATTTCTTCATGTATGAGCGGACTCAAGATAGTGCGCTGAAGCTGAACAAGCTTTTCCTGTAATAATGCATGGTTATGTTTTATTTCCAAAAAAACTTTGCGAAGCTCTTCAAGATGAATGCTATATTCATTTTCTAATTTCTCATAGGTTTCTTGAGGTAGCTGATGACTTTCAACCATATTTGAAGCTTCTTCAAAACTTATTGCTTTTCCATCGATAACAGGGAAAATGTCCGTTGTACTTGTGCCATCTTCGCCCTGAATTTGAACAATCTGAAAACCATGTTTTTCAAGATGCTCCTCAAACTCAGTCAGTTTTTGTGCATCAGCATCCTCGAGATTTTTAATGAGCCCTTCTTTTTTAACGGCATACTCTGAGTTTTCATTCTGCATTGAAAGCAATTTCTTGATGCTCTCAACCAGACCGTGAATCTGCTTTTTGAGGAGTTGCGCTTTACCGGCTGGAAGAATAAGAATTTCCGGCATAAGTGGGTTTTTATAATTGTATACGTAAGCATAGTCTTTTAATTTAATGTTCTCTGGTTTGTAATTAGCGAGCACCTGAAGTATAGCTGTTTTGCGGCCTGTACCAGGTACACCTGAACAAAATATATTATACCCTTTAGCTTTGATATGGATTCCCATTTCGAGTGCTTCCAGTGCCCGAGGCTGGCCAATAATAGTTTTACCCCAATCTTCACCATCAAGCTTTTGAATAAGTTCCGTAGAAACTGAATAATCTATCTGTTCAAATGGAATACGAAATTGTGCCTGATACATACGAGCTTCCTTTCTGCTTGTTATAGTGTAGTATAAACCATGAAATTTGCCAAATTTTAAAAAATAAGAAAAAAAAATTGAATTTTGACCTTGCATTATAAAATTAATTGAATATATTTTTAAATATAATGTTATCAATACCTGGTTTATTTCTACTAATCTCATAAATGTAACAAATGAAAAAATACAATACCAGTGCCAGACCTATGCGCAATCAACTGAAGCCATTCTCAAAACAGTCTATGATAATGCATATGCAGTAAAGCATGCCGGTGAATTATTTTATGAAATTGCAAAAAATCTAAACAACGTACCTGAAAAGGAAATTGAACAGTTTCTTGAAAAGCAAGTTGCCACTAATCCAAACATTTTTGGTTCCGGTATCTGGTATGAAAAGTATCTAGTAAAAGGAAGAGAATACTACGGTCCCTATCTCTATCGTGATCAAGGATCAGTAGTCTTAACATACGATTACTCTAATGCAGAATATGATTATCCAAAGCAAAGCTGGTACACGCTCGCCATACCCGAATCATGGGATAGAGGTCAAAAGCGCGATAAAGATATTTATATTACTGATCCCTATTACGATGAAACACTCAATTCGATGTTTATTACTATAACTTCTATAATGTACAGTTCTGAGGGAACCATTATTGGTGCAGCATCAACAGACTGGACGCTTGAATTTATACCTATTCTTTTTAAAGATATACACATTACTCCCAATTCACTCACTGTACTTTTAAATCCCAGCGGAGAGCAAGTGCTCTATCTTTCAGGAAGTACCGATGTGAATAAACACTATAGTGATTACTGGTGGGGGCAATCGGTTTCAAAAACCGGTGAAATTATTAAAACAAAGTATTATGCAAATAATTATATTATCTATCTTGAAAAATTAAGTACCGGATATCTTTTTGGGTTTATCATTCCAGAAAAAGAAATTTATGGTGCCATTGCTATCTTTAAGCGTCAGAATATTCTCATATACGGAATCATAGTAACAGCAGTGCTAGTACTCATCGGTATAATGGTCACAGCAATCGTTAACCCAATTAAAAAAATTACAAAAAAACTAGAAGAAATTGCAAAAGCTGAAGGAGACCTTACACAATCCATTGAACATACATCAAATGACGAACTAGGTGCTCTTTCCAATAACTTTAATATGCACATTCGATCTTTGCGTGATATTATAGCAGCAACAGTTGAAGGGATAACACTCTTTGCAAACACAAGCCAGGAACTAGCTGCAACATCTACAGAAACATCAGCATCTACTAACGAAATTGCTGCAAATACTCACGCAATTAAAGAACGTGTCGATCTGCTTGATGAAACTATAAAACAAATGGAAATAGTATTTGCTGATGTAATAAAAAACATACAATCTATTGCCTTGAGCATCGCTGAACAATCTGCAGACATAACTGAGTCATCATCAGCAATAGAACAAATGACAAAATCAACCAATCGAATTTCAAAAGATATTGATGAGCGAGTTCAAGCAGTCCGTGAGCTTCAAACGACAATAGAATCAGGCCGGCATGAGATGGAAGAAACTATCGACATTGTAAAGGAAATTGCTGATTCAGCTACAGTCATTCTTGAACTCCTTACTGTTATCGATAATATTGCATCGCAAACAAATCTCCTTGCAATGAACGCTGCAATCGAGGCTGCTCATGCAGGAGATTCCGGAAAAGGTTTTAGTGTCGTCGCAGATGAAATACGAAAGCTTTCCGAAAGTACCGAACAAAATGCAAAGGAAATTAGCTCAACACTCACACGAATTATTAACAGAATTCAAGGAGCAGAACAAAAAGCAGAAATTACAGGTAAGACATTTAGTGTCATCAGTTCTGAAATCCAGGAAGTTGCAGGCAGCATGGAAAACATTAAAGGAGTAATGAGTGAACTAGCACAAGGAAGTAATCAAATTGTCATTGCTTTACAATCGCTTATGAATAAGACGGTTCATATAAAAGATGCAAGTGGTAATGTTTCTGAAATTGCTAATAAAAATTCTAACTTTATGACTACTATCAGCAATATTTCTAAAGAGGTTACTAATGGCGTTTCCGAAATTGTAATGCATGTTGATGATATCAACAAGGCAATGATTATTGTTAACAATATATCACTTCAAAACAAGAAGAACGCACAAGACCTTCGTTTATTAATTAATAAATTCATTGTCTAGCAGCAAGCATGAGGCAGGTGTAAGCATACCAGTTCTGTTACTTTATTGTGCGCTCCACAGCATGCACTACCATACACGCACTCTACTACTATAGGGTGCGTGCATGTATACTTAATTGAGATTTTCGATAAGTGTTGATACTGGAACAATGCTGTAGCCCTCTGAAAGCAAAGCATTGATAAGGAGCGGCAGCTCAAGAAACAGATAGGTTTCCCGCTCACCTTCTGGTTTACCAATTCGGATTGGTATAATAGACCCTGGTTTTACCTGCTGCATGACTTTGTCGATAATTGTTGTTACGTTGTAGTAGAGTGATGCAGTAGAAAAATCAAGACGATTTACCCAGTCTAGAGGATCGATATCTCTCCCTATGTACTGATAGTTCATGCTTTTTGCTGCTTCTAAAATTGTTTTATTTACAGAATAACCTGGAGTATGCCAGAAAAGACTCAACTCTTTTCCTGTAGCCTGATAGTACTCATCTTCATTCCGGGCTAATCCTCGTTTAATAAAATCAGCTGAAATTTCATACTGCGAGCTTGTTGGATCAAATATTGTAAAGAAAAGGTTACCGGTTTCATGACCGCTCTGTGCAATCAATCGTGCTGCACCTGGATTTCTTCTGACAAACTCACCATTAATAAAGAACATAGATTTAATACCATAATTGGCAAGTACATCAAGAACGGTAACAAGACCATCTGTAGTATCGAGAGCATTAAACACAAGAGCAACTTCACGCCTTCTTATGCGTGAACCAAAATTAAACATGAGAGGGTCTCTCGGATCATCAACAGTGGGAAACGGAGCAAAGATTTTCGCAGGTGCTTTTATAAGAGGTTTTGTAACAAGTGTCTTTATCGAACGTACCATAATCATATTTTTATATGAACCAGCTGGAACTTCATCAAGATAGACACGATATTCTGCACTCATTGTACGAGGAACCTGCGGTGTATAAGTACTGAGCAGCGACCAGGAAACTGTTCCTGAAAGCTTATACGCGTTATTGCCAGACGCTACTTGAACCTCACTATCATTATTCCAGGAAAATTGATCAATCTGGCTCAGCGCAACCAATGTTTTGGACCCAGTGCTTACTGATACTATCTCTGTCGTATACACCCCTGCTAAGACAAGTCTATCGCTATCAAGCCATTTGACATGCAAAACAGCGGCGGTCACCGGTATCGATTTATAGATTGACCAATCGGAGGTTCTCCGTATCTGCACTGCTGATGTTGTAATTACAGCACTATATTGTTCATCCTGAGATAGTTCGACTGCACTGGCGCC
The DNA here is from genome assembly GCA_029547205.1 of Spirochaetota bacterium. GTDB lineage: Bacteria > Spirochaetota > Spirochaetia > Treponematales > UBA12059 > JAKPPT01. Next base: position 138,170 of record JAKPPT010000068.1, read on the forward strand.
ACTCATATCAAGCTGTTTGAAAGAAGTTGTAAGGCTGGTTACTTTTTCTATACGATACAATTCCAGAACACGCGTATTATTTTTAAATGCAGAACATAATATTGAAATAGTACCATTTCTGGTCCATATAACATTTTTTACTATAGTGTTGCCTTGAAGATAGAGGTACGGTTGTGCAGAAACTGCAGATGGCTGTCCGTAATCATCGGTTTCAAGTTTTAAATAAAAAACATTACGCCCCTCTTTGCACAAAAGTATTGCATCTGCATTTGGACTGAGCCAGAATCTGTCAAAATTTGCATCAAACGTAAATGGAATTTTACCTACCAGTGTCCCGGGAGAAAGAATACCCGAATATAACCCTTGTGTAAAGAATTCTTCCGGGCGTATTCTAAAAACCGATGTATTCTGCATATAGTACAGGCTTCCATTTGTATTCCACTGTACCTGATTTATTTTACCTTTACCTAATTTTCTCCAGGACTCATGCGCGACACGGTTATTCTTAAACTGGTCAATACTAAAATAAAATAACTCACCATTTTTTGCATAAATAAAATATGCCGAATCAGGCGACCAGATCGCAGGAAACCCACTATAGGAAAACTCTATACTCTGTGCAACAACTGTACTGGTTCCAGTCGCCACATCATAGAGAACGATATCAGCTCTTGTATAGCTTTTTTGATTGAGATACAAGAAATATGCGCCAGATGGTGCACTCAAAACATCAAAGTAAAGACCGTCCTGTATTCGATTTCCAGTAACAAAAGAAGGAAGTCCACGAATTGGCGTCAATGCAGTAAAATCAGCATTGGAAACAAAAATACCAAACCTGTTGCGGATTTGCAATGTACGTCCGTTATTCACAATATCGATAGCTTCCGGATAAAATGTTAACTGTGTAAGCTCTTCTGTTGCAACATTACCCATGAAAAGTGTTGTGTAAGGAGCACTACCAGGTGTAATTATACGAGCAGAGAACAACACCTGATTAGCAGTATTAAAATCGAGGGCTAAAAACTGTAAATCGGCAAAGAGACAATTTGCAGCTGCTATAAGTACAATACAAATAATAAGCTTTTTCATAGAGCCTCACGCATATAACCAAATTTAATGAGAGTAACTCTTTTAAGCTATCGGCTATTTTTGAGGCTATATTGAGAACGTTTATTTCCTCATTACCTGTTTAATAGTGATAACAGGATCTTTTTCTGCTTTTGGAATGGTAAACAGTATATACGGTTTTGTTATTGCCATGGTAACCATTTCTTTCATTCCAGGAGTACTTTCAATAACTTCTACTGTCCAGATACCGTCTTTTAGAACAGTCGTTCCTAGCTCATAGTAATACCCGCCAGTATTCCGTATTCCCATAAATACTGCAGCTGCAACCGTTTTCGAAAAATCAACAGGAGGCAGCTCTCCCTGTGAAGTTATTTTACGCCATACTTGTTCCAATGCTGTTTTATCCCTGATAAGTTCAATAGCATGCTCTTGAACAGAGCACTGGCTTCCTTGAGCAAGGATAATACAGCTTGTTTGTGCTGTCATAGAAGCATCCTTTGGGGCTATTTCAACCGAGACAGTGCTTTTCTGGGGTTCCGTCTGCGATTGTGCCTGCTGTACCCCTGACTGTTGATTCTTGTTACCCGATACACATGACAGAATAAGCATTGGTGCTACAAAAAGCACGAGTACATAATATAGTTGCTTTCTCATAGCTTGTAGTATAACGCTCATTTAATAATTCCACAACTAAGATTGGACAGTACTATGACTGCGTTTTACAAGCTTCGAGACACCAGCACTATTTGAGCATTTCCATGCCCTCGAACTTGCGATAGAGTGATAGCTCTTCAAAAATATACCCGTACTGTGTTTCCTGTGGTTTGCGAGAGTCCGTAATAACTTCTGCCATGATTTTTCCAAGACCTGGACCAAGCATAAAACCCTGTCCGCACATGCCTACCAATAATAAGAAATTATCGAGTTCGTGTGCATAACCTACAATTGGAAGTCCATCTGGTGTCATTGGATACAGTCCCCGCCATGTTCTTCTGATCTTGAGATTTGCAAGTCGGGGATATAATGCAACCATACGACGGAGTACATGAGGAAGAAACCCCGATGTATTATCAGTATCCTTACCCCAGATCTGCGGTTTAGGAGTGATACAAAATACAATTTGACCTGTCTCAGCCTGATAAAAATAGTAGTTCCCTGATTTATCATCAGGACGGATATCTACAAGCATCGGTACCATGAAACGCTCAACAGGATCGGTAACCCCTGCCTCATGACAATCGGGATGCACCGGGATTTCAAGATCAGCAAGGGATGCCAGCTCCGCGGCATCTGCTCCAGCAGCGTTTACAATGAGCTTTGCTGCATACTCATCTTTATCAGTGATTACTGTAGTTATTTGTGAGCCTTGTGTTTTAAGAGCAGTAACCGTTTCACAAAAATGAAATACAGCACCTGCTTCTTTTGCTAATTTATAAAATGCAGTACCTGTCATGAGCGGAGATGCGTATCCGTCTTCTGGACTGTATGTACCGCCTCGAAGCCCCTCCATATTGATTCCGGGAACAAGTTGATTAACCCGTTCTGGACCTATCCAGTCAATATTAAGACCAGCCTCATGCTGAACTTTCAGCAGATTTTTGAAAGCGGTTTCCCGTTCTGCATCGTATGCAACAAAAAGATAACCGCCAGCTTTCCACTCAATGTCAATTCCCTGCTCTTCCTGCATCGACCGAACAATATTGATGGACTCTTTGCAAATTGCAATTTTTGCAGGATCTGAATGCGTTGCACGTATGCCGCCAATTGCAGCCCTGTTTTGCCCGCGTCCCCACGAAGCATTTTTTTCAATTACTATAACGGATAAACCTTTTTGTGCACAGAAATATGCAAGCGGAACACCAACTGAACCAGCACCAAGAATGAGTATATCGCAGGTTTTCATGAATTAGCTCCTATCTTCTTGTACAGCGTGTACGATATCACCAATGGATACTTCCATGACGAGCGGTCTTTGAGTGCCTTTTGTCACCTGTGCAGGATCGATGCCGCACTGTCTGAAAATCTGAGGAAGCAATACAGAACATGTTTTTGAACCACAAGCTCCCATGCCGACACGAATCGTCTTTAGCTGATTGATATCCGTTACAGCATGACTGGTTATATATTCTTTAATCTCTTTTACTGTAATACGTTCACAGCGGCACACTATTGCATTGTCAGGAAGATATGAAAAACGAGGCACAGCAAGACTCTGTGTTGCGGATTCTGGCTGCACTCGTATACCAATTGCTCGAGGGGCATTTGTACGAGAAACTTTTAGCGTTAATACAGATGTTTTATATTTTTTATTGTAAATTTTCTTTAACAGCTCAGCATGTTCAAGAAAATTGCCATCCTGATCAAGAACCGGCAATCTAGCACCTGGAGCATATGCATCAGTGCTAAACTCAAACGGTAACTGTACCTCACACCACTCTGCATCAATTTCACGAATAAGCGATACAGCTAGTCCTGGACATGCTGCAACACAGGCAGTACACCCCTTACAGGTACTCCCTGTAAAATAAGGGAGATCCATAATCGAACCGCGCACCGGTTTTAAATTGATAGACTTTGTGGGACATACTGTGGTACAGGGATTACAAGGAATTTCTTCGGTACAAAAAAAGACCGGCTGCCATTCTTTCCCGGGTACAACAGGATCTCTATTGATAATATTTCCTGGACGGCTCTTAAGCACTTCCCGTTTTTCCAGCCACGCAGCATCAATCGAAACATTTTGTCCCAGCATTTTAGCGAGCGCAAGAGCAGCAATCTTACCGCCAAAAATTGCGCTCGATGCTTCCGCTATTTCTTCTGCATCACCTGCTTTTACAGCTGTAAACCCAAAATGTATTGCTTGGCTATAGAGTTCATCACACGGGGACAGACCTGTAGCAACGAGTACTGTATCAACCTCGAATGTTCGCGCAGTTTCAAGGATAGGGCGCCAATCCTTATCAACCTGGGCGATTGTGATACGCTCAACTTTTCCCTCGCCCTCAACACAGAACACGCTCGTATTGAGGTAGATAGGAACACCCATTCGCACTATTTTATCAGCATGAACCTTGTATCCATTTACTTTTGGAAGAATTTCGCAGATACCAGCTACTTCGATGCCTGCCTGCAGCGCATGGTATGAGCTGATTAGTCCAACATTTCCCGAACCGATCACAAATACACGTTTTGCAGCTTTTATAAAATCACGGTTTACGAGCGTCTGAAATGCACCAGCACCGTATACGCCAGGAAGATCATTACCTGGAAACACAAGCGAACGCTCCCGTGCACCCGCAGCAATGACCAGCGCTTGAAAATCGATGAGACCATACGCTTTGTAATCAAGGTAAACACCCGCCTTTTTATCCTTGTACAGTCCTACAACTGGCGAATTAGTCAAAATCCTGACATTGGGATTGTTCTTGAGCTTCTCGGTGAGGATTGTTGCGATATCATAGCCTCGTGTGCCCGCATAACAGTCCTCTTCTGAACCAAAAAACTTATGTGTCTGAAGCACGAGCTTTCCGCCTAGCCTATCTTTGTCATCAGCAATGATTACTTTAAAGCCGCGATCTGCAAGCTCCTGTGCTGCTGCAAGACCTGAGGGTCCACCGCCAACGACAAGGATATCGCAGGAAAGTTCTGGATTACCTGCTGTCAGCTCATACGCGCTCATTTCCGGAAGTTTTGGAAGCCCTTTAAGTGTTCGAATATCCATACCTGCCTTGAGGGGTGTAATGCAGGACTTTTTTGGCACACCATCGATGAGCACGGTGCATTGACTGCACTGACCATTTGCACAAAATATGCCCTGTGGCGCACCATCTTTACTGTGACGTGAAAACTCTCTGATATTATTTGCAAACAGAGCAGAGCTAACTGCTTCGCCTGCATAACCAGAAAGCGCCTGCCCATCAAACAAAAATTCCACTCGCTCTTTGTATTCCGGAGGATTTGCAACAGGATGACTCGTGATGCGGTTCATGATTGTCCCTTCATTTCTATATTTGAAACAGTGTTTATGATAATGAAATCATAGCAGGGTATCGTGTGTCAAGGTTACGTAACGATAGAATTGGTAAGTGCTAAAATAATTGCTAAAAATTTATAAATATTGACAGATGAAACATACAACATTACCCTGATGCTTGTATAATGAAGATATGATTAAAGAATTATAATGGGGGTAACATGATACCAATTGGTGATGATAACAGTATGCGATTTCGAACTCCGTATGTAACCTGGGCTCTAATCATTGTAAATATTCTCATGTTTATTTTTTTCCAGGGTTTTGGAATAAATTCGAAAGCAACACTTGCTTACGCAATGGTCCCGGAAGAAATACTTACCGGTAAAGATATTGTAACTGCCCCTCGTATCATTGTTGATAGGTGGTCAAGAGATCGATACACCATTCCCGGACTCGCTCCAACGCCTGTTTTTGTCTACTTTACAATTATCATTTCCATGTTTATGCATGGTGGATTTGCGCACATAGCCGGCAACATGCTTTTTTTGGCAATTTTTGGAGATAACATCGAAGATTCTCTCGGACATTTCAGGTTTATTATTTTTTACTTAATGTCTGGAATAATAGCTGCACTTGCCCACGTTCTTGTATGTTTTATTACACGTGATGCACTGCTCACTCCCACACTGGGTGCAAGCGGCGCTATCTCCGGCATACTGGGAGCGTATCTTGTTTTATTTCCTGGTAATCGTGTTCGTGTTTTACTATTTAATTTTATTCCAACGACAATCAGCGCAATTTTTGTCATTGGGTTCTGGTTCATTTTCCAGCTTATAAATGGCCTGGGGTATCTGGGTGGTCTCCGAAGCGATGGTGTAGCATACGCTGCGCATATTGGGGGCTTCCTGTATGGTTTATTTGCTATCAAGAAGTATCTGCCTCGTAAACGACATGAATACAGATACTGGGAATAACACAATGTGTTTATAAACCGACTTGATGTATCAATCAACCAATGCCTTTTAGGCATATAAATTTGCATAAAAATAATTAGTTTTGTATATTTTGAACATAGTTATGAAAGGAGCGCTTCATGTCTGCTGAAGTTGAATTTACCATTAAAAACCTAGATCATCTACTGCAGCTTTGGACAAATACCTATAACAATGCTCATAAACCGGACTGGTCACACCTTTTGCCCTACTATGCTGAAGATATCCATTTTACCGATTCAGTTCAAGAAATACATGGTATCAAAGAATTTTCAGCAATGGTTAACCGTCTTACAAAACGCTCGGGAGAACTCTCGATGTATATAGTACATGCAATCCAGAATGGTAACCTCATATTCATTGAATGGGAAATGACCATTCTTTTTAAAAAAACAAGAACTTCTGTTATTCATGGCGCAAGTCGTCTCTTGCTTAATGAAAAAGGAAAAATTGCGGAGCAGCGTGATTACTACGATTTGTGGGGTGATATCTTTGATAACATCCCCGGCTTTAATAAAATGTATCGTAGGTTTATGAGAAAGACATTTGGATAACGGAGAAAAGGGTGAATGCAATAAAAAAATACTGGAAAGCATATAAATGGTCAAATATTTTTGCAATGCTCAGCAATAACAAAAAAAAGCCTGCAGTCTGCAGCGATAGGTTTCAAGGGAAACTTGTAGTACTAACCGGTGCAACATCTGGCATAGGGTACTATACTGCAAGAAAATATGCTGAGCATGGTGCACATATTCTTACCATCAATAGAAACAAACAAAAATCCGAAGCACTCTGTGAGGAACTACAGCGTGATTTTGGTGCTTCGTGCAGCTATATACTTGCCGACTTGAGTACCCTTGACGCAATGCATCATGCTGCAGATGAACTTGCGAAACTCAAAGAACCAATTGCAGTGCTCATTCACAATGCTGGTGTGTTTTTGAAAAGGAGAACGCTAACCACTGATGGCCTTGAAACAACATTTGCCGTACATTATCTTGCACCATTTGTTATTAATTATAAACTTCAGGAAAAATTCATGCGCGATAAAACCGGTCGAATAATTTTTGTAAATTCCGAAGGGCACAGATTTGCTGCCTGGGGACTTCATTTAGACGACCTGCAATGGGAACACCATGCATACAGCGGACTCAAAGCTTATGGATCTGCAAAGCTTGCTCAGCTGTTAACCATGCACAAACTTGCAGATATGCTTAAACACTATGGCATTACCGTTAATGCAATGCATCCCGGAATGGTAAAAAGCAATACAGGTCATGAAAATGATGCTGTATATAAATTTTTTAAGCGCAACATGATAGATTCGATATCGCAATCTGCAGAAATTTCTGCGCAAGCACTGTATTACCTTGGTGTTTCATCAGAAGTTGCTGCTGTAACTGATACGTTTTTTAACCTTACAACACCAGAAGAACCTGCCCCGCCCGCTCTGGATTTAGATGTTGTTCCTGAACTCTGGGATATCAGCATGCAGTTAGGTAAATTGAAATAAATGAGACTATGGTCACTCAATCCAGAATTGCTTGATGTAAAAGGCCTTCTTGCTGTGTGGCGGGAAGGTCTTCTTGCAAAACATGTACTTCAGGGAAAGACTAAAGGGTACACACATCATCCGCAGCTCATACGGTTCAAAAACACGGAGAATCCTCTGACATCCATCAATAGCTATCTATTTTACGTTTACAATGATGCAGTAAAACGTGGATATAAATTTGATAGCAGTAAAATCGATACCAAACATATACTCGAACATTTTATTCCGGTAACAGAGGGACAGGTGTACTACGAATTTGAACATCTCTGCAAAAAGCTTTCGGTACGGGATCCTGAACGTTACAAACAACTCTGTCTCTGTTATCAATTTCAAAAATCGGCAGAAGTGCTCATACATCCACTATTCTACAGTATACCTGGCCCAATTGAAGCATGGGAAAAACATATCTCCTAATGCTTCATTGGAAATTGCAATTTCCGCAAACGCAGTGAATTTGATACAACAGTAATGGAACTTAAAGCCATTGCACTTTCCGCTATTACAGGATGCAATATACCGAGCATTGCAAGTGGAATTGCAACCAGATTGTAGAAAAATGCCCAAAACAAATTTTGTTTTATTTTTTTAAACATTGCACGAGCTAATGTAATGACCACTATCAAACTTTCAAGTTTGCCCTGTACGAGGGTTATGTCAGCTGAGCTAATTGCTATATCAGTGCCCGTTCCAATAGCAATACCAACATCAGCTTGCTTTAGTGCGGGTGCGTCATTAATCCCATCACCTACCATAATAACTTTGTGACCGCTTTCCTGAAGTCTCTTTATTTCAGCAATCTTATCGTGTGGCAAAAGCCCTGCTTTAATGCTATCAATTCCAGCTAATGTTCCTATTTTTTGAGCACTGGCGGTTGTGTCACCTGAAAGTACCATAGTAGAAAAACCCAATGTTTTAAGTGATTGTACAACATCGTATGTACCAGGTTTAAGGGTATCCTCTAATATAAATATACCAATTATAGTCCTGTTTTTTGCGATTCCAACTATTGTGGCTGCCTTAGCATCAATCTCTGACAATTTTTGTTTAAAAGCACTCAGCAATACACCATTATTTTCTAGAAATGAAAGACTTCCTGCATAAACAGCTTCACCATTGAGCAGTGCTTCTGCTCCCATCCCAGGTTTTGCAGAAAATTTTTCAATTGTATATTTTTTTAACACACTATCAGTATCCGTTTTTGAATGATTTGTATCAACTAGTTTCTTATAAGCATAATCTGTAATTGCGTGAGCAAGTGGATGTTCTGAATTCTTTTCAAGCAAATATGCTGTTACAAAAAACTCTTGCTCGTTATCGGTGAGGTACTTTGAAACTATTGGCTTACCGCTTGTCAGTGTTCCGGTTTTATCAAACACGATAACATCGGCATTTCGTATTTCCTGTATCGCATCGCCTCTTCGAATTAAAATGCCTCGCTGAGCTCCCATACTGATACCAACCATAAGTGCTGTTGGAGTTGCAAGTCCAAGAGCGCAGGGACAGGCAATAACCAGTGTTGCAATTGCAGAAAACAGAGCCATAGAAAGCCTGCTGGAACCAGGCTGAACCCATGGTAATAATTTTTTAAAAGTTTCTAGTATTTGCAAATTTTTCTCGGGCAGCACCATCCAGAATAAAAATGCACCCGCTGATAAAATAAGAATAACAGGTACAAATATATTCGTAATTTTATCAGCAAACTGCTGAATAGGAATTTTTGATGCCTGTGCCTCCTCAATAAGATGAATGACCTGTGCTATAAACGTATCATTTCCAGTTTTTTCAATTTTTACTTCAATTGCTCCAACTTGATTTATTGTTCCGCCTATTACTTTACTGCCTTCCAACTTATCAACAGGAATTGATTCACCTGTAGCAAGCGATTCATCAACTGCTGTTGTACCTTTTACTATTACACCATCAGAAGGGATAATTTCTCCTGGTTTTACCAAAACCACATCACCTGGGACAAGCAGTTTAATTGGAATATCTATTAGTGAACCATCAATTAGTTTATGTGCACTTTTTGCTGACATACTGGCTAGTTTTTTTATTGCATCACCAGCTTTTTTTGTGCTATTGAGCTTAATATAATTACCTGTATTGTTAATTGCAATTATCATCGAGCTTATCATAGCAAAATTTTCTATAGGGAATTGTGCCAAGTGCAAAATTCCTGATACCAACGCTGCAATACTTCCAATCCCGATGAGCGAGTCCATTGTAAAAATCAATGTTTTAAAGGCGAAGAACGTTGCCTTGAGAACAGGCATACCAGCGAACAATAAAACTAGAGTGCTTCCGATAACGGTAATCAATCCCTCATACTCCATGGGAATAAGCATTACATGAAAAGCGTACATGCTGATCATTGCCACCATGAATGGAAATGCTATACTCCATGATATAATGAGTCTACAACGTTCCTTTTTTAGCGCAGGATCCTCTTCATCCGAACTCTGGTCATCATCAGGTGATGCCTCATAGCCAGCATCAGCAACAGCCTCAGAAAGTGCTGTAACAGTTACAGATGCATCATGTATAACCCTCGCTTTGCCTGTAGCAAAATCCACATGAGCCTCCTCGACACCTGGAACTTTTGATAATAAACGCTCAGCAGTTCTTGCACAGTTTACGCAATGCATACCTCGTACTGATAGTTGTGTAGTTTTCATGTTTTCTTCCTTTCTGCATGGTTTTATCGTACCATGCGACGTATAGTTTCCAGCAGCTCATCAATAACCGCTTCATTTCCTTCCTGTATTTGTTCAACAACACAAGAAGCAATATGCCCTTCGAGCAATTTTCTCTGTACTGCAGCCAGTGCAGAGCGTATACCTGTTATGAGGTTAAGAACATTATCGCAATAAGCATCCTGCTCTATCATCGTTTTAACACCATTTATTTGGCCATTAATACGATTCAACCGATGTATAAGATCTTTTTTAAACGACTCAGAATGATGCGCTTTTCTACAGTGTTCCATAATTGTTCCTTTTGAATTTGCTGCTTATCGATATACCCCCATAGGGTATATGAAATATAGTAACTATTCTTAAGAGTGGCAAGTGTTTAAAAAGATTGATTTTTTAATAAAATTGTTTACACTAGAAATATGAATATGTTTTCGCAATATACGCGAGATAATAATAATTATGTATTGTCACTCTCTTATATAACTCTCAGGCAACTTATCGGAATACTTGGACTATAAAAGGAGAAACACTCCTTAACGACAAATATACTTATAGTAAAACATAAAACTAAGACTCAACGAAATAGTAAATTGCAATTCAATTATTTGTTCTCCAGGATACTATTTGCTAAAATTGTATTATGGAAATCATAATAGTATGGGTCTTTTTCTCGTCTGGTTTTTAGATCAATATAGTAAAACAGATTGAACTGGGGAATAAAGAAAAGCATTATAAGAGTAGCGATAGTTATACTAATCTGTAATGGCAAAAGTTGATTGACTTGTGTCATAAGATATTCTTTTGCTTCAAGCATCGTAATTGTATTAGGATACATTGATGGAATTTCTTTGGCAAGCATTGTATAAATCCGTGATGAATAGGAAACAATCGAAATGCCACTTAATAAATGTGAAAAAGCCTGTGCAATCAAAAAAACAATAATTGTTATCGGCAGCACAGTAAAAACTGTTCTCAACCAATACTTACCGCCTGCAAGCGAACTCGAATACTCATAACTATTAAAGATTCCGCAATCATCAAAAAGTACAGCTTCATTTGCAAACCAAAACGATACTGAAAGCAATACAATAATAATGGCAGGCAAAATGTTTGCTGTAAAATAGTATATAGTACTTATACTCGTTGCAAACAAATCATTACCGTAAGCAACAAAATATGCTGCGACCAACTTGCAAAGAAATGGCACAATAATTACAACAAGAATAAAAATGATAGTATGTGATACTAAAGCAATAATTTTTTTTAACAAGTATTTTATTGAAATAAGTAATGAAGGCTTACTATTATTTTGAACATAAAAATAAAAAATACTTATTACATAAAATGCAAAAATTGCAACAGCAGCATAACAGCAGATAGAAAAAACCACTGCAGAAGAATAATCTGATAAGAGAGCACCAAACTCTTTCATTGTTACTGGTGTATTATAGAGATTTTCAGATACCGAAAAAATAGAAAATTTTGAGAGTATATATGTCCGACTCAATAGCCATGCAAGTGCATTGAGAGGTACAATATAAAACAATGCTACTTTCAATACTGCTCGCCAGGTACTATACATCGATTGAATCGATAAACCAGCTATCGCAAATACATTTATTTTTTTTCGTATATCCATTGTAATCCTCCAAAATCAACATATGCTAGTACCAGTATCAAAACAATTAATTCAGCACTTATATTCAAAACAATTATATCACATATCAAAAGAAAGTATAATGCTAAAACTTAAATAAACTTCCTGATTTCATATAGTACACTAAAGATTATCACCAGCATATATGTCATACAAGTATATTTTTCATTAATATATATTTTGATTTATATACAATATTTATTATATTAACAGCATGAAAACTAAGTTGGTTTTATATCTTTTAGTATTTATTGCATTAATTACAATTTCAAGTTGCTCTGAAATAAAGAGCAATTCGATAGTGCATGCTGATTCACTATCGGCTCAAATAACAAAGGAGAGAGCAATGAACTATGAAAATGCACTACTCGGAGGCGGTTGTTTCTGGTGTCTGGAAGCTGTATTTGAGCACCTACCAGGTGTTATTGATGTTGTTAATGGATATGCTGGCGGAAATCGTGATAACCCAACATATGAAGAAGTTTGTACAGGACTCACCGGTCATGCAGAAGTAGTAAAAATCACGTTTGATCCAGCAATAGTATCCTATGAAAAATTACTTGAATTATTCTGGAAAATTCATAATCCTACAACTCTTAATAGACAAGGGGCAGATGTAGGGACACAGTATCGTTCTGTCATTTTTTATTACACTGATGAGCAGAAACGCATTGCTGAAGCTTCAATTGCACATGAGCAGACTAATTATGATGATCCCATCGTAACAGAACTACTACCAGCACCGACCTTTTGGCAGGCAGAAGATTACCATCAAGATTATTTTAGAAATCATCCTGAAAATGCTTACTGCCAAATTGTCATTGCCCCAAAAATAAAAAAGAGTGGTTTATAATGCATACTGCGTGGTTATCAAATTTTATATTCAAGGTAGGAGGCTATTATGTTGAATATTGGAGAAAAAGCTCCGGAATTTTCCCTGCCGGATTCTGATGGGAATATAGTTACCTTATCGCAATTTAAGGGAAAAACAGTAATTCTGTACTTTTATCCTAAAGATGATACACCAGGCTGCACGAAAGAAGCCTGTAGCTTCCGTGACAATTATGACCGATTTCTTGAAAAAGGTGCAGTGGTTATCGGTATCAGCAAAGACAAACCTGCCTCACATGCAAAATTTAGAGCAAAATATCAGCTTCCATTCTATCTCTTATCTGATGAGTCAACGGATATACTACAAGCATATGGTGCCTGGGATAAAAAATCTCTTTACGGAAAAAGTTTTTTCGGAATTATACGGTCAACCTATGTTATCGGTCCTGATGGCAGGATAGTAAAATTTTATCCAAAAGTAAAACCAGAAGGGCATGCAGAAGAAATACTATCACTATTGTCATAGGAGCGTATTGTTACCTACTACCGGGCGCACGCAAAAAAAAGACCGCTCAGCGAGCGGTCTTGCTGCCACCGGTCAGAATCGAACTGACGACACACGGATTTTCAGTCCGTTGCTCTACCAACTGAGCTACAGCGGCAAGTGAGAGTATTTATAGCAAATGAGTATAAAAAGGTCAAGACCTGGATAATTACAAGTTTATACAAACCATTCTATAATTTTCAATAATTTAGATACTTTTCGAGGATTTTTTTATATTCATCGGAATTGCGAACTGAAAAAATGGCTTTATTGATTAACTCCATTACAATTGGAGGGACAGCTTTTGAAGCAATAATATAGCGGTCTGGTCCCGCTTTTGCATCCTTTAACTTGATTATTTTTGTTTTTTCTCTGGAATTCTGACTCATGCCGCGAAGATAGACAGCTTCTTCGATACTTAAGAACATATAATCAACTCTGCCAGCAGCTACCATAGCAAGCAAGGCTTCTTGTGTCCCTGAAACAACTTCCTGTTTAGGTTTATATGTCTGTATCGCAGTATCAATATCCATACCATAGGAAAATCCACTAATTACACCAAGCTTATACTGAGACATAACCAGGGTATTAATAGTAACAGAATCTTGCAGAGATACTTTTGAGGCATTTATTATAGCAACCATGGGACCATCTGTATAAATAGGGCGCGAATATTGTGCCCATTCTTCTCGTTCATGTTTATAGTACCATCCAACAGCTAGTGCAAATTGTCCATCTCGAAACAACTGCTCAACTCGGCTGGAGGGTACTTCTTTCCATTGATAGCGTAAACCCGATTTTTTTAATATTAAATCCACAATTTCGCAGATAAATCCGCTTGGGACAGAACTTTCTGAGTACATATAGAGCGGAGGTCTATGGAAATAGTAAACGGTGAGTTCCTGCGGGTGTTCTTGTGAAAAAAGAGCAAGTACAGTAAAAAGCAAAAATACTGCAATCAAACGTTTCAAAATATACACTCCTGTTACTAGAGCTGTATGGATATTAATATTCTTACTGACACACTTATTAGTATAGTACAACTACCAGCACAAAGCAATTAACAGTAAGCTACTATGCAAGTTAGCTATAGAATCTTGCTGAAAATCGCTTAGTTACAGTAACCTCGCATTGGCTAAATCTCAGCTAGTTTTTCCAAATAGCAATTGATATGCAAGTTGCGACCAGGTTTCAAAATAATCCAGTGTGAGTTTTTGTGCAGGAACCCAACGCCATTGCTCAAGCTCTGCATCGACATCTACAATCTTACTGGCAGAAACCACAAGGCCAATAACCAGTCCAACATGCACTGAACCTACAGCAGAAAGTTCTTCATTAATGAGCCCATGCATTACGATGTGCGGTATACGCTGTTCAATTCTCCTATCAGTATCATCTAAAACAAGTTTTTGGAACAAGGCAGGAAGCATATCATGTAGTGATGGCAGTTCTTCACGTAGCTCTCTCATTGCACCTGAAATAATTATAGAAAAGAGGTCTGTCCCCGTATCTTTTTCAGTCCCCGTATCTTTTTCATTGATATGCCCACCTATGCCAAGAGAACTAAAACCATGGAGGCGAGTTTCGGAACCTTTTCTATCGTATACAAAAAAATCCCCATGCTCATTTTGCACAACGCAATAGGGAATTATCTGTTTGAATGTGCTATCGTGCTCTGCTATATGTCGATCAATAAAACAATAGGGCATAGAACTAAAAATCTTAATAGCCTCAACAGTACTCAAAGGAATTATACCCGTCTTAAGGTTCACAGCTTGTTCAAGGTCTTTGCGGGCAATACATAAAATTTTTTCATGTTTCATGTTGTACATCCTTATACTACATGAGATTATTTGTCTAGCTATGTATAATTACTCTCAATACTCTTGTTTTTTCTCCAATATGCCATTATTCTAGCCAATATGCTTACGCTTCTGTATACCCATGATGATTTTCTCATCGTTAATAAGCCACCAGGCCTTGCAGTTCAAGGGGGGAAGCGTATACAGACATCGCTTATCGATGAAATTGAACGAGATTTTCATTGCAAAACATGGCTCGTTCACAGATTAGACCAGGAAACTTCTAGTTGTATGCTGGTTGCACGTTCTCCACGAGCTGCTTCAACGCTCTCAAAATTGATTGTTTCTGACACTGTCCAAAAAACATACGCGGTACTTACTACAGGTCAATTCCCCGAAACATGCCGAGTACTTGATTTACCACTCATAATAGAAGGAAAATCTGTATCAGCCCGAACCATCATTAACAAAGTAATAAGGATTGGATCATATAGTTTTCTTGCATGCACACTCAAAACAGGCCGTATGCACCAGATCCGCAGACAGTGTGCAATGAGCGGTTTCCCCGTAGTCGGCGATGACAAATATGGAAATTTTGAAGCAAACAGAAATTTTGCAAAAACATATGGCGTAAAAGCATTATTTTTACATTCATGGATACTTTCTCTTGCCAAGCCATATGCAGTAAAGGTATCTGCACCATTGCCAGAGCACTTTACCCGCTTTTTTAGCCTGTCTGATGAATCCTTACTTAATGAGTTAGCTGATTATGAGCAAAAGGACTGTCCCCATGAGTGACTCCCAATTTCCTTTTGCATGGACTCATGGGGCAATCTGGCTCTTACATGATGGAACAATTTATACTGTACCCGGTTTCCATGATGAATGGATTAAACAGCATCAAGATCTTGTACCAGGTTGTACAAATGTTAGTGATGTAATTCTTACATATCACTGGATTTCAGTCGTAACATACGCAAAAAATTATATCGAAGTAATGATCGATTCGCGTAAAAACATGCAATCAATCGATACCGCATTAACCTACCTTGGACTACACCTGGAAAAATGGGAAAACACTCTCTTAATGGCCATGCAAGAAGATTATTACGAAAAAATATCTGTAGAAGACTTCAATAACCTGGAAACGCTCAAAATAAAACTACGAGGCTCTGAATAATGCCATTACCGAATAAAAACATAGCAAAATCTCAGGACAAGCGGATAAAAAAGCCTAAAAATACAACTAGGGGGACAGACCCGCTAATTATGTATGAGGATAAAGATATCATCGCGATTGAAAAACCTGCCGGTATCCCGGTAATTTCACCTGACAACCGCAAAACACGAAACATGCTAGATATGGTAACGAGGCATATTCAGAAAAAAAACCCAAAAGGCAGGGCTGCTCTTGTACACCGCCTCGATAGAGATACCTCAGGCATTATGATTTTTGCAAAAAATGCAAAAACAAAGTCAATCCTGATGAGAAATTGGAATACACTGGTACAAAAACGCTGCTATATCGCGCTTGTTGAAGGAACGCTTCCTCAAGACTCTGGCACCATCGATACCTGGCTCGTAGAACGCAACGCACAAAAGGTACAGCAAGTTCCGCCTCATACACGAAAAGCTTTGCGAGCCATTACACACTACAGACGATTACAATCTGTACCCGGATTTTGCCTTGTAGAACTCGAACTTGAAACAGGAAGACGACATCAGATACGGGTACAGATGGCTGGTATAGGCTGCCCAATTGCAGGAGATTACCTCTATGGCGCACAAACAAATCCATTTAACCGGCTTTGCCTCCATGCGTATCTACTTGTATTCATTCATCCATACACAAAACAGCTTGTAACACTAACAAGCACAGAACATGACTTTAATCTATCAGGTTAGCCTGATATCGTAGCTGAAACAACTGTATTCTCCGACTAGAATATTACAGAGAACTACCAGTGCTACCTGAGGGACAGACCCGGATGCAACCGAATGCAGCTACAACGCCGGACATCTGGCCGGATGCGCGCCAGAACCATCCGATTAGTTCCGAACACCTGGTTGCGCTGATACATGGCAGGATGCGCGCCTGAGCCGTCCGATTAGTTCTGATGCACCGGGCTGCGCTGATACATAGCCAGATGCGCGCCTGAGCCGTCCGATTAGTTCTGATGCACCGGGCTGCGCTGATTACATGGCCGGATGCGCGCTCCAATACTATTTAAATAAACTGAGACAAAGCAATTAATAAACTGGTGTCCTTGCATGAATTAGCGCGGTTAGCTGCTTGGCATTTTTTACAGCGCTTCCACGTGCATGGTTATTGAAAGCAATAAATAAGACTGCCTTTTGAGCCATTGAAAAAATTTTGGGAATCCAGCTGATTAGTTCACTATCGGTATAGTCGTAGTCATATCTGTTTGTCGCATCTCCTTCCCACCAGTTCTGAGCATTACGGCCATGCATACGAATATACGCCTTGTTGCCCGTAACAAGGTTCTGAGGTGTCGGAAGACCTCGCAGTTCAGGTGCATCAACCATAACAAGTCCTGCATTACGCTTATCTAAAGCTTCGTATACACGATCAGTGAACCATTCGGAATTTCTAAACTCCACAAAACAGGGCACACTGGCTAACATTTGTAGCAGTGATGCAAGATATTGTCTATTTTCCTCTGTATAGTGGAAACTATATGGTAATTGTATGAGTATACCAGCAAGCTGATTGTTCTCAGCAAGAGGAGCAATATTCTGCAAAAAAAGCTCAGCATGATTTTTCCAATCAGAACTACGCTCATGAGTAAGTCCTTTATATGCTTTAATGCTAAATAAAAATGATTTAGGCGTTTTTTGAAGAAGCCTCTGAAGGGCATTTCGAGAAGGCATTGTATAATAAGAAAAATTAAGCTCAACAAATGGAAACTGAAGGGCATAATATTTAAGATACTCAGACTGAGGAAGTACTTCTGGATAGAGAATCCCTGTCCAATCTTTGTATGAATAACCGCTTGTTCCTATGTAGATTGGATACACAATGTTATCCTCCTCCTAATAAACACCAAATTACAAACAGTGCAGCGCTATATCTCTAATATACTATACAAATAAATAAATAAAAATTGTAATACTTCTTTACACTAGGTGTAGTAGTAATTTTTTATATAACAACGTGCACATGAATGCTTAGACCACACCTGTAATGCTTATTACTTTCAGTCAATATAATTAAAATTTATTTCTACGTTAATTTTTTAATCCGGTATACTATACTTTGATTATGCTGCAATGACGATTCAAGGAGGTTTTTTATGGCAGGCAAATTTGAATATTTTAAAGACACATCAGGGAAATATCGATTCAGACTCAAAGCAGGAAACGGTGAAATTATTGCGGTATCAGAAGCATACAATTCACTCGATACCTGTCTTAATGGCATAGAGAGCGTTAAAAAAAATGCACCAGATGCGAGTGTTGTTGAAGTAAAAGCATAACATCTCAACCACTTTTATTAGGAAGCTGGACAGTTTTAGCAAGTTATAGTTTACGCTGAATCGAGAGCATCGTTAAATCATCATACTGTTCATCTTCTTTGAGGTGCCCATAGAGTCTGTATTCGGTAATATGCTCATCAGGATAGGGTCGCTTATCACCGCAGTACTTACTGTATTCCTTAAAATGTTTCACAAGAAAATCATCGATGAGACTGTCAACGACAACCGTATCCGTATCGGTAGCATTGGGATCTGGAATCATCCTAAACACTTTTTCTACTGCAGCTAATCCGATAACAAGATCGTGAAGACTTCCATCGCAAGTAGAAAAATCGAAAGTACACTGTTCATCTGGTCCTGCAGGATCATCCTGTCTTTTTAATACGTAGTGCGATCGAGTATAAATAGCTTCTGTGATTGCTTTAATACGTTCTTCACCAAATTGTTCCTTGAGATATTCTTCATGCACTTTCCCAGTTCTGGGATCCTTGACAGCTTCTGTGAGCGGTGTAAAGTCGAGTTTGCGTCGGGCACGGCTTGACTCTTCAAATCCATCAGTATAGAGGAGCAAAACATCTCCAGGTTCTAACGGAAGGCTAACTACCCGGAACGGTGCTGTTGCTTCGACCGTTGTGTTATCAAATGTTCCTGCAGTAGGACTCGAAGGCAATTCCTGAGTCACAAATTGTTTTTGTTTCCACTTATAAAAATGCACAAGCTTATCACCTGCATGACAGAGATGTAAGAGCCCTCGCGAACTATCATACAATCCCATGATAAATGCAGCAAACCTGCCTTTAAAGCCTTTTTTTTCTATGAAATCATTAATTTTATACGTTATCGCTGCAAGGTTGATGCCACTTTTCTTGAATGACCAATTTGCAAATTCCGTTGAAAAAATTGTTGCCACACCAACCATAATGAGAGCAGCAGGAACACCCTTACCTGCAACATCACATTTGATAAATGCATAATAGGGAGGCTCAAGTGTTTTAAAATCAAAATAATCACCGGATACACCTTTTGCGCCCTCATAGTATCCATATACAGAAAGATTATTTGATTCATGAGCAAAGATACTGAGCTTCTCTCCTGTCGGTTTTGTTGCAAGCGGCAAAAACATCTTTTGCACTTCCTTTCCTACTGTTAGAAGCTCAGCTTCTTTTGCTGCATCAACTAAACTGACAGTCATGTTATTAATTGTTTCAGTAAGTACTCCTATCTCATTTTTTGCTTTAACATGTATTACAAAATTTTCAAGCTTCTTTTTATCTTCTGTTGTTCTGATTACCTCTATGCCTTCTGCAAGTTTTAGTATTGGCCGGGCAATGATTCTAGCCAATGCCAGCGCACCAATTATACCGATGATAAGAGCAAGCGCAGCAATGATCAACGTATTCTGAATGAGTAATGCTCTAACGCGCAAGAGTTCTTGCACAATTAGCTCTGTTGAAACCGAAAGTCGGACAAAACCCCGGAAGTACTCATCACTCCCTTCCTGCCGGTAAATTATTGGCTTAAGAAAAACATAGTGAGCGGGAATAGTATTTAAATTAAGC
The DNA here is from genome assembly GCA_029547205.1 of Spirochaetota bacterium. Classification (GTDB taxonomy): domain Bacteria; phylum Spirochaetota; class Spirochaetia; order Treponematales; family UBA12059; genus JAKPPT01. Next base: position 158,347 of record JAKPPT010000068.1, read on the forward strand.
GGATTTAACGCCTTTATATTAAAAGCAGGTTCTGCCGTTACAGCTTCTTCTGCTATAGCACTCAATCGTTCATTAAGCGTTTTCTCTATATCACGTAAGGCTGCTGACAACTCTTGGAGACGCTGCTGGCTTTTAGGGTCATCGAGTTTAGTCGCTAGAGCTCTTCCCTCCAAACTGATACTCTGAACTGTTTTTGCAAGATCACCAACTCTTGTCTCAGCTTGAGTATTCACCCAATTTCGTATTTCTTCCAGTCTTGATGAAAGTGAATCAGAATATATACTGACACCCGGGTCTTCGCCTTTTGCCTTTTCTTTTATATCAGGATCATTAGATGCCCAGAAAATTTCATTTCCAATATTTTGAGGATTAACCGATGTTATAGTAATATAATCAGCTTCTTTGATAGCTGCTTTTTGAGCTGGCAGTAATGAAAGCTCAAGAATATTCTTTGCAGGCAGATAGGTTTTTGCACCCTGTGCCACACTTTCCAATAGCACACGAGAGCGCTGTTCTAGTCCTTGGGCAAGAGATTCTCCCTGAGCATTGAGAAGTTGGTAACCAAGAGGAAGTGAAACCAAAATAACAACAAAGAGAACAAGAAGTGCTATCGTCATTGCAAACTGAATAAAAAGGCCACCGCCTTTTGCTCTGAGTTCACGTTTCTTTGTTTCCGCAATATGCTCCGCTTTACCTTTCATAATATTAGTCACCTCCTCAAGCAGCACATACCGTTCTACTGTTAAATTTTTCAATCGTACAACCGAACCCGTAACACCCAGCAGGGCTACCATTGCAGTAAGCACAATGAAAATAAAAGAAAGATTTATTTGTCTATGTGGCGGTTTTACGAATGTCCACGAAGGCTTCCATGAAATAGAATAATCACCAATTTTTACTGTACCCGTTACATCTATTTTAAAAATTGGACCTGTAAAAAACCACCCTCTTCCTGTATGATAAACACCTATTCGGTATACACCTGGATCCGTATCATTTACTTTGATATTCCGTATAACCCCATCAGATAAAATCTGATAGTCTTTTTGTTCAAAAACTTTATCATATGGTTCTTTACCATCGAGGTCTAAAACAATACGGGAAATTATTCCATCTTCCAAAAAGCCTCTACCAATTATACTTGCATTGATATCACCAAAGAATTCCTGATTGACAAGCACATTTGTTACTATAGTATATGGAATAAATCTATCAGCACGGATAATCATCCGCGCTGGTTCGCTGATATTTCCTACAGAATCAATTGCAGAAACTGCAAAGACATAGTACCCATCATCGATATTGGTAAAGGAAGCTAATGGAGAAACAGTTTTTCGCTGCGATGGCGGTTTAATATTCTCATATTTTTTTATTATATTTTTTTCATATTCAGTAATAGGTTCAAATGCGTACTGCATTGACACATCAGCCTTTTCTGGTTTCTCCTGACGTTTCCTTACAGGGAGTCGATCCAGAGAACCTACATACTGCAGAGTCCATGTATACCCCACAATTTCATCATCGTTTGGTGCTTGCCATGTTAATGAAAACGTATTGGAAAGTAAAAAATATTCACTATCAAACTCTGGAGCATTGATGATTGGTGAAGAAGGTGGTGTTGTATCACGAACAAATGTTACAAGAGCAGGAGTCGACCAGTTTCCAGCATAATCGAGCGTTCGTAGTTTGAAATACCACTCCCCATCCCCATCAGCAACAAGTTGCTTTTTTGTAACATTGCTCAATTCCATTACTGTTTCCGGAGGCTCTACCCGTGGATCTCTACTCCAGCTCCATGAAAAGCCCATAATTCCAGAAGAATCCTGAGGGACAGACCACTCGATAAGTGGATTTGAATTATTTGTTCTTGTTCCAGAAGTAAAATTAAGTGGGCGTATACGGGGACTGTCTACAGATGTATCAGGAAGTAGTCCAATGATTCGATATGGTTCTTCTGCGGTCTGCCAAAATGAATAAATTCCGCCATTTTGGTACAACGTTCTTCCAAATAAAGCAGATTGCCTTGTTTTTAGCGAAAGATTTGTCTCACTCCACAGGAGTCCATCTCGAATAGCCATAATCACAGCGGGGGTTCCTCTCCTGTCATCAACCCAGGAAACCCCCAGCGTATTTTCAAGCTCAAACAATCGAGGATCCGAACAGTTCCCCTGACCGGTAGAAACACGTTCGATTGTGGCTTTTTTTGGCTTGCCCTCCCGATCAAGCTGCATTAGGTATATCTGGCTCGTACCACCAGTTACAAGCTGACGGCGTTCCCACACAAGCCAGAGCTCATTTTTATAGGCAAACAGAACTGGACGTTGATTATCAAAATTAAAAGCCGCGGATCTGCTTTTAATAACAGGATCATCAAAATAGGTAATGAGCTCAGCTTCCGACCAGGTCTGTCCCCCATCGTCGGAATACTTGGAGTAAAGTTGAAAACTGCTTCGTTCAGAACCAGGCAGGGCTGCTAATGACTGAAAAACTACAAAATCCCGGTTGTCCAATGAGCTTGCTGTTGGTAAAAAATTCATATTGAAAGCAGATTCATACACTAATGGACTCAAGTTAGTCCACTGAACCCCATCCAGAGATGATGTGTAAACAATCGAAAGATTTGCATCCTGGCCTTTTGTTAAAAAGATGTACCAGCCACCACGCGCTCTTACCGATAATCTTGGTAACACCGCAGGTTCAGAAAGTATCGTTTCAGAAATTCTCTTGAATGCAAAAGTACCCTTTTCCAGTAGAAAAAACTGAATAGTATCAACAGATGAAGACACTGCAAGACCAGCTTGTCCATTATTGTTGCTCTGAAGAGAAAAAAGTACTGGGACCGTTGTTCCCTTGAAACTATATGGTCCTGCAAAGCGTTCAAGATACTGAGTTTCTTCAGCTGAATAGATTGATCCTGAAAGCCAGACTGTCCCTCCATCTGCAGTTTTTTCATAGGTCTGCCATACGACAACTATTCTTGTACTCGAACCGCTCTTAACGAGTACTGCCTGCGGGAAAGCACCATTCCCTTTTGAAATTTGGAGCGGATCTTCCCAATAGTAGAGAGCTGCAGTTCCAGACTGATATGTCATGCAAAAAATAATACCTGCTAGAACTATGAAGCGGATCCATGCAAAGCTTGATGTATGCTGGGAGATTGGAATTATTGAAAGATGAAATCTCTGTTTTTTGTCTTTATTCATATGTCCCTGCTGTTAATACCCTAATGCTTTGAGCCGAGCATCAAGATCAATGACTTTTTGCATTTTTGCAGCTTGAGGATATGTTTGCAAGAGTTTTGCAAGCTGACTTCTTGCTAGAAGATAGTCCCCATTACTGAACAATCGTACAGCCTCATTATACATTGCTTCGCCAGCAGCTGGAATAACAATAGTAGTTGTTGCTCCAACAAATGTTGCAATCTTATCTTTCAGTCGAGAAGCTTCTTCATTATTAGGATTAAGTTCGAGAGCTCGATTTAACTGAATCAAAGCATTTGGGAATTGGGTAACATCCCGGCTATCATAAATCTTTTGGGCAGCAGCTGTAAGATTTTTTGATTCCGCAATTGCTTTTGGATCTGGCGGAGGCAACCGTAATCCCAGCAAAATTTCAACATCTGCAAGTAGCGCTTTTAATCCTGGATAATTAGGTTCAAGAGCTTCTATATCTTTTAAATCACTATAAGCAACAGCAAGATCAGTTTTTGCCTGAATCTTAGCCCGTGCAGTCTGTACCATCGAAGCGATTTTTTTATAAAATGCATCTGAATCAATAAGCTTATCTATTCGCAAATCAAGTATACGAGCATCACGATTGAGCGGATACATGAGCTTCACTTCTTCAATTTTTTGACGTGCCTGGGCAAAACTCCGAAGAGCAGAAGGAGTATTTTTTTGAGCTAGTAATTTTGCTCCCTCGTCATAATATTTTTGAGCAAGAGCAAGCAGCTGGCTCATTTCCGGATAGAGGGGTGCTGTTACTGGAATTTCGCGTCCCGACTGAATTGTAACAGCATTTTGAACGAGCCTGAGCCAGTATTCCACCTCTGGTTCTGGCTCTGCATTCGTTGTTTTCCACCTTCCACGTGCCTGCAGTAATGCGTCCTCCGCCTGTGTAAAGTTTCCAGCAAAATAAGCATTTTTACCTTGCGTGAGTAGCCGCCGCGTATCAGCAATCACCTTGTCATTTTCAGCCTTAAGTATTGCTTTTGCAAGATTTTCAAGCGCAGCATCACTCTGTGCCCGTAAAGCAGGATTTTCTTCAAGCGCAAGAGAAGCACTATACCGTTCACGTGCGCGTTCAAGCCGCTCTCGAGCTGTATCAAAATTACCTGCAGTAAAAGCTGCTGTAGCTTCTTGCAGCCTTCGTTCTGCTTCTAGTTTTGCCGCGTCAGCAAGTCGTTTTTGATCTGCTGCTCGTGCAGTAAGTCCTGTAAGATTTTGTCTTTCGGTCTGTAATTGTTGATTCAATGTAGAAAATTTCTCAAGCCACTCTACTATGAGAGGAGCTTGTGCAATATAGATAGCTTCTTTTTTTATTGCCGTGGAAATATCATCAATTTGCTTGAGCAAATTTTGGATAAAACTATTCATGGAAGCAGAAAGTTCCAGTGCTTTCCCAGGATATTTTAATACAATGGTAGTGCCTAAAAGTGGATCCGTTTTAGTTTCTCCATCAATATATATGGCAACCTGACTGATACCCGCATTGATAGTCTCATTCATAGTATTAAAGGCCATCCAGCTGTATTGAGCCTTTAATGTTACCGCCTGCACAAGAAGATCCTGCACCGATTGGAGAAATGCTAGCGCATACGCATCAAAAATGCTTTGTTGATTTTCCGCAAATGGCGAAGAATATCCAAGCTTCGTTGCAGCAGCCAACTTTTCCGCTCGTTCCATTGAATTTTTTCGAAGCATGTCATGATCGTTTATCAACGTGTAGAGACGTGTTTTCGTTTGATCAAATTGCGCTAACAGTGTACCGAGCATTTCCAGAGAAGGGACAGGAGATTCCCCTAACGTTTTAAGCTGCGTTTCTTCCTGAACTTTCCTTACCTGGTATGCAACGAGCGTTCGCCAGGAACCAATTGTTTCATACGCATGTTGATACTGTATGTAGTCCCTACCCTTTGACGCAAGAATAGCCTCTCCCAATGCAGTTGGGACACCGATAATTTCTTCGGGGACGTACATGTTCCAAAACGTTATAAGATCCATACCAGATAAACAGAGACGCTCTGTTACATCAAGGTTATTCTGAATTTGTTGCCATTGCCCCTGGTTGTAAGCATCAGCAATTTCCTTAAAAAGCACTTCGAGCACTGTATCTAATTCTGTCTGTGGAATACTCATTTTATGGATCCAATCAGCATCGAGCGTTCCTACAAGACCTTCTAACTGTTCTCCTGTTTTTCTTCCAAGAATTAAACGATATGCAAAGGGTAAAAATGAGTTTTCTGTAACAATTTCTGCTCCTACATTCAGTTCGGCAAATAGTTTTTGTAAATTTGTGCCTTTTTGTTTCAATTCACGTCGAAGCTCATACAGCACAACCATAGAGTTTTTTGCTTCTTCCTGGAACAGAGTGATATCTTCAACAGCTTTTGCTTTATATGCATCTGCAAGGAGTTGCATGATTTTTTCTGTTTTTGCCGTTACCTGCTCATATCTACTCAATATGTCTTTGATTGCATCGACTGAAGCAAGAGTCTCTTCGATGAGCGATTTTTCAAGCGAAGATTCAGCAAATTCATCTCGATAGAGCACAAAACCAGTCTCATATAGTTTTGCAGCTTCGACAAACTGCTGTGCAGCAAGTAATTCTCTACCACGACTCATTATTGATTCAAATTGAGCTCTGTTGTAGGTAAACAGTGCAGCTGATTTTGTTTGATCAATAAAATCTCTCAAACCAGTACTAGGATTTTTTTCGAAAGTCTGTAATTCCTTGATCATAGCAAGTTTTTTTTCGTTATTTTCTGGTTCTTTGACAATAACATCCAAAAGTTCTTTTGCCTTATTGTTGTATGCTGCACGAATTTCAACAATTCGCTTCAATCGTGCCTGGGCTTCGTCGAAACGCTCCGGATACTTTTTCATAAAATCTGTTAGATAGAGAATGGCTTCATCGTATTTTTGCTCAGCAATAAGCTTATCGATGTAGACAAGCGGATCTTCTTTGGCTCCAAATGCAAAAGCCATACCAGCGATGAGAAAAATCGTAATACTAAGCATCAATCGATGCCTTACTATAGACATATCCATTTTCATTGTCGGAACAACTGAACATGAGATTGAGAACATCAAAACACCAGATTCAAAATTCGGTATTAACGATAATAGTTTGCTGTTTCAATCATAGTTCCCATGTTCAATAATTTTACTTAAATTTTTGAATTTTAGCACCGGGTCTGTCCCCATAGTTGCTTGGATCAACTTATAGCGTAGTCTTAGCTGGATTTTACTCATCATATATAGTATAGTTTATATCAGAATGTATAAGAAAGCACTCTTAAAGGCTATTTTTCTCACTTTGGGTGTGTTTTTTCTTTCTAATTCTGATATCCAGAGCCAGGAATTTTTTTCATCAGCATACGAACTCATATACAATATTTTTTCAGTAAGTAGTGACCCCAACGAAGGTATGACCGTTTTTTTGAGTACACTCATCCCAATGGGTGGGACTGCGGAAAGTATGGGTCTAGCCTACACTGCTGTTGCAAATGATTCATCATTTTTGGAAATAAATCCATCTGGCAGTGCTATTTTAAAAAACACGGAATTTTCACTTTTTCATAATAACTGGATTGCAGATACCAGAATTGAAGGTATTTTGTTTACACAACGGTTTGGTAGTTTAGGTTATGCCATTGGCGGTAAATGGCTTTATATACCTTTTACAGAACGTAATGATTTTGGCGAACGGGCGGCAACAGGCTATTATTCAGAAGCAATTGGTATTGCGAACATAGCATATCACTTTTGGCCTGGATATTACTTTTATGGTATTGCGATTGGTGCAAATTTTAAAATTGCCTATCGCTCTATACCTGATTACACCGATGAAAATGGCCTTCTTGTTAAAGGCTCTGGATTGGGGCAATCTGCAGTAGCAATAATGGCTGATGTAGGTCTAATAAGCAAATTTAATTTTCTTAAACCATACTCTTCACGTGATAAAAATTTTTCTATTGGACTTACTGTGAGAAATATTGGGCCACCAGTTCTTGACGAACCCCTTGCCACAGTTGCATCACTTGGCATTGCATACAGCTTTCTGCGACCACTAACACTCTCAATGGATATTTTTCAACCCATTAACTTACTTGAATTTACACGAAGCGAAAAATTCTATGGAGGGATAGGTGCATCACTACAAATAGCTGATTTCTGGAAAATGCAAGCAGGCTTTTTGCTAAAGTCCGGAAATCCACGCATATCACTTGGAGCTACCGTCACCATCGAATCATTGATTATAAATATAAATTATACACTAGACCTAACAACGCAAATAACACCTTTAAACCGAATGAGCATTGAGGTCAAATTCAATCTTGGCGATAATGGAAGAAAAGCCATAAGTGATCAAGTCGACAAACTCTATATTCTTGGTCTCGAAGCTTATGCAGCAGGTGATTTTGAACTCGCTAAAAAATACTGGGAAGAAGCATTAAAACTTAATCCATACTTTGATCCGGCACGCGAAAGCCTTGCCATGGTTAAAGCGGCAATTGAAGTGCAAAAAAAAGTATTAGAAATACAAACACTGGGTGAATGATTTTTAATGGGAGATATTTTACAAATGACACTTACTTTTTATAGCAATTTAACTGCTTCCCAGACTAAAACTTACAAAATAGGATTGAGATTATGATAGGAATTGTTGCAGTATTTTTAAATCTACTTATATTTTTCATACAAGTATATAGTTTATTTATAATTGTTTATATCGTTCTAAGCTGGATACCAAATAGTGAAATATATCCAATACGTACATTCCTGGGTCGTTTTACTGAACCCTTTCTGAATATCTTTAGTAATCGAAATTTTTTTACAGCAGGCAGCCTTGATTTTGGTCCTTTAGTTGCCTTGATTGTGCTTTCCATCACACGATCGTTGCTAATTCTACTGCTTATAGGTAAATTTACTATTCTTGCAATTGTTTATGTAATGATTAGTACTTTATGGGATCCTGTTGCATTCTTTATGACACTGTATCTCATTTGCATATCAATTCGCTATGCGGGTTTTATTTTTGCACCACACAGCTTACACCCATTCTGGCATGCTCTTGATATACTCATTAATCCAGTACTTGCTTTTATCAGTCGAAAAATTTTCCCCAATCGTATTATAAAATACGAAACAAGCTTATTTACCACGCTGATAATTTTAATCGTCTTACGTTTTGGCATAGGCTCTCTTATGAATTTATTAGGAAAATTTAGCAGTCTACGTTAATTAAGCATCTGGTAATCATCCGGGTCTGTCCCCTTAGTTTCTTAGTTTTAGTTTCTTAGTTTTTATCTTTAATTTTTCCAAATATATCTAAATCATTTCTAAATTATTTTAATATTTATTTACTTAAAAGACTAGCTGATTTTGCTTAATTAATACATTCTATATTTTGCATGATAGCACTTTATTTGCATTTTAAATTATATTATATTTATAAAAAAATCATCATTATTATACTCGCATTGTTACTCTAAAAAAATAGTATTGAGAAAATTCTTTTTTATTAATTTTCTATACTTATAAATAAAATATAATAAAATTCGATTTATGGAATATCATCATCTGACATACATACTTTATATTTATTCATCAGTGCATGTTGATAAATTTCATGAACCCAATCGCTTATCCATTTTTTCATAATTTCAAAATATCTCTGATAAAACGCTAGACCAGACCATTCCCAATCATCTGCTTTTTTTACTAATTGTGCTTTTACAGGATTTTCGCTTATATATCTAAAACATCGTTCAAAATCAAGTTTGGTCCATAAAATCTCAGATTTATACCGATCTCCCCATAGATGCCCAGAACGATTATGCCTTTTATTATATCGAATAGCAACTGTCATAAGTAAACGCTTCATGATATCAGGAAGTTCTAAATCCAGAGTCTTAATTATTAAATGAAAATGATTACTCATAATTGTAAAATTCTCAATCTTAAATTTAAGCTCTGCTTGAAGTGCCAAAAGCACATCAATAAATATCATTTTACATGATTTCATCTTTAGCCGATGCTCTCTACTATTAACACGCGCAAATACATGATACGTTCCCCCAGGAACAAGCTGACGAGGCTTTCTCATACAAAACTCCTCCTATTTACTGTTGCATTTTAATTGTATATATCTGCAAAGCTGATCTTTTGCATGCAATAAATTTTGAATAATTTTAAAAACCTTAAACTAATAAAATAGAATCGCTAAGGGGACAGACCTATTAGTATCGCTTTATTAGTATCAATATTTTTCGTATATGCTCAAAGTAGTTTTTATGTGTGTTTTGCAGCTTACTAGTATTTCGATAAATTTTTATTTTTTAATATGGTATATAAGTAAACGAATCAATAACAACTTCAATATTTTTTTGTTCCGTAGGTGCTCTTCCTTTCATGAGCCATAAATTAATACGGGCTTGAACGTTTCCATTTAATGGTATGTCTGTCCCCATATATTCCCAACTGGCAGTTGTTTTCAATGCTGTTTCTAAATTACTGTCACCTTCTTGGCTTATGAACTGTACTTTATTTGGGTTCCATAAAAATTGATGTTTTGAGTATTTTTTATCAAATTTCAAAGTAAATTTTTTATGATTGCCATTAACTTCCCAGGGCTGTACTGAATACTGAGTATTTGGCCCATCTGCTATTCCCCACCGTGAGAATTCAATATCTATTTCTCGATAATTGTATTCTGGAGCTGTTTCATCCCAGATAAAAAGGCCAAGCACTACATATTTATCAAGAGTGTCAAGTGGACTAGAAAGTACAAACGTGTATTCCCCATAACCCAAAAAGCGCTGTGTGAAAACTTCAGTACAATACCATCGGTTTTTATCTTTCTTTATCGTAAGGTGAAGTCTGCCTTGCTCATCCACCCATACTGCATCTGTGCTGTCAGAAAAATAATTGGGACCAGGCCCTATACGGCTTTTACTATTCTTAACATACCAGGTATAACCAGAAAATACTATTGTTCGCATAGTATCACTATATGCATCTTCATTTTCCAGAGGCAAGGTAATAAATAGGATAAATAATATTACCAATGAATAATATTGATATTTTCTGCGATTTATTATCATAATAAGATTATTATAATCTATTTTAAGAAATAAATCTTTGCTTTTCTTTTATAACCACATTATAATTGCATAAAAATATTTGTACCATGAAGTATCATATATAGATTGATATAGACATTAACATCCTTGAATCCCTGCTACTACTCACTACTGTAATAGAAGCTCAGAATGAATGTATTGGAGGACATACAAGGCATGTTTCAAAATGTGCCAAAGCTCTTGCAAGTGCGTATTATTTGAGTACTGATGAAGTTTTTGAAGTAAAAGCGAGCAGCCGTGTACATGATATCGGCTAAGTAGATATTTCTGATGCTATCTATAACAAACTGGGACTATTTGATCAAGATGAATTTGAATTAATAAAATATCCACTTATTGATAATATGGCAATTGAACAACATCATCTATCATCATTCATTCAAAACGCTATTTATAATCATCATGAGCGCATTGATAACAAAGGCTATGTTAAAGATAATACCAGTCTCTCTATCTAATAGTAAAATTATTTCCATTGCTAATACATTTGATGCAATGACAAGCTCAGGACCTACCGAACCGGGTATTCAACATGAAAAAGCTGTAAAAATTACTTCAGACAAGGATGCGGTTCAATCAGCTTTATCAAATAATAGAAAGACAATAATGTGTCTTACTATCTAAATACTACAATTATAAATGTTTTTCTATCGAATCCCCCTCTCCCCTAATCCTAAAGTTTTGTGTATACTTATACTAAATTATTGTAGTTTCACAGCAAACAAAGCGATCAAGGAGCTAATTCATGCTTTCGTCAAAACAGCGGGCATTTTTATCTAGTTTGGCTGCCCAGCTCGATCCGATAATTCATTTAGGCAAACAAGGTACTGAAGATGGATTTATTACTGCACTCGATAAAGCGCTTGAGGATCATGAACTTGTTAAAATACGATTCATTGATTTTAAAGCAGATCGAAAATCTATCGCTTATGAACTTGCAGAAAACCTTCATGCCGAGCTTGTTAGAGTAATTGGACATACCGCTATTTTTTACCGTAAAAGCACTAATCCAGAAAAACAGCATCTATCCTTGCCTTGAACTTTCTAGGTTACCAATTTGCAATTATCGTAACCGGTATAAAACAAGCAGAAAACAAGCGGGTCTGTCCCCTTAGCTCTATAATTTTTATAGTAATCAGCAATAAACGGAGATAGTATGGATTTACATCGCATGAGAAATATCGGGATTATGGCGCATATTGACGCCGGAAAAACTACCACAACTGAGCGAATTCTCTTCTATTCTGGTAAAACATATAAAATTGGTGAAGTAGATGATGGCAACACCGTTATGGACTGGATGGATCAGGAGCAAGAACGCGGTATCACTATCGTCAGTGCTGCAACTACAACGTTCTGGAAAGACCACCAGATCAACATCATCGATACACCTGGACATGTTGATTTTACAGCTGAAGTTGAGCGCTCTCTCCGTGTTCTCGATGGAGCAATTGCGGTATTCTGTGCAGTTGGGGGCGTAGAACCGCAAAGTGAAACCGTCTGGCATCAAGCTGATAGATATCATGTGCCTCGTATAGCATATATCAACAAGATGGATCGCCCTGGAGCTAATTTTTTTGCTGTCATCGAAGAAATTAAAACAAAACTTGGCGCAAATCCAGTTCCTATTGAAATTCCTATCGGCGCTGAAGATACCTTCAAAGGCGTGATTGATTTAATTACACTCGAAGAACTATACTGGAATCCCGATGATGATGGCCAGACCATCACAAAAAAACCGCTTTCATCCGATCATGAAGCTCTAGCGCACGAATGGCGTGAAAAACTCATCGATGCGCTTGCAACACATTCTGAAGAAATCACCAATTTATTTCTTAATGAGGAGCAAATAACTGAAGAACATATACGAAAAGCCCTCCGCGAACAGACAATAACATTCAAGACTGTCCCCGTTCTTTGCGGGGCTTCACGCCGCAATATAGGTGTACAGCCGCTCCTCGATGCAGTAGTACACTACTTCCCCGCACCAGATGAAGTACCGCCAACACATGCGATTGATCCACGCAATGATCAAAGCGTAGAAATACCGTGCAAAGAATCAGGGATTCCGCTTGGTCTCGTATTTAAGGTGCAATACGATCGCGAAATGGGCAACCTTTGTTATGTGCGCATGTATTCTGGTTCATTTAAAACTGCAAGCACGGTATTTAATGTTGCCAAGAAAAAACGTGAACGCATTACACGCATTCTCCGCATGCATACCAATAAAAGTGAACCCATGGATGAAGTAAAAGCAGGTGATATTGCTGTGTTTATCGGCATGAAGCTAGCACAAACTGGGGACACACTCGGTACCGAAGGCAAACCATTGCTCCTTGAACGTATGCATTTCCCAGAACCGGTCATTTCTGTCGCAATCGAACCTAAAACCATGTCTGACCGTGACAAGCTCAAAGAAACACTGGAAATTCTTGCAAAAGAAGATCCCACATTTAAAGCTGCAGAAAATGAAGAAACCGGGCAGCTTATTATTCGCGGAATGGGCGAACTACATCTTGATGTACTCGTTACAAGAATTTTGCGAGAATTCAAAGTTGGCGCAAAGGTTGGAAATCCTCAAGTATCCTATCGTGAATCGATAACAATGGAAGTGGAACATACGGAGCATTACGAACGTAACCTTGCCGGTAAAGACATAGAAGCAACACTCACGCTTCGTGTTAAACCACTCGCACGCGGTGCTGGCAATACATACACAAAATCAGTACGAAACCATGAAGTTCCTGAAGAAATCTATGAAGCTATTGAACGCGCTATCAACAATGCAATGAATGGCGGCATTGTTCTGGGTTATCCGTGTGTTGATATCGGTGTGGAACTTATCGACATTGAATACAATGAACTCAAAGCGTCACCATTTGCTTATGAAGCATGCGCCAACATAGCTTTTGATGAAGCCTGCCGGAAAGCAGGACCTGTAGTTCTCGAACCCATTATGAAAGTTGATATAACAACACCGCACGATTATGTAGGAAACGTTATGAGCCTCTTATCTCAACGTGGCGGTATTATTTTGGGGTCAGACTCAAGAGGAACTATCGATGTTGTTCACGCACATGCACCTCTTGCAGTAATGTTTGGCTTCTCCACCAGTCTCCGCTCTGAGAGCCAGGGTAGAGCTAGTTTTAGTATGGAATTTAGCCATTTTGAACAAAAGCGATAGCGAATTATACTTACACGGTAAAACTATTAGGTAAGACTCATATACTAAAGGTGTTCTAAAACAGATAGCCACAGTGTTCATGTCCTTGTTTTGACAAAGCAATCATTCACTATCATACTTAAATAGCAAAATAAGGAGGTGTGTATGAGTCTGTTTTTTGTTCTATTCATACTTTTTGAAATCTGGTGGATTATCTGGATTATTGTTGCTCTTACCAGAAAAGCCTATACGATGTTCACCTTTTTGCTATTTACTGATATAACATGGGTGATACTCTGTCTATTTACTGCTGATTATCTTGAATTAGGCCGTTTTGCACTGCTTTTATTACCTATCATTATTCTACCACCAATGGTTTGCATAATAACAGAATATCAGCGTGGCGTCTTATTCCGACTTGGTAGAATGAAGACTATTATGCAGCCTGGTTTCAATCTGATTTTCCCTCTGCGCATCGATATTGTTCGAAAAGTTGATATTCGAACGTTCACCATTGATGTTCCAAAGCAAGAAGTGATTACCCGCGATAATGTCCCGGTGCTTGTTGATGCTGTAGTATACTTTAATGTCTTTGATCCTGCACTGGCTGTCAATAAAGTTGCAGATTATGCCATGTCGACGAGTCTCCTTTCACAAACTGTGCTTCGATCAGTTTTGGGCCAGCATGAACTTGATGAAATGCTTTCTAAGCGTGCAGAACTTGGGGCATTGCTTCAAAAACTGCTCGATGAAGCAACTGACCCCTGGGGAATCAAAGTAAGCGCAGTTGAAATTAAATCGGTTGAGCTTGCTGAGAGCATGAAACGTGCAATGGCAAAACAAGCGGAAGCTGAGCGTGAACGGCGTGCAAAAATAATCGCAGCAGAAGGAGAACTTCAAGCCAGTGAAAAGCTTACTCAGGCAGCCTCGGTTATAGCCACACAGCCAGCAGCTCTCCAGTTACGATACCTCCAGACACTCTCAGAAATCTCCGTAGAAAAAAATTCAACAATTCTTTTCCCGCTCCCAATCGAATTGCTCCGTGTCTTTGACGCAAACTCAAAAAAATAGCTCGTTCGCTCATCCATGCACATGTCACTTTTGACATGTGCATGAAATTCCTTGAAGAAAAAGCCATGGGGACAGACCCGATAGTTTTCTAATAGTTTTCTATAATTTTTGTGTTTGTTTTTACAAGTTTTTCTAATTAATTACTCTCAAAAAAACGCTATTCCTGGATTTTATACCGAGTATGTTTCAAAAAAGTCCAGAATCGCAGACCAAACTTTTTCTCGCTGCGAATCATAGAGCACGAGATTATGGTGCGCATGTTTAAAAGTATCCATATTTGCTATGTACATCTGAATATGCTCCGAAGAAACGCCCTCTGCAATGACGAGGCTATTTTTATGCGGCACAACTTTATCGTAGCGTGCGTGGCTTATGAAGACTGGGCAGTCGATCTCCGGAAGGCGTTTTTCCATTTGCGAAAGTCCAGCTTGAAGTGTCCATGCCTGCCTTGGGAAGATTCCCACATACCCTTTCCAGTTTCCGTCACCATCCTCACCTACCCTGTTTTGGTCTTCATAATCTGCACCGATGCTCCGGCATAACCACCCAATCATGCGGGCACAATAACCTAACGGATTCATCACGATTCCATGTCGTAACCATGCATTGATCACAGCAGGCGAACCAATAGTTGCCACCCCTGCTGGTTTCAATTCAGGCACCTTGCAAAAATCTTCTGCCACAGCCAACGCAAGAGAACCACCCATCGAAGAGCCAACAAGACATACCGTTTTATAGATTTTCCGATACCGTATGTATTCAATTTTCACATACTCAAGATAATCCCACCACGTTGTACTAATAAGGTCCCGGGGGTGTGTACCACATCCAGGTAGTAACGGACCTGCCATATCCCATCCACGTGCCTGTACAAGAGGCCAGGAACGATGAAAATCACCAGGCGTAGAGGGAAATCCATGAATACATAAAAGAAGCCTATCATTACCTGCTTGCTCATGAAATGGTACCGCATCGGGATGATACACTGGAACAGAAGGTGTGTGCTGTTTTGGTTTTTTATAGCCTTTTGTGTTAAAAAAAATTATCAATGCAAACAAAAATCCTGCACAGGTAGTACCCACAATAAAAGACATGTTCCATCTAACATATCCAGCATATAAACCTGCACCGATCAGACAGAGTAAGATTACAGCAGAAATCCGCTTAACCATATTGATACGAATATGTTTTTCCCTCACCTGTTTCACTGTTCTTCCCCTTTAATTAGTAGTTCGTACTTACTTAACGATTTTAGTATTTATTTTTCAGGTATAATATAGTATATTACATTCATGCTGTATGTTTCCATGCATACCAGCAGTTATATTTTTAATATAAAAAACTTGTCAATACTAATTTTTTTGTTCATACTTATAAAGAGTAATACGTTCCTATAGTATAGTAGGAATTGAGGAGCATAGTATGATTAATACATCTGATGTTGGTGGTGTAGTACTCTACAGTGATGCAGACCATAAATTTATCTGGCTCGGAGCAGAAAGCAAACAAAAATCTGGTGTTGTACAAACCATGCAATACCTTATAATTGACAAAGGAAAAGGTATTCTGCTTGACCCGGGCGGAGTACATCTCTTTCCTCGCGTTGTCGCATCGGTAAGCAGATACATAAACCTCGATGATATCGTGACCATTTTCTTTTCTCACCAGGATCCCGATGTATCAAGCGGTATTGCATTATGGTTAGGTGTAACCCAGGCATCAATCTATATTTCTGAATTATGGATACGATTTCTTCCTCATTTTGGTATTGTTGATCCTGTACGCGTTAAGCCCATTGAAAAAACAGGGAAATTCCTCACACTCCCCTCCGGTGCACGCATGCAATTTATACCATCACATTTTATGCATTCGCCCGGTAATTATTCACTATACGATGAACGCTCACGAATACTTTTTTCTGGAGATATCGGTGGTGGTGTTTTTGATGAAGGTAAAGAAGAGCTCTATGCTGATGATTTTCAGAAACACATACCTGTTATCGAAGGTTTTCATAAAAGGTTGATAGCATCAAATGCGGTTGCTCGTCGCTGGGTTGATATTGTACAGGCACTCAACCCTGACATCATCGCCCCACAGCATGGAGCAATATTCCGTGGTGCGAGTGTTAAAGCTTTTCTTGCCTGGCTATCAACACTTCAGTGCGGTATTGATTTACTTGATAACTGGTACAAGGAATAAAGTATGAAACGAAACCATAATTCCGAATTACAACCAGAGGTACCAAAAGCCAGACAGCTACAAAACCCACAAATTTCCTCACCGAACATAACAGAACCAGGTGAAATATGCAGAGATTTTGAAGATGAAATTACAATTCGTGATAACTATGCTCGTGCTATAGAATTGTTTACAATTGGCTACAATAAAAGTGTTGTCCTGCAATCAGTAACAAACCACTCCATGAGCATTCTCGATGAAGCAATGGCTAATATCGAAGCAGGACTCTCAAGTATTGTTGCAGCATTTGAAGAAATCCGAGCAACCAGCACCAGTATAGCAGGCAATACTGAACGCATTAATGAAATGATGCAAGAAATTCTTGGCAATAATAACTCAGTCAACGGCAGTATCGCCGAACGCATGAAGGATATTGAATATGGTGCACAAACAGCTCAAGAAATAGGTTTAATGTTTGGCGAACTCCAGGAAAAAACCAAAGGCATAACGGGTATTACATCCTCTATCCAGGATGTTTCAGACAGAACTAATATACTTGCTATCAATGCATCAATAGAAGCAGCACGTGCTGGTGCTGTAGGTAAAGGCTTTCGCATCATTGCTAACGAAGTACGTTCTCTCGCAGGACAAACAGGTAACTTTGCAAAAGAAATTGAAGCAAATATCAATGATTTTGCTAACACTGTCAACAGTATTGCCAACAAAATGAATGAATTTGTAATCATGCTTACCAGATTTAAGGATTCATTTGCTTCCGTATTAGCTGCTTCAGATGAAAATACTGACAATGCAAACAAAACAGGGCACCTGCTCACTCAAATTACCAGCTCAATGAAAGAAGAAACCCAGGCTCTTGGTGAAGGGTTGACTTCACTAGAGCGGATATCCAATAATGCTAAAGATACTCATGCAGTATTCAAAGCATTGAGAAATTCTCATAACTTCCTGGATACACTGCTCAATAAATCGAATTAATAGAAATATTTGCTAATTCTATTAAATCAACAATAATAATTAAGCTGGAAATATTGTATAAGGATAGCATTCGATGTCCAACACAACTCCAACATGTGTAATTATTAACAGCAGATATGCTGATTTTTCAATTGAACGATCTGTGCTCGAACCGCTCGGCGTCAGGGTCATTACCGTAACAAATGATTCTTATAGCCAACCGAAACAACAGGGACAGACCTCGCAACAAACATCATCTTTACTTCCTGAAGAAATAGATGAAAATGCGTTTATCAAGAGTGCTCGAGATGCAGACGCATTGCTTATCAATCTGGCAAAAGTCACTAAAACAGTCATTGATGCTCTCCCCAGGCTCAAAGTAATTTCCCGATATGGTGTAGGCTTAGATAACATCGATGTAACTTACGCCCAAAGCAAAGGTATCTCCGTTTTAAATGTTCCTGATTACTGTACCGATGAAGTCGCAGAACATACATTAGCACTCATGCTTGCCCTTTTACGCGGCATACCATGCCGGTCACAAGCTGTAAAAACAGGTCTGTGGGATCTACCAGAGCCACAATTCGTATTACGGGGACAGACCTTGGGTATTATTGGATATGGAAATACAGCACGAGCTGTAATTGCTCGCTCACTTGCATTCAAACCAGCTGAAATTCTTGTCTATTCAAGACACATTGGACATGCTGCGACCGGCCAGATTACCAAAAACAACTTGCAAACTAATAAATATGAATCAAATATTAATCCGGACTCGGATACCGATACATATCCTTTAGTAACCATGGCTCAGTATTTTCATGTACCACTGCGTTTTGTACCGCTTGAGACACTACTTACTCAGAGTACTATTATTAGTTTACATACGGGTCTGTCCCCGCAAACCTACCGTATGCTTGACAAACGAGCATTTTCACAAATGAAACGCGGGGTTTTTATAGTAAACACAGCCCGCGGCGGGTTAATCGATTTCGATGCACTGTATGAAGCTATTGAAAACGGTATTGTCAAGGGAGCAGGCCTTGATGTGTTTGAAACAGAACCGCCAATCTCGATGCTAACAAAGCTTACTTCGGATAAATTGATTCTCAGCGACCACACAGCATTTCGCTCTGTTCATTCAATTGAAGAACTTAAAAGACGATGTGCTCAAAATGCAGCGCGAGGGCTTGGGTTGTTATAAAAAAACAGGCTTTCTCACGAATCGGTGACAGCCTGTTAATTTATATTGTACAATGTTTCTACTAATTAGTTAAAACAGAATCACAACATCAACCTCCAGCTTCAATGCGTGCCAACAATTCTTTTACTTTATCAGCATACTTATCAGGAGCAATTTCAGCAGCTTTATTGAGATAGGTTTTTGCATCTTCGAACCGCTTGGAAGCAAATGCATTGATACCAAGAGCATAATATGTTATTGCTTGATCAGATCCCAACGCCAATGCTGTTTTATAGTATTCTTCTGCACGTGCATAATCATTTTTAGCATATGCAATGAGACCAAGGTAATAGTGTGCAATATAGTTATCAGGATTCTTTTTGACAGCACTCAGGAAATAAGTTAACGCTACATCATAGTTTTTATCAGTATATGCCTGAACACCTTCGGTTATGTACTCAGCAAAGGTTTTTTGATTTTTTATATAGCCAGCAAAATCGATGTCAGCATCATTTTTACTGTACCATGCCACAAAATAGTTCTTTATTTTTGCAGGCATATCCTTATCAGAAGGATTAGCGCGAAGTGATGCAATTACATCCCACATAAACCGTTGATATACAGGTTTTTCAGAATTCAAAAGGAATGATATAAATGCCCAGGACTGTGGATAAAATACATCGATGCTTAAAGTAGCTTCTTCTGAATTCATAGAAAGTAGTTTTTCAATTGTAACAAGCTTGTTTTGTGTCTGTAAAATTTTCACAGTTTCCAGCCACGAATCATTTTCCATAAACGATAATGTTTTTGTTGCTGGATCCCAGAGTACCCGTTCAAAGTATACAGCAAAACCCTCACGTATCCATACAGGCGGTTCTGCAACAAAAGCTTTTATAAATTGAACAAATGCCTGATGTGCAAGTGATGCATCGAAATCCTGAACATCTGCTTTAGAAAAAATGACTAGTTCTGAACGCTCAACTGTGGGATAGTGAATATATACAAAATCTTCTTTAGCCTGACCTGTCACTTTTTGTACATATGCATCAAATGCTGTTTTATCAGCAAACATACGAACTGTCAGAGGACCTTTTAGCATTGTTGTGTCAAATCGAAAATATGTATTAAAAAGCTCAAACAGCTTTTCCAATCGTTCGGCGAGTGCATTTGCTGTCTGATTATCGCCTGTTACCCAAACTGTATAATGAGTAGTTGTAGCACTAACAAAACTTGCTTGAGCAGATACACCTGCAGTAAGCATTACAAGTATTCCAAAACAAAGGAATATTTTTTTCATGGAAACCTCCACTATTTAATAACAATTATACAATACAATTATCGGCTTGTTTACCAAAAAACAAACCATATTTATGTAAAAACCTGTAAGATTTATTGCCGATTGATACTTTCAATAATAATATTGACTTCTTCAATGAGAATTCCTGTGTAGCGCTCTATATTGTCAATGATATATTGTTGGAGCCCATGAATGTTACCAGAAAGCTGTTTTCCAAATGGCATTTCTATAATCACCGTTAATCGATATCCCTGTGAATCTGAGCGTATACTGATTTTTTGTATTCGGATTGATTCATCATATTCATCGACACAGTGAATGACCATTTGAGACAGTGCTGATTCCGAAATTGCTACACGCCCGCGTTTTGAGAACTCAGGCCGTACTACAGCTTTCTCATATGTTTTGGGAGGAGTAATAGTTTTACCAAATCGTTTTTGAAAAAATACACGAATCGAATCATAAAAAATCTGAGGATAGCTCCGTTTGATTTCTATTGCAGGGACAGGTATGACGTGTTTCCCCTCAATTTTACGAGACTGCTTTGCCATCTCGATATCTTCTTTTGATGCAATATCTTCAATACGGATAATTTTTGATGGATAAGGAATCTGTAGCCGCTCTGCAATTTTTTTTACCATGCGTTCCGATGTACCTAAAATGAGAATATTACGCCACGTATGATGCTGAAGATAACGGGCAACTTCATCACGATGTTCTTTTTCATGAAACAGTGCAGTTTTCACTGCTGCCATGTAGCTTTTTTCGCGCTTTGCAGATTTTCCTGCTACAATTGCATCATTAACGATTAAAACACCATCATCAATAATGTATTCAATACCATATTTTTCAGCGACAAGCTTAGCTCTAAAACTTTTGCCGGTACCGCTCTCACCAACAAGCCCAAATACAGTGATTCCCCTGATTTTCCAAAATATGCGTATGAATAACGAAATCATATGTACTACTCTATAATTAAAAGCTATTTGGGTAAAGAGCAAACGGGGACAGACCTGGTACTAGCACAAAAAAAATGCAAGCCAGCATCTAGCCAGCTGGCTTGCTCACTTTATACATCACACAATTGTTCAGATTATGATATGGAGTCCCCGTATGGTTACCGCACGCGATTACCATACGGGGTTAGAACTTGATTGTTCGCTTTATACAATCTTTCGTGCTTCGATATAGAATCGTTTTTCCGGAGCTTCTCCCATTGAGAACGTTTTCCGCGGCATGACGCCGTGTTCTATGATGTAAGTAAAGAATGTGTCTTTACGTACTGGAGGAAGGTACAGACCTAGATTACCTGGCTTTTTAGCAAGTTGTTCGAGGCTTTCGGTTCCATGGATATAGTCTATGCCTGATTCCTGATGTGCCTTCAAATAGCCATCAAGTACAGCTTGTATGGTCGAAGTTGCAAGCACTGCCTGTGGTTTGCTGAAACGCACAAGGCTTGTGCCTGATTCATGAATAAGTACAAATCGATGCTCTGTAGTATGTATATCATCGGTGTGTTTAACGGCTTCGGCGAAAGGCATCGGTTCGATATGAGCTCCAGCTTCTTGCAGAGCTTTTTCTAGCAACGCTTTATCGGCTTTAAAAAGCACCCGATGAATCGGATGGAACGGGAGCCCCTCGTCATAAATATTGACAAGCTCGACAAGTGCATAGCGTGCAGGGTGGTTCATAATTCCAGGATTTCCAGAGTTTGCTTTTTTGATTTCTTCCCATATCTGTTTTGCAGTAGCAAGTGAATGATTCCCGTCACCTACTGCAAATAACAGCGGTGCCTTATCAGCATACTTCTTTGTAAAAGCGTGCTGCAAGGTTTCGAGAGCATCAGCAATTGTGGCAAGTGTACGTTCATCGGTGATATGAACACCTTTAATGTGACCTGCTTTTTGCATGAGATCAAAATCATACAGTGTCTTAAAGTCAGACATGCGTGCATAGAGTGGTTCAATAACTGTACGACAAGGATCGTCTATGAGCAGCATTATATGTGGTAGTTCGAGAGGCGCACCCCGCCGTATTTCCATGCGTGGAGGAAGCCGTTCGAGAATAGTTCCCTCAGTTGGTCTCACCATTGAGGTAACCTGCTTTCCAAACTGATATGCTTCCAGATCTACTGCAAATATGAGCCCTTTTCGCGGATGTTTTTCAAATGGAGTATAGCGTTCAACGAGAATAAAACCTTTACCAATGTTTTGCACTATACCTTCTCCAAGATAGTCGTGCATTGCTTTTTGAATTGTAGCTATGCGTTGTGGTTTATCTCCTGCTTCAAGATAACACTCAGGATAGATTAAATTATAAGTACTTGGATGGCTGCCGACAAAAGCCTTTACTTCCTCCCAGTACTCAGGTTCGCTGGAATACTGATCACAAGCTACAACAGCCCAGCGTGTCATATCAATCCCCGATGCTGGTAACATAACATCAGGAATACTTACCCCCAATCGTGAAAAACGTTCCTCCAAACCAGTCATAGTGTCTCCTTTTATTGGTTTTTTGTAACTCTAGCACATTGTTATAAAAAAGTCAGTAATTAGTAAACTTGTGGATGTAGCTCATATACTCTAAACTTGCATGAGTAGTTATTATAGTCTAAACTTGTTACTAAGGGGGAAAGGAATACAGTATATGGATATTTCAGAAGTTTCTTATAAGAATATCATTGATGCCCTCTCTGACGGCCTTTACATTACCGATGTCAATAGAAAAATTGTATTCTGGAACAGCGCAGCGCAATCTATAACCGGATTTTCTGCTGAAGAAGTTATTGGCAAGCACTGCTCCGACAACATACTCACCCATATCGATGATAACGGTAACAAGCTATGTCTATCACTGTGCCCGCTTGCTCTAGCAATACAGCAAGATAAGCCACAGGAAACTCATGTCTACCTGCACCATAAAAATGGACAAAGGGTGCCTGTACTGGTTAAAGTACGACCACTCTATGATAATGAGGGCTCTATCATCGGTGCGGTCGAACTATTTTCTGATTATAGCAAACAAAAAATCTTTGAAGAAAAACTTAAAACAATGGAACAACTGGCACTCATTGATACACTTATCCAAATTCCCAACCGAAGATATTTAGAACAGCAATTACATGCTGCTTTTGAACAAATAAAACGTTATCAAATACCGTTTGGATTCATTTTCCTGGATATTGATAATTTTAAAACCATCAATGATACCTATGGTCACTCAGTAGGTGATCAGGTATTAAAATATGTAGCATCGACACTGCAGAACCTTACACGACCATTTGATACTGCTGCCCTATGGGGCGGAGATGAGTTCGCTCTCATAGTTTATAACGTTACAATAAGTTCACTATCTGAATTGGCTAATAGAATTCGCATGTTAATAGAAAATTCATACTATATACATGATCTAAAAACTGTTGGGGTAACAATTTCTTCAGGTGCTACGCTCATTAGAGAGACCGACTCAATTGAAACACTTATTGAACGCGCTGACAGGCTACTCTATACCAGTAAACATTCAGGGAAAAATTATTTAACTGTTAGTTAAAAAGTAAAAGAGGCTGATCAGATTATCTATCTTAATCAGCCTCTTACTGCATTATTCTTTTGTTTTACCGATCATTATTTTGCAGGCGGATACAGGAACGGATAGCTCTTTTCACGACCTTTTTGCGCCCACTCTTCTGGAATCACTTTCCAGTTGTTATCT
The DNA here is from genome assembly GCA_029547205.1 of Spirochaetota bacterium. Classification (GTDB taxonomy): domain Bacteria; phylum Spirochaetota; class Spirochaetia; order Treponematales; family UBA12059; genus JAKPPT01. Next base: position 182,291 of record JAKPPT010000068.1, read on the forward strand.
TTTTCCAGCTTGATGACACCAGTCTGTTTTTCAAACCATTTGAGCATGTAATACCTAAGATCTTTTGTGGTTGATGATGTTACAAGTGTCATTTTTTTGAGGACTTCCGGATCAATTCCCGCACCCTTTATAAGATGTTGTCCGCCACCCGAACCACGATAGCTATTGATTGCAACTGAATATGTTTTATTGAGATCAAACGCTTCTCCATTTGAGAGACTGATAATGGTTACACGCTGACCCGCCGGTTTTGAAACATCAACGGTATACTTGATACCGGCAAAACTATCATAATTGTATGGACGTGTTACGGTATCATAATTATTGTATCGAGAATTGAAAACATAATTTCCATCTTTATCCTTTGCAAAATTGATAAGGTGGTCATCCGGTCCTGTCATCTGGTTCATCCACATTGCATAGTTATATTCCATGAAATCTTTTATCTGTTTGCCGGTAAGATTCATCGTGTACAAGAAGTTCTCATACTTATACAAATTGAACATATCACGCACACGAATAGTTCCATCTGCGGAAGTAGGAAGATATGCATACTGATCGAGCGGTGCAGCAATTGAAATTTGAGCAGGCTTCATGCCTGTTGTTGGGTCATTGCAAATTTCAAGCTGTATTCTGTGTATGAGATCAACAAATGCAGAATCACCAAAAAGTGCATCTTCAGAAGTGACTTTACCTTCCATTTTACCTATTGGCCTATCTACCCAGGTAATGAGTTCTTGTTTTGCACCATCAAATTTAGCCAAAAAATCTGCATCCGGTTTATAGTCTTTCATGGGTACAAGAACACCTGAAAAACTCTTTTTCCAGGTACCGGTTGCTTTATCTTTTTCCATAGTCACTATTACACGAGCAACATTTGTTGCATTAGCGTTAGGACCATAAATGGGAACAATTCTGCCATCGGGACCTTTGACTGGAACTTTTTTCTTTGCAACAGGATCCCAGCCATAACCATCCCAGCCAGCATGATCGTGACCTACAAAAATAATATCAAAACCTGGAACGCGCTCTGCCACAAGCTGGCTTGCACTTTCGTTGCGTTTATCATCGGCTTTAGCTCCTCCATAGGTATAATCAACACCTGCGTGAAAGAGACCCACAATGAGATCGGGTTTTTCTTTTTGCTGGATAATTGGAATCCATTTTTTTGCAGTGTCCACCATATCTTCGACATCAAGTCCCTTCCAAAGCTGATAAGGTAGCTGAGTAGTTATACCTGGTTCCGTAAGTCCAAGAATGGCAATTTTTATACCTTTGCGGATAATTATTGTATAAGGCTTGAAATATGGCTCTCTCGTTTTTTCATCAACTATATTTGCACAGATATAGGGCATCTGAAATTCTTTTACCAATTTATCATAAACAGCATGTCCTGCCTCAATGTCATGGTTACCGACAGTAACTACATCGTACTTCATATAATTGAGAACATCTGCCCAGATGTGCATAGCATTAGTTTTTTCAAAATTATAAAAGTACACTGTTGGTTGTCCCTGAAGTGAATCTCCATTGTCCATGAGGATTACTTCTGCGCCTTCTGCACGCTTTTGCTTAACAAAAGTCATAACTTGTGCCATCGAAGTATCCATGGGTTTTCCCGTTATAAAATTGTATGGGAAAATAGCTCCATGAATATCACTTGTTTCGATAAATACTAGTTCAATTGGACCGTCCTGTGTGCCTTTAGTAGTTGAAACACATGCACCAAAGACAAGCACGAGAGCAGCTACTAAAACCAGCAAGCTAATAATAAGCCTGTTTCGTTTCATACATACCTCCTTACAGTATACATACTGTTATTCTGCTTTTTGCAAAGCAGCCCGTATATGTCTACAAAATTAAGTGTATATACGGAATTTTAGTGTATACCAGCTTTAGCAAAATGGCAACTCATTTTAATGGATTTTAGTAACAAGAATATGTTACAATGACAGTATGCAAAAAAATTGGTTCTCTATTGCGTTAATACTATGTCTCAGCCTTTTGTTTTTGGTTAACGCAGGTTATTCCTTACTGCTTGTATATCAAAGCCAATCAGAAATCAAAACATTTTTAAATCCTGCAAATACATATCCCATGTTGTATCATATTACAGTTCTGCTTCCTGAATCCAATGACCCTTTTATTGAACAACTTAAAACTAGCATCGAAAAAGCAGTAACTGCTGACAATGGAGCGGTAGAATTTCTTTTCTATACGCAGCAAAATTCCACAGCCGATTCCGCTGTTTCCTCAAAAGCTGAAGAACTTTTTAATTTAGCTCTGAATGCAAATGTTGATGGTATTATCATGTTTTTTAGTCAAGCTGAGTATATCAGTTCTTATGCAAAAAGAGCAAAACAAGCATCAGTCCCATTTACTGCAATAGCTATGAACTATTCTTCTGCAGCAGACTCCTACTATGTTGTATCTTCCGATTCGTACGCTCAAGGAAAGTATGCAATTCAAGAAGCTCTTAGTGTATTGGGGAATTCTGCGCGCATTGGAATTATAGTGCCCTATTCCACAACCGATACTGTTGATTCTGCCTCATTTTTAAACGGTGCAAAGACTGCGTTACTTGAACATGGAAAAGGGAAAATATCAGCAGTAATTTTTGAAGGAGATCCTGCGCTGCAAGGCGAGGAAGCTGGATTCACTTTATTTCACAATAAACCTGATATAAATGTAATAATTTGTTCAACTGCACACATTAGTATGAACACAGCACAGCTATTAATTGATAAAAGTCTTGTTGGTAAAATTCTCTTAATTGGTTCCGATGAGAACTCAGAGATTTCACGATTATTAGAAAAAGGTGTTTTCAAAGCCACCATTATACGCAATGCTGATGCAATCGGGAAAGCAGCTCAAAAATTGATTATGGAGCAGATCCAGAAAACAGGTAAACCTATTCAGCTGTCTATTAAACCTATTATTAAGAGCATAGAAAATAAATGATATGAAAGCCAAAATAAGAAATCGAATAACATTAAATTCACTAGTAATTTTAATTATTCTTATTACAGCTACTACTTTTACGAGTATTTTATCACTCGAATTAACACACGGCATTGGTCTGCTATTAAAGAATAACAATACGTTAAAATCAATTCGTGACAGCCTTGATAATACGCATAAACATCTCGAAACATATTTAACTTTTAAAAATTCGGAATCGCTTAAAGAATACATCAAATGGTCAAGCACACTTGAAAGCTTAATTCCATCACTTAACAACAGAATATACAATGATAAATTATTATTGATGGAACGAAATCTCTATTCGGTACTAACACAGTACCTTAAAACCACCAGTACTGCTGTCAATGCAAAACGAGGAAGAAACATTCCGGTATATACAGCTGAATTTGAACATGCAGTATCTATGGTCGAATCTGCACATACAATTCTCGATACTCTGCATCTTAAAAATATGAATAGGAGCCTTTATGCGTTTGACTTTTTTAAGGAAAAGTTTGGGGAAATAGTTTTTATAAATTTTACACTTATAGCTATAGCTTTTGTTCTGAGTATTTTGATTATTTATAGGTATTCTTTTGCCATTACGGTCCCAATTACTCTGCTTGCACAATCGGCACGTGAACTTGAAATAGGCAATTTTATTCACTCTATTCCCCAGTATGCCCATGATGATGAAATTGGAACACTCTATACAGCTTTTAATAATATGCAAAAGAGCATTAAAGATGCATTTGAGGCAATACAAAAAAAATCGGAACTAGAACAACAGGTACTTGTACAAAAAATGGAAATGCTTGAATTTCAACACAAGCTAAAAGATTCAGAACTCTTAGCGCTACAAACACAGATAAATCCACATTTCCTCTACAATACGCTATCTGCTGGTTGGCAGTTAGCACTTGCAGAACATGATGAAAGAACAGCAGAATTTTTGCAAAAACTCGCTGAATTTATTCGGTATGCTCTAAAGCCAGCAAACCGTCTCGTACTTGTATCTGAGGAAGTTGATTGCGCAAAAAATATGTCTGGCTACTAGAAGCACGGTTTGGTAATCGATTTACTTTTTCGTTTACTGTTGATGAAGAAACATTTGCGTACGAAGTTCCTGCACTTATCCTCCAGCCACTCATTGAAAATGCAATTAACCATGGGCTTAAAGAAAAAGAACAAAACGGGTTCGTTCATATAGCTGTCGAGATTAAAAATAATATTATCATTTTTTCTGTTCATGATAATGGAAGTGGTATGAGTAACGATGAAGTACAACGAATACTTTCTCTTCGAGAACCAGAAAAAGGAATTGGTCTTACAAATGTGATAAGAAGGATTGAACTTGCAACAAACGGTAAAGGCAAAGTATCCATTGATTCACGCATCGGTGAAGGAACAAATGTAACCATAAGCATCCCGACAGAGGAAATGCAATGAAACATATACTTATTGCTGATGATGAACAACCAATTATCAATGGCCTCAAACTTATTATTAATAAATATTTTTACGATCAATATACAATAGTTGCAGAAGCACATAATGGGCGCGAAACTATTGAGCTTGCAGAAAAACACCTTCCAGATATTATCCTTATTGATGTTAATATGCCAGGCATCAATGGTATAGAAGCTATACGAACTATTTCCAAACAAGGCATCACAAGTGCATTTATACTCATTACTGCATTTGAAAAATTTGAAATTGCACAGGAAGCATTAGCTCTGGGAGTATGTGATTACATACTCAAACCTGTTTCCAAAGATAGGCTCGAACTTGCATTAAATACTGCATCATTACACATTGAAAAACTCCGTTACTTAAAAGAAAAAGAATTAGAATATGCCGAAAGAGAAAAATTACATGCAATTTATATGCAGGAAATATTTTTTTACAATTTAATTAACAACAAACTCACAAAAGATCATATTTATAATTTTAAAAATGCAGTTCATATTACAAAAAACTTTGCCTGTATTATCCTTATAAAAATTGACACAGCTGATACTTCAAACGATTTATTAAAATTTTTAACCAATTTTATTCTTTACAAGACAAATGCATTATATAGTTCATTTTTATTTACTGATTGCAATATTATATTGCTGCCCCTTAAAGAAAAATCTGAAACCGAACTCTTTAATTTCATTAGTATGCTTACAGAAGAATTTCAGCATCATATAGCTGCTAATAAATTACTATTATTCCCAGGAACACCAGAGAATTTTTTAAACATCAATCTATCATGGAATTTTGCAAAAGAAAAACTATTTTCGCACTATTATAGTGATACTCCGCTGCAAAATACTTTACAGGAATCGGATCTTCCATTAAAAGAATTCTATCAAACAATAGCTGAAGGAAAATATCAAAAAGCTATAAAGCTTATGCAAGACAGCATCGAAACCCTGCTATTATATGAAACAGATGCAATAAACAATTTTTCTTATACACAACTTTACAAGTTAATTGGTATGTCTGTATGTCTATCAACTATACAAACAACACAGTCTACTAATATACTTACCATGGATGCTATAAAAATATTTCATCGTTTATGGGAAGAGAATCACAAAAGAGAAGCGCTTATCACATTGCTTCCATTATTGCAAAAACTCAACAGCTCATTGCAAATTAAAACCAATTCTCCGCTTATCACACAAGCTCTTAATTATATACACTCCCACTACAAAGAGCCAATAAGCTTAGAAAGTGCAGCTGAAGTACTATCAGTATCACCAGCGCATCTTTCCAGAGCGATGAAGGAAGAACTAGGCAAAGGATTCGCACGAACACTTACTGAAACTCGTCTTGAACATGCAAGATATCTTCTTAAAAATCAATCATTATCAATTAAAGAAGTAAGCATTCAGTGCGGATATCAAGATCCAAATTATTTTTCAAGAGCATTCAAAACCTATACTGGATTAACTCCATTAGAATACCAGGAAAAGGAGCTTAACCATGAGGACTAGAAACCCATACTATTTATTAATCATTATTTTACTAATATTTTCATGCAGCAACAAACAGGAACAAAACAAACGTTTTGTTATTGGATTTTCACTTGACTCACTCGTTGTAGAACGATGGCAAAGAGATCTAGAAAGTTTGTCTAAAGCAGCAGAAGATCTCGATATGGATATCATAATAAGAATAGCAAATCAAAATGCAGAAACTCAAATTGCACAGATTAAGGAGCTTGCATCACTCGGAATAAATGTGCTTATTGTTGTACCCAATGATGCAAACAAACTGACTGAAGTTATTAAATATGTAAAACGAAAACGGATTCCAGTTATCAGCTATGATAGACTAGTCTCTAATGCAAATGTCGATGTTTATATTTCCTTTGATAATGAACAAGTGGGAAGCCTTATGGCTGATACAGCCCTGCGTGAAAAACCTAAAGGTAAATATGTCATTGTAAATGGAGCAATCAATGACAACAATGCATTTATGATTAACACGGGTATTATGAAAATATTACAGCCTGCAATTGCCCGCGGGGATATTACCATAGCTGGAGAAATCTGGCCGGATGAATGGTCGAGTGAAGCAGTACGCACACGTTTTGAAGCGCTCATAGCACAAAACGAGCACATCGATGTTGTACTTTGCGGTAATGATATGCTTGCAGAAACTGTCATTGCCATTCTCTCTGAAAACCGCATACTAGAAAACACACTGGTATTAGGACAAGATGCTGAACTATCAGCATGTCAGCGTGTTGCAGAACATACACAGTTTGCAACTATTTATAAACCTGTTCAGCTTCTTGCACTTAAAGCGGCTGGTTTTGCTTTAATGCTCGCACGAAAAGAAAAACTGCCTACAGAATTCTTTATTTCTGATGGCACGTATTCCATACCCTATACTAAATTATCTCCAATAGTCGTTACTGCATCAACACTTGATGAAACGGTTATTCGTGATGGCTTTCATAATGCCAATGAGGTGTACCGGAATACTAATAAGTAGCTACACATTATGAACTACCATTCTGAATAGCATTTTTTTAACATTATTTTTGTAATTTTTTTGCTAATTAGTACTCAAAAATACTGTTTACGCTACATGCAAAAAATTTCCTTCAATTTGTTATTTCTTTCCTGCTGCATGACTACAATAAGCAATGCAACAATGTTCATAACAAGGCGTTAGGTGCATGATTAACTCGATATCAATCTATGCATGAAGCGCTCAAACAGGTTAACACCTGATTTTACTTCTAAAACAGGAGGAAAAGTATGAAAGCAGTTCGCATTATTATGACGCTGCTCGAAAGTGTAGTACTTATATCAGTACTGTTTACTGGCTGCCAGAAAAAGGCAGCAACACAGGTTGGAATTGTGCTTCCAACTAAAGATGAACCACGCTGGATCCAGGATCAAACTCGATTTATGGAATCATTACAGAATGCAGGTTTTTCAGCAAAAGTTTTGTTCAGCCAGGGCGATTCAGCCAAAGAAAAAGCAAATGTGGAAGCATTAATAGCGGAGGGAATCAAAGTACTCATAATCTGCCCGCATGACGGAACCGCTGCAGCAGCTGCAGCTGATCTCGCAAACAAAGTTGGAGTAAAAGTAATTTCCTATGACCGTCTCATCAGAGACACCACATCAGTTGATTACTATGTAACATTTGATAGCTTTCAGGTTGGAGCTGCATGGGGAGATTATCTAATTTCTCAAGTTCCAGAAGGTTCTAAAGGAAATAACCTCTACCTGTATGCAGGAGCTGCCAGCGATAACAATGCTTTTATTTTCTTCGAAGGTGCATGGAGCAGATTACAGCCCAAAATTGCTGATGGCACTTTTGTAGTTCGCAATTCTGATAAAGCAGTAGCACTCATGAATAAAGCTTCACTGACTCGTGATGAAATGGCTCAAATCATTGGACAGGTTACAACCAACTGGAATTTCAATGATGCAAAGAGCAAAGCAGAGGCTAATCTTACCGCAGTTGGCAAAGAAGCAAAAGGAACCGTATATATTTGTGCTCCTAATGATGGAACAGCACGGGCAATCGCTGATGCATTTGCTGCAGACAAAGCAGTCAGTAAATATTATATAACTGGTCAGGATGCTGAAATTGCTTCAATTCAGTACATTATTGATGGCAAACAATCAATGACTGTACTCAAAGATGTACGCACTCTCGTACAGGATGCAATCAATGCTGCAATTGCCTATATGAAAGGCTCGAATCCTCCTGTTACCACTACTTATAATAATGGCAAAAAAGATGTACCAGCTAAACCTACTGCTATTGTCGTTGTAACAAAAGACAATGTGAAAAAAGAAATCATCGAATCAGGATACTGGCCAAGCGATAATTTTACCGGACTTAGCAACTAAGAGTTCATTATAAGGTAACGGGTGCCTGTTTAGTGCAGACACCCGTTTTTTATAAAAAGGAGCAGATGACATGAGCACATACATGCTTGAGATGAAAAACATCACAAAACGCTTCCCAGGAGTTCTTGCGCTTAATAATGTAACTTTTTCAGTTAAAAAAGGAGAAATACACTGTCTTGTTGGAGAAAACGGAGCTGGCAAATCTACGCTTATGAAAATACTGAGTGGTGTTTATCCACATGGACAATTTGAGGGATCAATAATATTTGATGGCAACGAAGCTAAGTTTTCACACATTCACGACAGTGAAAAAGCAGGCATTGGAATTATTTACCAGGAACTTGCTCTCGTTCCCGAAATGATGATCTATGAAAATATATTGCTTGGGCATGAAATACAAAAAGGTATACAAATAGATATACCTGAAATGATAAAAAAAACAGAACAGCTTTTAGAAATGGTGCATCTTTCAGTAAAGCCTACAGAAAAAATTAAAGAACTTGGAATTGGTAAGCAACAGCTTGTTGAAATTGCCAAAGCTTTAAGCAGAAAAGCAAAACTACTCATACTTGATGAACCAACAGCAGCGCTTAATGAAAATGATTGTGAAAATCTACTTAACATAATACGGGAGCTAAAAAGTCAGGGAGTTACCTGTATTATGATTTCCCATAAACTGAAAGAAGTAATGGCTATAGCAGACACCATTACCGTACTCCGTGATGGTCAAACAATCTGCACTCTCGATAAAAAAGAAGCTACAGAACAGCTGTTGATTAAACACATGGTTGGCCGTTCTATTGAAAATATATATCCAACACGAACACAGAAACCAACCAATGAAACTGTTCTTGAAATTAAAAATTGGTCTGGTATCGATTCTAAAACAGGTAGAAAAATCCTTCAAAATATTTCACTTACAATTAACAAAGGTGAAATAGTCGGTTTAGCTGGCCTTGTTGGATCAGGTAGAACAGAGCTAGCACGAAGCATATTTGGAAATCCTGATGGCTACATTGTATCCGGTAAAGTAATTGCAAATGGCAAAGCCCACCAGTTTACTCATCCGCACGAAGCAATTAAAAATGGCATTGCCTATGCATCAGAGGACAGAAAGAAAAATGGTCTCATTCTTATTCAATCAATAAAAGATAACATTTTACTCGCAAATCTTAAAAAGATTTCTTCTACAATTGGAATCATCAAATCAGAAGAAGAAATTGTTCAAGCTAATGAATATGTAAAGTCGCTCACTATTAAGACGCCCAGTATTGAACAGTTTGTACTCAATTTATCAGGAGGCAACCAACAAAAGGTTTCCATTGCAAAATGGCTATTTGTGGAACCTAAAATTCTTATTCTTGATGAACCAACACGCGGAATTGATGTTGGTGCAAAATTTGAAATTTATACTTTGATGAATCGGCTTGTAGCACAGGGTATGAGCATATTAATGATCTCATCGGAGCTGCCAGAAGTACTGGGTATGAGCGACCGTGTCTATGTAGTCGCTGGTGGAAAAATCACCGGTGAGCTTACACGGCAGGAGGCTACTCAGGAACGAGTCATGGAACTAGCTACATTGTAAACAAAGGGAGGTATCGATGATTATTGAAGATTTTAAGGCTGTAATAAAAAAGAATATTCGTGATTATGCAATGTATATTGCTTTGGTGTTTATAATGATTATTTTCTCCATTTTAACTGGTGGAAATTTTATGTCCTCACGAAACATTGCAAACCTCTTAAATCAAACTGGTTACATTGCAGTCCTTGCTACTGGAATGACACTCATAATTGTCATACGGCATATCGATCTTTCTGTGGGATTTCTATCAGGATTTTTAGGAGCTATTACTGCAATTTTACTGACACAGTTTCATGTTGCGGTTTGGCTTGCTATTCCTATCGTATTGGCTCTTGGCGTAGTGTGCGGATTGATAACCGGTCTTCCCGTTGCACTTTTAGGAATACCAGCATTTGTATCATCACTTGCAGGCTGGCTTGTTTATCGCGGAGCACTCATGCTTTCGACCGCAGCAACAGGAACCATCATTATTCCTAATGAATCATTTAATGCACTGGGGAATGGATTTATACCTGACCTTTTTTCCTGGATACCATTTCTCCCACAATACCACAAAACCACACTGCTTATTGGTTTACTGACAATATGTGTTTTCATACTGTCAGAAATGAGAAGCCGATCAAGAAAAATGCAGTATAATTTTGCTGTTCTTACAAAACCACTTTTTTTACTCAAAATACTGTTTATTACTTTGATAATAACTTACATTACATTTATTCTTGCTGGATACAATGGCCTTTCCTGGACATTCGTTATTATGATGGTAGTTGTCATTGTCTATGATTTCATTGCGAGAAAAACAATGCTAGGCAGACATATTTTTGCAGTTGGCGGTAATCCAGAGGCTGCCGAGCTTTCAGGTATCAATGTGAAAAAGATAACGCTCTTTGTTTTTGGTTCTATGGGTTTTCTCTCGGCTCTCTCCGGTATACTATTTACAGCTCGCCTTAAATCAGCAACACCGCAAGCAGGGACACTCTTTGAACTTGATGCAATAGCTGCCTGCTATATTGGCGGAGTATCAGCATCAGGAGGCATAGGCTCTATCACTGGTTCACTTATCGGTGCGTTAGTATATATGTCTCTCATGAATGGAATGAACCTTATGGGGACAGACATATCTATGCAGTATATAATCCGCGGTCTCGTACTTGTTGGAGCTGTAATTTTTGATGTTGTTTCGCGAAAACGAAAAGCATAATTAAAACGATTAATGGTACTATGAGGGTTGTTTCTGTAAAACTGTATAGAATGCAAGCTTAACGGAAACGCCGAAAGTTCTCTGTTGCCCTGCGGTTTGCCTCCATTCCCGCAGGGCTATTATTTTTCAACTCATCTCATGGGAGCAACAAATGGGCTAGTGTCACGAAGCTTGTTAAAATGCTGTTTGTTCACAAGTTTCGTGACACTAACTATCAATACGCTGCAGTGTCTCTGTCAATAATGCTACAAGCTCAGCTTCTATGCCAGGATTGTTTCCCTGAATATCTACCATAATTCTAAACAGAGGCTCAGTTCCAGATTCTCGCATCCAGACAAAACCAATCGGTGTAGTGCCGCTCTGCAGTAAAATCTTGAGTCCGCCTCTTCCAATTTCGTTCTGTGCAGTAATTGGGAATTCCTGCATACCAGAACTCTGTAAGACTGTATATGTTACATTGTCAAACTGATAAGATAGTACCGATTGTATTGTTTTATAAAATTCTGGAATCGTCAGAAAAAACTGCTGTTTTAGTTCAACGGGTGGTTTATGTTTAATCGTTAAAGCTGCCCTGCTCTCAAACACACTCGTTGTAGTCCACAGAGGCAGCGTTTCTGCAACATCTGAAAGCGAAAAAGTATCAAAATAAGCATCTCCCCGGTTTGTTCGTTCGAGCCACACTCTAAAGGGACAGACCTTGTTGCGAAGTGCAGTTATTTTTAAGAGCGAACCGAGTGTTGAAAGAGGATCACGGACGCTCGATGGATAGATGATAACTCCGCCATTTGAGCCTTCCCCAATAATACGTACATCCCAGCCTTCTTTCCGGAGTTCGCGGGCACGGCTTACCACATTAGCTTCTCCTGTTTCAGTGCGGAACACCTTAGCGCCAAAAACCCCAGCAATTGCATCAATCCTGAGACTCGTTGCATCGTTACAAACTACTGCAAGCTTTTTTCCTTGCTGGGCTGAAGCAAGCTCAGATAACACGGTAAGCGCGAATGTTTCCTGCGCTTCCAGCGGTCTTGGCTTCTGTTGCTCTTCATCCCAGATAACTATATTGCCTCTATCGCCATCACAATCGGGGACATACCCCATCAGTATGGTATTATCCTGTTCGTGCTCCCTGGTTAAAATTTCAGCACAGTCTGTAAGCGATTCTCCTTCCGGGACTATTCTGTGGACAAAATGACCAGGAACATTGTTAAATGGAAGATATGTTGCTCCCATGCTGGTAATAAAATTTTCATCTATCGAGAGAATTCTCGAAGACCCATTGAGTTCCGCAACTATACCAACACCATAGTTTTCTATTTCATCAGCATACGAATTAAAAACAGTTTCCTGTTCCTGCTGGCGTTCAATTGGCACATTGGTAAAAACTTCTCGCGAAAATAAGAGGTAGTCTGAAAGCGCTTGCCGTTTAACACGCGGAGCTCTCATAAACACCGCACTAACCTGTGCAGGATCGAGTGTGGCCATGAGCGAAGCAATACAGTCTATATCAGCTTTACTGCAAGCATCCTGTTTGAGTTCAGCAATAAGTCGTTTTGCAGTATCTGGCGAGAGCACTCCGCCATCAGATAAACCAAACTTGATGCCGTTGTGTCCCGGCGGGTTATGGCTTGCAGAGATATAGCAAAATCCATGCAGCTTCTGATACGGTGCTGCTGTTTCTCGATTACTTTCAGAAGATTCTGAATCACCTGAACTGTGTGGAAGTTTAGTGCCATGCGTACTATTTGTTGCACTATGCATGTACACAGCAGCCATAATTTCCGGAGCACTCATAATAAACCCATAGTGCACAGCAATACCATGAGCAAGAAATACACGAATCATAGCATCGGCTAAAGCGGGTCCTGTCGGCCGTGTATCGATTCCAAGAATAATATGCACCGATTCACCAGCATAGTGCTGCTTGAGAAACTGGGCAAACACATGCGCCATTCTTCCAGCAACATACACAGCAGCTGGTGTGAGAGCACTTTCCATGTCATCATCGTTACGGCCAAATACACCACGCCATCCCGATGCCGATAAAATCAATGAGTTAAAAAAAGCGCTCGCTTCTTCTGGATTTGGTTTTATTGTTAGTGGATTTTTGTCAGGGTCTCCCATATACATGGAAGTCCCCGGATAAATGCTGATGCTCATATTACCTCCCTGCACTGCAGTGAGGTAATAGTAATAGTTTTACTTTTTATGTGCAATATCGATAGAAGGAAGCTGAATACCTCCCGATGCTGCAGCGAGTTTATTCTGCTCTTGAATAGCATCATAAAGCTCTCTGCGAAAAACCTTTACATCAGAAGGAGCCTCAATTCCCAGTTTAACCTGATCACCCTTTACTTCGATGATAGTAATGGTTATCTGATCCCCTATTTGAAGTTTTTCATTGATTTTTCGTGATAGTATCAGCATGGTTATTCCTTTTTGACTCTAGCAAGCTCTGCAAGAATATCATGCTTGACACTCCAGCGTGGATCTGCGAGTACCAACTGTACACCTAGCCGTGTAGTGCGAGAAATGAGCAAAGGTCCCATAAGATTTGCCGTAACTGCACCACCCCCTGGCGGAACCGTTACAAGCACAAGCACCAGTGCATCCTCCGGCGTTTTTATGCCAAGCTGAGTAGTATATTCATCAGGTGCATCGATAGTATAATCAGGCCTAAAAAGAAATGGATCCAGCAAAATAAAATTAAGATCAGGTGTTTGGAGTGATTGCAGATAAAAATAAGGTTTTTGCGGTGCATCCAGTAATGCATATCGTGTAAAATCTTCAAACCCTATTAAACCAGCAGGAAAGGTAATTACCTGCCGCTCATCTATTGCGATTTCTCCCATTGTTTTTGTTTGTATCGTAAGCATAGCTCCCCCAATCGATGTAAAGTAATTATAGCATTTGTTATGGTATTCAATTTGAATAACTACCCTGCTTGTTTATCAGCTGGCAATTTACTCTACAGGTTTACCATAGCATTCCGCGTTACTCTTCTCACTACCGCAAAAATTCGAGCAGAGTCTGCGGTAGCACTTTCCCTGCCATACGGAGTGATGCCTCGTGAGTATACTCCATCATTTTATATTCGGTGATTGCCTGAGTTATATCAAGGTCTTTTTCATCAGCAAGGAGCTTCGTCACATCAGGGATTTCCTTGTTAAGCCGTAAGGCTGTGCTTTCAAGCCGTTCCATCACAGAACCAATCTGTGCAAGCCGTCTGTTCATATTATCCATTGCGGAATCAATAGCACCGAGCGCTCTCCCGCTTATCTCTGCCTGGTTCCCGGTATAGAGTGCGTTCCGCAGATTCATTACAACATCGAACAGGGAACCGCCGGAAACCCGAGCTGTTACTGCATAATCATTTGGGACACCTGACCCCGAAAGAATACCCAAATCACGGAGTACGGTACCATTTTCGTCCAATTGTATTCGGCGTGCTTCTGTCCCTTCAAGCACAAGCGTTGTATTTGCAGGATCAAGGCTGGCTTTGACTGCTGCTCCTGAATCATTTATTTTTGCAATAATTGCATGAACTGTATCGCCAGGTTTAATTGCTATTTCCTGACCGTTAATAAATATTGACGAGCTTTCCAATGCACGGAAATTTGAAGCATTGACACTTCCTGCAACACGCTGACGCTCTGCCCAGAAAACACTATCACCAGGGATATTCATATCGATGTAGGCATTTTCTGTAATTTCTGCCTGAGGGCTTGCTATACCTCCCATATAGAGCACTTGTGAAACTACGCTGTGTCCTGCTTCAGGAGTTTTTCCCATAACTGTGCGCCAGGGTTCTGTTCTCGATTTGTCCCCTGCAAAAATAAAATCACCATCGGGACCACGCGCATTAGCAATCTGAACAAGCTCTGCGAGGAGCTGATCAACTTCTTCTGCCATTGCTTGAGTATCGTGCTTGGTAAACGTCCCATTTGCGCCAGCTACCGCTAGTTCACGAATGCGCTGCATAATTTCTTGAGTTTGCCGCATGTAGCCTTCAACAATACGCGCCCTGTCCTGAACATACTGTACATTTTTTTCATACCGGTTAAGCCGGAACACAAAAGAGTCATACCGTACTGCATGAGCTGCTGCCATAGGATCGTCTCTTAAATTTTCAAGCCGCTCCTGACGTGCGATTTTATTGGACATGCTTGTCATAGCATCTTCTTTACGTGCCAGCCAGAAACGCATATCATCATTCATCATGTTTGTACTTACCCGTCTCATGTTAAGTCTCCTTTACACAGTTTAGACACCCATGCGGTTGATAATAGTATCGAGCATCTGATCAAAGTGCTGAATAAACTTTGCAGCAGCTGCATAACCATGCTGAAACTTAATCATATTGGAAAGTTCCTCATCGATATTAACTCCAGAAATCGAATCCCGCATATCGGTGAGGTTTTTTACAATACGAGCCTGTGTTTCTCCCATTCTATCAGCCTGCTCGCCCTTAAGTCCGATGCGTCCCACTGCATACGCAAAATACTCATCAAAGGTTCCCTCCTGGCCAACCATAACGGTACTTGAACGCAATTTTGCAATGGCAAGTGCAGCGTCCCCATTTCCAACTTCGGCAGGTCTACCATTTACACCAAAACCGGCAGCAACATTGGTGATATCACCCTTAATTTCATTGGTCAGCTCGATCCAACCAGCAGGATGAGCAATCGGTGCAACACCAAACGAAGATCCGTCGCGCAGCAGCGTAGCAGCATCGGCACGGTCCCAGGTAAAGGCTCCTTCAGCACCGCTTGCATTGAGGATACCAGCATAACCAACTAGAAATTCACCGCTGTCTTCTACTGATCGAATGACAAAATCGGGATTTGCAAGGTTATCACTTACCGTTCCACGGAGTTCGAGTCTGCCATCAAATGTAAGCCGCGCAGTTACCTCTGCACCTGAATTATTGATTCTGCTGATAATGTCGCCAACGGTATCGGTGGGTTTATATTCGATAGTGATAGGCCCCTGTGCACCTGCAAGTCTTATTACACCTGCAATACCTACCTGATCCTGTGCATTGAGTGTGTTGCTGCCCGTCATACGGTGGAGCATTGTACTGTCGTATACACCATCGCCATTACGGTCATAGTTACCGGCTACATTGTTTACGCGTGGCTGTTCGGTAAAAAACGCTATACCTGTTTTGCCGTTAAGCCCGTACGCATTCTGATGAATTTCGTTGACCATATCGGTAAAGGTCAATGTCAGCGTATCGAGCAGTGCTATTTCTTCACGGATGTCGCCATCCCGAAGCTCAAACAATGAACCGAGCGAACCACCTTTAATAAATGCCTGAGTGCCTGTATCACCCCAGCGAATCATAGTATACCCATTGTTGTTAGGATCGGTGTCGGTCTCAAACGTCCGTCCAATTTTCCCCTGTACGAGCACATGACCATCGACATGCACCATAAACTCATTAGGATCCCGGTTGTCAGTAGTAACCGGAACGAGCTGCCCGAGTTTTTCGACAAGGAGATCACGCCTGTCATAGAGGTCGTTAGGATTGTCCCCCATGGCTTCTACCTTGACAATCTCTTCATTGAGGGCAGCAATTTGCCTGATATAGGTATTAACCTGATTGACCGTCGTTTGAATATCCTGCTCAGTCATATCACGGGTCGAAGAAAGACGCTGGTACCGGGTGTGAATTGCATCGAGCAGGGTTTTTGCACGTTGAACAACTGCCTCCCGCTGAGGGAGTTCTGCTGGATGCAGAGAGAGCTCCTGCCAGGAATCCCAAAATTTATCCATCTGTGTTCTGACAGAAACCTCCGATGGCTCATTATAGATTTGTTCAAGCATCAAAATATATTTATTTCTAGTATTCCAGTATCCAAGATCTCCCATTTGTGCAACAATACGCTGATCGAGTAGTGTGTCCCTTGCACGGGATATTCGCAGGATAAGCGGACCCTGACCTATCTGACCGGGTGTCTCCTCGCGATTGAGATGAGGCATATAGAGCGGAGACATGGTTCCTATTTCTACCCGCTGACGGGAATAGCCTTCTGTCGAAGCATTTGTAAGGTTGTGACCTATCGTAACAAGTCCCTGCTGTTGGCTGATGAGACCGCGTTTACCAATTTCGATCCCTATAAAGGTTGATATCATACGTTCCTCCAGCGCTCACTCAGAGCGATGTATCAATAACTATCGGCATGGATTCGGCATGGCGAAGAGTACCCTTTCTCCCATACAGTTTCCCTTTTTGTTCCGGGAATAGTTCCTGCATAATTGCACCAATCGACTCCGATGAACTCTGAGCAAACGCTCGAAGCGCATCATTTTCTATTTTTGCACGTGTTGCCATAACTTTGATATTGAGCACTGCATCTCGAATCATCGAATTGTATGGTTCCGGTATACAGGCTAAAAGTTCCTGCCTCGTAGCTGTACCAGGTAATCCGAAGGCATTGCATAATTTCTCCCATGCCTGGCATCTATTTTTTTCACACATATTTACGGTCTCTGCACTACGTGTTGCCTTTTCATATGCTTCCTGCAATAAAAGCCAATCCCTGTCAAAAATAGCAGTACGCATATCAGACTGTGCTGTAATAAACTCTGCAAGCGCACTGGATTCTTTAACTACACAACTGATGAAATAATGGATAAGATCGGTATTCATGCTTACCTCCACAAACCTGGCATTCCTTTGTTACTATCGGCAGAGGAAATGCAATAATGAAGCTAAATTTTTGGTTTCATGAATTGTGTGGATTAAAATTGATGATTGTGAAAGTGAGTATTATATTTTGTAATGTGAAATACATATTGTTTATAACCATACCTCTTGTATTATCAATTGCATTGTGTTCCTGTTTGCCAAAGCCATATGTTGAATCGTATATAGAATCAAATGCTGTATGGTCGGAAGACTATCAAACCATTGCAATCATTCGAACAACCTATAAAACTCAAACCCCCGAAAAACTATTTTATGCTGATGAAACAGCTCAAGGATGGAAAAATATTATTTATCTAACCGATTCCAGTTTACAAAATCGTCAAAAAATTTATGAATGGGATGATGAAAAAGGCGACACAGGCCAGGCATGGCTGCAAACAGTTCCAGTTTATTATAATAGTGATCAAAAAGCCTTATACTACCCTTTTCTAACCTATGGCGTTATCCGAAAAATACAAACCAATCAGGTTCATCATATAAACATACCCAAAGAAACAATAAAAACTATATTTGTCTATGATAACAAACCAGTGTATGAATCAGATGGACTCGTTCCTGTTATTGAAGTTTTGCCATCATATTCTGGCAGCTATGTGGCAGTAGTACACCAGGTTTATATATATGATTCATTAACAGCAGGTGCATATATAACAGCAATAGGTATTTTTACATATGCAGGCGAGTATATTGGTTTCATTAACCTTTCCGAATATAACAATAAAGATATATATCTTAAGAAAAATTACTATCCTATACTCAGTGGTTTTAATGTAGTGCCAACACATACTGAAACGCTTACCGTATGGGAAAATGATACAACGTTCTATGTAATTAATCCCAACCACTGCGTTGATGGCACAAAAGCTGCATATAAAGTAACCGTTGATTCTATGAATTTGAATATAGATATTTTAGACACTATCCCAATAATAAATTTTTCACGATCGACTGCTGGAGGTCCAGTTTCTGATGGGAACCCTAAAAAGTTTCTAGTTATTGTCAACAATCCAGAAATTCCAAATTCAAAGGAAATTGGATTAGCAATTCAAAATTAAATGAGCTTTTACGTAACATAGTCACCCACACAGAGATTAAGCCACAAGGTATCTAAAAGACATCTTTGTACCGGTTATAGCACTGACTTGGCACTATGATGCTTGGAAGCCAAGCCATTTACAGGATAACCACTGTGGTATTCTTGCTACTCTTTTTTTACTGCATAACTCTAAACAAAGTGCTCCAGTACGCACACATTATATATCAACTGATTTCATCGACTTAAGGTAGCGTCCTGCGGGGATCATTTCTCTTCAATGATCAGATAATGCAAATCGACTGCCTGACGAAGAATTTTCTGTAGTGCAGTATACACAGGTAAGCTTTGATAAAAACGTGAGTGATGCCACTGGCACTAGGGAAGCGCAGTCGATACCCAAGGGTTTTGTCCGGAGGCTCAAAGCCTGCGCTTTTACGCAAGCTAAGTATCGCTTTGCAGGATGGGCGCGCACAGAAAATGGTGCAGCCGAATATCCTGATACGGCAAGTTTTTCAATCTGGAATACCAACATCACCATCTATTCGCAATGGGTACTTGCCGTGTGGAGATTTTAAGCTCGGTGTTTATGCCCAAGGCGGGCATTTACATACACCCGCGTAGCGGGTATAGTATTTTGCATAGCATTAAGTGAAAAAAACTATGCAAAAAAGAATTGTTTTGGTACTGGCCGTTCTATTCATCGCCAGTATCGCACAATGGCTTTAGCAGTACAACTACTTGATTTCCATGCGGTGAAATGGTACAGTGAATTGAAAATAAGGGAAGGTGTATGGGTATACGTGGAGAATTGTTTTCTCTCAAACTGGTTTGCGATGAGCGTACCTATTTTTTTAATGTAAAAGAAAACCGATTGGGTGATTTATTTCTTACCATTGTAGAAAGCAAAGAGAATGAGCTCAATGCCTATGAACGTCATTCTGTTGTCGTTTTTAAGGAAAATCTTGATGAATTTATGAGCCAGCTTACTAAAGCAGCAGAAACGCTAAAAAGCATCAAACCAGCACCGTACACAAAAAAAATACCTCATAAAATCAGCTCCAGTGATGAACAGGCTGCATCATTCGCAGCACAAACTAAAAAACCTATCGTTCGTATTAAGAAAAATCAAGATCAGCAACATGAACACAAAAAGAAATCACCACGTTCTGCATCAGTAGTTTCTATACGTCATAAAGAGACAAAGGATGCAAATGCAGTTCAAAATAAAACAGACTCTTCTGAAGCAGATCAAAATGCTCACGATTAATAAACCAGTATATGGGTAAACCGTTTTGTCTGTTCATTCAGCCTCCGTTCACACAGCTTTCCAGTCCCTATCCTGCTATCTGGTATCTGGCTGAATATGCATCACAACATGACTATGCTTATGCTGTTTATGATGATTCAATTACATGCATAGAATCAATTTTCTCTGCTAACGGACTCCGCACAATTTTTGAACTGGCTGAAAAAAATCTTAGAGGTAAAAAGCACCCCAATAAAGAAACTGAAAAACAGGTAAAGCATTTTCTCAGCAATAAAGATGCTTACTGTAACACAATAGAATCAGTTATTAAATTTTTACAAAATAAAAACCCATCATTTGGAACCCGTCTTTGTCTCCATAACGGTATTCCTCAGGGCTGGCGTACAAAACCGCTCGTGCAAAACAGTTCACTTACCAGAGACGATGCCTATGCTATTGGAACAGCTATGCTCAATGATCTTGCAGACTTTATTCGATACGCTGTTGATCCTCATTTTAACCTCATTCAATATGGAAGCAAAATACAAAGTTCGATACACGATTTCTCGGTAATTGAATCGCAGCTAGAAACAAGTACACTCTTACCTCTATTCTATAAACCAATACTCGAAAAACACTGTAACGATCTAATGTCATTGAATACCGATAATGATACAATTGTTGCAGGTATTTCCATTCCCTTTCCCGGAACACTTGTTGCCGGGCTCTATGCCTGCAAGTTTCTCAAGAATATGTTTGGGAACCGTGTTATTACGATGCTTGGCGGCGGGTATGTTTCTACGGAGCTCCGATCAATACAGCATGCGGGTATATTTAACTATGCAGACTATCTTGCCTTTGATGCAGGATTTGGAGCACTGCAATCGGTGCTCGATATTGCTTCTACACAGGCCAATGTTGCAAGTGCATGTGAACCCGATGGTTCTCGACTCATATATTTAACAAAAGTAAGTGGCACGAACACATTTGTTCCATCAGCGCTTAACGATAATGCAGTATCTGCTTACAATACCCTTGAGCACGATGCAATTAGAACCATACACCCGCGTTTCAAAGAACTTAAACCAGAACACTATTTAAGTATCGCAGACAGCCAAAATCCAATGCATCGTTTATGGAATGAAACACTCTGGCTTAAATACCGCCTTGCGTACGGCTGCTACTGGCACCGCTGTGCTTTTTGCGATACCAATCTAGATTATGTTAAAAATTATATACCTTCAGACACCCAGAAAATTTTTGCTGCAATTAGTGAGGCTGCACAAAATACTGGAATCACTGGCATACATTTTACCGATGAAGCCATGCCACCTGCACTGGTAAAACGTTTTGCAGAATTCAATGAGCAAAACCAATGCAGCTATACCTTTTGGGGAAACATTCGGTTTGATCATGGCTGGACACAGGAACTCTGCACCTTTTGCGCAGAACGTGGTCTCATTGCAGTATCTGGTGGTATCGAGATTGCAACTGAGAATGGCCTTAACATGACCCAAAAAGGTTTTTCACTAGATGAACTAATACATACGCTATATAACTTGCGCTCAGCAGGAATTATGGTTCACGCGTATCTCATGTACGGCTTTCCAGGACAGACACACCAGAGCATTGCAGATTCTGCTGAAATGGTGCGCGCACTTTTTGCATACGGACTCATAACGAGCGCATTCTGGCATCGATTTGTATTGACAAAACACTCAACCTTGTATGCTCATTATACTGCTGGCACTTGTCCTTGGCTTAAACCAAAACAAAGTTATACAAAATTTGCTGATAATGATCTCGATTTTGAACACTCAAACTATGCCAATCCATGGGACACAATTCTAGAAGCCAGCCTTACCGCATGGTCTGAATTTGGTGATACACAAAAGCCATTAAGCGCATTTGCAAAAAAAATCCCTGCATACCCCCGTATTAACGGTTTAGAGTATGTAAAAAAAATTATACATGCTTTCCAGAATAAGCCATAACTATATCTTTGCCTTTTTCCTTTGCTTCATACAAGGCACTATCTGCTTGCTTAAAAAGTTCAATCAATGAGACAGGCTGTTCATTGTCTCCATTATGCTCTATTGCCGTTACACCAAAACTTGCAGCAATGCGAACAGAGTTTTTATCATAGTTAACAGCATCATTTCGTAAAACATGCCGCAATCGTCCTGCAACTTTTAATGTATTCTTAAGATTCGACCCAGGCAAAATTACCGCAAATTCATCACCGCCATAGCGAGCTAAAAGGTCTATGGTACGAAGTTCCTGCATAAAACGTTTTGCAACAGTTTTTAGGACAAAGTCACCCATGAGATGTCCCATAGTATCATTTATTTCTTTAAAATTATCGAGATCAATAATAATGAGTCCGAATGCTTGTTTATTGAGTCTGCATCGATCAAGCTCCCTAAAGCCAAAATCCATAAATGAGCGCCTGTTAAGAGCTTGCGTAAGCTCATCAACAGCAGCTTGTGTTTCCAGTTTTTGCATAAGCTGACGTTGAATTGTTTCATCACTGATCAATAGAGCATAACCATAATGCTCCATTTCAGTAGATACAGAAACTATCTTTGATCGGTAATAATGTGGCAAATTGTGAATATCATACGTTGTATATAAAAATTCACTTTCATGTTTTTTAATTGTCTCTTCGAACAAAACGGTAAACGGATGTTCTTCTGGAAGATACACACCTGGAACCATATAGGGAAGTCCTGGTACTTTATGAACAGCAGGATTTACATCTTTTACCTGAAAAGATTTATCCAGTACGAGAAAAGCATCATTCAATGAATCTACAGCAAGACTGCGTGCAACCGATACTACCTCAAAAAGTCCGAATCGGAAAATACCTACAGCCAGAAAAAGGACTGTCCCTGTTAAAAAAAATGGTGTAATACCAAAACGTACCGTAAAAATATTAAGCGCATAGCATACTATGCCTATCACTGGGAAACATGTTCCAATAACGATAATCCATGCTTGTTTTCTAAGCTTTGAATGCGATTGTAAAGCATACCGGACAAGCATAACAAGGCTTGCTATCCCAATAATTTGCTGATAAATAAGTTGTACATAATAAAAAACACCGCGTTCAAAAACTAACAGATAAAAACCAGCCTGATATTCCAGTCGAGGGTTTATATAGAAAAGAGTATGGTTTCGAACTGTCCAGAGCACTAGATAAAAAAACATCGAAATAGCAATCAGCATAATATAGATTACTGGGGGGAGAACCCTGCCTGTTGTATATTTATAGGCAAAACTCAGTACAAAAACAGGTATCGCTATAATTCCTATATATTCAAACCGAAGTATAACATCGAGTACAGGATCAAGTTCGGTCTGTATTATTTCAAGAGCATATCCTCCACAATAAAAAGCCATTGCAAGGAGCAAAAACGATAGTTCAGTTGCCCCACGAATAGTCCTTCTGTAAATTGATAGGGCACTTAAATAAACATTTAAGCCTGCAAGCAGGAATAGAGAAATACTGATTGGTAAAGCAACACTTGTGTCCATTGATAGAATGCGCTTTCTCTTGTGTTACAGCTACAAGTATTATAGTGCATACCAATTAGAGAGTCAAAAAATTCACATTTCATATACATACTATAGCCTAAATCAAAAATTTGAGTATATTTGCAACATGATGAGAACTAACATTCTTAATCAGTTCAATACAAAAGTATACTGCCTTGTCATCAGCATGCTGCTTTTATCAGTCTCCTGTGTTACTCCTGAACAACAAACTAAGGACATACAACCTGAACCGTCACAATTACAAGCTCAACAAGCACCTGACGACACTACTGCAAGACTGCAATGGACTCAGCCACAAGGCAACACTGTAGGTATTGCAATCACAAGCGATCCGCATTTTGCTTCAAAAACATCCAATTCCAGTGCAAGTACTAACATTCTCAGACTCTGTGAAACCTGGTTCCAGCAAAACGTAATCCAGGGATTAATCATTCTCGGCGACTATGTGGACTGGGGTGGGAACATGAAAACATGGCAAGAAGCCGTTTCAATAATGAAAAATACTGCACCGAATCTCCCAATTTTTGGATTAGCTGGTAATCATGATATATATGGCAATGGTTTAGCAAATTGGCTTACATATAGCATGAAACCGCACAATATAGCATCGCAGCAAACACCTTATTGGGAAATACAGATACAGGATATTCATTTTCTTGGATTATATCTTCCCTGGGGTTACGCAGATTTTAATGCAAAACAAAAACTATGGCTTCAACAAACACTTTCTAATATACCAGATAATCATTTTATCGTTATTCTCACACACAGTTTTTTCTATGCATCGGGTTATTACGATTTTTGGTCCGGCGGAGCATGGTACGATAACAGAGGAAACATAACGCATATCGCACCGCTCTTTAAAGAGAGAGCTGACCTAGTAATTTCAGGACATAACCATTATATGGAATGGATTGAGCAGGATGGCATAAACTGGGCAATTGTTGGGGCTATGGGTGGGAAACCAGACCCCGAACCAACATACATCACGCAAGGTTCAAAATTCTTTCAGCGCAATGTTTTTGGATTGTTACTACTACAACGGACACATGAAGGCTTACGGTGTTCTTTTATCGATGAACACGGCGCTACCTTATACAGTACAACGATCACCAAACAGGTGCACAGCAATAATACAAACTAAACCAATAAAAATGGGGTTGTCTTACTTTTTTTAGACAACCCCATCTATTTGAGCTGCACTGGATTCGAACCAGTGACCCACGCCTTAAAAGGGCGTTGCTCTACCTACTGAGCTAGCAGCCCATCGTTCTGTATGCAGAACGTGGATTACCATATATAAAAATGATAAAATTGTCAACCTGTTTAAACTTGTTTTATGAATATTTTTTTAAGATTAACCCGCTATCGTTTCACGGAAACATTAACCATAATTATATAGACAGGTCGTTCTCCCGGCTCAATACCCAATTCACGACCAAAAACAGCTGTGGAAACACATAACGTATCAAGATCGAGTGTAATGCCTGCAGCGAGCAGAGCTTCACGTACACCCACAGCTATTTTTAATCGTTCAAGGATTGTAAGCTCGGTACCTGCACTCAAAAACAGAATGGGATTTCTGGAAAGCGGCAGGAAGAGATCGAGCATATGAGAATAACCTACTGATACGTTCCACTTCAGACTATGTTGTTCCATAAAGTTCAAAAAAGGATATGCTGTGATACCTGCAGTAAGATTAGGCAATGGGATATTTACATATGATGTTATTTTAGAGCCTGCAGGATCCCCCCAAAACCCGGATAAACTCGAAAACTCTGTCGTAAAGAGTGTTGAAAAAGCATCATCGCACTGTATGCCAAATGTAAGTACATCGTACAAACCTACCTGTGCACCAGCATCAAACCCGATGCCGGTTGTCAATAAAAACGGCAGTGCAGAATTAAAAAAATCCGCTGTTCCCAATACAGTCATAAAATTAAGTAATGAATCCGCATAATACAGCTCTGTTCTCAAAAGCCCTTTAACTTTGAGCCCACCCGCATACCACCAGCCAGCACCGATATCCCCACGGTATGCAACACCACCGGTAACAAAAATATCTTCACGCGCTGAAATGTTTGCATAATATACAGAGCCAACATTGATACTCATTACTGTTTGGTTATAAATGCCAAAGCCTATTCCCTTACCTGAATAAGCAAAATTGATAGGTCCTGCAACATCAAAGAGAATATAAGCTCTCCCCTGTTCGTCAAAAAGGTTTGCAAGCAAAAGCCCCAGGTTAGAGAAATCAAATGCGCCCGTAAGTATTGACGAAAACATCGATAATCCTGCACCATTCATGAGCACGTTCAAATCTGCAAACTGCATTAAAACTTGCGATAAGGCAAACATCGCTGGATTCTGTAAGAGCAGTTCCGCAGTTCCAGCCTGTGATGCATAGAGTCCGCCATTACTGGCACTTTGAGCAGACAGATATGTCGTAAAACTCGTTGTCTGCGCAAAAACGGCTGTTCCACATACAAATAGTACTAACAAAAACCATAGTTTTTTACTCATAAATACCTCATGGACCCATTAGGTTTGAAATACCATCAAATAATTGAGAAAAAGCCCCAACAAGCGGATTCGCTTCAGGATCGACACCAGAGAGCAAATCAATTATTGTCAGGACAACCTGAAACTGTGCAGAATCCTCAAGCCTCTGTATATCTTCTGGTTCAGTAATAGAAGCAGGATCAAGTATATTAAGATTTAAATCCTGTCCGACATCGAGCGCTAGAGCAAAAGCTGCTAAAGCAAGCGCATTTGTATCAAGTGCATTAAATAAATCAGGGTCAAGACAGAGCATCATGGCATCAGAATATGTGTCGTTCCAAACAATTAATCCTTGAAATTGCTCAGCCAGTGTTTCTGCATCCATCTCCTCGCCCGATATAAAGCTTGAGAATAGCGTATTGTATGCTGTTGTCAGATTGCTGGCTAAAAATAAAGCTTCAAAAAGTTGTCTGCCTTTTTGGGCATAATCTGTAGCAGCATGATCTGTATTTCTTACAAAATTCTTAAATACCGGAACGAGACTCTGTGCCAGGGTTTTATTATTATTTGCAAGCGCTTGCTCCAATAACTGCGAAGCATCACTATACGATAAGTTAGAAAGATCACCATAATCAGAACGACGAGCCCATGCAGCGAGACTTGTAGAAAAAATATTTTCACAAGCTGTCAGGCAAATAAGTATCGAAAGTATCACAATAATAAATAAGTTCTTCTTCATACGCTATACCTCATTCAGTATCGGCATGTTTTGCATAAAAACCGCAGCCTGCTTTTAATCTAACCTGCTTTTAATCGTTATATCTGGCCACCTGGTTTAGAAGCGAATTGTCATACCAAACGAAAATCCCTGTTTTGCATCAGTGGCATCACTGTATTCAGTAAATAACAATGCTTCCAACGTAAAAAACCATGCTCGAATTGCTAGACCGTATGACAGCGCAGCATTTTTATAGCCAATAGCACCCTCTATGATTCCATTAAAAAGTGATAGAGTAAGCCCAGCACCTGTATATGAAAAAAAAGTATCAAGGTTCTGCAATGCACTGATAGCATCAGCGAGTTCTGCAGAGAGCACCATATCAGTACTATCACCAATGCCCAAAAGCTTGAGCAAGTGTATGCTTGCTCCACACGCTACCTGAGGAATGCTCATGAACGCCTGTTGTTCGGATGCCTGACTCGCATTAAAAGAACTAAACAGGTTACCTATTGTTGTACCCTGATAGGTCTTAAGAGGTGTAAAGCCATGAGCAGTAAGCCCTACAGAGGCTATTTTTCCTACCGTGAGCAATACGCCCGCATTGAGTTCTGCGCTTGCGCCAGCATAAACAGGAATGTTCATAAACCATTCAGATGTTCTGCCTGACATCATCGCAACAAAAGCAAAAATATCTGATTCTGTGGATTGTCCCACAAACCGAATATACGGACGAACATCTGCTCCAAGCTGTAAGGAAAAGCCATCAGTATTGATGATGGTGAATCCGTAACCAATAATGATTGACAATTTTCCCTGTATGAGGCCTTCCGATTCACCATATGTTATGGTTTTTGTGTATTGATCTACTATGAACTCAAAACCGAGCCCTATGCCTTTCCCAGACCAGCCTAAACCTGCAGTAAAGCCTGCACCAAAACCATTACTCGCAAGTTGATCGCTCAAAGCAGCTGACGGCTGGTTGTTTGAGTCAAGGGCAAAAAGAGCAGGTACGTCTGTTGTAAACGGATTACAGTAGATCCAGGACGTAAAAAAAGTCTGAAACAAAGGACCATTTGATACGGTATACAGTGCCTGATTACCTGAAAAATTTTGTAATGTCGTTGTACCTGTCTGACTTGCAACGAGTGCAAGCGTACGGGGATAGAGCAGAGGAATCTGTTCCTGTGCAAACGAGAGTGCGCTGAGTAATATAAATAAACCAATGACCTGTTGTCGTTTCATGGTACCCCACATAGATAAGTGTAACGCATGCACCGTATATTTCAAGCTTCCAGTATATCAGCTTCTACATCAAACAGATTTGCTAGCGAACTATCACACAAGGGCTTAATGATCCCCTGAACAACTTGACGGTTAACAGTACTGGCTATTCCAGGAAGATATACCCTGAGGTAATCTGCTGTCATGCCAGTCATTGCACCTTCTTCTTCAAGGCTTTCGAGTATTATTTCTTTTTTTACTCCAATATTCTGTTGAATATACTGCATGCGCTCTTTAGCCCCTGCTGCAATGAGCGCTTCTGTCCGCGCTACTGCGATACGTTCCGGTATTTTAGGCTTCATCGTGTATGCAGGAGTCCCGGGCCGTGGAGAAAATGTGAACGCATGAACTCCTCCCACCGCTAGTTCATGAATAAGATTGAGACTTTCTGTAAAATCAGCATCAGTTTCTCCAGGGAAACCGCTAATAAAATCTGCACCGAGAAAAAATCCATTACGAGCTTTTCGCAAGCGTTCAACAGCCTGTACCACCATAGCCCTCGTGTAAGGACGATTCATGCGTGCTAAAACTGCATCAGAACCCGATTGCAGAGAAAGGTGCACATGCGGCTGTACACGAGTGTGGCTGAATACTTCAAGAAAGGCTTTGCTCACACGATCCGGCTCCCAGGAAGAAAGCCTAAATTTAATAGTTTTAGTGTTATCAATTAGAAAAGCAAGCAGCGCTTCAAAATTCATGCTATTTGAATAATACAGACTCACATTCACACCAGTTAGTACAACTTCAGGTGCACCAAGCGCTTCATACTGTTTCACACGCTCTAACACCACGTTTGCATCGAGACTCTGCGGTTTTCCACGAGCTATGCACACCCTGCAGTATGCACAGCGCCTCGAACAGCCATCTTCTATTTTTAAAAATGGCCTCGTATGGAAGAGCTTATGCGGAAGAGTGAAAAAAAACGGGTCGGATTCACCACTGAATGCATACTGATGAATAACTTCACTCAGATCCTCATGATCGAGCACCGCTGACACCAGTGCAGGAGCAAGCTTTGCGATACTGTTCTTTTTACTTCCCGGAATGACAACTGTGCGCGGTCCAAAATCAAGCGCATCGGCATCAAGTTCTGCATAGCAGCCAGTAATGATCATGACTGATTGAGGATTCTTGAATAGAGCAAGGCGAATTTCTCTTCGCGCTTTCTGTTCTGCCTTAGATGTTACCGTACAGGTGTTGATAAGGTATACATCTGCCCTATCATTCCACCCTACCAGTTCGCTCCCTGCCTGTACAAATACATTTGCGATATTCTCAGTCTCAATTTGATTGAGCTTACAGCCCAATGTTTTACATGCCAGCTTGAGCATGTTACTCACGAAGCAACGCTAGTATGCGATCTTTCCCCTGTTTGGCATCGATATACAGAGGATTAAGTTCGAGAGCCTTTGAATAGGCCGTAACCGCATTCTGATAATCTTTTAAGCGCTCATAGATGTAGCCCAATCTCGTCCACCAGAGCACATTACTCGCATCATATAAAAGCGCAGTACTCATTGCAATGCTGGCATGCTGCAGCTTTTCCTGTCTAATATAAATTTCTCCAATAAAATAGTACACAACACCGATGCGCGAACCATCGGGTAAAAGATTAATATACTGTGTAAAATATTCTAATGCTTCTTTGTTTTTCCCCATATAAAAAGCGGCTTCCCCTAAAATTTCTATAACGCGTGGGTCGTTGCGGATAGCAAGCGCTTTTTTCGCATAGAGTTCGGCATCACCCCAGCGCTTGAGCGCAAGCAATGACCAGCAGAGTACTACATACGAATCCATATTGCTAGGATTCTGCTCAAGCTCTAATAGACAGACCTGCCGTGCTTCTTCATATTTTCCTTCGCGATATAATTTTAGCGCATCTGGTTTTGTTTGAGCGGTAGCCACTGATAATAGTAAAGCAAAAACTACTAGTGTAATAAAAATCTTACGCATGATGGTTCATGAGACAGATACCATTAAATTTGCACCCTGGTTCAATAGCAATTTCCTTTGCAGTAATATCACCATGAACTTCTGCACAGGCAAATAGCTCCACTTTCCCACTGGCACGGATATTCCCCTTGAGATACCCACGCACCGCGACATTTCGTGCAGTAATATTTGCCTCTACTTTGGCTTTTTCATCTATGTATAAATCACTTGAACTTTCTATTGTACCGCTCATAACTCCTTTAATCATAAGCGGATACTTAAATTGCAGTACTCCATGAAACTCAACATCGTCAGCCAGTATGGTATCGAGTATATCTTCATCAACAGGAATTAAATGTACATCACTCATGTGCGTATTGTAGCAAGGACAGAACATTAAGGCAATATTCTAACTATACGCTTCGCAGTTCTATGCAGATATATCACTTTTTGCTAAAATTACTTCGAGCAATGCGCTGTGGCATTAACGTTATGCACATTCTTCATGACACTAGACAAGTAATGGAGGCTTGCGTATGTCCGATTTCAGTATCCCTTCACTTGGAAAATGTACGTTACAATCGCCCATTAAACTCTCAAATGTTATCGGCGATAGAATAGCTAACTATATACGCGATAGCGATCTCGTGCGGTATAACGTTCATGCGGATATGAGCACTATATCTGATCCAACACAGTTTTTTGAAAAAGCAGGCCCTAGGGAAAAAATATACTTTGCACCGCAGCATGTACACGCTGCAATTGTTACGTGCGGAGGACTTTGTCCTGGACTAAATGATGTTATCCGGTCTGTGGTGCGCTGCTTATGGTATCGGTATGGCGTACGCCGAATAAGCGGTATCCAGTTTGGATACAGGGGATTGCTGCCAGAGTACGGATACGACATTAAACCCCTTGATCCTGATATTGTCGACGATATTCACAAGCTTGGTGGCACTATACTGGGATCCTCCCGCGGAGGCGGAGAGCGCACTGCTGATATTGTAGATTCACTCGAACGGCTCAATATCAACATGCTATTTACAATTGGAGGTGATGGTACACAAAAAGGGTCACTCGCGCTTGCTGATGAAATTGAGCGCCGTAACCTCAAGATTTCGGTGATAGGTATTCCAAAAACTATTGACAATGATCTTTTATACGTTGACCGGAGCTTTGGATTTGATACCGCTGTTGCTCAGGCAAGCATGGCAGTAACAGCTGCTCACACTGAGGCACATTCATCGATAAACGGAATCGGTCTTGTAAAACTGATGGGTCGAGAGTCTGGTTTTATCGCAGTGCATACCGTTCTCGCAGTTCATGAAGTGAATTTTGTACTCATACCGGAAGTTGATTTTGATCTCGAAGGACCTAATGGGCTTTTTGTACACCTCGAACAACGACTCAAAGAACGAAACCATGCGGTCATTGTCGTTGCAGAGGGAGCCGGACAAAAGTTTGTACATGCAGAAGGAACCGATGCCTCGGGCAACAAAAAGCTGGGCGATATCGGTTTGTACCTCAAGGACGCAATCACTGCATACTTTAAGCAAAAAAACATAGAAATAAACATGAAATACATCGATCCGAGCTACATAATTCGCTCTTCGCCTGCTAATCCGAGTGATTCAGTGTACTGTGATCGTTTGGGAAGCAATGCAGTGCATGCAGCTATGGCAGGAAAGACAAAAATCATTATTGGCATGGTCAATAACGAATTTGTTCATATTCCTACACAGATTGCTATTGCAAAACGCAACAAAGTGGAACCGGAATCGAGCTTATGGCGCGACGCGATTGAAGCAACACGACAGCCACTTTCTATGGTTAACTAACTATGAGTTGTGCAGTTTAGTCTGCAGGTATTGTAGTCTGCTTAAATTTGCTCGAATTGTGATTCATCTCTTATAAATTCCGGGAAACAGTAACAAATTGTTCCCGTTCGAGTTACTCTAATTTCCGCAACCTGTTTGGCAACAAGCTTTTCAAGTACACTTTTAGATTTATCAATATCAATATTTGCTTCCATTGCCAGGAGACTTGGAGTAACCGTACCATTATTAGCTCTCGCAAGACGTAGCGCAATAGTTTCCGGAGCTGGTAAGTTTGATTTCTCACTGTTCAATGCGTATAAACTGTTTTGCATCTGTTTTTGCTGAAGAAGCTTGAAATTTGCAGCTTCAACCTGGGTTGGCAGTGTAAAAAAGTCATATATTGCACCAATCATTCCCAACCCTCCGGAAACCATCCAAAGTATACCCGTCGGGATTTTACCTAAATAGAATCGATGAAACCCTAATGCTCCGAAACCTGAGAGAAACCACAAAAGATATGCAATACCTACACTGTACATAGCAGCTCCCTATAATAATTCGGATATAGTATACTGATTTTTTTATAGTAAGTCGACAATGAGTACTTTATAAGCTCAATCTATATGACAGGCATTAGACACGTCGCTCGCAATGTATAGTGCCAGGAAGCTTGTGAATACAGTCAGCAGCACAACATATAGCATATATTGATCTAGCGTAAACAATATATTGCATACATTGCTAAATATTCGACGATTCAATACTGAGAGATCGGATTTTCACAATTTTCGTGGTACTAAACAGTAATTTTTATATTCAAAACGTGATGGTACTATAGCATGGGAAACGTATTCGCGCAAATAAAGTATTTAATTATATGGCGATGTTAATGCCAAAAAGACGAGATTGGACCCCGGCCACGGGGCACCGACTTGCTTCCAGCCTGGTTTGTTCTCAATAAACAGAGAGGCGCCGATCGGACCCCGGCCACGGGGCACCGACTTGCTTCCAGCCTGGTTTATTCACAATAAACAGAGAGGCGCCGATCGGATTTGAACCGATGCATAAAGGTTTTGCAGACCTCTCCCTTACCACTTGGGTACGGCGCCTGGAACTTCTACTGAAGTGTACATACCATACCAAGTTTTCAATAAAAAGTAAAGTATACTGGCATGTAATCTTGTAAGAATAGTATAATCAGTACCATGTCAGCAGAAAATCATGAAACAGTACTCAACCTGTTTTCCAATATTCGTGATCGAACGTACGCAAATGAGGGACGCTGTGTCTGTGAAGGGCGCATTGTCATAGAAAAGGCACTACAGAACAATATCGAACTGGAAGCTTTACTTTGCACAGAAATACGTCTTGCGGAGTATCAGACTTTATGCAGGAGCTATCCTGCAGGCAGGTCTGTCCCCATTATCGGAAAGCCACATGCCGAAATTGAAAAACTCGCTGGCTTTGATTTTCACCGTGGAGCGCTTGCCATTGCCCGCCGTCCAGCAATACTCGAACTAACGGTGCCAGGGACAAATCTTCCAGTTCAAGGAGAATTACCGCCACCTGAAAATCATCTAACGGCACCTGGTTCTGCAAGTTCCGTATCGACTCAGCTTATGGAGACCATTACTGGCAATGTGCTGGTACTCTGGCAGGTAACAGATCCTGATAATCTGGGGACACTCATTCGGTCTGCATCGGCACTGGGAGCCCGTGCAATCATTCTAGGGCCAGGCTCTGCTGACCCATACTGCCGTAAAGCACTCCGTACCAGCATGGGGTGTGCCTTTTCTATGCCTATCTTGCACGTTCGGGACGCCTCTGCGCTCGCTTTTTTCGCTGAGTACACTGATGCACTACTCATAGCAGCCTGTCCAGTATCTGCGGACAGAACCACCACGGCAACGTGCCGGTACAACAAGCTCTTGCTTGAACCGTGCACTCAAGCAGTTCCCACCATAACAGAAACAACGCGGCCATTCTGGCTCATTCTCGGGAATGAGGGGTGGGGGCTCCCGGACAATCTTTTAGCACGAGTACACTATAAGGCGGCAATCCCCATGCATAACAGCACCGATTCCCTCAATGTCGCAGCTGCAGGCGCAATTTTGCTGTATGAATTATTCTTAGATCGCCAGAACCGAATCAATTAGTAAAAGTATTACCGCACTTCAGTTTTTTGTTATACTTTGTGTTATATTGTAAACGTATAATGATTTTCCTGGTTTTAACCAAGGGGGTTTTTATGAAAAAGATGTTTTACATTAACAATCATTACAATACTGCTAGCAAATTGCAGTGCGCCTCTCATTCGTTCAGGCAAAGCTGACATCGAAATAGCTCTCGGCGGTGTTATACCACAAATAAGTCACGATGATATAGCTTTTCTGTCAGAAGCCCGAGCCATTACACCAAACACACTAAAAGTACGTGCTGCAATTACTGGCGAACAGTATTCAAAAACAGTATTTAAAAACATTTACCGTACCTGTACTCTCCTCTACAACCGTGCTGACAGGTCTCCCCGCTTTTGAACCTCTCACCATAAGGCTCGAAGCACTCGATTATGAAGAAAAAACCATAACAAGCTGGACAGGCACTGTAACGCTTAATCCTGGAAGAAACAGCATCCGGGCTGTCATGAAGCCTCCCGTTGAAGCTGTTAGCAATTTCCCGGTAGGCGCTGGTGGAGTTACCATTCCATTTGGGAAAGCTCAATTTTATCGCTACTACCATGATAACTTTAATATGATATGGCGAACCCAGATGCTCATTGCAAATACAAATGGCCAGGGCAGCATATGGATGGGTGTATACAATGAAAACTGGGAACCTCTTGAAACTATTATAACAGAAAGCAAAGCCGATGGCTGGGCGGTATTTGATTTTACTGGAGACGAAACTATTGTTTATATAGCACTTGCCTATATACGGTCAGACGGGTATCCTCCAAAATCTTCTGGCATACAGGTTGACCTAGCTATAAAAGATACATACTTTGTCAATCCGACTGCTGTTGCATCTGGGACCGGCTCACGTTCAGAGCCTTATAATCTTTCAGACTTTAACAATTATTTCGGTGGCTTACCATTTGCAGCATTTATCCTCGGACAGGGCACATATGAACCAATATCTATAAGTGGATCGCAATGGCTCTTAGGAGGTTTTGATCCCTCTGACTGGAAAAAGCGCACTCCTCGAACGAGTGTTTTCACAACAACACAAGACCACACTCCTGCAATAGCCATAAGTGGATACGATACCGTTGTTCTCGATGGACTCGCGGTACGTACTAATGTTACCAGTGGAGAAGCGCGAGCTGTTTTATACAACAGCACGGGAAGTCTCTCGATCAAAAATTGTGAAATTGTTGGAATTCGCACTGAATCCCTTACATCAGACATTACATCGTATGCTCTCAGATCAGACACAAATAGCTCTGGCAGCATTTTTATATATGGAAGCACCCTGAGCGGAGGAGAAATCACAGGAGCAGCAAACAATTCTATAACATTAGTTGCTATAAGTATTGAATCACCGATAGAGCTCACTGTTCTCCGCAGTCGTATTGATGGTGGTACAATACATGCAGTAGATGCAACATTTAATGACCATACTCTTCAAACATCAGCAATAAATATAAATGTTGGACTAGACCAATATACCAGCACAATAATAGCTTCCAGTTTCATTTGGGGAGGCGTCATTTACAGCAATCTAATATCACCACGCACTCAAGCTCTTACCTTTGGCGATTACAGCAATGTTTATATTACGTCTTCAATACTACATGCAGGATATGTTAATTTTACAGGAACAGCTGACATGATCCGGATGACTGCACTTGGGAATTATAGCTCTGGTGGAACTGCATCACTCATAGTTGCAGGGTCTATACTCGATGCTGGATACTTTGAGACTGCTACTACTATTGCAGCAGCAATAGCTTACGAACAGCAGAGTTCTATTAGTACAACAATCGCTGGTTCTATTTTTATTACCAATAATAACAGTAATACCAGTAATGCAGAAATTACACCAACACCTGTTCATCTCTTAAACAATGATTCACAGCCAGAATTATTCGACTGTGCATTTATCGGTCCAGAACAAAGAGCATATGTTTCAAATAGTTACCAACCCCTTAATGCAGCAACACTGATACACCTCAATGAGGTTATATCCACCTTGTTTGTCTCATACACACGTCCAGCATCATTTGCTCAATTCCTTGCAAACAACTGGAAGCCCGCAGGTTCTCTGAAAGGCTTGCAAACAACAACACTTCCTGAATCATGG
Organism: Spirochaetota bacterium; assembly: GCA_029547205.1. GTDB lineage: Bacteria > Spirochaetota > Spirochaetia > Treponematales > UBA12059 > JAKPPT01. Next base: position 218,523 of record JAKPPT010000068.1, read on the forward strand.
GGACTCAACTCTGACTTGCTTACTCCGTATCCCTTCCTGCTTGTTGATCTCGAAAACAAAGTACGACCGGCTACTGCTTACTGGACAATTGGTCCATATCAAAATTAATTCTTGCGTGCTGCTTAGCATTTCAAAATGCTCAGCAGCATGTAGGGTACGAGGTCTGTCCCTCTAAAAAAATTTAAAAAAATGATCAGTATGTTCTTGCACAAACTACTCGTGAGGCATATTATCAGTATAGCTATATGAAAAAGACGTTTTTAGAAGGCTGGTCAAAAGTAGAAAAAACTACCTTAGGTATCATCCTTACATTAGGTATCCTGTTTTTTTTCATACCGCTCGTGCTTTTACCTTTTAGAAAAAACAGTACCATCCCATCACAGCTTGCACAAAATCAAACGATAATTTCCCTAGGCACTGTAAGAGTAAACTTTGAGCAAAAACCTAAACGAATTGTCGTACTTTCGCTGAGCGTAATCATCACAGAATCAGAAAAAGAGTTTCTCGATGAAATTTCGGTAAAAAAGAACCGCCTTAAAACAGCTGCTGAATCGTACATTCAACAAATTGCTGGTTCTGGAACACAGCAAGAGCTTGCTCCTCTCCTCAGTCAGGGACTACTGGATACATTAAACAGTATGGTTTATCTTGGGAAAATAAGTGATGTGCTCATAGAGAACTTTGAAATCATAGAATGAGGAGCTACAATGATCGTTGAGCTTTTTAGTGTTTGTGATTTTGCACAGGATATGATGGGCAAATTGACGCTTGTCGGTGTATTCGATTCTATCTCTGTTAAAAATTTTCCTGCAGTACACCCCCTCCTCTCTATTGCGATACGCATTCGTTACACAATATTTGAACAGGGCAAGCACGATGTACGAATTGAAATTAAAGATACACAAAATCGTGAGCTTGTCCCAGCATTTCAGTCAAGCATCACAATTTCCGCAATGAATAGTGATTCTGTCTGTACCAATTTGACGCTTAACCTTATGAATTTAAAATTTGATTATGAAACTACCTGGAGAATTACCTTATTTATCGATGCTCAAGAACGAGCAAACATTCCACTTTACATTCGAAAGGCATAGCATAGCTCACTAATTTTTTTGCTTGCATATAATGCAAAACCAGTCTACAATAATTATCAATATAGCTATGCGATCTGCATGGCTTAAAAGTTTTTCATAATTATGGAGGAAACTTTATGAAGAGAATCTTTTCCAGTTTACTCCTTGTCGCACTCATTCTGTCACTTACAGTAAGCTGCGGCCAGGCTGGTAAAGGTGGTGAGTTCATTATCAATAATGGTACTGAACCACAAACACTTGATCCCTCAAAGATTTCTGGCGTTCCTGAACACCGAATCTACATGGCATTATTCGAAGGTCTTGTAATCAATGATCCAAAAACTTCATTAGCTGCACCTGGTCTTGCAGAAAGCTGGACAGTAAGCAATGAAGGAACAACTATTACCTTCAAGCTCAGAAAATCAGTCTGGTCAGATGGGACTCCTGTAACAGCTCACACATTTGTAAAAAGCTGGCTCAGAACACTCGCTCCTGAAACTGGTGCTGAATATGCATATATGATCACAATGGTTGTAAAAGGTGCAGAAGATTATAACACTGGTAAAGCTGGTCCTGAAGCAGTTGCAGTGAAAGCACTTGATGACTATACACTCCAGGTAGATCTCATTGGTCCTATGCCCTATGCAGTTGATATGATGGCACACTATGCTTATGCAGTGTTACCCATGCATGTTATTGAAAAATTGGGCGATGACTGGATTAAGCCTGAAAATATTGTCTGCAATGGTCCATTCAAACTCGAAGAATGGAAACCAAAAGAATATCTCACTGTTGTAAAAAACCCCAAATATTGGGATGCAAAGAATGTAAAGCTTAGCAAAATTAAGTTCCTGCCTATCGATGATAACAACACCGCTTATAATATGTACAAAAATGGCGAAATGGACTGGAATACTGGTGTACCGCTCGACATGATCGATGAAGCACGCGTTCGCCCCGATTACCAGGTAGCACCGCAGGTTGCGACTTACTACTATATATTCAACATGACTCGAAAACCATTCACCGATGTTCGTGTCCGCAAAGCTCTTGCTATGGCACTTGATCGACAGGAACTTGTTACGAAAGTAACAAAAGGCGGACAGATGCCTACCTATGCAATGGTTCCCCCCATGGAAGGATATACCCCAGCTGCTGGCAATCCATTCAATGTAGCTGAAGCTCAAAAGCTTTTAGCTGAAGCTGGTTATCCAAACGGTAAAGGATTCCCCAAAGTAGTGCTGCTCTACAACACGAGCGAAGGTCACAAAAAGATTGCTGAATGGGCACAGGAACAGTGGAAAAAATATCTTGGCATCGAAGTTGCACTTGTAAACCAGGAATGGAAAACCTTCCTTGATACACGTCAGAACTCCCACGATTTCGATTTCTGCCGCGCTGGCTGGGTTGGTGACTACCTCGATCCAAACACCTTCCTCGATATGTTCATATCAACATCAGGCTTAAATGACGGGCTCTATAACAATCCACAATTTGATGAACTTGTTAAAAAAGCTGCTACAATGCCAGCAGGAACTGAGCGCCTCAAAGTCCTCCAGCAAGCTGAAGAGATTATGGTTACTCAGGATCAACATGTTATTCCGCTTTATCACTATGTAAACATCGATCTTATCGATCTTTCAAAGTGGGGCGGCTGGTATCCGAACCCGCTCGGAATACATAACTGGAAATTTATTTTTAGAAAATAAATAGCCATCATGAAAGAAAAAGGCTGTCCTCAGGCAAGGACAGCCTTTTTTAACGTACGTACAGAAAATCTAAAGCTAGAAGAAGCCTGCAGTTTTACATTTTTCGTGACACTAGAGAGATTTTAAGAAAAAAACATAGTTTTATTAAATAAAATACGAATTTGCTAGCACGTTTTGAATTTTCAGCATATAATAGTAGTCATTCGGCTGTAAGCCGTACTATCCTACAACAAAGCGAGGATGTAATGGGACGTTACATAATACGCAGAATTATCAGTGCAATAATAACGCTGTTCATTATTATCACACTGAGCTTCATTATCATTCATAATACCCCGGGTGGACCATTTTCATCGGAAAAAAAGCTACCCCCTGAAATTTTACAAAATATACTCAAGAAATATCACCTTGATGAACCACTCCATAAGCAATATCTCAGGTACCTTGGCGATATTATTTTGAAAGGTGATTTTGGTCCTTCATATCGATACAAGGATTATACTGTTAACGAACTGCTCATAAAACAATTCCCAGTATCGGTACAATTAGGCGTAACCTCTCTTTCTATTGCTGTGATACTTGGTGTCCTCGTTGGAATTACCGCAGCACTCAAACAAAACAGGTGGCCTGATTATGCATCAATGTCTATAGCAGTACTCGGTATTTCAATACCGCTCTTTGTTGTCGGTCCTATACTCATGTATATTTTTGCATTAAAACTCAAAATACTCCCTACATCCGGATGGATAACCTCACGCTATGGTATTTTAACTGTTATCATGCCAGCTTTTACATTGATGTTCCCCTATTTTGCTTATATATCACGCATGTCTCGAAGCTCAATTATCGAAGTGCTTCGATCTGACTATATCCGCACAGCCCGTGCTAAAGGCCTTAAAGAGAGCGTTGTAATCGGGAAGCATGTCCTTAAAGGTGCACTGTTACCCGTTGTTACCTACTTAGGACCAGCTTTCTCTGGTATAATAACCGGTTCAGTCGTTGTTGAAAGTATTTTTGTGGTACCAGGTATTGGAAAACTCTTCGTCGATGCAGCATTAAACCGAGACTATACCGTGATTATGGGAGAAGTTATTCTCTATTCACTCATTCTCATCACTGCAAATCTTATTGTGGACTTGCTGTATGGGCTTTTAGATCCACGCATCACATACAAATAAGGAGCGCATATGCCAAACATACAGGACAATACACGTAATGCAGTTAATGAATTTAGCCAGTATGTGAAACCCGTTTCACTCTGGGCAGATGCATGGAAACGCTTACGAAAAAATAAAATGGCTATTTTAGGTTTATGGATTGTAGGCATTTATTTTTTTATTACACTCTTTGCTGATTTTCTACCATTCTATAGCTATCGTGATCAAGAAATGCTCCATATTAACCTTCCTCCATCACTACAGCCAGCAGGAAGAGTAGCATTACAAAAATTAGAAAAAGATAAAGCTAAAATTGAAAAAGCACTTGAAACTCAGGATAGACAGGACCTTCGAGATGCGCTTGCCCAGATCAACCATGATATTGATAAACTCAAACTTGAAATCCAGAACAACCCCATACATAAAAAAGTCTATATTCTTGGAACAGACTATCTTGGCCGTGACGTTTTGGCTCGCACTATCTATGGTGGAAGAATTTCTATTCTAATTGGCATAGTCGGTACACTGACAGCAGGTCTCATTGGTGTAGTGTTAGGTTCTATTGCTGGTTTTGCAGGCGGCTGGATCGATAACTTCTTGAGCCGCATCGTAGATATTCTCTACAGCCTTCCTTACATGCTCATAGTTATTATGATCATGTCTTCGCTCCCGCAAGGTTCTGACAGTACAATTGTGTTATTCTTTGCAATAGCACTCATTTCATGGCTGACGATGTTCCGTGTTGTCCGCGGACAGATAATGAGTCTTAAAAATTCAGAATTTGTAGAAGCTGCTAAATCGATGGGAGCACGTTCAGGCCGAATTATTTTCCGTCATCTGCTTCCAAACACCATTGGTATCATTATTGTTTATTCCTCATTGCAATTCCCCAGCTTCATTATGAGTGAAAGTTTTCTTTCATTCCTCGGACTTGGTGTTTCAGCACCTAAAGCTTCCTGGGGAACCTTGGTGAGTGAAGGTGTTCAGGGAATGCAGCTATACCCCTGGCGTCTCTTTGTTCCCGGCCTTGCAATGACTATCTTCTTGTTTGCTGTCAATTTTATTGGTGATGGCTTACGAGACGCACTTGACCCACAGGGTAAAAATAGAAATTAAGGAGTCCACCTATGTCAGATGAAGTAATTTTACAGGTTAGAAACCTCAAAGCATATTTTAAGCTTGATGAAGGGCTCCTCAAAGCAGTTGATGGTGTGAGCTTTGATCTACGGAGAGGCGAAACGCTCGGAATTGTAGGGGAATCGGGTTCCGGGAAAAGTGTAACGAACCTTGCCGTCATGAAACTAATTCCTACACCTCCTGGACGCATTGCTGGAGGTGAAGTGCTATACAAAGGAAAAGATATTATCAAAATGACCGATGAGGAAATCCGCCAGATACGTGGAAATAAAATTTCCATGATCTTCCAGGATCCCATGACGTCTTTGAATCCTTTCCTCCGCATCAGCACTCAGATGATTGAGACTATCGTACTCCATCAAAAAGTATCCCCTAAAGAGGCACGAAATAAAGCGATTGAAATGCTCAAACTTGCAGGTATTCCTGCTGCAGAAAAACGTATCGATCAGTATCCGCACCAATTTTCTGGCGGTATGCGCCAGCGTGTCATGATTGCTATGGCACTCTCCTGTAACCCCGAAGTACTCATAGCTGATGAGCCGACAACCGCTCTCGATGTTACTATCCAGGCACAGATTCTCGATCTCATTAAAGATCTTTCGCAAAGACTCGGTACCGCAGTCATTCTCATCACACACTCACTCGGTGTTGTAGCAGGAATGTGCGATATGATTAACGTGATGTATGCAGGACGGGTTGTAGAGCGCGGTTCCACTGACGATATTTTCAAAGATCCCAAACATCCGTATACCGTCGGACTTATAGAAAGCGTTCCCCGGCTCGATAAAGAGCATAAAGCTCAAAAGCTATTTTCCATCCCCGGACAGCCACCTAATGTCATTAACCTGCCTGACTGCTGTCCTTTCTATCCGCGATGTAGTAAGGTTATGGATATTTGTAGAACAAAATATCCACCAGAGAAAACACTTGGACATAACCGCACCGTATCATGCTGGCTGTATGCAGAGGAGAAGTAATTATGGCAGAATCAAACACCTTGCTCGATGTTCAAAATCTTAAGATGTACTTTAAATTCAAGACCGGCAGTCTGTTCAATAGGCAACATGGCTACATTTATGCAGTTGATGATGTGAGTTTTTCGATAAAAAAAGGCGAAACGCTCGGTTTGGTAGGTGAATCTGGTTGCGGTAAATCAACAACGCTCCGTGCCATTTCCAGGCTCCATGAGCCAACTAGCGGCAAAGTCTACTTAAATGGCACTGATATCACAAAGCTGCACTATGAAGAAATGCTCAAAGCTCGGCGCAATATGCAGATTGTGTTCCAAGATCCCTATGCATCTTTAAATCCACGCATGACTACCCGCGATATCATTGCAGAACCCATGAAGATCTTCATGAAAGAAGGACTCCTCAAAACCACCAAGAAAGAAATGGACGAACGGGTAGAACAGCTCATGGAAAAGGTAGGACTTTCCCGCTTTTTCAAAAACCGATACCCGCATGAGTTCTCTGGTGGTCAGCGTCAGCGCATCGGTATTGCACGTGCACTGGCACTCAAACCGGAACTTATTCTCTGCGACGAACCAGTATCTGCGCTCGATGTATCAATTCAAGCTCAGATTCTCAACCTGTTTAAGGACTTGCAGCAGGATCTTGGGCTCACATATCTCTTTATTGCACATGATCTCGCAGTTATTAAGTATATCTCAGATCGCATTGCAGTTATGTATCTCGGTAAGATTGTAGAAATCAGCGAAGCTGATGAGCTCTACAAAAAACCGCTCCATCCCTATACACAGGCACTGCTGTCAGCAGCTCCCATTCCCGATCCTGAAATCGAGCGCAAACGTCAGCGTATCATCCTTACTGGCGATGTTCCATCACCAGACAAACAGCGCCCCGGCTGTTATTTCTACGACCGCTGTCCTAAACGTATGGACCAATGCAAAGCATCGCAGCCTGAACTAAAAGAACTAGCACCCGGTCATAAGGTTGCGTGCTTTCTTTACTAGGAAAGAATTTTTTGCAGCCTAAATGTTGTAGAGATACTTTAATCTACAAGCTTCGAGACACTAACCAAAGGCTACCCCGAACTAATTTGCTCAATGGGGTGGCCTTTTTTGTGCTCATAAATACTTGAATTTACATTAAATTATAACTATAATTAAATAAATCAATAATAATGAGGTGGTACTATGAAGCGTTTTTCTCTTGCAGTGCTTTTTTTAGCATTCACTGTCATGCTGTTTGCACAAACCTATAAAGATGGTTTGTACTTTGCACAGGATACACAATATGGCAACTCAGGCTGGAAAGAACAAGTCGTAGTAGAAGTTAAGGGCGGTAAAATTGTTAGTGTCAATTGGAACGCTGTATCAAACCTTGGTATGCCCGATAAAAAGACCTACGCAAGCCAGGGTGGTTATGGTATGGCTCAAGCCGCCAAACAGGGGGAGTGGCACATTCAAGCAAAACGTGTGGAAGACTATCTCATTCACGTTCAAGATCCATCAAAAATTACCTATGATGCAACGACAGGCAAAACCGATGTTATAAGCGGCGCGACAATACATGTCAATTCATTTGTAGAACTCGTAAAAAAAGCACTGGCAAGTCAGCCTGTTAAAAAAGGTATCTACAAAAAAGACGGTTGGTTCTATGCAGCAGCACAGGAATTTGATAAATCTGGATGGAAAGAAACAGTTCTCGTTACGGTAGTAAATGGCACTATTGTTGATGTTGTCTGGAATGCACTGCCCAAAGATCCAAAAGGAAAATCGAAACTCGTAAGCTCCCTCGCTGGTGCATACCCCATGAACGGGGCACAGGGTCCCTGGCACGTACAGGCAGAGCGAATGCAAAAGGCACTGTTGGATAAGCAAAACCCTGCCCTCATCGCTGTTAAGAGCGATGGTAAAACCGATGCCGTATCCGGTGTCAGTATTACAGTAGGCTCATTTTTACAGCTTGTTTCGCAAGCGCTTGAAAAAGCAAAATAACTATAATTTGATAGAGAATAATCAATACTTTTAGTTGATTACATACACACATAGGCTGTCCTGAACTTTATGGACAGCCTTTTTTATCTTTCTATTTGTTTATACACCAGGGCCTGCAGAATATTTTTTAGGGTTAAAAAATTCGCAACAGCAAAAATCGCAATAGTGAAAATTGCTCCATACGGATTTTTATTTACTAAATTGATATTTTTTGACATACTATAGTATGAATAATCAGTTTTATTGCCAGTAATAAAACATAGAGGTTAGTATGAAAAAAATGAATAACACGCTTATAGCACTGAGTGTTATCATGTGCGCCATTGCTTTTAGTGGTACTTCCTGCAGTAAAAACCAGGCACTACAAAACGAACCGATTGCACAAAATACTGTTCCAAAACAAACACCCGAACCGGGCTATTTTCGTAAAGATTTTTTTACTCGACACTATGAAGAACTTAGCAGCCAATATGCGAGTTACTATGCAGAACCAATTCATTTTCAAAAGCTTGATGTTCCTCCGTATAATCGACTTGCAGTCGTTGCGGGTAAACGAGCGCTCTTTTATCCAGGAGCAAAATTAAACCAGCAAAAAGACATAGAAAAACTTAAAAAGCCAATAGAAATTCCGTTTGGTACCTTACTGCCTATTTTTTCAGAAATAAAAACTCCAGAAGGTTCAACATTTTTTCATGATGACTATTACCATTACTTTTACGAGACTGAGTATGATGGCAAACGCGGCCTTGTATTTGGCGCAGATCTTTTTGGCATGGATAAAGATCCAGCTGTCACACTTGAAGCATGGCGTTTATATACAAAGAAAACCAGTAAAGAACTCACATCGTTTGCCGGGCTTGTTAAGCTCCCCGATGCTGTAACGGGAATGATAGAAGATTTAGGAATTGCTTATGTTCCAGCAAAAAACGCAACACTTCGTTCCGCGCAGTCAACCGGTTCTCTGCTCCGAGCCATGTATGAAACCCGCGCAACACAGATAGAATCAGGAGAAGACCCTGCACCACTATTTGTTACTGCCGATTTATTTATCGAAGCATACTATGAAATCGCAGCAAACCTTGAACACAGGCTGCTTCCGGTTATTGAACTACCGCTCATAAAACAGTTTATTCAGGAATCACTTAACTACTTTTCCAGAGTAAAGCCAAAAGATTCTAAGACACAGGCTTTACACACCAAAGCTATATATTTTTTACAAACCGCAGAATTGATCCTTGGCACCATTCCAGAATACGTAATTGAATTTGACACCTATGAAAATATAGATATCGTTAAGAAAAAAGTATATTCTAAATCAGAAATTTTCTCTCAATTTCCAGATCAGGTTCAACATGATGCTGAGAACCTTCTCACTGCAGAAAGAGACTGGTATTCAGAAATATTTGATGCAACGATTAATACAAGCAATCCAGGAACTATTATAAAAGACAATCAGTCATACGATAGCAACTATATTATCAATAGAGTTCTGACATGGTTCACTCTCGCTTCACTTGATATAAACACTATTAGTCACTTAGATTCCGCCACATTCAAAACCAGACATGGAACTATTGCATGGATTTTATATTTACTTACAGGTTTGAGTGAAAACGAACAGGCACTGCAAACACTAACAGCACTTATTAAGGCTGAGTCACTCTTACGACAAAACTATGAGATAAAAATTTCTAAGGATTTTATACAATTCCTCAAACAGGAAAAACTCACACCGATTGGTACATGGATACACGACCCTGCAAAAACGCTTTCTACAATTACCAGAATACAAAGAAAATATAACGACACTTCTCTTTCTAAAACCGATGATACGAACAGTATGCCATCAGATCAAGGTCAGGTGAGGAAACTATTAGCTATACTTGTACCAAAAATCAGCCTCGAAACAACAATCTTTTCACAGCTTACCAATCCAAAGATCCAGAACAGAACCATTCTAAGCGGGCTGGATTTTATAAACTGTTTTGAAGATTATTCTTTTCTTACACTATCATACATCAACAAATTTCCCGAACTTAAAAACCAGTACGAACTTATCAGAACAGGCTTCTCTAATAGCACACTACCTGCTATTCAAAACGTACAGGAGCCAGCTCGATCGATTATAGCTCTCAAACAGGATAAAGAAACCAATCAGCAGTATACCAATTCACCAGGCTGGAAAATAAAAAATGCATTAACCGACCTTATATGTCTCACACTGGCACTTCCTTCTTCCAAACTTGCAATACCTTCCAATGCTCCAGTTTTATCAACTGCGGAGATGGTACAGACAGAACAAAAAAACAATCTTCCTTCCCGCATTGAACCTTTGTGTCCGCTTGCTCACTGGATTGAACCACGAGCATCGCTTTACAAAACCATGCAGTCTGCAACACTTACATGGAAATCGCTCATAAGCTCAGTAAAAACATCGGAATCTTCTCTCATTGCAGACGCTCGCAATAAAGCTATCGATGAAACTATAATAATGTTAGATAATTTTAACATGATACTTGCACAGTGCGAACTCATAGCACAAAAAGAACTTTCTGGAGAAAGACTTACAACAGAAGAGAATACGTTTATTCTGCATATTCCACAATCATTAACAGCTCTCATTACAGCAATGCCTAAAGCTTCTGCATTTACTGGCGCCTCGCTTGCTGTGCAGCAGGAAAGCCTTGATGAGAATAGCAACTCAACCGTGATGTATGATACTTATGATACTGAAGAACCTGCGCTTTTTTTACCCTCCAGAAGACTTATATACCGCACTAATAATGAAAATGGGATTACGGAGCTATATGCCGGTCCTGGTATACCTTATATACTGTATATTCCCATACTATTACCTGATGGAAACCGTGTTATTGCAACTGGTTTTTTGTATAGCTATTTAGAGTTTACTCAATCAGTTGGCTACCTCACAGATTCCGAATGGCAAAACATAGTCTTTTCTGATGAAGCAGCTATGTACACGCTGGAATGGGAGTAAAGGGGTTAAGTAAGTAAATAATGATTAGTGCAGGATTGCTTAATTTTACAGGCTAACATTGCATGCTCAGTATAGTGTCACGAAAAATGTGAAAATGCTGGTTTTGTTCACAAACTCCGTGACACCAGGGAAAGCCAGGTTTGCAGGGTTTAAAACTACGCTGCAATACCTGACTATGCACCCATAAAACATTTTTTATTTAATTTTTATTAAACGTTGCGTTCCCCCATCCAGTAACCGATCCAGTATATACTGAGAACGCTTCGCGAAAAGTTCCAGAGCCAGATCTGCCATCGGGAATTGTACCTGAAAGATATATTTCCGCATTTACCCGATCATTATTCTGGTTGTAGTAATATCCTGTTATTGTAGCTGAAAAATTGGTACCATCATAGTATCCCGTTCCGGGCTGCCAGTTTACTGGATATGAACTCGTGTCATGAATGTCAGTAATGGTAAGATTGCCATTATTGTCATTTATATAAAATGTTGCTGAGGTAGTAGCACCAATGACAAAGACTTGCGGATTCGTTGAACCTGTTGTATAAAAAGATGCTGTCCAGTTACCCGTCAAATTTTTTCTATCTATAAAAGGCGTACAGGCAGCTATTATCAAAAGAACTATAACTATTAAAATAGCATAAGTCTTTTTCATACCTCACCTCCTAGAGGTGTATAGTGGCAACTGCAGTGAAACTCCAGTTATTGCTAGCGTCTGGAAGCATATACACATTATATGCCACACCATTCATCCCAAGTGCTGTGCGGAGTACTCTGTTATACTTATTTGAATAAACAAACGGCTGTACTATCTCGTAAATCCTCGAGGCAAGTAACACTATTGTTCCTGTTGTAAACATTCCTGCGTTAAAAGAACCATATCCTATACTTACCAGCAAAATACCGCCCAGATCACCACATAATGCGATTGTCCCGCCACCCGTATCACCCTGGATATATGAGCCAATTCCACATCCAAGCACAAGGTTCAAAATAAATGGTAACACTGGTTCATTTTTATGCTGATTATAAATCATCATTTTTTGTGAACCAGTTAGATCTTTTGCAAGATCAGCAATGGCATACTGGTTTGTAAATAGATTATCATCTATTAACATATTTATTTGAAAAAATGCATTATCATCTGCAAAAAGAGAAGCCCCCGCAGTTACAATAAATATGAGTACCAGTAATTTTTTCATACAATACCTCCATGATAATAATTTTACTAACCCCATGCTAAAAAACGCATGGCAGTTTGCTATGTATTAAGCAAAAAGTGTGCCAAAAGTAATTATACTCTGTCTCCCGGAATACAGATGCAAAATTGGACTGCACCGTTACAATACACATAATATGTGTAACTTTTGTTACAGTGCATATGTAAATTTTGTTACATTATTGGTACATCATACATTTAATTACTTTCAAGAAGACAGATGACAGCACACTATATATAAATAGTAATTAACTTACATACACAAAGTTCACTTATCACCTGGTATATTTTATGCTTATTGAAAAGCATGACAACCAATGATACCATGATAGATATGGCACAAACTATTTCTATTCTTGTAACCTTTGTTGGCAATCGCGACCCCTATCCTGAAAACGACGAAGAACCAGGGCCTATACTTTCTTTTATTTTTGCAAAACATCCTGACGAAGCCTATATCCTCTGTTCAAACAGTACATATTTAGAGCGAGCCAATGACCTTGAATATGAAGCACGATCCGAAGGCAATACAACACGTTTCCATCCGATTGACTTTTTTGTTAAGGACGCAATCGATTATAAAGAAATCTGGGAAACTCTCATACATGTACTTAAAACAATACAGGATGATGTAAATACAAAACTTCCTAAAAACACTAAACCTAACTGGATATTTTTAATTGATTCAGGTACTCCACAAATGAAGACCTGTCTTTTGCTGGCATCACAGTTACAGATTGTTGACGCAGAAATTTATCAAGGAATACCACCACAATTTGGTGGCGGAATCTATAAACCACGAAAAATTATAACTGAAAATTTACCATTTTTTAAATCTGAAAAAAATGGTACTTACAGTAAGCCAGCATCACACTTATCCGATTTTTATGGATCGGAAAAAACATTACAGAATATTTCATACGAAATACAAAAAGCTTCTTTGTATGACGAACCAGTACTAATTTTAGGAGAAACAGGTACCGGCAAAACAATGATTGCACGCGCAATCCATAAAAACAGCAGCAGAAAAGATTTTCCTTTTATAGAAATAAATTGCTCTGCTATACCAAAAGAGCTTGCAGAAAGCGAGCTTTTTGGCCACATGAAAGGATCGTTTTCGGGAGCAACATCACATAGAAGCGGGAAGCTGCTCTCTGCACATAATGGGACACTCTTTCTTGATGAGATTGGAGATTTATCACTTGATATTCAAGCAAAATTGCTCAAAGCAATAGAGGACAATGTCATTTACCCTATCGGTTCTGATGAGCCTAAAAAAATCAATGTGAGAATACTGGCTGCCACTAATAAAAATATTCCAGCACTCATAAAAGAAGGATTATTTAGAAAAGACCTCTATGAGCGTATTAAAGTTTTTTGTATTACCATACCTCCATTGCGAGAAAGAAAAGAAGATATAATCTTTCTTGCGGAGCATTTTATTAATGAATGGAATAAAAAGTATAACGAACAAAAAGAACTAAGCCAGGAAGTTCTTTCCCTATTCCAGGAATATTCATGGCCCGGAAACATTAGAGAACTACGCAATACAATTTACTCAGGAGCAGCAAGTAGCACCGGAATAGTTATTAAACCAGAAGCAATAACCGATATGATCACAACACAGAGAATCGAAGCAATTGTTAATAGCACCCAATTGGAATCCGATGCATGTTTGCATGAATGCAAACTGCCACCACAGGGAATCAATTTGCGCGCAAAACTCTTACAGATTGAATGGGAATATGTTTCTCTTGCACTACGACAGACTGATGGTAACCGTGAAGCAGCTGCACGACTGCTCGGCATGACAGGACACGCGTTTCGGAAAGCTCTCAGAGAGCGACTTGCTGGATTCTTTGATGAAGATAATGAGTTATAATTTTTTTACATGCCTATGATACTAAAAATTTATCAATTTCCTCTTTTAGTTTTGCAGAAGCAGTATTAAGCAAATTCTTTTTTGTATCATACGGGAAAAAGCTCTTCTCAATTGAATTTTTTACCAATTGAATTGCATCAAGCATTGATAGCATATTATCCTTATCCTGCGGGCACATTGCAGCTGCTTTTAAGAATTCATTGGTAATACTTGTTCTGGAAATACCCGGGTTATCGGTATTGATAGTAACTTTGAACCCACGTCTTAAGAAATCTTTCAATGGATACACTGTCCCACAGGTACGATTTAATTTGTAATCATTGAATCCTGTACTATTTTCTCCAGCAACAATCTGGAAATTTGAGGAAGGACATAACTCTAAAGCTATCTCTCTGTTTAAGAATTTTTTCTTTAACGATTCATCACTATTTGCAAGCGAAAGACCATGCCCAATTCGATCTGCATTTAAATAATATATTGCTTCCCAGATGCTCTTTGCATCTTCAGTCTCGCCTGCATGTATAGTCACATTGATACAGTCCTGCAATACTGGCATAAACGCTTCACGCAACTCTGATGGTCTACGCACTTCTTCATTTCCTGCTATATCAAACCCACGAAAATACTTAAAAAATAAATCATTATGTTTTTTTCTGGCAAATTCTTCATAGAGTTCTATTGAATTATACACTTCGCTCATTTTTTTATGACGTGAAGCAATAAAAACAAGCCCTACTTCAAGATCACTTCTGTTGTTTTCAATAGCCTGTAGTAATGTTTCGATTACTTCAGTTACAGATAATCCTTCTTTCGTATAGTTATATGGTGAGCACCGCAACTCAAGTCCCAGCGCATGTTGTTTTTTATAATTTTCCAGCAGCGTTTGTACTGCAAGCGTAATTGCTGTTCTTTTCTGTAATAGAGTCGTTCCCTGCAAATTCCCTAGCTGCTCATATGCTTCAAACCCTATATGGTAAAATTGTGCTGCATCAAGATATTTTCCATACCAGAGCTCCTCAAGTTCATATTCTCTGCCATAAAATGAAGCTAGTACTGTTAGGACTTCCTGATAATGTAATTTTTCTTTACTTGTTTTGATTTTTTGTATTGTTTCATACGGATTAGATATGTTTAATTTTTCAATACCTTCTTGTTTTAAAGTTTCACGTGCAATTGCAACAATCTCATTAATTGAGAGAACGCCACCCAGGTGACAGTGTAAATCCACTTTAGGCATTACACGCGCAAAGTCCTCACTAAGTGGTGTGTTTTTGAGCCTTTTAATAAGCTCATAATCATACATTGCCAGAAACGGAAAGGTTTGTTGAATATCCGACAAATTGATATTCGCGTGCACATTTGCTGCTTCGGTAAGCTTTTTTTCTATTTTATTGATTATAAAGTCACCTTGAGGAATATGTTCTTTGGAGATGATGATACTTTCATCTTCTCCCGGTATTTCTATGAAAGAGGTATACTCTTCTTCAATTTTTGCAACAAGCGGGCTTTTATTTCCTCTACCATCATAGTATGGGAAATATTTCTTAATAATATCGGAATCAATCACTGTGTCTACGCTCTTGATGGAATCAAGCTGCAATTGATTTTTATCTTCGTTATTACTCTTACTCAATATATGAATAAATGCCGAACAGCCAAACTGCAAACCTGCCCAGGCAAGGTCTGTGGTCATTGTTTTACGTCCAGCAGCAAGACTAATAAAAACTGCATTGTTTGTCCTGCGATGAGCTTCCCCTACGAGCCTCGCCGCTAATTCTTTTGCTTGCTGTGCATGTTCAAAAGAATCAATATCTTCAAAAGGGAGGATCCAGCATCGGCAAACCACCGGGATCTCATTGTTTTGTTTCCAATCGATAAAATTTTTAAACACGTTTTCTCCTGATTGTGTACTGTATAACCACAGTTCATTAGCTTCATATCCCTGAAAATATTCTTTATAGTCATTTTGAATTTTGCTATAGGCTGGGTGCTGTTTATACAATGAGAACATATTCTGATTGATATATCCGAGCAGTTCTACAAGGATTTCTGCGTTAGTTCCAAGAGCGCTTATAACAATTGACATACCTTCAGTGTACCGCGTTTAAAAAAAATTGTAAATTTATTTTTTACACCTTGACAATACTCAATTCTATTTTATAGTAAAAAAAGAGCTAAATATTATGGAGTTAATTTTACCAAACCACTTTTTGATACACTTTTTATAAATACTCGTAAATAAACTAAGAGTTTCAAAAGGAGTGTAAGCTGTGCTGTTTGAAAATCGAAATGTGCTTGTATGTACAGTAGGTACGAGCCTCTTTGAGGGTAATTTAAAAAATCTATCACAAAGCGAGAACAGGCCTGAAAACTGGGAAATGATCAGCAATGCATATAAACAAAACAACTGGGAAAACCTTGCAAAAGAATTAATCAAACTGGACCCTTCAGACCGAATCTGTGGTGCGGAAATAAATACAATTAATGATATTATCACGCTAAAAAAAGCCCCGCTTGAAGAAATTTATTTTCTTGTTTCTGATACCGAAACAGGACGTAATACAGGAGATACACTCAAAGAGTATTTTACAAACAATAACCCCATAAAAAATGTTCACGTACACATTCGTGTCATTGAAAAACTTCAAGATCAAAATCCAAAAGAATTTAAGATTCATGGTCTA
Source organism: Spirochaetota bacterium (assembly GCA_029547205.1). Lineage (GTDB taxonomy): Bacteria > Spirochaetota > Spirochaetia > Treponematales > UBA12059 > JAKPPT01. The sequence continues at coordinate 235,344 of JAKPPT010000068.1, forward strand.
CGTAACCTGGTTCGAGAAATTGGGCGTATTGTAGCACAGGGAAATAATCTTAACCGTTCTATCATTGATGCAACAGGTGGCTACAAAGCACAAATTGCAATAGCAGTAGCAATTGGTCAAATACTTAAAATACCAGTTATGTATAAGCACGAACGTTTCCGCGAAATTATAGATTTCCCTCCGCTTCCAATTAGTTTTGATTATTCAATGTTGGGAATGTATGCTGATGTATTCGCAAGGTTTGAGCGAGATGAAACCCTCACGTACCAGGAACTACTGAACTACCTGGATGGAAGCGAAATAGAAAAAAAAGAAATCTTTGAAATTATACGAGTATTTCTTACCGAAGTCCTGATACCCGATACCAATGAAACGCTCTATGAACTTTCCCCTATGGGACAGGTATACATCACCGCTTACCGAACACAATTCCCTAAACCGCCGGAATCACTCAAACCATCAGATAATCGAAAAAAACCCACTTTTGGGGACGATCATCACTATCCTCAAAAATTTAAAGATTTTATACAAAAACTCTGGGAACAGTATAAATGGATACATACCATATACACAACAAACTACAATAAACAGAAGGCAATACATGGCATAGAATTTGCTATTAAAAATATCAATCAGGAAAAGAAGCTTGTAGGGACATATAAAAACGATGATTTTGGAGCTCGTTACATAATCGAGCTCTCTGACACAGGTATAGAAGCACTCTGTTGGGCTGCAGATTTTTTAAATAGGAATTACGATAGAAATTGAGGGGACACGCATTACATGCTATCGATCGAAACAGCTGAAATTATTTGTAAAATTACCTTTTCACAACCTGCGCTTGCCGATGTGTATCCAGCATTTGTACTGCGGAGCGTTTTTGGCTATTACCTGAGGCGCATGCACTGCGTAACGCATGATACCGATTGTAGTGTATGCGTTTTTAGAAAAACGTGTGCCTATGCAAGAGTTTTTGAATCGATAATAGATAAAAACACACCAGTACTTCCTGGACGGGATAAGGCAAGCCACCCATTCAGGATTATCGCCGATGCAAAACCAGGTATAACCCTGCAATCCCTGACCGCGCGTATTCAGTTTTTTGGATCAGGCATCGACTATATCCCCCACACTATTTTTGCACTGAGAGAAGCAGGCAAAACAGGTTTGTTCCGGGCACGAATACCGTATACCCTATCAGTATTTGCAGGTAACGATGTTCCCATTGAACATGGCGATACCATTGAACTGGATGCTATTCCGCGTACCACCCACCATGTTACAACCGATACGGTAACGCGCAACAAAACCTACACTGTTCAATGCAAAACACCGGTACGTTTCAGACACAATGGCAAACATTCTGATGATTTTCTTGCAAGCGATTTTTTGACAGCATGCATACGGAGAGTACAAACACTGGCGGGACTATATGGTACAGCTCAAGTACGTGACGGCACCACTGACCACAACGATATTCAAGCAGACATTACGAACCGTCAACTTCGCTGGATCGATTACACCCGCTATTCTGTCCGCCAGCAAACTGCAATCAAACTTGGCGGCGTTGTGGGTTCATTCACAGTATCAGGCCCTGCACCAGCATATCTCTGGCAGGCATTAGAAACCTGTTCGTATATAGGCACCGGCAAAAACACGAGCTTTGGCTTTGGCGATATCATGGTAACGGAGGAGTAAGGGGAAAATGGAATTTTATATTGAACGTTATAAGAAAAGAGAAGAACTTGTTTTTGATTGCGAAGTCATAACACCAATGTTTTTATCTGGTGCAGACCCTAAAAATGTCGAACTCCGTGCTGCATCGATAAAAGGAGCACTACGGTTCTGGTGGAGAGCGCTTTACGGTGAAAATGATATTGCAAATATGAGAAAAAAAGAAGCGGAACTCTTTGGAAATACTGAAAAAAAGAGCAAAGTAAAGATAAGTATTAAAAATGAACAGTTCAATTTTACAACTGGATTAAGTGGCGGTAAAACATATTTGGTTGAAAGTAGTAGAGGAAGATTTAATTTAAAAATATTCGATTATTTAGCATTTGGTCTTTGTGATTATGACAAAAACCTACGAGTAAATAAATATATACGTTCTCATATTATTCCTGGTTCACGATTTTCGTTGGTTATAGAATTACATAACTGCACACAAACAGAAAAGGATCAAATTATTAACTCACTGAGCTGTCTACACTATTATGGAGGTATTGGATCAAGATCCAGAAATGGCTTTGGATCTATTTCAATTACACCCAATGATAATACTATAAATTTAACGCAGTCTAATAACTTCACTGGAGAACTTAAAAACTATACATCATTCAGTAGTAATTCAAGAATATTTGAGATAGCAAATACAAGTAAATGGGAGGATGCTCTTTCTGACATTGGTTTAGCCTATCGAGAAGCTCGCTTATCTATTGAGCGAAAACATAGCTTTGCTTTACGACCTTATATCGCTAAACCATTAATTGTAAAAAATGAAAATATAAAAATTACTGACAGACATGCAAAACCATATTTTTTACATGTCAGAAAAGAATTAAAAAATGGCAAAGCAAATTTTATTGGTTCAATTCTATTTTTACCTTATTTATATAATGGTGATAGAAAAAACTATCAAGACGCATGTAATAAATTAAATGTTTATCTTGAAAAGAAAAATATATTTCAAGGAGGCCGCTAATGCCCTTCGAAAAAAGAAATGAAACATACTGGAAAAATAAATTTATCTCATATCTCCATGATCCATTTGATAAGGTAATGGAATTAAAGGGCCACGAAGATCGGGCAAAGGAAATAATTAAGGAGTTTGGAGAACAGGTTCCTAATAGAGATGCAGATATATGGAAAATTGCTGATGGTATTGCATCAGGTTTTGAGAGGGGAACCTTTCCTGGTTATTCCAAGGATCCAAGTAAAAATGGTTTTATTGATTTTGTTACGGATCCTATTATTACCCACCCAATCCAGGGTGGACATATTAAAATTGATGTAACCCAGCTGCAGCAATGGACAAATGAGATCTTAAGAAACAAGATAGCTGAAATCATTGGCGACAAAGCTGAAAAAAGTGGCTATTCCAGTACGCTGAAGGTTCATGAAAAATTTGTTCAGGGGCGTTTTATTTATACCCATTTGGGCTTACGATTTAAACTGGCTCAGGACAATGTGGCTGGCTTTGGTGCATTGTGGCACAAATTACCAGCCGACAGCAGAATACCAGATCACTCAATCTGGCACCATAATGCCCTCGTCTCTGCTCTTGTGTCCTGCATGAATCCTGATGGGTTAGAATTAGAAGAACAAAAGAAATTAAATGATATAGATAATATTGGTGTCATGATTTTTACAGTGACCCCAGTACAATCTTTTATTAGCAAAGCAAGAAAACTTCGGGATTATTGGACAGGTTCAATTCTCCTTTCGTGGCTTGCTTTTGAGGGAATTCGGTGGATAATCGAATATTTAGGACCTGATCATGTACTGTATCCATCATTAATCGATCAACCACTTGTATTGGAGTATCTTAAAAATACATGGATACTCGATGAACGCTATATTCCCAGAATGCACACCTGTAATGACATTGCTACATTCCCCAATAAAGTTTTATTTCTTGTTCCTTTAAACTATGCAAAAGAGATAGGGAAAACGATACAGGAACATATACAGAAAGAATGGGAATATCTTGCAAATATCGTTATTGATTTTATTAAAGATAAAACCAACTGTAATAAGGATCTTTTAAAAAAACAGTTCAATGAACAGATTCCCAGTTACTGGGATATCAGTTGGGTTGCTACACCTTTACTGAGTAATAATAATAAAGCGAAGTATGAAAACTTAATAAATAAAAAATTAGTTGAACAGGTAGAAGAACAAATAGAAAATTTCAAAAAGGTAATTGATTATAAAAATGAAGTAGGAAAATTGTATCCTCTTACAAATCTTTTAGCTCAAAATACTCTCTCTAATTTAAAGATGTCAGCACGACATATCCGACCGGAGCAAAATGGAATAAAATGCAGCCTCTGTGGTGAAATGGAAGCTCTTACTGATACACCATACTCTGGTATTGACGCAGCCCATGAGTATAGACAAAATATGGATGCCTTCTGGCAAGAAGTAAGAAAAGGTTTAGGAATAAGTGATGCAAAAAAAGAAAGCGGTGAGCTTAAAGAACATGAAGCACTCTGTGGTATATGTCTTGTCAAACGATTCCTTGCTCGAGCTTTAAAGGAAAAGAAGCTTAATCATATACTTGCAAATACATTTAGAGATTACGAATCGTTCCCATCAACAGCAGAGATATCTTTATTTGATTATTATAAACGAAAAAACATATCTGAGAATGATAAACAAAAAGAAATTGCTCAACAATTATATGATTCAGATGATGATACCAAATCAGGAATAAAAGAGTTAAAAAATAAGGATAAATACTATGCCCTCCTTCTTATGGATGGAGATAATATGGGCAAGCTTATTATGGGCGAAACCATAGCTGCCACCTGGAGTAGCGTGATTCATCCAGAAATTAAAGAGAGAATGCAGGACAGAGACTTTGAAAGAAAATATCACGATAATTGGAATATTTTGTATGATAAACAGCGCCTAATTACCCCTGCAATTCACAGTGCAATATCAGAAGCCCTTGGAGACTTTGCACTCTATGGTGTTCCTCGTATTATTGAACAACACGGGGGAAGGCTCATCTATGCAGGTGGAGACGACGTTTGCGCAATTATGCCCGTTGATACTGTTCTGTCAGCGGCAAAAGAAATTTCAGACTACTATACGAGGTATTACTCTGTTATCAATGTAGATGAAAAAGGTAAATTAAAAGAAGAAGTTATAGGAGAAAATACAACAATACATTTATCCCCTGGAAAACTTTCACATGGAATGGGTAGGGGAGAAAAAATAAGTATCTCTGCTGGAATCGTTATCGCTCATTATAAAGAACCTCTTTTTTCTGTAATTAGAGATAGCCATAAACTGTTAGACTCTTATGCAAAGGAAAAAGCTTGTCGCAATGCCTGTGCTATAGAGTTACGTAAACGGAGTGGAGGAAGTCGTTATTTCTATAGAAAGTGGGATGATCCTGCATGGGAAAGTTTTGAAAAGCTACTTAATACCGAGAAGTATATTTTATCCAATTCTCTGCTTTATAATCTTGAACTATATAAGGATGGAATTAAAGCAATTATTGAAATTTATAAAGAAAATGAAAATGAGTTAAAAAATCAATGCACTGCATTCATAGAAAGTATTCTAAGAAAATCTATTGAAAAAGATTTAATTCATGATATCCCTGAACATATTTATAATGTAACGATAAGAAAAAAAATCAAAGAGAATAGCATTGAATATCATTATGATACTGATGTTTTAAAAATGATTGCGTTTTTAAGAGGTGAAGGAAATGAGTAGTATTACATGGTATACCTATAAACCAATAGATACAATACTTGTGAGGGGAGCAGAGGATGATAGTTTTTCCAATGCTGCTATTTTTCCACCCCCTGCACAGACTATAGCAGGTGCTGTAAGAACTGCTTACCTAAAAGAAAGAAATATTTGTATTTCAGACTATATAGCTAAAGAAGCAGATAAAGTAATTTATGAGATGATTGGGGAGCCTTCAGCTCCACCCCCTTTTACCATTATGGGACCCTTATTTGAAAAAGACAAAGAATTTTTTATACCTGTTCCTGTTACCTGGTTCTATCAGAGAAATAATAAAAATGATAAAGATGAATGTAGAGATAAAAATAATAAAGTAAACCACATCCCTATAAAGGATATTGTCCCTGCAAAAATAATAAACAAAAAAGATCTTGAGGATAAGAAAATATATTCGTCTAAACCCATAAAAGTGTGGCCTGAAAAATTAGAAAATTCCATCGATACACTTTCTGGATACTTTATTAATATCAAAGACCTGAATCTTAAACAGGATAAAGAAAAAATTACTTTCTATAGCGCCGATTTTTTTTATTGCAAAGAAGAACGGGTCGGAGTTGCCCTTTATGATAATCGAAGCACAAGGGAAGGTAAACTGTATGGGTTCTCCCATTTTCGACTTAATAACCAAGTCCGTTTATTATTTGGCCTTACCCAGGATAATATTCTTTCAGATAAGGGATATATAAAGATTGGTGCAGAACAGCGATTTGGATTGTATGAACAATTTAATAATGAACAATTAAAAAATATCTATGAACCCAAAAATGCATTTTCTTATCTTGCACTATCTTATATCCCCTGCTCACAAGAAAACCAGCAAAAAGTGCTGGCCTTTGATAGAGTTGCATATTTTGGAGGCTGGGATATGGCAAAAGGGTTTCACAAACCAATGCAGGCATACTATCCACCAGGGAGTGTGTTTGCTGAAGTTATAGAAAATACTATTCCAATCGAGGAGGATAAAAATGCTTAAACGGGAACTAACGTCGATTGTAACGTACTATGGAATTTCTCCAATTCATGCAGGAGCTGGAAGTTCAACATCGGTGGTGGATTTACCAATTCAGAGAGAACGACATACTAACTGGCCCCATATACAGGCATCATCTGTAAAAGGTGCTTTACGCCAGCATTTTCGCCGATTTGCAGAAAACGAGGTAAAGGATGGCAGGAAGGCCAGAGAATTCATAAATTACATATTTGGCAATGACAGTGATAATGATAAAGATTATCCAATAAAAGATGCTAAAACAGAAAGACTAAGCAATACTGCAGGAATTATCTCTGTTTCCGATGCGAAATTACTCGCTTTTCCCATGAGAAGCAATATAGCACCCTTTGTACATGTAACCTGTCCTGCTGTGTTAAAACGATTAATTGATGATTTAGTTTTCTGTGGTTTTGAAATGAATGAAATAGCTATACCTACCACCATTCAAAATGAAAAAGCAATAGTACTTAAATCAGTAAATGGAAGTTTCAATTTACAGGAGAAAATACTACTGGAAGATCTTGTTGTTGAAATAAACGGAAGCAATAATCTTAATGCAATTAATGAATATATTACACAAATTGAAAATCTTTTATTAATTAGCGACGAAGATTTTAATTACTGCGTTTCTTACTGTACCGAAATACAAACCCAGATTAAAATTGATACAGCAACTGGCACTGCAAAAGATAGAGCATTGAGGTATCAAGAGTTGCTACCCGCAAATACATTACTTTACAGCGTGGTATATTACAGTGCATCCGCCTTTGATACTGATTTACAGGCAAAAACTGTAAAAGAAACAGTAGAAAATGGCATAAAAAGCTTTGTGCAAATAGGTGGTGACGAAACGCTTGGCCGGGGAATTTGTAAAATAGAGTGGCATTCTTTCAATAGACAGGGGGCATAATATGAAAAATATAGCACAAATACGAGCCCAATATGCACTTACAAAGGTTGATGAGATTAAAACAAATTATAATGAATTAAATAATAAAAACTATAAATCATTTGTAGCAGGTTGTCCTACTATGATACTGCAGAATGGATTGGGGCAGGCTTTAGCTTTCTGGGCAGCGAAAAGCAAGCTTAATCTTGGGAAAAAAGAGGGACAGATATTAGAAGTGATACGAGGATGGTTTGGAAGACCTGAAAATCCACTTAAATTAGAAAGTAGTGATTGTAAAGATTTTATCCAGAAGCTTATGCAGAAAAACCAGAATGAGTTTGTACTTTTTCAAAAGGAAACACTCCTTATGCTAGAGTGGTATAAACGATATGTGAATGCCTTTCTGGATGATAAAGAAGCTGAAACTAATGGAGATGATTGAATATGTCAGATAACTACAGACGTCAATCTCATCAAAACCGACCAAACACAAATAATCCACAGGTGCAAGCACACCGGAATTTTAACAACAATAATCAATCAGCAGTTCCTACGGGCAATGATGTTCAGAATATTTTTAATCAGAATAAGGGTAATTTTAGTTTATGGTTTAATAAATATACACCTATAGTTATCAGCGGAAAAGACAAAGAATTATATCATACATGTAACAACAACGGAAATACATCCAATGCTGTAAATTATTATAAAGAAAGGTATGATAGCTTTACAAACAATTCAAGAGAAAAACTAGAATTACTACATAAAAATCAGCAAAACTATTTGCTTTCTTTTCCCGAACAGGACTATGAAGTAATTGAATTAAAAGCAACCACTAAAACTCCACTCATTACAGGTATTGGACAAACCCATCCAAATGAAGTCAGCATGGTTTTTGATTACATGCTGGGTATACCCTATATACCCGCATCGAGCATAAAAGGTCTCCTTCGGTTTACCACAGTTATAAAAGAAATTAATACTAACATGGAAAAGTATAATACAGTTAAACAGGGGAAAATAGATGATGAGAATATAGCAGAAATACAATACTATTTTGGCGGTCAAAGCAATGAAGGTTCTGTAGTATTTCTGGATGCATATCCCGAAAAAGTACCCGCTTTACATATAGATATAATGAATCCCCATTATAGGGAATATTATCAGGACGCCAAAGCTCCAGCTGACTATTTAGAACCAAAACCAATAAAGTTTTTAACTGTAGAGCCCAATACTACCTTTGTTTTTAGAGTAATAATAAATAAACATAGAAAAGACTATGGGAGTTTAAAACAATCTATAAAAACGATTCTAGAACAAGCTCTTACTAAAGAAGGTATAGGTGCTAAAACGGCTCTGGGCTATGGTATCCTTACTGTAGATAAAAATAACTTTTCGAACTTAGAAGATGAACGTCAAAAGAAAACTCAATTAGAACAACAGGAAGCTGAAAGAATAAAATTAGAAAGCATGTCAGAACTTGATAAATTGATCATGCAAATAAATCAATTATCAAGTGAAACTGGTGATTTTAATAAATCTGTCGAAATTTATAATAGTCTCGATAAGTATCAAAATGATGATAAAATAAAAATTGCACAAGCATTGAAAAGCTATTTCCAAAAAATTAACAAATGGGAAAAACAAAGCGGTAAGCAATATGCAAAGGTAGAAACAATAAAAAAAATACTTAGCGAACAATAAAAGGAGATACAGAATGCCCTTTACCTTTTTAACCTTTCTGGGAACGGGGAACTATGAAGAAGTGCCTTACATAACACCAGACGGAATTATGCATAAATCGCGTTATGCACAGAGTGCTCTTGCAAAAATGTATTGCAAAGAAATTACATCGGTAATTGTATTTTTGACACTCGAGGCACGTACAAAACACTGGGACACTTCCAATAGTTTTAAAACTGAACTTGCACACTTACTGCCTGGTGTTGTGCCTACTACCATAGATATTACAACAGTTTCCAGTGAAGAAACCTTATGGCAGCTTTTTAATAGAGTATTTGATGCAATACCAGAAAATTCCGAAATTATTTTTGATATTACTCATGCTTTTAGACATTTGCCGATGCTTGGTTTAGTAATTCTTAACTATGCCCGATCATTAAAAAATATTAAAATTACAGGTATTTACTATGGCGCGTTTGAAGCTCGAAATGAGAAAGGTGCACCTATTATCGATTTAACTCGTATTGATCGATTATTGCGATGGAGTAACGCTGTTGAATTTTATCTTAAAACAGGCAGTGCATATAGTATTGATAAATTAGTGAATGAAACAGTAGGATTTATACGAAACCAAACCGATCAACCTGATCCAGTATTAAATCTGGAACGTAGCTTTTCCAATGCCTTGAAATATTTACTTCCTGTACTTTCAACCTGCCGGTCAAAAGAAATTATAGCTGGCAATGTATTTACAACCGTACGAGAAAGATTGCAAACCCTGATGGAGCAAAAAAATATATACATTAAGCCACTGGAACCATTATACAATAGAATATTACAAACTGTTATTAAATTTGAAAACAACTCGATGGCTAATTTACTGCTTGCAGTACATCTATGTATAGAATATTCACTCGTACAACAGGGAATAACTTTACTCGAAGAGAGTGTTATCAGTATCATTCTATACACATTGGGCATTGATGACATATACAATAAAGACAATCGTTATGCAGTATCAAGATTTTTTCAGTTTATTGCCTGTCCAGGTAAAAACTATACACATCCTCGCGATGAAGAACAATATCGAGCTATTGGAGAAAAACTGGAAACATCGAGACTTGCAAAGGAAGTTGCAAGTCCGTTTGATAAATTGCGTGACTGTCGAAATGATATCAGTCATGCTGGATACAATGATTCTGCAGCAGGAGCAGAAAAATTTTTGAAAACGCTCACCGATTCATTTATAGATATATTAAAAGTTTTTAACGAATCCAAAGACATTGTTGAGAGCTGGCTTTTATCTGTTACGCAATGGCTATTAGAACAATATCGATGCTAGATATACTGATACTTAAAACACAATACGGTTCTTTGAAAAAACCGCTTACGCTTTTTTGTAGGAGGTTGAGAGAAGGATTATGGGAACAATCTATTTTATCAGCGAATCAGGAAAATTAGGGAAACAGGATGATGCTCTTTTTTTTACATCATATACCGGCAATAAAAGAATAATTTTCTTACATGAAACCGATAGACTTATTTTTTTATCGGGTGTGGATATTAGTTCAAGCGCACTAAAGCTGATTATGCGACATAAGATTGATACAGTTTTTCTCAATAGAAACGGATTATTTAATGCTAAACTTGAATTTGAACATGGTAAAAACGTTTTTACCAGAAGAGACCAATTCAGAGTTCTTGAAAATGAATATTTACAAATTCCCATTGTTACTGGAATAGTAGAAGGTAAACTTAAAAATCAGCTCGCTTTAATGCAAAAAATAAACCGAAAAACCGAACAAAATACAATAGAAAGTACCATTAATGAAATGCAAAAACTTATTAACAAAATACCCGTTACAAAATCTATTGAAACATTACGTGGTATTGAAGGCGTAGCAGCAAAATATTATTTTTCAGTATTTAAATATAACATCAAACCAGCATGGGCAAATTTTTATGGACGATCAAAAAATCCACCTCTCGATAATGTAAACGCAGTCTTAAGTTTGCTCTACACATATTTGTATTATAGAGTTGATGCGCTCATAGAAGCTGCAGGTCTTGATCCCTGTGTAGGATATTTGCATAAACTGGAATATTCCAGGCGTTCACTATCATTCGATTTAATGGAAGAGTTTAGAGTACCTCTCTGCGATACACTAACGTGCGCTCTGTTTAATCTTGGTATACTAAAAGAAGAAGACTTTGAATACAAAACTGCCGATGATGTTGTATCTACTATGCCTGTTACACCAGAGTGTTTGAATTCTATATCAGAAAATGATGCAGGCAAAAAGAAGATTCCAACATTTCTAACAAAAACTGGATTACAAAAAGTAAGCAGTCAATTTGATGAAAAAATGAATACTCTGATTTTATATCCTCCAACAGGAGAACGCATTTCGTATTTTAATGTCATCGCACATCAAATTGATCACTTTAAACGTGTGTTAAAGGGTGAAGAAAAACAGTACAAACCATTTTTGATCAGGTAGTATTATGTACGCTATTGTATGTTATGATATTGCAGATCCTAAACGATTGAGTGCTATTGCAAAAATTTGTGAATCGTATGGTGTACGGCTTCAAAAGTCATGCTTTCAAGTGCATATGGAAATCGACAAAATTAAAGAATTGCTTGCAACAATAAAAAATGAAATAAAACCAAAAGAAGATTCTATTATATGCTACTATGTATGTGAAGATTGCTATAGAAAAATTGAGACGATTGGTATTAACTCCATTTTAGTTAAAGAGGATAGTATCTTTTTATGATGAAACGACACTGGATTATTTTATATGATATCAGCAATATAAAGACTCTCAAAAAAATTGCAAAGATTATGGAATCCAGAGGATATAGGGTTCAAAAATCGGTATTTGAAGTTTTTTGTGATGATAATGAAATTCAAAGGATACAACGCCGCTTATCATTTCTAATTAACAAAGAAACTGATTCCCTCGCTTTTATACCACTCTGTCAGCTAGATTATGAAAAAACCGCACGGCTTGGAACAGCATTACCGCTACAAAATGATATTGATAAAGAAGCAATAAAATCGTCATTATTTTTGTAATGAGCGTCAACCTGAATATTTTACAAAAAAGGCTTATTTTAAGCTAGGTTGGCGCAATTACATAATTTATTACTTTATAAGGAGTTAACTATGACACCTGCTAAAAACATGCACAAAATCAGCAAAAATGTATCTTTTTCCCCAGACCTTGACGCAATTTGCAATTTAAGTGTAAGTATTTCAAATAAATACACCAACAGCTGTTAGAAATGATTGACCTGTAAAAAGGGATTACGACTATCAGGGTTTCGACCGTTGCCCCGGAAGGATGGTCAGGATTGTTAGAAATGATTGACCTGTAAAAAGGGATTACGACGTGCGGTCGGTCGGTGAAGTAGCGTACTGGATCAAGGTTAGAAATGATTGACCTGTAAAAAGGGATTACGACCATTTTTCTTTTCTCCTCTCGGTGAGTGATATCGCCGTTAGAAATGATTGACCTGTAAAAAGGGATTACGACAATTCGGCGACTGCACCAAGTGCGGAATATTTCGCGTTAGAAATGATTGACCTGTAAAAAGGGATTACGACTTGTTCAATATTGCCATTGTATGCTCTTAGATTGTCATATGGCGTTAGAAATGATTGACCTGTAAAAAGGGATTACGACAAGCATCTTATTAATAATTCGCCACATTATATGATTAGGTTAGAAATGATTGACCTGTAAAAAGGGATTACGACTACGCAAAGCCGATGCACATGTGATCATTATATGGATGTTAGAAATGATTGACCTGTAAAAAGGGATTACGACTGTATTATGGCTAGACCATATTCTGACAATACTTTTCTTGCGTTAGAAATGATTGACCTGTAAAAAGGGATTACGACGCCTTCTTATAGCTATAAGATGCTATTACTGTGGACGTTAGAAATGATTGACCTGTAAAAAGGGATTACGACTTTCATTATTATTTTTAATATTTCTTGGTTTTAATTGGTTTGTTAGAAATGATTGACCTGTAAAAAGGGATTACGACTTTTTTTGTAGTGCACCAATGCCACAGATGAAAAGTTAGAAATGATTGACCTGTAAAAAGGGATTACGACGAGACTTGTTTCTTTAAAACTCTAACATGCGCCCAAGCGGTTAGAAATGATTGACCTGTAAAAAGGGATTACGACTTTTCTGCAGACTCGTAGCTACTGAAAGCTACTATTTTGGTTAGAAATGATTGACCTGTAAAAAGGGATTACGACTCAATCAATCCCGACATGGTGTGCTTAAATCCATTTTTGTTAGAAATGATTGACCTGTAAAAAGGGATTACGACACGCCTAAAGCTTTACGATATGTATCAAAACTCAAGGTGTTAGAAATGATTGACCTGTAAAAAGGGATTACGACAATACGGCCATCTCGTAGCCACTTTTCAATGGTCGTTAGAAATGATTGACCTGTAAAAAGGGATTACGACGCTTTACGAGGTATTTCCAGCATACCTTATCTATTAGCGTTAGAAATGATTGACCTGTAAAAAGGGATTACGACTTGTCAAGCAGTTATTTGAGGCAATGTGATTTCCTGTGCCATCGTTAGAAATGATTGACCTGTAAAAAGGGATTACGACGTTTTTTTTGCTTCCTCGAATGATATCCCGTAATATTCTGTTAGAAATGATTGACCTGTAAAAAGGGATTACGACATATTCTGTGCATAACATATATGCTCTTAAATTGTATAGTTAGAAATGATTGACCTGTAAAAAGGGATTACGACGGCTTTTCAGTGTTTCTTACTACCAATGTTGCCAAATCGTTAGAAATGATTGACCTGTAAAAAGGGATTACGACAGGACTTGCCATGGTCGATTTTTATCCGACCGCTTGCTTTCTATGTAGAAATGACTAAGCTGGGAAATGGATTATGATTGAATCAACTCAGATAGATTCAATACCGCTGCCACTAAAAAAATTTATTATTTTAACTAGCAAAAATTGATTATGACCAGGCTTTACAAGGCTAGTTTTTCACCAGCATGCCTGATTACAAGTAATAAATAATAAAAATAGAAAGACCTATTTTAGAATAAATCGTTATTAATCCAAAAATAACATTAAGAAAAGCCACGAATACTTTATTCCTATTTAAAAGGAGATACTGTTCTACAAGTCCATATATCTAATTGGAATACGCATATGTTACAGATTTATACTTATTCGGTATGGAAAATGCTAAACCATTACATTCTGGTAACTAGCCATAAGGAAACACGAGTACTTTACCTTATAGATACTTATCCTAAAAATATCACCCTGTGATTTTTTTATAATATCAATATTTGTGCAAAATAAAAGGCTTCCCAAGCTGTATTGCGGGAAGCCTTTTTTATTGTAAGCCTTTTTCGTTAGCCTTTAAGCTCAGCAATCTTTTTATAGGCTTGGAGATCTGTGTATACCTCAGCTTTGAAGGGATTCACTTTGTTCTTGATAAGTCTATAGACATGGTAACCAGTAACAACTACATTTACCACAAGCGAGAGGCCGCTTACTACCCAGAGCGCTGTAGTCGAATGGCTCGATTTTACCGCATATGCGCTCGTGTCCACAAATGAGGGATACGTCATTACAAACATCATCCAGAACGCCAGTGTATGCGCACGATGTTGGAGCCATGCTCCTCTTTTGATAAAGAATGCTGGAATGGTACATGAAAGAAGCAGTGCAAGTCCTGCATAAAAAGCATGATCCGGAACACAGTTATAAACATATGCAAAATTCCAGAGGTCATATGCAATAATCCATGGCCAGAGCATATCAGGCCAGATCATATCCTGCTGTTTATGTTTGCGATCAACAAAAATTCCCATCCAGCCTGAAATCGCAATGATGTTCAATATGCCAGCAATTCCGTTCATGATATTCCAGGGTCCGCCGACAAGCAGCATACCATCACGTACGCCATTGAATGTGCTAACTTGAAAATCACGAACAACTGCTTCCGTAATATTCAATGCAAGAATAAGTGCAGGAAGAAATAAGACCGCTTTTTTGGTTTCCATGCCCTTAATAAAGCGGATTGCCCACACAACGAGACAACCAGCAAGCACCGAGTACACTTTTGCCCAGTGGAACCAGGTACCAACAGAAGTATCAGGGACAGCTGTTTTAATCCATACTGTAAACGTGAGAATAATTGGTAAGACCAGGAACAATGCAAGGGCAGCCCATTTGTTTGCCCGAGCAAGTTCATTTAGCAACATGAGTGCAGCTAGCACTGCAAACCACATAAAAACCTGTCCTGCAGACAGTGTTTCAAATAAAAACATAGCTCGCTCCTTTCCTTAATATTGTGGTTTTTTATAGCATACCATGAGTAATTACTTTTAACAAGTAAATAATAAATGTTATATTTACCACTGTTTGTTGTTAGTATATAGTTACTTTACTATATATTCACAAGGAACATACGATGGCAAAAACGGTTGTTGCACTCATCGGCAGTAAACGTAAAAAAAACACATACTCACTCGTTACTCAAATAGCTTCTGTACTCAAGCAACATGATATCGATACTGATCTTGTTTTTCTCTATGATAACGAGATAAAGGATTGTGTTGGCTGTCAGGCTTGTATTCTAGGTAAGCGCTGTGCCCTCACTGATGATGCCCCATCGATTCGCGAAAAGCTCAGTAAAGCCGATGGAATCATTCTTGCGTCCCCTGTATACATGTGTTCCATTTCAGGCAGAATGAAAACATTTATTGACCGCACTGCCGATTAGTTTCACCGTCCAGAACTGATTGGTAAGCCCATCCTCACTGTGGTAACTACTGCGGGTAGCTATGAACGCGATGCGCTTACATACCTTAACAATATTGCCATGCACAGGGGATGTGCCCTTGCTGGCTCTTTGAACCGCAAACAAACCACAATGCACAAACCCATCATGATGCGTGAAGTAAAACAATTCATTACGCTGATTAACCGCGGATCGTTTTTATATAGACCATCATGCAAGCATCTCATACTATTTAAAATTCAAATGAGTAAGCACTATTACCAGTAAATTCTCTCCACACTATCTTGACCCTGCATGGCAACTTTTCTATACTGCGAGTGTATAGTCTGTCCCCGTGCGATGCTCATTGTAATATTCATACCACGAGCACGTGGTGAGGGTACAGAACCATGAGGTGCGTCCAACTGTATGGACTTGTTTACCGTAAGCAAATCGGATACAGGTATGAAATTTTCCGATTTGCCTTCGATGCGAGTCACGCAGCGGACCAAGAGGGGGAATCCGGTTAAAAGCCGGAGCTAGCCCGTAACTGTATGCTATGGTACTGCATGCTCTCTGCTGTATACATAGCGAGCCAGGATACCCTGCCCCATGGGAATTCGCAGAAACGCTTCGTGGTCCAGGCGTGGTGCGATCGGCCATTCTTGAACTGAGTTTGTTCGATCAATCCTCAAAAAGACGAAACGTTTCTTCTCCCCAGCTTACTCATTGTTTCGAGCGTTGCTCCCACAGACAATGAGAAGCTAGTACGTGCCAGATGAGCTACAGAGCTTTAGCGATTGCTATTCCAGATGGGCTCGTCTGTCCCTCATTACTCTTTTTGAGGGAGGCACACATGCGGACACATCCGCAAGGAGAAAGAAATGCTCACAAGAAAAAAAATTGCACTCATTGTGCTCCTTGTAGCAGGTATCGCAGGAATCTTTGTATGGGCACAATCGATATCGGTAAAAGATTCGATCGGTGCCACAATCACCTTACCCGGTAAAGCAGTACGCATTGTATCGCTTTCTCCTGCGCTCACTGAAACTATTTACGCCGTTGGTTCATCGACTATCGGAAACACAACGTACTGTAATTATCCGGAAAGCGCAAAAAATGTACAAAAAATTGGTGGATACAGTGCTAAAACAGTCAACATTGAAACTATTATTGCACTAAAGCCAGACCTCGTTATTGGCGAACTCAATGCTCATAAATCACTCCTTGAGCCGCTCACAAAAGCAGGCCTCAAAGTCATGCTCATAAAGCTTGAAACATTTGATGATATTTACAATGGAATTACCCTTATCGGACAGGTAACAGGGAATGGCAAAACTGCTACCGATCTCATTGCGTCGCTAAAACGCAGAATTGCTCTTGTAGCCGAAAAAATACAAAAAATACCCGATGATAAGCGACCAACCCTGTTCTGGGAAGTCTGGCATGAACCTTTGATGACTGCTGGCCCTAATACCTTTATCGGACAGATTATTACAGCTTCAGGCGCAAAAAACATTTTTGCCGATCTTACAGAAAACTGGCCTGTTGTCTCTTTTGAAGCTGTATTGACTAAAAACCCAATGTATATTGCATCGACCTTATCTCATGGCCCCGAAATGGATAACACAAAACTCAAACAACGTACAGGATGGTCTTCGATGTCTGCAGTTGTACAGAACAGAGTGCTTCTCTTTAATGATGATATTTTTAGCCGTCCGGGACCACGGTTTGTTGATGCCATTGAGCTTCTGGCTAAGGTTCTCTATCCGGAACTCTTCAAATAACATGGAAAAAACAAATAATAATGTTTACCGTGAGCACGTACAATGACAGCAAAAAAATATAACTCAGTTTTTTTCTATCCTGCTCTGCTTCTTTTAATGCTCATCATAGTGCTCTCACTTTCGCTAGGCGCGGTACGTATCCCATTGTGGGATACGTTTCGTGCCATAGGTGAAATTATCAGTAAAAAAAGCACCGAAAGCGATCCTTATATTGTTATTTTAAATTTACGAATTTTGAGAACAATGCTTGCAGGTATCGTCGGCGCGAGTCTTGCCTCTGCAGGAGCTGTATTTCAGGGACTCTTTCGCAATCCCCTTGCAGATCCGTACATCATTGGAACATCATCGGGATCAGCTTTTGGTGCTGTACTTGCTATTGTATTAGGATGGACTGTTTCTATTCCCGGTTTTTCTGCAATCAGCGCTATGGCATTTCTTGGGGGCATTATAGCAACGCTTGCAGTATATCTCATTACTGGCGTGTTTGGCTCCCGCGGAGACACGGTAACGCTGTTACTTGCAGGCACTGCACTAAGCTCACTCTTCTCATCGCTCATTGCCATTTTGGTCGCTATCAAAGACAAACAGCTCCACCAGGCATATTTCTGGCTGCTCGGCAGTTTTTCCGGGAGAGGTTTGGGAGAGCTTTTAGTTTTGCTCATTCCTGCACTACTTGGCTTTATAGCTGCACTCGCTTCATCGCGCATACTTGACCTGTTTTCAGCAGGAGATGAATCAGTCATCATGCTTGGGCTTGATCCTGGCAAAGCACGTCTTGTGATTGGAGCTGCCATGGCGCTCACAATATCTGCATCAGTTTCAACAGCGGGCAGTATTGGCTTTATCGGGCTTATAGCGCCACACATCGCAAGACGATTTGTAGGACCAGTTCACAAATGGCTTATTCCCGCATCAGCAGTCACCGGAGCGATTATGCTTATTGCTGCTGATCTCACTGCTCGCACACTCGTACCGCCTGTAGAACTTCCTGTTGGCGCAGTAACGGCGCTCATCGGTGCTCCGTACTTCCTATACAAAATTTCCAAACATGGTTTGAGGTCATTATGAAACAATTACCATGCACCGATGCTGTGTCAATGCACATTTCAGAACTCTCAGGAGGCTACCCCGGCATTCCTGTTTTTCATAATGCTTCCATTGAAGCTCGCTCTGGTGATATTGTTACTATTCTGGGGCCAAATGGTTCTGGCAAAACAACGCTCCTTAAAACTATACTTGGTCTCTTAAAAGCCTTCTCAGGTACCGTTACGTTATGCAATACTAACATGCAAAAAGCTACACCCGGTGAACGCGCTCGTATCGTAGCATGGGTGCCGCAGCTCTTTGAACCTACCTGGTCATACTCGGTGTATGACATTGTCTCACAGGGTCGCTTTATTCATGCGGGGCCATGGAAACAGTTTTCACGACAGGATCAGGAAGCAATTCATGCTGCACTTGCTGCTATGGATCTTCTGGAACATGCAGAAACACCTATCAATGAACTCTCTGGAGGACAGGCACGCCGGGTACTCATTGCGCGTGCGCTTGCTCAGATGACACCGATAATTGCTCTCGATGAACCTGCAGCTCATCTTGACCCAGGAAGACAGATTGAGCTTATGGATATTCTCCAGAACCTCGCTCACGAGGGAAAAACGATACTCATCAGTCTGCACGATATCAACCTTGCCTACCGTATTGCTACAGAGGCGGTGCTCATTAAACCAGATGGCACCGTACTTTCTGGCAAACCGGAGAAGATTTTTGATCCGCACAATCTCGAAACCGTGTACGAAACAGAATTTTTCCACGGCTTTAATGAGTTTATTGGTAAATTTTCTTTACCACTATCCCGATCAAAAGATTTACCAAAAAATCCACAAAATATTGACTAAAGAGGAATACTACTATGAATACAGAAGAACTTACTCAAGCTATTCAAGCACATCTTGATGATCTCACGAAACCAAAAGGAAGTCTTGGCAAACTGGAAACCTATGCAAAACGCCTCGCTCTCCTACAGGGAAAAGTACCGCCGCGAATTGAAAAAAAAGCCGTATTTGTGCTTGCTGGCGATCATGGTATTGTCGATGAAGGTGTGTCCCTCTATCCTAAAGCTGTAACCGCACAAATGATGTATAACTTCATGGCAGGTGGCGCTGGCATTAATGTGCTTGCACGTGCTTGCGGTTTTGATGTATTTGCTGTTGATGCAGGAGTCGACGCAGATCTCCCGAAGGAATGGATTGTTAGCGATGCACATAAACAGAACAATGGAACAGGCTCTCCGCACTTTTTTTCAATGAAAGCCTGTAAGGGATCTGCTAATTTTTATAAGCAACCGGCATTAACAGAAGCTGAATTTGCTCTCTGTATTGAAAATGGAAAAGCCCTCGCTCAGTTTGCTATCCGGCATCACTACGATATGGTTGCAATCGGAGACATGGGCATAGGAAATACATCGAGTGCTGCAGCACTTGCAATTGCATTTGGGCTTGCACCCGATGAAATCATCGACAGAGGGACAGGTATTGATGACGCAATGCTCAAGCACAAGTATACTATTATCACCGAAGCGGTAACAAAACATTGTCCGCAAAACAAAACACACGATCCTGAATACATAGGCCGATGCTTCGCCGGTCCAGAACTTGCAACAGCAGCAGGAATCATTCTAGGGCTCAAAGACAGCGGCATTGCCTGCATGCTCGACGGTTTCCCGATAACAGCGGCCGCGCTGCTTGCTTCCAAACTTGATCCTACTGTGCTTGAGTACTGCTTTGCTGGACATGAATCACATGTTAAAGGACACAAAACCATGCTTAAAGCAATGGGACTGGAACCAGTTGTTACGCTGGAAATGCGCCTCGGAGAAGGGACAGGTGCTGTTATTGGCGGATTTATTGTGAGTCTCGGTGCCCGTATTGCATCAGAAATGGCAACATTTTCGAGCATGAATGTATCAAAGGCTGAAAAGGAAGAAATTGATTACTGAAAACAAACATGGCGGCAACATGAGGAAGCATCTCGAACACGCATACGCTCTCGGATGGAAGGGAAGCAAAGAGGAATTCATCGATGCCAGTGCAAACCTGAATCCTCTTGGACCACCGCCATGGATTAATGAAGTTATTTTTTCATCGCATGAATTGCTTTATCAGTATCCAGACCCTGAATATGTAGAACTTTTGAGTGCTGTTGCCAACTATCTTCCCATACCTCCAGAAAAAATTGTTTTTGGGAATGGTGCTGACGAAATCATGTTTGCTCTAGCAAGAATGATTGCAAAGCCACGCGGACTTACACAGCCTGAGCCCACTGCGCGAGCACTCGTTGCCGCCCCAGCCTACAGCAGTTACCGTGAAGCTCTGACACGCGCTGGCTTGACTGTTATAGAAGTTCCATACCAGTCGCTGTTCGTTCATCATGAGGAAGCAGTTAGCATACAGGAGTTTGCAACATGCTGGATCGGCGCGCCAAATAATCCCGATGGTGCAGTTCCCCCTCAGTATCCACAGAGCATTATTACACTCGCAAACAATTTCCCGCAAACGTTTTTTGTTATTGATGAGGCTTTTATAGAGTTTACCGATTTTACATCACTTGCGGAAATAAAGAGCCTCCCGGATAATATTTTTATTATTCGCTCAATGACAAAAATCTTTGCTGTTCCCGGTCTCAGGATAGGATTTGCTATCGTTCCAGAAGCATACAAAAGTTTGATACGCGAAGAAATTCCCAACTGGCCACTCAATACAGTAGCAGCGCAATTTGCACTCAAAACTTTGAGCCACCCCGATGTACAAAACTATGTTACAACATCAAAACAATTCATAAACAAGGAAAAACAGCGCATACGCCAGGCTCTATCACCCTACTATGAACTCTCCGAAGCTCATGCAAACTTTTATTGTATAAAATTAAAATATAGTAAAAACTCAGCACAGTACGCGTATTCACAGTACGCAGAAAACTCGCACACAAACTATGTTGACTATACAAACACAAACTGCACTAACGGATCGGGTGCAAATCAGGGAGCAACACCAGAACAAACAGGCACCGATCAACCTAATCGTACCCAAACCGGAGCCTGCCAGCCAGATCACCCTTATCAAGCGCTCGATGCCGCCAGTCGCCTGGAACATGAACCGGCCTGCACCGATCAACCTAATCGCACCCAAACCGGAGCCTGCCAGCCAGATCACCCACTGAGTAAACTGAGAACATCGCTCATAGAGTTTCTGCTTAAAAGCGGAATTGCCGTGCGCGATGTTTCCAACTATACAAACAACGATGAATGGATTTGCAGAATTGCCATCCGCACACAAAAAGAAAACGATGCTATAATCAGCGCGCTTACAACATTTGCGACACTTTCTGCATGCACTTCTAGCAGAATGCACAGCAATTCAGCAGGTAGTGCTGTAGGTAACGCATTCAGTAGTGCTGCAGGTAGCGAACCCAGTAGTTCTGCAAACAGTATAATTTACCATGTAAGTCGTAATACCTCGATCGAAGCAGAAAAATTTAAAATTAAAAAACCAAGCAGAGCAATCGCTATAATGATACAGGGTTGCTCATCGAGTGCCGGTAAAAGTATTATTACAGCTGCACTGTGCCGAATTTTGAGAAATCGCGGTTTTGATGTTGCTCCTTACAAAGCACAGAATATGTCCAATAATTCAGCGGTAACAAGGGATGGCTTTGAGATAGGCCGGGCGCAGGCAGTACAGGCTCTCGCTTGCGGTCTTGAGCCAGATCCAAGAATGAATCCCGTGCTCATTAAACCAGAGGGCAACATGGAATCACAGGTACTTGTTATGGGTAAACCCTGGCAGAGAAAAACTGCACAGGGCTACTATCAGCACAAAAACGAGCTTGCTGCCATTGCACAGGATGCTTATGACAGTCTTGCTCGAGAATATGAAGTAATAGTACTAGAAGGAGCTGGGAGTCCAGCTGAAATTAACTTAAAATCACATGATTTTGTAAACATGCAAGCTGCAATCTATGCAGATGCTGATGTTTACCTCGTAGGTGACATTGATCGCGGAGGTGTGTTTGCATCATTTTTAGGACACATTGCCACATTCAGCCACACTGAACGGAATTTGCTGAAAGGTTTTATCATCAATAAGTTCCGTGGCGATGCCACGCTGCTCGCTCCTGCCTATGAGCTGCTTGCCCGCTACACAAGCGTTCCCGTAATCGGGTGTGTCCCGTATTTTAAAGATATTGTGATACCCGAAGAAGATGAGGCTACTTTCCCTGTACCGAACAAAGCTCAAAAACGAGCTGATGAACTACCTACTATTACCCTCGGCATTATCATGTTCCCACATGTTTCGAACTTTACAGATTTTGAACCATTTGCATATGAACCCTATGTCAAAATAAAAAAGATAGTAAACCCCTCTGATTGCGCAGAAATAGACGCTCTTATTTTACCTGGTTCAAAAACAACAGTGCGAGACTACCTGTGGCTCGAAGAAACTGGACTTGCCCGTGTAATATGCGAACAGGCCGACCAGGGTACAATTATCATGGGAATCTGCGGCGGACTCCAGATGTTAGGTACAGAAATCCATGATCCTGACCATGTCGAATCAGACCATACTGTTACAAAGAGCCTTGCACTCTTACCATTAGTTACAACATTTTCAAAAAACAAACAACTTGCACGAGGTACCTATGCCATTACCCAGCCTGATACTCTCTTCAATAATGAGATGGGTGAAAGCTGGCAAAACGCGAAGCTCATTCAGGAATTGCTTCAGAGAATCTCAGAGAAGGAACTATCAGGCTACGAGATTCACCATGGCATAACGATGTATTCAGAACCAGACTACTCGCTTCAGGCGATTTCTCTAAATTCCTCTGCAAATGCAATCAGCAAAAAACCGACCCCATTTATTTTTAATGCACACAATAACCCTGTTGCATGGTGTTATAAAAATATCATTGGAACCTATCTCCATGGCATATTTGAAAACGATGAATTGCGAACAGCATTCCTAAACTGTATACGCGCCCGAAAAAACTTACAAGAACAACAACTCTTTCCTGTACCTACAACCGATGCAGAGCTTGAAAAACTCAGCAATTATATAGCATCATATATCGATACAGACACAATTGTGCATAACCTTATGAAGCAAACAAACAGAAAGGCTTATCCGGGATGGAGCTAGTTCAGCAATTTCTGCAGACACTCAAAACAAACTACTGGTATTACAATATCGCCATAGTAGCTGGTGGAATTATTCTCGATAGCATCATTGGTGACCCCGTCTTTTCACTCCACCCGGTCAGGCTTATCGGTAAACTTGCAGATATTTTGGAAACTATAACGCGAAAACTCTTCTCCTGTCCCTATCCGCCCACAAACGCGAATAACACAACTGAGCGCACATTGAAAACTCGAGAGCTGCTTGCGGGTTTTTGCGCATGGATAGGGACAGTCCTGCCTGTGACGATCGTTGTTTTACTGATGCATTCATTCTTAATTGCAAAGATTTTCGAACTCGCATTAGTTTTTGACAGCTTTGTAATCTGGGCTTCAATCGCGCGGAAAGATCTCGTCAGGCACGCTATGCGGGTCTTTCATGCGCTCCGTTCCGATGCCCCTTATCCGCCAGTGCGCGGGCGGCAGGCTGTTGCCATGATGGTAGGTCGGGATGTCTCAAAACTCGATGCTAACGGTGTGGCTCGCGCTTGTGTCGAAAGCATTGCAGAAAGCTCTGTCGATGGCATTACCGCTCCGCTCATATATGGCTTGATTTTTGGACCCTGGGCTGCAATCTTCTATCGCATAATCAATACACTCGACTCGATGTTTGGACACAAGACAGCGCGTTATCTCTCGTTTGGCAAGCCTGCCGCCCGCGCTGACGATATTGCAAACTTTATACCAGCCCGATTTTCCGCGTTACTGGCATGCTTCTGTGCTCCTTTCGTACAGGGACACACTAGTACAGCGCTTGTATCTTTTAAGCGATACCGGCTCGCCCACGAAAGCCCCAACGCTGGCCATCCCGAATCAGCCTATGCTGGTGCACTCGGGCTTTGGCTCGGTGGCACAACAATATACCCTACCGAAGTTATCCAGAAACCTGTAATCAATCCGGAAGGCAGGGACACTCATTACATGGATATTAAGCGAGCACTCACGCTCCTCAACTGGAATATCTACCTCATCTTTGGAGTTCTTAGCATTTTGCTCGCCCTTTTCTCCTCATTGGTCAAATAAAGTACATGAGCCAACACGAGGGACACTCTTCAGTACTTCAGTAGTTTCTCTTCAATAATTACCTGAGGGACACTCTTCAATACATCTTCAATACTAAAGGGGGCGTTGCGGGGGTATCCCCCGCAGAGGGGGTAGCGGAAGCCCCCGCAGCCAGCACGCGTAGTAATAACGTATAGCGCTGCTGGCGAGGAGGCTGGAGCGAGGGGGAGTCCTCCCCCCTGATGATGGTGAGCCCTCTTGACCATACCCCTTCCCCTGACCATAGGTCACCAGCCCTTTCCATCCATAGCCTCCCTACCAGCGCTATAGATATCTACCCCCCTTTTACCCTGCGCATTTACTTCTCCCTGCCCATAGTCAGATCCCTGCCCTTATACCAACTCACTTTTCCAGTCCTCTATACTGTTCCCTCACCTTTACAAGTTCACGCCATACCGCCCCACTACCATGACAACACCCCTCCTTACAACATCCCTCATTCAAACCCACCATGCCTCTTTCCAGATGTCGTTATGACTTTTGCGAACGGTTTAGTATATTTACTTTATGAAGATATTTCTGCTGGTCATAACGATTAGCCTTGTTTCTTGCGCCCCTAAAATAGGAAACGCACCTAAAATAGCAGACACCCCTAAAATAGGAGACGCCCCAAAACAAGCAAACGCCCCAAAACAGGCAGAGGAGGGACAGACTATGAATGATGATATTTGCTATATCGAACCGACTGAAGAATTGCGAGCCAGGCTTTCTCCAGAAGAATTTCGTGTTCTCGTGGAAGCTTCTACTGAACCTCCATTCCGCAATGCTTACTGGAACAATCATGAACCGGGTATCTATGTTGATAAGATTGATGGCACGCCGCTTTTTACCTCGATTGCGAAGTTTGACTCTGGAACTGGCTGGCCCAGTTTTTTTGAACCTATCGCGCTTGAAAATCTTGTGTTCGTCGAAGACAACTCTTTTGGAATGCACCGGATAGAAGTTCGTTCAAAATCTTCTGGTGGTCACCTTGGTCATGTTTTTGATGATGGCCCGGCACCAACAGGGAAACGATACTGTATCAACTCTGCTGCTCTGCGCTTTATTCCTCTCGATCGTATGAATCAAGAGGGTTATGGTCATCTGCTTGATTTGTTTAATAAAAATCAATAGGGGTAATGCAATATAAAAACTAAGACATCGCTGCCTCTGTTATTTTCTGTTGTGCTCTTGGATATGGTTGGGTTTGGTTTTATTATTCCGCTCATTCCCGATTATATCAAACAGTTCCATGCCGATCCCGCTCTGTTAGGATTTCTGATGGCTGTTTATGCTGGCGGGCAGTTTATTGCTGCGCCTCTCGTTGGAAGGTTATCTGATAAAGATGGAAGAAAACCGCTATTGCTCTTTTCCATTGGAGGGACATTCTTTTCACTACTCAGGCTTGCTATGTTGATGAGTAAAAAATAATTTTCATGTATGCGATAGAGTAGCACCGATCATCAATGGTGTGGATTATCGCTATAATGGCACCGCTTATTGCTGCAATAGTACCGATTATCGTTGCAATGGTAATTTGCTCAATGCAATCAACTACTTTACAGTGTGCCGCTTGATTTTTTTAGTGGTGGTCATTTCAAGTGGTTCTGTCAGTATAGTTATTTTGCTGATACGTTGATAAGGAAGCAGTTTTGCATTAACCTCATCAACGATATGTTTGATACGGGCTTCAATATCTCCATCCTGAATTGTCATACCGTTTCGCACTGCTTCCTGGTCAAACCACTCTTTGCTGGGGTAAATACATGCTTCTATGCCTTCTGATTTTTCACGCTTATCTAACAAGTAGCCCCGTACGAGAATTTGTTCAATTTCACTGTATAATTGAAATGCATTTTCAATTTCTTCTGGATATACATTTTTACCGCCTTCGGTAACAATAACATTTTTAGCCCGACCGGTTAAGTAAAGATAATTTTCTTTATCGAGATACCCAACATCTCCCGTTTTAAACCAACCGTCACTGGTAAATACTTCTCTCGTAGCAGCTTCATTTTTATAGTATCCTTTCATGACCATTGGTCCCTTAACCGCAATCTCACCTCGTCCGTCATGATCAGGTTCAAGAATTTTCATTTCAACCTGTGGGAGGATTTTACCAACACTGGTTTCCTTATATGCTTCTACTGGATTAAGCGTCAGTATAGGGCTTGTTTCTGTAAGTCCATAACCCTGAACAAAATCAATACCTAGTTGGTTATATTTTCTAAACACAGAAGGAGCAAGCGGCCCCCCGCCACAAATGCAGATACGGATGCTTTTGAGGCTTGCTTTATCGAGTATCGAGCCAAACATCTTTTTACCTGGGTTTACTTTGAATACTTTTTTTATAAACCCGGAAATTGCCATCAATACCGAAATGAGTCCATACACCAAAAAGCCTTTTGCTTTTATACCCTTTATGATACCCGCAAGCACTTTATTAAAAAGCAGGGGCACACCTAGGAACATGGTTACTTTAGCTTCTTTGAGTTCTTTGAGAATTGCTGTTGTTACCATACGCTGCCCAAATACGAGTTCTGCACCTACGGAAATAGCCTCAATAAAAACAGCTAGCATTGTATATGCATGATGAATTGGGAGGAGCGCATAGAATACATCAGTTTCAAAAATA
Organism: Spirochaetota bacterium; assembly: GCA_029547205.1. GTDB lineage: Bacteria > Spirochaetota > Spirochaetia > Treponematales > UBA12059 > JAKPPT01. The sequence goes on from JAKPPT010000068.1 coordinate 262,896, forward strand.
TTAAGATTAGCCTGCGCAAGATAGCAGTCACTGACAAAATTTCGATGTGTGAGCATGGCACCTTTAGGGATACCAGTCGTTCCACTCGTAAACAAAATTGCTGCCAAGTCTTCTTCCTGTGCTGGTTCTATATGCGCTGTTCCGGAAAATGTAAGCTCATAAATATAGGCTGGCTTTGCTTTTGAGAGTGACCAGCAATGCTGTATTCCATCTTTGAGTGCATCATACTTTTCTTCATCTACAAAGAGTGCCTGTGCATCAGATGCTTTGAGAATATTTTTTATTTCGTCAACCGAAAGCTGATAGTCTATTGGCACCACAGTAAAACCTGCAAATAAAATTGCTAAATATGCAATGGCCCACTCAGGCGAATTTTTGCCGGTAACAGCAATTTTGCTTCCCCTTTCAAAGTGCTGACTTGCAAGGAAATTGGCAACCTGCTCTATCAGCGCTAGTGTGTCCCTATAGGTCAATGTTGTACGATCTGGGTTAAAAATAGTAAAACATGGGCGGTCAGGAAAACGCGCAACGGTGATTCTAAACATCTCTGGCAGCGTTGGCCATGTTCCCTTAAAATGCGTTCCACGATAATTTTCGAGAAATGCCCACGGTGTTATATTTGTCATAATTTTTCCCCCTCTATAGCAATTGCGTACAGGTACGTTTAATTTTAATCCACTTCCACCACTTCTTCAAGCCAGCCAGTTTTCTGAAGCGTTTTGATTTGCTCTTTTGAACAGACAATTGCAGGTACTGCAGAGCTCCACATATCACCTAACCATGTACCAATTGCATGCACTGCATCTTCGGTAATTGTGTATATCGATGCCTTTATGCTTCGACGAATGTCATCGGTATAACCCAGAAGGTCATACATGAGTGCAGTCCGTCCCTGCGATGATGGTGACTGCGGTCGATCAAAGTTCTTGAGCACCGCTGGTTTCATAGCATCGAGTTCAGACTGCAGCCATGCAGTTTTTAGGAGGAACTCTGAACACCGAGTAAAATCATCAAGTGTTTCTATTGTCCGCGGATCGCGATAACTGCCCATTGCAACTAAATTTTGTATGAAACCAGCGTTGCAATAAGCGCCATATGCTCCGCCTTCTACGCGTAATTTTTTATAGAGCCACTTGTACGTGAGCAAAAACGATGAAAAGAGCAATGCACCTGCGTTTGCATGCATCGGTGATAGTCCGCTACACGTTTGTGCACAATAGTTTACCTGTGTATTAATCACGATAGCACGACGTTTAGGCGTCAAAATGGAATACGTAAAGGGAACTATCATCTCATCGCGAAAAGCACCGCTAAACTCAGCAAGCATCGGCTCTAATTGTTCTATATGTTCCTTTTCACCAATTATATGCAGACGAACCGGTTTACGCATAAAAACCTTGTTCCGCAAAGCAAGTACTTTACCAAACAAAACTTCTAATTCTTCTTTTTTATATTTTAGTGCCTTTCGCAAAAACTGAACGCGGGTAATACCATCATATAATTCGTTAGCATAGCTTGATGGCTGTACTGCTGCTGATGCCAGAAGCATTGCAAACTGCGTCCCACCTGAAACGACTTCAGAATATGCATTGTTTGCTTTTTCTTTAACAAGATCACAAAAATGCTTAAAATCTAAATTGTCTGGTCTTGTAAATATATCCTTACAGATAGCAACCATTTCTTTAAAATTATGCGGTAAGGCACTTATCTGAACATCAGCAAAGGCAACGATTCTATCTTCTTTAATATGTTTTTCGATTACAACTTTTGTTGAAAAACCACCTGTGTACCTGTCAATTCTGGAACTCATATCTGCATAGTTCATATTTCCTGCGCCCATTTCGGTGAGTGCTGATACGGCAAGTTCCAGCATGGTCAGTTCTTCCGGATTACAATCACCAAGATCAAACACAAATGACAGGTACGTTATGCCATTCGTAAAGAGTTCCTTTTTGCTTATTGGAATTTCATATTTATTCGCATATACGAGCGAATAATCCTTTACTGTTTTTGGCATATCATGATAAGAAAGTGCCGGGAGTTTCTTTTTGTCCTCTTCACTATCAGGTGTTTGTTGATACTGTTTGAGGTTTTCCGATTCTTGTTTTATAGTTGCTATATCTTTTTCGGATAACCGTTTTTCAATATTTCTAAGGGTTTGCTGTCGTTTTTTTAACAGCGATGAAAAGAAATTAACATCACCCTTACCTGACGCAACAACAGCATGTGTATTTTCAATAAACCAGGTTTGTAATAGTCTTGAAAGATATGCAGGATCATTTTTAATGGTGATTCGCAATTTTGTTATTGTTTCGCTCATTGACAATGCAAGCACAGGATCGAGTTCATATGTTGTAAAACATGCAAGTTTATCCAGTATTTTTATTGGGAAATTGTTTGAAATCTCTCGCGAGCTATATTCAAACTGATGCAATGAGGCCTCGAGAAGCTTTTCATCGATGCCATCGTGAATCAAAGCCTGAATGGTTTTATTTACCACCTCTAAAAATTGTTTGAGTTTTCCAGGTTTTGCTCCTCGCAATCCTACTGCAAAGAGAGGCTGCTGGTAATATACTGAAAAACCAGAAGTATCGGTTAAGTCTTCTCCCAAACCAGAATCGATGAGTGCCTTACGGACCGGGCAGCCAGAATTTCCAATTAGAATATCAGCAAGCAGCGAGAGTGCCACCACTAATTCCTGATTTGCTATGCTGTCAAACATCCAGGCAATCGTATAGATGCATTTATGCTCATCCTTTTTAGATGCAGCCGGATATCGATACTCGATTGTTTTGGGTGCGCTAAAACGCGGCTGAAGCGGTATAGCACTTTTTGGCTCCAGATACGAAAAGCCCTGCAATCGTTCATCAATAAATGCACAATGTGTTTCAAGCGGTATTGATCCATATAAGAGCCACTGAGCATTAGACGGATGATAAAATGACGCATGGAACTCCTTAAATGCCTCCCAGGTAAGCTCTGGTATGCAATCAGGATCACCACCAGAGTCATTTTTATATATGGTATCCGGGAAAAGCTGCTCGCAGAGTATTTTCCATGAAAATTCCTCAGGTGATGAATACGCACCAGCCATTTCATTGTATACTACACCGTTATAAGATAATCGCTTGCCTTTTGGTTTTGTCTCATCATATTCATAATGCCAACCTTCTTGCAGAAAAGTCTCTTTCCGTAAAAGCGGATGAAGGACGACATCGGTATAGACATCAGCAAGATTAAAGAAATCTTTTGGTATTGTTGAACACACCGGGTAAATTGTTCTATCAGGGTAGGTAAACGCATTGAGATAGGTCGCTGCAGAGGTGCTTCCCAGTTCATTAAAAACATCCTTTAACGGATATTTTTTTGAACCAGACAACACCGAATGTTCAAGAATATGCGGGGCACCAGTATTATCGGTACCAGGTGTCCTAAAGGCTATTGCATAGAGGTTCTCTTCATCATTACAGTAAATATGAATAAGTCTAGCTTTTGTTACTTTGTGTTCACATTGTATGCAGTATGCCTTTAATTCCTGTATACAATCAATTTTAGTAATTATAAAATTAGAAAAAATTTGGCCTTCTTGATACGGCAATACTGGTAGCTGATTTCTGTCCATTGAAACTCCTTTGGTTTACAGTAAGTTTTTTACAGTGGTAAGTATTTAATGACGGGTAAAACAGGCGTCCTCAAGTGCAGTATATGCTTCGTCCATCTGCCTGAGCCTTCGTGAGAGGTCGCGAGCGAGGTTCATGATTAACATGGCAAAAACTGTGGTATTTTCGCAGTATATGCTATAGATTGCCTGGTTAGAAATTACTGCTGTCCTCACAGTTTGACGGGCTCTCACGGTTGCCGCTGCCGGCATAACATCAAGCAGTTCCATTTCTCCAACAGTCTGGCCTTCTCCCAATACAGCTATGGTTTTACCATTTTTTGAAACATCAACCGAACCTTCGAGCAAAAAATAGATAGAATCGTTAGGCTGCCCTTCCTGTATGATTACATCATTAAATTGAAAATCTTTATATACTAATTTTGGGAGCACCGCGGCCTCTATCTGTTCATTCATGAGACCGCCAAAAAGTGAATAGCGCTGTAAAGAATCTGCAGTAATCATTGCTTTAATTGTAACAGATTTTTAGAAATTTTCCAATAATTAGTAAGCTATTATCAAAAAGTACATTTTGATATATTATGTCACCTGTAACTCAAATGGTTTATACCTGTTTTAAGCATAATTAAACGGTACAACAAGGAGCATGTCATGCAAAAAATCTATTCAAACATTGCATTAATCTATAAAACATTACATAGAAAAACTGGTATCCCAGCAACCCTCTATGCTATCTGGAGCTTTTTAACTACTGCTTTTTCATGTATTGCTTTGATTGTTTTTCCTTCCATTTTTTGCTATATCGCTGCAGTTGTTATCTTAATCACTCATGGTGTCTTATATTTTATCTATAACACATGGACTAAAACCGAAGACAAACTGCGAGTTTTTGCATTTGCCACCTATAAAAAGCTAATCAATTACTTTGCCTTTCTGCAGTTCTGTGCACATTCAATTATCTTACTCCTAGCATGGAGCAAGCAAATAATTACATCAAGCACCTATACAATCGTGTATTGGATAATGCTCATTATCAATGCGCTCTATCTCATTATATTCTTTAATCTCAATAGTAAGAAAAATCTATTTGACAAAGGATTGTATACGACAGAAAAGAAAAATAACAAACTCGTCTATGTACCTGTGAAACTTTTTAATTTTTCCACCAAACAGGATGATGAATCAAACAGACCATCAAAAATTAAAGCTGAACAATCAGGGAAAAGCACCGATAGTTCAGAACCCAAACTGAAGAATCCCGTTACGCTTTTCTTGATAAAAGTAAGTTTTTTTATTTTGAGCTGGGTCGATGCAATCATCTGGGCTGTTTCTGTTGTCATTTTTGTTAACTCATTGCTATTCCAGCTGTTTGAAATCCCTTCAGAGTCAATGGTTCCTGAACTGTATGTAGGAAGCCGTGTTGCAGCTGTACGCTTTTTAACTAATCCAGAAATTCCGCTATCTAACACACGTATTCCCATAACACTTGGTGTAAAACGATTTGGTCAATATGTACTGTCTAATCCACGCTATGTACTCCGTAAGGATCAAGCTATAAACGACTTCATAAATGATTTTTTATTTAAAATAACCTTTACCCTTGTTCGCCGGCCCAAAGTTGATGAAAATGGTATAGAAATAGCTGATCCGCTCATTAAGCGCCTTATTGGCATGCCTGGAGAACAGCTTACAATAATCGATGATCAAGTTTATATTAGAAGCAATGTAAATGAACCCTTTAAGCCGCTTTTAGAAGACAATCAATATGCATACACGTTTAAGAGCAGGCGTAGTGCTAATGTTGCAAGAATTCGTTATAATATAATAACAGAATCCTTGCGAGCAACAATTCTCAATTGGGATGAACTTAAGAATTCCGTTAATCGCGAATATTTTGATAACCTCGCAAAACAGTATATTGATTATTTTAGAACTGTAAAGTTAACAAAAACCTATAGCAGAGAATATGAAGATACATATGGTTTCTTATTCCTTGCAGTCAATAATATCGATGAACGGTACTTCGAGGCTTATACTTCTGTATTAAAAAGCTCTCCTAATAGATTTATTTCCGATCTTAAAGACTATCTCTTTGCATGGGAAAATGCTCTTCCACCAGAAAATATATACGAAGAAAACTGTCTCAAAGCCAATCTCCTTTCAAAATTACTATTTCTGGAAACCCTCAAACAATATATAATCCAGAAAGAGAGCGGGCAGGAACAAACCGAAGCTTTTACAAAAGCACAAAACAGTCTTCACGATTACACATTGCTATATATCAGACAATTCTTTGATGCACGTAATATGCCGCCGTTCCCTGAAAATGCAACACTTGGCAAAGGTCAATATTTCTTTATGGGTGACAATAGATATAATTCGCTTGACTGCAGGCATTGGTCATTTGAATCAGTTGAAAAATTACTCTACAGTAAAGATCCCTATTCATTGAGATATTTTTCTAACTTACACCCGTTTGCGATACAGAGCGATCGAATCAGAGCGATCGCGGTATTCTCGATGTTCTAATTCTAAACTATGGTATGAATGAGGAAACCTATGGCAGCTATAACTTCAAAACAACGCCGATCCAGGCTTTTCAGGTTTTATAGTTCAGTTATCGTTATCCTTTTGCTCATTGCAGCAGTGTCAGCACTACTCTGGTTTTTATATACCAGGTTCAATTTATTTGATCAGGAAATCGGCGGGCTAATCTATTTATTTCAAACCATTGAAGCTGGTGTGCAAACAAAACTAATAGCTGGAATAAGTATCGGTTCCATGCTCATCGCTCTTTCCTTTTTGCTGATTCCGGCTTTTTCCAGAAAAATTAACCGCCAGGCATTTTTTACTTCTATCTGGCGCGGTATTCTCTCTGCATTCACCTACCTTGTAGCCTCAAAACTCTATGAAATTGCACTAAAAAAAGGTCATCTCGCTGTTTTTATTACTAATATAATTTTTATTTTTATTACCTTTATACTCATAGAAACAATTATTATTCTCATATCTGATACTGATGAAAGAGGTTTACGCACTGAGCTCACGGCGTCAATTTCATCAGGTATTTTATTTGGTATTCTTGTGCAGTTGTTAGTTTCTATTGGTTCATTGCTCAAACCTTGAAAACACAGTTTTAATATAACTTTCGTGTAATAGTACTTAACTGTTGCTTTACGCACGTTGCATGAGTATCTTTTACCTATTGATATTGTAAATCAACTAATTGTAAAGGAGGCTCGATAATGGCAACTATAACTCTCAAAGGTGCACCTATTCAAACTAATGGTTCATTGCCGGCGACAGGCTCTAAAGCACCTGATTTTTTACTAACTAAGAGTGATCTTTCCGATGTCAGTTTGAAAGATTTTATGGGGAAAACGATGGTTCTCAACATAGTTCCAAGCCTGGATACGGGTGTGTGCGCAGCAAGTGCTAGAAAATTTAACACGTTGGCAAGCTCAATGCATAATACAGTTATTTTAACCATAAGCAGAGATCTGCCATTTGCTCAAAAACGTTTTTGCGAAGCAGAGGGTATCGCTAACGTAATCACACTCTCAGAACTGCGGAATCATGATTTTGGAAAGGCATATGGCCAGGAAATTATTACAGGTCCGCTTGCAGGACTTCTTGCCCGAGCTGTTGTCATTATCGATGCTCATGGAATTATACAGTATACAGAGCAGGTTCCGGAAATTGGTCAAGAACCAGATTACAATGCCGTGCTAAATGCACTTACCAATATCTCACGTTAATTATATATCCATGTATACTTATTTAATAATTAGTTAATATTTTTTAGCCTGTTACTATTTAATTATTATGCTAAAACAAATTCCATTGCACTGTATTAAAAAAGCTGCCTCATTGAGGCAGCTTTTTATATTCTTTCACAACCTTATTTATTTAATAAGGTTTCCCTGCTGATCAGAAACAGTGATTTCTCCAGCTTTGAGTTTTGCAAACACTTCATTTACTTTTGCAACAACTTCAGGTGAAAGGTTGGGGTTATTTGCGGGGATACCAACACCATCATTTTTTGCATCGAAAATAAGTGTCTGTCCGCCAGGGAACTTGCCTTCAAGTTCAGCTTTAATCATATCGAAAGCTGCAACATCGATGCGTTTCATTGCACTGGTAAGAATGATAGAATTAGTCCCATCATAGATACCTTCTGCATACTGATCAACGTCTACACCAATAATCCATACTTTTTTGCCTGCAGTTGCACGTGCTTTTGCTTCATTGATAGCACCAACACCAACACCACCAGCTGCACAGAAAATAGCTTGTACGCCCTTATCAAACATCTTTGCAGCAAGCTGTTGTCCGGCAGCTACGTTATCGAATGAGCCCTGATAAACAACATTCTCAGGTTTCATAACAATATTTGTGCCATAATTCTGGTTTGCATATGCAACACCCTGCTGGAAGCCCCAGTTGAATTTCTGAACGGGAGGAATTTCCATTCCGCCAATAAAGCCCATTTCACCTTCTTTAATCTGAAGCGCCGCAGCAACACCAGCTATAAAACCGGATTCATGTTCTGCAAAGAAAATAGAAACGGTGTTTGGTCCTACAACTGATTTGTAATCACCAGCATGAGGAGTTCCATCAATAAGAACAAACTTAGCATCGGTATACTTTGTCTGTGCCTCAAAGATAGCGGTTTCAAATTTGAAACCAGGAGTTACGATAAAGCGATATCCAGCATCATAGAGATTGCTGATTTCTTTTACGTAGTCAGAAACAGTAGTTCCGGTGGGCTTAAGATATTTATTTTCAATCTTCAGCTCGTTTGCTGCTCTGACGATACCTTCCCAGGTTCCCTGGTTAAAGGATTTGTCATCAATGGTTCCTGCGTCAGTTACCATACCTACTTTTAATGATGCAGTAGGCTGTTCTGCTTTTTTGGTGCAGCCAACAAAAAGAACTGCTGCTACCAAAAGTGCAACAAGTAAAATCTTACCTTTCATGTGTTTCTCCTCTCTTTCGAGTTCATTTTAAGGTATGAACTATAATAAACCAAAAAATACTTTTTGACAAGTAGTTTTTAAGCTTCACCACTTGTTTTTACAAATTTACTTTACATTTGCTTCATTTCTATTATTCTGGAAGCTCACTGATAATGCTGACACTGCTTGATGCTCCAATTCTATCAGCTCCTGCTTCAAGCATTTTTATCGCATCATGATACGTTCGTATTCCTCCTGATGCTTTTACTTTCAAAGCATCACCAACGGTCTTTTTCATTAATCGGACATCTTCTACTGTTGCACCTCCCGTTCCAAAACCAGTACTGGTTTTTACAAAATGTGCTCCAGCTCGTTTCGCAGCCTCACAAGCTTTTACTTTTTCATCATCTGTTAAGTAGCAGGTTTCAATAATAACTTTAACTGTTGCTTTGCCTGCTGCTCTAATAACTTCACGGATATCATACTCTACCGTTTTCCAGTCGCCACTTTTTGCTGCTCCAATATTAATAACCATATCTACTTCATGTGCGCCCTGTTCAACAGCCAATTTGGCTTCTGCAGCTTTTATTTCAGTCGCATTTGCGCCTAATGGAAAACCTATAACGGTGCATACCATAACTTTCGTTGAAGCTAATTCTTTTGCACACAGCGGAACCCAGCATGGGTTCACACAAACACTTGCAAAGTTATATGTTTTTGCTTCTGCACACAATTCTTTTATTTGCTGTTCTGTTGCAATTGCTTTAAGCACTGTGTGATCAATCGTTCTGGCAAGGGATGCCTTGCTCCACTCCATAGTATTCCTCCTTGAACTGTATAAAAATCATATATAATTTATATGTTTGATTAAGCGTATAATTTTTTCCGTGTCTCAACAAGATCTTTCAATTCTTTTAGCATGTATTTATTAACGCGCTCAGCTATTGGATAAATATACATCTCAGTTTCTTTTATATAATTTTTAACTTTTTGCACATCCGTTACATAGCCAAGCGCTGTTATATTACTTATCCTGTCAGCACATTTCAATACTTGCGCTTCTTCAGATCCAAACTCAAGAATCCGTTTTAAGAACTCGGGTTTTGTTTCTATTTCTCTTCTTGTTACTTCTAAAACCAGCTTTAATACTTCAGGCCCATCCTCATCTACTGAAACGATTACATCTCTCTGTGTATCCGGAATATCTTCCAATAAATCATGAATAACCGATGCTTTTAGTAACACCGCATCAACATATCCATAATTGAGCAGGATTGTAAATGTTTCCATCTGATGCCTGAACATATTACCGCCAAAATGCCGCTCTATGTTCATTAAGGGTATTGAAAGCCATATATAGGGTGCAAGATGCATCGATTTGAGCATATTCATTTTTTTTTCATCGAGCAATTTCTTATATGGCATATTACTCCTGAGATAAATCCTCTAAATAACTTCTGAGCCTTTGAACCAATTCCTGAGCATGTGCAAGTTTTTCTTTTTCTGCTGTAATCACCTCTTGTGGAGCGCGATCAACAAAATCAGCATTACCAAGTTTTTTATTTCCTTTTTCAATAAAAGTAAGCTCTTGCTCAAGCTGTTTTTGCAGCTTTTGCTGCAACACCTTAATATCTATTGAAACTGTCGTATCAATATAAATCTCAGCCTTATTTGCTGCGAGTGCAACTGAGTGTTCCGGTTTTGCAGACACCCACTGAACAGCTTCTGCGTTCACCAGTAATGCAATAACTGGTTCCATTTCCTTAATAAAACTCTCAACCATTCTATCTGTAATTTTCAAACTGACTTTTATCTTTTTTTCCGGGCTAATACCAAATTCACTACGTAAAGTACGTATTCTCGTCACTGCATCCATGAGAGCATCCATCGCCGCTGCATCGCTATCAGCTTTATACTCAACGCTGAACTGCGGATATTCCTGAATCATGATTATGCCACGAGAATTAGGCAGATGACTGTATAGCTCTTCTGTTATAAATGGAAGGAACGGATGCAGTAATCGCAACGAGGTTTCAAGCATCTCAAGAAGCACCGAAACTGCACGATTTCGTTCCTGTTGATCGGTGCTGCGAGTATATATTTTAGATGCTTCCACATACCAGTCACAAAAATCATTCCAGAAAAATTCATAGAGCGCTCGTGACGCATCATTAAATCGATACACAGCCAGCGCATCAGCTATTGATTTTGCAGTCTCATTCAATCTGTGCCGTATCCATTTATCAAGTGGCCGATAGTCTGGTTTTTCAACCAATTCACAACCATCAAGATTCATTAAAATGTACCGTGTTGCATTCCATACTTTGTTGCTGAATTTTGAACCAAGCTTAAAATCGTCCTTATTGATGAGTATATCCTGGCCTGGTGTAAACATAAAACTTAAGGTAAATCGTAAAGCATCTGCACCATATTCATCAATTATTTCCAGAGGATCAATACCATTGCCCAAGCTCTTGGACATTTTTCGCCCTTGCTTATCTCTCACAAGGGTTGTAATGCAAATATCACGGAACGGAGCCTTACCAGTAAACTCCATTCCTGCCATTATCATTCTAGCAACCCAGAAGAATATAATGTCATACCCTGTCACCAATGTTGTAGTTGGGTAAAAATGCCTTAAATCCGATGTTTCTTGAGGCCAGCCAAACACGCTAAACGGCCAGAGCCATGAGCTGAACCAGGTGTCGAGCACGTCTTCGTCCTGTCTGAGTTCCGTCGATTTACAGCGAGGACAGCTTAATGGTTCTTCACGAGCAACTATTATTTCTCCGCAATGATCACAATACCATACAGGTATCCTGTGTCCCCACCAGAGCTGTCTGCTTATGCACCAGTCCCTGATATTCACCAGCCAGTTTTCATACGTATGTTCCCAACGCTCCGGGAAAAACCGTACTGTACCGTCACGCCATGCACTCAGAGCTTTTTCTGCTAGCGGTTTCATTTTTACAAACCACTGCTCCGAAAGGAAAGGCTCAACAACGGTATGACAGCGGTAACAGTGTCCCACTGAGTGCGAAATTGGTTTTGCTTCTATATAGAAACCCTGTGCCTGTAAATCTTCTATAACTGCTTTTCTGCCATCTTTTACAGTCATTCCACGGTATTTTTCAGGAACATTTTCATTGAGTCTGCCATCAGGAGTCAAGATATTTATTTTTTCCAGACTATGCCTGTTTCCAACTTCAAAGTCATTGGGATCATGTGCTGGAGTAATTTTTACGAGGCCCGTTCCAAACTCTTTATCAACATAGCTATCAGCAATGAGCGGGATTGTTCGCCCAGTTAGGGGAAGTACTAACTGCTTACCAACAAGATGCTTGTACCTTTCATCGTCTGGGTTGCATGCAACAGCAGTGTCTCCAAGCATTGTTTCAGGGCGTGTTGTTGCTATTTCTATATAACCGCTTCCATCTGCAAATGGATACTTTATGTAGTGAAGCGCTCCCTGTTCATCATCGTGTTCAACTTCATCATCTGCGAGAGCGGTACCACAGGAAGGACACCAATTAACTAGATATTTACCGCGATAGATATAACCTTTCTCATACAGGGAAACAAACACTTCGCGAACAGCTTTAGAGAGACCTTCATCCAGGGTAAAACGCTCCCGTGACCAATCGCATGATGAACCTAATTTTTGGAGTTGTTTTTTTATAATTTCATGATGCTCTTCTTTTACCTTCCAGGTTTCTTTAAGAAAAGCCTCTCGACCTATTTCTCGTTTATCAATTCCCTGTGCTCTCAGTTTCTTTTCAACCACATGCTGTGTTGCAATACCTGCATGATCTGCACCTGGAACCCAGAGTGTTGGTTCTCCTTTCATACGGTGGTACCGTATGAGTATGTCTTGCAGTGAATTATTGAGACCATGTCCCATATGCAGGACACCAGTGACATTAGGAGGAGGAATTACAATGACAAATGGCTTTACACCCTGTTTTTGAATTGGCATAAAACAGCGATTATCAAGCCATCGTTTATAAATTGCTTCTTCGAAAGTTTTCGGATCGTAAGCCTTAGGAAGCTCAACGGACTTCATAGTTCCTCCATTACTCGCTATACAAAATGTACTGTTAATTCATCACAGTGCCGTTATGTTACTGTATATTTTTTTCTAACAAAAATCAATTGTGTATCAAAGCACACATGGTCTGTCCCTATTGTGAGCATGTAGTCTGTCATTGTAGCTCCTGCAGCTTGCCTATAGTCTGTCCCTATAGTCTGTCCCCGGTTTAACCACATACACCCATCGCTCTCTGCGAAGCGGTTCGCAGGGCGTAGATAAACAAAAGGCTGCCCGGAGGCAGCCTTGGATTTCGAAAGCAATTCAGATTATTCGATGATTTCGGTAACCTGACCAGAAGCAACGGTGCGGCCGCCTTCGCGGATAGCGAATTTGAGTCCTTTTTCCATTGCAACAGGATAGATGAGTTCAACCTGAATTTCGGTATTATCACCGGGCATAACAATTTCAGTACCAGCAGGAAGTGTTACAGTACCGGTAATATCCGTTGTTCTAAAATAGAACTGCGGGCGATAACCGGAATGGAACGGTGAGTGGCGTCCACCCTCATCCTTTGAAAGAACGTAAATCTGTCCTTTGAATTTAGTATGAGGAGTAATGGTTCCTGGTTTTGCAAGAACCTGTCCGCGTTCAACTTCTTTTTTATCGATACCACGGAGCAGAACACCAATGTTATCACCAGCAATACCTTCATCGAGAATTTTCTGGAACATTTCAACACCGGTTGCAACGGTTTTTTTGGTCGGGCGGATACCAACGATTTCGACTTCGTCGTTCACCTTTATTACACCGCGATCAACTTTACCAGTAACAACAGTACCACGACCGGAAATTGAGAATACGTCCTCAATTGGCATCAGGAAGGGTTTATCGGTTACACGCTCAGGATCTTTGAAGTAAGCATCCATTGCATCGAGAAGATCCTGGATACATTTGGTTGCCTCTGCATTATCGGGTTCAGACATTGCTTTGAAAGCTGAACCTTTAACAATGGGAACTTCATCACCGGGGAAACCATAGAAATTAAGTAAGTCACGAACTTCTTGTTCTACCAGCTCAACAAGCTCAGCATCTTCAAGAAGGTCAATTTTATTGAGGAACACTACCATTGAGGGAACGCCTACCTGACGAGCAAGAAGAACGTGCTCACGGGTCTGGGGCATAACTGAGTCAGGAGCTGAAACTACAAGGATAGCACCATCCATCTGTGCAGCACCGGTGATCATGTTTTTGATGTAGTCTGCGTGGCCCGGGCAGTCGATATGTGCATAGTGCCGTTTTTCTGACTGATACTCAAGGTGTCGGGTATTAATGGTAATACCGCGTGCATTTTCCTCTGGAGCATTGTCAATGTCTTCATATTTGAGTGCTTTATCGCCATATTTCTTGGCGCAGTACATTGTGATAGCTGCACTCAACGTTGTCTTTCCGTGGTCAATGTGTCCGATCGTACCTACGTTCATGTGTGGTTTGGTACGCTCGAATTTCTCTTTAGCCATTCGTATCCTCCTAAATAACTTTTCATACGAAGCCTATAGGCTTCTTTATATATTAACCGGGAAACGAATTGGTTTCGTACCCGGAAACCACCCTGTATTACCAGCGGTAGTGTGCAAATGCCTTGTTAGCTTCTGCCATTCGATGCGTATCTTCACGCTTCTTAACAGCAGTACCAGTATTGTTAAATGCATCAATAAGTTCAGCAGAGAGCCTTTCTGCCATAGATTTACCGCTGCGTGATCGGGCGGCTGTAATGATCCAGCGCATTGCGAGCGCTTCTCGGCGTGACTCACGTATTTCCATTGGCACCTGATAGGTTGCACCACCAACACGTCGTGATTTTACCTCAACAGCTGGCTTTACATTTTCAAGTGCTTTTACAAATGCCTCAAGTGCAGGTGTATTAGTTTTCTGCTGGAGCTGTTCCAATGCATCATACATGAGAGCGCGGCATACTGTTTTTTTACCCTCCCACATCATGCGACAAATAAAACGGGTAACCAAAACACTATTGTACTTAATGTCCGGCTGATGGCCGCGGTCAATCGATTTCTTTTTTCTTCCCATACTACCGCTCCATTATGCCTTTGGTCTTTTTGCGCCGTATTTAGAACGACCCTGCTTCCTGTCTGCTACACCATGCGTATCTTTTGTACCTCGAATAATATGGTAGCGTACACCAGGAAGATCCTTTACACGACCGCCACGAACTAAAACAACTGAGTGTTCCTGCAGATTATGCCCAATACCGGGAATATATGCAGTGATCTCAATTTTATTTGAAAGGCGGACACGTGCTACCTTTCGCAATGCCGAGTTCGGCTTCTTTGGCGTTACTGTCATAACGCGAGTACATACACCCCTTCTCTGGGGGCATTCCTGGAGCGCAGGGCTCTTGGTTTTCCAAACAGATTGCTTTCTGCCCTTGCGCACTAATTGATTAATTGTTGGCATGAAACCATCATCTCCTAATTATTCCTGAATATCAGCATTATTCAGGTTTATTTGGTACACGAAACCCTAAACTACTATATTGATTGCATAGCATAAAATTTTATAGGCACTTTTGTCAATGAGTCTTTTAGCATGACAAAAGTACCACTATGCTATTCATCATCATCTAAATCATCTACTTCAGAAAATCCTTCATCATTATCAAATGAAATATCTTCTTCCAGAATCTTCTCATGCTCTGGGTTGCTTTCTTTCTGGTAATCTAGTTTTCGCTGTTGTTCTTCTTCTTTACGACGTTTCTCTGCCATTTCCTCTACATACGCGTCAAGGTTTTCATGAATACCATCGGAAAGCTTAAGTGTTTTATAGTACTTAATACCAGTGCCTGCAGGTATAAGATGCCCTATGGCGACATTCTCCTTGAGGCCGCGAAGCGGATCAACTGCACCCGCTATAGCAGCATCAGTCAGCACCTTTGTTGTTTCTTGGAATGACGCAGCTGATATAAATGAATCTATCTTGAGCGAAGCTCTTGTGATACCCATCAGTATTGGAATTGCGACAGCAGGCTGTCCTCCCTGAGCCATAACGTGCTTGTTCTCTTCGTAAAACTTGAAGCGATCTACCTGCTGGCCATAAATAAATCGCGTATCACCAGGATATGCTATTTCTACTTTACGGAGCATCTGGCGTACAATAACACCAATATGCTTATCATTGATTGTTACACCCTGCTGGCGATACACGCTCTGGATTTCATCCATAATAAACTGCTGACATGCCTGTTCGCCAAGAATGAGCAGTATATCGTGTGGATCTGCATTACCACTGCAGAGTTTTTCTCCTACCTCAATATTATCGCCATCACGAACGAGGAGTCGCTTGCCAACTGGCACAAGGTGTTTGTACTCTTTCCCGAAAATATCTTTTATGACGATAAGACGCTTACCTTTTACAATGCCTTTTACAGCTACAGTTCCGCTCACAGTTGCCAGCACTGCTGACGATTTTGGCTTGCGCGCTTCAAAAAGCTCACCTACACGCGGGAGACCGCCTACAATATCCATTGCACGTGCACTTTCTTTGAGCGTTTTTGCTATAATTTTTCCAGCCTTTATTTTTGCGCCATCATCAACATTGAGATACGCACCGCCAGGAAGGAGGTAAGTTATAATTTCATTACCATCTTCATCGGTTATAACAATACGAGGCTGTTTTGAATCTTTCTCGCCAGAATAGTCAGCTATTTTCTTTTCTACATTACCTGTTTCTTCGTTGATTTCTTCTTTCAATGTTGAGCCTGAGATAATATCCTCATAGCGTACATATCCGTCATATTCAGCGATAATTGGATCACTAAATGGATCGAAAGTAGCAAATGTTACATTTGCTCCTACAATATCTCCATCTTTAAAGAAAACTTCTGAACCATTGCGTATTTCAATTCTATTTTCCTGTGCAATTGTTATCAGGGTTGAAGCAATAATCTTTGCAAAGGCTATATCCTGTGAATAAATTTCTTCACCGGATGCTCGAGTAATGAGCAAGTCGCCTTTGAGAATTCGTTTTCCATCTTCAACATGGATCTTATCCCCCGGTTTAATCTCCAGCTGGTGGAAGATTTTTGCTACATATGCATAACCTTTTCTTGTAAAGAGCAAATTACCAGTATCAAGTTTAACAAAACTTCCTTCAAGCCTATTGATATAAACAGGATACTTGAGAACGATTCTATTTTCTTCTGACACTTTGGTTGCGGCACCACCGATATGGAATGTACGCATCGTCAGCTGAGTACCCGGCTGTCCAATGGACTGAGCTGCGATAATACCGACAGCTTCCCCAATGTCTACAGGTCTACCGGTTGCAAGATTTCGACCATAACACTTACGGCAGATACCATGTTTTGCTTCGCAGGTTAAAACTGTGCGAATATATACTTTTTCGATACCAGCTTCTTCAATCTGAATTGCTTTTTCTTCAGTAATTTCCTGATTTACATCGAGAATGATTTCGCCGGTAATTGGATGATGCACTCGTTCAAGCGAGTAACGTCCCACTATACGCTCGCGGAGCGGTTCCACAATATCTTCACCGTTTTTTATAGCTGTCTGAGCAATACCACGAATTGTACCACAATCATCTTCAGTAATTACAACATCCTGTGCAATATCAACGAGACGTCGTGTCAGGTAACCTGCGTCTGCAGTCTTGAGAGCCGTATCGGCTAGACCTTTGCGTGCACCATTTGTTGAAATAAAGAACTCGATAACCGAGAGCCCTTCCTTAAAGTTAGAACGAATAGGTAGCTCAATAATGTCACCACCCGGTTTTGCCATAAGACCACGCATACCTGCAAGCTGTCTAATCTGGTTTTTTGAACCACGTGCACCAGAGTGTGCCATCATGTAAATATTGTTAAAGCCACCTCTATCCTTCTCAAGAACCTTCATCATGGCAGCGGTAACTTCTTCATTTGTTTTAGACCACACTTCAACTACCTGGTTATACCGCTCTTCTTGAGTAATGTGTCCAGCAATGTACTGCTTTTGTATATTTTCAACTTTCTTATTTGCTTCTTCTATGAACGTTTGTTTTTCTTCCGGAATAATGATGTCATCCATTCCGATTGTTGCACCAAAGAATGTTGAATATTTGAATCCCATATCTTTGATGGCATCAAGCATAACGACGGTGATGTATGGTCCCTCATTCTTGTATACCCATTCGATGAGATTTCGAATATCCTTATCTACCATGGGATAATTGATAAAAGGTATCTGTGGAGGCATTGCTTCATTAAAAAGTAACCGTGCTGGAGTTGTTTCAATATACTTGCCTTGTGTAAAGCCAGCATCTTCTACTGTAAATTTTTTCCAAACTGGCCCCTTCTGTACTTTAACTTTTACAAGTGCTTCCCAGTCACAGCTTCCTGCCTCACAGGCTTTATATGCTTCTTCCGGCGAAGAAAAATATTTTCCTTCTCCTTTTACTCCATGTTTTTCTTTCATGAGATAGTAGATACCAAGAACCATGTCCTGTGACGGATACACAATTGTCTTTCCGCTCGCAGGGTCAAGCAGGTTGCGGCTTGAAAGCATTAGTGTCCAGCATTCAGCCTGAGCAGCTACACTGAGAGGTACATGCACTGCCATCTGGTCGCCATCAAAGTCAGCATTAAACGCTTTACATACAAGCGGATGCAGTTTAATTGCCTTTCCTTCAACCAGAACTGGTTCAAATGCCTGTATACCAAGGCGATGCAATGTTGGTGCACGGTTAAGCATTACAGGGTGCTCGCGCACTACTTCATCAAGCACTGCAAATACTTCTGGTGTTTCCTGCTCCACAAGCATTTTTGCCTTCTTGATATTGTATACTACATCCTTCTCAACGAGCTTTTTCATGATAAACGGCTTAAAGAGCTCTAAAGCCATTTTTGTAGGCAGACCACACTGATGCATTTTTAACTCTGGTCCCACTACGATTACCGATCGCCCTGAATAGTCAACACGCTTACCAAGGAGATTCTGACGGAACCGTCCCTGTTTTCCTTTTAACATATCAGAGAGCGATTTTAATGGCTTATTATTGGAGGATTTTGTTGTTGTACGCTTACGTTTGCTGTTATCAAAGAGGGCATCAACAGCCTCCTGAAGCATGCGTTTTTCATTTCTGATAATAATATCGGGGGCATTTAAATTAATAAGCTTTCGCAAGCGGTTACTTCTGTTAATTACCCTGCGATAGAGATCATTGAGATCGCTCGTTGCAAAACGGCCGCCATCAAGCTGAACCATTGGTCGAAGATCTGGTGGAATAACCGGAATAACATCGAGGATCATCCACTCAGGGCGATTCCCTGAATTTCTGAAATTTTCAACAATTTCAATGCGTTTCAGGAGCCGTTTATCGCTCTTTGCGCCTTTTTCTAGCATTTTAGCACGAAGCTCTGCAGCAAGATCATTTAAATTAATTTCTTTTAACAGCTGACGAATAGCTTCAGCACCCATTCCGGCTGTAAATGAACCACTATAACGCTCCAGTGCTTCCTCATATTCCTCTTCTGTCAAAAGCTGCTTTTTCTTGAGTTCTGTATCACCTGGATCTATAACAATATATTTCTCGTAATATAGAACAGACCGCAGCGCTGCTACCGTTAAATCGAGAATAAGTCCCATCCGGCTTGGTACCGAGCGGTAAAACCAAATATGTGACACAGGGCTTGCAAGTTCTATGTGTCCCATGCGTTCACGACGCACTTTGAAGTGGGTTACTTCAACACCGCACCGATCACAAATAACACCTTTATATCGAATTGACTTAAACTTTCCGCAAAAACATTCCCACTCTTTTGTGGTACCAAAAATGCGTTCACAAAAAAGGCCATCCCGTTCGGGTCGCAGTGTTCGATAGTTAATTGTTTCTGGTTTCTTAACTTCACCGTAGCTCCAGCTCCTAATCATTTCCGGGCTGGCAAGCCGTATCATGATACTATCGAAATCCTGAATGTCCCTCATGTATCGCTCCCTTATACTACAGAAACGGTAACTACCGTCTCCAGAATCCGGCTGTTGCTTAACAGCCTCACTAACACCATCTGTACTCGTTGTACAATCAGTTTATTATTCCTGGCAGATTAAAAATTACTGCCCTGCTTATTGATTATATCCTCATCTCGCTCAGTCAACGGTATCTGCTTACCGTGGTTATCAAATATTTTAAGATCAAGACCCAAACCACGTAGCTCTTGAACCATAACGTTGAATGCTTCAGGTATTCCTGCTGCAGTATGTGGTTCACCTTTGACAATTGATTCATAGACTTTTGTGCGTCCTGTCATATCATCCGATTTAATGGTAAGCAGTTCTTGTAGTGTATTTGCTGCACCGTATGCTTCGAGCGCCCACACTTCCATTTCTCCAAGACGCTGACCACCAAACTGAGCCTTACCGCCCAATGGCTGCTGTGTCACGAGTGAGTATGGACCCGTTGAACGTGCATGCATCTTATCATCAACAAGGTGTGATAGCTTCATAAAGTAAATGACACCAACCATAACCGGATTCTGGAAATATTCTCCAGTCTTGCCATCACGAACTTTTGTCTTACAGGCAACAGGAAGACCCGCTTCTTTAAGCTTGCTCTCAATCATTTCCTGACTCGGTGACTGGAATACTGGCGAACTATACCATTCATTCAAAGTCGAAGCAGCCCAGCCCAGCTCTGTCTCCATAATCTGACCGATATTCATTCGGCTTGGAACACCGAGCGGGTTAAGACAGATATCAAGCGGGGTACCATCGTCAAGATAGGGCATTTCCTCAATTGGCAGAACACGAGCCACAATACCTTTGTTACCATGTCGTCCTGCCATTTTATCGCCTTCTTTGAGTTTGCGCTTTGCAGCAATAAGTACCTTAACCACTTCTTCCACACCTGGAAGCAAATCATCGTTATTAGAACGTTTAAGCCGCTGAATATCGATAACCGTTCCTTCAATTCCATGTGGCACTCTGAGCGAATTATCACGCACATCTTTTGCTTTTTCACCAAAGATTGAATTGAGCAGCTTAAATTCCGGGCTTGTATCAGTTTCACTCTTTGGCGTTACTTTTCCAACAAGAATATCTCCCGAACGAACTTTTGCACCAAGCCTCACAATTCCTTCAGAATCGAGGTTCTCAAGCATCTTTTCACTGACATTGGGTATATCACGTGTGATGCGCTCGGGCCCTAATTTTGTTTCACGTACTTCTATAACATATTCTTTTATATGAATTGAGGTAAATAAATCATCACGTACAACACGCTCAGAAATGAGAATAGCATCCTCATAATTGTAGCCATTCCAGGGAACAAAACCTGCAAGAATATTCTTACCAAGAGCAAGCTCACCATTTTTTGTTGCAGGACCATCAGCTATTACCTGTCCCTTAACAACTTTTTCTCCATGAGAAACAATGGGACGCTGGTTATAGCAGGTATCCTGGTTAGTTCGTTGATATTTAATGAGAATATACTCATCAACAACATCTTTTCCCTTACCGTCTGGATGGATGAGTATTTTAGTGCTATCTACATAGACAACTTTTCCATCACGCTTAGCTTTAACCAATACTCCTGAGTCATATGCTACCTTCTGTTCCATTCCTGTACCGACGCGCGGAGGTTCGGTAAACACAAGGGGAACTGCCTGACGTTGCATGTTCGAACCCATGAGTGCACGGTTTGCATCATCATGCTCAAGGAATGGAATGAGCGATGCAGATACGGAGATGATTTGTTTTGGCGAAACATCCATGTACTGGATTTCTTTTGGACTTCGTGTCGCGTAATCTCCCTGATGTCGATAGGGAACTACATCATCGAGGAAGCGACCGTTTTTATCCATGCGCACACCTGCCTGGCCAATGTAGTAGCGGTCTTCATCCATTGGGGAAAGATATTCGACTATATCAGTAGCTTTACCATTTTCCACTTTTCGATAGGGAGTCTCAAGAAAACCATACTCATTGACTTTAGTATACGTTGCCAATGAAACTATAAGGCCGATGTTTTGACCTTCTGGAGTCTCGATTGGACACATGCGGCCATAGTGTGTGTAATGGGCATCACGCACTTCGAAACCAGCGCGTTCGCGTGAAAGACCGCCAGATCCCAGAGCGCTGAGCCTACGTTTATGAGTTAGCTCAGCAAGCGGATTCACCTGATCCATGAACTGTGAGAGCTGACTGGAACCAAAAAATTCTTTAATAATTGCAGTGATCGGCTTAATGGAAATTAAATCTTGAGGACGAATAGTCTCAATTTCCTTGATATTCATTCGTTCACGTGCAATACGCTCCATGCGAGCAAAGCCTTTTTTTATTTCATTTGCCAGAAGTTCGCCAACGGAACGAACTCGTCGATTACCGAGGTGGTCGATATCATCAACATTATTTTCTCCATAGTAAATACTGATGATGTATTTCATTGTCTCGATAATGTCTTCTAGCGTCAAAGTTTGTTCTTTTATCGGAACCGGGTAGTTATACTTTTTATTAAGTTTATAGCGACCTACTTTACCAAGATCGTAGCGTCGATTCGAGAAAAACAGAGAATGCAGATCTTTTTCCGCAGCTTCAAATGTTATTGGCTCACCAGGTTGTATTGCTGAATAAACTGCAGCAAGTGCATCATTCTTTGATGGTTCGTCCTGATCCTGTTCCTCCCTATTGAGTTTCATGTCTTCACGGACAAAACAGTTTAGAATTATTTCTTGCTGCTCTTGATTTGAATTTTCGCCAAAATCAATAACAGTAATTTCCTTAATGCCAAGCTGAATAATTTCATCAATTTCATGAAGATGCAGTTTATCTCCAGCACGGAATAGTTTTACCTGTTTTCCATCTTGCTCAGTAAATATTGATTTTGCCAAAACACAATTAACAGCTTGATTTCTGCCTTTTTCGGTTTTGAAAGAAATTTCTTTCGTTTTATAGAAAGCTTGAATTATTTCCTCACGAGAGTTTAATCCAATTGCCCGCAGGAACATGGTGCCTAATATCTTTTTTTTGCGATCGATTTTGACATAAATTAAATCTTTTTTTGAATCAATTTCGAATTCGAGCCATGAACCACGATAGGGAATAATTCTCGAGCTCAACACTCCCTTTTCATAACTAAAAATCACACCAGGAGATCGGTGAATTTGTGAGACCACTACACGTTCTGCACCATTAATGATAAAAGTGCCTCGATCCGTCATTAACGGTATATCACCAAAATAGATATCTTTCTGGCGAATTTCTCCTGTTTTTTGAAACACCAGGTTAATTCTTGCTTTCAACGGGACAGCATACGTAAGCCCCTTTTGCCTGCATTCATATTCTGAATATTTAATCGCTGACATATCCAGCTGATATCCGTCATATTCTAACAACATTTCTCCATTTGAGCTTTCAATTGGGAATGTTGTTCTAAATACTTCTTCAAGCCCCTGCAATTCAGGCTTTTCCCCATTTAAAACTTTTTCAGCCTGTAGAAATCTTTCATAACTTGCAAGCTGTATCTCAATAAGATTGGGTATTTCGAGTACATCCTGATAGTCTTTTCCGACATATTTCCGCTCAATGGCTGAACCTGTAATGGACATTCATGTTCCTCCTATGAACAACCATAATGGGTCGTTCGGTATCCGCTCTGCTAAATATTAACACTAAAGCCGTAACACACTATTTTACATTACAATTCTGTTATTCTGCACGAAAAGGTACCGGGAATAAAATCCCAGTACCCTTTTTATATAAGGTCTTGTTTAGAGTGAATCGTAATACTGTAAATACAACCTTATTTAATCTCAACAGCACCACCAGCTTCGGTGATCTGCTTCTTGATTTTCTCAGCTTCATCCTTGGAAACATTTTCTTTGAGTGGTTTATCACCAGCTTCGACAAGGTCTTTAGCTTCTTTAAGTCCGAGACCAGTAATGGTTCTGACTTCTTTAATAACCGCAATTTTCTTATCTGCAGGTGTACCTGCTTTGAGAATTACAGTAAATTCTGTTTTTTCTTCAGCAGGAGCAGCGCCACCAGCTGCAGCACCAGGCATTGCAGCAACTGCTACAGGAGCAGCAGCGGTTACACCGAACTTTTCTTCCATAGCTTTTACAAGCTCTGAAACTTCAAGTACGGTCATGTTTGCAATTGCATCAAGAATCTGATCTGTTGTTAAAGCTGCCATATTATCTTCTCCTTAATATTTTTTACTGCAATACAGAATCTGTATTCCTTATTCAGGCCTCAACGGGGCAGCGGCATATGCCTTTATAGTAAACGGACAGGACGACAGCTAAAGAAGCCTGACCGCTCTCTACCATATTGTTTAATTGCCTGCCTTTTTATCAGCAACAGCTTGTAACGTGCGCACAAGTTTTGTAGTTACTCCATTGAGTGCATATACAAAATTCTGCAGCGGAGCATTCATTGTACTCATGAGCATTGCAATAAGCTGCTTTCTTCCAGGCAATTTTGAGAATGCATCAATCTGTTTCTCATCAAAGAATGTATTGTCAACAATACCGCCTTTGAGCTTTACCGGTGACTCTTTTGCATAGTCAACAAATATTTTTGCAATTTCATTTGCATCGTCACGGATAAAAGCGATTGCTGTTGGCCCCAGCAACATGGTTTCTGTATGAGCAATATTGCTCTGCTCAAATGCGATACGGGCAAAATTATTTTTAATAACATGATACTCTGCATTCTTTTCACGAAGCTTATCACGAAGAACAGTAATTTGTTCTACTGTCATACCGCGATAATCAGTAAAAATAAAATCCCTGGCTGAACCAATTTTTTCCTTTACGGCTGCAATGGCATCAACCTTTGTCTGCTGTATTTTTTTCCCACGTAAAGCCATTACTTACCTCCTGCATTTTCAGCTGCAATATGAACACTCGGTGTCATGGTACCTGCAATATATACAGAAAGCACAAACTCACCTTTTACATCCGATGGACGCTTGCGCTC
The DNA here is from genome assembly GCA_029547205.1 of Spirochaetota bacterium. Classification (GTDB taxonomy): domain Bacteria; phylum Spirochaetota; class Spirochaetia; order Treponematales; family UBA12059; genus JAKPPT01. The sequence continues at coordinate 287,487 of JAKPPT010000068.1, forward strand.
GATTTCATGCAGGAGTGTTCTAACGTTTTCCGCAATCTGCTCAGCTGTCATTGACATTTTTGCAACAGGAAGATGAACGATGTTCGTTTTATCTGAACGGAACTCGGTTCGTCCTTTCTTAAGTTCACTGATAGCATTCTTAATATCAAAGGTTACTGTACCTGTTTTTGGGTTTGGCATAAGACCCTTGCGTCCAAGAACCATACCAAGCTTACCAACATCTTTCATCATATCCGGCGTAGCAATAGCAATATCAAAGTCTAGCCAACCGCCTTTAACTTTTTCGATAAGCTCGTCTGCGCCATATGCTATAGCACCAGCTTCTTGAGCTTCTTTTTCTTTGTCGCCTTTACAGAAAACGACTACACGTTTTTCTGGGCGGAACTGATGCGGTAATGTTAAAGTATCACGAACAGTCTGACTCTTTTTCAGATTAAGTCGAACATGAGCCTCTACTGTCTCATCGAACTTTGCAACCTTAAGCTCTTTTATAAGCTTGCATGCTTCATCAAGCTGATACACTTTTGCAGGATCAACCTTTTTTGCTGCTTCTCTATATTTTTTCCCATGCTTCATATTACCACTCCACTTCCACGCCCATGCTTCGTGCTGTACCGGCGATGATTTTTTCCGCTGCAGGCAGGCTGCGGGCGGAGAGATCATTCATTTTCAGCTTTGCAATTTCGGTAATCTTTGCATGGCTGATTTTTCCTACCTTCTGTTTATGAGGAACAGGTGATCCTTTATCAAGACCAATTGCCTTTTTGATTAACACAGAAGCGGGAGGACTCTTGAGGATAAATGAAAACGATTTGTCCTTATAAACCGTAATGATAACCGGAATAATAAGGCCAGGCTCCATGTTTTTGGTTTTGTCATTGAACTGTTGACAAAACTGAGGAGCACTTACGCCGTGAGGACCAAGAGCCGGTCCAACGGGAGGAGCAGGATTTGCCTTTCCTGCCGGGCACTGCAGCTTGATAACTGCAGAGACAACTTTCTTTGCCATAACGGACTCCTTTTGTGGTATAACCCGCACGCGTTACTGCTACGGGCCCCGCATGCTACCATACGGGCTAGCGCCTGACATACACATCAGGCTCCCATCTTTGGAGCGGACTAACATCCATCTCTATATGTATGAGAAGTGCTTGCGCACTGCTTTTACTAAACTTTCTCTACTTGTGTAACATCAACCTCAATAGGTGTTGAACGACCAAAAATACCTACGGTAACCTTAAGCTTATTCTTATCAGGGAGCACCTCTTCAACAACACCAGTAAACGTTTCAAATGGACCAGAGATGATCTTCACAGTATCGCCTTGAGCATAAGCATGCTTAACCCTAAGGATTTTTTCACCTTTAAGATCACCGCTTTTCTGTAAAAGTTGACGAGCTTCCTCGGTACTTATCGGTACAGGCTTCTTATGTGCAGTAGAGCCCACAAAACCAGTTACACCATTAATTTTTCTAATTGCATTACATGTCTCCTTCCAGGTAACATCAGGAAGATCCATCTCAACAAGTATATATCCTGGAAGAATTTTTTTATTGATTGTGCTCTTTTTCCCGTTCTTAAGTTCTGAAACCTCTTCACTGGGAACTTTCACATCAAAAACAACAGCAGGGTTCAACTCTCCCTGCTCCAGCATACTGCGAATAGCTTTTTCTATTTTATTTTCATACCCCGAATACACATGGAGTACATACCAGGCTCGTGCCATTGCTGCCTGCCGCCTTACAAAATAAGATCAATTCCTCGAACACATAGAAAATCTACGAGTCCAAGAAACAGTGCAACTAGGATAGTGGAAACAATTACCACTTTTACAGAAGAAATTGCATTTTCTTTAGTTGGCCAAACAACCTTTCGAAGCTCTGCAATACTGTCTTTAATAAACTGAACCAGCTTCTTCATTTTCTACCTCGCTTACGCACTTTAAGCTACCAGGCCAGGAAGGGCTCGAACCCTCGACCCTCGGTTTTGGAGACCGATGCTCTACCAACTGAGCTACTGACCTATAATAAAGCCATTACGGCCTTATTTTACTTTTGTTTCCTTATGAAGCGTATGCTTTTTATCCCATTTGCAATACTTCATAAGCTCAATTTTTTCCTGAAGCTTGCGGTTTTTAGTAGTCGTATAATTTCTCCGCTTGCATTCAGTACAAGCCAAAGCTATGATTTCCTTATTTTGCTTCTTTTTACCAGCCATACTTACTCCAACCACTTTGCAAAGTGTTCAAAAATAAAAAGCCCTCGAGCGGAATCGAACCGCTGACCACATCCTTACCATGGATGTGCTCTGCCAACTGAGCTACAAGGGCATTTTGTGGTGCTACAATAGCAATGTAGGGTAATTTTGTCAATATACACTCGTAGCTGAATGAATTCCTCTATTGCATATACAGCGCTGAGTAATTATAGTGACACTATGAAATCTAAACAAGTTATCGAATTGCCATTCCTCCACGACAATCATAGTCATGCTTCTCTGTATGCGGTACTTGCCAGTATACCTGATATATCACACCTCACACGCAAGCAGAGCATGGATTTTATCATGAGTCTCCCAGCTGACGAACTCACCGTAATTCGTGGGTGGCGTACAGCAGAACTATCATTTACCAATCAGGAACGCTCGATTCTTCCACCTGTTTTGCTTATTAATTACAGCCTTCATGGCTTTTTTCTTTCAGACAAAGCCATACCAATTATAGAAGCGCAGCTTCCAGATGTTGCAGAACATGCCGATGACGCACGGTGGCAGGAAATTCATGTTCCTGAAATTTTCGCCACATATTGCGCTTTTGGCACTGCTAGCGCTAATGATTTCAAAACTCTTTTAGCCACACTGGAAGAACAAGGCATAGGTTCTACCGTTGATATGGCTATTTGCACACCAGGCCTTGCCGATATTGTTGCATTTTCCGGACTTTCTGACAGAATCGAATTCTGGGCAAGTCCAGATGTTTATAAAGCAATGCAACTACAAACAAAAAACCTTTGCATGGGGATTAAACTGTTTCTTGATGGTTCCATTGGTGCAATGAGCGCAGCTATTTCTGACACCTGGCCTAATGGCACAAACGGTATACTTACCTATACCGATAATGAACTCGAAGCACTGCTCTGGGAACTGAGCACATTCAACACCGGAATCGCAGTACATGCAATTGGAGAACGCGCGATCGAACAATTTTTGACCTGTGTAAAAAAAATGATCCTACAGGGACACTCTTTCCCATACATTCAGATGGAACATGTGCAATTCATTACAGAAGAACAAATGGAACAATGCCGTGATTTAGGAATAACGCTTTCTATGCAGCCCAATTTCAATGAGGATTCGGTTATTTATGCTGATCGATTATCAGAATACCATCGAAGGCATAACAATCCATTCCGCACACTCATTGACACATTTGGATTCAAACCCGGGAAAGATCTACTGTTTGGTTCAGACGGCATACCACACAGCATCGCATTTGCGTTACAGTGCAGCCTTTTTCCTCCATACCCCGAACAAGAACTCTCGCTGGAAGAATTTGTTGCCGGTTACGGAAAAGCGAAATTTGCGCACACCACTCTCTGTAAATATGAAATTGACAGAAACGCTAACCGTGTGACCATGCTACCTATACACCACTAAAATCCAGTAAAATCACTCTGCACTTTTTACATACTTATTAAAGATCCATCACGTTGTATCATTAGTAATTACGCTACGTAATGCTTTGTATTTGATTATCACAAGCTAATACAAAATCACCTACCGGGGATTTATGCTCGTTTAACAATTTACGTTTCACAATAGCTATCAGTTCATGAGGCATGGTTTTACTCAGTAAACCAAGTTTTTCTAAAATTGCGCATACAGCAAATTTACTCGCATCATAGTTTCCATCTGCAATTTTTAAAGCTAACCCATATGCTCGACCATTAACAATAAATCCTGAACAATAAACACCATCTGCTCCAACTTTAGCCAATCCTTCTGGCGCAAGATACTTTGTCAAAATACTACAAAGACCACCTGTGCCTGCCAGCATATCGGGATAAGCCATCATGGCATCACGTATTACACAGAGCGCATCATCAATCTGCTGATTCCAGGTTCCTGACCCCGTTACCAAATGGCAATATGCCTGTGCCATATTTTTTACCGAAGAAGAGAAAACCGGCACACCACAACCGTCAACACCAACACATAATTTGTTTACGGGAGTTTCATACATTACACTTAATAGTTCTGCTGTACGTTTTTGTAAAGGATGATTCCTATCTAAATACTCTGAATAGTCCCATCCATTAGCGATACAGGAAGCTATCATTCCTGCATGTTTACCAGAACAATCTGAATATGCTTTGCGCGGTGGCAAACCTTTTTTTAATTGCTCTGTACGAACCGCGGTATTTCGTGAATACGTTTGCGGACACTGCAACGCTTGCTCTGTTATACCAATTTTACAGAGTATTGATTCAAGCACCATAACATGTTGCTCCTCACCAAAATGTGATGAACACATGAGCGCTAGTTCTTCTTGAGTAAAATTAAAACGATCAAGAGAGCCCGAAAGTATAACCTCAAGCGCTTGAAACGGCTTCGAAGTTGACCGCGAATATGTTATATAATTATAATCGCCAACCGACTGTATTACAGCACCTTCACTATCGACGAGACAGGCACTGCCCAGATGAATTCTTTCCGGCAGATCCCCTCTGAATACGTGTACCATTTCCTGTAATGAATTACTATATGCCATACTTACACTATAAAATGAAAAGTGAGTTCTTGCAATGAATTATAAAATCATCAGGGAACTTTGAATCCCACCTGCCCTATCTTTTCTCTTCGAACTGTTACTTCAGTAGAATCCGGGGACAGCGAGTAAGCCTGCAACAGATAAAATCGTGCTCGCTGATAATCTTTTTGTGCAAAATAAATGTCATACAGAGCAAGTAACGCATTAATATTTGTGTTATTTTCCACGAGAGCTAACCGAAGTGCATTTATTTTATCATCAATAGTATTTAAAAATTGTGACTGCAGAACATATAAATTGCTTCTGTACATTGATGTTTTGTTTTTTTGTTGAAGCAGTCTGTTTATTTGTTCCAGAATTACCTGTTTGTCTATTTTTTTATCAATCATTATGTACAATTTAAACAAGGATGCTGTTTCGGAATTTGGATCAGCGGCTAACCAGGTATCTGTCAGGCGTTCCGCTGCATCAATTTTTCCAGCCAGACGATATGCTCTTATGATAAGCTCATAATCGACAAAACCTGATGTTACTGCAAGCAGCTTATCAGCATACAAAAGCGCTTCAGCATAATTTCCACGATTGAGCAATAAAGTCAGCATAATTTTAACAACTTGCTTGCTATCTGAGTTTTTTACAATCAATTTCTGCACATACACTAATGCTTCATTTTGCTCTTCAAGCGTACCTGTTGATAGCAAATCAGCAAAATAAACTAACAATTCAAAATTATCAGGATACTGCACAAGCGCAGAGCGTAGAATAACTTTTGCTTCACTTATATTTCTTATAAATTCAGCAGTTATTCTTGCCTGTAAAAGATAATATTCTGCATTAGGCTGATTAACTTTGCTATATGCAGTAAGCAAGGTGACTGCTTCGCGATAATTACCTGCCTCGATCTGGATTCGAGCTTTCATTAATATGAATTTACTATCAAATGTATTTACTTTAAGAACTTCAGCTATAAGAGGATCTGCTTCTTTGTATCTACCCAGTGCGAATAAAGCAAGCGCCCGGTATCGTTTTCCTTCAAGGGAACTTTTGAATTCATATTGAGCTTTATCTAAAAGTTGCAGGACAATCTCAGGCTGATTTGTTTCCAACAGCATACGCATGCTTCCATACAATGCAGGATAACACTGTTCATCCATTTCATATGCTTTTGTATATTGTTTGAGACTATCCGGATAATTTTTTCTCTGTTCTTGAATAATTCCTTCTATTAAAGAAACAATGACCGATTCTAAACCAAATTTTCTAAATTGTTTTATGAGCTGTTCAACATGGTTTATAAGAGCAGTTGAAAGCTGCCTAAAAATGCCAGTCATAGAAACAATATAATCGAGTGGGGTTGCTGTTTCCTGCAATTCAATAAGAATTCCATTTCGTGCATCAATAAAATGTCTTGCTATGGTGTCATCGGAAGCAATAGGATAGACAGCGGTATCAGTACCAGAAATATCGGGATAGATGAGTCGAGCTAACTCAAGAATTAACCACCGATAAAACTGCTTTTTATTATCAGATAAACCAGTATCCCTGTCACATAAATCTTTAGCTTTTAGCAAATCCTGTGGTCCACCACGAATCAATAATAGCTCTAGCGGAGAGGGCACAGTAAAAGATTTCTGAACAACAGGAAGTGCAGTCTCTGTTGCCGTTTTGGTTTTAACTGGTTGGGTCGATACACATGCAGTTAATATGAAAACGATGAGCAATACTGTGAGAAAATTAACTGATACTCTGCAATGGAATTTCATTGCTTTTTTATACCTTCCTGTGATCTACCTACCAAATATAACGCAAGAAGCAGTAACCCACCAATAAAAAACATTGCTGGCCACCAGTAAAAAAGGAAAGTGCGCAGCCTCATAGAGCTATACCCAAATGAAAAAATACAAAAAAAACCACCTAAGCTAATGAATAGCACCGAAATAACCATAAAATTGCTGAAAGCTTTCCGTGTTTTATAACAGCCTGCAACAAAGAGTGATATACCAAATATAATCATAAATATCGGCCAAAATCTTTGTATTTTCAGTCCAACGGTAGCTGTTATGGTTAGAAGAAGCCCACAAAGCATCAGTAGTACCGCTATAAACAGGTACTTTGATTTCATCTCTTTGAGATATACTCCAAAAAGCAGCAGCAAACCTACTAGAGAAACCAGAGAAGCATACCAAAATTTTACAGGATAAATTCCTCGAGCAATAAGGAGAAAATGCAACCCGATAAAAAATAGCAAAACTGCTAAAAAGAGCCTCCATACTGTTTTCAGTTTCATATTTTTCATAATGTACTATTATAGCATATCTAATAATCATATTACTACCGGGATACCTCAGTTACTTAACATAAATGATTGCTTCAATCATTAGTTTATGGTATTTACAATATTGAAAGAGCACTATATCCTTGTGCTCAATATGTTTTTACATACCGATAATTGAGGTAGACAATTCCAGCAATGCAGCAGCGAACACGATATGGTATCGTTTTAATTTTTAGTATCTCAATCGTTATTCTCGTTATTCTCCTGGCATGTTCTACGGGATACAGATATTATAAGTCCTCAGCTCGTAATGAAAATTATTTGAATGAACTACTTACTATGTATAATTCCGGGAAACACGATGAAATTGAACGCTTTTCGATCATTCAGGCAATATCGAGCGAACTCGCTTCACGAGGTGAATCTGAGAAGCTGATTTGTTTTCTTGAAGAAGTTCTGGCAAAAAATCCAGAAGATTCCTACAATGCATATCATGCATTTACCATTGCATCGTTATACATGCAAATGGGTTATCCAAAACTTGCTGCTATTTACTTTCACAGAATTATAAGAAATTTCCCTGACATCGTTGAAAATGGCGAGTCAATTCATTATAGGAGTCTCATGCATTTACTTGCTATTGAAACCAACCCCAGCCTGACTGCTGAATATCGACACGATCTCATTACACACTTTCCAGAAAAAATAAGTAGTTCTTCACAGTACTTTCTGCTTGGAATGGACTACGAAAAACTGGGATTATGGGATAAGGCAATTGATGCATATCGCCAGTTTACCGCTGTATACGATGGCGCTATCATCCCTGGCTATCCTGATGCACTCGTACATGCTCGCAACTATATTAATTTAAGCGAGGCAACGATTGATTGGGGCTATACTTCTCTCGATGATTTACTTGAAGATATCAAAGCAGCGTTACGATCTGGAAGTGCACGTGCACTGGCGAGGCTAAAGGCTAAAGTAGGATTTTTTGTCATGGACTGGTATCAGGAAAACTTTGAGGGAAATAGCCAAGTCCTTTTCGACTTCTCACCATTTATGACAAATGGAAGAATTTTCTACAATGACACTATTGAACCGTATTCCACCAGTAACGAAGTTTATTTAAAAACCAGAGGTTGGTCACTTCAGAGTCCAACCTGGATTCTCTATTTTCGCAAAATACATTGTCCCTTTAATCCGGAGGCACATAACAAATGGGAATGGGCAGGCATTTTTTTTGGAGACAAAATACAAACAAATTAGTATCTTGTACTTTTCTACTATACATATTGACTGTATCAGTTTTACTAAATGCTCAAACACAATCACAAGTCATTGCGGGCGTCTATAACGATACTCAGGTATCGCAACCTCAATCTGCACCACAAAATGCACCCATGACTGTTGAGCCGCTTCGCTCATTCAAAGAAGAAGTAGGAACTGAAGTATCTCACCCTATAGTTTACCAGTCACTTTTTTCAAAGGATTTTCCTGTTGATGATCCGCTCTACCAAAGCTATCTTACTGCATATTCCAGCAAAGGCGGCATGGAATGGATTAACGCAATTTATAAGCGTGCGCTCCCATACGCGCAGTATATTCGTGAACGCATTTTCTACTATCAGCTCCCCGAAGAGTTATTTTTCCTTCCCTTTATTGAATCAGAATTCAATCCCATGGCTGTATCACGTTCTGGAGCGATGGGTTTATGGCAATTTATGAAGAACAGCATTGGAGGCTACAATATCCACATAAATGAGTGGGTTGATGAACGGAGGGATTTTATTAAAGCTACTGATGCTGCCTTAAAAAAACTACAGTGGAACTATTCCTACTTTGGTGACTGGCTTCTTGCACTGGGTGCCTACAATTGCGGTACAGGCGCTATGGATCGAGCTATAAAAAAAGCAGGCACAAAAGATTTCTGGGAATTAAAAAAACTAGGTGTATTACCCAAAGAAACCGCTCATTATATTCCTAAACTGCTGGCGCTCATCACTGTTGCGACAAATTCCCGCCGGTTTGAGTTTGATCCCCCATGGAATCCCCTACAGCAATGGGTAAGCATACCGCTCCCATTTTCTATTGATATTACCATGCTTGCAGAAGCTTGCGGTATCAATGTTACCGTATTAAGACAGGGAAACCCTGAGTTAAAGTACAATGTGACACCCCCAGACAGCCACTATTCCTTAAAAGTTCCCGTAGAGTATGCAGAACAAGTAAAAAAAACCCTTGAACAGGCTCAGGGAAAGCTTATCAAGGTATACATGCATAAAGTGAACACGGGGGACACTCTATCAGCTATAGCACGGCACTATGAAGTTAGCATTAACATGATTGTACGACTAAATCCAGGCTTAAAACCGGACAGAATCCAGATTGGTCAAGTTCTGGTAATACCAGCACTCAAAGACAAAAAACCTTTTGTTAATGAAAAACAAGCAGAATCGCCTGCTGATTTTTCCGGCACCTATGTTGTTAAGAAAGGGGACACTCTTTGGCAAATAGCCTTAGCCTTCAACGTGTCTCCAGAAACACTTGCAGAGAAAAATGGGCTTACCTTGAACTCAATTTTACGTGAAGGAATGGTCCTCAAAGTACCGATACTTAATACTGTACAGCCATGAAGTATTATATGAAACGTCTTGCTGCAACATGTATACTCCTTTTCCTAGTATCCAATGCTGGAATTACAGCACCAGATATACCCATTACTATCAAAACTTCTATTGACTGGAACACGCAAAAGATTATTGTACAAGCTCGTCTCAATATGCAGCGTGCTGGATTTAAAATACCTGCAGGAAGAACCGATGCCGAGCTCTATATGAAAACGCAGCTTCCTCTACTATGTCGAGATACAGTGCTCAGTGTCGCCTTCGATTCATACCGTACTATTCTTGACACACTGAACGATCAGACTATTCGTGCTGCAGATATTGAAGCATACATGAGTTCGTGGACTCAAGTTGCATCATCACTCAGTACTGACCTGACTTATTTAAACATGGAAATAACATATGATCTTATCAAACTGGCGAGTCTCTATATCAAACATACAAAAGCGCTGGATCTTCCTGTTACATTAGACTATGAGCCAACTCGTAATTACAGTGGAATTCTTATCTATGCTAAAGGTTACTATCCAGTTCAAGGAGAATTTGAAACTGGAAAACTTGAACCTTCACTATTCCCCAGAATATATGATGAATCGATGCAATTAATCCTGGAACGGAATTATGTAAACCCAGAAATACTGAGAAATTCCGGTATTTGCGGCTGGGCACAGGACATTAATAGCCCTGATATAGTCTTGAGAACAGGTCAGGACCCGTTGAGGATCCTTGCATATAAAGTTTTTGGAACAAAACGAAGCGATATTATCATTACAAAACAGGATGCACTCAAAATCCTTCTCAATGAAAACAACCGTAAACTTATTGAAAACGGGAAAGTTGTAATTGTTTACGGGAAATAGCCCTCAACCAATTAGCGTGGCGTTACCATTAAATCAGCAAAAACTTTAGCATCTCCTTTTATGTTGCTGATTTTTGCATACTCATTTGGTGCATGCATTGTTTCATCCTGTGTACTCCATACAACACACTGATACCCCTTTTCACGAAGGTACGCACCAACAGTTCCGCCTCCAATGCCGATTGCTCGAGCATCAATATTGTAAATTTTCTTAATTGATTTTTTTAATAGCTGAACTACTTCGGCGTTTTCTGAAGTAGGCGGACTTTCATTGCTCATAACTGCTTCTACCGTAATAGTAACACCGTATTTTTTTTCAACCTGTTCCTTATGATCACGTATTGCTGCTAGCGTTGATTCAATAGAATACGAAGGCAGCATGCGAAGATCGGCATAAAAAACATCTTCACCCGGAACAGTATTGATGTTTGGAACATTGGGATCTTTCTTTGTTGGGACAAGTGTAGAACGCGGTGGGTCAAATAATGGATTTCGCTCAGTAAAAACTGTGTTCTCCATAGCATTGAGCAGGAGAGCAAACTCACAGTTAGCTAAAAAGGCATTTTTCCCATCATCTGGTTTAGAAGCATGACACTGCTTGCCTTTGGTTGTTACTTTAATCCAGCATATATTTTTTTCAGCAACTTCGATTTCAGAACTATCACCTTTACCACCATCGGGTATTATAAACATATCATCAAGCTTAAAAAGCTCAGTATTCTTTAAAAGCCAATCAATTCCATAAACCGAACCAACTTCCTCATCTGCAACGAAGAGCAACTTAACATCATGTTCCGGTGTAATACCATACTCCCGGAGAGCTAATGCGGCAATAACGGAGGAAACGAGCCCCTGCTGATTATCTTCGACTCCTCGCCCTATGATTTTATCCCCCTCAACAAGCACCTTAAATGGATCCTGTTTCCATTGAGCAAGTTCTCCTGCTGGAACGACATCAGTGTGCGCCATAATCCAGAGACGCTTATTATGTTTCTTTCCAGGAATTGTTACTACAACATTAGGACGTTTGCCATGAGAGACTCTCGCATCAGGTGCATCAAAGTGTTCAATGGTCGTAATTCCATGATCCTTTAGCCACTTTTCAAGTGCAGCTACTTTGAGCCATTCACCATCACCACCTGATTCTGGTGCTATTGCAGGGTAAGATGTTAAGAGCGTTTCAAGTTCGATGATAGTGTTATCACTTTTATCGATAAACTGTAACATTTTTTCAACAGATTCCATGAGAGTTTCCTTTATTGATCCGAATAGTCCTATCTCACTCTACTTACAGTGAGGTAAATATACATTCCAGCTCGTTTTTACCAATGTCTCTACATCAGAATAGCGAGCTTTCCATCCGAGGAGTTTCTGTGCTAACTGAGATCCTGCAACCAGTTTTGCCGGATCACCAGGTCTTCTTGCAGTAATAATTGCGGGTATTGGTTTACCGGTTATGCGCCGTGCCTGTTCAAGAATTTCTAAAACCGATAAGCCTTCTTCTGAGCCCAGATTGACGATGAGGCTCGCATCATTTTTTTTCATATAATTTAATGCCGCAACATGTCCTATAGCTAAATCGGAAACATGGACATAATCACGGATACCGGTTCCATCTTTTGTCGGATAATCATTGCCAAACACCTGCAGTTCTTTTCGCTTGCCTGCTGCTACTTCCATGATAACAGGAAGAAGATTTGCCGGATTTTTTTCCAGCCCACGAACTCGCCCCTGAGGATCATAGCCCGCAGCATTAAAATAGCGCAATGCTGCATACCGTATGCCTTTTAATTTATCATACCAGGCAAGAATCCGTTCAATTTCTAATTTTGTAAACCCATAAAAGTTTTCAGGATTGGTAGGATGTTTTTCATCTATTGGCAGATATGATGGTTCTCCATAGACAGCAGCTGAACTTGAAAACACAAAGTATTTTACTCCATGCTCGACCATCGCATTGAGCACATTGATAGTTCCTGCAATATTATTTCTAGCATACTTTTCGGGTACCAGCATCGATTCACCAGCAGCTTTAAATGCTGCAAGATGTACGACTACATCGTACCCCTTGCGCATTTCTTGAGAAAGCGCGTCATAATCCATGATATCGCCCTCTACAAACTGCTCTTCAGGGAAAATATTCTCTTTTGTCCCAGACGAAAGGTTATCAAAAACAGTAACATGATGTCCTGCAGCTAAAAACTCTAAACAGACATGGCTTCCAATATAACCAGCACCACCAAGTATCAATGCTTTCATAGAATCCTCACTCTCTAAGGTTATTTAATTAGGGAATGCTGCTCGAATTGTTAGAAACTGATCAATGTTTTCTAAAAATTTTTGTGCCAATTCGGGATCAAATTGTTTCCCTATGTTATCTTGTATATACTGCAATGCATCCTTTACTTCCCATGCGGAACGGTAAACTCTGTTCGAAGTCAGAGCATCGAACACATCTGCAATTGCGACAATTCGCGCTGATATATCTATTTCTTCTCCTTTAAGACCTTTTGGATAACCCGAACCATCCCAGTGCTCATGGTGCTGTTCAGCTATCGTTAATGCAAGCTTAAAAAGCTTTCGCCGAGAAAATTTCATCATCTCCGCACCATAACTTGTATGCCGTTTCATCTCTTCGAATTCTGCATTATCAAGTCTGCCAGCTTTGTTAAGCACCATATCAGGTATCGCAATTTTTCCAATGTCATGAACAGCGCTCGCGACAAAAATCATTTCGCTCTCTACTTCATCCAGGCCAGCTAATTCTGATAAAAGTCTAGCATACTCTGCAACGCGTTTTACATGATTACCTGTTTCTTGAGACCGCCGCTCTATTATATCACCGAGGGTAAAAATCAACTCTTGATGGTTCCTTTCTATTTCTTGATTGAGATAGATATTTTCAAATGCAATTGCAACGTTCACACAGTAAATACGAATGAGCTCCAGATCGAGTTCATTTAAATTGAAGCACCCATCAAGGTACAAAATATTTTGACTGCCGGATTTTGTTTCAATATACCCAGCATACATGTTAGATTGATAGATTGATTCATGGCTTTTATAAGCACTATAGATAAGCTTTTGGGCTGGTTCGGACAGCACTTCTTCTATCCGTTTTCCAATTCCGTGCTGATAGATACCAGTTGCAGCCAAAATAGTAAATCCATCATCTTCCCGTGCTGCCGTAATACCACTCATGGTTGAGTATATTGCATCATTGTCCATATTGAGAAGACTGCATAGTTGCTCTAACACACCAGATGCAAACTTTTTCAGTGACTGTACCTCAAAAATTCTACTCGATGCATGGATTATTTTTTCGAGTCCTTTTCGGCTTCTATCGATTGTTACAATATCACGATAGGACCGAATAGTTGCTACCATTGTGGTAAAAAGTTTTTGAGCGGTAAGCTCGGTTTTTTCTTTATAATCATTGATGTCATACTCAAGAATGACATTTGATTCTGGTGCTCTTCCCGGTTGTCCTGTACGAAGAATAATTCGTACAAGATGATTTTTAAGCTCTTCTCGAATATACCTAACGAGCTTGAGACCAGAATCATCTCGCTCCATAACAACATCAAGGAGCACAACCGCAACATCATTATGCCGGTTTAGTAAATTTCTCGCTTCTGCTTCAGAATAAGCTGATAAAAATTCCAGTTTTCGATTATTAAAAATAAAATCACTTAACACAAGTTTTGTAACATGATGAACTTCTTCTTCATCATCGACAATTAATACTTTCCAGAGACCTTGTGTTACAGGCAGATCTTTACATGATTCATCTGCAAACATCATGGAATCATTCTGAGTGTTCATTACCATCTCCATCTAATTCTGTAACGACAAGCGGCAATTCTATTGTAAATGTTGTACCTGACTTAATTTTACTTGAAACAGAAATACTTCCGCCGAGCCGCGAAACAATATTACTTATAATAAATAAACCTAAACCACTTCCACCACTATCTCGTTTAGTAGTATAAAATGGTTCAAATATCTTATTTACATCTTCTTCTGGTATACCGCAGCCATCATCTGCGAATTGTAATATAAGTTTGTCATTTTGTATATATGCACGTATAGAAATTTCACCAGCTTGACCATCTGGATACGCATGCATGAGAGCATTTATTAGAAGATTGGTAATAATTTGCGAAAGCATACCGGGGTAGCCTGTCCAAAACAAATCCGCAGGCACTTCAAGATTAACTGTATGCGGAGTTTTCTTTAATTTTGGTCTCAGACTAAATATAATTTCCCCAATATACTCTCTGAGATTGATAGTTCTAAAATCATCTTTATTTTGATCAACTGCTATCTGTTTAAATGACTGCACAAAATCAGATGCTCGATGCAGGTTGGTTATCAAGATACCAATTGTTTCGCCAGCATCATTAAGAAACCGTTCAAAATCGGATCGAGTCAACTTTGATTCAGCTGAAAGTTTCTGTACTGTTTCAAGTCGTTCCATCAAATGAGTAGCAGCAGTTAAGCTAACACCAACAGGAGTATTAACTTCATGTGCAACACCAGCTGTAAGACTGCCTAAGACTGCAAGCTTCTCTGCCTCAATGAGCCTTGCAGTACGTTCTTTTACTAAAGATTCAAGTTCGCTTGAATACTGTTCGATGAGCTCAGCCATTTCGTTAAATGTTCTAGAAAGAACACCTATTTCATCAGCACGATTTTCAATAAGCGTGATACGGGCATCAAAATGCTTCTCCCTAAAGCTATGTACCACACTGCTAATATAGAGTATTGGCTTAATTACAATTCGTCGCAAATAATACAATAATACTAATAGTTCAATAAGTGTAATTCCAACGATACCCAAAAAGATAAAAAACATATCATCTTTGAGCTTTGCAAAAACAGTTGCATAACTGAACCCTATTTCAAGAATGCCAAGCCTATAACCTTCTTTTTTGAGCTCAGCAAATAACGTTTTGTCACCTTTACTGAGAGGTCTTTCCTGTGACTTTACATTGAATTGCTTAATAGTTCCATCAGCGAGCCTTTCCAATCCCCAGAAAACGTTTCCCTGTTCATCCCATAAAATAATATACTGAATACGGCGATCAATTATTTCTGTTCGCATTATAGAATCGACAAGGCTATATGAAAAAAACCACACGGGTTCAAGTATAGCATTTGCAATACGGTCTTTTATCTGTACCGTTTCATTCTGAAGACTCTTCAAAGTAATCTGATATTGCACGTAATATGTCGCAAGTGACACAATGAAAACCAATACAACCATGAGGAATACAGCAATAATAAACACCCGTGTAGAAATAGAGCTAATCTTTAATGGAAAATCAATATTCTTTAACACAAAACAGCCTCAAAGTGTACTGATCTCTACATTCAACTTTGATTGTAGTATATCCTACTATCAAAAAATAGTCTAATCCAAAGCTATTGAGAATAATATGGCATTTTAATAGTCACCTTACAAATGGTTTGATAGTATTGGCCGGGCAACCAATAAGAGAGAATTGTTTTATAAATAAAAGCACGAATAACTACTGCAAGGCTGCAGGTATATAAGGTGTCATTTTCTAGTAATTTGCTTTACATTGATAGCTATTTTAATGCAAAAAAATGCTCACAGCTGCTGTCACCTTTTGTCTTCTTATGGAGCATAAGACAATTACCCTCTCGTTTTACATCAACTTTAATCTGTTTTTTATCTGGGTAATATGTCCGCTGACCTTCCCACTGAATACAAGCATAGCAACGTTTTACTCCAGCTTCTTTCAAATCTTGTGACATTTTTTCCTCCAAAACATTTTTCCAGGAAAATATTCCTACTTTAATTTTCGGTTATATTGAATCTAAAATAAAATGCTTTAATAATTCTGCTACAGCTCCTTCATAATGATTGTTTTTTGCTATATAATCAGCTTGAGCCAACACCTCAGGATTTGCATCATTCGGAGCACATCCTATACCTGCCCAGGCGATCATTCCAAGATCATTCCAGGAATCACCGATAGCCATAGTTTCTTCCTGTCTGATGCCATACTTTTCAGCAATCCACGCTAGTGCAGAACCTTTATCTGCTCCCAGAGGCAACAGTTCTAAGAAATATGGTTTAGATAAAATTAAATGAGCAATACCATCCAGCTGTTTTTTGAGTTCAACCATTACCTTTTTTAATACTTCAGGCTCACCACTTGTAAGGATTTTACTGCGATTTTCAGCCCATAATTCACCATTGTAATTTTGTAATCGGTTTGGTAATCCCGTAAGTGCCGTATCTCTATTTGTCCAATCATTTTTTTCAGTAACAATAATACAATCATCTTCATACACCTGCGCTGGCAATCCAGCAGACATAACTGCATTGACGCATATTTTAACTTGTTCAGGTGTAAACGCATGTTGCTGTATGATTGCTTTACTGTCGATATCCCGAATTTCTGCTCCATTCATGCAAATAATGGGGAATTTTTTACCAATCATTCCCAATTCTTCAGCATAAGGACGCATGGATTGAATAGTTCTGCCCGAAGCAAGAACAACCATTACTCCAGCATTAATTGTTCTAATAATTGTGAGTCTATTTACCGGGGATATCGATCTATCCGGATTAAGTAGTGTATCATCGAGATCAATCGCAACTAAACGTATAGCCATTGGAAGTATAATATACTTGAAAAGTATACTTTAATTCAATGGTATGTAGCGATTCAAGGAGATACACTATTTACAGACCGACATACGATACTGCCTGCTAAGGTAGGTTGATAACCTGCTCATTCCGATATAGTCAAAAACCCTTAGCCTCGTTATTCACACATGTGGTCAGCCCGTTCCTCTGCACAAGGGGATTAATCGATATATCTCTCGTCTCGTACCATCCTTTAGCCCTACCTTATTACACACATCACATGACATTGAAGAGTGTCCCTATAATTTCTACCTAAATAATTCTTACAATTAACTTTCAAGTACTTTCAAGAGTGTCCCTTTAGTAACCCCTTTAGTAACCGAAGTACTGTAACATGGGAGATACCCTAAGCTGCTACTAATTTCTGATCATATGAAGCTAACCTGATGTGCTATGCACGTTTCTTGACTGCTATATACTCATCGACAACTTTTTCCAGGATACCGAGCGGCATTGCTCCGTTTTTGAGCACACAGTCATGGAAGTCGCGGATATTGAAACTGCTGCCTAACTCAGCCTTGGCGTTTTCCCTCAGCTGGAGTATGGTGAGCATACCCATCTTGTACGAGCAGGCTTGACCAGGCATAACGATGTAGCGTTCGATCTCGCTCACAATGCTCGCATGGTCCTGAGCAGAATGAGCTTCCATATACGCAATAGCCTCATCGCGGGTCCAGCGCATTTGATGTATGCCTGTATCGACCACAAGGCGGACAGCGCGGAAAAGCTCGGAGTCATAGGATCCAAGAAGCCCAAAGGGATCATCTTTATATATGCCCATCTCTCGCGCAAGATGCTCCGCATACATAGCCCACCCTTCAGCAAAGGCAGTAAACGGTATCATACGGCGGAAAAGCGGAAGCTTTCTGGTTTCTTGCGCGAGAGCTATCTGGAAATGGTGCCCGGGAATTCCTTCGTGGTAGGCAAGCGTTTTCATGCTGAACTTTGCTATCTCCTTCATGTTGCGCATGTTTGCATAAAACACTCCGGGTCTTCCTCCTCCAATATCTGCAGGCTGATAGTATGCCCCGGGCGCTGTTTTCTCCTTGAACTCAGGGATGCGCTCCACTTTAAGCTCGGCCCTGGGCTGGACGTTAAACCAGGCTGGTAACACAGACTTTACTTCAGCGAGAATACGCTCGTACTCAGCGATGCAAGCTTTTCTGCCTTCATCAGTGTCCGGGAACTGGAAACGCTCTTCCTTTGCAAGCTCAGCGAGTTTTTTCGCTGGCTGTTCTACTGTACCAAAACCCTGTTCACTTAATATCTTGCGCATGGCTGTTTCGATGCGCTCTACTTCCGCAAGTCCTGTGTTGTGTATAGCTTCCGCGTCCTCACTAATCGTGGTATGCGAGTGGAGCAAGTAGGCATAGTACTTATCACCTTGTGGGAGCTTCCAGACACCATCATCATTCGTGGCCTTTTGCCGAAGTGTAGTAAAATATTCAATAAACATCGAGTAAGCAGGATACACCGACTGTTCTATCGCACTTTTTACCATCATCAAGACTTTGTCATGTTCTGGCTGCTTGATATGTGTGAGTTTTTCAAGCTTTCCCTTGAATACCGTATAGAGCGGGTTTTCAACTGCTGGCTTAGCAATAAATTCTTTCATTTCATCGAGCACCCGTTCAATTACAAAACGTGGAGGAAGAATGCCTTTTTGCTCTCTAATCTTGAGTCCTTCCATAACCTGTGAAAATTTTAAGGGAAACTTGTTCAGACGTTTTATATAATTGTAAACTTCGACTCTGCAATTCACAGGATGTATTGTCATCATAAAATTTGGAAGTTCTGATTGTAATCCAAACATCTGGTTTAAGGGATAGTCGTGGTGGCGGAATTCCTCGCCCTGCACCTGGTCAGACAGAAACCATGCGAACACTTCAGCGGAAAGCCTATCTGATGGTTGCAGCTTGGCTAAATTGTAGCTTGCAAACAATTTGTTTTCTCTTTTAATAAAAGCATACATCCTGTCCTGGAAAGCTTCCGAGGCGTCCGAAAATTTAGCATTATGACCATGAATTCCTATTTTCTCAAGGATCCCAATATAGGTAAGGAGTTCCGGACCTTTAAAGGCAAACTTGAGAAAGGTTCTGTTCATGAGACCACGAACCGACCATGGTCGTCCCCAGAAAAATGAGACAAACCAAACTGCTAATACAAGCGCCAGCATTAAAAACCCAATTGCTAAATACATCAATATCCTCCGAAGCTAACAGGATATGCCGGAAGTTCATATGAATCACTTACCGAATCTCATACAGTGTAGCACGAGCAATCGCTTTTAACCATTACTTACAGAAATATTGACCAGTTCTCCAAAAAAAATCCTTCATGTTTAGGGACAAAGGAAGAGTGTCCCTCCTATATTCCCAATGTATTATACCAAAAGAAGAACCTTATTTTTCCTGCAATAGCATTGAATCGTAAGATTTTATGGCACAGAACAACCTTAGTTAAAATCAAATCAGCTTGTTAATTTCGGTCATGCACAGTTCAGATGAAACTGCTTTACCTCAATCCTTTCGAACTGATCATAGAACCGAACCAACATCTTGCATAATTGCTCAATCAGCTAGAATTGCATTTTAATTCTTTAGCACAATAAAAAGATAAAGCCTAGAAAACTTAAGAATAAAATAACCACTTTAGGCACTATTACTACCTTAAGGACAGGCACTGCTGTGGGGCAATTTACGTAACTATTCTAGTAGTATAACTAGCGCTGAATCCTTATATAAATTCCTAATTATAACTGTAAATATCAATGCATTTCACTATCGGTACCTAATAGAAACAGTGTTATATCATCCTCAAAAACCGGATTTTCCATAAACTGAATAAGTTCAGTTAATATTGTATCAGCTATGGTATCGAGGGACAGACTTGAATTTTCAAGCAAGACATGCTTTATGCCCTCGATACCGAACATTTTTTCATGTGCACCACGAGATTCGATTATTCCATCGGTAAAAAAACAAAATATATCTCCAGGATGGAATTCTTCAAGAGTGTCCCTATAGTTAAAATCATCCATTAGCCCGATGATAGGATTGCCTAAAGTTTTCATTTCTGTAAATGAGCCATCAACGTGCGCTATAAGCTGCCCAGGATGACCGGCATTGCAATATTCAATCGAATATTTTTTAAAATCAAGTATACCATAAAAAGCTGTGACATAATGATTTGTAGTTATTACCTTTGAAAATTCCTCATTAAGACTTCGGATTACTTTTGAAGGATGTGTATATTTGGTTTTCAAATAATCAAAGGTACTCTTTATCATCGCTGTTATAAAGGCTGGAGCAATTCCATGACCTGAGACATCGCTAATCATAATGCCAAATCGATACTCATCGATTTGAAAAATATCAAAATAATCGCCTCCTACCATTGCCATCGGTATATAACGATGCGTACATGAAAAATAGGATGTACCGGGATATGAACGTGGCAACATGCTTTTTTGCATTTCTACTGCAAGATTCATCTCGCGAATTGATTGTTTATTACGACGTTCTAACCCATACAATGCTTCTTGAAACTTTATACGCTCATTTTTAATTATTTTTTTTGCCCGCCTATATGCTTTTTTAAAAGATTTAAGCTTTTCCTCTATAGGGCTATATAAAACTAATCTATCAGCTTCTGGAAATAATTGTTTTAAAAGAGTTTGCTCATGAAGATCTTTTTCATGGAGTGTCCCTATAGTAGTCTCATTGAAAATTTCATGCAAGGTCTTGTTTTTAAATTTTTCATAACAACTATTTGGTAAAACTGCTATTATTTGCTGCTCTTTATTTAAAGCAAAAATATATCCATGCAAAGATTGTAGCAATTTTTCAAGAGTGTCCCTTTCGATAAGTTTATCCATATTTTAAATTTTAATATAAAAAACACTAAAAAGAAACACCCTGTAAAAATATGTTGTTAGTTTGTTTATTATGGGTAAGTATTTTTTTTACTTTAATGAGTGTCCCTCATGTTGCCCCTCCCCCTCGTGTTGCCCCTCTTTTTGCAATTTATTGCTCTATGTTGCGCTAAATTGCATATAGTACTTTTCCTTTATTTTTAATACAAAAGGATTCTAAGTGATTTTGAGTGAAAACAAAAACTCTATTTCAATTTTCTGATTTTTTAAAATAACAATATCAAAAATGTAATTTTTTATACAATTCAAATAAGCAGATTAGAAAAATGAATATGATATAAAATACTCAAAAAGCAATGTGAACACTTCATATTTAGTGTGTTTTACTTGCAAAATACTATGTTATATATTTTTTATATTTTTCTATATTACGCTTATAAAAATCATGAACCCAATCACTTATCCAAATGTTCATTACATCAAAAAGATTTATATAAAATGATAATCCTGACCATTTCCAATCTAATGGATTTTCTACTAACTCTGCTGAAACAGCGTTTTCGCTTATATAATTAAAACATCTTTCAAAATCAATTTCTTCATTGAGGATTTCGGAAAAATATCTATCACCCCATATATGTCCAGTTCGGCCAAAATGTTTGTTATACCGGATCGTAAAAGTCATAAGAAGTCGTTTCATAATGGTTGGCAATTCCATATCCAATGTTTTGATAATTAGATGAAAATGATTATCCATTATTGAAAAGTGTTCAATTTTAAAACCCATTTCTGCTTGTAGATCCATTAATATCCCCAGAAAAAGGTTTTTGCAGAAAGAACAGCTAAGACGAAACTCCTGATTGTTTATTCTAGCGGTAACATGATATGTTCCTCCTGGAATAAGTTTTCTAGGACTTCTCATTTTTTCCTCCTGAAATAATTTAAATGTTTATTTATTAATCACAATCACATTTCTTCTTGCATGCAATGAAAGTTTAAATTGTACATAAGATTTTACGATTGTATTAACAAGCTTTAGTTCAAACGAATAAAAGCATGGTATGAGACAAAAAATAATAATAAATAGGCATGGGGACACTCCTTAAATCTGCTAGAGATTATAAATATCTCGTATATAACCAATACAATAATTTAGATTTTTTATTAATTTGCCTATAGATGTTATAGAATAAATTATATATTTTTTGTAAAATAGATTTAGTTCTATTAGAGTGGGGACACTCTTCTTGAATGGTATTATTCCATGACTTTTCTATCTGACAAAAGAGAGGTTCAATGCTAATAGAGAATTCTAGTTTCCAAAAACAATTGAAGCATATTAATGTATTAATTTTACAAGAGGGACACTCTTGCAATTTCCTTGCAATTTCTTGTAATTTTGCAAAAGCCCCTCAATAGTTTTCCAAACAGGAGTAGTTATGTTTGAATCCGTAGATCCAAAAATAAATTTCCCAAAAATGGAAGAGGAAATCCTTAAATTTTGGGAAGAGCATAAAATTTTTCAACGTTCCATAAACGAGCGCGAAGGTTCTCCCGAATTTGTATTCTATGATGGACCACCCTTTGCTACGGGGCTGCCTCATTTTGGCCACTTTGTACCAGGCACGATAAAAGATAGCATCCCTCGTTATAAAACAATGAAAGGATTTAAAGTAGAACGCCGTTTTGGTTGGGATTGTCATGGTCTTCCGGTAGAGTATGAAATGGAAAAAGAACTCGGTATCTCTGGGAAAAAACAAATTGAAGACTATGGCATTGCAAAATTTAACGAAGCTTGCCGTTCAATAGTATTGCGATATACGAAAGAGTGGCGTACAATTATGACCCGAGCCGGGCGCTGGGTTGATTTTGATCATGATTATAAAACCATGGATCCAGATTACATGGAATCTATCTGGTGGGTCTTGAAGCAATTATGGGATAAAAACCTGATTTATGAAGGCCACTACATACTTCCATATTGCCCCCGCTGCTCAACAGTACTCTCAAATCATGAACTTCAACTTGGTGGTTACAAAGATGTTCATGATCCTGCTATAACCGTCAGATTTAAGATTACTGCAGTTTCGCATGATAGTAAATCATCAAATACAAATACTTCGGGGACACTCTTGCTTGATAGTTCACTTGCTGATGGATCAACATACTTACTGGCATGGACTACAACACCATGGACGCTTCCATCAAACCTTGCACTTGCAGTAGGTCCCGAGATTGATTATGTGCTTGTACAGGATGGGACTGAACGGTATATCCTGGCTGAATCACGTCTAACTGCTTACTACAAAGACGATGCTCTGCCTACGATTCTATCGAAGTTTAAAGGAAGTTCTCTTGAAGGTATTCAATATGAACCACTCTTCCCTTATTTTGCTGAATATACAAAAAATGGCGCATTCAAGGTACGAATAGCTGACTTCGTTACCACTGAAGATGGTACCGGTATAGTCCACATAGCTCCCGGCTTTGGCGAAGATGATTACAATGTACTTAAAGGTTCTGGTATTCCTATAGTGTGTCCCGTAGATGCTGAATGCCAATTTACAGCTGAAGTTCCTGATTACCAGGGAACATTTGTCAAAGACACTGACAAGTTAATAATAGAACGCCTTAAAAATGAAAAAAAATTAGTTAAGCGAGAACAATATTTGCATGCTTATCCACACTGCTGGCGCTGTTCCAGTCCTCTCATTTATCGTGCTGTATCCAGCTGGTTTGTGAAAATTGATCCTATTAAAGAAAAAATGCTAAAAGCAAATCAGAAAATCTATTGGATGCCAGCACATATTAAAAACGGACGTTTCGGTAAATGGTTAGAAAATGCTCGTGATTGGGCGATAAGTCGCAATCGATACTGGGGCAACCCGCTCCCAATCTGGAAATGTGATGCCTGTGGTAAAACCGAATGCTTAGGCTCACGAGAAGAACTTACAAAAAAAACAGGCAAGAGTGTCCCCGATCTCCATAAGCACTTTGTCGATGAATATACCTGGGAATGTTCCTGTGGAGGGACAATGAAACGGATTCCAGAGGTACTCGATTGCTGGTTTGAATCAGGTTCAATGCCATATGCTCAGGTTCATTACCCATTTGAAAACAAAAAACATTTTGAAGAACATTTCCCAGCAGATTTCATTGCCGAAGGTCTCGACCAGACCCGTGGATGGTTTTATACATTAACAATAATCGCTGCAGCTCTATTTGATAAACCTGCTTTTAAAGCCTGCGTAGTCAATGGTCTTGTTTTAGCAAGCGATGGTAAAAAAATGAGCAAAAGCCTCAGAAATTATACTGATCCCATGAAAGTAATGCAGGAATTTGGTGCGGATGCACTGCGTCTTTTCCTCATGAACTCTGCAGTAACTCGTGCCGATGACCTTTGCTACTCTGATGACGGCGTTCGTGAGGTATTAAAAAATCTCATTCTCCCACTGTGGAGTGCTTATAGCTTTTTTGTGACCTATATTAATCTCGATAGAGTGTCCCCGCCTCAAGCAAAACCGGAAGCTACTAATCCACTCGACCGCTGGATACTTTCATTATGTGAAACAATGGTTAGTAATGTCACTGAAGCTTTAGAAGCATACGATATGCAAAAAGCAATAACTCCAATTATCAATTTTATTGATGCACTCAATAATTGGTTCATTCGTAGATCTCGCCGACGATTCTGGAGAAGCGAAAATGATTCGGATAAACTCGATGCATACGCAGCACTCTACAGAGTGTTACTAAGGCTTATACACTGTCTTGCACCATTTGCTCCTTTTGTAACAGAAAAAATCTGGCAAAATATCCGCCCTGAAAATTCTGCAAAAAGCATACATCTCTCTTCATGGCCTCAGGTTGAAGCATCTTTTATCGATGCAGAACTTGAAGCTAAAATGGCTTATGTGCGACAAGCAGTGGCTATGGGTAGATCGCTCCGCTACCAGCACAACATCAAGATTCGACAGCCGCTCAAAGAAGTTCAACTGGTAACAAAAAACGCTCAAGAAAAAGCCAGCCTCATAGAAATGATGGAAATCATTAAGGAAGAACTTAATGTTAAGGAGGCTATATTTAGAGAAGATGAAGAACAACTGGTTGAGTACAGTGCAAAAGCTAATTTTAGAGTTCTTGGGAAAGAATTAGGTAAAGATATGAATACTGCAGCAGCAATAATCGAAAAATTGGGCAGCAAAGAAATTATGAGCTTATTAGAAGGGAATACTCTTGTCATTGATGTTGCAGGGAAGAGTGTCCCTCTTACCACAGAAAAGGTTATTATTAACCGCATTGAAAAAGCCAATCTCAAAGTTATTAATGAAGGAAGTCTTACTGTTGCGCTCAACACAGATATTTCAGAAGAGCTTTTTGATGAAGGCAATGTGAGAGATTTAATTCGAGGCATCCAAAATCTTCGTAAAGAATCAGGTTTGGCAGTAAGCGATCGTATAAAACTAAATGTATATGGTTCAGAAATATTAAAGCGAAGTTTTGAAAAATTTAAAGATCTTATTGCGTCAGAGACTCTAGCCATAACAGTAAACTGGGCGAAAGAATCCGCTATGACTTCGGTAGAGGCAGGTGATGAATCTTGGGAAATATCTCTATGTAAAGCTTAAGTACTGATTTCCAATAGGGACACTCTAGGTTTTTCTGGGTTTTTTAATCTTTTACACAGCTGGCATTTTTCAATGCAAAATGCCAGCTTTTTTATCGTTCAGCTGCTATTACTTCTTTTTTTCACTACACTATGTTTTTTCAGCATACCAATCGTGCATATAAGGAAATGGAAGTACACTCCGAATATCAGCTAGACCATTCATGGCCATAATAAAACGCTCAAAACCCATTGCAACCCCAGAACAGAGGGGAAAATCATCAAAAAGCTCAGCATATTCAAAATTTACTGCATGTGGTACTTGCTGATTTTGTTTTTTTTCAGCTTCTTTTTTCATGCTCGCAAGTACAGCTTCTTTTGTAGCAGCTTCTGTATAGCAGTTTAGTAACTCGATTCCATTGATATACAATTCCCATCGATCCTTCCATGGTGTTCCAGGTATATTACGAGCCAAACATTCTATTTGTGCTGGATATTCAATAAGCACTAGAGGACGATCCTTGGGCAATTCAGGCTCTATCCACTGAACAAATGCTTGATTAAATAGATCCTCCCACGATGCTTCTTTATTTACAATGAGTCCTTTCCCTAATAATGCCTCTCGTAGAGTGTCCCTGTCCTGTAACTTGATTAAATCTAACTGTGCGAATTCCAACCATGCTTCCTGCATTGTCATAATTCTAAATGGAGGTTTTGCGTAGTGAGGAGTGTCCCCCGTGCTGCATGTATCAAATAATGCCTCAGTAATTTCAATAGAATCTCTGGCTGTCGCATTTACTGTGTAATATTCAAGCATGGTAAACTCTGGGCTATGAATTGTCCCTATTGATTCTGCATTTCGAAATGCTTTGCACAGCTCAAAAACATTACGCTTTTCTTCTGCAATAAATTTTTTTATCCATACCTCTGGAGAAGGTAAAAGCCAGAGCTTTCGATTGCCATAAAATGGATTTACATATTCTGTTTCAAAAACTTCAAGACACGATTCGGGCAAAGGTGCTGGAGACAAAAGCGGAGTATCTAATTCCACATAGTTCCGCTCAAGAAAAAATTGTCTAACCTTTGTTACAAGCCTGGAACGTTCTAAGAGCACTGTCGTACTAATCACGTTGTCATCCTTTCACTTTCACAGAGAAAGCGCATATATTCTTTAAAATCATTAAGCGGTATCCACCGAAACCCGAGTGCAGTCCCTTTAAAATAGTTTTTAAGTTCCAGAATAGACATTCCAGCAAGCAATTCTAGTGGCAAATAGCTTCCTGGACGTTTTTCTGATTCTTTTAGCTGAGATTCGAGATATGTAAAAACCTTACTAGAGTGTCCCCGATGTTCCCGATGTTTCCCTTGTTCCCCTTCCCATTGTCCGCTATCTCCCAACTGTCCCTTTTGATGCTCCAATCTCTCATTATCCTGGAATTGCTGAGTATAGGGACACTCTTTGATGCAAACATCACAGCCATAGAGATGATTCCCTCGATGCAATTTGAAATGTTCTGGCATGCCACCTGTACTCATCCAGTACTGCAGACATAAGTGTTTAGAAAAACCATTGTCAAGCGCATGAGTCGGACAAGCATCAATACATGCTGAACATGATCCACATTGTGAATTGTTTATATAATTTTTTGAATCTGTTTCGTTTACGAGTGTCTGAAACAAAGCATCTATTTTCGGGAAAAGCATTAATCCTATCAGTACAGCAGAACCGTAGAGCGGATTTACCAGCAAACCCGATTTTCCAATCCAGCCAAGATTTGCGAGTACGGCACTTTCTTTTTCCGGTAATTTTGAATTTACCGATATTCGAATATCACTACGGTGTAAACCATATTCTGCACGTATTTTCGCTGCCAATTCTTGCAATATCCTGGTTAAGAAATGGTAATAATTATATGCAGCAAATGATCCAACTGTTACTATTTTTGTATGCGTAGAGCTTTCAGTTCCTGAGATAAGCCTATAAGGCAAGAGCACAGCTATACCTGTCACCTCTTTCTGTACATGCTCAGCTATTGGTATTTCTTTTGTACTGGTAAAGATATGATCTATTGCTCTATCAGACAGGATATTCCATACGTGTATCCCTTTGCAGTCAAAAAACTCCGTGAATGATATCATAGTAATTCATATTCTCATTAAAGATTATTGATCAAAACATTCATGCACAAATTATTTTCCACGTGCTCGTTCCAGTTTCTGCATCTTTTTATAATATTCAGCTTGTTTAATTATTTCCATCATATCGCTAACCATAATCTTATTATCAACAATTCGAAACTGTTTATTCTGTAATAACTGCTGTACTACAGCACTGCCTGTACTCATTGGAAACCCAACGAGATTTATAAGCTCCTTAGGACCAAAATCAAATGTGTATGAAGCACCTTCTTTAATTGGGACTTTATTTTTTTCTAGTTGCATCTGTAAAGCATCATACATTCTTCCGAGAGGATCAGTAATCAACGTATTGGCAAGCTGTTTGTAAATAAACCATATGCGTTCAGCAAGCAATTGTGTAAGTTTTGTAACAATTTGAGGCTGTGTCTGTACCATTCGCTCAAAATTGTCTTTGTTGACGGTTAGCAGATAGGTATCCTCATAAGCAATTGCAGTAGCTGAACGAGGCTTGTTTTCTAGCAAAGCCATTTCTCCAAAGATATCTCCCGGTTTCAAAACAGCGAGGAGCACTTCGGTATTTTCTACGATTTTTGTGATTTTTACAGAACCTTTTTGAATGATATACAGTTCTGTCCCTGGCATTCCTTCACAAAATACAACTGTATCCTTAGGGTAAAAACGATTGAATTCCTCAGCTGATCCATCAAGATAGACTGCCTTTGCAAACTGCTTAATCTTAACCATTCGCTCTTTTGCCATTTGCGCATGTGTGCCAGATGGACATAATTTCAAATACTGATAGTAGGCATAAAATGCTTGATTAAACTGACTTTGCTTTACGTAATATTCGCCGATATCAAAAAGATGCGAAGGGTCGGCTTCTGCAACATTTTTGAGTGTTATTTTTGTGAGCGCTTCATCGAGGTAACGCATCCGTTTTGAGAAGCTCATGATTATCTTCATGGCAACGGGGGTATTACGTTCAATGAGCTGGCCATACTGATCGCGATGTACTCCAATGAGTGTGACATCGGTAAGCGCTCGCGCAGTCTCTATATGACTATGGTTTGACATTGTAGAAATAACGCCAAAAAAGTCCCCCGGGCCATATACATTGCCGCCTTCTTCTTCTACTACTTCAACCTCTTTTGTAACGAGTACTTTTCCGGATTTTATTATATAAAAAAGGTCTGCATTCTGTTTACCCTCTACAATAATATATGAGTCTTTCTTAAAATTTACGAAACTTAATTGAAGAGGGCTGTTCATGCAATCCTCATTAGCTTTAGATTTTCCTCGTTAAAGTATAAAGGTACCATCCTCCATTGTCAATGAAAGATGGTACCCATTGAATATTATTTATCAGCAGGCAAACCGAATCGTTTAGTAAGCTGTAACACCTCTGCCTTTACCTTATTGATTACAGCAGCATCACCTTTAGCCTTCAATACATCCATTATAAAACCTGCAATTTGCTTCATTTCGGCTTCCTTCATGCCACGAGTTGTAACCGCAGGAGTTCCTACACGGATTCCGGAGGTAATAAATGGACTCTTTGTATCAAAGGGTATGCCATTTTTATTTACTGTTATGTGAGCTTCATCCAGCCATTTTTCAGCTTCTTTGCCTGTAATTCCCAGTGGAGTAAGATCGACAAGCATGAGATGATTATCGGTACTACCAGAAACGATGCGTGCGCCACCATCTGCAAGTGCTTGAGCAAGCACTTTTGCATTGGTAACTACCTGCTTCATGTAAGCCTTATAGTCATCAGAAAGTGCTTCTTTGAATGCAACTGCTTTTCCCGCAATCACATGACAGAGCGGTCCCCCCTGAATTCCGGGGAATATAGTACCATCCAGTATTTCTGACCAGAGCTTAGGTCTGTCCCCTTTGGGAGTCATGATTCCCTGATTGTTTTCTTTATCAACACCGATAAATACAGCACCACCGCGAGGGCCACGCAAAGTTTTATGCGTTGTTGTTGTTGTAAAATCAGCGATGCGAATAGGACTGGGATGTAAGCCTGCAGCTACAAGCCCTGCGATATGTGCCATATCGACCATCAGGTATGCTCCAACTTCATCAGCAATTTTTCTAAATTTTTCAAAATCAATTATGCGTGCATAAGCAGAAGCTCCTGCAACGATCATTTTTGGTTTGCATTCACGGGCGAGTCGTGCAACCTCTTCGTAATCAATACACTCCGTTTCTCTATTCACTCCATATCGCACTACATTGTAGAGCTTGCCAGAGAAGGAAACTGGCGCACCATGTGTTAAGTGTCCACCATGTGCAAGGTCCATACCCATTATGGTATCACCGGGTTTTAATGCAGCAAAATATACTCCCATATTTGCTTGAGAACCAGAATGAGGTTGGACATTTGCATAATCAGCATTAAAAAGCTGTTTTGCCCGATCCCGTGCTAGATTTTCTGAAATATCAACAAATTCACAACCGCCATAATACCGTTTTCCTGGATAACCTTCAGCGTACTTATTTGTTAACACAGAACCAACAGCTTCCATGACTGCTCGGCTTGTATAGTTTTCACTTGCAATAAGTTCCAGATTGTTTCGCTGCCTATCTGCTTCCTGATTCATTGCTGAAAACAATTCAGGATCAGATTTTTCCAATATTGACATGCATTCCTCCTTTTATCCTTTTGCTGGTAGTATAACAAAAACCCTCGTTTTTGTAAAAGCTCTGAACTATTTCAAAATTTGCTCATGGAGAGGCTATACTGGACGGTCAGTAAATTCCTGTCACTTCAATATCGCTCCAGAAGCTCGTATAGGATTGAATTTCATGACTATACTCTTCATTAATATCGATGAAAGACCATTCTTTTTCAGAACGCGATGTCTTACCATCAGGAAGCAATCGAGATACTTTATAACTATCGAGCGAAAAAGCAATATGGCGATCATCCAACGACCCAAAATATTTGTCTGTACTCGAAAATGGATTAGTCAGTTCAAATGTCAGAGCATTCATGTATAAAGCTGGGTCAACCGGCACCCATCCTACTCCATATATAAAAAATTCACACCAATAGTGCTCATGTGCTTTTTTATTGTCATCAATTATAATTCCCGCAACAGGTCGTGCAGGTATCCCTAAGCTTCGCAATGCTGCCGTATACAGCAAGGCGAGGGCTCGTACACTGCCACTCTTTGCGCGAAGTGCCGCAACAGGAGTGTCCCCTTTTTTGGACTGCACTGTATATGTTTTTCTGAGTGCATTTAAAACAAGCAATGCACGACGATATGGATTTTTTTCATTCTGAACACTGTTTCTTGCAAAGTCTTGAATACTTGCATCATCAGCAGGAACAAGATCGCTACTTGCAGTATACTTAGTATACAGTGATGGCAACCCAGTTTTAGGAATTTGTATTTCATCTGGGTTTACTTCTACTGTATAACTGATACTTTGAACGAGATATCTTTGAACAATGGTATACTCAACAACTGTTTCTGGATTCTGAATTAAAAAACATGTTACCTGATTATCAGCATAGAGTGGCTGAGTGCTTGATTCCAATAATTTAATATTTCGCTGAGTATCTGTAGAAACAGGCATTTTGCGCCAAATATACAGCAATCCACCAGGTTTTGCCTTTATTTTTGAAATACTGGTAAAGGATTCTAAGGCATATGTGCGTTTTGTAATAAATCGTTTTTTAGCAATATTTTGTAATTGTAAAAATTGTGGTTTGCTCTGTCCCTGTAATGTTTTTACCCAAATAGGTCCTGAAACTGCACCATCAGGAATACGCATCTGTATTTCTTTATCTGACCAGGAGGTATAGTCTTCATCACTATCTGCGACAATAGATTCACTGAGTCCTGTTCCATCAATTGCACTTGCTACAGTCTGGGCAGTAAAAATTACCTCTGACGTCCCCCGATTGATGCCGAAGTTATATCCTTTAATAATCAGTAAGCCCCCTGTAACTGCATCCTTTACATCAATACTCACAATAACAGGTCCAACAGCCTGTTCGGAATTCTCATTGGGAAACCCCGGAAGTTTATCTTTACATGCTATTATTTTACCGTTTGAATAGTACCCTGAACTCGTGCGAACCTTGATTATTGGCGTTTTATCAAGCAAGGGTACCGTTAAACGGATACTATTGTCTTTCCATTCTAGATATGCAGTTCTCTGTACTGGAATACCATTGAACTCGACTCGAGCATCACCAGAAAGCTGACCAAAATTGCTGCCATAAATTGTTATTGTATCCCCTGTGCCTGCGCTGATCGGAAGTATTGTTTCTATTACAGGCTTTCGAATAAAAAAGGAACGAACGCCAATACCAATGAATATCAAGACGAGAATACTAATGCCGATTAAGAATAGGTTTCGCTTTACCGATGCTTGTTGCATGCTATAGTGTGTATCATATTATATGAGAACTTACAATTACCGCAGATATAGAGATTTAAAACAGCTTCCTGACTTTAATTCCACCCTGTTCATGCGCATGTTCATAGGTATCGACAAGAATCTCAATAACAATAGGCTGATGGCCTTTTTGAGAACCAAAAGGATAGAAAATGATTCTTTCACCGGGTTTGATAGTGAAAAAATTTGCTGAATTCATGTATTTTACAGAATTATTTTGTGTGCTAAACCACAGTTGCCAGCTCACCAGAATCAATAGCGAATCTTTTGTCCGCTTTTGTGGCGTAACACTTATCTGAATAGCCATAGCATCATTATTAATAAAGTTTAAGGAAAGCTGAGTGTTGTTAAGCGTATAATGTATATCATGCCGCTGCCATGGATCTTCTCCATTTGGATGCTGCAGGGTAGTTCTTATAAATACTACAAACAGTTCGCTATAGAGGTTTTCAGAAATTTGAGCATCAACAGGCGGTAAATCGAATACTTGCTCATCAGCATTTTGAGTAAAAGCCAAAGTGGAAAAACTTATACATAATACAAAACAGACTTTTCTTAGAATGCTCTGCATTATTTACCACTCCGATTGAAATCAGCTTCTCGAACTATTGTTGGCTGTATACTAGTTTCTATTGGAAGCTGTCCAGGAATTTCTATAGTTCGGCTGTTTTGCTGTTTGGAAAGATAGTCCACAACTTCAGACAGTGAATACTCAGAAACTGTTGTAGCGGGCTTGACTTCCACCATAA
This sequence comes from Spirochaetota bacterium, assembly GCA_029547205.1. Taxonomy (GTDB): domain Bacteria; phylum Spirochaetota; class Spirochaetia; order Treponematales; family UBA12059; genus JAKPPT01. Next base: position 320,481 of record JAKPPT010000068.1, read on the forward strand.
TCTCGTTTGTTCGATTGGTAAATAACAAAACACTGAGTCCAATACCTATAAAAAGCATAAAGGCTGCTGCAGCTGCAAGCACTGGCCATGTAATGTGAAAATGAGGTGTAGCGGGCATTGTTTTTAATTTTTTCTCACAAAATTCCAGTACTCCTTTATTCACTTCAGGAACAATTTCATTTCTTTGTAAGTCAAGCAACTGCTCATGCATTTTTGCATATTTGTGTATAACAGAACTGCAATGGTCACATGTTCGTATGTGATCTTCCAGTACTTCTCTGTATGGAGAAGGCACTTCGTTATCAAAAAAAGCAGATAGTAGTTCTTTATCAGGACACTTCATAGCCAAGCTCCTCTAAAGCTTTTGCCAGTGCTTCACGGGCTCTAAATACCCTCACTTTAACATTTCCTTCAGTAATGCCAAGCACTTTGCCTATTTCTTTATAGTCGAGTTCACCATATTCTTTTAAAATCAGAACCCGCTTGAACTTTTCAGGAAGCATCTGAAGTGCATTTTGAACAAGCTGTTCTGTTTCCGTTTTCAGATGTGTTTGTTCAGGACCATCCATTCCAACGTGTTGTTCTGAATACACGCGCTGATAGAGCTTGTGCTCCTTAGAGGAGCGTTTTGCCCAGTTTATAGCTGCATTTTGCGCAACTCTAATGAGCCAGTATCGAGCATCATCAGTTGTTTCAAACTTAGACCAGTAATCCAGAACCTTGATAAAGGTATCCTGCACAATCTCCTCTGCAGCATCCTCATTTCCCGTTATTCGTTTTACAATACGAAATAACGGAACATACATTGCGGAATAGAGATCATTAAACTGTGAACTATCCACACTCATTATAATAAACACTCTTTTCCCAAGAATGTTACGAACTTTATAAGTATCAGAGTACTCTTAATTACTGTAGCTTCCATTTAGTCCCGTCTTTTGTATCTTCAAGTATGATATTCATGGCTAAAAGCTCTGCTCGTATTGCATCAGCGCGAGCCCAATCTTTGTTCTTTTTAGCATCGGTGCGTTCCTGGATGAGTTTTTCCACTTTCGCAACAATATCAGCTGGTAGTACATCCGCTTTTTTCTGTTCTTCGAGCAAACGGAGACCCAGTACGGTATCAAATTCTGCAATTAAACTGAGCATTTCTTCTGGAGAAAGCGAGGTATCCTTTAACACCATATACACTTCAGCTAATGCACGAGGCGTGTTAAGATCATCTTCCATAGCGGATCGGAAAGCGTTAAGGTGACCCGCGACTCCAGGACTGGATACTGCAAGTGCTTTTGGCTCAGCTTTTTCCCGTAAGTTCCAAATTTTTTCCATGAGGCTCTTTCTTGATGCCTTGCTGGTATTGAGCGCATCATAATTAAACTGAAGTTGAGAACGATAATGACCGCTTAAAAGAAAATAACGGTAATCTAAAGGATCGTACCCTGCATCAATAAGCGTCTGCAGAGTCAGGAATTTGCCTGAAGACTTACTCATTTTTTCTTTATCCAGAATCAAAAACTCATTGTGCATCCAGTATTTAACCCACTGTTTTCCTGTAGCAGACTCGCTCTGTGCAATTTCATTGGTGTGATGTATAGGGATATGATCAATCCCCCCCGTGTGAATCTCAAACTGCTCCCCAAGATACTTCATGCTCATTGCCGAACATTCAATATGCCAGCCCGGATATCCTGTACCCCAGGGGCTATCCCATACTAAAGCCTGGTTTTCAAATTTGCTTTTGGTAAACCAGAGCACAAAGTCATGCGGGTTACGTTTATTTTCGTCAATATCAACCCGAGCGCCAGCCTGTAGGTCTTCAAGCTTTATGCGAGCTAATTTGCCATAAGCAGGAAATTTGGTTACATCAAAATATAAATTGCCGCCAGCAAAATAGGTATAACCGTTTTTCTCAATGCGCTCAATGAGCTGAATCATATCAGCAATATGCTCTGTTGCTTTACAGATGACAGTCGGCCTATTGATATTGAGGCGTTCCGTATCAGTAAAAAAAGCCTTTGTGTAAAACTCTGCAATTTCGAGTACTGATTTTCCTCGCTCCTGTGCAGATTTTACCATTTTGTCTTCACCGGTATCATCATCACCGGAAAGATGACCGACATCGGTAATGTTCATAACATGGGTAACATCATAACCAAGCCAACGCAGCGTTCTCACCAGGGTATCTTGAAAAACATATGCTCGCAGGTTTCCAATATGTGCATATGTATATACTGTTGGTCCGCATCCATACATGCCGACTTTTTTCCCTTGCAGTGGTTCAAAGTCCTGTAATTCCCTGCCCATCGTATTAAAAATGCGAAGCCCCATACAATCTCCTTAGATCCTATACTTAGTATTACACTAATCAAAAACTACTAAAAGGTCAATGAAAGTGACAGCGCATAGTTGGATAGATACAGAAGAGGGACACTCTTCTTTACTTCTCGTACAGTTTTGTATAGCTAATTGACTAAATTAACCGCTCAGGTTAGTGTAAAAATCATCTTTTTGCATGGCACAAAGTAACAGTTATCGAACAGGAGCATACCAGATGAACGGTTACACAGTTAATAAAATCAAAGACACTATCTGGAAAACATTAGTACTAGTTTTTGGCATTGCATTTATTGCATTCATTGTGTACTACCGCCTCGATCGAACATCGAGTAAGTTCAACGTTTACCAAGATAACGGTACAGTTATATTTATTGATAAATATGTATCTAAAAAAGACGACCTCAGATTTCGGACATCATGGAAAACTGTTATCAATGATTTTTTAGAAAAAACAAAACTATCAGCCGCTGTTAATGAAAAAAATAAATCCTATTATCCCGAAGTTATTTTTTTTGTTGACAATTTTTATTCTACGATAGCACTTGATGATCCCCACATTGAAAAATACCTTAAGGACAAACCAGGTGGAGACTTTCAGCTTTTGCAAAAAGCTCGCATGAGCATCTTTTTTGATAGTCTCATCAGTCATAGTTATACCAGTGCAGATGGGCGTTATATTTTCTTTTCTAATGCTGAAAATCTTGAATCTGATTTAGTCTATGCATATACATTTGGAATTATAAGCTATAATATGCCAGAATCTGCCAGAAAGCAACTGCGTATTGACAGTAACTGGGATTTTTACTCATATACTGCATGGATTATGCTCGAAGAAATGGCAGCAATATCGACACAACAGATACAAAAGGCATTTAGTACCGGTAAAACACTCGAAGAGGCTCTCGAAACAATTACAAACCTTCCATCTGATTACTACACGAATGAAAACTCTTCTGTTATCAAAAAAGAAGAGGAATACATAGCGCTCTCATTCCGTGAACCAGATAAGCCTGCCCGTATCTATCAAACATGTCTCGATATGGCAAAACACCTCATTGCTGTAAAAGGTAAAAACGATTTTATGGTTTATCTTGCAGATCTCTTTACTGGAAACTACACGACGATTGGAGAACTCATACAACAGGATCTAAAAAAATACATTGATCCTGTTGTTGAATACTACAGCACAAGCTCTAGAAAGGCTCAAATCGTTGAAGATCAAACCAGAATCGTTCGGTCTGCTCCTGCATCGCAATAAGATTATTGTAGTGCTTTCTCTCCCACTCTGAGAGCATCGAGAAAAAAGACTGTAGCTCTGGATATATCGTTTTTTCTGCGCTATCAGCATAAAAACGCAGAGCTGTTGCCTCAAGCAGCACAGCTGATGCGAGAGCCGTCGTAACGTATTGGCTCTCTGCAATGCGTTTAACTATCTCATCTGTAATAATTGGCGCGCGTTCTTTCATTTGAGCAATATTTTTTAAACTGGCAGGTGATAACCCGTCATGCAGTTTTTTGTAATATGAAACAAGCCAATTATAGTGGTTCTTTTCTTCTTCTGCCATTTCAAGAAAAAACTCTTTCACATCAGCATGTTGAGACCTGTTTGCAGCTTCTTGATACAAGGTAATGCTGTCCATTTCTCCTTTTATGCCTTTTTTCAATGCTTCGATAAGTACTTCACTCATAAAACCTCCTTATCTATTCTTTATTCAATATAATGCAATTGACACATAAGAACAAAGAAATACCAGTACATACCTGGAGGTACGATATATTTGTTCTACAGAAAATCACTGTATCTAACTTGCAGCACTTTACTTGCTATATGTTTCTGCAGTAATATCCCTGCATGATTCGCACTCGAGCTACTGCTACAGTTTTGCTTACCTTTACATGCATTGTATGGGGACTCACATTCATAAGCATAAAAACTGTAATTGGTGTTATACCCCCCATATGGCTTGGTTTTATCCGATTCTGCATTGCAAGCATAATGATTTTCTTTATGCTGATTTTTTCAGGGAAAAAACCTCGTTTGGACAGAACCGATATACTGCCCATGGCAGGCATAGGAATTGTAGGTGTTACTCTTTATTTTCTTTTTGAAAATAACGGGATTAAACACCTGAGCGCATCTGAAGCTTCAATTGTTGTGGGTACCATTCCAGTTATTACCGTAACCATTGATAGCATCATCCAGAAAGCAAGAATTTCATTTATGCTCGTTTCTGGAGCAATCCTCTCTACCATCGGTGTTACGATTATGGTAATAGAATCACTTAGATTTAGCGGAAGTGTTGCTGGATATCTTTTTATGGGAGGAGCAGCATTAGCCTGGGTAGTCTACAGCTTTACCGCACCCAAGCTTGAAAAAAAATATTCGGCGTTGGAAACTACTTTTTGGCACAGCTTATTTGGTGCAATTGGTTTTATTCCATTCTTATCATCGGAGCATCCACTGTGGCCCAATGTGTCTACTTCGATTTGTCTCAATGTATTATTTCTTGCTGTGTTTGGATCAGCCTTAGGGTATTATTTCTATATTGAAAGTCTTTCTCTGCTTGGCGCATCCATTACAAATATTTTCATAAATCTCATACCGGTAATATCCGTACTTGGAGCTTTTGTTTTCCTTAAAGAAAAAATAACCCTTATCCAATACATCGGTGGTACACTTGCAATATTTGGTGTCTTTATCGTTAACCGTTTTTCAGCTGTAAAAACCAGTGATTCTGCTATTCAAGCTGAAAATTTTTAATAGCCATCTGATAGCGATCGATTTATATCGCGTTGATAGAGTTCCTTATATGTCAAACTTCTATCTCTCAAGTTTTCTTTAATTCGCTGTGTGAAGGGTATATATCTCCAGAAAATACCACGGAGCTCTTTATCCAGCTTCTGCATACCATCGCTTTCCTTCATTACCCAATTAATATAGTCCTGAATAAAATATAATTTAACGTCACCTTTCATTTTTTGTGAAGTAAACCACTGATAGTAATTACCTGTTAAACCTTCTTCCATCCAGTAATGGGAAGCTCGCTCTTTTGCACTCTGCCAGCGCATATCTCCAGCAGCATAAACAACTGCTAATTTTAGATTGCGCGTATACATTGGGATGGCTAATCGTGCTCGGCTTGTATGGCGATTGTATTTATCAAAAGGCTCCCAGCAGAAGCCAAAGTCCCCATAGTTTGGAAGCAAAATGACATACGGTTCTATTCTATTCATGGTGTTCTTGTAGGGGCGGTAAAACACTTCGGCATCGATACTCTCAAGCCAGCGCAATGCTTCGATCACATTCTCTCTGGTACCTATCTCATTAAACCGCAAATGGAAATAGTCCTTATAGAGTATAGGGAAATGATTTCCTTGGCGACCAACGCACATTTTATGCATCTGCCTTATAGTATTAAATTCCTGCATTAAATTCTCAAGATTTGCTTTATTATTTTCAGCTCCAAGAGAAGTTATTTTTTCATTTATTTTTTCAACATCAGCATCTGCTTCATTAAAATTTTCTGCTGAACGTATAAGTTCTTTATCTGTAGCCTGCAGTTTTCGGAGTAATTCCATAATTTCGCTCATTGTTTTGCGCTGGCTTTCTGTATACGGAGCAGGAATATGCAAGAAACCCTCATAATTCTCATGTTCACATAATATTTCTACTCTGTCTTTTAACTGCTGTTCGAGCGTCTTTCGTTCATCAGATCGAGCTTTAAGAACAGCTTCGGCTGTATCTCGTTTACCTTGCGCCTTCTGCAAAAGAGAGAGCAGCCTTGTTCGTTCATCACTCTGGCGAACCTGGACTTCATCGGTACTACTACAAGAAATATGCCCAATAGCCACATTTCTTAACCACTCATCAAGATAGTACACTGGATCCGGCCGTTCTTTTTTATAAATAATTTTAGCAAACATTTGTCGTTGATCTTCAGCCAACATGGTTGGCAAAGCCATTCCAAAGCGAAAAAATAATTGTTTTGCAAGCGGGACCGATGTGGCTGCTAACTTTGGCACCATTCTCTGTGCAAGATTCCAGAACGTAATTATCACCTGCTGTCTAAATACTGTTTTATCTTTTGGATCTGTAGTCTGAAGAAATTTTCTAAGCGCATCGTGAAATCTTTGTGCTTCTTCTCCTTCATTGGTTAGTACTTTTTGATAATATTGCGGATCATCAAAATACGTATTTATTTTAGCTTCTTCAAACTTTGTTACAGGGTCAAAGGACTTTTTTGATAAATCAACCTCAAATTCACCCTTTGTCCCTTTATCAATTGTTACACTCGCATTACCAAATAATGTATCAAATGTTGGCTTAGGAGGAGTAGTACCTGGTTGTTTTGAGCCAGGCTTTCCTTTGGGAGCATATTCTTCTATTGCACCGCCTATGAGCGCTGCAATTTCTGGATCAATATCATCAGACATATAACACTCCGTTTTTAATTAGAATTGATTAGAACAACCGCTGGATACAATACTTCCGACAAGTCATTCCAGCTATAGTAAAATTATACATGTGTTAAAACAAAAACACAACAACGAACAAATATTGATTTTTATTGAATGTTTACTATGATTACTATAAACTATAACTAATACACAAATAGTATCATGTAAGGAAAAAGCATTGAGTAATGCGGAAATACTATATAAAAAGCTTTTACTGAAATATCAACATACTCTTGCCTATGCAAAAAAGTCTAAACGACTTAACCGCAGGCTCTACAACAACTATCTAAAATTAAAACAATACCACAATAAGACGCTCAAAAAAGCAGAAAATCAAGCTCGTAATTTATTACAGCAAACCATTAAAGAAAAGTATCCCCTTATTCTCGATCACAGACATAGAATTATTCATGTTGATAAAAACCTGCTCGATACAATCGAAATGACTCAAATAGAATTTGCATCATCATTCTATATAGATTTACTTTTTGAAAAATATCTTCCTAATGATTTTACTAATCTAGGCGAAATACTCATTCCAGAATTTCATTTCCCCATTTTACTAGATATAGAACAGCCTACAGATGATAGGGAGAACAATGAAGATGGAATTTCAGTGCATCCCTTTCTTCATTTTGGTATATCAGGCAAGCGAGTTTACAATAAGCAGAAAAAGCTCTTTATTTATTTCCTCTCTATGAGGGATATCAGCCCGGAAATAGAACTTTCGTACTACCAAAAGACCGATAAGCTTATCGTGTCATTATCGCAAACCAATCTGCAATTGCAACAGGCACAAAAGACCATAGAAGCACAAAAAATCATGCTTATTTCGCTTGTATGTTCTTTAGTAGAAGAACACAACAGAGAGACTTCAATTCATCTCCAGCACATACGACTGATTACATCCTACATAACTGAAGAATGTCTCAGGCTTAACATTGTAAAAAAGGCTCCATACCAGATAGAACAATATCTCAAGGATATTGCGTATACTTCAATTCTGCATGATATCGGCAAAGTACGCATTCCTAAAGATCTCATTGAAAAGACCCAAGGTTTGACTTTTGCAGAGTATGCTAAAATTCAGGGACACACAACTGCCGGAGCTGCCTATATCAAACGAATCATGAATCTTTTTCAAAATGACCCTTCTTTTTCCCAGTATATTGATTTTTTAATGATCCCCTATACTATCTGTTTATATCACCATGAACGGTGGGATGGAAAAGGTTACCCCAAAGGACTTAAAGGTTCAGAAATTCCGCTCCCAGCCCGCATTGTTAGTATTGCCGATACCTATGATGCAATGCGAGCAACACGATCTTACAACATACCGATGAGTCATGCAGAAGCTGTACGCGAAATAAAAAAATGCAGTGGCACTCAGTTTGATCCAATTTTAGTAAAAGTTTTTCTCAATATCGAAAAAAAACTTGAAGAAATTGAATACTAGCTCTACGCTCCGCCTACTATGGTAAAAAAAGCAATAAAACAGTAATGTCTGCAACACAGTTCTTACACTTGTATAACCCCATAAACCCTGATACTATTTCATATCATGAAATCAACACAGTATATGGAACTACTTGAACAGTTTAAACTTTTGCACTTTGCTGCCAATCCACAGCTCATAGCAAATTTAGAAGGATTGTTGCTTGCTAATGAACATTTCCTGGATATTCAGTGGGGAAGCCTCCGCTCGCGTGAAGTTGCCACTAATGGACTCCTCATGCTCAGTGAGCACTATCTCATTTTTGTATCAGGTCTGTCCCCACTTGTCAAAGTATGGACTCTGGGCAGTCTCACCCCTATATCAGGAATGCCTTTCCCTACACAACCACTCACATTCGGTACTGCATGGAATGTACTCGGTGAAACATGGATCTTTGAAAGCCCACTCCCCATTTCGATACCTGCCAGTAAACCCATCAATCTAGCAGCAGATGAGCAAAAACCAACTGTAGGAATGGAAGATCCAATACTTTCGGGAGCTCACCATTTTCTTGAATCAATTACCCCATTCGTTCCAGCTATTCTTCCCGATGTATGGGGGATTGCAGCAACCTGTTACGATTTTTGCGGAATGGCAACCAGTAATAAAAAAGTGTTTGCCAGTTTAACCCTCCTACCATTTGCTTCAAAAAAGACTATTTCTATTGATGATCTTAAAACTTATTTCCGATCTCCGGTGCTTTCAGGAGAAGCTCGTAAAGAGCTTGAGTTTTTAGCACAAGATATTGAACAGGAACTAAGAAAATTCAGGCTCAAACAATGGGGAAAACAGCTTGCAAAGCTCCAGGAAAGCGATAGATTACGGGGCGAATCACTTTTTACGCGAGCTGCTCAAGCATGTATCCGATGGGCTGATATCTTTGTAACCGCCGATGTAATGCCGCCAGGCAGTGCAGAGTTTTTACAGAAAATTAATAAAACAATAATGAATCCTCGTTCCATCACGCCAGAATCGGCACACACAGCTCAGAAAAGCAGTACAAAACATCCTGATTATTCACAAGTTGATGAACAACATACGGCAAAATCGACGCCACCAATCCATGAAACAGCACCAGAAAAACCAAACCTGGAAGAAGCACTTGCAAAGCTTGAGCGTTTAACCGGGATGAAACCGATTAAAGAACAAATCCGCACACTTTCCAACCTCATGCTCATCCATCAAAAACGCAAAGCAATGAATATGCCAATTCCATCGATATCATTGCATTCTGTTTTTACCGGTAACCCAGGTACTGGTAAGACTACCGTCGCAAGACTCCTTGGAGAAATTTTTGCAGCACAAGGATTCTTAAAAAGCGGCCATTTAGTGGAAACGGATCGCGCAGGGCTCGTAGCAGGTTTTGTTGGTCAGACAGCCATAAAAGTTGATGAAGTAGTTAGCCAGGCACTGGATGGAATTCTCTTTATCGATGAAGCATATACCTTAGCAGGTCAGCAAAATGCTAATGATTTTGGTCAAGAAGCTATTGAAACGTTGCTCAAGCGAATGGAAGACTATAGGGACAGACTTATTGTTATTGTTGCAGGTTATCCGGAAGAAATGGACACATTTCTCAAGGCAAATCCAGGTTTAGCTAGCCGTTTTTCTCGAAGTTTCCATTTTGAGGATTTTACGCCAGAAGAACTTGAAGAAATATTTATGCGATTTGTTACAGACACCGATATGAAAATTACACCTTCGGCTCTTGAGAAACTTCGTGCTCATCTCAAACAGGAATATGAAAACCGTAATAAATTTTTTGGAAACGGCAGATTGGTCAGAAATATCTTTGAAAAAACATTGGAAAATCAGGCAAATCGTCTTGCACCGCTTCCAGACATCAGTCCAGAACTGATTGCAACTATTGAGGCAAGCGACCTTCCATTTTGATTGTTCTAGTAAATGCAAAAAACAAAGAGACCGAGCTTAAACCCGGTCTCTTTATTGGAGATGAGGGGAATTGAACCCCTGACCTCTTGAATGCCATTCAAGCGCTCTAGCCAACTGAGCTACACCCCCATTACAGGTGAGTCATAACACCAGTACCACAAAGCACGCTGCTGTGTCAAGATAAGTCATCGATTCATTTTTCCCCCACAGTTTGCACTAGCGTAAAACAATAAAAAAATGGTATAGTCATTATTGTGAAAAAAATACAATCTGACCCCAAAAACAATCCCGACATACTAACGAATACCGAATATACTCCACAAAATAACAGACAGCGCATACCAGAGACTCCTGTTTGCAGCCGAGAAGCAGTTAAAGCACTTGCTGCCAGGCGGCCGCATTGTATTCGCAGACTGTTTATGGATGAACAGAGTGTGAAAGAATTTGGCGAACTCTGTTCGTACCTGGCTCGTGAACACAAGCTCTACCGCATAGCCCGAGAAGACGAGCTTCAAAAACTTTCAGGGACAGTCCACCATCAAGGTGTGGTGGCTATGATTGAAGACACAAAACTGCAACCACTTTCAGTAGAAGACGCACAAATGCTCAACAAATCGAGCAATATTATCCTGCTCGATGACATCGGAGATGATCACAATATAGGAGCCATCGCGCGAACAGCTGCATTTTTTGGTTTTGACAGCATTATTTTAACTGGCAATAAAACTAAACTCACTCCAGGCATGTATCGCGTAGCACGAGGGGGTATTGAATACCTTTCGATGTACTATGCAGAATCTGCAGCATCAATTATTTCCGCTTGTCCACACCAGCTCAAAATAGCTGCAGCTGCCCATGGTGGTCGTGCCATCAATGAAGCGCTTAAACAGTTTGCATATCCTGTAAACCATACAAAGCAGAAGCCAGGATGCATTCTAGTGCTTGGCAATGAAGAACACGGATTGAGTCAGGAAGCTCTCGCTGCATGTCCAATCCATGTCACAATTCAAGGAAAAGGTACTTTAGAAAGCCTCAATGTCACACAGGCGGCAGCAATCCTCATGAACGAGCTAATTTCATGGCTAACACGCAGCGCTTATACGACATATCACAAAACACAGAGAACAAAACGGTAGCAGAGACGAGCTCAATGACACGCTAAGCTGCTTTTTGATATACTAGCGCGCATGCAAATCTCAACTCAACTTCTTGAAACGATATATAATCGGGCTCGAACAGAGACGAAAGCTGGCAGTGTAGCCACCTACATACCAGAACTTGCTAAGGCCAATCCCGATGATTTTGGTCTTGCAGTATTCGATGCAACGGGGACACTCTATACTTGCGGATTTTCATCAAAATTTTTTACAATTCAAAGCATTTCAAAAGCCTTTGCACTGCTCTATACACTGGAAACCTTTGGGCACGAAGCTGTTTTTTCACGTGTTGGCAAAGAACCAACAGGTGATCCTTTTAATTCTATAATACGACTCGAAACTAGTTCGCAACGAAAACCATTCAATCCATTCATTAATGCTGGAGCAATTGTTATTTCGAGCATGTTACCTGGTACATCTCCACATGAAAAAATAGAAAATTTGTGTGACTTTTTAGCACACATGATCGATACCAATACAGGTACTTTACAATACAATACTGATGTGTTCCTTTCAGAAAAGGCTACCGGTGCTAGAAATAGAGCAATAGCGTGGTTTCTTAAAGAGCTCAAACTCATTGATGGTGATGTTGAAGAAGTACTTGATACCTATTTTATGCAGTGTTCAATTATGCTTTCTGCTGAAGCACTGGCAAAAATTGGTCTCATACTTGCATTTGATGGCATTGATCCGGTAAGCAGGCAACGATTCTTTTCAGAAAACTCTGCACACATATGTAAAAGCCTCATGATAACCTGTGGTTTATATGATGGCTCTGGAGAGTTTGCTGTAGAAACCGGTATCCCTGCAAAAAGCGGCGTTGGCGGAGGCATTATCGCTGCCGTGCGGGATAGAATGGGCATTGGTGTTTATGGTCCTGCATTAGATTCTCGAGGAAACTCAGCAGCTGGACTTACAGCCTTAAAGCTCCTTTCGGAAGCGCTTGATTTACGCGTACTGTAGCGGTGAAAAATTAGGACCTATAGTTTCTTTAGTAATATTGCTGTAACATCATCAGCCATTTTTGCACCACTCGTAAAGAACCGCCACTCCTGAATGATGTAATCGAGCATTCCCTGCGCACTCCCTTGAGGAGCAGATGACAGGGCCGATAGTATTCCTTCCTGACCAAACTCCTGACGGTCCACGTTTCTTGCTTCAGAAATTCCATCGGTATATACAAGAATTACATCGCCTGGCTGAACCTTAAAACGGATTGATTTATAAAGTGATTCTATACCCTTCCGACCCATTGGTAACCCGCGATATTCGTCATTTCCTGGTGGTCTGAGTTCCAGTGCATATGGTTTTTTAGAACTCTTATACACTATTTCGGTATGAGCAGCATTAGAATACTCTATGCTGCCATCGTCAGATAATCGGAGCAGTGCAGCTGTGAGGTAATGTTCCACACTCTGCAGCTCATCACAGAGTTCTTTATTAACAATCGACATTACTTTTCCTAATGGCAAGTTCCTGTATTTGAGAAAGTTTCTATAAAAAATTGAACGAGCAAGAACTGTGATCAAGCCCGAGGCTATTCCATGTCCGGAAACATCTGCTACAACAATGCCAGCTAATGCATTACTAATTGTATAAAAATCATAAAAGTCTCCCGATACACCGCTTGCTGGAATAAAAACAAAGGCAGCTTCCCATGCTGATGTTCGAGGAGCTTCCGACGGGAAAAATCCTATTTGCACTTGCGTTGCAATACGTAAATCCATTTGAGCTTCTTGATGGGCTCTTTCAAGCTTTTGTGCTGTTTCTGTTAAATTCTTATTAAAAACATCCTGTTCTTTTAATTTTTGACTTAATTCTTCTGTTCGCTTGTTCACCTTTTTCTCAAGAACCATATTGGTCAATTCGACGTGTCGATAAACAAAGAAAAATTGAGCAGCAAGCAATGTAGCTGAACCAAAAACCAAAATCAAAAAACCAATTTGAGCCATCATCTCAAATTGATTTCCTCCAAATGCAATGATGTTCAAAAAGCTCGTTGCAATAACAACAGCCATACCCTGTAAAAATCTCACCATATCAACACGTTGAAAACTTCTCACTAGCAGAAACAGCACACTTTGTTTTTTTTCTGTTGTAATGCGTTTATAATGTCGGAGTGCATGGCGATATGGAACATACAAATCACGGTACAATACATAAATAGCAGGAATAAACCCAACTATACTCCATATAAAATTGATTAATTCAGTGAATACAAATAATTGAACTACAAAGAAAATTCCAGCAATACCTGCTAAAACTAATGCAAACTTTGAAAGTCTTTTATGAATAGCAACATCAATAAACGCTACAAACATGGGTAACAATATATAGAGTGTCCCCGTTCGTATTGCATCAGTTATACGTGTATCTAAAATGACATCATGGATTACATATGTTCTTGAAAGGAGATGAATACCTAAAATAAACGATGCAAGTGCAAAATACAGATAGGCTCTGTTTTGACGGCGGAGAAAATAAAAAATTAAATGATAAATTCCAAAAAAGAGATACACACCTATAAAGGCAAGCTGTATATATTGTGTACGTTTGCGGAGTAACGACAAGTAATCACCAATAACGTATCCCTTTCGCGCTGTAAGTCCTGTTTTTTCACTGAGCGGATCGCCTTCAATCATAAATGCAAGCAGATTTGTTCCTGATTTAATCAATCGCCGATCAATATTGATAAGAGCACCTCGTACATTACGTTCTACCCCCCGAGGTAGAGCATCATAACCACGTGATGATTCGTTATGAATTAGTGTTCCATTAAAATAAACTTGCCAATTAACCCCAATTTGTTCAAGAAAGAGTGTTACACCACCTTTTTCTGTATAGTCTTCTTCATAAATCGTAAAAGGAATAACAATAGTAAAACGCTGAGACTTCATTTTTGCATTAGAGAATAGTGGTGGCTTTTTAATTCCAGGCAAACCAACATCACGAATGATCACAGATCGTGAACCCTTGTTCCCCAGCACAGAAATCCATGAACTGTCATTAAGTTTAGGTGGGAATAATATCCAGGAAGGTTCAAAACCTGGTCTTATAAACAAAGCGTATTCAGTTAAATCGATTTCTTGTGCACAGACTGAAACGACACTGCTTACAATAAAGAAAAGTAATAAAAACAAATGTATTTTTTTACTATTAAGAATCTTCACTGCGTGCACGTTTTTTGAGCTCCTTTATTTTATCCCGTATAATTGCAGCTGTTTCATAATCTTCTTTTTCTATTGCAGATTTTAATTCTATTTCAAGAGCTTCAAGCTCACTAATTAAAGGATCCGCTGCAGCTATACCTTTTGTATCAAAATCAGTCATTGATCCTCTCTCATCTTTATCGGAAGGATTTACAAGATCAATTAGAATTCCAGCTTCATTGACAACATGTTCAGCGATATATATCGGGCACATAACACGAACAGCCAAAGCCAGAGCATCCGAAGGACGAGCATCAACAATAACAAGATGATCAGAACCATTTACATTCAGTTTTAATCTGCCATAATATGTTCCATCAACTAAATCACAAATTTCAATACGTTCCAATGTAACATGAAGTGATTTAAAAATTTGTATAATTAGATCATGGGTAAAAGGTCGTGAAGTGTTCAATTTACCAAGTCCAATTAAAATTGCCTGCGTTTCCATCTGTCCTATGAAAATAGGTACAACAATATCAGCATCTGTAGGACGCACAAATACAACATTGCCTTGCTCAGTTTGAGCAACAGTCCATATTTCTGCTGGGATCAACATATCTGAGCTCATAGTACTTTCCTTTATAAAGTTATTGTTTTCAAAACCTATTGTATATAATGATTATATATTTTCAAAAGAAACGCAAGTAATTAACGGATTTTAACTTAATTATAGTTATAAAACTATGCCGTTCAAAAAGCAGCCTATAGTATCTCAATAAACTGCATTGAACAGCATAGATCTGTGTATTATATTCTGTAATAGTCGAACGTACTAGTTACTTCCCGCAACCCTCACAGCCAACATTGCAATCTGCACAGGTCAGCGGTATTCCATCATGTTGATTATCATCAGAATTATCATCGATGAGGCTTTCAACATTGCCACCTCGATAGCGAAGCACATTAACCATAAAGATATTGAGTTTGTTCACAATGCTTGGTGGCAATTGATTTCCATCAACTTCTACTGATATCACAGGATAATTCCTGTCTCGAGCCCACGGTGTAAAAAGTCCTTCAATTACACGTCCAATTAAACATGCAAATGGAGAAATGTTTACAATTCCAGAGTAGCCTTCTTCCATTGCTGTTGCTGCAACACCCGTTGATACAGCAATTTCCGAATTGAGTTCATGGTTGACAAAGTTCTTTGCCGTATTTGCCATAATGTGGTGCATATTCTCCGGTGCATGCGGTATAAGCCCTGTTTCTCCTAAAATCTTCTTAACATCCTTTTCTACCTGATGTTTCCACCATTCTTCAAGTTTAAGCCTTATATACTTGCGCATTGGAACACTAAATAACCGCTTCCACCATGAAGTCAATTTTATCTCTTTTTTAAGTGCGTATTCTCGAACAAAATCGAGATAATGAATCCATTCACCGATACCTGACACCTTGACGACAATTCCTTTTGCGCTCATTAAATCAGTGAGCTCTCCAATTGCAAAATCATCGCGTCGAACATAGATTTCTCCAACAACGAGCACACGGGGACACTCTTCCAATGTACGTTTAAGCGGTATCTTTTTTACTTCCTGTGCTATTCGTTTTAATTCAGATTTGAGCACTTTTGGATCTTTCTCTATTTTTGCCATCATTTCATACCAGGACTTGTTATATGCCTCGAGTGCTTCTTCCGGTTTTTCTGCAGTGGCTTTGAGCACTGTTTGAATATCTTTCATGTAGTCGGATACCACGAGACCACGCCACATATCTTTAGCAAAGTTTGGTCCAAGTTCGGTGTATGAGTTATCAGCTGATAGCGTAAATACAACGACATTTTCCAATTTGAGATCCCGGAAGAGATTTTCGTAATACACAAAATACTGACCGGTACGGCAAGGACCAGTAGTTATAGGGACAAAGAGCAGGTAAAGCTCATCTTTCCTGTACTGTGGAGATGAAAAAAACTGCAATGCACTACCTAACACGAGGTGACTTGGAACACATTCTTTACCGGATGCATGAGCACGGGCAACCTGAATCGTTTTATTGGTTGCTACTGGTAATGCTACCGCATTTAAACCGATACCTCGCAAAGTTGCTGCCATAAATTCTGTGGAAACATTTCCCATATTTGACAGGAGGATTTTTACCCTTGGATTGTTCTTTACCGGAACGCTTTCACCGGTAATCCTGTTAATAACTCTAAGGCCTTCCGGTCCTGTCTGCATAAACTTCCAGCCATTGTCATACCGTTCCATGCCAAGATCATTCTTTTTGGAACGATAACCATCGATAATGTCCAGGAAGGCCTCAACACGGGTATCAATACCGGCATCTGCTGAGTGTGAATCGAGTTCCAGCACGAGGAATGGCTTCTGTCCCATTATCCACTTTAAGTAATGGAGCATAAAGGAGTCCGGCGCACAGGAAAAGTTTGTAATAAATGTTACATAAATATTATCATAATCTTTTAGAAACTCTGCCGCTTTCATGTCCTGCTGACCATAGAACCAGTACATATTCGGGAAAATTTCTTCTGATTCAAATGGCAAAATATCAAACGGTATGACAGAGTAACCGCGCGTAGTAAATTTTCTTGGAATACCCATGTTTGCTTCTGGTGTAAATGCATTATACGGGCGGCCTAGAATTGCAATGACAGGGCGCTCTGCTTTTTTTGCTTCTTCAATTGCTTCAATACCGAGCTTGCGGGCAGCAGAAAAGTATTCCCGCTGTTTTTGCAATGCTTTAGTAAAAGCACGCTCAATTTCATCAGATGGTATATTGAGTTTCTCTCCGCATTTCAGGAAATGCTCTAACGCTTTTTTATCACCGTACTTAAAGCTGACAATCACCGGCAAAAATTTTTCATCAGGAATATCAGGGAATGCTTTTTGTATATAGTATGGGAAACTTTGTGTAATCGGGCAGAAATTTGCATGTACATCATCTTCGTAGCTCTGCATGTCTCTAAAATGAGGTACAAAAATATAATCTGCGCCTTTATCGATACAGTCCTGTACTGCACCATGGGCAATTTCTGCTGGGAAACAGTAGGTACTTTCTGCTCGAGCAACCCCCTCGTGGACAACATCGGAAGAAAGGAACGTCTTAATGCCAAGTTCATGGAAGAACCATGCATAGAGTGGATACAGAGTATGCACCGAAAACGCTCTTGGAATCCCTACAATATAATCACGCTTTTGTCTAAAGGTTGATGGCTGGGGTGCATATTCATTAAAGAGTAACTGCTGACGCTTTTCCACATAATCGAGAACTGGCACATCTTTAATTGCTTTGCGCATGTTCGTATACTTGGAGCAGCGGCCGCCAAACATATACGAGTGACCATTAACTTTCAAGATTTGAATAGGACAGTAATTATCACAGGATTTACAGGTAAATACTCGCTCATATTCGATTTCTCGGTTAATAATTTCTTCGAGATCGAATTGTCCAGCTTTGAGAAGCCCTTCCTGATGCTTTCGTTTAGCGAGCAATGCCACACCAAAACAACCCATAAGTTCAGGAGATGGCGGCACAAGAATATCTTTTTCAAGCATCATCGCGAAAGCAAGGGGAACAGCAATATTCTTTGCCACACCTCCCTGCAGGAACACTTTGCCTCCGATAGTCCTATTTCCCACAACACGGTTAAGATAGTTTGCGACAATCGAAACAACAATACCAGCTGTTATATTTTCCTTACTTGCCCCCTGCTGCACAGCTTTGCGTATATCAGAATTGATAAAAGCTGAACAATGTTCTCCAAATTTAAGCGGAGCATCTGCCTTAAGCGCTATTGGACCGATATCTTTTGCACTATGAATTGAAAGATCCCCTGCTGCTGATTCTTCCAGGAACGATCCTGTACCAGCAGAACATGCTTCATTCATTGCATAATCTATCGGAACACCATTTTTTAAAAGCACGTATTTTGCATCCTGACCGCCAATTTCAAAAATAGTTTCAACCTCTTTATCAAAATAGGTAGTTCCAACCGAGTGAGCGATGATCTCATTATAGACACCAGATGTCTCGAGAAATACACCTAAAATCTCGCGAGAAGAACCAGTCGTCGCTGCTAATTTTATATTTACTTTTGTATCACCAGTATCCTGCTTTACTTTTTCAAGAATTACTTTGAAACATTCCTTTGTTGCTTTTACAGGATCACCGTGTGTACGTCCATAATGACTTGCTACAATCTCATCAGTTTCTGCATCAATGAGACATGCTTTTGTTGTTGTCGATCCACCATCGAGTCCCAAAATATACTCTCGATTTTTCTGAACCTTACCTTCGGGTTTATCAAAATACTTTACCCGATTCTGCCACTTTTTAAGGTCCTGCAATTTATCAAATTTTATCTGAATTGGTTTGAGAATCTTATCAAAGGCTGGTGCCGGAGTTCCCGATTCACGGGCTAATACTGCAGCTCCAAATGCCTCAAAGACCGCTGCTATATCTGGAACAATAAAATTTATTGCTGGAGCTTTTTCTTTAATAAATCGGAGAATATGTTTATTTAATGTTACACCACCCGTAAGCACAACCGTACCTTCATTGATTTTGGCTCGCTTGAGAAAATCAATAACCTTGGTTGCCATTACATCAGAAAGTGATAAAACAATATCTTCTTTAGTTGCTTCACGCTTATTGAGCCTATGTGTACAATCGCTCTTCATAAACACCGAGCATCTGCTCGAAAGCGAAAGCAAGCGAGCTGTTTCCGGAACCTTTTCTATATCCGCCAGAGTCATATCCATGCGACCGAGCTGCTGCTTAAGAAATTCACCAGTACCGGAAGCACATTTATTGCCAGAAAAGTTATTAATGATTTTTCCATTGCTGTCCAGGCGGTATACAACCATATCTTCACCGCCCATACTGACAATTGCATTGGCTTTAAGCCCTAATGTTTTCATTGCAGCTTCTATACAGAGCGGTTCAACTGTACCAGCTGCATTAAATAAGAATCGCCCTTCATTACCCGTCACTAAAAGCGGTATCCCTTCGGGAATTTTTGTCTGTTTTAACAAATTATTTAAGGCGAAAGAAAAATCCCCTTCATGCGGGGTCATACCCTTCCAGATGATAGTATCACCATCCAACAAAACCATTTTTAAGCTAGAAGAACCTATATTAATTCCCAATGTCTTCATTATGCTATCTCCACTCTTCCAGGACGAATATGTCCCTTAAATACTACTGTACAATCTATACAGCACTGACCTGAACCAGGTTAAAATTTATACTGCATATGTTGGGCACCCACAAATGCACGAACCCAACTGTATATACTTACAAACATGCTGATAATATTTCATGTAGAAAATAATTTCAATTGCTGCAACACAACACAATTTTGCTGTGTCAAAATTACTCAATTACCTACAGTCAATCTGTAAACATCGCATCCCGCTTCGGTCTTATCATACAAAAAACCGAGCTTTTTAAGGTATTTTGCATGCGGTTTTGTATATGCACGTGCAACAAAAACATGCGTCCCCTCACTCGCAATTCTTTTTCTGATAGCATTAAAGTAGTATTGAGCGTTCTTAAAATCTCGATAATTAGGCACAGCATAATCCAGCACAATTTCTGTTTCATGCTCTTTGATTGTTTTATACAATATTAAGGAGACAGGATTCATATCGCGCAGTATCAGGTCAGCATGTAATCCATCAACATCATCTAACTTAAACTGCGGGAAAAATAACTCAATATCGTTTTTATAAAACTTTAGAAATAAATCAATATATGGCGACTCGTGAATTGGTCTTTCAATAATATCAAAACGATCGCGAGTGAGTCGCATTTTAACAAGATAGTAAATATTGATAATTACTATAAATGCATTTAACAGCCAAACTGGGAGCGCTCCAATAAAAATTCCGTATATAACAAAAGCAGCAGAACCAATTCCATTTAATATTCTGAGCCACTTTATATTACGCATCATTAAGGATATTGCAACTATAACAGATGCCATAGTTCCAAATATTTCAATATAATACTGCATCTCAACCTCCAAAAACACATAATAACATGCAATATACGACAAAATCAATCAAGACAGAGCATAAAATAGATATAAATGCAAAACATTCATATAAATTGCACTATCCAAATTCTTAATTATTTATCGTTTTGCTACGTACTCCCCCATGAAATCATTGGTATTTTTTCTACCTTAACTGTATAATTGTATTAAAAAGTATAATAGACTCAAAAGCATTATAGGGGACAGGTTATGAACAAGAAGTGGCTTAAGTCTTTGTTAATCTACTTAGTACTAGCAGTAACGCTACCGCAGCTGTCTGCTCAGCAGCCATGGAGAATATATTCCCTTTTTTCATACGATGCTTATGAAAGTGAAGGTATACTGACCATTGACGAAAGCATCTCAATACCCCTCATAAACAATTTTGTTATATCGACTGGTGTTGCATGGAAAGGTACACTTATTGACCCTTTTTTCACCGATCCAGCAAAAGCTGAGGCACGACTCGGAATTATCTATATTCAGCCTTCATGGAGCATGTATTTTGAGCTCTATGGAGGTTCAATATGGGTGCCTCAAACCATGGGAACACCACTGTGGGAAGCTTTTGTACAGACAACACTTATTGAAGCTGCAGTCAATTGGGAAACAGATTTGCTCTATTTTGGATTACGTGAGCGTATACTCTTTAATACTATTTCTACAACTTCAATTACCAATTTTCTATTCTTCTGGACACCCCAACGATTTTTCAAACTGAGCCTTGGAATGAGTATTGGCATCGAAAATGATGTTCCAACACTTCCTGGCATTCGTGCTGAGTTCATAGCACCAATTATTAAGAGTGTCCCTGAACTATTCCGTGCTGGACTTGGTATTACCTATGAACGCTTTTTCGATGACGCAACACTGACAGCGGGAAACACAATTACAATTAAAGCAATTCTTGCATCTGCACCACTTGCAGCTCTCGATATAAAAGCTGGTATAGCATGGAATTTTGGTGATAAAGCAGTATATCCGCTCCAGCTTGAAATGCTATCAGCAATAGTGCTCCAGTAAGCAAAACTGAATGAATGTATTTTCTTGCTAAAAACAACAATGAGTGATTCAAGTGAATACTTAGAAAAGATTGCTACTCTCGAAAAAGTCAATGAAACGCTTCTCAAATCAATCCAGCTCCTTGAGGATAAAATAATACGGGATCCCCGCACAGGACTCTTTAATGAAGATTTTTTTGAAAATTACATTATGGATATCCTCAATGCAAGTTTACCAACACGAGCACCGGGAGCAATTCTTTTTATTTCCATTGATAATTTTGGCGACATCAACCTCCATTATGGATCAGATAGAGCTGATGAGATTCTTAAAAAATATGCTTCTTATTTAAAAAATATTACTTCACCAGAAACTATACTGTTTAGGTTAAGCGGAGCCCTCTTTGCATGCTACCTTTCTCAGTGTGAAAAAAGTAAAGCTATAGAAATTGCAGAAACAATACGTATCAGTACAGCGCAAGCTGAAATTTTTATCTGTTTTATTACAGTATCGATTGGGGTAATTTCTTTTGAAGATCTGTTTAATATGAACGAACCTCAAGAAATAAATATAGTCGACTTTATTATTGATGCAGGTAAACAACGACTAAATATTGCTAGAAAACACGGTTCAAACCAGGTATGCGCAGATAGCAATCTAAAAGAAAGAGAGCAAAACAAAAGAACTTTACTACTAGCGGATAGCAATGTATTCAGATTGGCAATGCTTGCTGACTTATTTCCACGAAATCAGTTCCAGGTATTAACAGCTAAAAACGGACCAGAAGTGCTGGAAATAATAACAAAACATGAAATTAACTTGATTATCTGTGACTGTTACCTTCCAGGAAGCAATGCAATCGAAATTAAAAGAACGATAAATAAATATTCAAGACTTATGGGAATTCCCTTTATTATTATTACTGATCACAAGCATATTGATTCAATTCAACAGGCGTATTCTGCAGGTGTTCTTATGATTATTGAGAGGCCTATTTATATTGATGAGATACTTGCAATAGCACAAAACTTTAGCAAAGGAAAGTTTTTATGATTACCATAAAAACTATTTTTTTTACTCTTTCTCTATTATCATTGCTCTCTATACTTATTTTGTTAGGAATAAAAATTCGATATAGACTTGAAAATAAATTTATCCTTATCATAAGAAAAAGAATTATAACAGCAATTATTGAGAAGAAACCATTATCGTTAAAAGGATTACCTAAACTAATGCTACTATTTGAAACTGTAAAAATTAATGAAGAAATAAACTTACCAGAACAAATAGTAACCACAATAAGAGAATATACTAAAAAAAAGTATTTCAATGTATTGAAAAGAAACATGTATTCAAAAAATTCAACAAAGCGAACACAAGCTGCAATGCTGCTCTCGTTTTTCCCAGGGACAGAAACAGAAGAAGTGCTACTTGAGGCACTGCATAAAGAAAAATCAAATTATTGCTTTCTTCAAATCTGTTACAGCCTCGCACAAGTGCACTGTACCAAAAGTATACCTATTATTATTTCACTTATACACAGTAAAGAACCATGGCTCTATTATCGAATAATTGAAATTCTTTTAAATTTTGGACAAACTTTGGAAAACTTTCTCTGTACGACTTGTATAGACAATGACGAAATTTCCGAAGAAACAATTGCACTCATTTGTGCCTATGTGAGAAGATTTCCGAACCAGCAGCTATTAGCCGAATTGGAGCAATTATTAGATATTACTCACAGCAAGACAATCGCTCAGGTATTCCTGGACAAATATCCCTTTCAATTAGCAAAAGAAAAATATTTAAAACATCCGAACACTATAATACGCGGTATGGCTTATGAAGCGCTCGGTTCACAACCAGATGAAAACACATTAAAAGTACTAATCAATGCAGCATGCGACAGTTCTATTCAATTCTGGATAATAAAAGGTATTACTAGATTAGTACAAAAAGATCGAACACTACTTGAAAATTTATTTTTAGAATGTGAAAATGTTTTTAACAAAATAAAAATCAAAAGAACTAATAGTGACTATGAACGATACAAAACTATAAGTTATGCATTGCTCCCATATTTTGAATATTTTGTATACTCAGAAAAAAATGTAACATGCCTTATTCATATCGCGTTAGCAACCGGTAAACTAAGTCATATCACTACATTTTTAGAGACAAATCACAATGAATACTATGAAAAAAGATTCTATACATTCTCAGCAAATATCTAGAAACCAACACGAAGCTTAAAGCAAAGCTAGCATCGTATTTTACCGATGAAAATATTCTTAACAAACTAGGTATTGTAAAAGTACCAGAACAGGAAAGAAAACCTGCTCTTAAACTAGGTAAAAAAGAAAAAACAATTCTTTGGGTTTTAGCAGGCATTATACTATCGATTCCTTTGTTATCAAGTGTGTACTCATTTTATATTGCGAAATCTGGTTTTGCAGATTTTATCATTCACAGCATACGTGCAGTTACAAAATATATGTCCTGGTATTACCTTGCCATCAATAGCATATATTGTTTACTCATTATTTTTTCTGCTATTAATATTCAAAACCAGTTAAAGAATTGGAACTTAATTCGCAATAATTTTGTAGCACTAGAGTCAATGCTACCTTCCGTATCCATACTTGCTCCTGCTTTTCGAGAAGAGCTCTCAATTGTGGATAGCGTCAAATCACTCCTGTCCCTCAACTATCCCAAATTTGAAGTAATAGTAATCTGTGATGGCTCACCTGACAACACGCTACACAAACTTATAGAAGCATTTAAGCTTGAACGCGTAGACCGAGAGCCTTACTCTCACATCCCCTGCAGGCAAATACGTGGGTTTTATGCAAATCAAGAATATCCCTATCTTCTTGTTATCGATAAACTCAATGGAGGCAAAGCTGACAGTTTGAATGCAGGTATCAATTTTGCAAAAAATGATTATATATGCTGCATTGATGCCGATTCGCTACTGGAACGCGACGCGCTCTTGCGCATGATGCACCACATTATTAGTTCCGATAAAGAGATTATTGCCTGCGGTGGTAATATTTTACCGGTAAACGGTTGCGAAGTAGAGAGTGGAGCATTAAAAAGTATTCACATACCCAAAAATATGCTTGCCAGGTTTCAAACCATAGAATACTTCCGCGCCTTTCTTTCAGGCAGACTGGGATGGTCATGGATCAACTCACTTCTTATTATTTCTGGAGCCTTTGGTGTATTCAGGCGTCAACAAGTTCTGGAAATAAATGGTTACCTTACAGGATCTGCTTCCGGTAAAATGGATACCGTTGGCGAAGACATGGAACTCGTTGTACGCCTTCGCCGCAATGCCCACGAAAAAAAGCGCACAAATCTTGTGAGTTATTGCTACAATGCAAATTGCTGGACAGAAGTGCCAGAAGACTGGGGCAGTTTCTCAAGGCAACGAGACCGCTGGCACCGCGGACTTTTGGAAATCCTTATGTACCATAGAAAATGCATGCTTAAACCTGCATATGGAACCATGGGTACCATCGCCATGCCCTACTTTTGGATATTTGAATGCATAGGTCCGTTCTTTGAGCTGTTTGGCTTGCTACTGGTCGGAATAGGCCTTACTACTGGATTACTGACACCAGGCTTACTCCTTCTGTATTTCGTAGCAAATATTTTTTTTGGCATAACCATCTCAACATTCTCGCTTATTTTCATCGAATTCAGGATAGTGTACTTCAACTTCACTGAAACTTTTATACTTCTATTTTTTTCCATCATAGAAAATTTTGGATATCGTCAGATTGTAGCGATCAAACGTGTCTTTTCGTATTTCAAACTGCTGACCGGCGAAGGCGGTTGGGGCGCAATTAAACGGAAAGGTTTTAGTAAATAGCCATAATACCTTATTATTATCATTTTATATATTTTCTTAAAATTGCATCAAC
The DNA here is from genome assembly GCA_029547205.1 of Spirochaetota bacterium. Classification (GTDB taxonomy): domain Bacteria; phylum Spirochaetota; class Spirochaetia; order Treponematales; family UBA12059; genus JAKPPT01. The sequence continues at coordinate 345,959 of JAKPPT010000068.1, forward strand.
TGTTCCGTCTTTTTTAAGATCTTCATATGCCTGCTTAAGTTTTTGATATATTTCATTGGAAACTGATTGCTTACTGAGGCCAATATATATATTCTCAAGTTCAAGTCTAAATTTATGAATTACTAGATTATTGTACTCTGGATTAGAAGCTATCAAATAACGCAAATAATATAATTCTTCTATAAAGCCAATAATTCTTCCTGAAACAGTTTTTGCTGGATTTAAGTTAGCATCATTAACATATTCAAATACTTTATGAAATTCTTCGTTCTTTAACTTTTCATTAAATTCATGAGAGTAAATGACATCCTGCTGAATTCCAAATGCACTATTTCTTGCTTTTGCTATAGAAATAAAGTCTTCGAGTTTAGTTATTGGCAGACCTGCATCTTTTTTTTGTACTGCTAATGCCATAATCGATATACGAATAGGACCTATCCAATATAAATATTCAGAACGTTCTGGTGTTATTGACAAATTACTCATAATATCAAGATTTCCTCGTTGCATTTCATACAATGCACGTGACCAAGGAACTTGCTTATAAACAATTTCAAGTCCTGCTTTCTTTACAATTGCAGTTACCACTTCAACTTCTAGACCAGTCCATGAACCATTTTCATCTTTGTAATAAAGCGGAGGGAAATTATTAACATACATTCGTAATGCATTTGGAGTGATTACTATAGGTGTTTGATTTTTTTCAAGCCAGTACTGAATTGCTTCTACCGAACCATCTGCTGCTGCTGCTGCAAATAACAATGAAGCTTTTTTCAATGTAGGATAATTACTACTCACTGGATAATTAAAGACAACCTTTGCATCAGCTCCTGCATTGATAAGCATATCACGAATTTCATTATTCTTTGCATAAAAAAGTGGTATACCGTTATTTGGATCAGCTTTGTAGTCTAATAATAGTTTTACTAATTCTTTATTATTTAATTTTAACAAAAAATCAACGATATCCCAATTTTCAGTGAACACTGCATACTTTAGTAGTTCTAATGTATTTATCCTGCCTTTTGAAAGCTCTGCTTTTAATCCCTGCATGTTAGCCATTGCAAGATAGGCTAATACATTCGATGTGAGCTTTTTATCAACTACAGGCTGTTTATTTTTAGGAAGATTATTAACTGCTTTCCACACCTGAAGTGCATTTGCAAAATAATAGTACGATATTTGCGATAAATCTATTGTTGCAAAGGTACCAATAATAATATCAAACACGGTATTGACATAGTACACTGTATTTTTTGATGTTGAAGCCTTTGCATTTTTTACTTTATACGTTATGCCTAATGGATCTGCACCAGCTTTAAGCAACGCTTTAGTTATTTCAATATTGCTCTGTCTCAGTGCAATAACAAGCGGACGCATTTGATAAAAATCATAAATATCTATATTATCGATTCTATCCGTCCAAACTTGCTTTACAGGATCAAAAAAGTCATAAAATAAAAACTCATTATCAATATGTATAATCATAGTATTATATTTCCATGAAGCATTTACATCGGCTTTTGCAGCTATAAGACGCTGTACCGCATCAAGATTTTCATTTCGAATTGCATAATACAGAGGACCATACCCACTCTGATCAATTTTATCAGGATCGGCCCCTTTTGATAAAAGATAGTCAAATACGGCGCTATCATACTGCTCGCCTTGACTGAGATAATCCGCCAGATAAGGAGCATCTTTAAGGTTAGGATTTAAAAGATCTACCTTAGTTTTAAGTGCATCAAGATCATTATTCATGATGTCATCGTATATGCTCTGTGCAAACAGCACTGTGTTCGCAAGCAGCACCAGTAACACAGCCAGAACCTTACTCCGGTCTTTCTTATGTATCATTTTATATCCCCCATAAATAATTATTTACAATGAGTATCAAATTTTAATTTTTCACTGTCAACGTTTCGGGTTTTCAATGATTACCCATTCTGACGCTAACTTACAGCACCATTGGATTTTTTCCAGATATAAGTTTTCTGTTTAGGGCATTCTTTTTTTTATTGGAGGTATTGGCACAGGAATTATCTCAATACTTTTACGCAAGACGCTCGCCCAAACATCTATTATATGTTCCTGCTTATTGGAACCATCCTGTAATTAGTACTTTCTTATTCTTTGTACAACATTTATAATCTCATAAGTTTCAAGTTTATGTTATAATATTGCTCAATAATCATGTGAGGTATATATGAAGCACACATTGCGTATTCCAATATTCAAGACTATAAAAAAATATGGTTATAAATTAATTGTAGCAATACTTGCGTTCTATGTGCCAATTCTTTTTGCATCATCCTGTGCTAGCACCAAATCCAAAGAAGCTTATGACCTTGAAATAGTCACTTTCTATGACAGTCCCGCTGAGGCCAAGGCCTTTACCGCTCTTGTGCAGCAGTTTGAAAAAGCAACGAAACTGCGGGTTTACGTGGAATCACTCCCGCGTGAAACGTACTACGCGTCACTTGAGCAATACATGTCCTCCGATTACCCCCCCCAGATATTCTTGCTTTCCACCCTGGCGGGCATTTCCACAGTTACGCAGCCAGGGGCTATCTCCAGCCTGTAGAAGCGCTCCTTCCCGGACGCAAATTCGAAAAAAGCTTCCCGGCGCAGCTCAGGCAGGCGGCCTCGCACGACTCCTTCGTGATGTTCGTCCCGCTGTCCTGGACATGGTGGGGGATTTTCTATAACAAGAAAGTCCTTGCTGACACCGGCGCGAAACTCCCCGCCTCGCTTGACGACCTGTTCGCGCTTGCGCCGCTGCTCAGAAAGGGCGGATTCATTCCGTTCACCGCGAGCGCCAAGGACAACCGCGCGCTATCTGCATGGCTCAGACTCTTCCTGTCAGTGAATCCTGACACCTCGCTCTACCAGTCCTTTTGCTCGGGCTCTGTTCCATTCAATGATGTAAAGGTCGCGACAGCGCTGCAGCAATTTGCCATACTCATCAAGAACAAATACATCATCGATTCGGCAATCATGCTCAGCAGGGAACAGGCCCTCGGCCCACTTTTATCAGGTAGGGCTGCTATGTTTCTCTCCGATGCCGGGATACTGAAAAATATCCCGAAGGATGACCGGGAAAATATCGGGATCGCGGTGTTCCCCGGCCGGAATGGCCAAGGGCTCGTATACGCCGACATGGAAGGCTTCGTGGTCCATGCGAAAGCCCAGAACAAGGCGAACGCGCGGAAATTCCTCGCTTACATCGTCGCACCTGAAAACCAGGAAGCCATGAGCCTGCCCTTCTCCCGCCTGCCTGCGAACCTTTCAGGCAAACAGAGCAGCTCCGAACTCGAGGCCACGAAAGCGCTCCTTTCGGGAACACGGACCGTAGTAGTTTCCATGAACCAAAACATGCCCGCTGCTGCTGTCTCGGCAGCAATCGCTGAGCTTGTTAATATATTTTCACTTCCAAGTAATTTGCCACTTTACCTTCAAAATTTGGAAGCAAAACGAGTTGAGTTGTTTAAGGTTAAGAATTAACCATTGTATAATAATACCACAACGCAGCTGCTATGAAATTACGGTATTGAAGCTTATGTCCCCGTACCAGTAAATTTATGAATTGTGCCACAAAACGCTCCATAACCTACACCAAACAAGGCAAAGCCATATACAAAAGGCAATAGCCATTTAGAAATATGCATTGATTGGTCCAGTATGGGTAAGGCAGGATAATAGGCAATGAGTCCTATTGGAATTATAAATGTCAGAAAAAGACGCAGACTAGAGGAATATATGTTTAGAGGGTACTGTGCAAATTGCAACAGGGAAATAAAAGGAGAGAAGGCTTCTTCTAATTTTGGATACTTACATGCAAGTGCATCAAGCAGCAAGAATAATCCTGTACATGCCAATACGCCAGAAAACATCAAGAGCAAAATAAGTAAAATATGTAAAATGCCAATTTCTAGAGTAACCACTATATAAATAAAGATTACACTTCCATTCAATACTGCAAACAACTCGGAAGCGGAAAATTTCTTGGCTGTAAGATATAAAAAGGGATTCACGGGCTTTACCAGTACTGTAATTAATCGTCCTTCTATGACATAGCTTTGTGAATACCATAAAGTCCATGCAAAAAGCGCATAGAACAAACCTGTTCCTATGTGATAGAGTCCGTATATCAAGAGGCATGCATCTCTTCCAAGTCCGCCAATTTCATCAGTTTTAGTAAACAGAAACAGCAAGGCAATCACACCAATTGCTGTTTCAGACAATCGTACAAAAAACCACAATACAGTATCTTTTCCAAATACGAAGGACTTCTTCATTGTTTCGAGCAATATAGCAAAATAATTATTTTTCATGAAATCACCTTTGCCATTTTCCAGCCTACCCACCAGCACATACGATTCGCTTCATTGCATTGCGGTTAACACCCCAGGCAACAAAAAACATTACTGTTACCCAAAATAACTGCGTCAATACAATACCAGGATTGCTTTTTTGAGTTGCCGCTTCATAAGGCAATATGTACAGAACCGCAAACGGAGAAAATCGCAGGATATTGAGAATTGCCTCGGGAAAAACAGTATATGGTATAGCTGCCCCCGATAGCAGCATTACTATTAGATTCTTTGCCTGTATCAAGCCCTCATTCGATCCTGAGTATACTACCGCTATGCCGATTGTGTAGGCAAGAAGCCAGCTCATGCACGAAGCAAGTAACACCGAAACAGCGAATTGTGCGGGAGAACCGCGAAATTCATACAGCACATCTATATGCCATACCATAAGAAGAATCAGTACCGGCAATGCCCTGAGTATAAAAGCGGCTAATACCTGTGCTATATCTGAAACAAGCCTAAGGGACATAAACGGCAATGGCTTAACGAGCTGTACGCTAATAGTACCGTCCTGATATTCACCTGCTATGTCGCGCTCTGTTGAAAACGAGGTAAAGGAACTTATGAACATGACCAACGCAAAATAAAATTCATAATTGCTATTTAGTATTTTTCCCCAAAGCGAGGATTGTATAATAAAAACAATAAAAGTATTTATGATTAGCATCAAGGATGCAATAGGAAAATAAAATTCTTTTTTACAATAGACACTAACAAGGCCAAGGACACGCATCTTAATCCTTCTTGTAATAGGAAAGCAATACACCATCAAAACCTGCATCTTCGATTCGTATATCGTGAATAAGTTCCTTATGGGTAATCATTTCAATTATCTCTTTGAGTGTTGATTCTTTTGGCACGGCAAATACAAGTTCAGTATCTGTTGATTCATTATTGGCAATCGCACGCACAGCTTCGTCATCTGGTATGGTCCTTGAAAATATTGCGTGGACCACTCGGGGTTGCTTTGCATTCTTTAAAAAGTCAATAGTAGGAATATCCATATCGATTCTTTTTTTATTGATAATGAAAAGTCTGTTTGTCAATGCTTTGATATCATCGACATCATGCGATGCAATAATCAGTGTCGTATGCTTAGGCAATGCGTTTAGAGCATTATGAAGTTTCTCTTTGTGCTCAAGATCTAAACCAATAGTGGGCTCATCAAGAAATAGTAGCTTAGGATCATGAAACAATGCCAGCGCGATTTCACATCTAATTCTCTGCCCTAAAGAAAGTTCTCGTACTGGAACGTTTATGAGCTCTTGCAGGGAAAACAACTCGCTGATCTCGGCTCTTCGCGTTTCAGCTTGCGACTTGCTCATTCCATAGATATGTCTGTGCAGGCTCAAAGTCTCAGCGAAAGCCAAGGTGAAATCAAGCTGACTTCGCTGGCCGAACATAACGCCAATATGGCGTTTATACCAGGCATTGCCTCGCTTGATACTTTTACCCCGATACATGATATCGCCAGAAGAAGGTTCTAGGACACCACACATCATTTTTAGCAATGTTGATTTTCCCGACCCATTTTTCCCAGCAATTCCAAGCCTTTCGCCTTCAGACACTGTAAACGAGAGCTCATCGAGAACATGTCTTATTGTGTACCGCGGACGTATGAGATCAAGGCCGATGCCGCGCCACCCTTCGCGCCTCTCCTGAATCCTGAAAGAGCGCGATAC
>JAKPPT010000084.1 GCA_029547205.1 Spirochaetota bacterium
ACCCATGACTGAATATGACAGGTTAACAATATATATAAAACCCGTCATCCCTAAAAAGAATACCATGCATTTACCGGCATTGCTGGGACGTACCTGAATATCATGGGTATAGAAAAGCAGAACTCCTGCAGCAATATGGCATATATCCCTGACTACTATGACAATGACAAGCCACAATGGAAAACCCTTAAAAAAATACAGTACAAGCGAAAGTATGAATATAGTCAATTTATCGGCAACAGGATCAAGAAACTGCCCAATGCGGGAAACCTGATGCAAATAACGTGCAAGATATCCATCTGCAATGTCAGAAAGAGCTATCAATACATACACTATAACTGCAATTGAGCAGTATACTGTATCAGTAGTAGTCTTTTCATAGTACAATAACAAACCAACTACAGGAGCCAATAACACCCGAAGCAAGGAGATCAGATTTGACCATGTAGCAATTCGTCCCTCAAAAAGATCACAAATTTGCATATTTTACAACCAATTATTCCCCTGTTATTAGTAAGGTAGTTTTCAATTAATAATGTATTGCGTCAAGCTAATTTCCTTAAATACTTTTTTACAATTTTGTACAATGCTGAGTGTACAAACTTTAATTTTTTAACAGCCGTATGAGCTTCAAACAGCACTATACCTGCACTACCATCGCTGTGTACAGGGAAAAATCGGTTTTTCTTGATGCCAGCCATAAAACGTTATTGACGAAATAGCATACCATGACCTATATCATTATCGTTGTTTTGTAATCATCATAGTGGCGATAGTTACCCATAAACTATCGCCCAAAATATGGTAAAAGTATTGCATCAGGGGAATCTCATGAAAGTAAGGTTGATTATCTGCGTGATTGCAGCATCATTTGTTTTGGTACAATGCAGCAAATCAGGCGAAGAGTTGAAGTACAAGGCATCATTATCAAAGGCGGTCATCATCAATGACAACACATCTGTGCGTATAGATCCCTATATTTTTTCTTCACGTGTCAGCACAGTTGACAAAGGAACAATAGTAACTGTAACCGATGTTTCAAAAGAAAAGCAATGGGTTGGCGGGCAGATAGATTATTGGTATAAGGTCATGTTACCCAATACTATACGGGGCTGGGTATTTGGAAGTTCGTTAGCCTTACAGATAGATGCTTCGGAAGCAGCTATAGAACGATATGTTGACACCTTATGGAA
>JAKPPT010000102.1 GCA_029547205.1 Spirochaetota bacterium
TGAAACCTATGTTGAATTTACCTGGAGCGATCTGCCTCCAGACTATATGGAATTTCACCAATCGCTGGTAAGCATTGAATACAGCACCGATGGCATACAGTTTCATCCGTTTATAAAAAATGGCATCAACGTTGATGACACCGGCTACGACATCGCCGTGTTGTTTACCGGCACCATAACAAAACAGGGTAATGCGCTCTATACAACACGCTGGTATAACCCTGAGCTTGCTGAAAAAGTGTATTTTCGATTTGTAATTCAGCCGCGTCAAAAGCTCCCCTTTGTATACTCAGAGCCATTTAGCTGGTAGCTGCTATTGTATAACTGTCAAAAGGGGATTTTTTAGCTATCACTCAGAATAACTATCGTCTTTGCACCAGAATGACATTGTTGATGCAATTATTACAGGCACTGCGTTCGCCAGCTATTTGCATCTTTCACATTTTTCATCGTGCATTGTGCACCCATTTGCAATTCCCCTATCCTTTTTTTGAGAGGAGGCCGGGGGTGAGGCTATCACCGGTAACTATCGCCCTGAATATTATTACTGTTACCAATGACAATAATTATAAAATAGGATAAAATAATTGACATTGCAATTCATGTGCCTGTACAATCTTTATGCATTATTGTAATGCTGTAACCTTTTATCACAGGGGAACATCTATGACACTAAAAAATAAAATTCTTATTATTTTAAGCCTGTGCCTTTTACTATGCATTGGAGCATATTTTATTATCTCACGTACCTTTGCCAATTTTGAAAAGCAGCTCTTTGAAAAATGCCGTATTGAAGCACTGGTTGGCGGGCGTGTTATGAGTGAAATCATTGATATGATGATTGACACCCGTCTTCTTACCAAACAGCAGGTCTTTGACCGCAATTATGTTCCCATTCAGGGAAGCAATCCTCAAAAATTCCGAACTCAGTATGATGCTGTTTTTGACAGATATATTCAAAAAATTGAAGATGAATTTTTAAAAGATGAAGACCTTGAATTTGCCGTACTCGTTGACATCAATGGGTATCTTCCTACACACAACAGCAAATATGCAAAACCTGAAACCTCCGATCCTGATCACAACCTAAACTATAGCCGCTCCAAGCGCATCTTCAACGATAGGGTAGGTCTTAAAGCAGCCCGTTTCATTGGTCCTGGCACATTAAAACAGCTCTATATCCGTGATACGGGTGAAGTTATGTGGGATATATCATCCCCTGTGTTTGTCAAGGGAGAACATTTTGGAGCATTCAGGATCGGGGTATCATTAAAACACATAAATGAACTAAAAAATCAGATGATCATTATTGTTGGCATGACCATACTGGTAATACTCAGTATCACCATGCTTATGCTCTTTTTAATACTGCCACGAAAACTGTACGATACAGACCTTGACATACCACAATATTAACGCTGACCTTTTTTTTGTTTGTCAATCTCAATCTGAGCATATGCCGAGTGGTTATGTATTGATTCCATGCTTTCGGTTTCTACCTGAAACCACAAAACCTTTGGATGAGCTAACAGCTTAATAGCTACATTCCTGACAATATCCTCAACAAATACGGGATTTTCGTATGAACGCTCGGTGATGTACTTTTCATCCTCGCGCTTAAGCAATGCATATATTTCACTGGAACCACAGTGTTCAACCATCTTTATAAGTTC
>JAKPPT010000109.1 GCA_029547205.1 Spirochaetota bacterium
TGCACTTGATGGAGTAAGAAACTGGTTGCAAGATTATTTTCATTTACCAATCTTTGCTTTTATGCGTCTTTTCAAAGCATTTAAAAAACCATCCATCCCCTCACCGGTTTTACCACTGACTTTAAATATCTCCATCGTGGGATTGGTTCGTTTAATATTGTTCGATAGTTCATCCATATCAAAATCAAGATAAGGCAAAAGGTCTATTTTATTTATCAATAGTGTTTGTGATGAGTTAAACATGAGAGGATATTTCACCGGTTTATCTTCACCTTCAGTGATACTAAGCACAACAATGCGTTCGTCCTCACCTAACTCAAATTCAGCAGGGCATACCAGATTCCCAATGTTCTCTATGATAACAACATCAATCGCATCCAGATTAAATTGTTCAAGACAGCCCATAATCCATGAACTTTCCAGATGACAGGCACCACCAAAAAGTTTTGTTTCAATCTGGATAATAGGGATACCATATTTAGCCAATTTTTCAGAATCTTTTGTTGTCTCCATATCTCCTTCAATGAGGGCAATGTTGTAATAGGGTTTTAGATTAGCTATAATATTATCAGTAATGGTGGTTTTCCCGGAGCCGGGCGAACTCATGATATCTATCATGTAAACCTTTTTATTGCTCAAAAGCTTTTTGATCTCTTCCGCCTTCTGGATATTGGCTTCAAAGATATTTTGTAACACCTGAATTTCCATAGTAAAATCTCCAATAAAAAATCATTATTACACTACATACCAGCTACAATACCATTATAGTATTTATATCATTGTATATGCAAAAACACTAAATTAAAAATGCGTCATCCTGCAATTATTCAGTTTATTTTCAATCATGTTAATGCAATAATTTTACACCTATCATTTATTGTAAACAACCTTTTATATCTCACATATATCATAGACAGGGGTATCATCAACCATGTCAAATTTTTTATCAAGAGTAACTATCGCAACAGGAATATCGGGGTACATCTGCCCAAAAACAGAATATTTACTTTTCTTAAACTGATGTATATCCGCTTTTACCTCGTATGCCTCTCTACTGTTTAGTACAAAATCAATTTCATTACCCTGCAAAGTTCTCCAGAACTTGATACTATCTTCCATTGATGAATCAATTAAATGCCTGTAAAAGGCATTCTCCATGAGCTGCCCCTTATCATTACATCATTACGCACTGCAAATGATTCAAATGAATTTACAAAGAAATTCCTGAGACTTGAATCTAAAAAAGTGAGCTGCTCTAATGTAAAGCAGCTCGCTGTTATTATATGCCTTTTTTAAAAAAAATTAACAAACCTTAAACGTTCCTATCTCCTTATCACCTTCAACAACATGAACAGCACAGGCTATACATGGGTCAAACGACCGAACAACTCGTGCTGCTTCAATTGGATTTTTGGGATCAGATATTGGAGTGCCAAGCAACGCCTGCTCAACCGGTCCAGGTTTGCCATCATCACCCCTTGGCCCACAGAACCATGTTGTTGGAACAACACACTGATAATTAGCTATCTTCTTATCTTCAATGACAATCCAGTGACCTAATGCACCTCGTGAAGCTTCGGTTAAGCCTTCACCCTGACCTTTATCAGGAATTTCATAGGTTGAACGTGGCATTGCACCTACTTCTAATTCATCAAGCCATTCATATGCTCGCTCACATAATAATTTACACTCAATGACTCGAGCTGCATGTCTTCCTAATGTAGAAAATACAGCATTGATATCGGCATTGAACACTTTAAGTAAAGAATCAACTTCACTCTTAATTCCCTTGTCTCCTGAAAGATAGCCAACAACAACGCGAGCTAACGGACCCACTTCCATAGGCATATTCTCATATCGTGGGGCTTTGAGCCATGTATATGCACCACCTTTATGAGGATCAGGATTTGTCTGACCCTGATATGGATGTAAATTGCTACCCGAGTTATATCGTGAATAGCGTACCTGTTCCCTTATTTTTGTAGGATCAAATTCCATGAGATTTTTACCATCATAAACCCCGCGCTTAAAGAAAAAATCAGAATGCTCTTGATTTTCCTCAAAAACACCATATGATAGGAAATTGGTAAATTTGCCAATATTAAAATAATCACTGTAAGCCTTAGCAACTGCGATGATATCGTTGTAGTAAACCTTGTTTACAAATTTTTCTACATCTTTTAACAACTTTTTATACTGACGAATCTTACCGCGTGTTGGCACCTGTGTGACACCTCCTGGTACCAGCCCAACCATGTGAGGAGTTCGTCCGCCAAAAAGACCTATCATTTGCTGAGCTTCTAAACGGACATTCAGTGCCTCTAAATAATGAGCTATCGCAGCAATATTGAGATCCTGATCCTTGATATAAAAATCACCTTCATACCGCGGCAGGAATGGTGCAACTGCAGTAATAGCATCCTGACGATTCTTCTTTACCTCTAATTCATTCTTTGCCCAATCACGTACTGCTAAAAGCTTTTTATCGTTCCCATTATATTTTAATATTGATGTAATATCAACATAGTCAAGAGCACATAAATGGTAAAAATGAAGAATATGAGATTGCAGATAATCGGCACATAAAATGAGATTCCTGAGCAATCTGCCATTTTTATTTGCAGTGATGCCAAATGCCGAGTCCAAACATTTACTTGATGCTATCCCATGAGGAGCAGGGCATACACCACAAATACGCTGGGTAATCTGATTTGCATCCACAGGGTTTCTGCCTTTCAGTATCATTTCATAGCCACGGAACATGTCGCCTTTGCTCCATGCATTAGCAACTTTTCCATTTTGAACATCCAGCTCAATAGACAGATGTCCTTCTATTCTGGTAATTGGATCAAGTAATACCTTAGCCATTGATCACACC
>JAKPPT010000147.1 GCA_029547205.1 Spirochaetota bacterium
CAAAAAAGAGTGCTACTATAAGCGGAAGTTCCACGAAAGCATGCCCGCTTGCAATGAATAATCCAGCAAACCGTTGTTGTGTTCCATGATTCATTGCCACAGCGCTCATGGGCCCTGGAGCCATAACTCCAGAAAGTGAAACGGTCAGTGTAAGCAGTATAAATTCAATGAGCTGTGCTTTTAATTCCATGGTTGTATCCTGTACCAGATTGATTCATGATATGACAATTTCAAGCATTTTATGGTGTTGCATATATTTTCACAGTATGCTATTGGTAGCGTTGTAAAACTTTAATGCTGTTATACAGTGAAAAGATTATTTTACAACATTATCATTGACATTACTATTGACATTACCATTGAAGTATTATAGTATTAAGCCATCTACCATCGCTTTGAATATCCTCTATACAAAAAGGTGGATGGCAATGTCCAGAATAATGTTTGATTCAATATCCGATGATATAGCATTAACACGTAGAAATCTTTTAAAGCTATGTGGTGCTTCAATAGGGGCTTATGTTTCACACTGTTTACCCTTGCGGGCTGTAGCAAAAACAAGTCCAAATGTAGTATTCATTCTTTCTGATGACCATCGCTGGGATGCTATGAGCTGTATGGGGCATCCCATTATCAAAACTCCCCATCTTGATAGGCTTTCATCTGAAGGGGTGCATTTTAAAAATGCTTTTGTAACAACATCGCTTTGCAGCCCTTCGCGTGCAAGCTTTCTTACAGGGCAATATGCGCACACCCATGGTGTTAAAAACAACCTAACTGTATGGAATAATGAAAATATAACATTTTTAGAAATACTAAAACAAGCAGGTTATGATACTGCTTTTATTGGGAAATGGCACATGCCCGGAAAAGGGCTCCCAAAACTGAGAGGGGTTGATAGATTTATTTCTTTTACCATTCAGGAAGGTCAGGGGAGATATTTTGATTGTCCGCTATACATTGATGGCGTTTTAACAGAACGAAAAGGTAAATATATTACTGATGATTTAACCGATTTTGCAATAGAATTTATTAAAACTAAACGGAAAAATCCATTCTGCTTATATCTGTCGCACAAAGCTGTTCATCAGCTTTTCCTGCCACCAGATGATTTAAAAAATTTGTATAATGATGTTGATGTAAAACAATTATTGCCAAAAGAATCTGATCCGTGGGTAACAACAGTACAGGGCGGAACATGGGCTGGTACGTTTGGTACATTGGGACATCATTATCTCAACTATTGCAGAACTGTTGTAGCACTTGACAGGCAGATTGGCAGAATACTAAAAGCGTTAGATGAATCAGGAATATCGGAAAACACTGTTGTTATGTATGCAGGAGATAATGGTTACTTCTGGGGAGAGCATCGTTTGATTGATAAAAGATGGGCTTATGAAGAAGCAATACGAATTCCTTTTATTATTCGATATCCCGGGCTCATTAAAAATCCTGGAAGAAAAGCTTATCAAATGGTATTAAATATTGATCTGGCACCGACAATACTTGATTTAGCGGGTATTCCTATACCACCATTTATAGAAGGAAAAAGTTTAAAGCCAATAGTGCTGTCTGGTAAAGCTTCTGGAAGAAAAGCATGGCTCTATGAATATTTTAAGGAATTTCCCTATAATGTTCCGGATATTTGCGCTGTCCGAACTGATTCGCACATTTACATTGAATATGGTGGAAGGCGGAAGCCAGAACTTTATAATGTTATAGATGATCCTGATG
>JAKPPT010000148.1 GCA_029547205.1 Spirochaetota bacterium
CTTATATTATATAGAATATTTGTTCTATGTCAAGAGGTTTTTAGAACACTTGTACTATTTTACGGGTTTGTTCTCAATCCCAAAGGGTAGGGGAGGCAGCGAAATGAAATATATGAAACCTGAAGGGAACCTGGAATGCTTTAGGTATAATGGACTGCTAGAACGTTTGATAGGTGAGGTAAAGATAAATGACAACCATTAAAGGCAGCGAAAATGGTGCAGCTTTGCGCAACCGCCTGAGTAAATCTATTGTGAAAGCTTTGCGGTTGCTCATGCAAAAGCAGGAGCCAGATGAGGAAAGCCGTGATTTGGCGGCTTTTATAGTGTTAGCGCTCGAGAAAATCGCTGAGTCTGTTGAAACTACCGCCAGTGCTTGGGAAAAGCGAGATTATTGGTTGAAAGCAGATCGTTTCCGCCAGGATTGGGCTTGGTGCGAGGCCAGAAGCCAAGCTCTGGCGGCGGCACTGCAATCTGACGACTGGGCTGGTGTAGCACAGGAATTAGCGTTGATTGGTCAAGCGCTGCGTGGGGTAGAGGTGAGCGAAAATAATCGCTTAGGCAAGCCTTGGGTTGGTGCATGGGAAAAGTTTTCAGAAAGAACCATGTAGATTTCTTTATGGCATTTAATATTTGCTCAATGCTTGAGTAAACGATAGGTGAGGCATAAAAACGCGAATTATGGTTTATGGTTATGATAAGTATCATTATCATAAGCTATTATCAGCGGTAAAAGAGCTTGTTTAAGGGGGAAAAAGTTGAATCTAAACTAACCTGCAAACAAACCAATAAGCGGGATTTTTATAAATGCTTATGTGGGTTAACCTCTTCGTGATTACATTTTCCAACGCAATTAGTAATCTCGATCAAAATTCAGACGTTTTCAATACAGAAAAGTCACTGCTCGCCTGCTATTGCCATGGTAGATACCATTATCGCCTCCATATATTTTTCCTTCTGACATTTAGTCCTACATTTTTACTAAGACTCCGACATAATTTAATTACGTTTCTATGAATTGCATATTCGAGGTGAAGGAAGATAAGCATATTTTATGTAAAAAGCATAGCTATACGCATCACATGGTTAATATAAGGGATATTATCCAATAAATCAAATAATTATCAAAACCATTGCGAAAATGGTATAATGCAGCCATGGAAGAAAACCTCACCATTCAACAAGCTATCGAGCGTTACCTTGCCTCCGTACGCCTTTCGCGTAGTGCTAATACTGCGCGCACGTATCACAATGCAATGCAACTTTTTA
>JAKPPT010000115.1 GCA_029547205.1 Spirochaetota bacterium
TCAAGTAGCATTACTATACATAACTCTAACCACAGGAGGGACCATGTTTACGCTTAAGTATTATGAACTCTATCGTAACAGTAAAGACCCTGTACAGTATAGGGGGATGTTAGTGGAGTATGCTTTGAAGTATGGCATAAACCCCACAGCACGGGAATTCAAGACTACCCCCAAAACCGTGAGAAAGTGGGTAGAACGGTACAAAGCAGAAAAGAAGCCGGTTTTACAGATAGTATAAGTCGCAGTCCCCTGTCGTCCCTAAAACCAAAGTAAACTTGTAAATAATAAGTAATGTACTGAGCGGTTTTTGAATCCCATGCATTCCCAGACTAGATGAAACCTTACTAGCAGTATACGATTTCGAATATCTCGTACAGAGGCTCAACCGCTACACACCGTAATGTCAGATGCTTATAGCCTGTTATTTTTAACAACCTCTATGGGAAGTACATAGATGTCTTTGGTTCCTTAGCTGCGGAATCCATGGGAATACCATCTTCCTTTAGATTTCAAATGCCTATATTTCATATAAATTGACCTTTCTTACAATGATAGATATATTTCTCTAACAGGAGGAAATACTCATGCCTATTATTTCGCTCGAAAATGTGAAAAAAACATATTATCTTGGCAAAGTGGAAGTCGAAGCCGTTAAAGGAGTTTCATTTTGCATCGAAAAAGGCGATTTTATTTCAATCGCGGGGCCATCTGGCTCAGGGAAGACAACAATTCTCAATATGATCGGGCTTATTGATAAGCCGACATCAGGAGAAGTTATTATTGATGACAAACCGACATCAAAGCTTTCTGATAGAGAGCTTACCAAAATGCGCCATCAGGTGCTCGGCTTTATTTTTCAATCATTCAATCTCATTCCTGTGCTCAATGTCTGGGAAAATATAGAGTTTCCGCTCCTCATAGGAGAAACCCGAATTGCTCCTCAAGAGAAAAAAGAGTGGATCGATCACCTCATAGAAGAGGTCGGTCTCACGGAGTGGAAAAAACATAAACCAAATGAGCTTTCCGGCGGACAGCGTCAGCGTGTTGCGATTGCTCGTGCGCTCGTAACGCGTCCCTATATTGTTCTTGCCGATGAGCCAACTGCAAACCTGGATAGCAAAACGGGAGAGCAGATAATCGAATTGATGAAAAAAATCAATTCGGAACTCGATACAACGTTTATCTTTTCCACGCATGATGCAAAAATTGTTAGCATTGCAGACCATATCATCCGTCTTAAGGATGGTGAGGTTATTGAAAATGTACGGAAAGGTGAACCGCAGCCTGCAGAATGTAGATAGGAGCAGCTTATGAGAGGCTTATTACGCATAGCTTTCCGTAATTTGTTTGAACACCGGGCAAAATCAATAATAATAGGAATTTTGCTTTCATTGGGAGTTGTTATTCTTGTTTTAGGAAGCGCTGTCCATAATGGAATGGCTAATGGCATTGAGCGTTCGTTTACTAAAAACTATACAGCAGACATAATCATTACCGGTATTGCAGAAGGACCCGTTTCGCTTTTCGGTGTTGCATCAGCTGGAGGCCTTGCAAAAACACCTACACTGCCCGAATATGAAAAAATTCTAACATACGCTTCTAGTATGAAACATGTTGCTGCAGTTACCGGTATGGCAAGTACTTTTGGTATTGCACAAAAAGAAGAACAAACAGCAAACGCAGAAAATCAAGAACAAACAGATGATACAATGGAGGGAAATCCATTTCAAATTTTTTACCTTTTTGGTGTTGATACGCTGCAGTATAGAAACGTTTTCCCTGACTTTTCACTTAGAGAAGGTAATTTTTTTGAACCTGGTATGCGGGGCATTATCCTCAACGCAAAACAAAAAGAGGGGCTTGAAAAGTATTTAAAGAAATCGCTTGCTATTGGTAATGAACTTGTAATACAGGGTGCTTCTTCGGGAGGAGTAAAAATAGTACGCATTCCGATTATCGGCATATATGAAATAAAAGCCGAAGGATATACGCCTGACCAGCTTGCATACTGTGATATCGATACAGTACGCATTCTCGATAATATGACAATTGGCGCTAATATTGAAGTGCAGCTTTCAAGTGAACAAAAAGCAATATTTGAAACGACAAACTATGACGACCTTTTTTCAGACAGCAATACTTTTATAACAACCAATTCCAACACCGGCTCCGTCGATTATGAAAATATTCTTGGTGATACGAGTCTCCGTGAAGAACTCAATAAAGTAGATACCGGAGCATGGCACTTTATTCTCATTAGAACCGATAAACCTGATGTCGCTCCAGCAGTAATAAAAGAACTTAACACTTTTTTTAAAGATAACAATATCGCTGCACAGGCTGGCGACTGGAAAGCTGCTGCGGGAGAATTTGCACAATCTGTAGATATTTTCGGTACTGTATTGTTTGTCGGTATCATCATACTTGCATTTGTTGTTGTCGTTATTATTATGAATACGCTTGTAGTCTCTGTTATTGAGCGGACCACAGAAATCGGAACTATCCGAGCGCTCGGTGCGAGCCGTAGTTTTGTCCGCCGTCTTTTTTTCACCGAGACACTACTTTTATCACTGATCTTTGGAAGCATCGGTATTGTGCTTTCATACATAGTAAATACAATTATACGTTCACTCAATATTAAAGCAGGAAATAGAATTCTCGAACTGCTTTTCGGCGGTCCAGTTTTAAGTCCTATCATTACAGGCGGGACTGTTGCTACCGCACTCATAATAATTGTTCTTGTGGGCATCGTAGCACATTTTTATCCAGTATCTGTAGCGCTGCGGATTGAGCCCATACGTGCAATACAGACCGACTAGGAGTAAAATATGAAAACACATGTTACGATAGCGCTCCGAAATCTTACACGACAAAAAAAACGCACTGCTCTCCTTGCAATTGCAATTGCATTTTCAGTCATGATTGTTACTGTAATTTATGGACTCACCTCAGCAATATCTGTTAATATTGCAGAAAATTTTTCTGATATTCTTGGCGGTCATATTTTTATAACAGGTTCAGAAAAACATGGTACATCAAAAGAAATTTCGAGAATTTCTAATGACCAGGCACTGCGTGATGCACTTAAAGCTTCTGGAATCAACTATTCATATGTAAGTTCATACAGCAGCACGTTTGCAACAATTATTTTTGAAGGCAAAACAACTTCACTCCTCATCAATGGAATTAACATTAAAGAAAACGAAAATTTCAGAAAACGTCTCTCGTTAAAAAAGGGAGACTGGGAATCTATTCTTACAACACCTAATGCACTCATAGTACCAGAGAAAGTTGCTCAAACTCTCAATGTAGAAATTGGAGATGTTGTTATTGCTAAAATTGAAACAGTATACGGACAAAATAATGTTGGTGAATTTCGCATTGCCGGCATTAACTATAATGCTGACCTTGTTTCCCAACTATCCTCGTATACACATACAGCTCATCTCAATGAAATACTCGGATTGCTTCCAGGAGAATATCAGACTTTTGCAGTACGGCTTCCTTCACTCAAAGAAACTGATGCTGCAGCGATGAAATATTATGATGTGCTCAAGAATTATGTCCAGGTTTTTGATCGGAAGACGGAAGCTAATGGCGCACCGATGACCGGTTTTCAGGCTCTGCTTCGCAGCCAAAAAAAAGAAAGCTGGGAAGGTGTCAAATACAGGTTATTTACCATTAACGAGCAACTTGCACAGATTCAACAGTTTGTTTCAGCAGCGGATACAATTGGCACGACCGTACTTATCATTCTCTTTCTTATAACGATGGTAGGTATCAATAATACCTTCCGTATGATTATGTACGAGCGGATTAAAGAAATTGGAACCATGCGCGCTATAGGATATCAGCAAAAAGATGTTAAGCGATTATTTTTGCTTGAAGCTTTCTTTCTTGGAATGATCGGCATGCTCGCAGGATTTTTACTTGCAGGTATACTCATGGCTATTGTTTCGAGTATCAACTTTGGTATGGAAAACGAATTTTTTATTCTTTTACGCAACGGTCATATAACCTTTAATCTGCAATTTGCTAAAATTGCAACAATCTTTATTATAGTTTCTATATTAACACTGCTTGCTGTATCATTACCAGCACGCAAAGCAGCAAAACTGTCCCCGGCACAGGCATTGGGTACAGAAAAATAAGGAGCTTTCTATGAAACGAGTCCTGTTGGTTTTTATACTCTCTGTTTCTGTTATATCGTTGTTAAGTGCTCAAGATTTTACAAAAATTCTAAAAGAACTTGATAACCTAAATAATTTTGAAAAGTCTGATTTCACGGCTGTGTATACTATCATTACACAAAAACCGGGAGAAAAAGATTCTGTACTTCAAGCACGAGTCTTTAGAAGAGACAGAGAAGATCTTTTTCTCATTCTTATTCTCCAACCAGAAGCAAACAAAGGACAGGGGTACCTTAAAGATAAAGACAACGTCTGGTTTTACGACCCTTCAAGCAGGCAGTTTACTTTTTCTTCACTCAAAGAAAACATTTCGAATTCAGAAGCAAAAAACTCTGATCTTACACGGGCAACATACTCTGACAGTTACACAATTGAAAAAACCGAAGAAGGCGTACTGGGAAAAATACCGGTCTGGATTATTTCCCTCAAAGCAAAAACAACCGATGCAGTGTACGACCGGCTTAAGATCTATGTCCGTAAAGACAGAACCATGCTCCTTAAAGAAGAAGCGTATTCCGTATCAGGAAGGCTCATGCGAACAACGCTCATTCCCAAATACGTAGAGCTCAATGGCAAACTGCTGCCATCGCAGATTATTATTGTCGATGAACTTAATCCCGGTGAAAAATCGCAGATTACGCTCACAGAACAATCGGTTTCCCCAATTCCTGATTCTGTTTTCAAAAAAGATTTCCTTGAAAGGGTTAACAAATGATTACATTTAACCGTAAACGAACAAACAAAATCCTTATCGTATTTACACTCATGCTTATAGCTATCCTACCGTTATACGCACAGAGCGAGGACGAGCTTTTTAACGATGAAGAAATTGTCACTCAAGTAGAAAACGCTGATGCATCAAACGCGATAAATGCTTTTTTGGTAAGCGACAAAGTTAGAATTGGTGGCACATTTTACGGTTCCGTTACTCTTGCTGAGCAAATCAATAATCCTTGGGAAAATGGCTTTACACTATTCACTCCAGACACACACAGTATGACAACGAATCTTCAGAGCCTCCTGTTTTTTGACGCACGCCCTGAAGCTAACCGCAGGTATTACCTCTCACTTAAAGTGCTCTGGCCATATTACACTGAAACAAAAGTGTTGACCGATGCTCAGTATATACCAGCACAGCCCCCACTTGTACCAGATGGAGACATAAAGACTCAAAGTACATCCATTGCTATGCCACAGATAAAATTGTTTGAACTCTTTGCTGATTTTACCTATCAGGACATGCTTTTTTTCCGTTTTGGTAAACAAACAGTAACCTGGGGTGTAGGATATTTCTGGCGTCCTGCCGATGTTATCAACCTCGAGGCTATTGATCCTTTGAATCCCGAAGTGCAACGAGAAGGACCTGTCACAGTACGCGTCACATTCCCTGTTCCGGGAATACATAGCTCGGTTGTCGCATATGGAATAGTCACACCCAATCAGACGACATTCGAAGAAACCGCTGGCGCAGCCAGTGCCTCACTCTTACTCGGAAACTGGGAATTAACCATTGGAGGATACTATCAGAAAGACAGACCGCTTCGTGGAATGATAACTGCTAAAGGTTCAATTGGTTCAATAGAGCTATTTGGAGAAGGCACACTCGCTCATGGCTCTGAACGAACCTGGATAACGGATATCAGTCCAACGCTTGCATCTTCCGGGTTTATTGCTACTCGAGAAGATACAACATCTCCATTTTTCAAGGGTACAGCAGGCTTTTTGTACCAAAACAGTGAATATAATATTTCCATAATCGGACAGTACCTCTTTGATGGTGAAGGTTACACTAACGATGAGCGTACTGCTTTAATTCAAAAAGCTCATGACAATGAATCTGCTATCAAAAATTTGCTTGCA
The DNA here is from genome assembly GCA_029547205.1 of Spirochaetota bacterium. GTDB lineage: Bacteria > Spirochaetota > Spirochaetia > Treponematales > UBA12059 > JAKPPT01. The sequence goes on from JAKPPT010000115.1 coordinate 6,051, forward strand.
CTGTCTGGAGCGGATAGTGATGCTGTTTTCAGCAATCTCTTGAAAGCACTTATTTACAATTCGGGCATGCACTATGCTGCACTCTCCATTAACTTTAGTAAAATTGTTACCAATAGAATTGGATTTTCATTGTTCACACTTGCAAACCTCTCTGATTGGTCTGGCTTTATTCGCACTCAGCTTTCCTGGAATCCATTTTCCGGATTTACAATGAATGGTGGAGCACAGTTTATGTTTGGCAATGAAGACAGTGAATATATCGTACGCAATGATGGTCCGGCAGTAAAAATTTTCTTAACACTAACATTAGGAAGCGGTTCTTTTTAAGCACTCCTCTGTAATAATAAAGAGCTATCCATTCTGCATGGATAGCTCTTTTTGAATCGTATTAGAATATAAAATATAAAACAATTATTGTTTTACACTATCAATTCTCACTCTTGATATATTTCTAATGCATGCAGCGTGTGCTACTACATCTATTGACCAGCCTGACTTGCAAGCACCCAGCCAACATATGGGCTCGATATGCGTACCCACTCAATACCGCCCACATCTGATTTTTCTTCAATTGTAAGTTGAGTTCCAGCTTCAATTGTTCCTACTACGATTGAATTAAAATCAGGGCTCTCATAGACTTCAATCTTTTCTTGAACAGTTTGAGTGGCAGCTGTACCCTTATTGCCTGACAATGTATTAATCTCTGCCTGAATAAGGTCTGCAAATACACCAAACGGATATTTTTTCATAGCTTCATTGAGAATTTCGAGTTTAGCACGTATAAGATTTTCCATTCGCTTCGGATCCTCTTTTGCTTTAGGATCACTCATGTTTTTTGCAATATAGTATAGGAGGTAACTCTGAACATCGGGTTCCTGTGTCGAAATATCCGAACGTTTAACATAGATATCGGAATACCAGTTGAGATTCTGTTTATCAGCTAAAAATTCAACTGAAACAGCGTATGCTCTGCAATAATCAGCAGTAAGATCTTCTTCGGGAATGGTAATCAGTGTGCCCCTCGGTAATGGTTTACCAGCAATAACACCGGTAATCTCAGGGCTCTTAAAACGCATTGCACCATCGGTTATGACTACAGCCAACGTATTAAACGTTCCAATGTAATACTTTGTAGCGTAACCTTCTTTGTCGCCATATCGTATACGGTACCATTCAAGCTCATTTATACCTTTTTTTATTTTTATTGGCTCAGTCTCAAGCAGTTCCACTTTTTTCCCTGCTGTCATTCCAAGCAGCCATGTCCACTGTTTATCAGGAACTTTTGTTTCGTCGTAGCTATACAATGATAATCCGTCTAAAAGTACATATCCGAAAGGTTTGCCGGGACGAACAGTATCCGCAACCGGTGCAGGATTGGCCAATTCACCTGATTTCTTTGGACAGGCTGTCATACCAGCTAGAACAAGCAAAATACCAGTCAGTATTACAATTTTTGTTTTCATGCTTACCCCTTCCTTAATTAATAAAATAACGTTACTAATTATAAGCAGTTTACTTGATAGAATAAACAACTGTCAAGTAAAATTGTCTATGTATCAGTGAAAGTATACTGCTCCTATAATAGTATACAGCGCTCACATAAAAGATGTAATTGTTTCCTGTATGTTATTATCAGTAAAATTTTTTACATATAAATGCTATAATATATTAATACATATTAACAGCATGAGCATTAAATAAATAATGCCACACAGCTTTACGCTGTATGGCATTTCAATTGTATATAAATCACCTCTTCAGTTACCCTTTTACTCTGCGAGCAAGCTCTCTCCCCCGTTCTCTGAGCAGTTTCCCTGTTGATTCATCAGGCTGTCCAGCCCATTCTAATGGTTCAACATGTTCCCATTTGAGTGGCGCAATTCGATTATCGTAATCTTTCTGTGCTCCACCTACCCAGCCGTAGCTTCCGATTCGGAGCGCTTTGCGGTTCCAAATATGCTTGCGCTCAAAAATATCGATAACGTATCCCATTGGCGGGAACATTTTATATTCATATGTTGGCATCGCCATAATGATACCTTCACATCGATACGCTTCTGCAAGCACAAAGGATACATCTTCATTAGGAACGCGGAACATTGTATAAGGCACATGTTCATCCTCTAACCCTTTGAGCACATACTCAAGTCCATCGCGTGTATTCCCATACATCGAACCCCATACGACACAGACCTCTTTTTCTCGCGGGCCATCCATATAGTTTGCATATTTCAAGTAGCGATTAATAATTACCGAAGGTTTCTCACGCCAGATGAGCCCATGACTGGGTGCGACAATTTTGATATCGAGCTTAGAAAGTTTTTCTATTGCACGTTTTACGAAAATTCCAAAACTTGCTACGATGTTAGCGTAATATCGGAGTGTTTCATCTTCAAAGTTTTTAAGATCTTCAGAGTAATACTCATCATCAAAAATACGGTTTGTTAATTTTCCAAAACTACCAAACGCATCACAGCTAAAAAGCGTACCAGATTCTGGTTCATAGGTAACCATTGTTTCGGGCCAATGTAAGTTTGGAGCTTCCTCAAAAACAAGGCGGATACCGCCTAAATCAAGCGTATCTCCAGTTTTTACTGCCCTCAAATTTTCTTCAATTTTATAAAAGGATTTTACAAGCTCGAGGGCCTTTGCTGTTGCAACTATAACTACTTTAGGATTAAGTTTTTTAAATTCAGCAAGCCATCCAGTATGATCGGGTTCCATATGGTTAAGAATAAGATAATTGACATCCTCTATAGCAACATCAATTGAAGCAAGTTGTTTACAGAGTTCATCTGGAGCTTTACACCAATCTCTTACCAGATCTATGAGCGCACAGGATGTTTCGCCTTTAACAAGATATGAATTTAATGAAACACCATCAGGAATAGGCCAGATGCCCTCAAAAAGGTCTTCGGTTTCAATATCAGCATGGAGGGCATAGATTTTTTCAGTAACTTTACAAGCTCTCATGTTGTATCCTTTCTTTTTGGATTTTACATCGCGATTTACTGTATCACGATGATTTACTCGAATTAGCTGTATGTGCAACAGCCGTATCAGGTTTAATGACAATATAAAACATAATGTATGTTATTGCAATGAAAAAGGAAAATGCAAGTGAAAATAAAAGAGCAGAGGGTACCGTAAATATCTTAAGTATTGCTTGAAACGTATCAATAGGATGAAATACCATATCCCATGAATTATATCGCGAAAATCTTCCTAGATGAATTCCAATACCTGATAAAACCACTGCAGGTAAAATCGCTACCCAGCTCACTGTTCTTCCGTATAACTTGCGGAGTGACACTTGCATGAAATACATGGATAATAGACCCATAAAATGACCAACGAAAGCAAATGCTGCGTTGAGAATTATATCAAACCAGAGCAAATCGAGGCGCGAAAGCCATGGTGCAGCTACATAGCCCAAATTAGAACGATTAATTACATGAATGAAATCTGTAAACACATATGGTGCATTGGGATAAAAAATTAACCACGCAAAAAAACCAGCTATATTGACTGCACCATGCCAGCCATTTTGTTCAAAATATTCTGTATGCTTGAGAATTGCCCAGGAAATTAAAGCAGGGACAATAGCAAGTATTAAATTCCACAGAAGATACCCCTGCATCAATTTCCCGGCAAGCATAAATCTAAGAATGAGCAGCATTACAAGCGAAGAAAATGACAACAGAATTAGCAAAAACAATCTTCCGCTCGTAGACCATATATTTTTCATGCGTACAATACCTTTGTTTCAAAGGTATATGGAAATTGCATTATTCCATACCTTGCTACAGATCAAGACTTCTCTGAGCTATTTTTTCCATAATATAGCTCATAAAAGCTTCTGTACTCATCGTTCCCAGCTGTTTCCCGTCACGACAGCGAACTGACACTGCCTGTTCTTCTCGTTCTTTTGCGCCAACAACTGCCATATAAGGAATCTTTAACTGTTGTGCTCGACGTATTTTAGCATTCATGCGGTCTTCATCGAGCATTGCAATACTCCTCATACCGGAACTGCGCAGCTTATTGTTAAGCTCAACTGCATAATCATTAAAATCGGGACCAACAGGAATTACCGCTACCTGGTCTGGTGCAAGCCATACTGGGAATGCACCAGCGGTACTTTCTAGATAAACTCCAAAGAAACGTTCAAGCGATCCCAGGAGAGCGCGGTGCACCATGTACGGTCGCTTTTTCTGGCCATCTGCATCGATATAGGTCATATCAAAACGATCAGGCAGGTTAAAATCGAACTGGATCGTAGTCATCTGCCACTCGCGCCCAATAGCATCCTTTATTTTAAGATCAATCTTTGGACCATAAAATGCTCCGCCACCTTCATCAATTTCATACGCCAGCTTTTGCGTTTCTACAGCCTTGCGGAGCGATTCAAGCGCCTGATCCCAGCGAGCCGGATCGCCTACTGAATCTGCAGGACGTGTTGCAAGATATGCTTTTATTTCTGAGAAGCCAAGTGTTTTCCACATGTGCAGGCTAAAGCGCAGCACTTCTGCTATTTCATCCTCGATTTGTTCCGGTGTACAGATAATGTGCGCATCATCCTGCGTAAAACCCCGTACCCGCATAAGCCCATGCAGTACGCCCGAACGTTCATACCGATACACGGTTCCCAGCTCTGCCCAGCGAAGTGGCAAATCGCGGTATGACCGGAGCTGCGTTTTATAAATCATAATATGGAAGGGACAGTTCATCGGTTTGATGTAGTAATCGTCCTCATCGATTTTCATTGCAGCATACATGTTGCCCTTATAAAACCCAAGATGCCCTGAAGTTTCCCAGAGCCAGCTCTTGCCAACATGCGGTGTAAAGAGAATCTCGTAACCATTGCGGTAATGCTCAGAACGCCACCAGTTTTCCAGTTCCACTCTAAACCGACCAGCACGCGGATGCCAGTATACGAGACCTGGACCAGCCTCTTCATGTACCGAATAAAGATCGAGTTCTTTCCCAAGCCTACGGTTGTCACGCTTTTCTGCTTCTTCGAGCATTTTGAGATGTGCATCGAGTTCTTGTTTGTTTGCAAATGCATAAGCGTAAATGCGCGTTAACATCGAACGTTTTTCATCACCGCGCCAGTATGCACCTGCTATTGCTCTCAGCTTAAAAGCATCTGCAGGAAGATCTTTAGTCGATGCAACATGAGGTCCCCGACATAAATCAAAAAACGTGCCCTGCTCATAAATCGTGATAGTGCCCTCTTCGAGTTCATCGATTAGTTCAAGTTTGAATGGCTCATCGGCAAAGAGTTTCTTAGCTTCCGCTTTTGAAACTTCTTTTCTTACAAACTCTGAACCTTGAGCAATAATTCTCCGCATTTCTTTTTCGATAGCGGGAAGATCTTCGGGTTGAATAGGTTTTGCAAACTGGAAGTCATAGTAAAACCCATCATCAATTGCTGGTCCAATTGCTACTTTTGTTCCAGGAAACAGCTTGATGACTGCTTCTGCCATGACATGCGACAGTGAATGTCGCACTGTTTCGATAGGATACTTCATAAAAGGTACTCCTTGCACAGGATGCGCTTTTGTGCGCTATGCGTAAGGACGAAACAAGCAAAAGCCTCTCTTGCATAGAGTTCGATTGGCTTCTGCTGTCCTTGCCAACGGCCTTGACAGCATACATGTTCCGCGGTACCACCTTACTTCGGCATTGAGGTTTGTGCTCGTCTGTCACAAACACCAGATGCCGCTCTCTACGCTCTATAACGGGAGCACCCGATACTGATTACTTACTACTTTGCTCAAGCACGTACACGGTAGCAGTATGAGCGTTCACCAGTACAGCTCCGGAGTGGTTTTCCGCTCTGCCGTTCCTCGCAGCCTCTCAGCCCAGGGGCATGCTTCTCTCATAGGCTTGCAGGGCATACTCGTCTCCATCAGCGCTTTGCACCTTACTATGCACTGGAACAAAAAATGAGTCAAGGCAGAAAATATTGCAAAACCATGCATGCATGAATATTAGCAACGATGAATAATAGCGTACAAGGGTGCCCTGAAATCGGTCTTAAAATTGAACAGATCGGCGGCGACAATACTCTTTCAACATTATGTATTAGCCAAAGATAATCGTTCAATGTAACGATCGAGCTATAGCCATAGCGCTATGCAGATGAGAAAGCTGTCAGCTTTCTTAGACTATTCATAATACAGTGGTTGTATAAAGCCACAAGGAGAACCATATGCTGAGTAATATGAATTCAGTCATAATAGAGGGGAATCTTGTTGAAGATCCGGAAATAAAAACAACACCAAATGGCACTGCAGTCTGTCAATTTGCTATTGCTTCAAACCGGTACTACAAAGCGAACAATGACACGGAAAAAGAAACGTCGTTCCTCAGTGTTGAAACATGGGCTAAACTGGCTGAGAATTGTGCATCGTTTTTAAAAAAAGGAAAGGGTGTTCGTGTTGTCGGGAGAATCAAACAGGATCGGTGGGTGGATCAGCACGGTAAGCATAATTCACGGGTAAAAATCGTCGCTGACCATATCGATTTTATGCCCGGGAAAAAACAGAATATTGAAACAAAAAAAGAGGAGGACAAACACGATATAGTATTTTAAGTTAATTCCATTCTTTCTGCTTACACAACCCGGAACCGCAAGCTTTTCCGGGTTGTACTACAAGCTTACTGAACGGCCGAGCAATACATTACTGCAAACGCGTTCACCTTACCGGTTTATTCAAATGTTTCGCTGCCCGGACGGTGCCAATCACTGCTCTTAAAGCCACCCCTGCCCGGAGCAAAGAGGGCTGGTTTACCATTTTCTTCTTCACTGCCATTAATTTCATTATGGAGACAGGTGACAGTCCAGCGAAGTGCGGCAAGGATTTTGTTTCTGCCATGCTGCATACGGCTTGCTGGACCAGAAACACTCACAGCTCCTAAAAACCCAAATCTCGGAAATTCAATAGGAAGCGCAAAACAAATGAGCCCCTGTTCAAACTCCTCATCATCAATAGCCCAGCCTCGCTTAATAGTCTCATCAATTTCATTGGAAAGCCGAACTGGATCGGTTATGGTATGTGGTGTGTATGCGATTAGTTTTGCTTCTGCAATATACTGCGTTCTAAGCGCCTGAATCATTCTCGATAGCACTGCCTTACCGCCTGCAGTGCAGTATAATGGTAGGCGGTCACCAGGGTTGGAACGTAGTCGTAAAGAACGACCCCCTTCTGCCCTAGCAACATACATTATTTCAAAACCTGTTAATGCTGAAAGGTTTGCCGTTTCTCCTGTACTACGAGCAAGCTCAACCAGGATTGGTTCAGCACGAGAGGCAATATTTGAACTCACGGGGACACGGCTTGCCAGTTCTACCAGGGCTAACCCAAGCGTCCAATCACCATTACGGCGTTCTACTACACCTTTTTTCTCCATTGCAGTAAGATACCGTAAAGCTGTCGCTTTATCCCAACCCGTTTCGCGAGCGAGTTTTGCGAGTGATGAGTCGCCAGACCGTGCTAAATGAAACAGTAATTCAAATGCTTTTAGTGCAGATTCACTCATTGCTACTTCCTATTTCTATAAACAAAATTATATTGCAATATTCAAAACGTTTAAAGATTTTTATAGCTATTTTTTACCCTTCTGTCAATACATCTTTAGTGTCACGAAAACTGTGAAAAATTATTTGTAGGTGGCGCCTGCAAATAGACAAGTTAGCAGTGAATTAGTTGTATTTTTTCCAGCATCATGGTATGAATAATTACACATGATTACCACACTGCTATTCGATCTCGATAATACGCTCTATAGCCCTCGCTATGGTTTAGAAGAGGAAGTTGTTGCGCGGATGAATACTTTCGTTACACAAGTCCTACAAAAACCACTCGATGAATGCAAAAAGATTCGCGCAGAACGCCTGCCACTATATGGAACAACACTCGAATGGCTCATGGCTGAACATGGCGTAACTGATTATGAAGCATATTTTAAATTTGTACACCCCGAGGGAGAAGAATCTGCACTCGAACCTGACCCTGTTTTAAAACAATTCCTCAATGAACTCCCATACTCAAAATATATTTTAACTAATGCACCTATTGAACATGCAGAACGTATTCTTGCAAAGCTCGACTGCACGGATTGCTTTGCGGGTATTTTTGATATTCGCTTTAACAACCTTAAAGGGAAACCACACCATGAAGCATACCAACATGTCGCAGACACACTGCAAGTGTCGATACAGGATATTTTGTTTATTGATGATATTCCCCGCTATGTACAGGGGTTTACCAATTTAGGTGGCAAAGGATTGCTTATCGATCAGCTCAATAAACACCAGCAGTATCCCTTTGCCAAAATCACGCAGCTACAGGAATTAGTGCATTATTTATAAGGAAGATACAAAACTTCTATAGTAAGGTGGATTCTATGTTTAAGAACTATTGGTTATATGATTTTTCCAAAATTACTGATGATTACGCCGTACTGCGCTTCCCCTGGTGGATTCGCGTTTTCTGGATACTTTCAATTCCGGTTGCAATAACTGTGGTACAAACGTGGATAGAAGCGCTCATGCCGCTTGCATGGGCATACGCTGTGTTTGCTGGCATGGTAGCGCTTACCGAAGACAGCTGGCGATTTAATAAAAAAGCCGACACCGTAAGCCGCTCTGCTGGTTTATTATTTTTGGCAAAACGATGGAGTTTCCCATTACAGGAAATTCAAAACGTAACCTGTGCTCTAACAGCTTCGACTCTGCTCCTCCCTGAGGATCCATACAGTAAAACGCTCCTGCTCGATAATCCAGCAATAAGCGCATATGCGCTCCAGCTCTATGATGGCCGCTATCTCATTATCTGTACGATTCCGCGACGCCGCTATGCAGCATTATACAAACAGGCAGAGCGCCTTGCTGCATTTCTTGGCTGTGCATGTAAAGAAGTAAATGCTACATAATATATGATTAACAGATCCTAAAACAGATTTAACTACGATGCTAGATTAAATCGCTGCTTCTAGCTATAAAATGATACTACCAGAAAGCATTACTCAAAGTAGTTGATTTGACATGCTAGAGGGAATTTAGGATGATTACAGATGCTTTGGCATCTATCATACTTGCATGGGTATTACAATATACAATCTTCGTGACACTAGTGAAATAATCAACCGAATTTAATTGTATCCGACATGATTTACGGTAAGGAATATGTGATAAAGCATTCCACTACACAAATTTGCAATAACTACATATTGATAAAAAGAGCCCCTAAAAGGGGCTCTTTGTGCGGTGAAGAGGACTTGAACCTCCATGCCTCTCGGCACTAGCACCTCAAGCTAGCGTGTCTGCCAATTCCACCATCACCGCAGGCAAAATATATTTACACTATTTGCATTATTTCGTCAAGTAGTCGCTTAATCATGTAGTAATTAAAAGTATCGTTTTCACAATTTCCATGACACCAGGCATGATATATTGACAATTTAGTAAACAGCATACTGGTTAATCCATGATTCTATTCCAGGTTAGTTACTGCTTATTATTAAAAGTTTGAATGCGAATCCAGCCGGATTTTGATGCATCTGCGCTAAGAACAGTAAGCCCTAAATGTGGCATAATAAAAGCTGCCCCTGCAGCAGTTACCGGTTCCAGGGCAATAGAATCTCGCTCTGGCGGAATAAATAGATGTATCTTATTAAAAAACTTTCTATCTATTTCTAATGAAATACCAGTATGAGTCTGCACATGCTCTAATTGAACAAAACTGGGAAATGCCAGACAGGTATCAAGGCTTGTGTGAACAAGTGGTCTGCCCTTCCTAAAATCATACTCAGTCCCTCCTACACTCAGCAGGGCACCCGTTGGGAGGAGCTTGTTCGTCGTAGGATAGTATAAATCAGCATCAATGGTTGCTATCCAGTCTGAAATTTTGCCGGGAAGTTTAAAATACGGATGCCAACCCATCGTGAGCGGTAGGTCTTCTGATCCCATGTTTGCAGCTGTAACTGTAATACAAAAACCCTGTGCATCGAGCGTATAGGTTATGATAATCTGGAGAGTAAAGGGATATCCAGGGTCATCCTGTGAGCTAATTATATGATGCAGCCGTAACTCTGCTTTTGATTCATCAGCACAGCTCGATAAAGTCTGCATTTCCATTCGGTAAAAAAAACCATGGAGCGCATTATTTTCTGCAGGCATATTGATAGGAAGCTTGTAAAGCCGCCCGTTGAATCGGTATATTCCTTCCGGGATTCTGCCGCAAAATGGCGCCATAAATCTTCCGCGGTAATATGGATTAGTCGAAAGCTCTTCCAGCGAATCACTTCGTAACACCGACTGGTACTCCGCGAGCACACCATCGGCTGATAATACCGGAAGAATAAGCTCATGAACCATTCCACCGAGCTCCCGCACTATTACCGCTTGTGCGCCTCGCTCATCGGTCAGGACGATTGCTTTATACGATCCGAGTAGTTTATGCGCTATATTGAACATAACATTTTTAGACTACCTCACTCATGTTTGAATAAGGTCTAGAGTTTATCGAGCTGCTTAATTACTGCACCAAAATCTTTAGGATACTCCGCCTCGATACTGATTGTATCACCGCTATTGGGATATGTAAATGAGATAAATGCAGCATGCAGTGCAGTGCGGGAAATAAGCGGGCGCTCTTCCCACGTATCACCTTTATAGTTACGTTTTAAATCTGAAAGAAATACCGGTTTCCCATCGCCATAAAGGGGATCACAGAGCAGCGCATAGCCTACTGCGGAAGCATGAACACGTACTTGATGTGTCCTTCCTGTGGCTGGTTTAGCCTCGATGAGGGATATTCTATTCCACCGCTTAAGTACGGAAAAATGTGTCAGGCTTTCTTTTCCTGAACCATCTATTATGGTTCGGTGATCTGCATCGCCATCTGGACGTAATGGAAGATCGCAGTCAATTTTGTCCCACGAGGGTCGTCCCCATACCAATGCATGGTATATTTTAGTAACAGCACCAGTTTCAAATAACCTTGATAGCATGCGATGTGTTTCCTGATTTTTAGCAATAATCATTGATCCGCTCGTATCTTTATCGAGACGGTGTACTATAAAGTATTGACCTGTAATTTGAGGAAGAAAATCGGTAACTACCGGTGCGTTTTTATCGTATCGATCTGCTATTGAAAGCACGCCAGCAGGCTTATTGATTGCAATGATAGCATTGTCTTCATAGATAATTTGTATCTTTTGCTTCATAGATACTTACTGTATCAGAATGTATAAAAGTTATAAAGCCCATTGGATAGTATCAGGAAGCTTGTAAAAAAGTATCTGCACACTATCGTGTTGGGTATATTTTTACTATACTATCAATTTGATATTTTCTACAAAAAATCAAGCAGCAATCAAAAATAGTATTTTCACAATTTTCCTGACACCATTACATATGAGCAATAATGAAAAATTTTAATAAACTTGCAAATTGCCTAGAATATTGTATTATAAATATATCGATTTGCAGTACATATAAAAATCTGATTTAAGACAACTGTTTGCTGTAATATGAAACGTATGAAGGAGCAAGATAGATGAATAATAATAAAATACTGATCCTTGAAGATGAAAAAATCATTGCTATCGATCTACAGCGTAAGCTGGAACGGTTTGGTTACTTTGTTGTCGGCATGACCGAACAAGCAGAACAAGCAATCGAATTAGCAAAAGAGCTCAACCCAGACTTGCTCCTCTCTGATATTATGCTCCAGGGAGATGCTGATGGTATTACTGCAGCACAGTATTGCTATGAGAACCTGGATATTCCAACTGTATTCCTCACCGCATTTTCAGACTCACAGACACTTGAGCGAGCAAAAACTGCACATCCCTATGGCTACATTCTAAAACCTTTTAAGGACAAGGATATTCTTAATACTATTGAAATAGCAATTTACAAACACAAAATTGAACGGGAATTGGCAAAACAGCAAAAATTGTTTAGCGCCATATTAACATCAATCAATGATGGAATCATTGCGACAGACACCGATTTTATAATCCAATTTATGAATCCCATTGCATGTGATATCCTGGAAACAACAGAAGAGAAAGCACGGGGCAAACATTTCTCGGAATTTTTTAATGCAATGAATGCAGATACCCAGCAAGACTTTTTTACGCTTATAAAGAACAGCACAGAAACTCCTATCTATTTAAGCGAAATACTGTATAAAATAAAAAGTGGAGCCATCATATTTTTATCCTGTACCGTCACAAGACTCGAATTTACAAATAAAAAACTGAGCGGTTTTGTAATCAATCTGCATGACATAACAGAAATAAAAAAACTCTCTGAACGTATTACCTATCAATCGAACCATGATATTCTCACTGGACTTTCAAACCGTGATGAATTTTCTTACAAGCTCAACGAATACATAAAAAATGTAAAAAAAACCAATCTGAGCCATGCACTGCTCATGCTCGATATTGACAGGTTTAAGGTAATTAATGATACCTGTGGAGCTATTGCTGGTGATGAGCTCTTGAGACAGGTAGCATCATTCTTACAGGCAGTTATACAGCGCAATGATGTTTGTGCTCGTATGGGGGGAGACGAATTTGCCATCCTCCTTTTAAATTGCACTCCGCGTGACGCAGTTTCTGTTGCAAACCGCATACATGAACTCAGCCGAAAACAAAATTTTTTATGGAACAACACGGTTTTTCCACTCAGCATGTCCATAGGAATTGCTACAATCGATAAAGACAGCGGGGACGTTCACTACATGCTTGCATGTGCAGATGATGCTTTGCACCTTGCCAAAGAAGAGGGCGGTGGTAAAACTATCCTCTACAACCCGCATGACGAACAGTTTACCAGACGCAGAGGAGAAATGGAGTGGATCAGCAAGCTTACAGCAGCCCTTGAAGAAAATAGATTCCGTTTGTTCTACCAGCCAATAGTCCCATTGAATGATCACAAAAAACCAAAAGCAGAAATTCTTATCCGCATGATCGATGAGGATGGCTCAGTAATATCACCCATTGCATTTATTCCAGCTGCTGAACGCTACAACCTCATGCCTAAAATTGATACATGGGTAATAGAGAATGCCTTTAGAATTTACCGCCTCTTAAAAGATACTAATTCATCGCTTGCTAACTACATGTATTCAATTAACCTCTCAGGAGCATCTGTCATTTACGAGGAACTCATCAGCACGATTTTATTTAATACCGAAAAATATGGTCTCTCCGCTTCTAACTTTTGTTTTGAAATTACAGAAACCAGCGCAATTCAAAACATTTCATATGCAAGCTATTTTATCCAACAGCTTAAAAATGCTGGATTTACCTTTGCACTCGATGATTTTGGTACCGGTTTTTCTTCATTTGGATATTTACGGAATCTTTCAATCGACTATATTAAAATTGATGGTTCGTATATCCAGACACTGGAATCCAATTCCATTAACGCAACCATAGTTAAATCTATCAATGAAATTGCTCACTCAATGGGCCTTGAAACGATAGCGGAATTTGTAAAGTCTGAATCTATCCGTAATATTGCTGCTCAGTTGGGTATAGATTACGGTCAGGGTTACGTATTTTCAGAACCCAAACCGCTCATGTAGTTGTTAGTGTCACGAAACTTGTTACTGTCTTTCAAAGCATTGTTCAGTCACCGCGTAGTAATGACACTACCTCACCAGGTGTTTTTGCCTGTATCAGTGCTGTACACAGTGCTTTAGATCGGGATAATTTTGCTATTTCTGCCAGTGCCTCTATATGAGGACCTGCTTTATCTGGTGGAGCTGCAATAAGAAAAAAAAGTTTTGATGGTTCACCATCAGCTGATTCAAAATTAACGCCCTGAGGAGCAATACCGATTGCAATTGCAAGATCTTTTACTCCGGAAGTTTTTCCGTGGGGCACTGCAAAACCATCTTCGAGCCCGGTACTTCCCAGTTTTTCCCGTGACATAACTGCTTGAAATAGTGCATCAGGATCATCAACTTTGCCAGCTTGTGAGAGCACATCGACTAATTCCCGTATTATCCCTTCTTTATCAAATGAAACAAGCGGTATTTTTACGATTTTTTCTTCAAGTAGTTCTATGAGTGCCATTACAGCCACCTTTCTATACACGATCCGTGTATTTGTTTACTTACTATACAGAACTCTTGTAATTTAGAAAAGTAAGAGCCTGCTTAGTGCAATGAAGCTTGTGCATATAACTATCTCCACAATATATACTAAAAATCAAACAGGCTGTGAACAAAATCAGCATTTTCACATTGTTCATAACACTATCCTCGTTGTTTTTAACACTCATCACATTGTCCATTGCATTAAATAAGCTGTTCATACAGTTCCTCAATTCGCTCTTCATCACGAGCAATGAGCACAGAGCAATCTACGGTACGCATTGCCATCTCTACTTCATCATAGAGAGCGTCACGTCTGCTCCTAATTCGCGGAGGCGGTCCCATAACAAGGAGATCAATATGCAATTCTGCCACTTTTTCTTTGATTGCAGCGGAAATTGAACCGCTTGCATTCTGTTTAATTACCGTTACTCCTTTACGTTTTCCCATTTCCACCGCATGATTGAGATACCGTGCACCGTCTTCCGCCAGTTCACGGCGATATTCTTCCTGTTCCGATTCGATAAAAATATGTGCTTGAACCAACTCTGAAAGCGCTCGCGTGTTGAGTACAGAAAGTGCATGCAGCTCGGCATCGAACTCTGCTGCAAGCACTATCGCGAGGCGTGCTGCAAGTATTGAACCTTCTGAACCATCATCATATACCATCATTCTCTCTATTGGTTTTTTCATGAAGGTTGAGCCTCCTCTGGTTTCATGCGGTTTTTTACTGTTTTCATGAGAATGAACATATCCCGCTCATTTTCTTCCAATCGGTTTTGTATATGACGAATTGTTTCCTGCAATTCTGGAATTGCTATTTTCTCAAGTGCATTGACTTTGCGAATCGTTCTTTTAACTTCCGCTGCGAGCCGCATAATTGAAACTTTTAGTTCAGCAAAATGTCCCATGAGGTTGAGTACATCTCTAAATGCTTTTACTGCAATATCAATTCTAAAGTCTACACCAAGTGCGCTGTAGTACGGTGCATTATCGGTAAATTTTGTAGTCACTACCGGGAGTGAGACTCCCATAATTTTTCTCGTACTGAGATTGATTGAAGCATCGATGGTAATGGCTCCCGAAAGTGATAAAACTTTGAGCTTTCCCATAGCGAGTGAAGCATCTTCTAATGCATCATAAGCCTTTGCAAGTATGTCTTCCACCTGTTTTTCATATGCAGCTGCCTGATCTACAAGCGTCATGAGTTCTGCTACGAGGATACTCCGTTTTTGATCGAGCAACTCGTGTCCTAAATCAGCAAAGGCAAGTTCTTCTTTTAACTTGAGCAGATTGGTCTTTGTAGGAGGAACATTTCTCACAAGTTTCCTTCTCCCATGTACCATGTTTCAAGTTCTTCATCGGTTACTCTATGCAGTTCTTCAGGCGGTAGCTTTCTCAAGGCTTCCCAGCCAAGGTTCAGAGTATCTTCGATACTGCGATCCTCATCCGTTCGCTGATTCACAAATTGACGCTCAAAAAACTCTCCAAACTCAAGGTATTGCTTATCAAGCGGAGTGAGTTCTTCTTCACCGATAACAGATGCAAGATTCTTTACATCCTTAACATAACTATAAGCGGCAAATAGCTGGCTTGCAAGGTGCGGATGATCTTCTCGTGTCATATCTTTACCAATGCCATCCTTCATAAGCCGTGAAAGCGATGGCAACCCTGCTACGGGAGGATATATTCCCCTGCCGTGCATATCTCTGTCAAACACAATTTGCCCTTCTGTGATATAACCTGTCAGATCCGGTATCGGATGCGAAATATCATCATTGGGCATTGTCAGAATTGGGAGCTGGGTAATAGAACCTGGCAAGCCTCGTATCATACCAGATCGCTCATAGAGCTCTGCGAGATCTGAGTAAAGGTAACCTGGATACCCTTTACGTGAAGGTATTTCACCGCGTAATGTTGATATTTCCCGCAGAGATTCACAATAGTTTGCCATATCCGTCATGATAACGAGTACATGCATCCCTTTTGTGTATGCGAGGTACTCAGCGAGCGTTAGAGCTGCCCGCGGGGTGATAATTCTTTCGATTGAGGGATCATCAGCGAGCGATAAAAATAGTGCAACATTATCGAGTGAATTAGTTTCTTCAAAGGAGCGAATAAAAAATCGTGCCACATCGTGTTTGACACCCATTGCAGCAAACACAACCGCGAAATCGGTTTTGCCTCCTTTTATTTTAGCCTGTCGCGCTATTTGCGCTGCAAGTTCATTATGCGGAAGTCCGTTTCCGGAAAATATCGGGAGCTTTTGTCCGCGAATGAGCGTATTCATTCCATCAATAACGGATATTCCTGTTTGAATAAAATCACGCGGATACTCACGCGCCACCGGATTAACAGGGAGTCCATTAACATCAAGCTGCTCTCTTGCACGTGGCTTTGGTCCGCCATCGATGGGGCGTCCAAGTCCATCGAACACCCTTCCAAGCATTGCTTCTGACACACCCAGTGTCAGCGGTTCGCCGCGAAACCTAAGTCGTGTCTCAGGCATCGTAAGCCCATGAGTTCCTTCAAAAATTTGTACAACAACAGCTTCATCGGAAGTATCCAGAACCATACCGAGCCTGACGTTTCCTGCTGCATCGGTACATTCAACAAGTTCACGATAGCCAATCGAATGTGTTTTTTTGACAACAACAAGGGGTCCGTCAATTTTTGAGACACCCTGGTACTCTCTGCAAACTTGTAATTTTTTTATTACATCAATTGTATTTGCTTCATGCATACATTGACTCCAGGCGTTCAATTCCGCGTTCAAGAGCTGCAATTAGTTTTGTAAATTCTTGAGGATTATCATCTTTAATTGTATATTTCATTTTAATAATCTCCTGCACCACTTTCATTCGTTTTAGTTCAACAAGCGATACTCCGCGTTTTATTGCAGAAGAACCTCTTTGCCAGTAAGTCAGTATAACTTTAAGCATATTGTACTGCTTTTGTGGTGTACTATAACGATCGATATCATCAAAAGCATTCTGCTGGAGAAATGCAGTTTTGAACAAATCGCATACATCAAGAATAAAACGCTGCGAGTCAGGTAGTGCATCAGGGCCGACCAATTTTACAACCTGCAAAAGACGTGTTTCTCTTCGGAGCAAATCCATTATTTCGCGTCTATCATCTGCCCAGCTTTCTGCAACCGAGTTTTTCCACCAGGCACTGATATCCTCAAGGTATTCACTGTAGCTATCGAGCCAGGAAATAGCAGGATAGTGACGAGCATTTGCAAGATTGCGATCGAGTCCCCAGAAGCATCGCACAAAGCGCCGGGTATGCTGCGTAACTGGTTCGGAAAAATCGCCTCCAGGCGGGCTTACGGCACCAATAATAGAGACAGAACCCTCTGTTCCTGATAGTGTATCCATGTAACCAGCACGTTCGTAAAATTCTGCTATGCGAGTTGCAAGATATGCGGGGAATCCCTCCTCCGCCGGCATTTCTTCCATCCGCCCTGATAACTCTCTGAGTGCTTCTGCCCACCGTGATGTTGAATCTGCCATTACTGCAACATGGTATCCCTGATCTCTAAAGTACTCAGCCATAGTCACACCAGTATAGATGCTGGCTTCACGCGCTGATACAGGCATGTTTGACGTATTGGCAATAAGGATTGTTCGCTCCATGAGGCTTTTCCCGCTTCGAGGATCTACAAGTTTTGGGAACTCAGTTAGCACATCGGTCATTTCATTACCGCGCTCTCCGCATCCTATGTACACAATGATATCGGCATCGCACCATTTAGCAATTGCATGCTGTGTCATTGTCTTTCCTGTACCAAAGCCGCCCGGTATAGCAACCGTCCCGCCTTTTGCAAGTGGGAAAAGTGTATCGATAACCCGCTGACCTGTAATGAGGGGAATTTCCAGTGCCCGTCTCGCTCTAACTGGCCTCGGTATACGAATTGGCCAATACTGTGTCATGGTTATTTCTTTTTTTTGCTGTGAGTTTTCTATAACTGCAATTGGTTCTTCAACCGAATAATCACCTTCCGGCACTATTGATAGAAGCCTTCCCGATATATCAGGAGATACTATAATTTTATGCACTATCCTGCTCGTTTCCTGAACCGTCCCGATAATTGCGCCTCCATGCAGGTCAATTCCCTTCTGCACTGCAGGCACAAAGTGCCACTTTTTATCGGAAGCTAATGCTTTTGCAGCAATACCGCGCTTTATAAAATGTCCGGAATATGCACGTAGAACCTCAAGCGGACGCTGTATGCCATCATATATTGAACCAATAAGACCTGGACCAAGTGCAAGCGAAAGGGGCATACCGCTCCCATATATCGGCGAACCTGGTTTTAATCCAGTAGTATCTTCATATACCTGTATGACAGCAGATGAACCTGATAATTTTATAACTTCGCCAACAAGCAAATCATCGCTTACATAGACAAGCTCAAACATGCGTGCATCAGTAATGCCACTGGCAGTAATGACTGGCCCATTGATACGCTGAATTGTTCCAATTATCCTTTTATCCATGGCTCAGTTCCTTTATATGCTGATATAGTCTTGAATTTTTTGTAATGCGACATTCAGTTCTTTATATAGGGCTTCATACATTGCTGATTCTTTTCGCAAAAATCGCGCAGTAAAAGTATTATCAAAAACCATATGTCCATCTGGAGATTTACCTCGTATACCACATATTGGAAGCACTTCAGAACTGATGATTATTTCCGGGACTTTGTTAAGATAGTGTGAAATCTTTTCTTTTACTTTTTTTATGAATGAGTCGGTTATGATTTCTTTTTCAATATCACCAACCTCTAAAATTACCTCATCAGTACCAATACCCATAATACATTCGCATGTCCATGTGAGTAAAATATCACAGTAAGTATCGGTTTTACGAATAGCATTAAATCTATCTAATGCTTTTTTGGTTATATCTCGTATTATCTTTGATTCAAATTCTAGAATGCTTTTGATTTTCTCTCTGGCCAATTTCGCTTCTGCACTACTCATGATTTCTCGAGTGTGTTGTTCTGCTTCTTTGAGTGTGCGTTCAAGAATTTGCTTAGCCTGAGATTCTGCAGATGCAATCATTCGTTGAGCATACTGATCAGCTTCATTCTCAATATCTTTTGCCTTAGCTTGAGCTTCTTCCAGAATTCCTCTAATGAGTGTTTCTGAATTTTCTTCTTCCGTATTTATTTCCTTACTCATAGCTTTATACCTATTGTCTTAGCTGCCAGTTCACGAACTCCAGGTTTCCCGGGCAAATGTCCATTTCGGTCAGGAATCTCAACAATCAAAGGGAATTGCTCAGAAAACACAAAAGCATCTACTTCCTTACGAATCATAGCAGCAATTTTTTCAGTTATGATTATTATTCCTATTTCGCCATTCGAAAGCAATTCATGAAAGATCCTGGATGCTTCTTCGCTATCCTGTACAATTTTTCCTTTAACACCGGAAAGTCCAAAACCGAGAACAGTATCTTCATCTCCAAGTACAAAATACTTCATGACAGCTTACTATATTTTACCAAGTATCATAAGTGCTGTAATAAAACCAAAGACCACAAGACCTTCTGCGAGTGCAATAAATATAAGAGCCTGACCGGCAATCTCAGGTTTTTCGCCAATAGCACCCATTGCTGCTGATCCAACGTTAGCAATTGCTATACCTGCACCAATCGCACCAAGGCCAAATGCAGCTGCAGCAGCAATAAGACCAAATTTTTGCACATCGGCTTTCTCTCTAGTTAAAATCTGAGCCTGCTGCATTTGTTCCTGTGATAGAGTTGTTGTCTGCGCATTAGTCTCAGCAGACTGACCAAACAAATTGCCTGCAGCAAACATTGCCAGCGCAACAGCCATAATAAGTGATAATGAATTAACACCAATTAAATTAACCTTAAAATTTCTTTTTTGATCAGACGTGTTCATCTCTCTTCTCCTTTGCTGAAAAAATCTATTTAGCCTTTATCGTGATCGGGCTGTATGCCCTTCCGGTGCCATTAAAATACTTTGAGAAAAATTCATAATAATTTAGACGGAGTGACTGTATACCAGCCGAAAGTCCTTCAAGCGCAATAACAAGCACATTGCCTACAATAAGAATTATCAATGATACAATGGAAAAACCATGAGTTGGGTTAACCATGTTTGCTATCTGGAAAAACGCTGTCATCAGGCTGACATGTGCAATACCAAGACCTGCAACACGCATAAAAGAAAGTGTGTTCGCCAGATACCCTGAATATACTTCGAGAATGCTGACAATCCACTCCATAAAATAGTTCATATAGCGCATTGCTCGTGATTCATGTACATGAGATGCATGCTGTGAACCATGCTTTTTTTCTGCAATATGTTCCAGTGGTGCTTTCAGCGCAAGTAAACATGTAGGTACTATCAGCAAAAACAGCAGGCTGCTCACCGGCGGCAGCGCTTTATAGTTATGATTCACAAAATAAAATGCAACCCATGCTCCTGCTGCATATATCCAGCCACCTACAAGACCAGCTTTATCAAATACAAGCGTTATCCAATTCTTTTTTCGCGCAAGATTTATCCAGTTTAGTATGAGACCAGTACCGAGCACAATCATGCCAAACTTAATCGTTATCCCTAAAATGTCATATACCGATCTCACTCCTCCTACAGTTACCGGTTCTCCATTGATAATGCGGTGATAGGGAAACCAGAGCGGTGGCAACAGTGCATAGCCAAAGATAGAGCCAAAGAGCAACCCCGATATAATTGCTGATATACCACAGTACACAATAAGTAGTCCGAGCGTTGTGCTGCTGTTATTTTTTTTTGATCGTAAAAACCACAATAAGCCTGCGATACATAAAACTAAACCATGACCTGCATCACCAAACATGAGCCCAAACATGGTAAGATATGAAATTGCAACAAAGGCAGTCGGATCAATCGCACCATACTGCGGTACTCCGTAGTTAGTAACGAGTGTTTGAAACGGAGCGAGTACATGTGGATTTTTTATTTCAGTAGGAGGTTTTAGCCCCT
Source organism: Spirochaetota bacterium (assembly GCA_029547205.1). GTDB lineage: Bacteria > Spirochaetota > Spirochaetia > Treponematales > UBA12059 > JAKPPT01. Next base: position 27,186 of record JAKPPT010000115.1, read on the forward strand.
GCTTTTCAGCATCTTCCACAGTAAGCCACTCAATATAGCAGCAATTATTGCTTGCTGTTCGTATGCCCTTTTCCACACGATCCATGTCTTTTTCAGGTATCCATCCAGTTATTAATGCAGTACTTGCAGTTTTTGCAAATGAAGACCGTATTGCACCAGAAAGTTCAGCTGCGCGTAGTTTTGACCAGATTTCTGCAAGCTCAGATCCATGGTCTTCAAATAATCTGTTAAAACTCTGGGCACATTCATCAAGTGTTGCTGTGAGTTTTTTCCGCTTATTCTCTAAATCTGCAAGCGAATTAGCTGTTGCGGTGGTATCGATGGCCTGTTTTATTTGTTCACTCCAGCCATATTTTTGCAATAATGCAATAACACGGCTTTCATCACGTTTGAGCATTACCACCACAATAAATCTGGTATTGTTCAGTGCTTGTTCTCCAGGGATGATAACAACGGGAAGCGACGAGAGTGCTTTTTCTACCGCTGTCCATGAACTCTCGTTCACTGTACCACTCTTAACGGTTAAAAATGCGGAGTTTGCAAAGATTTCAGTGCCCCCAGCTTTATATAGCTCTATCTGGCGGCGTATCTCATCCAGTTTTAAGATTTGTTCTTGAATTTCTTTTTGTCGTTCACGAATACCAGTAATCTGAGACGCGAATGTATCAAATTGCTTCTCAATATCCTTACTGCTGGGCACAGGAGTTCCAACATAGACAGACGGATCAGGTCGTGCTATCCGCATAGGTGCTAGCTGCAAAAAACCTTCAACCCGTCGCCTCAATTCTTTTATGGTATCCAGCTCTGGATCCTGCTCCTGTGCTTTTAGCTTTGTCCCTATTTCAGAGAGCTCCCGTACTGATACTGCATCAAGTACACCGAGCTTTAAAAGTTCATCGGAAACTGTTTGCACGTCCTTTGCCAGTATTGCAGCATAAAGCAGCTTCATCGGTACCGTAAAAATCATACAATACTCCGTATCCGTTCTTCAGATAGCCCATAATACTTGGCGTTAAGAATAGTTCTCACAGAAACAATTTCATCACCAAGTAGAATAAAGTATGCAATAATTATTCCTATTGAGAATGGATTCCCAGCCAGCAATTTTCTCGCTTCCATGTTACGCATTTCTCGCAGCACTCGTTCTAGAGTAGCAAGTTTTGAACTCAAATCTCCCCTGCTCCACAATGACGCAAGTCCTGCATATTTTTTGCCAAGAAGCACCAGCGCAGCTGCTGGGATATTTTCACTTGCATAGAGTGTTTTGAGTGATTTAACACTTACAGCATCTTCATACTGTATGAGATATTTTTCAATATCAGTATTACAAAGTCCTAAAAAGGTGTTGAGCCGGACAAGACTGGCAATATTTTCTATATCTACATCAAGTGCAATAAACTTTTGCGCAATGCTAATATCGCTGCGAGGAAGATTTTTGCAGGCTTGCTCTAGTAAAGCATAGTAAAGCTTATCAAGAGCTGTTTCCAGCTCAAAAAGTGTTCCAAGTTTCACAACGTTTGGTAAACACTCTTTAATGACAGCAAAATAGCTGGTATTTAAAAATTCCTGTATTACTTCATCTGTATTATTGGCGCTTAAGATTTTGTTGATATTGAAACTATCGATGGTCGGACCACGATAGCAATAGACTGTTCTATCATCAATCGATCTACCGCGCACATGCGCATCAAACCATAGCCTGATAGTATTCTTAACATGTTCAATCTCAGGCCCTCTCGCAAGCGCACGCACAAATGATGTTAACGGTTCTTCTACTAACGATATAACTTCTAAATACGCATTGAGTTCCATGGCAAAAAGCTCTGCTTCTGCCATTTTAAGATCTCCAGTCGAGGAATAGATTTTTTCTAAAATTTCAAAGGGAGTACTACGCAGCGGAAGAAAGCTTTCGATAAGTGTTTTTGCTTGAATAGCATTATTCAAGTTTTCTTTTTTAATAAATAAATCGAGCCGAGTTTTGAGTTTAGCATTGATGTAACTGTATAGTTCCAGACTCGATTTCATGATTCATTGTCCAGCACAGAAGCTGATACAATCATGACAGCTGTTTGCACCGCTTGCTCAATGACCGGCTCAAGCTGCTTATACTGTTCTGTAAATATGCTTTCGCGTTTCAGTCTGGTCTTTTCTATAAACTGTGCTGATTGCTGTTTTGCTTCATCAATTTTTTGTCTGGCAATCAGTGTGGCCTGTTCTTTTGCCCGTTGCAGGATACTGTCAGCATCAGCCTCTGCTTGAGCCTTTTTTTGTGCTGCATTTTTTTGAGCTTGCTCAATACGTGTTTTTGCTTCCTGTTCGGCTGTAAGTATAGAATCAATTAGCTGCTTCATACAGTGATTCCTTTCGCTCAAACAAACACCTATGTGCTGTGCGCTCTGGACGCCCATCACGGTTTAGTATATCCAATTTGCTCGTATGTGTCTAGTGTTTCAAGTGATTTATTTCAAAAAGTAAATTAATTACAAACAATATTTTTCACTTTTCTTTTTTAATAATTGTGCTATGATACTGGTACGTTATGAAACAACTACTAATAATGCTCGCATGCTTTTTATCGTTATTTATGTCTGGATGCTCATCATCAGTAGAGACAGCCATCAGTGCTACAGGTGCCATCTCGATATTTATTAAAACCGATGTCTACCCTTCGCTCGAATCGAAGATAAGACCCTTTAGCACTGCAAAGGATGGGCCAGTAATCAATGCTGCTGATGTATTTCACATATCGCTCCCAAAAGGATTAACGCTGCTCAGCTCTAAAAATCCTTCTCTGCTCTCGTACGAAGGAACATTTAGAATCGATAATCTGGAAGAGTTTTTAGCTATGAATCCAGAAATCAAAGAATCTGGTGCCATTATCAGTACTAAAACAGCATCATGGGAAGAATTGACACTTACTTTTTCACGTAAAACAGCCAGATTATTTGTAAACATATTCCCATTTCTCAATAACGATCTCCTTGATGCACTGGCGCCTCCTGCTCTATACGAGGGAGAAAGCACACCAGAGGAATATAAAAAAATGCTCAGTTCCCTATTTGGTAAAAAAGCCATGCAGGATATTGAAACTGCTGTTCTGCGCTTGAATATAAAAACTCCAGCACCGATACTTGAATTAGAAGGCTGCAGTAAAACAGGAAATGCTCTTGCAACCCTAACAGTGCCTCTTTTGACCTGTATTATACTAGAACAGCCAATAACGATACGATTACGCTGGCAGCGCTGATACTGTCAAAAAAAGGAGTCTGGTTTGGAATTTTGGACATTGCAAAGTCTCATCCGTAACCTGGTATGGATTGTCGGTACAGTGCTTTATGGTGTTATTACGTATTTTGTTACCGATGGATTTTCCTTTACCGCATCCTGGTTTATGAGTGCGTTACTGTTTTTTGTCTGGCTGCTATTTCTGGAAAATTTCCAATCAAGACTCGAGAACAGTGCCTATCAAAAAATCAAAGCCAGAAAAGCCAATGCATTATTAACGCAATTTATAGAGCGCATCGGTACCTGCTTTACATTCCAGGAATTTGCTTCTGCGATTCGTGAAGAACTCGAAATGCAGTTTGACGCTACAGTACTTTTAATACGCAGCAGCACATGGGAAATTATCTATAACAGTACAACTACAATTGGGAATCAAGAATCAACAAAAGAAATATTAAAAAAGAACTTTTTTGAACTATCCGAGGGGTTTGGATTTCTTGACGATAATCTCAATCTGACCAGTATCAAAACTGATTCACGAGGATTTTTTATTTACTGTAAAGGCTACTATATTTTTTGTATAACACGAATGGCGGAACGCGTTGATTCTGATATATACCGCATCTTATATGCTGAACTCCTTTTGTTTTTTGATCGTGTGCTAACTGTTTCAAGGCTATTTGAAATCGCAGCACTTTCTAAAGAATGGCATCTCATTGCAGAAACACAACGCTCATTCCTGCCAAGAGAGCTTCCTGAACACCCGCTCATGAAAATGGCAACTTACTTCCGACCGCTCATTAACGTTTCTGGTGATTTTTATGATGTGATAAAAATTGACAATGACCGTATGCTCGTTGTGTTAGGTGATGTGTCCGGTAAAGGACTTGGTGCTGCAATGGTAATGGGTATTGTAATCAATGCAATTCGTACAGCGTCTAACAAAACCAATCTTCCTGCAATTATTACAAAATGTGATGCTGCTATTCATGAAATGGGATTTGATGATAAATATACTGTGCTTTTCATTGGCCTCATTGATTTTACAGTAAAAAAGCTATTTTATGTTAACGCGGCAATGCCCGATCAGTTTCAGATTGTGCAAACCATTAAAGGCCCCGTCATTAAGCGTCTTGAATCCAACGCCAGTCTTATTGGACTTGTACCGCTCGACCAAATTCCTGTATCAGAAACTGAAATTCGTTCCAACGATGTAATCATTCTCACGACTGATGGACTTCTGGAATTAGAAAATGAAGAAGGAAAGCTTTTTGAACAGCATCCCGACACGCTAAAATTGCTCTATAAGAGTATTGAAATGAATATCGAAGACACTGTTGATCAGCTTGCTACTCTGGGCGAAGTTTATGCTGGTAAAAAACAGCTCCGTGACGATATTACTATACTGGGAATTAAAATGGAGCGTTTATGGGATTAATTATTGTATCAATTCTCGTAAGTATCATTGCCACCTTGTACATACTGCATGCAGTTAGATATTTCCATAATACAACATCGTTTTTCTTAAAACTTTCAACCGTTGCAATTTTCTTCTATGCACTATTGCTATCTCTGGGATACCTCATTGCAGAATCTAATTCGGAACTTGCGACCACCTTTGTAAAGACATCGGGAGCACTGGCATTCTCTACCTTTATCTTTCTTTTTAGAATAATACTATTTTTCCCTTATCAAAAAAAATTAACACTGCTCAATTTTTTTGTTCTTGCAGTTTCTGCATTCTTTGTCTGGAGAATAATTGGAACAAACGATTATGTCGAATCTGTCCGCCGTGTACAATTTGAATTCATCAGGTTTAATGGTCCATTGCACAACATTTATGCACTCATCGGAGTTGGTATCGGCATTGTCTGCATTATCATCTGTATCATTCGAGCGCTTACAATCTCAAGCAAAATTTATCGTCAGCAGCTACTGCTCATTGCTTCTGGTTATATACTGCACACTATATTTGGATATGTTTTTGCTATCTATCTTCCAGAACATGGCTTTGCATACCTGTATCCTGTATCAACAATTCCATCATTCCTGAGCATTGCAAGTATTGCTTTTGCCATGAATGCAACACGTCTTTTTCACCTACCCACAGTAATAAAATCAGTTACAACACGAATCCTGATATTTCTCCTTTTTGGCATTCCCGTCGGATTTATTGTTGCTTCTGCATATCTTTTACGGCTGGAATCTCCATGGGTCGCGCTCGGAGTAAGTATTTTCATTTTCCTTCCCGGGTTTAAATTAGCTAATAGCTTTTATGAAAAATACTTTGTAACTATTCAGAATGAAAGCACCCGTGAAGCTCTGGAAGCAGCCATTGCACATATCAATCTGGCAAGTGGCCGTGATGCTGTGCTCAATGAATTGCTTGGAATATTGCAAAACAGTTTTAACTGTAATGCAATTCAAATTCTAGTTGAGACAGAGCAAGGGAGAATTGAACAAGCCTGGCCGGAAACCAATCGCCCTATTATACTGGAGCGAACCGATCCATACATTGAACTATTATCAAACATTAAAGAAAAAGTCATACTTAAAACTGATATCATCTCATCACCAGCATTTCATGAGTATAAAGATTCATTGCTTGCATTATTTGAAAAATTATCTGCTGAAGCGATCGTTGTTTCAAAAGAAGGTCAAAGGATAATAGGTATCTTTATTTTTGGAGCAAAGCTGAGCGGTGCAGACTACAATACTAATGACTACCTTGCATTGAATGCTATACAGGGAAAACTATTTGTAATTGCATACTATGCACGCCATGTTGAGCGTGAAGCTCTGCTTATCACTGTTCAAAAGCAAATTGGTCTTGCAGACCAGATTATTCATTCTGTACAGGAGCATATTGATCCGATTGTATATCCTGGAGTGGATACTGCTTATAAGACCTTCTCAACAAGAAAACTTGGGGGCGACCTATTTGATTCGGTAAAAATCTCAGAACATCGCTGGTTTTTTATTCTTGGCGACATTTCAGGCAAAGGCCTCAATGCTGCTATGTCAATGGTTATCTTAAAAGCGATGATACGAAATCTATTGCATGAAGAGTCAGATTTTTTACAGCTTATTGCAAAACTCAATGAATTTATAAAAGATCACCTACCGCGCGGAACTTTTTTTGCAGGAGTACTTGGATTTCTGGCACTTGATAAACGGTCAATATATTTTGTTAACTGTGGCATTCCTGCAATGATGCTTCGCAGTCCAAGTTTTGATACTGTTATCGAAGTACAGGGAGAAGGCCGCATGCTTGGAATTGTGCGGAATATTATACCCTATCTTAAGCCTAAGAAACTTCCGCTCCCTCATGGTTCCACTCTTGTGATTACTACCGATGGCATTCTCGAAGCTGCTAACATACGGGGTGAACAGTATGGCAAAGAGCGTCTTACCAGAATTATCAATGAAAATAAAAACAAATCTGCTTCAGAAATAATCGACGCAGTACTTGCCAGTGCCAATGCTTTTACTGACAAAAAGCTTGATGATGATATCACAATACTTGCAATAAATCTTTATGATACAAGGAGCTCACAATGACAGGAATTAGCATTCAAGTCAGCGAAGAAAACGGTTTTACTATTTTAACAATTTCCGGACCAATCAACAGCTACACATTTACTGAATTGCAAGAAAAAATAAACAAATATGCCGGTAAGGTAAACCTTGCAATTCATCTCGGTGGCGTAACTACGATGACCTCAGCTGGAATTGGTGTAATACTTGCAGCAATTGAAGACACAGAAGCTGCTGGTAAAAAGATATTTATTATTGCACCATCAGAAATAGCCAGACTTGCAATGGAATCTACCGGATTTATGGATTCATTTCCTATACTCAACAGCATAAAGGAATTGCAATAAATAAATTTTACTACTTATGAAAAAAATAGCTATCAGAATAATAAAACTACACAATGTTTCTAAGCGATTAGAATTGTTATGCAAAAAAGCAGTTTTTTGCAATGAAAACGAACGCAATAAAATACTCATCACTGCAAGCGAACTTATTGATAATCTCATCACACATGGAGAGATTGGCGTGCTCGGGGTTATCGTAACACTGAGAATAGAAAAGCATCGCATTACCTGTGGCATATATGTTGAGACACATAATGCTTTTGCAGAGTTTTCAAAAAGAATGGAAACCTGCAAAGATAATCCCGATGCACATAAGCCATGGTATGACATAAAAGAACACCGCTGGCATGGACTTGGGCTTCGCATGTGTGAAAATTTAGCTGATCGCGTTCGGTATCGTGCAGGTAAAAAACTAGATAGAATCTATTTTGAGATTTTTAGATAACTACAGCACCGGGTATATGCACGGCGCTGTAGTACTTCATTGCTATTCACACCTATGTAACAATTATTCATTCATGACCAACAAAAGCTTTAACATATTGCAATCGATAATACGCATCACGTTCTTTTGCATTTTGCGCTGCAAGTCTTCCTTTTAATGATGCAATCGATGCTATATTGTGCTTTTTAAGCAAGTTTATTAAACCATCGATGATGCTGCCTACAACTGTAAAACCTTTTGCATACAGCACTGAACAGAGCTCAACAACAGATGCTCCAGCAGCAACCATCTTTAGAACTGTTTCTTCATCGTAAATACCACCTGATGCAGCAAAATCAACATCGATCTGTCCTTTAAGGAGGGCTATCCACCGCATACTTTCATGATACAACTCCGGACTGCTCTTTATTGGTCCAGATGTAAGCGCTAACGTATCGAGGTTTAAATCAAGCCGGTAGAATCGATTAAAAAGCACAAGGCCTTTTGCCCCAACTTGAGCAATACGCTTTGCAAGGAGTCCCGGGTTTGTAAACTGTGAACCTATTTTAACTGCTATTGGCATTTTAGTGGATGCACAAACCTGTTCAACGATTGTAATGATGTTATTTTCTATTTCTACTGATGTTTCATCAATCGTTTTAGGAAGCCGCCCAATATTGAGTTCAAGAGCATCAGCACCAGCAAGCTCCACTTTTTTTGCAAAATCCTGCCACTGCCCGCTATGTGAACAATTGATACTCGCAATAATCGGTAAGCCGGTTTCCTTTTTGCTTTGTTCTATAAGCTTCAGATAATCGGAGGCAGATGCTTCCTTATTCATTGCTTCTATCCATGCTTGCGCACCGGGATCCCAAGCAAAAGCTTCTGTCATACTTCCAGTCTCTGCAGCTATTTGTTCTTCAAAAAGACTCTTAAGCACAATTGCTGAAACACCAGCAGATGCAAGTTTCTTAATGGAATCCAACTTCCCGGTTAATCCTGATGAAGCCGCAATAAGCGGATGCTTCAATGTGAGACCTAAATACCGTGTTGTAAGATCAATCATACGTACTCCTTGTAATCAGCCTGTCATAACTGTTATAGCATTTTAAATATAAGATATCATAGAGTTGCTTTTTGTCAAAGAAAATCATATCAAAATAATTATTGATAACTGTTATACCGTTCCGGTTTTTTTGGCTAATTTTTCTTTAAATTTAGCAATATCAATAATAGCGCGAATATGTGTTCCCTCTCCTATTTTTTCTTTCTCATCATATGCTTCTACAGTAAAATGCAGCATTTTACCATCAATCTTAACAAGCTTTGCTTCGGCTCTCACCTTCATGCCCAGCGGTGTTGCGGCCAGATGTTTAACATCAAGATGATACCCTACTGTTACCTGATTGGGACCAAGCAGATGATCAACCGCATTGAGTGCTGCTTCTTCCATAGCTAGTACCATCATCGGTGTTGCAAAAACTGGAACACCACCTGAACCAAGATGCTGAGCTGTGTGTTTTTCTTCAACTACCAATTCCCTCTTGCCAGTAAGCCCTTCGTGCAAATTTTCCATAACGTTATCTCCTTTTTCCATTGTTTGATCAGAACTTATTTATTTACGATTATAGTTAACCTGTACCTTGATTGGCGCCATTGGGAAAAGCTGGCATGCAAGCCGTTCATCTGAATCCGCATTGATTTTTTCCAGCAATGACGCTTCACGAACTCCTTTAGGTGCTGCTTTTCCTGCAAGTACTTTGACACGACAAGTACCGCACTGAGCCTTGCCACCGCAATCATGACGTATGTATGCGGTATTACGCATTGCTGCAACCAGCAGTGAATTTTGTACTGTGATGCTAAAGGTTACTGTTGAACCGTCTGCATATACAAGCTGCACAGGAAAAGCTATTCCCATACGGAAACCCGGTTTTTCCCTTCCTGTTTAGAACGGTATAGTGCTTTATCTGCCCTATCAATGAGATATTTAGCAGAAATGTCTAAGTTCTGATCATAACAGGCAACACCGAGCGAAATAGTAACTGAAAGTTTAAAATTTTCATACTCAGTAACAGTACTTTCTACTTTGCTACGGATTCGCTCCGCAATCAATTTTGCCTGTTTGGGTGTAGTATTAGGCAGCATAATGCAAAACTCTTCGCCACCATACCGTGCCGCAATATCAGTAGGTCGTATGAGCTGCTGAATGATTTGGGCAACCTCTTTTAATACAAGATCACCGCAGTTATGGCCATAGGTATCATTAAAATGCTTAAAATTATCAATATCAGTCATGATTACACAGAGTGGTTGATTATTGAGCACGCTCTGTTCCATTTTTTCCATGAGTACTGTATAAAAATAATGCTTGAGCCTGAGTTTTGTCATCATGTCGGTAGTGGTCATTTCAAATAAAAACGCATTATTGATAGCTATCGCAGCAAGTGTAGCAATGTTAATAATGTATTCCTTTTCATAAGCAGTAAATTCAGTACCGAGGATTTGGTCACCCAATATAATCAATCCATTTATTACACCTTTTGTCTTTAAAGGAACCAGTAAACTTGGATTAAGTGTTACCAATACATCAAGACCGCCATAATTCCCAAGAATATTTTTTACTTCTTGCAGTGTATAGCAATGGTAGTCTTTTGAAAACAATTTTATGGCAGGAATATCTTCCGGTAAGGAATAATCAAGACCTTGAACCAGCTCAAATCCTTTATAGTTCCTGTGCAGACTAAAACAGGTTGAATCTATTCCCTTTTTAGCATAGAGAGCAGCTTTTAATACCTTCATCTGCCCCATGATCGTATATAAAATCGAATCAATGAGTATGTGATAGTCTAATGTAGAATTAAGGCTTTTTGAAATTTCTAGAAGCTGTTTTAGATCAAAAATCTGCTTTTCTAATTCTTCTTGATAATTCTCTTTTTGTTGTTCAGCCATGGTCTGTAATACTTACTCCATTCCAACAGTATACATATATTATAACACATACTGCTATGATTATAATAGTCGGAATAAAATCAACCCGATATAAATAGAAGTAGTTTTTTAATTATATCGTTATTATGTTGAAAATTCAAATAAATTGAAAAATTGTTTTGAACAGCGAAGGGAGATGGTCGAGCACCCAAAGGTTAACCTGCAGGGACATGGCCACGCACCCAGGGATTAAGTAGACAAGGACATGGCCACGCACCCAGGGATTAAGTAGACAGGGACATGGCCACGCACCCAGGGATTAAACTGCAGTGACATGGCCGATCCCCCGGGGATTAAACTGCGATATATCTCATGATATCTTTGTACCGATTATAGTGCTGAGTGCTTCAATAAACCAGATACTGAGCTGCTTTTATTAAAAATTGTTCCGGTGACAAGCTCTGTGCACTGTTCAAAAAATCGATAAAAACTACTTGTTTTATGCCAGAACAAGTAGTATACTAATAAATGAACGAACGTTCATTTTATATATAATTGTATAGAGGAGGTTTTTATGTGTCAAAAGAATCAAAAGGGACAGACCTCAGGAATAACTTCAAAAACCGTAGCAGGGACTAAAGCTATATGCACACCCCAACAAACCAGTACTGCAACTACCGTATTGGTCACAGGGGCATTTGGCAATGTCGGGCAAAGTGTGCTGGCCGCGCTCAATGAACCTAAAACATGGCAAATTGATACAATACCAGCAGCGATGCGCGCAAAACTTACTGAAGAGGGACTTACTATTCGAGTTCTCGATGTACCAAATACAAAAAATCGAAAACTCGCACGAAAATTACAAAAAAAGATCCCCATGGAAATCATTTGGGGAAGCATAAACGATGAACAAACAGTACAGCAGGCACTCTCCGGTGTCAGTGTTGTTATTCATCTTGCAGCTATAATTCCACCACTTTCAAACGCTATGCCTGAACTTGCCTATACAATAAACGTAGAGGGGACAGACCTGCTAATCAAGCTCATGCAGGCTCAAACTAATCCACCCAAACTCGTTTTTTCGTCTTCTGTGGCTGTATATGGTGACCGGGTTGATAACTTTTACATTCGCACAGATGATCCGCTTGCTCCCTGCGATGATGATGCATACGCCCACCACAAGGTAGCCTGTGAGTCGATGATTCGCACAAGCAGCTTATCATGGGTAATCTGCCGGCTCTCATATATCGTATGGAGAAAAAAGCTTTTCATGGACCCGCTCATGTTTCGAATGCCTCTTGAAACACATCTGGAAGTATGTCACACCCTGGATACTGGACTCGCTCTCGCTCGAGCGGGTTTTGTTCCAGAAGCAGAGGGACAGACCTTAAACCTGGGCGGCGGGGTTTCATGCAGAACCACCTATGGTGAATATCTTGATAAAATGTTTAAACTGTTTGGTTTAGGAGGCGCAGGATTTCTACCGCGTGAGGCTTTTTCTAAAAAAGGATACCATTGCGGTTTTATGGATACTGAAAAAGCGGAAGCCCTGCTTCAATTTCAGCACCATACTCTCGAGGATTACTATGCTGAGGTTCGAGAAGAAACACGCATGAAAAGGTTCTGGGTAGCTCTCGCGCGAAAGAGCGCACAAGCATGGCTCATTGCGCAATCACCTTTCTTAAGAGCACGGAAGCTGGTACCAAATTTGTAAATGTAACGACAGCATAAATGCTCACAATAGCCAGCGGTACCGTAACACAGAGCGAGTAGTGCTCCGTGTACAGTACACTACGATTATGGGTTAATCAAAACTTAAAAACAGTATGGACTATTTGTTTAGTTTCAATATTAAAGTAAGAAATGGACCACCTAGCAGGATCTACATAATAATCATAGCTAATAAACCAATAGTAGTTTTTATACAATCCGACAGGTACATAAACTCCATAGACATTATTATATGTTTTTTGAATTGCTGCGACCGTATCCTTTGCCTGAATCGTTGCTAAAATAGTTTCTTTCCCATCATATGCAGGAATATACAGACTGTTATCAAAATAGAAACCCGAACCATACCAGCAGACTGGAAGGCTTGCTGAATTCAAGGATAGAGTAATTGCAGGCTTATAGTTATTCTTTTCATAAGGGACATAGTATATATCGAGCCGATGTTTGGCTTTTGTTTGTGCGCTTTCATAAATATACGCTCCAGCACCTGCAACGATTATTTTAAGAAAAGATTTTTCTTTGCTTACTTGCAATAGTAATTGCGGCTTTTGCCCTGGAACGCACCAATACACATAATTAAACCTATCATCTTTGCTGCCACCAGCAAGTAATACTCCAGATGAAGTAATGAGGCAATCTGAAATGAAGAGATCTATTTTCCATGATGCCAAACCAAAAAGATTATATTTATTCTTAATTTGATATAAAGAATAAGTAAAACCATTTTCCCAGTTTCGCGATACTCCAAGAACCACGTCAGCATGAACCCATACTGACGATCCCGGCATTGGAAATTCCTTAATGACATCCAGGTTTTTATCAACAATAAATAATTTTTGCTTTACGCTATCCCAATAAATAAACTCTGTGCTCTTTGAGCCTGGGAGAACACCAAAGGCTCGCTGGTTTACCGTGCACGGAAGAACACCAATAGGCATAATCGATTCAGTTACTATAAACAATTTATTCTGAATCACAGCATATAGTGGTACTGTTTGCTCTGAAGCATTTTGGGCTAAACACTGTAAACTATTTACCCATAAAAAAACGATTGTAAATATCAAAGTTAAAAGTACAATTAATGGCTTTTTCAAACTTCAGTTCCTATACTAGGCGCTATTAAACTAAATCGAGGGGCAGATTGCTAAAACTTCTGCCCCCCATGTTTGCTGTTTGCAAAATTTTTGTAACCGAAAAATTAGGTTTTGTGCCCTGTCAATAATTATTCACGAATAGCTTCGAATACTTTTCTGAGATAAGGTGAAAGCATAATTTCTTCTGCCATAACAATCTTGCTGCGAGCATCATTAATATAAGCGTTTACAGCTGCATTGACTTTAGAACTGTTAAAGAAATAGCGAACATTGTAATAGGCTTTAACAAGGCTATAGAGACCTGAAGTTGTAAAATCGACACGTGTATCATTTGAATCAATATCGATACCATAGGTTTTATACATATACCAGACAACTTTTGTACAATACCACCAGTACGTATCCTCTTTTGTAACTACATTGAAAATATCAACATAATTTTTAAAAAATCCATACTTTTGCTGATCTCCAGGCAGATCGCAGTAGTATGCAGCAGCCTGCTGAGCAGTATTTAATTTTTGCTGATTTACAGAAAAGGTGGGTACAAATACAGCTGCATTTACTTTTTGCATCCAATCTTGAGCACTCTCCCAGCCTGCGCCTTTTGCCACTGCAGTTTCCAATGCCGGTGCACTGAGATTGTTTGGATCAAACTTGTCCAGATCGAGGACTGCACCATGATAGTATCCGCCAGGGAAATTTTTGGGTGCCACCCATGAAATAACAGAACTTACAACACCATCAGTACCGCCAGAAAGATACACTGCCCCATCGCAGTTAAAAGGCATATTACTCAGGAGCGGATAGCTGCTCCCTCCTCCAAGCCTGCTCTGTGCTGGCTGCTGACTCAAATAGTCTTGTGCTAATGTGGTACCATATTTATTATCAAATGCTTCCATTGCACTCAAGGCGTTTTCAGTACCAAGGGCTTCAAGTACTTTTGCAAAATCAGCATCAAGATTTTGAGGTGCTGCAGGTTCCGGATTGATAGCACAACCAGCAATAAGCAGCACCACAACCAGCATGCTTGCTATGTATTTCATGGGCTTACTCCTGTAATAGATAAAATTGCAGTGATTAACACCAACCACTTTAGCATTAATTTTACTACCAATTTATAAGCTGTTAATAAAAAGCTGTCAATAAAATATTATTAAAATTCGGTGAAGCACGATATTATTTTCAAAGCGAAAAATATTAAAGTGTAATATTGAAACCAGACTGTATCATGAGTTTAATAAAATTAATAACATCACTTTCCTTGAGTGGAACAATGTCTTTTTGAATGAGTCGGACAGTATCGATAGTACCAAGAAAGAAGATAGTAAGAGCTGCCATTGTATCTTTAGGTGCCAGCACCGCACGGGAACCATGTTTTTGAGCGATATCAGCAAGAATATTTGCTATAAAATATGAAAGTCTATTCAATTTATCTGCCAGATTGATAAACCTGATTCCATCAGTAAGAATCAGCGTAATAAGCTCTGTATCATTAAAGAGTTCTGGTAAAAAAATAGTAACTATTATTTCAAGTTTTTTCTCAGGATCTGTTACGTTTGCACAGGCATCTTCGAGCCTGTTCATAAAATCTTCCCAGCCTTCCTCAATCGCAGCAATAAGAATGTGATCTTTGCTCTTAAAATAGGTATAAATAGTACCAGCTGGTATATCAAGTTCCTTGATTATATCGGAAATGCTCGTGCCATGGTACCCTTTTTCTGCAAACAATTTTTTTGAAGTCTCAAGGATTGCTGTGCGTTTTGTCTCATCACGTTCTCGAGCCATTAAGATTCCTTTAGCGGGCGGAATACACCGCGATCGTAATCTTTGCGAACATTATCCCACAAAAAAACTCTGCCATTCATAGCAACATACACACCATGCGGCAGAAGTCTCACGGAACCAAATGCGGTACCAAGATTAAACAGTGCATCAGAACCAGTTATTTTATATGGAATCATAGCACCGGTGAGTACAACTGTTTTTGGCAGGTTAAGCGGCCCAAGATATTTTGCTGTTTCTGCCATACGATCAGTCCCATGAGTAATGATTATCCGTTCCTCTGGAGCAGCTTCAATTGCTTTTTGAATAACCTCTCGATGCTGATCAGTCATTTCAAGACTGTCAATGAGCTGCAGCTGAGTAATAGCAACGGGACTCACAATGCGTACAAGCTTAAGAATTTCAGGAAGATGTGTTTCCCGAAAGGTGAGCATACCTTTTAATTCATCATAGTATTTATCAAACGTTCCACCAGTGACAATTATGCGTATCGGATCATCATTCATAGATCTTCCTCACTCAACAATGTTTTGTACTACAAGTATACTATAAGTAAAACAGTGATGTCATCATCTACTTGATAACGCTGTTTCAACAACAGTATAGTACATTGTAGTATTAACCAGTCTGCATAAAAATATAGGAGCAGTGAATATGATTCATGAAATTGCTGGTAAACGGCCTACTGTTGGTAACAATGTTTTTATAGCATGGAATGCTGAGGTAGCAGGAAAAGTTACACTCTCTGACAATGCATCAGTCTGGTTTGGTGCAGTTTTGCGTGGTGATGTTGATGAAATAAGTATCGGTGAAGGCTCAAATATACAGGATGGCACAGTAATACACGTCGATGAAGGTGTACCGTGCAGAATTGGAAACCATGTAACCGTAGGTCACCGCGCCGTACTCCATGGCTGCACTGTGGAAGACGGTTGTCTCATCGGTATGGGTGCAATTGTCTTAGACAAAGCAGTGATAGGTGCCGGATCGGTGGTTGGAGCAGGAGCGCTTGTTACTCAGGGCAAGCAGTTCCCACCGCATTCGCTCATTATTGGAAGCCCGGCTCGCGTCGTTCGTACACTTACTGATGAAGATGTGCAGGCTATACAAAAAGGAGCACTCCACTATATCGAAAATGCGCAAAAAGCAATGCACTGGCGACGCATCGATGAGCAGCATTAAGTTTCTATCAGTATTGTTTCGATGCGAATCCATGATTCGTTATTTGGTATTTTATTTTTAGGAAATGCTTCACCGATTAAAATGCGGGTTCCTTTGTCTAAAGCAAATTTTTCCGCCTGCGACTCATTGGTTGTATGAACAAGCAAAATATTGTGACGTTCACAGGCATACTCAAAAAGAAAATCAACATCCGAGATTCCTAACAGTATAATGCGCACGAGGCCCTTTTGTTTCTCCTGCACAATAAAGCTTTCAATACGCTCTTTATAGAGATTAGCAAGCCTGGCGGTTCTGCGAAAATATCGGTACGTACGCCGTGCAATCTCATTTATGCCATCGGGAGTAAGCGCATAGACAATGGTTCGTGCATTGAGCTTTTTAAGCATGAGCCAGCCTTTTTCAGAAAATCGTTTGAGTAAGGCATTGGTCATTCCTAGCGAGAGCCCGCCTGCTTCAGCGAGTTCCCGCTGCGTTATAGGAATATTCCGCCGCTCCGAAGCCTGAATCGTTTCGAGAATAATAAGCTCTGCATCATCAGTGACCTGAGTTTCGTTCATCGTTTGTTCAATTTATGAACATTATAGCGCAATACTTACAGCAGTTCAATTACTCGCTGGTGTCAGGAAAATTGTATGTATTGCCCGTTTAAACGTTTCGGTTCAAATATTCAGAATAATCTGTCAGTATTGGCTCATATGGCTCGTTAAGGAGCGGGCTGGAAATTAAAAAATCTGCCGTAGAACGATTACAGGCAATCGGAACATTGTAAAGCACTGCAATTCGTAACAATGCTTTAACATCAACATCATGAGGATGTGGAGACATAGGATCCCAGAAAAAAATGATGAGGTCTATTTTTCCTTCTGCAATAAGTGCACCGAGCTGCTGGTCACCACCAAGTGGTCCTGATTTGAGTTTGGTTATTGAAAACTCTGACTTAATGCCAGTTTCCTGCATTTTTGCTTGAATGGTTTCTTCAACTAATTTGCCAGTCGTGCCGGTACACACCATAGAATGCTTGAGCAGTGTCTGCCAGTTATACTGTACCCACTCAACAAGGTGCTTTTTGCGGTTATCGTGAGCAACGAGCGCTATATTTTTTTGCTTTTTCATAGGAGTACTCCTTGTACTGTAGTAAGATACCTAAATTATATAGCATCTGGCAAGTAACTGTATTCTGGCAGAAGGTTTATACATTAAAGAATCCACAATCATTTAATTACAGTTTTGCATTGCGCTATTGATTGGTAAAGCATATTCCAAATGCCATGAGTCGCCGCTCATAGATTTCAAGAATCTTCCATTCAACAATTGGTATGTTTGTGATAGCCTCTGCAGGTATTCGTGATGCAAACAGGTCAGTTTGTGCTATACATGAAGTCATTGTTGCAGTTTTAAGCAAAACCGCTTCTTCTCCAAACACGCCTCCTGCCCGGATTGTCTCAATTTCCACCGTATCAAAAAACACTCTGGCTTCTCCCTGTTCAATAACAACTAGTTCTGCACCATTGAGCTGCACATATTCACCTGCTTTAACCGTAAAGTGTTTCATTGAACGAGCAATCTTGCTAATTACTGTTGATGGAATCATATCACCAAACAGAGGTGATGCTCTGAGGGCAGCAATCTTTTTCTGAAAAGATATTTCTTCATCTACAGAGAAGTTCTTTGCAATGAAACGAAGATAGAGTTCTGCTGGAATACTCAGAGCCTTTACATAGCTGGCAGCTCTAAACGTACTATCAGCGAGCTTCCCGGTAAGTACACTCTGCTCCCCTATCAGTGTCCCTGCCGATGCAAGTAGATGTTTTTGCGAGTGCGTATCAATAATAGCTACTACACCATTGAGGAGCAAGAATATTTTTTTTGTTGGTTCACCTCGTTTTATGAGAATCTCTCCCGCATTGTAGGAAGCCACCGGGCAGTTAAGCAGGGCTGCTCGTTCAGAATCTGTAGAGCCGGGGAAATACATTGCAAGAAATTGAGCAGCGTTTCTCATGCTGTAGTCCTGAGTTGCTGGTATTAAAACATCCTGAGAACCGAATACAGCATCAGAACCAATTTCGCGCTCTTTATCGGTAAGGGGTTCCGATTTATGCGCAATGAGAATTTTCGTTGAATCATCCTGCTCAAAATCCAGCACCGAACCATGTATCATGCCGCCACCAGCATCAATTTTTTTAACATCGGCAAACATGAGATAGCTGCTTTTCGTCTGCTCATAGAGCGATGTATCCAGCTTGCCTGATGATTTATTTATGAGATCCTGTAAGGTATCGAGTGCTATGATATCAGCAAGGTGTGCATATGTCTTATATCCGCCTTCCCAGAACACTCGAAAATAAAAAGCTGTTGTCTCAATAGGATGAGGAGAAGGTATAGGCATAACCTCAAGACCATCAATGTCGTTCCATACACCTGTATTGAGATCAATCGGATCAAAATAGCTTTCAAATTGCTGGAGCGATACACCCATGAGCGCTGAAGCTTTTTTCATTATTGATGCGCGCACAATAGGTGTAGCAAAAAATTTAATTTTATGATCAGCACGGGCTAATGATGGTATTCCAGCAAAATGGTCATCATGAGCATGTGTCTGGAAAACGCCTTCGATTTCGCTGATACTGATGCCGAGCGCAGTAAGACTCTTTAAAATATTTGGTCCAGCATCTATTAAGTATAATTTACCCTGATATGAGATCATACTGCCCATACATGGCCGATATGGATCCCAACCATCACCTTCACCAACGTGTATAACAGAAAAATATTCCCGTTCAATGCTATGATAATCAAGATGTACAGCCGAGTCATATGTACTGAGATGAGGTAAGTTAAGATTAACTTCTTCCTTTTCGTGTCCATAACTAATTTCAAAAATATTTAATTCTTTACGCGCAATAGTAACTTTTTCCTGAATTGTAACTGGTTCTTTTTCAATAATTACTGTGTCAATAAGATTAGTAATTGGCTCAATTTTGCCAAACGCAAACCGAATTTTTAGATTCAATAGTTCATTGGCTTCTTTTTCGTTAAGATAGAGTTTTAACTCTTTGGGATCAACAATACCGTATTTGCCTATATCGATATACTCAAGCTGTGCATTAATTTGTAATGCACTGCCCATGAGTATAGGTTTTTGCCCTTTGTTGTTTGGGTGACCAGGAATAATAAGCCCCTGACGGTAAAACATTTGAAGGATGGGGAACTCTGCCAGGTTGCAGAATTCGCCATTTTGCGAGGGTGTATCGGCTAAGAGTATTGCGTTCGGACCGGTTTCATATGAAAATTTACCGGTTTCCCGCTTTGCAATGAGCCCCATGCGCATGAGATGTTTAACAACATCAGCTGGTGAACCGCACAGTATTCGTAAATCAGCCTGTGGAATTGCAATCCAGTAAACACCTTCAGTGATTTTTATTTTTTCCATGAAACAGTATACCTCATTATGTTTATCGGCATTTTGCTTATTTCCTCTCTGTTTCAGTGTACAATGATGCAGGAACGATGTACAGATAGAGTTGGATTGTTAGTGTCATGAAGCTTGTGGCTAGTGTCATGAAGCTTGTGTATACTGCTACCTCCACAATATATAGTAGACCTAGTTTTATGCGATACTATATATTTGACAGTTCATAAAAACCCTTACAAGTAATAATTACAACAGTGTTTTCACAATTTTCGTGACACTAAGTACCGAGAGCCCGGTTAAAAAAAGGCTGCCCCACAAGAGGGCAGCCAGAACATGTACATGTAGTGTCCAGTGCACTTGATTTTTACATATAGGTTATATACATCATTAGAGCGTAAACTTAAAATTCTTAACGAGGAAACCGGGAATCAGAGAACCGCCTAATGAGCGCCCCTCATACGTTTCACTATTTACAATGAGATGCTGTTCTTTTGTAACAGCTTCAAGCTCTGCTCCCAGGAAATTATATATGGATTCATCAAATCGCATATCTTTTATTGGACCAACAATGGTACCATTTTCAACCCACAAACAGGCGAACCGGGTCATACCGGTAATGCGAGCAGCCTGTGGATCACTCCAGTTCAAATAGTGAAAGTTCGAAACATAAATACCAGTGCCGAGAGCCTTGAGTGCATCTGCTTCTGGCAGCGTTCCGCCCGCTATGACAGGAGAGCGAAGCGATTCACCCTGTGGTGCAGCGTTGGATGGTGTCCCATATTCCTTACTGGAACGAGAGCTTACAAGCGTATTAACCAGTTTTCCTTTTTCTATGAGCGTAAGCTTGAGTGGCGCAAGCTCTCCAAACTCATTAAAGCGAGGCTCTACACCGAGAGAAAAATCCTGCGTTAAGGTGAAAAGCGGTGACAATGACTCTCTACCTTCCTTGAGAGCAAGGTAAGCACTCTCTCCTGTATGGAAACCCTGTTCGCCAAGACCGTTCCATGAGAAAAATGTAATGACTTCTGTAAACGCATCAGGTGTAATAAAAACGCGATATGAACCGGGCTCCAGCGTAACAGCATCACGGGTAAGATAATTTATAATTGTTTTACTTTCTTCCAGCTTTGCTTTGTATGCTTTATCGTCCCACTGAGTACCAGCATACGAAGACTTTACACCGCGGCCATTCGGAAGCCACACAGAATAATCAACCAGGAAAGTTTCGGTTGCAAACCAATGGCGTGCACCCTTTGTATTCATAGTTCCTTCGCAAACAGTTCCCTGAGAATACAATCCGGTAAAATCCATACCCTTTGCAGGCTCAAGAATAGTACGAGGAATATCGGCTTCGGGTATCAGTTTACCAGTAAACACCGACTCACTTGTCTCATTTGAATCGGGAATAACCTGATAGGGATCTTCGGGGAGCATGACTATTTCTGCCCTCGCACGATTGAGCGCTTGCGCGAGGAGCTCTGTATCATCATGCTCATTACCAGTCAACATAAGTCCATGATTCCAGGTACGCTTGTTACTGCAGAATATCATATTTAACCGTACCTGCTCGACAGTACCAGCCTGACGCACCATTGCATTATTGAAACGCATAAAATATGAAGACTCTGCTTCCATAGTAAAAACAATATCTTCACCAGGCTGAGCCTCATTTTCAATAAACTGCGCTACATAGGTAAATATTTTTTTATAGTCATTTGCCGATCTCATTTTCCACCTCCAAAAACCGCTACATCTTTGAATGCACAAACAGGACTGCCATGTCCAACATACATTACCTGATTTGGTTCACCCTTACCGCAATTTGGTGTTCCAAAAAATTCAAACGTGTCTCTATTTCCTACAGCAACAAGATTGCGCCAGAAATTACTTGATATGCCTCGATAGTTTGGATCGCGTACCGTTTTGGTCAGTTTTCCATTTTCAATCAACTTAGCATATTCACAGCCGAACTGGAATTTATTGCGGTAATCATCGATGGACCATGATCGGTTAGCCATCATGTACACACCTTTTTCAATAGAACCGATAATTTCATCAAATGTTGAATTTCCTGGCTCTAAATTGATGTTTGCCATTCTATCAATTGGCGGGCGGTTCCAGCTTGTTGCACGCTGGTTTGCGACACCCGGTACATTAGCGCGCTTCTGACTTTCAAGACTTCCTAGCGCTCGTACTAAAATACCGTCCTTTACGATAAATTCTTTTGTTGCAGGATTGCCAATTTCATCGACTTTGTACGATGCAAGTTCACCAGGCACAGTTGGATCAAATGTAATGTTCATGAGCTTTGAACCATACTGGAACGTTCCAATATCAGAAAGCTTTATAAAGCTTGAACCTGCATAGTTACGTTCATCTCCAAGAATGCGGTCAATTTCGAGCGGATGTCCGACACTTTCGTGAATCTGAAGCATCATCTGATCCGGAGCAAGCACTAGTGTACGGGTATCTTCCGGACAGGGAGGCGCACTGAGTAACTCGAGTGCCTCCTCACCGATTTTTTTGGCTGTTTGTATAGCTCTTTCTGGCTGCACCAGTTCAATGCCGCCCTGATAGCAGTAAGCCCAGGGTCCTTTATCTGTTCTGCGCTGCACAACTGGACCATCCATAGCAATCGCTTCCATAATGAGCGATTGATAGTATATTGTCTGCTCAATCTCGGCACCATTGCTCGTAACAATTTCATAGATAAGCTTGCCACTCTGATTAGCTGCCAGA
Source organism: Spirochaetota bacterium (assembly GCA_029547205.1). Lineage (GTDB taxonomy): Bacteria > Spirochaetota > Spirochaetia > Treponematales > UBA12059 > JAKPPT01. The sequence goes on from JAKPPT010000115.1 coordinate 49,587, forward strand.
GTCTGCACAATTTTGTCACTGCATTTCATGGTGTTACAAACATCAATGAGCATTGGCACGATGCTCGCTGCGGTTCGGCTCGACTTGATTTTTCGCGGACTTTCGTACTGCGCTTTCGTGGCAGGTCTAACCGAGGTATCAAATTTGTAGATTGCCCATGGCGATGCTGACTGAGCAACGAGCAATGCTTTTTTTGCAGCTGATTGAATTGATTCCAAACTCATATCAGAAGTTGCCGCATAGCCAAATTGACCTTTATACAAAACTTCCACCATGCAGCCCACATTTAAGCCTGTCCCCGATTGTTCTATATGGCCATCCCGCACAAAGTACATGGTTTCTTCTGTGCTTCGTTTTCTAAGTCCAACCCACTCTGCTTCTGGTACTGCTTTAATAGCAATTTCTAGAAGCCGTTTAAGATCATTTGACATCTATTTCCCCCTTTATTGGTATGCGGTACCCCGATACGTACCATGCCTTATGATAACGTTCAAATTACTTGAACGTCAAGTGTTTCTTTGCTAGAGCAATATTCGCGGTAGCGATTTTTTAAAAGATAGGGCATCACGAAGTCTGTCCCCTTTCCTTTTCGTTTCCGTCCCTACAATACCGATACCGGTGGCTGTAGATCTGTTGTAGTGTGATTGTGCTTTTTTTCTGATTACCGTTTTTGCGACGCTAAACACACAAGCTTCGTGACACTAAGATTGTTCTGATTACCACACGAGAGAACTTAAACACACAAGCTTCGTGACACTAATTTTTTACTCTGAGAGTATCTTTATTTTTTCTCGTGCAAGTTCGGCCCGTCGTATCGCTTCTTCCACGGTTGGTGCGATTGCTGTGAGGTGTCCCATTTTACGGAATGGCTTAACTTCTGTTTTACCATAGAGATGGAGGGACACACCTGGTACACGGAGCGCTTCCTCTATACCGACATACCGTGGAGTTCCAGAAGCACCTGGTTCACCTAAAAGATTGATCATCATTCCCGGACACACCATTTCTGTAGAACCAAGTGAGTATCCTGCAAGAATGCGGTAGTACTGCATGAACTGGCTCGTAACACAATTTTCTATGGTCACATGCCCGCTGTTATGCGGCCTCGGTGCAATCTCGTTGACCAGAATGGAACCATCTTTTGCGAGAAACATCTCTACTGCAAATATTCCAGCAAAGACAGGAGTATAGTTCGCATGGGTTTGCATTAGCTGATTTTTATGATCAGCCAGAAGTAATCGCAATGCTTCGATTGTTCTCCGGGCAATTGCTACTGCTTCATCATGCTGTTTCTCTGTAATTCGTGCTGGCATCAGTACCGAATCACAGAGATTTGCGCGAGCATCAAAAACCATTTCGACGCATGGGTACACTGCAGTGTTGCCAAAAGTATCCACTGCACAGAGTACTGCAAGCTCTTTATCGATTTCTATTTTTTTTTCTACAAATGATGGTACGAGCAGCAGCTTATCGTCCAGCGAGTTAAGTACCGCAACTCCTCTGCCATCATAGCCACCCCTTCTCGCTTTTTGCACCACAGGAAAACCACCAAGTGCCTGTACTGATTTTAGCACAGCATTGCGGACCGTATTACTGGATCCTGTGGTATATGCTTCCGGCATGAGTTCTATGGGTATCCAGGGAGCACTCGGTATGCCAGCTTGTTCAAGCATGGTTTTCTGGAGCTGTTTATCTTTTATAACAGTGAGAATATATGAGGGAGGTATTACCGTCTTTCCGGAAAGCTCAAGATCATGGAGCGCATCTGTATTTACATGCTCAATTTCATACGAGAGAATATCTGTTTCATCGGCAAGCTCCATAATTGCATTGTAGTCTTCAAGCTCACCTACATATACTTCATCTGCGAGCACACCCGCAGGAGAAGGATAATCAGGTGAAAGCACGCTGATATGTCCCAGCAGGGGACGGCATGCTTCAATGGTCATTCTGCCAAGCTGTCCAGCGCCAATAAGTCCTATTCGTTTCACATATCACCTCTTTGCTATCATAATTTAGTTATCTTCATCTGAAACTGATATCGAAGCACTTGCATGCTCAATTCCAATAACATTAGGATTACGCATTACATCACGCGGCTTTGATCCCTGCGCGGGACCGACAATACCTTTTTCTTCCATAAGCTCAACGAGACGTGCAGCACGATTATAGCCTATCTTTAATTTTCTCTGAAGAAATGATGCGCTCGCTTTACCCTGTGAAAGCACTATCTGAAGTGCTTTTTCAAACAGCGGGTCATCATCTTCATCATCAAATAGCGTTGCAGCACCTTCTTCCTCTTCATCTTCAATAAATATTTCTTCATCGATATATTCTGGTTCACCAAGTGTTTTTACATACGACACCACATCCTCTACTTCTGCGTCAGAAACAAAAGCCCCCTGCATTCGAATGGGGAAAGCGTCCCATGCGCTCGAAAACAGCATATCGCCTTTACCGAGCAGCTTTTCTGCGCCTATAGAATCAATAATGATGCGCGAATCAAATTTACTTGCTACCATAAACGCAATACGGCTTGGGATATTAGCTTTAATTAACCCTGTTATAACATCGATACTAGGGCGCTGCGTAGCAAGCACGAGATGAATGCCAACTGCGCGCGACATTGCAGCAAGTCGCGCAAGCGTTGATTCCAATTCTTTTCCTGTCGTAGCCATGAGGTCTGCAAATTCATCAATAATGACCACAATATATGGCATTTTTTGCGCAGCAATATTTTTTTCGACTATTTTTTTATTATACGATTTAATATCTCGAACACCCATAGAATCAAGCAGGCTGTATCGTTTTTCCATTTCACAGATTGCATACTGTAAAGCCTGAAATGCCTTTTTAGGCTCAGTGATTACTGGAGTTAGAAGATGAGGAACATTATTATACAGTTTTAACTCAACTATTTTTGGATCAATTAGAATTAACTTTACATCTTCAAAGCTTTTTCGGCACAATATAGAAAGAATAAGCGCATTAACACAAACCGATTTTCCAGAACCAGTCGCACCTGCAATAAGGAGGTGCGGAGTTTGAGTAAGGTCTATTACCTGAACATCACCGCTTATATCCTTTCCAAGAGCTACGGGAAGTTCATACTTTGCTGAAGTAAACGCGGGGCTTTCAACTATTTCCTTAAATGACACAATTGAGCGTTTTTCATTGGGAACTTCTATGCCAACAGCATGTTTGCCAGGTATTGGCGCAACAATACGAACGCTCGAAGCTGCAAGCCGCAAAGCAATGTTATCAGAAAGGTTTGCTATTTTAGAAAGACGCACACCAGGAGCAGGCAGTATTTCAAACATGGTAATAACGGGACCTTTACGTATACCCGTTACCTCTGCATCGATATTAAATTCTTTTAACGTTTCTCTGAGAATTTCTGCAGAACGTTTTGTTTTTTCATCGATAACCCAATACTGACCGTCGGGATAGCTTTTTAAGAGATTTGCTATTGGAAGCTCGTATGGTTTTAATTTTTTCCGTGCTTCAGGACGTTTCTGGATAACAGAATCGCTTAAGCCTTTTGGTGTACTGGCGGTATGCTGCTTCTCAGCATCATGCACGGTTACACTATCGTTTTTTTTTTCGTCTATGTCGTTCGTCCAGTAATCGAGTGAAAGTGCTGGGTCTTCCGAAATTTTTTTATTGCTTTCAGCTCTATCCTTTCTGTTAAACATGAGCGGGATAGGTGCCTCGTCCTCAACGAGAATATCAGAAAGAGGTTCTGGAGGACTGATAAAATCTAAAACACTCGCACTATTCACATCCTGTTCATCATTTACTGGTTGAGTTGTCGAATCATATGCTTCTACCGGTATCTCGATATGTGGTTCTTCTGTTGTTAGAATTTCACATACTGGTTCTGGCGGTGCCAGCATGTCCATTGCCTGTGTTGACTGCTTACCAGCATTGGACGCTTCAAGATCAATATCGATTATTCCAGCGTCTGCGTTTTCTGGCTTACTATTTTGAGCTACATCCTGAACATCCTGAAACTGTTCTTTGTTTGCTGGAGCAATTTCATCTGAAGAATTTGAAACATCGCTCGCTTCTCCTGAAAACTCATCGGTAATATCTTCCAGTTCAAGCGATTGTGTTACAACCGACTTCAGGCTGATTGGTGGTGGCAGAGCAGAGAGTGACTCGGCGCCATTATGTGCTATAAAAACATCTTCTGGAACTGACGGTACCTCGATAGGTTTTTCAGTATCTTTTGTATCGAGCGATGCTGTATCCTCAATCGATGCATTTTCTCCATCACAAGACTGAACCCAATTGGACAATTCAGAACTTCCATCGGTTTGTTTAATAACAGGAACTGTTGCACGGTCTAATACGAGCAGCTTATCACGAGCAAGAAATACGAGCGCTGTAGTAACAGCTGTTAGGCCCAATCCTAACAGCAGAACGCCAGAAACTCCCAACGTTTTTAATAGAGGAAAACGATCAAACCAGTACTCAGAATTGTTCCAGAAATTAAGTATAAACACAAGACAGGAAAATGGGAGCAGAGAACCAATGTATAAGAACAAAGCAGGAACAATGTGCTCATAGTTCACAAAAACCAGTAAACCTGCGATCATGAGATAGACAGGAACAGCATATGCAAGCCAGGAAAAAGCATCGAGCAGCACTTCTGCAAAAGCTGAAGAAAATCCTTCAACACCGGAATGAGTCATCACTAAAAAAAACGCCAGCATCATTCCAGCAGCAAAAAATACTATACATGTGATGATTTCAAAGCTTGATAATTTTTTCCCCTGCATAGGTACCCGATGTTCTCCATTCTCCAATGCTCAAACTCTCTTTTTTTATCGACAGGATACGGTTATTCTAAAGCAAAATAAGACCCACGATGCCCAGTGGAATGAGATAAACCGCAAACCAGTACAATTTTCCCTTTTTAACAATTGGCATGAGGATTTTGAGTGCCAAAATTCCAACTAAAAACGAAGCTGCAAAACCAATCATGAGCGCTGGTAGACTTACCACAGCGGTCATCGAACCGAGATCTTTAAGCTCCAGTACAAATGCACCGAGAATTGCGGGAATGGCCAATAAGAATGCAAATTCACCAGCATACTCACGCTCCAAACCGCTAGCAAGCCCGCCAGCAATCGTAATGCCAGAACGGCTAATACCCGGCAGTGTCCCCAAACCTTGTGCTATTCCAATAATTACTCCATGGTGAATCTTCATTGTCTTATACGTTTTTTCTCCCTTAAAAAACGACACACCAATGAGCAGTAAACCTGTAATAATCCAGAGTACTGCTACCATGCGCGGTGTTAACGCTACATTCATTTTTGCTACTGTAAAACCAATAATAGCAGTAATAAATGTAGCAATGAGAGCCGGAATGACAATCGGGAGATAGTCTTTGTCTTGATCGGTTGTTTTCCTTATAATCCAGCGAATAATTGCGCCTACAATGTTTACAATTGGTTTCCAAAACATAAGCACAACTGCTGAGAGCGTTCCGAGATGGAGGATAATATCAAAAAGCTGGGGAGCTTCTATCCCCAAAAAATGTTTTACAATGACAAGATGACCACTCGATGAAACGGGGAGAAACTCAGTCAAGCCCTGGAGTATTCCCAAAAGTAACGATTGAACTAAGCTCATACAAAACTCCTCTCTAATATAGGAGCACATGGTAGTAAATCAGAGTAACAATAGCAAGTAGTAAACATTATGAATGGTGTTGTAGAAGCATCGCCAGCATTGATGTCTCTAAATCGCTTGCTGCTTGCTCCCTTGGGACAACCAGCTTCTTTCGACGCCCCAATTACATGTACGATTTACTTTTACACAGTTTCACCGTACAATTGAAACAAAATTATAGTTTATAGTAAACAGGAGCAACGTATGGAGTTTCCAAAACAGTTTGTATGGGGCACGGCAACTGCTGCATATCAGATAGAAGGTGCATGGAATGAAGATGGCAAAGGTTTGAGTATCTGGGATGAGTTTGCTCATACACCAGGGAAAATTAAAAACGGGGAAACTGGCGACAGAGCATGTGATCACTATCATCGCTATAAAGATGATATAAAGCTCATGAAGCAGCTCGGTTATCCTGCATACAGGCTTTCCATTTCGTGGCCGAGAATTTTTCCGGATGGAACCGGCAGGATAAACCAATCTGGTATTGATTTTTATAAAAAACTCTTGACTGATCTCCGCAAAGCAGGCATCGCCCCTTATGTAACCTTATACCATTGGGATCTTCCGCTAGCCCTGCAGAGAGCTGGAGGTTGGTATTCACGAAAAACAGCTGAAGCATTTGCCTACTATGCTCAAACTGCAGCACAGGCACTAGGTGATCTTCCTGAAGCGTGGATTACACTCAATGAACCATGGATAGTTACCGTTTGTGGCCACATACTGGGCTCACATGCTCCGGGTCATAAAAACCTGTTCAAACTCTTTACAGTTGCTCACAATTTACTGCTCGCTCACGGAATGGGAGTACAGGCTATTAAGAACGTGCTGCCCAAAGCTAAAGTTGGAATTACGCATGCGCTCCAGATGGTTGATGATGTCAGAAGGGACAGACGTGGTTCTCATGTGGAGCGTGCCGATGCTATTTTCAACGGCATCTGGCTTGATCCAATTTATAAAAAACGCTATCCGCAATCGGTAGCCCGCTATATTCAACTATTGAATGGCAAAAACATACTTCCCGATGATATGGTTATTATCAGCACCCCGATTGATTTTCTGGGAATTAATAATTATTCACGAACCATTGTAAAGCCAATGCTTATGCCTCTCCAGAATTTCCAATCGGTGCGGGCAAACTATGATGGAGTGGATTTTACTGCTATGGACTGGGAAATATACCCGGAAGGCATGTATCGACTTTTAAAGCGAATAGCGCGGGCCTATGGAAACCCACCCATTTTTATAACAGAAAATGGTATTGCACTACAGGAGTCAGATGAGCGTATCAAAATCGGCAAAAACATTGTTATTAACGACACCGCCCGTATTGCGTATTTACGTGACTATCTCATGGCTATATGGCGAGCGATTCAAGACGGGGTTGATGTACGCGGCTATTTTGTCTGGAGTTTTATGGACAATCTTGAATGGGCAGAAGGTACCGAAAAGACATTTGGACTCGTCTCGGTCGATTTTTCAAAATCAGAGCTCCCCAGATCACCAAAACGCTCTGCTCTCTGGTACAGGGAGGTTATTAAAAACAACGGTTTTTAGAAGATTACCTTCAAGTGCTTGAATTTTGGCATGAATAGTAGTATTTTGTGCAGAGAGAATTTCCCGGCTATTGTAATTGGATTCTTGTATTCCTGGCTGTACCTACTCCAATACACAGTAATGAGGATTCCTCTTTATATTATTTCAAGGAAGGTCGTACATGATGACTGTTCAAAAAGACCGTGTTGTATCCATTGAGTATGAGCTCAAGGATCCTTCCGGCACAATTATCGATAGTTCCAAAGGAGCTCCCGATCTCGTTTATATCCATGGTAATGGGTATCTCATTCCTGGTCTCGAAAAGGAACTAGAGGGTAAAAAAGTAAACGATGTAATCAATTGCGTTGTTCAGCCCGCAGAAGCATATGGCGAACGCGATGAAGAACTCGTTTTTTCTGTTCCCCGCTCACAATTTGGTGATGCTGAAAAAATTGAACCAGGCATGCAATTTCAAGCAGAACAGGAAGATGGCATTCACATTGTGACCGTTGTCAGCGCTGACAGCGAAAATGTTACTATTGATGCAAATCATCCGCTTGCCGGTATACCGCTCCATTTCAGTGTAAAAATTAATGATATTCGCGAAGCTACTCCCGAAGAACTTGAACATGGTCATGTTCATGGCTCAGGCTGTGGCGATGAATGCGGAGATGACTGCGGCTGTGGCTGTGGATGCGGAGACTAATAGGCAACATGCTTTCCCTATTCGGGAGTTTCCTACCCAAATACGCTGGGCTGATTTTGCAATTCTTGTCCTGGTAGTCGGAGCTGCACTGTTTAGTATCATTCCGATTACAGGACAGGGAAAATCAGCCCTTGTTTCTATTAAAACACCTGATGGAATCTTTTTGTACCCACTGTATGAAAACAAGGTTATTACTGTACATGGCACAATTGGAGATACAGTAGTTATTATAGAAAACGACACTGTTCGCGTAACTGATTCCCCATGCAGAGACAAGCTCTGTATACTTGCTGGAACCTTATCAAAACCAGGACAGTGGACTGCGTGTCTGCCTAATGGTATTTATGTACAAATTATCAATGATGCACAAGAACAGGAAATCGATGCAGTTGTCAAATAACCGCGAACTATCGTATACAGTACTGTTTCTTGCTGCTTTATCTCTCGTTCTTGCTACTATTGATGCATCTATCCCCAAGCCAATACCATTTTTACGAATTGGACTTGCAAATCTGCCTATCCTCATAGCTCTCATGATGCTTCCAGCGGAGGATTATTTTACACTGGTACTCATTAAATCACTCGGAATGAGCATTATTGCAGGGACACTCTTTAGCTATGTAGCGCTATTTTCTCTTGCTGGTTCTTTTGCGAGCGCAATTATCATGTGGGTTCTCTATAAGATTTTTACAAAACACATCGGTTTTTTAGGACTCGCACTTGCAGGAGCTCTTGCAAGCAACAGTACACAGCTCATTCTTGCCCGATATTTTGTGTTTGGTTCAAGTGTACGTTTCATGATTCCACTGTTTCTGTTTGCTGGACTGGGTAGTGGCATCCTGCTTGGGATTTTTGCTCTGCAATTTGCAAAACAATCACAGTGGCTTAAGAGATTCTCGGAACAACATATTCAGCGTACACAATCTCCGCAAACAATCACGAATATCTCAACCATTCTTCAAGAACAACCAGGCAAACCCCTATCAGTCCTGCAAATACTGTCTCTTATCATTATGGCAGCAGTCATTCTAGGTAATACTTTGCCTCTTGCAATGGGTGGATTTATAGCTGCATGGACCATTGCACTCATTAAAACAAAAAGAGAGCAAAAAAGAACGCCGTCACTAATTATGCCGGTACTTGTGATTACAGGTATTACACTGGCACATATTCTTGTACCACGAGGGCGAATACTCATGAATATCATCGGCATACCTATTACAGAACAAGCATTAATTGCAGGCCTTAAAAGTGGCTTTTTCCTTGAGGCGCTCATTATTCTTTCTAAAAACACTATTGATTCAAATTTGAAATTTCCAGGCCGCTTAGGTAACACACTTGCGCAAATAATCAATCTTTATAAACTCTTTTTTTCTATTAAACCATCCATAAAAAGTAAAGCAATTATTGCAAGTATTGATGAATATCTTTTAACTATTGAAACACACTATGAGCCACATTCTTTGACACATTATACCGATAATTATATAATACGATAACTAACAACAAGGAGTTATGCATGCTATTTTCGCTCCGAAATAAATTACTCATACTAATGATTATTCCGCTCATTGCATTTCTTGTTGTATCTATTTTGTTTGTTATACAATCAGCTCAGGGCATTAAAACTGCAAAACAAGCAGAAGTTCGAATGAACGTTATCAATAATCTCAGTAATTTAATTACTGCAGTACAAAAAGAACGCGGAGCAAGCGTATCAAGTGCGTTAGGATTAGAAACTAGTGACATTCTGGAAGCATCACGCAGCAATACCGATAAAGTATGGGAATCTGCAAGAGAGCTATTCTCTTCAAGTATTGATGATACAAATTTTGCAACAATCGAAAGCCTCATAAGCGGTCTTGCTGCATTACGGTCAAATGTTGATAACAGTACCTATGACAATTTAACCATACTGAGAGATTATTCAAGCACTATCGATACACTTCTCGAAATTTTCGACCTAGTTGCAACAGCAAGTGATGCGAAAATCCAGCAAATATTTTCTTACATCTCCAATTTTGAATATGCAAAAAACAATCTCAGCCTGGCATCAATCCTTATAACTACTTATGCGGCTACTAATGAACCAATATACGAGTCGGATGTTATCAATCTATCTAAGACATTTTCAGCAATAGAAATATTTCTTAACTACAGTAAAACTCAACACAATTCAGAAACTAAAAGTAAAATTACATCTCTTACATCGAGTGCTGAATGGACAGTACTTAAAAACTCATTTATTGTAATTGTTGGCAATGCATCTACAGGCAATTACGACAGAGATGCTGGCTTTATCTATCAAAAAACGCAACAGCTTATAGATATCGTTCAAGCGCTTATTAACAGCAACCTCAATTTTAGTATTCAAGAAGTTCAGCTCGTACAAAACAATCAAACACGATTTTTACTTGGAGAACTTTCAATCATCACTGCGATTTTTATTGTAATATTGATTCTTTCCATTTTGATAGTTAGCAATGTATCTAAACGTATCAGACTGGTATCTAACCGTATGAAACTTGTTGCAACAGGGGAAGCAGATCTTACGCAGCGCATAGTTCCTGGTGTTCCTGATGAACTGGGAAAACTGGCTTCACACTTTAATGATTTTATTGCTATGCTTCAAAATCTTATTACCAGTATTAAACAGCAAATTTCCGATTTTAAGAATCTCATAAGCCAGCTATCCTGCAACACAGAAGAGACTGCCAGTGCCATACGTGAAATTGCTGCAAACATTGATCACCTCAGACAGGAAACAAGCGCTCAAAGTGCATCTGTTAATGATTCTTCAGCTACTATGGAACAGATGACTGCCAGTATTAACAATTTACATGAACTCATAGAAAAACAGGCAGAAAGCGTTTCCTCATCATCTAGCTCTATTGAAGAGATGGTTGCAAACATTCAATCCGTAACTGGTAATATCGAACGGATAGGAACGTATTATGAAAAATTGATCCAGCGATCCGATGCTGGCAAAAACGCTATTGATATTGTTGTTAAGCAAATTCATGATATTGATATGCAGTCTGGAGCACTTCAAGAAGCTAACAATTTAATTGCTGGTATTGCAGCAGAAACCAATCTCTTAGCAATGAATGCAGCAATAGAAGCTGCTCATGCTGGAGATGCTGGAAGGGGATTTTCTGTTGTTGCTGATGAAATACGAAAACTTGCGGAAAATGCTTCAAGACAATCCAAGACTATTGCTCAAAACATCAAATCAATTCGAAATGTCATTGGCGCTGTAGTAAACAGCTCAAACACAAGCGCTCATACGTTTGAAGATATTGTTGATCAAATTAAGCAGCTTTCAAACCTTGAAGAAGAGATAAAATATGCTATGAAAGAACAGAGTGCGGGTTCTAAGATGATCCTTACATCACTGGCTGATATAAACAGCATTACCAGTCAGGTACGAAAAGCAGCATCAGAAATGCAGTTGGGAACAACTGCACTCATCAATGAAATTGAACAAATCAAACAACTTGCAGCTGAAATCGAAAACGGTATGAATGAAATGCTCATTGGAACGCAAGAAATCCAAGGTGCAGCTCAGGATAACAGCAATCTTGCTGTTGCTGCTGACACCGGTATTAAAAAACTTGCAGAAATGACGGATAAATTTATAACCTAAACGGATAATGCATGAATATACATACCTGGCTATGTGTAACTGATCTGTAATTTTTTAGGCTGTATTGATAACAATAACAAAAGGAGCGCTTCACGCGCTCCTTTTGTTATTGTATTACAAAATTAACAAGCTTATCGGGCACCACAATTGTTTTTACTACAGTTTTACCAGCAAGATACCCTTGAATTTTGGGAAGTGATCGTGCTCTTTCTTCCAGCATCGATTTATCAGTTCCTTTTTCTGCAGTAAAATCATCACGCACTTTACCGTTAATCTGCACCACTACGGTAACCTCATCGATCTCACAGAGAGCAGGATCGTAGGTTGGCCATGATTCATATGCGAGTGTTGTGGTATGTCCTGCCAGTTCCCAAATTTCTTCTGCCAGATGCGGAGCATAAGGCGCAACAAGCAGCACGAATGGTTCCCAGAGTTTTCGCGGTATAACATCAAGCTTGTTAAGTTCCGACGAATAAGTCATCATTGCTGCAATAGCTGTATTAAAATTGAGCGTCGCAGTATCTTCAGTTACTTTTTTTATTGTTTTATGTAGCTCGCGAATGAGATTTGTATCACCGGAATCTTCGGAAAGCGGTTTTTGCGCGATAGCATAGAGCCTGTCGAGAAAACGAGTTATACCATTGAGTCCAGCGGTATTCCATGGTTTGCTTACTTCGAGCGGCCCCATAAACATTTCATAGACGCGCAATGTATCGGCACCATAGTCCCTGATAATATCATCAGGATTGATAACATTACCGCGGCTTTTAGACATTTTCTGTCCATCTTCGCCTAAAATCATTCCTTGATTCACAAGCTTTTGGAATGGTTCTCTGGTAGAAACCAGTCCCAGATCATAGAGTACCTTATGCCAGAATCGCGCATACAGGAGGTGCAATACCGCATGTTCCGTACCTCCTACGTATAGTTTTACAGGAAGCCAATAATTAAGTTTTTCCCTATCAGCAAATGCCAAAGCATTATGCGGATCGATGTACCTGAGATAGTACCAGCAGGAGCCAGCCCACTGCGGCATGGTATTAGTTTCTCGTTTTGCTTTACCTCCGCACTGCGGACAGGTTGTATGTACCCATGAATCAATTCGTACGAGCGGTGATTCTCCTGTACCACTCGGGGCATAACTTTCAACATCAGGAAGCACTACCGGCAATTCGGATTCTGGCACCGGCACTATGCCGCAGTGTTCACAGTGCACGACGGGAATTGGTTCGCCCCAGTAACGCTGTCTTGAAAAGAGCCAGTCACGCAGCTTATAGCTCACCGCATACTTACCTAAGCCATGAGCTTCGAGCCATGCTGTGATTTTCTTTTTAAACTCAGCTGTAGGAATTCCATTAAACTCGCCAGAATTAACTGCAATACCATCACCGGAAAAACAGCCATCTTTCTCGGTACAGTAATCGGGTTTATCTACAGGCTTAACAACATCAATTATAGGAAGCCCGAATTTTTTAGCAAACTCATAATCGCGCTCATCATGTGCAGGGACTGCCATAATTGCACCGGTTCCATAGCTGATGAGTACGTAATCGGAAATCCAGATAGGTATTTCTTTTCCATTAACAGGATTTATTGCATAGGCACCTGTCCACACCCCGGTCTTTGTTTTAGCAAGATCCGTGCGTTCAAGATCGCTCTTGTGAGATGCCTCATCAATATAGCGCTCGACAGCTGTGCGCTGCGAATCTGCAGTAATCTTTTGTACCAGAGCATGTTCCGGTGCAAGTACCATGTATGTAGCACCAAACAGGGTATCCGGTCGGGTTGTAAACACGGTTATCGTATCATTAGTTCCCTTAACCTTGAAATGCACATGCGCGCCTTCGGATTTACCAATCCAGTTTCTCTGCATTGCTTTAACTGGTTCTGGCCAATCAAGATCTTCGAGGTCTTCAAGGAGCCGATCGGCATAGGCAGTTATTTTTAATACCCATTGGCGTATACGCTTTCGTACAACTTTAGTACCACACCGATCGCAGAGGCCTTCTTTTACCTCTTCATTTGCTAGTCCGGTTTTACATGAAGGACAAAAATTAATAGGTTCATCAGACTCATACGCAAGTCCTTTTTTGAAAAGCTGAAGAAAAATCCACTGCGTCCATTTGTAGTACTCAGGATCGCAGGTTGAAATTTCTCTATCCCAATCATACGAAAAACCAAAGCTCTTTATCTGTTCTCTAAAGCGTTTAATATTGGCCTGTGTGGTGATAGCGGGATGTGTTCCTGTTTGAATTGCATAGTTTTCAGCAGGAAGTCCAAATGCATCAAACCCCATAGGATGGAGCACATTGTACCCGCGCATTCTCAAAAAACGACAAAAAATATCGGTAGCGGTATAACCCTCGGGGTGTCCAACATGGAGTCCTGCTCCAGACGGATAGGGAAACATATCAAGCACGTAATATCGCCTGTCTTCGGGGAATTGTGCATCTTCCGAACACTTAAACGTTTTATGCTCTTCCCAGTACTTCTGCCACTTTTTCTCTATTTCAGTATACGCATATCGAGCCATGATAAACCTCACTTGTGCATAGGAGCATAACAAAAATAGAAATGGGTTTCAAGGCAAGCATGGTGAATTATAGATTTTACAAGGCGCGCTGGTGAGCGCTCAGGCTCTCCGTTTCAAGGCAATCATGGTGAATTAAAGCTTCATTTCCTCCGCTATTCAGGCGGCGTGCTCCTCCATTTCAAGGCAATCATGGTGAATTAAAGCTTATTTTATTGCCCTGTTACCTGAGCTGGAATTCTCTGCCGGGCAATTGGTATAAAACCCTTGCCAATCTGATAGAAATCCTGTGCTACCAGTATCGTTCGCATTGAACGAATACCTGTTGCAGGATCTGTAAAATACGAAGCTTCCCACCCAATAGAACTATCAATCTTTTTTAAGTTTTCAAGCACTGTTTTAGTATTGACAAATCTCGTTATAGCTGTTCGCCTGTAATTTTTGGCTTCAAGAATACGAGCAATTTCATTACAGGCAGATTCTACCAGTGCAACTTCCTGTGGATATCCCGGAACAACCATCTTTATGTAGGGATTTACTGTTATATAATACTTATTTATGATTCCAAGCAATCTTCCTGGCAATGTTGGAAGCCAACTCCCATCATTGCCATACTGATTAAAAAGGGCTTCGAGATATGGCTTATAGCTGATAGGAAACCCAGGAATAAACACAAGCAAATTGTTCATTTGTGCTATTTTTTCTTCACTAAATTTTATTGACGGCGCATACAGAACAGCTGCATTTTGCATACTATAATCAAACGTTTTTTCATTATAAAGAATACTTTCCGCGTTTTCATATTTTATAGATTGCAGTAACGTGTTGTTATAAAAGTATGCAAGGCTGTTTTTAGGTTCTTTAGAGTAATCTGGAATTATGATTTTTTCTATTCCAAGCTTTTTTGCCGTTACAATAGCTCCATAAGCACATTTACGGTAATCGGTTGCAAGCACAAAATCACATTCAGCTTCCACTTCATAAATATTATTTTCAGGCTCAATTGCTGCAATAATAATGTCAGGATACGTCTTGCGCACCTCTTGAACTGCAGTAACCATACCCGTTACTGCCGGTGCAATGATAAAAGCCCTTATGCCCTGTTGCTCTATCATTGTGCGCATAGCATGCTCTAACCATGCACTTACCTTGCTTCTGCCCTGAGGAGCATCGAACGTACCCGGATAAGTCATTGAAAATCCAGCTCTGCCCATGTAGACACCTTCCGGGTACCCGCTTGATGCTGCATACAGGACTGCAACTGGCAGTACCTGTTTTATAGCATCAGCTTTGACCGGTTTTTGCACAGAATCAGTATTTTGCTGAGGTTTTTGAGTACAGGAACATACAATACCAATGAGACATATGAGTAATACAAGACGCTTCATGGTGTACTCTGGTTTATAGCTTATGAATTTACTGTTTCAAGAGCTAGCTCAAGCATAGTCTTAAACGTGGTTTCCCGTTCCTGGGCAGATGTTGCCTCATGCGTTACCAGACTGTCGCTTACTGTAAGAATTGCAAGAGCTTTGGCATTGAACTTTGCGGCAAGCGTATAGAGTTCAGCTGTTTCCATTTCTACTGCAAGCACACGGTACCGTGCCCACATTTTCCACTGGTCAGGGTCTTCTGAATAAAATGAATCGCTTGAAATGATGGAACCAACCTTAACAGAAAGTCCCATTTCTTTACCCCTGCGCCAGGCTTTTTCGAGAAGCTCAAAATCTGCAGTTGGCGCAAAATCAAGTCCCTGAAAGCGAATTCTATTGACATTTGAATCGGTACAGGCACTCATTGCAATAATGACATCCCGAACTTTAATATCTTCCTGGAGCGACCCGCAGGTTCCAACACGAATAAGTCTCTTAACTCCATATTCACGGAGTAATTCATTCACATAAATAGAATGCGAAGGCATTCCCATACCTGTCCCCATAACCGAGACTTTTTGTCCTTTATAGGTACCAGTATAGCCAAACATGTTGCGAACTTTGTTAAATAACACGGGTTCAGTCAAATAATTCTCTGCAATAAATTTTGCTCGCAGAGGATCTCCCGGTAGTAATATTGACTCAGCAATTGCACCTTTCGGGGCTTCGATATGAATACTCATGGCTTTTCCTTTCGTTCACTATAGCATGTGATTACCGTCACAGGCGCAACAGCGCCACAGGGACAGACCTACTATAGCATAAACATACGTTTCTGTAAAATTAGCCGTTTGCTGCTCACTGATACATAATCACAAGCGGCATGGGTTCTAAAGAAAGCACATCCAGCGGGCTCATGAGTGGATTATCCCAGCCAGCACCTTGAATTGCCGGAGGATAAAAGAGCTTAAACCCTTTTACAGGGATATTTTTTGCCTGAGCAATCATCGAATAGGTGGATTTTTTAAGCTGCGGATTGCCAAATCCATCTGCAACATGGACAAGAATGACCTGGTCATATGTTGTCTTTACAGCATCCCGATTCATAATCATTTTGGGCTTAAACTGATGAATAACGAGCATGCGAGGACCTGGAAACTTATTGGCAACAAGGTATTCCTGAAGCCGTTCCTGCGCCCGATTAATCTCATCTGCTGTGACATAGCCTATTTCTTTCATCGGCTTGGTGGTTCGCCATTCCGGATCAAGTGCCAGGTGTACGTTAGGGTAGGATAAAAACTCAAACATGGTTTCGAGCGACTTTACTACATCATACTTTCCTATCTGATGATCAAGAAACACAATCCAACCGCGCGCTAATGCAAACTCGATATAGTCTTTCACTACCGTTTTTGACATGTATCCAATATTGCCTTCGGGCCAACAGGTGCCATAAATAATGTAAAATGCGGGCACAATCCCTAAATCGCCATTTAACGCATCATATTCACTGGCAAGTTTTTCGAGCATGGGAGCAAGCTGTTCTTTGCTGTATTGTCCTAGAATGCCCATTGACCGAACTCCTGGCTTGCCATAGTAGGCCAGTATCTGACTGTGTGCCAACACAGGTATTCCAGCTTGTGATAAGCTTTCTTGAGGACTGTCCTCTTTCTGCCCTTCCTGGTTGGCTTGGTTATTCTGTTCAGCCAGCGACTGTGCCGCAGCATGTATTGCACTGAGTGATGGCCCTGCCGGTTCTTGAGCAGGCACCGAATGGAGCGATAAGCCTGTTTCGTTATAAGGCATGCCCAATTTTTCAAGCGATTCACCTATAGCAGGCAGAGCAGTTTGTTTGTTGTGTATAAAAAATCCTTTAGGGAAAGGTCGTAGACTATTAAAATAGCGATGCAAGTAAGGAGCTCTATCAAGCTGAGTCATCACGATATCATCCGCATTATCAACTATATTGATAGCTTTTTCTAGAGATAATGGTTCGGCGTTGAGCTTTTGTTCATATGTGATCTGCGTTGCTATCATGCCTTCATCGTTGTTTTGACTATGCAGCATTGCGCGTATGAGCAAAAACAGCATGGGTGTACACATGCTGATACCCAACCCCAAAACAATTGCAAGTATTCCTGATTTGATTCGTTGATGTTCGCTCATTGTATGCCTCGTCTATGCTGTTGATGTATTGATTCGGTACCTCGTTGAACAAACTTGCTGTCAAAAACAATTTATTCATCAAGGTACTGTACTCTAAATATCGGAGCTATAAACTCGTTCTTGATTATAAAAATATTTACAAGTACCCATACACCATCTTGATTTTTATTACCATATTACCGATGATAAAAAAACCATGAGGCGATGCAGTCGAACGATCATATGTTTATTGCAAACAATTATCTTTTTCTCAACTGCAGTTGTTTTTGCTCAGCAAATTCCAGGTGACGCATCAATCTACGACATTAAAGATTCAGCAGATATACGTGGGAAGCTGTGGAAATCGACTATCAATGCAGACATCATCACAGCACGTTCACTAAAATCGCTCGTGCTTGCTAATGGGTGGGGACAGTGGAAAATAAGCACTAGTCTAACCACGACTCACCTCTATACAATTATCAGCCCTGAACGCAACGGGAAATATGCTGACTACATGCAGGGGACATGGATTTTCAAAAGATCATTAAAAACAGGTGATTTTGAGCAAGTTAAAATATTTTTACTAAGCTCAGAAGATACATTTATGCGGATATATCCGTTTGGAGAACGCACGAAAGCCGACATTATTATTTTTGGCGCAGTAATTTACCACGAAGTAATTATCCCGCTGTCATTTGAAAACCTTGCAGTAGCAAGCATGAAGACTATTATCAATGCAACAAATGCTGTTATTGATTGGAATCTGTTCGCTCCAGAGCATGTACTATACAACAACGCTAAGAGACTTATCGAAAACATTCGTGCACGCTTGCCAGAACTTGCCTACAATGACGATGGAGCTATCGATACCGATGGATCTCCTCGATGGATACGCACACTGGAACTGCAGCAGCCTCCATATGGCTTAAATTGCTCTGGATTCCTTAAGTGGATTACAGACGGTATGTTATTCCCTTATACTGGCACCTTGCTTTCCATTCGGGAAATCAAAGAACGCATGCTTGATTACCGCGGTTCAAGCTTTACAAAACCGTTTGAAGAACTGTATGACCCCTATTTTGGCATTGATTGGGTTCGAGCCCTTGCGCGCTCTGCATGGAATGTTGTAAATAACACATCACAGACTGATCCATTACGGCACGATGTTGACGAACCAACCTTTAGTCTTATGGTAAATGGAACTAACCCCATTTCCGGTGGCGTTCAGTATCGTCTGGTTACACAAAATTTTCAAGATGTAGGATTTGAGATTCAAGCACTGGTTCCCATGCTGTATTTGCTTGCAGTGCGCGAACCTGGTAATATGTATTTTGCAGCTCTCAGTGTGCGATCAAAAGAACCACCATACCTCCGCCGCTTTTTCCATGTTGCAGCACTCATTCCATTTTTTACTCAAGAAGGAATTTTTACAGTTGCGGTTTTTGAAAGCGCAGCTGAAACATCGATTCAACGCATAGTCAAAAGCAGACAATATGATTTTGTAAAACTGGTTCGTATGCCAATTACTAATCAATTTAATCCGCCTCCATTAAAAAACTAATTTTCTACTATATATATTTATATTACAGGAGCATCCATGCCGTGGTTTTTTGAACGCGGAAGAGCACTTTCCAGACAAACAATACTTGAATTAACGCAACAATGCGCTGAGACAGCAAAACAGCGCTACTCTTCAGATCCTAAACGAATTCTCCTCCTCCCCCCTGATATCACACGCATACACAGTGGTTCAGGCTGGATTACAGAGGCTTTATATAACTACTTTGCACCACACGCAGAGGTTTTTATAATGCCCACACTTGGGCAGCACCAACCACACACGCCTCAACAAAATAAAAAGATGTTTGGTTCTATTCCTGAAGACCACATATTAAAACACGATTGCATTACTGGCGTTAAAACCGTCGGCAGTATTCCACGAACATATGTTTCAGCCATCATGGAAGGCAAGGCAGATTGGGATATACCCATATCGGTCAATTCGATTCTCTTTGATAAACCATGGGATATAATTATCAGCGTGGGACAGGTTGTCCCGCATGAGGTAGTCGGTTTTGCTAATCATAATAAAAATTTTATCATCGGCATCGGTGGAAGAGACACTATTGCTGCCACTCACATGGCGTCAGCGTGCTATGGTATTGAAAACACCATGGGCAAGATACTCACACCATTGCGCTACTGCTTTAATAAAGCCGAACATGAGTTTCTGAATTCGCTTCCTAAAATTTATATTCTTGTTGTAATGTCTCGTGATGAAAACGGGAACCCGGTACATACCGGTTTTTATTGCGGAGATGATATCGATACCTATTTAATGGCAGCGGAACAATCCCAAAAAGAAAATATAACCGTCGTACCGCCATTAAAAAAAGTCGTTGCATATATGGACCCTGATGAATATGAGAGTACATGGGTTGCCAATAAAGCAGTATATCGTACCTGCAAAGCCATTGCTGACGGTGGTGAACTCATTATCATTGCACCGGGGCTAAAACGGTTTGGCGAGCATGAGAATATTGATACGCTTATCCGTAAATATGGGTACAGCGGTTCCCCAGCAATCTTACAAGCATGGAAACAAGACCCGGAACTGCAAAAAATGGCTCACGCTGCAGCGCACCTCATTCACGGTTCATCAGAAGGAAGGTTTACCATAACATACGCACCAGGATATCTCTCGCGTGATGCAATTGAACAGGTACATTACAGTTACATGGATCTCAACACGGCATTAAAACGCTACAACCCGGACAAACTTACCGATGGGTTTAACGAATTGCCCCATGGCGAGCAAATTTTCTTTATCAGAAATCCCTCGCTCGGTCTCTGGTCAACCCGGGAAAAACTATAAGTCAAAACGATCCATGTTTGAACATCTGTCCTCCTCATGATGATAACTGCGTCTACCAGCAACTGGCATAAAATTACAGCAGCCTGTGCACGGATAAAATTTCCAGATCTCATACTGTTTATAGTTGACTCCACAATTCGTTTTATATACATGCTTGCAGAACGATCAGGAAACATCATTGAAGCAAGCATCAAAAGAAGCACAGGCATACTTCATAAACCTAAAAAAGTTGCTGGCGATATGCTTGGCAATCTTTTTATAACAACAACTCAAATGAATATAGAATTATCACATGCCATGGAATGCCGCTGTTTTGACGGCAAATTTGTTCATCAAAAAAGTAAAAAGCTGATGAAAAGCGACTATTACTTCTTATTTGCTTCTTCTGTTCTTTTCACCACTTTTTTACTATTAAACAAATAGGAGTGCTCTCTATCACATCATGATCTGCGCAGAGAATATCAGTTATTATTACGATATGAAAATACCGGGACTCTACAACATCAGCTTCACAATTGAAAGCAGAGAAAGTGTTGCAATAGTAGGTTCTAATGGATCGGGTAAATCAACATTGCTCCGACTGCTCAACGGACTAATTTTTCCTACCAGCGGAATTTTTTCAGTTAATAATATTCGCATTACAGAAGCCTACTTAAAAGACCCAGTTCATCGAAAGGCTTTTCATAAACAAATTGGCTTTGTATTCCAAAATCCTGATACCCAGTTGTTTTGTCCAAGCGTCTATGAAGAAATTGCTTTTGGCCCGACACAGTTAAACCTCACCGATATGGAACTCAAAGATCGAGTCGGAGACTGCCTGATGCTGCTTGGTATTGAACACCTTTGCGACCGTACACCGTATACCCTGAGCCGCGGTGAAAAAAAGAAAGTTGCAATTGCTGGTTAGTGTCAGGAAGCCTGTGCGTACAGGTGTTTGCACTTACAATTTTCGTGACACTAGCGGATAGAATGCATCAATTTTTTACTTAATAAAAATATATTGATGCTTTTTTATCAATAGTATATGCTTATGGGGCCTGATCGCTATCTTAAAATCCCGGAGAGCAGCCATGAACACCTTCAGAATACTGGAAATTAAACAGAGCGTGTACGAAGGCAACGACAAGCGTGCAAAAGAGCTCAAAGAAGAATTGCATACTAAAGGCGTATTCTTATTAAACCTCATGTCATCTCCCGGCTCTGGCAAGACCACTACAATTCTCCAAACAATTAAAGCACTTTCTAGCAGGCTTCGCATCGGTGTCATGGAAGCAGATATTGACTCGGATGTCGATGCACACGCGGTTGCAGATACCGGCACAAGAGTTATACAGCTCCATACAGGCGGTATGTGCCACCTTGATGCTGCAATGACGAGGCAAGGTCTCACTGGATTGGGTATTGAGAATCTCGATCTCGTCATTCTCGAAAATGTCGGAAACCTTATCTGCACAGCCCAGTTTGCAACTGGAGCTTCTAAAAATGCAATGATACTATCGGTCCCGGAAGGCGATGATAAACCGCTCAAATATCCCATCATGTTTGAAATGGCTGATGCTCTCCTCATCAATAAAATTGATACCTGTTCGTTATTTAATTTTAATTTTGAATTATTTAAAGATCGTGTTAGAAAACTTAACCCGCACATACAAATATTCCCCATATCAGCAAAGACCGGAGAAGGAATTCCGGCATGGACGGATTGGCTCTATAACGAAGTTATAGCATGGAAAAATATTAACACTAAGGAGTAGCACATGGCACGTGAAAAAATTATTAACCTTGCATGCAAGATCAGCAGGGTAAAACGCGGTTCAAAAGACGAAATTAAACCCGAATATCCTGAATACAAAATACTCGAACCAATTGTTACCGACGAAATGGCTGATGTTGCAATGTTCTTAAAATTCAGACAGCCACAAAGCGCAGAAGAAATCGCAGCACAGTGCGGCAAAAGTGTTGAGGAAACATCACGCCTGCTCTGGGAACTTGCTGTTGCCGGTGTTGCTATAGTTAATAAAAAAGACGGTGTTGACAAGTATTGGCACGATGTCTGGGTTCCCGGACACATGGAAATGATTGTTAACAACAAAGAGAATGTCCGTAAGTATCCTCAAGTTGGAGAAGCGTTTGATGCATACGGTAAACGACGCGGTCCAAAAACCGCAGGTAACTTTCCTGTTGGTACTGGCGTTATGCGTGTTATACCCATTCAAAAAGCGCTCGATGCGGGAACACGACATGCGAGCTATGAAGAAGTATCAAAATATCTTAACGAGGCTACTATTTTCTCTGTTTCTGATTGTTCATGCAGAACTTCTCGGGAAGTAATGGGCGAAGGCTGCGGTCACCTCAAGGAGGACATGTGTATTCAGCTTGGACATGCAGCCGAATACTATATCCGAACTGGACGAGGACGCTAGATTACGCGGGAAGAAGCATTTGAAATTATCCGCCGTGCAGAAGAAAATGGACTCATGCACAGCATTCCCAACCTTGACGGACCGGGACACACACATGCTATCTGTAACTGCTGCGGCTGCGGTTGTTTCTCAATGCGCATTGCAAACATGTACCGCAATCCGGATATGGTTCGCTCCAATTTTGTTGCACAGGTTGACCCTGAAAAGTGCGTTGCCTGCGGAGCCTGTGTTGAGAACTGTCCCTCGAACGCTGCAAAACTCGGACAAAAAATCTGCGCCGATAAGCTCGGAAAACCCGAGAAGAAAGTACTACCCTACGACACCGAATGGGGTCCTGACAAATGGAACCCCGATTACCGCATCAATCGGAAAGTTGTAGAAGATACCGGATCAAGCCCATGTAAAGCTGGCTGTCCTGCTCATATTGGAATTCAAGGTTATATGAAATTAGCAGCACAGGGCAAGTATACCGAAGCACTCGAACTCATCAAGCAGGAAAACCCATTCCCTGCTGTTTGTGGCCGCATCTGTCCGCGCAAGTGTGAATCGGAATGTACACGAGGCAACCTTGACGATCCGCTCGCTATTGATGAAATAAAAAAATTCATTGCAGAAAAAGACCTCCATGCTGGGAGCCGCTACATACCGCGGAAGCGGCACGAGTATGGCAACAAAATTGCAGTGATTGGTGCAGGACCTGCAGGACTCTCCTGCGCGTACTTCCTGGCTCAGGATGGTTACAATGTAACAGTCTTTGAAAAAGAAAAATTGCCTGGCGGAATGCTCACATTTGGTATTCCCGCTTTCCGTCTTGAAAAAGATGTTATCGATGCTGAAATTGATGTACTCCGTGCGCTGGGTGTGACTATAAAAACCGGAATCGAAGTCGGTAAAGACGTAACAATACCGCAGCTTCGAAAAGAAGGCTATGAAGCGTTTTACATTGCTGTAGGCGCACAAGCAGGCCGCATGCTCAACCTCCCCGGAGAAGACGCTGCAGGAGTTATGACCGGTCTCGATTTTCTCCGCAAAGTTAACCTTGGGGACAGACCTCAACTTTCCGGAAAAGTTGCTGTAATCGGAGGCGGAAACGTAGCTATCGACGTAGCCCGCACTGCAGTACGCACTGGTGCGCAAAAAGTAACCATGTACTGTCTTGAAAAACGTGAAGAAATGCCCGCTCTTCCCGAAGAAATCGAAGAAGCGCTCCATGAAGGCATCAGTATTGAAAATTCATGGGGACCAAAACAAATTCTTACCAGGAACGGGAAAGTATCAGGTGTCGAGTTCAAACGCTGTACCGCTGTCTTCAATGCAGAAGGAAAATTCAGTCCGACATATAACGAAAATGAAACCATTACCATTGATGCTGACTATGTGCTTCTCTCTGTCGGACAGGCCATTGACTGGGGCAAACTCCTTGAAGGCACAACAATCGAACTCAATCCCAATAAAACGATAAAAGTTGATCCTATTACCTTCCAGACCAGCGAGCCTGATGTGTTCGCCGGAGGCGATGTTGTCACCGGTCCTAAATTCGCAATTGATGCAATTGCAATGGGTAAAGAAGGTGCAATTTCACTGCATCGGTTTGTACACAAGGGCCAGAGTCTTGTTCTCGGACGGCTCAAGCGCGACTATAAACCGCTCGACAAAGAGAACCTGGACCTCGAAGGCTATGACAGAATACCTCGGCAGCGACCCCTCGATAAAGAAACTCATGGAGCACCAGCAATGCGAGACACGCGCGGAACCTTTACCGAAGATCAAGTCAAAAAAGAAACTGAGCGCTGCCTTTCCTGTGGTGCATCGGTTATTGATGAGTTCATGTGTGTTGGCTGCGGACAATGCGTCACGCAATGTAAGTTTGATGCAATAAAGCTTGTACGACGTTATGATGAACCCGGTGTTCCCTTTGAAAAACTCAAACCCACGGTAGTAAAATATATGCTCATGCGCAAGCTGAGAATCGCTGGTAAAAAATTAGTAACATCAATTTCCAAACCATTCAGCGGTTCCAGGCAAAAAGAAAAGACAATGTAAAACAAAAGAGCAGGCATCTGGCTCATAGCCAGCTGCCTGCTTTGTAGCACACAGAGACAGGGATTTAACAATTGCACGAATTAGGAATACTAATTAACATAGCCGAAACAATTACTTCGATCGCACAGGAGCAGGGAATTCAGGAAATTCAGACGCTCGTTTTAGAAATTGGCGAACTCTCTCCAGTCGTTCCTCACTATATAGAAGAATGCTACCCAGCTGCTGTTCATGACACTATTCTGGAAAATACTGAACTAAAAATTGAACTTGTGCCCGGCATTGGGAAATGCAGATCATGCGGTGAAACCTTTAATGTAGTAAAGCATCATGCACAGTGCCCAGTATGTTCACATAGTGCTTTTGACGTTCTCTCCGGTAAAGATTTTATTATAAAAGAAATAATAGCACGGTAAAATATTTTTATTCGCCTGCATCGTATTATCACTAATAACTTTCCAAAAATGTTCGCCCAGTGGCGCTCATTAGACGCGCCTGTAAGGCGCTATTAAGACGCCTGTGAGACGCCACACTCGAATACACACACAAAAAAAGCTGCCCGCGTGGGGCAGCTTTTTTATCAGGCATATAGAATGAGCCGATAGTAAGTGGCTCGCGATAGCACTGAAATCAGGACACCCTGTCGAAAACTCAAAAATTTCTCGCGGTGCCTGGTTTTTTACCGTTTAGAACGGCCGTTCCGAAAGGTACTTATATTCCTTCCAGCGGCGCTCAACAAGCATTCGCTCTTTTTGCATGAGCATTGCAGCGCGTTCAGGATTCATTGCAGTAAGACTCTTGAAGCGAGTTTCACTGTTCATGAATTCTTGTACCTTTTCAAACACTGGCTCTTTGCTGTCAAGCTGGAACGGATTCTTGCCTTCTGCAACGAGGCGCGGATCATAGCGATAGAGCGGCCAGATTCCCGATTCTACAACGAGCTTCTGCTGATTCATACCCTTCATCATATCGATGCCGTGATTGATACAGTGGCTATACGCAATGATTACTGAAGGACCGTTATAACTCTCAGCCTCGCGGATTGCTTTGAGCGCCTGGTTCATGTTAGCACCCATAGCAATTTGTGCGACATACACATATCCATAGCTCATTGCGATCATACCGAGATCTTTCTTTCCAATATCCTTACCGCTTGCAGCAAACTTTGCAACCGCTCCATACGGAGTCGATTTGGACATCTGACCACCGG
The DNA here is from genome assembly GCA_029547205.1 of Spirochaetota bacterium. Classification (GTDB taxonomy): domain Bacteria; phylum Spirochaetota; class Spirochaetia; order Treponematales; family UBA12059; genus JAKPPT01. The sequence goes on from JAKPPT010000115.1 coordinate 75,753, forward strand.
TATTTGAATACACTTCGGTATCGAGCACGAGGAGGTTAACATTTCTTCCGGAAGCAATTACATGGTCAAGACCACCAAAACCAATATCGTAAGCCCAGCCATCACCACCAAAAATCCAGACTGAGCGTCTTATAAGATAGTCAGCAACATTGGAAAGCTCTTTTGCCCACTCTTCGTTTATACCAGCAAGTGTTTTTTTGAGTTCTGCAACCTGCACACGCTGAGCTTCAATTGCTGCATCATCTTCCTGAGTATTGTTGAGCAGCTTATCCGCCATGGGGAGCTTTGCTTTGTTAGCGATAAGCAACTCGCGTGCATATTCAGCGAGCTTATCGGCATTGAGACGCATACCGTAACCAAACTCTGCAGCATCCTCAAAGAGGCTGTTTGACCAAACAGGTCCCCTGCCATCTGCACGCTGTGCATAGGGGGTTGTGGGCAGGTTACCGCCATAAATTGATGAACAACCGGTTGCATTCGCAATAATAGCGCGGTCGCCAAAGAGCTGGCTAACCATTTTAATGTATGGTGTTTCACCACAACCAGCACACGCTCCTGAGAACTCAAAGAGCGGGCGTTTCATCGCAACACCCTTAATCGTACCCAGATTGAGATTTTCCGGTTCGGGCAGCGAGAGGAAGAATTCCCAATTTTCAGCTTCCTGTTTGCGGACAGAGAGCTGATCCACAAAATTGATCGCCTTGCGCGATGGATCGGCTTTATCCTTCACAGGACAAATATTGATACAGGCTCCGCAGCCGGTACAATCCTCTGGTGCTACCTGAATTGTTGCTTTGAGACCCTCAAACTCTTTACCCTTTGCATCGGCACTCTTGAATGCAGCAGGTGCGTTCTTGAGCAGTTCGGGCTTGTATGTTTTCATGCGGATAACAGCGTGGGGACAGACCACCGTACACTGGCCGCACTGAATACAGATTGATGGATCCCATTCGGGGATTTTTTCCGCGATATTGCGCTTTTCGTACTGAGTGGTTGCCGTCGGATAGGTTCCATCAACAGGAAAGCTGCTCACGGGAAGCTTGTCACCCTTAGCGGCAATGATTTCACCAAGCACCTTGCGCACAAACTCTGGCGCTTGTGCCGGCACAGGCGGAACCATTCTAATTTTGCTTGAAGGCTGTGAAGGATACTTAACTTCCTGCACTGCATTCAATGCCATATCGATTGCCTTGAGGTTGTTCTCCACAACATCGGCACCTTTGCGGGCATAGGTTTTTTCTGTGTATTTCTTAATGAGCGCAACAGCTTCTGCTTCAGGCAGCACACCGGAAATCTTAAAGAATGCGGTCTGCATAACCGTATTGATGCGGTTACCCATGCCTGCCTTTTCCGCAATATCCATACCATCAATCACATAGAACTTGAGTTTCTTTGCAATAATTCGTTCCTGCACTTCATACGGGATTTGGTCCCATACTTTGTCAGCGGGGAATGGGCTATTCAAGAGGAACGTGCCGCCCTCTTTTGCCCAGGAAAGAATATCGAGCTTCTCCAGGAAGGAGAACTTATGGCAAGCAATAAAATCGGCCTTTGTGATGAGATACGGTTTTTCAATTTTACCGGGTCCAAAGCGGAGATGGCTGATAGTATAGGTACCAGCTTTCTTGGAGTCATACACAAAGTAACCCTGTGCGGCAAAATCGGTTTCATCACCAATGATCTTGATCGAGTTCTTATTAGCACCAACAGTACCATCAGAACCGAGACCAACAAAGATGCATTCTTTTATGCCATTGAGCGGGAGCTCAAAATTTTCATCATACTTGAGATTGAGATTAGTGACATCATCGGTAATACCTACGGTAAACTCGTGCATGGGCTTGGCTGCATCAAGATTCTCAAACACAGCCTTAACCATTGCAGGAGTAAACTCCGCAGAACCAAGACCGTAGCGTCCACCAACAACAAGCGGCCAATCATTAAAGTGACCCTTGCCAGATTCCATCGCCTCACCAATTGCCGTGCGGACATCTTCATAGAGCGGCTCGCCTATGGAACCAGGCTCTTTTGTGCGGTCTAGCACTGCAATTTTTTTAATGGTTTTAGGAAGAGCGTTGATAAAGGCATCGACACTGAATGGCCGATACAGTCTGACCATGAGCACACCAACTTTTTCGCCCTTTGAAGCAAGGTATGCAACAGTTTCCTCAGCAGTGTCCGAACCAGAGCCCATAATAATGATAACTTTATCTGCATCGGGAGCACCAACATAGTCAAAGAGGTGGTACTGACGTCCGGTGAGCTTTGCAAACTTGTCCATGTAAGCCTGAACGATACCCGGTACAGCCTGATAGTATTTGTTTGCAACCTCACGACCTGCAAAGTAAACATCGGGATTCTGGCTCGTACCGCGAATTGCCGGTTTTTCGGGATTGAGACCGCGTGCACGATGAGCGCGTACGAGATCGGGGTTGATCATAGCACGCATGGTGTCGTAAGAAAGCTCTTCAACTTTTAATACTTCGTGCGAAGTTCTAAAACCATCAAAGAAGTGCAGGAACGGAACACGAGCTTCCAGCGTGGCAGCATGTGCAATGAGCGCGAGATCCATTACTTCCTGTACATTAGCAGATGCAAGCATAGCCCAGCCTGTCTGCCGGCATGCCATTACATCTTGATGATCACCAAAAATTGAAAGCGCATGAGCAGCGACAGCACGAGCTGCTATATGGAATACCGTGGGAGTAAGCTCACCTGCAATTTTATACATGTTGGGGATCATGAGGAGGAGCCCCTGGCTTGCAGTAAACGTTGTTGTTAAAGCACCGCTTGTGAGTGCACCATGGACTGCACCTGCAGCACCAGCTTCTGATTGCAGCTCAACAACCTGGGGGACAGTCCCGAAAATATTCTTGCGCCCTTGAGCGCTGAATTCATCTGATAGCTCACCCATAGGCGAGGATGGAGTAATAGGATAAATAGCTATTACTTCCGAGCAGGCATGGGCAACATGAGCTGCGGCAGCATTGCCGTCAATCATGACCATTTTCTTCTCTGACATTGCTTTGTCCTTGAAACTATAGATTCCTGGTCTACCGTAGAAGTGAGAAAAGCCAGGTTTTAATGCTGGCAGTATAATAGTAAGTTTCTAAAATTTACGCAATAGCATGAAAAACTTACCAAATAGTACCAGATCGATGAGATTTTTCTTAATACTCAATACGCTGAGCGCAAAAGGTGATTGTTTTTTTAATCACATCGCTTGCCTCAGGAAGCAATGGAACGAGCATCCAATCATGAAACATGCCGGGATACTCATAAAAGAACAAATCCGGATAGGTCTGCTCTGTGCCGCACTTGACTGGTTCGTTGCACGGGCGCTCTGCGCGTGCTGCTGCTCTTCGTTCAGCTTGGACAAACCGTTCCTTAAAGCGAACCGCGTCAGCATATAAAAGATCGTCTGTCCCTGTAAAAAGAGCAGTGGGACAAAGATTGTGAAAACTCCCATAGAGCGGACTTATATGGTACTCATCGAGCGGTGCACCCTGTGCATAGTACGCCGCTGCAGCCCTGAGCCCTTGCACGCTCAATATTGCATCGACCGCCTCAAGTTCAGCAAGCTGTGAATTGTTCATGGTTAAATCCAGCCAGGGTGAATAGAGTATGAGCGCATCTGGGAGCCTCTCGCCTCTATCGCGAAGCTCGAGCGCCATACTCAGAGCAAGTCCTCCTCCAGCAGAGTCCCCCATGAGCACTACTCTCGAAGCTGAATACCGTTCCAGAACATCATGATAGAGCGCTAACGCAAATTTCTGTATATCTCGACACCCATGCTCTGGCGCAAGCGGATAGTCGGGGAACACCATTGCCCCGCCCCATACCTGTGCTAACTTTTCAATCAGGAGCCAATGCCGTTTTGTTACACCCTCAAGAAACGCGCCGCCATGAAAATAGAGTAGAATTGGTACAGCATCGCTCTCTCTCGCTGCAAGAGGAGTTTCGCTTACCCAAACTGCTCTCGGATCAGCCTTGTTTACAGCGGCACCAATAGCTCTGTTTGCTTTCTCTGCCCGTTCAACCCTGCGCCGTATAGTCCAAACCTTTTGTCCGTAAAAATGCTCCACGCTGATGTTACAAGAACGATGCAGCTTACCCGGCACTGCCTCCGGCGTTTTCTTAAACCTATTTAACAGCATGTTTCGCTCGGTATTTTTTTTCATACCGATGAACCGCATTACCGCACGGAGCATGCGCGCTGTGTGAGGAGTAGATTGTACATAGTGAGTTTCAAAAACACTCATTACTGCAACCCTTCAGTGTCACGAAGATTGTAAAAACTGTTTGCAGTATACCACAAGAGTTGATATAGTACATACTATACGTAACAGAGCGTATCAGTTTCTCTAACATTCAAAGATGCTATAATAAAACTGGATCTTTACAAGCTTCGAGACACTAACCAAAAAACAATTATTGCCGATAGCTTGTTTTTTATTTTGCTGTGATATATAATTTTTTTTCATAAGGAGTTTGAATGAAATATACCAGATTATTAACGCTTATTTGCGCATTTTCATTGATAACGCTTTTTACGGGCTGCCCCCAAAAACCATCCGATCCTGTACCGCCGAAAACTATTTTAACAGATCTTTTTCCGACCTCTTACGAAGGAGCAAAAGGAAATCTTTGGACCATCATGGTCTATATGGATGGGGACAACAACTTGGAAGCTGCTGCAATCGAAGATTTCAATGAAATGGAAGCTGGTCTATTTGCAGCGAAAGTCCAGGATCCTTCAATCGAATCAAAAATCAATATAATCGTTTTATTTGACAGAATTCCAGGCGAAGACAGTTCGAACGGCAACTGGACAAATACCCGGCTTTACAAAGTAAAACCTGATACAAATCCTGACTTCATCAACTCCGAACTGATATATGACAGCCCGGAACAAAATCTGGGTGACCCCAATTTGCTTAAAAATTTCATAAGCTGGTCAAAAAGCAATTTCCCCGCTACTAATTATGCACTCGTGCTGTGGAATCATGGTGGTGGAGCTCGTAGCAGAAATACAACTCCCAGTACCACTGTCACCGGGGATAAAAATGTTAAGGCAATCTGTTGGGATGACACGAATAACGGCGACTGTCTATATCTCGAAGAAGTACAGCAGGCTATCGGAGCAAATTTTTCGTCTACCGACAAACTTTCCGTCCTTGGTTTCGATGCCTGTCTCATGGGAATGGTTGAGGTAGCGTACGAATTCAGGAATCTCGCTAAGTATATGGTCGCATCCATGCACACCGAGCAGGGCGATGGCTGGGATTACGAATATATTCTCAACCGGATCGCTACCGGGTCTATCAAAAATTACAGCGGCTCATCAACATTCAATTTCACTGCCGGCAATCCGAGCCCCGAGGATTTCGCCAAGCTTGTCGTTTATGCCTACGAACATTATATCGAAAACCCCGGAAATAGATCTAATAACTCAGGCGAAACTCTGTCAGCCATCGATCTTGATCCGACCAAAATAGAAGCTCTGAAAACTGCACTTTTTTCCCTGGCAAATGCTATGGATGCCGAAGGCAAGAAGGACTTCATAGAGAGCGACCGTGATGACGCAGTGAATTACTTTGCAAGTACCCTGGCGGCAAACAATGTCGATGGCGACGAGTTGGAATACCCATTTTTTGACATATACGACCTCTGCGACATAATTGCACATGATAGAAATACTCGCGAATATGGCACTGCTATAAAAAGGGCAGCTTCAAATGTAATAACAAAACTCCACGATGTCATCGTCTGGGCATATGGAGATAGTGGCGGATACTGTGGTCCCTTCCGCGATGGCACCGGCTACTATTTTGGGAATACAAAATCCGGCCTCTCAATATTTTTCTCGCGGGGCAATATTACGTATACATCACAGGGAAACTCACCCGCAAGCCACTACGCATACCAGTGGTGGTATCGAGCAACCCGCATTACGAATCCCGGCAATTACGGGAACATAGATTTCGCGGTTTCTAATACCAATGGCAGCGTAGATACATGGAGAGAGCTCATGAATAAATGGTACTATCCAAGCTGGGGTTATTAATACTGTTCGCAAGAAGCATTAAACGAAGACAGTGCTGCCCATTTTTGGGCAGCGCTTTTTTTATGCGCAGAGAGACAGACCTCATATCTTTTATAACTATTTTATGGTCTGTCCCTGGATTTTTCCTAATACCTATCACAAAAATCAATATTACTTTTTTTATTTGACAGCTCGAATTTTGCGTAGTAAAACGCTACGAACTTTTTATTCAGGATGTTTCCGTGAAACGACTTTCCCTTGGATATGGCATTGCGTTTGTGTTTATTGCCATTCTCGCCCTTACTGGCTGTCCGCAACCTGAGCAGCCGGCAGCAAAAAGCACCGATGCCTGTCTTACATATATTGGTGTAAAAGGCTCGGACGACATCGTTACCCCGCTTTCTCCCCTTTTCAGCCCAATCTTCATTGATTATGAGGCGGGCGTAAAGAAGGATGTTACTTCCGCTACAGTAACGGTAGAACCTGCAAGTTCGGAAGTAAAATCCATCACAATTAACGGCACCGATGTCACATCGACAAAAAGCGCGTTGGTATCTTTGTCGAATGGTACCGGCACTGCCGTGATTGTAGTGACCGCCGAAGACAAAACTACAACAAAAACATATACCGTTAATATAAGGGAAGCGGCAGCAACGGTACCACTGACGATTCTCACAGTAGAGTCAGTCAACGGAACGATACTGTCTGACGTGACATATAATATTCTTGATTCTTCAGGTAATCCGATTTCTGGAGCAAACGGTACGACCAATACTTCGGGACTTGCAATCTGCGATCTTGAACCAAACCAGTACGTGACAATAATAACGAACAAAGCCGGATACGGATACAATGTCATACAACGTTACTGGGTCAACGCGCTCGGAGATAATACTGTTGTCTGCGTAAACCCCAGGTTGGGGATGAATAACCATCAAGAGCATAAAATGACCATGCACCAGGCGTACACAAGTACAAGTTCCTCGTTTGGAACAGCGACGCCGATCGATCTCACTGATCCTACGGTGCAACTTGATATTTCGGGTACAAAGTACCTTTTTGTCGAAATTTATGGTGGAAACTCAATTGAACCAACGTATGGTTCCGGTTTCGGCGCCCGTCTTGGCATCGATATGGTTCCGAGCAGCGCGGGCGGCATTGACGGCACACTCCTCATCTCCGAGGCCATTAAAGGAGATTATGAGTACAGGGCTGTATACCGCTTTGACCTTTCCGGACAGGAAATCCTTAGTGGTGCTCATGCACTCAATATTGTGGCTTACGATATTACTAACAATAGGCTCCATGTTCCGGCTATTGTACGCTGCAAAGGAAAAGGCGCTATAGGTTTATCATTATCGTCTGCTTCGTTTACGAGTTTTACCGCTGATATCCGCTCGTATGGCTTAAGCCGCGAGTTCTTTAGTAAGGAAACAGGGGTAGGTACCTTCGCCCTGAATCCATATGACCCGGGAAGCGGTGCAGTACCCGTATCCTACCGGGCAGTCGTCAACTTCAAGCTGCAATCGGGCAGCACCAATGTCGGAATCAGGGGCTTTGATGTGTACAGGAAGGAAGGTTCCGGCGGCACATGGGTTAAAATTGGTTCCAAAAACTACGGCACGCTATCAACCGGATCGAGTGGAAGCCATACCTATTTTGACTTTGACAGCACACTGACAGCGGGTCCTATCTACTATTACAAGGTCAAAGTATGGACTGATGCGCTTAACACCAAGGAAAGCGACGGAACTGCGTGTTCTTCTGTCATGGCTCCCTTCCAGGCTAACCTTTCAGCGCCGGCAAATCGGAGTAGTTTTGACTACAACCCGGCCAATCCACTGTCAACCCTTCCCGCATTCAAGTTTACAGTCAGCAATACAAATTTGTGGAATGCGACAATTTCCGATTACTTTTACTTTGTACTCGTTATACGCAACAAAACTGGCACATATAGCTATGTCGGATTGTTCAGGTATAATTTTGCCCAGATAAGATTCGAAGCCTTCGATTTAGATATTACGCCCCAAGCGTATGTCGATATCGCGTCCGCAAACCTCGACCTCGCGGGCAAGATAACGTTAAGCGGTAATGAAATATCAATAGCACCCGAAGTTCTCAGAACAGGCAGGGTTAACGCCGTAGGTAAGACAGTTTTCTCGCCCCTTGAAGGTGCTACCTATGAATGGGATATTTACGGCGATCTCGAAGTGCTCAACGGAACCTCCGATCATCCCTGCTACTTCGAAAAAGCGTATACGAACGGAGTCGCGCGTAGTTATGGCGACAATTACGACTCCGGGGCAAACACCATCAACGGCCATTTCGAATTTTCTGTAGAATAAGGAGAACGCAGAATGAAAAAATACCTGTTTTTTGTTCTAATAGTGCTCACGCTAATGACAGCATGTACAAATTCTCTGGACAGGACGAATCCTGTCTCTCAGGTTCCCACCTTAAACAAAATCAATCCACTCGCTAGTGATGCTGAGCTCATGGCAAATGAATGGGTCAATTATGGCTATATCATTGCTAAAACCGATGCGTCAACTAATCCTGAGGTTTTCAAACGGCTTGGACTTGCAGTAAAAGGCAAGCTTGAACTTGACAACGGCGCTGTGTATTACAGGCTTTACCGTGAAAACAAAATAGCAAAGGCTCTCCACGACCTTAGGGGTCTTACCGGCGTTGAGTATGCGCAAGCAGAACTCAAATCAAAGCTTATTGAGCCCGTAAAAGGGTTCCAGAACCAGTCCGATGTTCAGTATCGCGGTCTTACCGGCGGCAACCTCGAGGACGATCCCAAAAGCGCGATGAACGACTACGCGCTTGCCATAACAAAAGCACTTGACTCCTACAAGCCGGTCTCAGAGGGTGGCAATGGCTACGGCACTAACACGGTTTATGTCGCCGTAATCGATACCGGCATCAATATGACCCATGAGGATTTCTATGATGACCAAAATAACCTTATCGTAGAATATGCGAAGAGCGCCTTCACCAAGAATCCAGACAATACCTTTACCTGGGTCGGCGACGGCAAAAATTTTGTTACAATACCCCAAGGCGAGAACTGGGATGATGAAGCCCATGGTACCCATGTCAGCGGAACCATCGCAGCAGTCGGTGATAATGGCAAAGGAGTCGCTGGTGTAGCATGGAAAAACGTTAAACTGATTTCGTACAAATGTTTTGCAAACGCAGATTCCGGTTCTGGCGCAGACTGGTCAATTTACGGCGCATTGGGTGATCTCGCGGACTGGGTCAAAGCTAATCGGGCGAGTAAAATGAATGGACAGGTTACGGTACCAGTCAATATGTCCCTTGGCGGCAGCTATGCAGGTTCCTTCGAACTTGAAATGATCAACTATGCAATCGAAAACGGTGTCCTCCCCATCGTCGCGATGGGTAACGACGGTCAGCGCGTTACCAAGTTCCCCGCTGCCTACCAGGGTGTCGTTGCAGTCGGCGCAACGAATGGCCGTGACGAGAAGGTTCATTTCTCAAATACCGGTCACTGGATAAGCGTTTCCGCTCCCGGGTACGATATCCTTTCATGCGGAAACGGCGGCGACTACTGGGATGATCCGAACTTGAGTGCCACTGACTACCAGTGGATGAGCGGTACCTCAATGGCTACACCCTTTGTGACTGGTGTCGTTGCCTATATGCTGTCATTCAATAACACGCTTACTCCTTATCAGGTCAAACAGGTACTCGAACTTACCGCTGATGACAAAGGTACTTCCGGTTTCGACGAATCGTTTGGCCATGGTCGCGTGAATGTGCTCGCGGCCGCAACCAAGGTTCGTACAGGGATAGACCTCCCCCCGAGCGGCAGCTACTATGTCACCAAAAAACTCGTCGTGACAGTAAACAACAACTCGAACAACTATCATTCGGGGCTTGGCGATCCGTATGACAAAGTACTCATAGACCAAAAAGTCTACCTCTACGATGCTAATGGCAAGATTGTCTCCATAGCCATGACGAATGGCACCAATGGCCAGGCCGCTTTCTACGGCCTGCCTGCAGGAAACTACACGATCAAGACGAGTTTCTTTGGAGACCTTCAAACGCGCACGGTAAGTGTGGATAATTCGGCGGATCAGAACATTAGCATTGATTATAATAAAAATATAATCTATGTCTGCACCGTCAAGAACAACGCTTATAATGGTGGTGCCGATACAACGGACACCATAATAGAAGTTTATTCGGATGATGAGCTAACAACGCTCGTAGGATCAATCGACCAAGGTTACCTCGACACGCTTGCTATCGAGCTTTCCGCGGGAACCTATTACGCCAAGATTTCGCCATATAACAGCAAATACGGCAACTATGGTATCCAGATCGGGTTCACCCGCATTACGGAAGTAAACCTTCAAGACGGCAGCCGCACCGCGATTGAGGACGACTCCCATGAAGAAGATGATGATGGCGCTCTAGCGACAGCAAAAGGTGCTTTAACGCTCGATACTCCCTTCGCGGCGAACCTTCAGGACACTGCTGATGTATTCATGTTTGTAGTGCCATAAGTAAGACGTGAGCTTTTAGGGAGCAATTCCTAATACAAAGGCCGCCCTTCCCGGGCGGCTTTTGTTTTGCATGCGCAATAAATTTTCAAAAAAGCCCCCAAGGCGGCTTTTTTTGCTTAGTAGTTACTTACCAAATAGGAATTCTCAGGCAGCTCTTTTATGCTCTCCGTGCTTAGTGTCAGGAAGCTTGTGCATACTGCTAGACCCACAATATGTTGTATATATATTTTCCTGCTGCACTGTATGTTCAAACTTCCTATAAAAACCAAACCGGTAGTAATCCAAATCTGTGTTTTCACAATGTTCGTGGCACTAAGCAACCAAAGATGACACCACAAGAATAAGCGGCATCATGATGAGTGCTGGCAGAAAATCAGCTGTCTTTATTTTGGTAAGCTTGAGCAGGTTGAGTCCGATCATGAGTACGAGACATCCCCCAACTCCAGAAATACCGGTCATAATGACGTCGCTCAGAACCGGCTCTAGGAATATACCGAGCCACGTGAGGATGCCTTGATAAACCAGAATCGTCAGAGCAGAAAACGCAACCCCGATACCGTACATGCTGGCAAACACAATCGCCATGAATCCATCGAGCACGCTTTTAGTTAAGAGGAGCGTATAGTTTCTATTGACTCCCGCTTCGATTGCTCCGAGTATCGTCATCGCCCCGGCACAAAACAGTACCGATGCGTTTAAAAATCCTTTTCCAAACTTGCTTGTGGACCCATCATCGCTAGTGGCAGGAAGATTGTTATTTGTTTCCATGCTGGCGGGCATGCTATGCTCAGTTGTATCGGCTGTATTCATTGTTTCGCTCATTGTGGTTTTAGCCGCTGTGCCGGCTCTACGTGTCGTATTCATTGCATTCATTGTATGCGTACCGGCTTGTGTGCGCCTCAGCGACAGCCGCTCCAGCCTGTTTCCGAGCGCTTCAATGCTGTCCTCAATGCGTAGCGCTGACCCGATGAGTCCTCCAATGATCAGCGCCAGTACAAGCTCGACAAAGGCTGTTGTTTTGAGCCCCATATAGATCCCAATGAGCACGGTTACAATGCCCGCGCCAGTCATGACGATATGCTGTTTTTGCGCGGTAACGTATTTACCGAGAACAAGGCCAATGAGTGAACCCAGAATAACTGAAGCCGCATTAATTACTGTTGCGATCATAGCTCTAAATACTCCCTGCATAGTGTGTCAATGCGAGCGCTTGCGACACCTGCTTTTTCATAGAAAACATGGGTAAATACTCGGTCATCGATTGCCGGCTCGGGGTCAAGATTGTTTAAGATGCTCACTGGTGCTGCTCGTGCAAAGAGTTCTACAGGAAGCACCTGTCCCGACGTGCCAATAACTACGAGCATGCTTTCTGTCGCAAAGAGCCTATCAATTGTTGCATAGAGCAGCCAATAGAGCGGCGCTTCCTCATGGAACATGACGACATGGTGGCGGGTTTTATGGTTTCCACAGTCCGGGCACTGTTCATCACCATATATTGCTTTATAACCGATGTGCCAGGTATGTCCACAAAATTCACAGCGGGCTTTGGTTAGTTCCCCATGGAGGTGCATGACAGCGCTGCACCCTGCTTTTTCAAAGAGGTCATCGATATTCTGCGTTATATTGATGATGCGGCTCCCATAATCTTTCTCAAGTGCTGCTATCATGCGATGTGCTGGATTGGGCAATTTATCGTGCAATTCTGCCCGCCGCTTGTTATAAAACTCGAGTACAAATTTTCTGTTTCTTCTGAACGCTTCTGGTGTGCACACTTCATCGATGCTGTATGTCTCCCAGAGTCCGCCTGCGCTGCGGAAAGTATTTATTCCTGACTCTGCGGAAATACCCGCACCGGTTAAAAATACAATTGAACGTTGTTCCATGCAAACCTTCTTGTCTGTAGGGTACCTGCCTAGTGTCACGAAGATTGTAAGAAGTATAGCAAGGAATATGCTACTTGCTATAAAACAATCGTATGTCCTCTTGTGTTTTCTTGTGCTTCATTTTCACAAAGAGCTTTCGTTCATTTCTTTTATAAAAGTATCCGGACGCATTATAAATTTCAAACTCAGGGTCCATATTATAGTTTATTCCATAGAGCTGAATCCGTTCAAATGGCACAATCCCTTCCATAATTACATAGTGAGAGTACCCTTCGGGATACGATGTGCTAAATTGCATGCCAAAATCTGTTTTTTCCAGTACAAATTTTGCACCTGCGGTGTAAACTCGTATAAATTCCCCATTTTCCTGTGGATAGCGTATTTTCCTCGGATAGTAAGGGGATAGTGTAAATAAGGCATACACGGTTTCAGGCGCTATAAGCCTTGCGGTATCAGGGAGAATTCTACCATTTTCCACTTTAAGTTCCGCAGGCAGCATGCCGTTGCTATCTGCAAAATTAAGAATTGATAGTATGAGTGTCCTGCCTATTGCGGTATAAGCAGACCGCTTTGTTAGCTCGCCGTAGCGAATGAGCAGTGATGCAAACCGTAATACTGTGGGAACATCTTCTGCACCCTGCGTGGTCTCTAAATAAAAGAATGAATCAATTTTTTGAATGAGGGGTATCACGGAATCAATCTGTTCCGGAACATAGGTAAATGGGTTTTCTTCCCGCGGAAAGTATTCAGCACAATCAAGGTAATGTCCAAGCAATGCAGAGAGCCGACTAATATCTGTAGTCTTAACAGTAATTTTCTTTGCAAGCCCGAGATATGCTTTTAGTGTGTTATTGCTGTAAGTATCAATGAGCAACTTGATAGTATCAAACCGATAAAAAATCGATTCGTCACCAGCAAGCACCACTTTTCGAATTTCATCAACCAGTGCATCATCTTTTTCAAACCGTACGGTATTGAGCGGCATGGTTTTTCCGGTAAAAACAGAGGCTTCCCAACTCAGTTTACCAGGGAATTCTGAACGTGCTCTCACAATTCCTGCTGCAGCTTCTTCATACTTGCCATGCGCTAAGAGTTCCGCAATGTAGGTAATAAATGTTTTTTCGTTAAACTCATACGCTCCATCTGCAGTTTTCCACTGAAATGTATCCGGACGGAATCGGCCTGATACTAAACCGTTATACACCTGTTCCTGCCAGTATTTTACGTTTTGTGACCAGGTGTCCTCAGAAACAGAGTTCTGTGCAAGGTAATCGAGAATCGATTCATTACCAGTGCTGTATACTCGTGTAATATTGATAGGCAGTATCTTGCCATTACTGCTCCGCCAACCTAAATAGCCTTTAAGTGTTGCAGCGCCTTCTATGCTCCAGAACGTATTGTTAGTTCCGTAGCGCGTGCCCCGGGCATCAACATAGAGCCGGGCACCTTGAACAAACCGATAATCAACGCTTGCGGAACCAATCGGTTCTGGAAATTCAAATGCCAGTACATACGAATTGACCGATTTCTGCTCTATTGCAAGGGACGCACCATTAGAAAAAAGTATAGCATAGCCTCCCTCATGTTTTTTTATTTGTTTTGGCAGTGCAGTAAACTCTTTTCCTGAAAGGTTTCGATACCGTAACGGAGTATGAGCTGTAAACTGCAAGCGAATACCGTTTATATATACATAGAGTATTTCATTGACACTGTAATCATCTGCAATGTTACCTTGGATGGTGCAGTCTCCGAGCGTAATCGTAACAGTCTGTTTTTGCGGATACTGTAAGATTACAACTCCAGCAAAAAATGCTAAAAACCCAAGTGTAATTACTACCATTCGGAGACCTATAGACATTTTCATAGTACTGCACTATATAATCTTTTAGTAAATTTCACAAGATAAGGATAATTATCTGATAAATAAATCATTCAAGAAAGTGCATAAACTATTCGAATCTTACAGTAATACGCTAATGAGGAGTGTTTATATTATGAAGAAACTGCTTGCATGTTGTATGGTAGTACTAGCTTTTATGGCATGTAATACCTTTCAAAAACCAGCTACAACTGCCGTCCAACCCAAAGAAACAAAAGCCGAACGAAATTTACGCCTGCTAGATGAGGTGTATACCAATACTAGTGCTGGGAACTTTGTGAAAGCGCAGGAACTTATGTCCCAGCTCATTGCAGAGAACCCGGATGAGCCAAAGTATGTAATTCTCCAGGGGGCAATCTATATTTCCATGAATGATTTCCCTCGAGCAATGGCAAGTGCGGAGGCAGTTCTTGCAAAAGATCCAGAGAATATTGATGCCCTCATGCTTGCAGCAAAAATCCTCATGTTCCAAAACAAAACAGCAGACAGCCAGAAATACCTCCAGCGTATTCTGGCAAAAGATCCAAGCAATGCGTTTGCGCTAACAGCGCTTGGGGATATTGCATTGGCAAGTCAAAACTACTCCCAGGCTGAACAGTATTATAATAAAGCCATTGCATCGAATCCGAATGAGTCTGCCGCATTGGCTGGGCTCGCTCGTATTTACTACAAAAGGGGCCAGAACCGAGAGGCTCTCGAAACGTTCAATAAGGCGCTGACTATTGATCCCACCGATCCAGCTGCGCTGCTCGACAGGAGCAGAGTACTCTACGATCTCGGACAGTACGAAGCATGCGAAGCCGATCTCAATGCGTCAATTAAACTTGATGACGGTGTTTTTTGGTCTTATATTGAGCGCGGACGGCTCTATATGGACAGTGGCAGGTATGATGAAGCGCTCAAAGACTTGAGCCGCGCTATTGAGCTTAATGCTAATTACTTTCTTGCGTATATCTACCGTGCAGCAATTTACGAAAACAAAGGACAGGATGAAAACGCATATAACGATTACGCTAAAGCTGTTGAAATGCGGCCTGACTACTGGTATGCCCTTGAATCGATGGGTCTCCTCGCGTACCGCATGCATGCATGGAATAAAGCGTATGAAGCATTCCATAAGGCAACAACGTACACTACCAATCATCCCGAATACTATGTTGCAGCAGCGCTCGCACTACTCAGATCAGGAGATAAACAAAAGGCAAAAGACTATGCCGGACGCTATCTCCCCAAAATTGATAAAGAAAAATTTTACCCCTATTGGCTGCTGCTCCGTTACGTTATTGATCAGACAACTAACACCAATGAGCTTGAGCTTAAAATAGCAACAGAAAAAAGCCTCGATACGCGTGCAGCCCTCCTCTTTTATGTAAGCCAGTACTGGATGGCGCTTGGAAAAGATGAAATGGCGCTCAAGTATCTCGATATGGTCAAAGAAGCTAACCGACAGGGTACCATCGAATGGCGTATGGCAGAGGCAGAATGGAAATGGATGAGCAAATGAATGGTACTGTTCCTGTATCACCACCATCAATGGCGACACAACGATTTGTAAAAATAGGTGAACGATCTTTCACATTGGTCGGTACTGCTCACGTGTCCTCCGCCAGTATTGATGAAGTGATAACGGTTATCCGTACGGTAATGCCCGACAGAATCTGTGTTGAACTCGATGATGCCCGATACAAGGCAATGATTAACCCCGCATCATGGGAACAAATGGATATCGTTAAAATTATCAAAGAAGGCAAGGTGTTTTTTATGCTCGCTAATCTTGCCCTCTCATCTTTTCAACGCCGCATGGGCACCGGAATTCAGCCAGGAAGAGAAATGCTCGCCGCCATTGAGACTGCGCAGGAACTGGATATCCCCTTTTCACTCTGCGATCGTCCAGTGCCGATTACATTAAAGCGTGCATGGTCAAAATCAAACTTCTGGAACAAGAGCAAGCTTATTGCGCAGCTTATCGCTGCAGCTTTTAGCAATGAAAAACCCGATGAAGAGGAAATCGAAAAGCTTAAAAATGCTTCAGAACTGGATTATATGATGGAAGAAATGGCATCCTATTTGCCATCGGTCAAAGAAGTGCTCATTGATGAGCGCGATAAGTACCTTGCGTCCAAAATCTGGGAAGCTCAGGGAAACAATGTTGTAGCGGTGGTTGGAGCCGGACACATGAAAGGCATCGAAGCATGGCTGCATCGGTTTGCAGGCGGAGAATCTGCCGATGTATCGTCATTTGAAGTGCTTCCACCCAAATCAGTGCTGAGCAAGTACAGCGGCCTCCTGTTCCCGCTCATACTGCTCGGACTTATTGTTGCAGGCTTTTTTACTTCCGGAATACTGAAAAGCGTCGAAATGCTTGCTCAGTGGTGGCTTTTGAGTGGGACTCTCTCTGCTATCGGTACTGCACTATGCTGGGTTCATCCTGTAAGTATCCCCATTGCATTTCTCTCTGCACCTATTGGAACGATATCACCGGTGCTGGCTATGGGCATGTTCCCTGCCCTCTTTGAAGCATGGATTCATAAACCCCGTGTAGAAGACTTCCAGAACCTCATGTCTGATGTTGCTTCCCTCAAAGGCTTTTACAAAAACAAGATTACCCATATTCTGCTCGTCTTTATCATGTCCAGCCTGGGCGGCGCAATAGGAAACATTATCAGTGTGCCAACCCTGGCAATGCATCTCAAATAGCATTGGACAGAACACAAAAGCTCTTGTATGCTATAGTAAGCAGGAACGCATATGCCAACGCAGCTCGACCAATTAATCGCGGTGCTCAAGCATGCCCCCGACGAAATTTTTATTCAGACACACGATGTACCAGATCCTGATGCTATAGGCGCAGCTTTTGGTTTACAGTATCTCCTCAATCAAAATGGCATATCAGCACAAATTGTTTACAATCATGAAATCGAAAAAGCAGATACAGCTAAAATGATTGAAATTTTTTCTATTCCTATCCACCATTACAGCCGTATCACAACGCTAGGAGCAGAAGACTGGACAGTGCTCATCGATGCTCAAAAAGGCAATTCGAACGTGCTCGATCTTCCTACCGATGAAGTTGCCTGTATCGATCACCATGAGCACAAGCAGGATGTGCACTACCAGTTTGAAGATATCCGGTCTGAGCTGGGGGCTTGCTCAACCATTATTGCTGACTATTTTTTTGAAAATAAAATTGAGCCTCCGCCTATTGTAGCAACTGCACTGCTCTACGGCATTTTTGTCGATACCGATAATTTAAGCCGCGGTGTTTCTAATCTCGATGTGGAAATGTTTTACCGTTTATATACGCTTGCGGAGAAAAACAAGCTTACAACACTGCGTGGCAGTCAGATAACCAAAAAAGATCTGCTCCTCTATGCCGAAGCTTTTAGAAATGTTGAAACATACGATTGTCTTGCTTTCTTAAAAATCCAGGATACTAACGATTCGCTCATCGGGGCTGCAAATGATTTTGTACTCTCCATTGATACCGTGAATGTTTCGATTGCATACTCTCAAAAAAAGGACGGAATAAAGCTGTCTATCCGGAGTACCATCCCTCATATTAAAGCTAATGAACTCATTCGTTTTATTACTGCAAACATTGGTGTTGGTGGCGGCCACGCACATATGGCTGGCGGTTTTATTCCGGACAACCGCATTCCGCCCGATAAAAATATTGATCTCTATATCCGTTACAAAGCTATACGCTACCTTGAAGGAATAATACTGTAATCTGCAAAAATGCCGATGATATAACAAGATACATGCGCTATACTACAATGTAAGAGGAGACTCTATGAAACGAAAGCTCATTGTGAGTATTATACTTTTTACGCTAGCCTTAGGTGCATTTGCTGGTGATTTTGCGTTTCCATCTTTATACCTTCTTTCGAATGGATACTTTGATGCAAACGAAAGTTTTATTATCGCAACCCAGTTTGATTTTTCGCTTGCCTTCAGGAGCCAAACTAACCTCGCAACAGAAATTGTTTTAAGTTTTTATACCAATTCTCTGGAAGATTATTTTTTAGCAGAACAGACTCCACTTACTGTTACCAATAATCCTGACGATCTGGCAAATTCGTTGGGTATACTCAATGCTCAAAACTTTGCTGGTATTAAAAGGATTGCAATTACCATACCACAGATTTTTGTTCCAGGCATCTCTGCATCGTTTTTCAGCGGACACTATGATGCGCTGGGTTCTAAAACAGTCGTAAAAAAAGCTGGTACCTATAAAGCACTTCTTCCCTACATTACCGATAGAGTTTATATGCCACTCGGCATTAATAATACTGGATTGCGATGGTATGAGGGCATTCATCCAGTATTCGGAACCGGTCTTAAATTATCATACACTGGTAAATCCTTTGAAACATCAGCCTATATTTATCAGGATTCCTGGATTGGCAATGGATACTATTCAAGCGATATCCGTTTTATGGTTTTCTCTCCGCATGTATCGCTCGATGTTTTTGGAGGAATCAGCTTTCCACAGGGACCATGGGGCTTATACCGTATGGGATTATTTTTTAATTACAACACCGGCGATATAGCTGAAATCACCGCTCAAATAGGTGTACCGTACTGGATGAGCGGGACCGCACTAACCATGGATATGTTCTACTTTATGCTTGAGCCGCGTGTGAACTTTGGTGCAGGTTATTTAACACTGGCTATTTTCTTCCACCCTGGATACTTTGCACAGCAGGAAACTCATGAATCGGGTATGCTAGACTTTAAGGCTGCATTAGCGCTTGGCTCTCTGGAAAAGGGAGGCTTACAGAGCGGTATTGAAGCATTACTGCGCTTAAACCCAAACGTGGCAAGTAACCAATTTTCTATGGCTGTTTCTCCATTTATATCAATGAATCAAGCAAAAACACAGTGGCAGATTAAGCTTTCCATGGCTATTTTGCCCATTCAAGCAAGTTGGTATACTATGTTCAGTCCATCAGTAATGGTTCAAATTCTTGAATAGGATGTATGCTATGAAAAAATTATTGTGTATCACTGTAATGCTTACAATTCTGAGTTTCGCATTTAGCATGGATATTTCTGTGCTTGGGACATTTGGCAATGCTAACATGAGCTGGACGTCGACGACCCCCATTGCAGAACCAGCTTTTCCATACACAAATTGGCTCCCTGGCATGGAAATCACTCTATCCGAAAACACAGCAAACAATATTTCATTTTCCATTGATTATCTTTTAGATCCAGTACTACGTTCATTGCTAACCGGTACAATTAACTATAACCTCGGTATTTTTAAACTCGGCATCGGACCCATGGCTGGATTATTTAACACGTGGTCTGTCCCTGTAAAAGCGGGAATAACAACACTTTTTGGCATTGATATCATAGGTTCATTTTTTGCTGGTATATCGGTCGGATCGAGTATCGGAGCACCTCCATCTGCCCCTGGTGATTACATGCAAGAATATAATACACTCTATGCGGGCTACTATCTTTCCAATGCTGTCTGTACACTCGCAGTAGACACCAAGAGTCTTTATGTCATGGGAGAGGCAAACACACGCATCATTGATCGTTCTACTGAATACAAATTCATAACAGAATTGTTTAAGAAAAATGTGCCCTATACCCTCACCCTTGGTTTTTCAGCGATAAAAATTTCACGCGACTATGGAAATAGCGTAATCGACAGCTTGTTTAACCTGATGGTTAAAACCAAATTTTCTTATAGCGTGGTACCGGGCGTGTATATCGATATGGTATTTAATGGTGTTGTTTATTCTCTTGGACTCGATGCACTTGCAGGAAGAGGACCAGCCAACAACACACTGCTATTTTCTGCTGGTTTTGGTGTAACATTTCGTCCCGATCTTTACCGGACATCAGCAGCATTACCATCAGAGCCCACTACAGAACCCACTACAGAGCCGGAAACTAATGTACAATCAGAATCTACTAACGAACCAGCGGCTGAAACACAATCAGAATCCGAAGAGGCGTCGGCCCCTTAGAGAACCGTCAGCACCTTAGAGAACCGTCAGCCTCTTAGAGAACCGTCGGCCTCTTAGAGAACCGTCGGCCCCTTAGAGAACCGTCAGCCTCTTAGGAATAAAAGCAGCTACCAGCAAGTATTTTGGCATAAATTTTGCTAGTTAATCTCTTACAGTACTACACTACTCACACAATTGGAGGTTACATGAAACGTTTACCAATAATCACTTTCAGTTTGTTTTTTATTGCTGCATGTGTTTCAAACCAAATAAAAACCACAGAAACACAATGGTTTGAAGGCGAACTGAAAGCTGCCAAAACGCCTGTCATTATTACCATAAAAGGATTAAAACCCAATACTCCGTACAATATTCAGGTATATGATCGCTACCATCAATCTGAAAAAAAGGAAACAGCGTCTACAAAAACCACACTGATGCGTCCAGACAGGTCTGTCCCCGAAAGTTATAAGGGCACACACGACGGAGTTCATTACTCTGACGACCCAGGTGGTATTACTGTGGTTGTTTTAGACAGCACGCTCATTTTGAGCATTGAGACAAGCAAAGCGAGTGGTGTAGGATTTTTCCGCATCTCAATTACCCCTGCTACAGAAGAAGCGGTACGTGCAGCTCAGCGTCAAAACCTCACCATTGATGGTATTCCGATAATACGAAGAGGCACACCCGGGTCTGTCCCCGTATCTAACAGTTATGGTGTTTTCCTGCATGGAAGTTCTATCGTACCTGAAGCACGGGATCTCATGGGGTCCTATGCTGCTGGCGGTGACTTTGTGTTCGTAAGTGCTGAGGTTGGACGCTTTGTTGATCTTCCAGGTGTTCGTTCTGCTGAAAGTCTCATTCTCGATACAAAGGAACGTGCAAATGCTCCGTATGCTGTCGAGCGAGCAGAACTTGCATCTGCTTTCCTGTTTGATGGCGGTGACCAGAGTATCTATTACCGTGCATGGATCGATAGCGGATTTGCAAATAGCGTCAATAAAGCTCTCTCACGCAAACAAGCATCGATTGGAGGGAACTCCGCAGGACTCGCAATTCTCGGTGATATTGTCTATGCTGCGCTCCATGACGAAAGCTTTACTGCCGAAGAAGCATTGCAAAACCCATACACTCCCCTCATGACACTGCGGAAAGGCCCATTTAGAATTCCAGAACTTAAAGGCGCAATCACCGAAACACATTTTTCAGAGCGAAACCGACAGGGAAGGCTCATAGCATTCCTGGCACGTATTTTAGCTGACAACATGCTCTCGCTAGCTGATGCATATGGAATCGCTGTAGATGAAAACACATGTCTGGTTATAGATAATACCGGCAAAACAAAAGTGTACGGACCAGGATCGGCATGGATCTATGTACCGCAATCAATGCCCGATACCTGCAAAGAAGGTTTCCCGCTAACATGGAAAGGCAATGCCATAAAAGTCATTCAACTTACTCCTCAATCTCAAGCATATACCTGGGCAACTATCAAACAAGCCCCTGCAAATTTCTATTATGAAGTTATTGAAGGGAAATTGCACAAACGATAGCAGTACAGAAATCTGTTTCATACCGTTTTGGAAACTATGAAGCATATAAAGAGGCGGGGACTAAGGGACCAGGAAGTTAAAGAAGCCGGGGACAGACCTCGTTATAAAGCATATAAAGAGGCGGGGACAGACCCCGCCTTTTTTCGCCTTTTACCGCCTTTTTGCTGCCTGTTTTCGGCTTTTACTCTTGAGGTAGAGCCCACCATCCCTTGCACTAGACAGGTTGTGTTTAGAACTGCGAATCTTCAGCATCAGGACTGGCACATTAAAAAAGGGCTGCATGAATTCCATGCAGCCCTAAGAGGAGGTATAACGTCGTTATTTTTTAACTACTTTAACCATAAATTTCCCGGTATAGGTTGCTTTATAGCGCTGAACATGTACATATAGTATGGAATCCTGTGCTTTTACAGTTGCAACTGGACCAGGTGCTTTATCGAGCGTAAATCCAATAAATCCATAACCACTCTTAGAGTCATCATCAGTCTCTACATAAATTGAACGGGGATATGCTGTTTTCGCATCAGAGCGAAGAATCCAGAATCCAACTGCTTTTGCAGGAGTGTCCAGCTGCATATCGGGGTTCTGTCCATTGTTGTAGCCATCGACGACATACACGAGGTATTCAGCACCCTTTTCAACAGCGTATTCATAGTAATAATCGTTAATATCACCACTGAACTCACCGGTAAACACTTTTCCAAACTCACCTGCTACTTTGATAGCGGGTGGCTGAATATTTGCAGGGGGAAGTGCAGGCTCAGCTTGAAGAGCAGGCTGCGATTGACTGGTTTTTGCTTCTGAGCTGACGCATCCTGTAATGATAAAAAGCACTGCGATAAGTGCTGCAAGTAAGATTTTTGCTGTTTTCATAAAACCTCCAGATACTTGTTATACAAAATAAGGTATACTTACCTTGCTTTTTATGAAGCAATTTTCATGCCAATACAGTGCTTTTTAATAAACAAGAAGCATAGCATCGATGTATCGAGTGATTTACCGTGAAGTGAATCCATATTGGTATGGCAGACTCTATTGAGTTCACTGCAGTAGACGTGCTAAAAGCCTGTTAACGCATCTTTTGTCTGGTGTCACGAACAATGTGAAACTGCTGTTTTTGTAGGTATACGTTTATGCACAAGCTTCGTGACACTAAGCAATGATGCGATCACGAACCAATTAACCTATTTAGCCATTTATTATCCAATTTTACCAATTATAAAGCAAAACAGCTGCCCTGTAAGGAGCAGCTGTTTGAGCAATCGTGAGTGGTTTTACTATCAATTTATAAACAAAAGCATCGAGTTATCGTTTCCCCTGGTCGTATGGTTCACCAGCAGCACGAGGTGCCTGTGAAGATTTAGAGAAAATCATGAGTGCAGCAAGCGTAACAACATACGGGAACGCTTTGAGAATAAAACCCGGTATATTCTTAAATTCTGGTACTACCTGTGATACATTGGCGATAGTAGCTGCAAATCCAAAAAAGAAGGTAGAACCGAGGATGCCGAGCGGTTTCCACTGTCCAAAAATTAACGCAGCAAGAGCCAGGAAGCCTAAACCTGCAACATTACCGTTAAACTCTGAAGAATAGGTGACAAGAATAATTGCTCCAGCAAGTCCAGCTAATGCTCCAGAAATTCCGACTGCAATATATCGCATTGTATACACATTAACACCTGCGGCATCGGCAGTTTGTGGATGTTCACCACACGCTCGCAAACGGAGGCCAAATGGTGTTTTATACAAGAGGAAATAGGAAATTATAAGAACCGCTAACATAACCCAGGTAGTTGCATACGTCTTGGTAAAGAACATGGGACCAATGATGGGAATTTTGCTTAACAGAGGAATATCGGTAGGGATAAAACCCATCTGAATATGAATATTTCCAGAACCGGTAATTGTTCGAGCTAAAAAAACAGTCAGTGCTCCGGCTATCATGTTGATTGCAGTACCGCTGATAACCTGATTAGCTTTAAGATTGATGCTTGCTACTGCATGGAGCATGCTAAAAGCAATACCAGCAATCATTGCTCCTAATAGTCCAATCCATAAAGATGTAGAGCCGAGGTATGGATATAAGTCATGAATAATAACAGCTGATACAAACGAACCAATTACCATGAGCCCTTCCAGTGCTATATTAACAACACCCGAGCGCTCACTGTAGAGCCCTCCGAGAGCAGCTGTCAAAAGCGGAATGGTGAAGCCAATTGCATAAGGGAAAATACTAATGAGTGTGTTCATGCTGCTGCCTCCGTGCTGGTTTCTTTATTCGCCTTTATCTTTTTCATTATCTTCTCGTAGAGATTTTCAAAAAGAATACTCGTTGCAGCAAAATAAATAATAATTGCTATAATTGTATCACCAATATCAGGTGGGATATGCGTCATTGCACTCATGTAGCCTTTCCCGGAGTGCAGAATTCCAAAGAAAAATGCTGCTGCTGCTACTCCCCAGGGAGAATTCGCACCAAGGAGGGCAACAGCTATGCCATCAAATCCTGCAGCAGGGAGCACTCCAATCTGCATATTGTATGCATAACCGACATAGAACGCTGCACCAGCAAGTCCTGCAAGACCTCCAGAAATGCCCATTGCAAGGGCAACATTTTTCGGTACATTAATACCAGCATATTCTGCTGCATATCGGTTAAAACCAACTGCCTTAAGCTCATATCCCAGTGTTGTCTTATCAAGTATTATTGCAATGATTATTACTGCGATAATAGCAATAAAAATTCCCAGATTGATGTAGGAGCCCTGAAATAGTTTTGTCAGCCAAGACACTCGCAACGAAGCATAATCCGGGATACGAGCAGATTCTGTTTCGAGCATCGGTCCCTTAAAATACGCTGGTACTGTGTAGTACACCATCCAGTAAGCAATCCAGTTCATCATGATAGTCGCAACTACTTCATGCACATTAAAAATTGCTTTGAGTAATCCAGGAATTGCAGCCCACAGTGCACCTGCCAGCATTGCTCCAACAATGATAATCGGAAGCATAAGCTCTTTAGGAAGTTTAAGGGTAAGCGCTAAAGCTGTTGCCATAAGACCACCTGCCAGCATTTGCCCGGAAGCACCAATATTAAAAAGACCTGTTTTGAACGCAAAAGCAACCGAAAGACCGGTTAATATTAACGTCGTTGCAGAACCGAGCGTATTCCCAAAACGCTCCATATTCATAAGTCCACCGCGGAACAAATATGCATACCCTTCTATGGGATTTGATCCGGTAACTAGCATAAGTAAGGCTCCGCCGATAAGACCGAGCACTACTGCTGCTAAAGCTGTAAATAAACTTTTAGTCCACTTCATGCAGCACCTCCATGAGCAACACCAGCCATCATGAGACCAATTTCATTTTCATTCGTTTCTTCTGGTTTTTTAATTCCTACAAGTTCACCATGACTGATAACTGCGATTCTGTCTGAAAGATCCATAATCTCATCAAGCTCTAGTGAAACGAGCAGCACCGCTTTACCTCTGTCACGTTGTTCTACGAGACGTTTGTGAATGTATTCAATAGAACCGACATCGAGACCACGGGTTGGCTGAACGGCTATGAGAAGCTCCGGGTCGTGAGATATTTCTCGGCCAACAATAGCTTTTTGCTGATTACCACCAGAAAGTGTTCGTGCCAATGATATAGAACCAAGACTTGAACGCACGTCGAAATTTTCAATAATTTTTTGTGCATTAGCTTTTATTTCTTTTTTATTCAGAAAACCATGTTTTGAATATGGCTCTTTATAATAAATCTCGAGAATAAAGTTTTCTTCAATTGTATAATCGAGTACCAGTCCTCGTTTCTGCCGATCTTCTGGAATGTGAGCCATTCCCTCTTCTATTCTGGTACGAATTGTATCATGTGTTATGTCTTTACCCTTAAATTTTATAGTGCCAGATTCGGCTCGTCGTAGTCCTGTAAGAACCTCAACGAGCTCAGTTTGTCCATTGCCATCGACACCAGCTAGTCCGACAATTTCTCCTTTTCGTACAGTCAGACAAAAGCCCCGCAGTGCAGGTATTTTTCTGCTCGAGAGCGCATGCAGGTTTTCAATCTCGAGCACAACATCACCAGCTTCTTGTGGTTTTTTATTGACAGAAAAACTTACTGCTCGACCAACCATCATTTCAGCCATCTGTGCTTCATTGGTTTCTGCAACATTGACTGTACCTATCACTTTGCCTCGCCGGATTACGGTACATCGATCTGCAATAGCTTTTATCTCTTTAAGCTTATGCGTAATAAGAATTATAGATTTTCCTTCCTTAATTAGATTACGCATAATGTCCATGAGATCGTTTATTTCCTGCGGTGTTAGCACAGCAGTCGGCTCATCGAAAATGAGAATCTCGGCATTCCGGTATAGCATTTTTAATATTTCCACACGCTGCTGCATACCAACTGATACATCTTCAATTTTTGCCCAGGGATCAACATTGAGACCATATTGTTCAGAAAGCTCTTTGATCCGTTGCGCTGCTTCTTTAATCTTGATAAACGGTCCAATTGTTGGCTCAAGACCAAGAATGATGTTTTCAGTAATCGTAAAATTATGTACCAGCTTAAAATGCTGGTGCACCATACCAATGCCGAGTTCATTAGCAACATTAGGATTACTAATATGCACAGGTTTTCCCCGCACACGAATTTCTCCTGAATCAGGCCTGTAGAGACCAAAAAGGACACTCATCAGTGTTGATTTCCCAGCACCATTTTCACCAAGTAATGCAAGAATCTCTCCCTTTTTTAGTTGAATACTAATGTTGTCGTTTGCAACAATACCAGGGAAAGTTTTGGTTATATTGAGCATTTCGATTATATACTCATAGTTAGAACCATCCACTTGCCCATGCGGCTGTTTGTCCATGATTCCTCCTGAAAAAGTAAAATTGGAGTATCTTTCATATTATTATAGAAAAGCATAAAACGCAATAAATATGCGTGCTCAAAGTATTATTTATAACACTATTCGACCTTAAAACTTTGAATCTGATCAATAACTGCCTGAAATTGCCGTGTAAAATGCTGATTCAGTTCATTTACGCGATTAATCGAATCTCTGATTTCATTGGTACCTGTTGCGACTTCTGCTATACCATGCCGTATTTCAGAGGAAACATTCCGAACTGTTTCAAAAATTTCTGAAAGTAAACGGGTATTTTCATCTACCGATGAAACATCTTCTTTAACATGAGCAGTATAACTATTGAGCTGATTCATTGCCTGCATGACCTGATCACTGCCAATCGCTACCTCTTTGAGCGCCTGTAATATTTCATTAAAACTCATGCCCATTTCCTGGACTTCCCGTTCGATTTCAGAAAAAATCGCAGCCGTTTTTTCAATGGTCTGTCCCGTTAAATCGACACCATCCTTCATCGATCGAATTGCAGTGCTGATATTCTTTGCATTTGTTGCTGTTGCCTCAGCAAGATTCCGTATTTCATCTGCAACGACTGCAAAACCAGCTCCGAGTTCCCCTGCATGGGCAGCCTCAATAGCAGCATTCATTGCAAGTAAGTTCGTCTGTGCTGCAACCTTTGCAACCAACGAGTTCATATCGCTAATCGACTTCATGCGGTTTTCAATAAGCTCGCGAAACGAAGCTTTTGTCTCTTCCAGTGATGTGCCGCCCGTATGTGCTATTTCAACTAGCTTATTTACCGTTTCGGTTCGTTTTTCAGATAATTCAGAAAGATTCTTTATTGAAGCCTGCATTTCCACAATTGAAGCTGTCGATTCTTCAACCATTGCAGCCTGTTCCACTATGCGCTGGCTATATTGATTGACCGATTTAACAATAACACTGGTCTTTTCTTTTGATGCATCCATATGGCTATCGAGTGCTACAGAACGATCGTTGATTGCTTTTATATTTGCTGCTATTTCTACAATTGCCACACTGCTCTCATGTGTTGACTGGAGAATTTCAGTATTGAGTTCTTTTGCCTGTTCTATTGCTGTTCTGATTTCTTTAATAATTGACTGCAGATTTGTCACAAATATATTAAACTTTTCAGATACCAACCCAATTTCATCTTTTGTTACTGTAAGACGACCTGTCAGATCGCCGGTACCTGTCACCATCTCATGCAGTGCAACCTGAAGCTGCTTTAAGTTTTTTAATGCAAGCCGGAGGAGCAGCTGAACAACAAAAGCTATTATGAGCGATGCCAGTAAAGAAATAAGTATTGCCAGTTTATTTAGCTGCCAGAATCCAGGTAAAAAGTCGGTGAGGGGCATGATCGCTGCTATTGAATAACCCGAATTACCAATCGGAGATTTAGCAAGAATATACCTCGTTCCATTATTTTCAAAATAAGAAATGCCAGCATAGCCTTTTAATTCATTGAGTTTGCCCATAATAAAATCATTTAATTTTGATGCTTCTGTTTTTTCTGAACTTGTAATTAAAATTGATTCAGTTGAATCAATGAGAAAGATTGTACTATTTTTACTTGGAACAGCGCTTTTAAATTTATTAACCACTTCTGTTATCGCAATGCCTATACCGGCTATACCGAGCGTATCACCATTGTGACGAACAAGTGCATTAAACCATAAATTGGTAGTTTTAAGGCTTTCGTTATAATCAACATTTAAAAGCACTGCTTCCGGAGAAGAGAGACTACCAAAAAACCAGCTATCATCTGGATTATTGGGAGATAAGGTATTTAAATATTTCCCTCTATCGTAATAATTGCCAGTAAGTTTATTGGCAGCAAATGAAGTTGTAAAACCCTCCCTCGAAGCCAGTTCTTCCATTGTAGCTACAACAAGGGTGGTCAGCCGAGCATCATTCTCTGAAGACAAAAACCAATCGATTAACACCGGGCTCCTTGCAAATGTTAGCGAAGCCTCAGTACCACGTGTTATTTCAGTCTGTATATCTATTTTTATTGAATCTAGCAAAGCCGGTATCTGGCTGTAAAACCTGTTTTCAATCACAGCTTTTACAGGAAACGTTGCTAAACCTAATGCCAACAATATAGCAATGAGTATTGATACGATAGTGACAATGCTAATTCGCTGCTGAATAGTCATAAAACCTCCCTGATTTCATATCTATGAATAGAATATTACAAATCCGGGTATCTATTCCGAACTTGCTTCAAATTGGGATATATAGTAAAGAAAATATCAACTAACTCAGGATCAAATTTAGTCCCTTTCAATTTTTTT
Source organism: Spirochaetota bacterium (assembly GCA_029547205.1). GTDB lineage: Bacteria > Spirochaetota > Spirochaetia > Treponematales > UBA12059 > JAKPPT01. The sequence continues at coordinate 104,818 of JAKPPT010000115.1, forward strand.
ATTTCATCGAGCACTTGCCCTTCTTCCCATGATTCTTTATAAACACGTTTTGAAGTAAGAGCATCGTATACATCCGCAAGTGCTACAATACGGCCAGCAATTGGAATTTCTTCTCCCTTGCGCCCCAGCGGCTTGCCATGCTCATTCACTTTTTCAGGCTGCAATGTAAATGGGTTTATATATCCAGGATATCCTGTTCCATCCCAATTTTCATGATGGGTTAATGCAACTTCATACGCCATTGTATCAAAATCTGACTGGGGATCATTAAAAAGCCTCGCTCCAAAACAGGTATGCTGCTGCATAGTCTCATATTCTTCTGGTGTGAATCGAGCTGGCTTTTTTAGTATTAAATCAGAAATTGCTACCTTACCGACATCATGGAGCATTGCTGCCAGTTTCAAGATATCTTTATTTTTAATTATTTCTTTTTCACTTAAATTATGACGCTCCGCCCATGCTTCATATAGCTCTACAGCATATCCTGCAACACGGTTTACATGTGATCCCGTTTCTTTGGGATCACGCAGTTCTGCCATGCGAATCATTCTGATAATCATGGAACGGGTTAAGTATGCACGTTGTAAAGCGACCGTCGCATTTGCTGCAAAATGTGTTACGAGAATTTCATCATCTTTTGTAAAAGGGACAATTTTCCCATTATCATCGAGCGCATTTATAATCTGAATAACTCCAAGAATTTTCCCTTCCTGCGTTTTAAGTGGTACGGTTAACATCGATTTAGTACGATACCCTGCTTCCTTGTCATACCATGAATTGTACTTGTATGGCGCTTTTTTAGATATTTTATACACATCGGGTATAGAAAGCGCTGTACCGGTTAATGCTACATAGCCAGAAATGGTTTGATCATTGATTGGAATGGTAAAAATGGTATAGATTTGCTTTTCTCCTGGCTTAAGGTGCTTTTGAATGGTATCATTTTGAGCATATTTTATGGCAAGCACATCATTTTCTTTAATATAAATTGAACCAGCATCCGCATTAACAACACGTCTCGCCTCTTGCAAAATGCGTTCAAGGAGAAGATCATAGTCCCTTATTTTATTGAGCTCTGAATCAATACGGAGAATACTCTGAATTTCATCACTGCTTAATGCCATTGCGCTTCCAATACCTATACAAAATACTACAGTAGATTTTCATAAAGTAAAATATATTTTCAAGTACAATTATCTATTATTTGGACACATTTTGCAATCAAAAAGTTGATTTTTTCTATTTGTTGACATGCAATACGTACCGTGCCATAATCCTCACGAAAGGAAAATCACCATGCATACCTGTCCCTCAAGTGAATATTTACAAAAAGTCCATCCGGTAGCGTACAGCTGTATCAAAGAATTACAGACTGCTTTTGATTACATTTCTGTACTTGGTACCGACTCATCGGGATTGGCTTTTTCTGCAACACCCGGCGAACTTCGCGTGTCTGATTCCCGCTGGATTGAACGAGGATTTGTTTTCCGCGCTCAACGCAACGGTAAAATAGGGGAATACGCCTGCACTGAGCTTCCTCAAACTGCATCATACATACAGGAAAAATTAGACGAACTGTTATCATCACCAGTTACAGCAATTCAGTATCCCCTCATCCCCGATGAGCCTGCACAAAAACAGTATTTCGCAACTATCGAAAAAGATCCGTTTACAGCTCCACCAGAATCAATCCTTTCTGTATTGGCAACTATCAGGGACAGACTTGCTGCATATTCCAAAGAAATCATACACACATCAGCCGTAGCAGAGTTTATGCGGGTTTCCAAGATTTTTATCTCTCCTAACCGATCGCTCAAGCAATCGTTCTATTGGAGTCAGAGCTACCTCATAGGACTGGCACGAAGAGGAAACAGAACAAAAGAAATTTACCGCTCATTTTCAGGCTTAAAAGGGCTAGAACTCCTCGATGAAATGGCTACAGAAATTGATGACGCTGGTGCTGTACTCATGGAACTCCTTGATGCATCATCAATCGAACCAGGGGTCTATGATGTAATCCTCGATCCCGATGTGTCAGGGACACTTGCTCATGAAGCCTTTGGCCATGGTGTGGAAATGGATATGTTTGTAAAAAAAAGAGCACGAGCTGCTGAATATCTAGGTCAACCAGTAGCTAGCTCTATTGTACAAATGTTTGATGGCGCAGCAGACGTACAGCATTGCGGAAGCTATCTCTTTGATGATGAGGGACAGTTCTCTACCACCACACAGATTATCAAAGACGGAATATTACTAACTGGAATTTCGGACACACTCTCAGCACTGAAGTTAGGAACTAAACCTACCGGAAATGGTAGACGTCAGGCATACGATCATAAAGCCTATGCACGCATGACCAATACCTACTTTGCACCAGGAAATGATACTTTGGATGCTATGATTAAAAGCATTGAATATGGCTGGCTGCTACAGAAGATGAATTCCGGCATGGAAGATCCTAAAAACTGGGGTATACAGCTTATAGTGCTTATCGGTCGGGAAATAAAAAATGGCAAACTGACAGGAAAGGTAGTAAATCCTGTTGTCTGCTCTGGATATGTTCCCGAAGTGTTATCAAATATCACTATGATATCGAAAGATTTTGAACTCTCTGGCTCTGGACACTGTGGCAAAGGCTACAAAGAATATGTAAAAGTCTCGGCAGGCGGGCCTTACATAAAAACGAAAATGAGGTTAGGTTGATGTTAGAAAGAATAAAAGAATTATTACAGCAAACAAACACTATTAGTGATTTTCGTATAACAGAAATTCGTAAGAGTGGTCTCGAATGGTATCTCATTGGGAAAGAAATCGAAACAGCTCGCTCAAAAGATACACTGGATTATGAGGTCGCTGTATATGTAGATAGTAATAATGGCAGCACGCGGGGTGCCTGTATCTTTCATATTCAGCCAACTATGAGTGTAAAAGAAATTACTGCATCAATAAACCGGGCAGTTCAAACGGCAGAGAGCATTCACAATGATTGGTATCCTATTCCAGAAGCTCACCATGCAAACAATCCTGCCCCAATCCCCATGAGCCAATTTGCTAAAATGAGCTTATCCCAAGCAATGCAAACTGTCTGTGATTCACTGTATAAGCATAATGGCTTAGATGGGGCAACCATCAATTCACTTGAAATATTTTTAACAAAAATTGATGAACACATTATCAATTCCCGCGGAATTGATATTTACATTTCTAAATTTCATGGCTACACAGAATATATTGTTAACGCTGGATCTGGAAAAGAGGAAATAGAACTCTATGACAGCATTCACTTTTCAGAACCGCTCCTGGACACACTCAGCAATACAGTGAGATTAAAACTTAAGCAAGCCCATGACAGGCTTGCTGCCATACCAACACCGGATTGTTCAAACCTTCCTGTTATTTTTTCAGGCTCTCCTGCTGAAGAGTTTTATCGGTACTGGTTTCAGGCATGTCAGAACAGTGCCCACTATCAGCACACAAGCCCCTTTGCGCTGGGAGAAAACATTTCAGTACCTGACGCCACAGGTGATACTATAACGCTCAGTGCAGTACCGTTTGTATCAGGATCCCCATTTTCCCGACCCTATGATTCCGAAGGTTTTGCATTGAAACCAATTACCTGTATTGACAATGGCATACTGACAATGCTGACGGGTCCGTTAAAATATGCACACTATCTCAAGCAACAGGCTAATGGAAGTCATCCGCTCTTTGAATTATCAGGAGGAAAACAATCAAAAACAACACTCACGGACAAGGATCATCTTGAAGCAGTATCGTTTTCTGATTTTTACCTCGATCCAAGCACGGGTAATTTTGGCGGAGAACTACGTCTCGGATACCTCGTCACCCATGGGAACCGGATTCCTGTAACAGGAGGTTCTATTACAGGAAGCATTCCAGAAAACCGTGGAATGATTCTCTTTTCACGCGAGCTTGTTGATTATGCTACCTGTCGAGCACCAGAAATCTGTCTGGTGCCACACGTAAGAATTGCAAAAGCCACGTAACAGGTATTGTGACTGGCACCATTTTCCCGTTCATTACTATGCTACGTTACTACGCGCTTTTTGCTTTGGAGTAATTCCGGCAAAAGAAAGTGAATCCGATTGCCGGACGCTTTACTATGCTACGTTACTACGCGCCTTTTGCCTTGAGCCATATATTGAGCATTGCAAGAGCACGGTCTGCAGTGCGAAAGGTAGGAACACCACGCCGCTCAAGCTCTCGAGCAAGCGGATCATAGAGTGCACCTGAGTCGACTACAGCCACCCATGGTTTCTTTGTCGCATGAATGAGCTTTCCATAGAGTCCTGCTATTGATGTATCCAGCGTAACGTCTTCTGTATGTCCTTCGCCTTTAGCAAGCGTATTCATTCGTACGGTGAGCGGTACAATGCCTACAATACCCGTATCGACATTTTCATCTTCGAGTACTGCTTTGAAGGTTTCGTAGTATGCCGTATCATCTGCCATCGGTGTAAGATCGACCGGATTATGGACATCAACAATGTCGCTGATTTTTGCGTCCTTAAAAATAGCTTCAAGTTTTGGGTGTGATGATGCACTAAACTCTGTAAGTGACAATGACCCAAGATTATCAGCAAAAGCAACACATTCAAACCCGGCATTGGAAACAGCACCGAGCTTATAACCTTTTGCCTGTTTCCCTTCCAGCAATGAAAACATCGTCATTGCATCATCGAACTCATCGAGACTTTCTGCAACAACAACACCTATTTGTTTAAGAAGCTCTCGTGTTACAGGATAATCGCCTGCAATTGATGCAGTATGGCTTGCACTAGCAGCAGCTCCTGCTGCGGTTCGTCCAGCTCTATAGAAAATCACGGTCCGTCCTGATGTTATAATTTTTTTACAAGCACTAAGCACTTTAGCACCATCGAGAGGCTTAAATCCCTCAACATACACTGCAAATGTTGTTATTTCTTTATCTTGCTCCAGATACTCAAGGTAATCACCGATAGTAACGTCCATCTGGTTACCGCACGTGATTACATATTTGGGATTGATATCGGGATGTTTTGATATTCTGCAAATTGCAAATGCACCCGATTGCGAAATAACAGCCATTGGTGCTACCTTGCCTTTTGGCATAGGAAGCTTATATTCAGGAATAAAGAGTGTGTTATATTTTCCTGGCACCGAACGAATACCAAGACAGTTGCCACCATTCAAGAGCGGGCCGCGCGAGACAGTCGTTCGTGATTTTGCTAGCGCTTGTTTCATGCGCGCAACAAGATCCTCGGTGCCTGATTTTTCTTCGAGACCTCCAGGAATTACTATAACACTTTCTGCCTTATCCAGTTCAGCAAGTTCTGCGATGCACTGAGGTGCTTGCGCTGCAGGAATAACGAGCACAAAGAGATCGACTTTTTCAGGCAAACTCTGTACATCGGGGACACATTTACAGCCATCAAGTTCTGTAAGACCTGGTTTTACTACATAGAGACGTTTGGTATCAAAACCATTTTCGATAAGATTTCTTAATATGATGCGTCCATTATTCATGCCTTTTTCTGAGACACCAATTACTGCAGCACTAACTGGTTGTAAAATATTTTTAATTTTATTAACCGGCCTATTTTTTTGGTTTATATTTACAGGCTCTTTAGAATCAGTAAACGCAATATCACTACCTGCAGAACCAAGCTTAATGAGTACGTCGAGCGCAATGAGTCTGCTATCCTTCGTTACAACAAATGGGTTAATTTCAAACTCAGTAATGCCAAGACTTGCCAGCGTATTTGCTGCATCAATAAATTTCATGATGGTATTGACAAGTACTGTTTCTTCCAGAGCTATTTTGGTACCTCGAAGCCCACCGGCAAGCAGATTACGTACAGCATTAGTAGCAAGCACTTTCTCCACAAGTTTCGGCGATGCTGTGAGCGGACTAAAAAATACATTTGCTTTTCCGGGAATAAATTGTTTTGCAAGGAATTCGGTATAAATACCACCAGGACCGAATGATATGATGGGACCAAAATCACGTGCAAATCGGTAACCAATAATTATTTCATGCCCAAGTTTCGTATCATAGGGAATAAATTCATTAACCGTATATCCGTGCACAGTGTAATTTTTAAACCGTGCCTCCATATCCTGTATGGTTTTATGGACAGTTTCAAAATTATTGTCTACAATCTGCACACCACCCATTTCGGTTTTGTGCAAAATTTCTGGAGATATTACTTTGACAACAGCTTTAGGTCCTTCAAAAAGCATCCCTGCACCAAGTTCTTGTGAATTTTTTATAAAAACATTTCGAGGTGCTGGAATATCCAGTGCCTTGAGCACTGCAAGACCTTCATATTCAGTTAAAGCATCACGGTTTTCCGATCGTGCCTGTTCTACAATATTACGAATTGTAATTTCGTCCATATTCAAACGCCTTTAAGTTAATATCTACTAACGCTTCACCCTTACGGGCAAAAAGTTCTCGTATAGCATTTTTGAGGTTCTCTTCTTTAAGCGGAAGGAATCGTGAGGCAACTCCAACCAATACTATGTTTGCTGCACGCACATTTCCTGCTTCCCGAGCAAGGGCATCAGCATCAACGAGGACCTTGCGTGGGAGCGCATTGATTTCTGCCAGAACACTATCTATGTCAGGATAGTTTGGTATATTTTTTATCGGAGTAACAGCTGAAATCATTGTTCCTTGTTCGGCAGAAAGCCAGGGAAGGTAGCGCAATCCTTCAAGCGGCTCGAATGAAAGTATTAAGGAAGCACTGCCACGTGGAATAATGGGGCTTGCTGGTTCTTCTGTGCCAAGCCGGAGATGTGCTAATACCTCTCCCCCACGCTGGCTCATGCCATGAACTTCTGACTGTTTTACACGCAGACCTTCTGCCATTGCTGCACGCGCAATTACAACGGAAACAGAAATTCCACCCTGACCGCCAACACCACATAACACTATATCGTATTTCATGCTTTCCTCGCTTTCTTTAAAGCTTCCAGGCATTCGCGCACCATTACAATGACCGATGGGCCTCTATATGCAAGTTCTTCTTTTATAACAGCAACATTTTTCTCGTTATCCATCTTATGCGCGCGCAATATTCGTATATGTGCAGGATCGATTCCACAACCCTTAAGTATCGGTTCAAGTTGACTAGAAGGCAAAATAGTCGGCTGAGCTCCAGTCATACCAGTAGTTGAGTTATCAAGGATTAACACTTTCATATTGGTTTTATGACTTACAGCATCAAGAAGGTTCGTGAGACCGGAATGATAGAAAGTTGAATCTCCAATAACAGCAACAACCGGCTCAAGCCCTACTTCTGCCGCGCCGCGAGCCATACCGACACTGGCTCCCATATCTACCGTAGTTTCTATTGCGCTGTAAGGAGGAAGAGCACCGAGTGTGTAGCAGCCAATATCACTTGTAACGGCATAGAGCATATATCCTTTGAGGGCTTCTTTAAGTGCTGTATAACTGTCCGCATGTGGACATCCTTGACAGAGCTGAGGCGGTCTCCCAACAAGTGAAATATTTTTTACCATCAATCCTTTGTTTTCCAGAAGTCCAAGTGCTTTGCGTACGATATCGGCATTGAGTTCTCCATCATAAGGAATGGTACCGTCCTCTTTCCCATGAACAGGTTTCCCCGGAACAATACCGCGCAAGAGATGCTCGACGTACGGGTAGCCATCTTCGATGACGAGGATTTCATCACACGTTTCATACAAAGAGCGTATGAGCTCCGTGGGCATAGGGAAAAAGCCTATGTGGAGATGCATGGGGTCTGACCCTTTTGCCGCTCTATAGTCAGCAAGATTCTCTTTATAATACTGCAATGCTAAACCGGTAGTAATAACGCCGAGCGCTTTACTCCCTTTTGAAAGCAGATTCCATTTCACTGCATTTGATTCTTCAGACAGCATTGACTGCCGCGCAATTACTTCTTTCCACCTGCGCCGTGCTACAGCAGGCATGAGAATCCAATCCATTCCTTCTGGTTTTTTTATAAGGTTCTGTGATTTTTGATCACGGATATCTACAATAGATCGAGAATGCGCAAGCCGTGTAGTAATGCGTATCAATACCGGGCAATGATGCTTTTCTGAATAATCAAAAGCCTCATAGGTCATATCATAGGCTTCCTGCTGCGTCGCTGGTTCAAAACATGGTATCCGTGCAAAATCTGCAAGCAGACGTGAATCCTGTTCATCCTGTGAGGAATGCATACCGGGATCATCAGCAACAACAACAACTAGTCCGCCATTAATATTTACTAACCCAGAGTTTACAAAAGGGTCCATTGCCACATTGAGCCCTACATGTTTCATAGATACCATAGCACGTCTACCAGCAAATGATGCACCCAGAGCGCTTTCATACGCTGTTTTTTCATTAGTACACCATTGGGCTACAAATCGATTAGGACTATCCTGAGGAATTTTAGCTGCAAGTTCCTGCAGTGTTTCCATAATTTCTGTTGATGGAGTTCCGGGATATGCAAAAGCACCGCTTAATCCTGCATGAACTGCAGCATAAGCAATCGCTTCGTCTCCCATCAAGGTTTCTTGTGCCATATAAGCCTTCCTTGCTGGTAATATGTATGCCCTTACCGGGCACAATGATATAGAGAATAAAGCCAGCAAAAAATTGCTGGCTTTTTTAGTACACAGTTAAAAATACAATTCATACTCCTGCGGCACAGGTGCATTGTAAACATATTCAGCTTCTTTTTCTTTTAGAGCGATCCATGAATCAATGAGATTTTTTGGGAAAACAGGAAGCAAATATTCATTATCTTTTTTTAACCCTGCAAGCACATGGAAAAGCCCTGTTGGGAATGTATTTTTAGCAGTTTCCTGTGTTTTTGAAAAACCCATAGCCACAGGATCCATTTTTTTCTGAATGCCATCAAGTCCTGCGAGCAGCATTGCAGCTAGGAAGTAATACACGTTTGCGGTTGCATCTCCCGTGCGGAATTCAATTCGGGCCTCACCCTTCTTAAGGTAACCAGGAATACGCACAGCTGCAGCTCTGCTGGCCTGCGCAAACGTTGCTGCTACCGGTGCTTCGTAACCGGGAACCAGCCGTCTGTAACTATTCGTGCTTGGATTAAACCATGCAAGGAGCGATCCTTTTAGTGCATGACTCAAGATACCTGCAGTGTATGCAAGTCCCTGCTCAGAAAGTCCATACATACCTTCACCAGGGAAAATACTGCTGCCATTTTTCTCAACAAACTGATGCACGTGCATACCGCTCCCGGCTATTTTGTACATCGGTTTAGGCATAAATGTTACATAAAGCCCCATTTCTTGAGCAATTGTCTTAATAATCCATTTCGAGAGAACTACTGCATCAGCAGCTCCGACAAGTGATATAAAATTAAGTTCAATTTCAAGCTGCGCAGCACCTACTTCATGGTGGTGATACTTTACCGGAATGCCTGCATCCTGCATACAGGCTACAACTTCATTTCTGAGCTGGTTATAGCGATCATCTGGAGTAAGCCTGTGGTATCCTTTTGAAAGACCGAATCGCGGAACATCTTCATAATTCTCACCAATACCTTCACAGCTCTCAACCATATAATAGGAATGACTAACCGTCGTGGAATACTTAACATCATCGAACACGTAAAATTCAAGTTCAACGAGCATTTTGGCATCATCACCGATACCGGTTTTTTTCATATGCTCAACAGCTTTTTTAGCAATAGTTCTCGGATACTGCTCAAACAGCTCACCCTGTGTAGTCCAGACATCACAAAATGCATGCAGGATGCGGAACCCATCACGCTCCTCAACAAATGTTGCCTGCATGTCGGGAATTGCCACCATGTCACTGTGATGCACCTGGGCAAAGCCGAAATTGCTGGCATCAAAACCAATACCATTTTTGAGCACTTTATCAGTAACATACGATCGTGGAAGCGAAACCGACCGAAGCTGCCCGTTTATATCAACAACAAGCATGCTAAGATAATCAATATCATCAAGATTTCCAGAAAATTTGTATAATTTCATAAAATTCCTCCAGGGACAGTCTTATAGTAGTATGCTACACACATTTAGGCAAGTAGGAAATTTTGATAATTGCTAATGTCGTTTTGATTATTAAAACAAAACCGGCTTAAACGGTGGCGAACGCGTTACTGTGACGAAGCTTGGGTTACTGTCACGAAGCTTGTGAAGCCATCTCATTTTTTATTGAGACTAGCAAATTAGTGCGCTTCACAAGCTTCGTGTCACTAGAGGGATTGTTCCAGCTTTTCAGCTTTCAAAACGACCTCGTCGTGCATGCGCGCTTGATACGTGCGCATCTTTTCTGCAAGCTCCGGATCAGCAATACTCAGGATACGAACGGCCAAGAGGCCAGCATTTTTCGCACCATCGATCGCAACCGTTGCAACCGGTATACCGCCAGGCATTTGTACAATCGAAAGCAGCGAATCGAGGCCATCGAGCGATTTGCTCTTAATGGGAACTCCTATTACGGGAAGCTCTGTCATAGAAGCTGTCATTCCCGGTAGATGTGCAGATCCACCAGCTCCTGCAATAATCACCTTTATTCCCCTGCTTGCCGCTGTTCGGGCATATTCCACCATACGATCGGGAGTTCTATGCGCAGACACAATAGTAATCTCATACGCCACACCAAACTCATTGAGTATTTCAGCAGCTGCTTTCATAACAGGCAGATCAGAATCACTGCCCATAATAATTCCTACTGTTGGTTTCATAATCACTTCGTTAGACCTCCCGACAAGATTTTAATCCAGTTTCCTTATACGCAACCGCATTGATAAATATATCAATTCCCAGGAGGTTTTCCTGGTTTCTCCTTCGGTCTGGATGAACTTCTGCATGAATCGATGCTTCGGGATGCGGCATAAGGCCAAACACTCTTCCTGTACTGTCACAGATACCGGCAATATCACGCATGGAACCATTAGGATTGTCCCTGTATCGTACTGCAACTTGTCCTGCTCGTTCGAGCGCATCGAGGACAGCATCATCTGCAACAAAACGGCCTTCCCCATGACGAATGGGAAGCAACCGCGGTGCAAGACCTTTTGTCCAGACACAGCGCGAGTTTTCAGGGAACTCTACAGGCACCCATGTATCGAGAAACGTGCCCTGAATATTGTGAATTAACGATACCTCTGGTGTCATAGCGATTTCTGTTTCATACCTGTTCCGTGCCTGATCGGCAGGAGAGCCTAAGTTATTCCCGCAACGAGGGAGCAAACCTGATTTCACAAGCGTCTGAAAACCATTACAGATTCCAATAACGAGCCCGCCTTGCTCAATAAACGTTTCAAGAAGTGGCCGCAATTTAAGTAATAATAAATTTGCAAGCACTCTTCCTGAACCTAAATGGTCACCAAAAGAAAAGCCGCCTGGAAACCCGAGGTAATCAGCTTTTAGCAACAATTCCGGTTTTTCAATAACATTCTGGATATGCTCAATTTCTCCATGAGCTCCTGCAATCTCAAATGCTTCCCGAAGTTCATCCTGCGCATTGATGCCATATCCAGTTACGATGAGTGCATGCGTTTTCATACATTCTGCTCCTTGCCGTCTGTATTGTGTACTATGAGGTAGTTAGCAGTATCGCTCGCTTGTGTTTCTTTACTATTCATAAAGGTTTTTTTGAAGCTCTGCACCAGCTGTTCAAGAGGAATATGAGCCAGAACATCACTCTGGTACTTTATAACCATGTATTTAGATTGCTCCACAGTCCCAAGGTGATAGCAGGCTATACCCGACATCGTCTGTTCAAAGCGTTCTCGATCTTCCCTACGGACAGAAACAATAAAACGGCCTCCCGTTTCAGAAAAGAGCGCACGCACAATGCTTTGTGCTTCATCGAAACGTGGTTGCAGCTCATCAGTAAGTGCATCAAGCTTAATGGTGCACCCCAGCCTTCCACCAATACATGACTCTGCGAGTGCAACAGCAAGCCCGCCATCAGAGAGATCATGACATGATTGAACAATACGCCCCTGAATAGCCCGATGGAGCGCACGGTAGAGTCTATCGGTTTTACTAAAATCAATATCAGGCGCTGTACCACAGGAAAATCCGCAGACCCGTTCGAATATCGTACCACCGAGTTCCCCGTTTGTTTCACCAATTAAATAAATATAATCTCCGCTCCGCAGAAAATCTGTCGATGGTACTTTACGGACATCTTCGACTGCTCCAACGAGCGTGATGAGCAAGGTTGGCCTAACTGAAATTACTTTTCCTCCGCTCCGAGCATCATTTTTCATCGAATCTTTTCCGGAAACAAGTGGCAATCCATATGCAAGACAGGCTTCTTTAAGCCCCTCACAGGCGCGCACAAGCTGAGCCGCTTTGTAAGCACCATCTGGTGTTGCTGCTGATTCTACAGGGTCAGGCCAGCAAAAATTATCAAGAAGTGCAGCTTGTCCGGGAGTTCCTCCTAGAGCAATATGTGCCCGATACGCTTCATCTACTGCCATTCGTGCCATGATGCGCGTATCTGTGTCTCCATATCGCGGACAGATCCCATGTGTTATGGTTATACCAGAATAACTTCTGTGTGTGAGCTTTACGACACCACCATCACTTGGCGCATCGCGTTCGATTCCGGTGAACGGTTTTTCGACGGTGCGCGCCTGCACTTCATGGTCGTACTGCCGGATAAGCGGTTCCTTGCTCGCGACATTCGGTTCGGCAAGGAGAGCCAGAATGATTTCTTCACAGGTACCGAGCCTACGCTTCTCGCCACTCGCTGTAATGTGCACAACCTGCCAGCCAGATGATGCGCACGTTGACAAGCCAGCCGACGGTACGCCGGTGAGTAGCTGATCTGCCAGCGATTGTTTTACTAATGGTACGCCAGTGAGTGGCTGATTTGCCAGCGACGGGTCAGCCTTTCGCGTGTCCGACGATGTCCAGCTGACTACCGGCGAATCTGTCGATGGTGAGTCTTTTTGAGTCGAATTTTCCGACGGCAGATCTGTCCCTTGCTTTTCCTGTTTCTCAGGATTCCGATTTTGTTCGTGCACACGCACAGCTGCAAGAATTGGCTCAGGCCGATGTGGTGCTGTCCAGCGTGCTGGGAGTTCCATTACAGGTAGGCCCCGATGCAAAAACTCAAGCGGCAGGAGCCCAACGAGCTTTTCATGTGCTTCTATCTCGATGTATCCCGAATTGGTAAACTCGCCCACAACCGTCGCTTCTACATCCCTACGTCGTGCCAGTTCCATAAACTCCTCAATTTTCTCAGGAAGAACGGCAAGGCTCATGCGTTCCTGACTTTCTGATACGAGAATCTCCCAGGGGGACAGACCCTGATATTTGAGCGGACACGCTGATAGATTGATGCGCACGCCGCCTGAGCCTTCAGCCATTTCTCCCAGGCTGGAAGAAAGACCGCCAGCACCATTGTCAGTAATGGCTTCATAGAGTCCTCGATCACGGGCTTCCAGAAGAAAATCAGTCATGCGCTTTTGAATAATGGGATCTCCAATCTGGACAGCAGAAACTGGACTCGTTTCATCAAGCGCCAGGCTCGAAAACGTTGCGCCATGAATGCCATCTTTACCAATTCTGCCGCCCAGCATTACTGCGAGCATACCGGGCTGCACTGCTTTTTCCCATGATGGTCTACCGTTAATGGTCTCCGGAAGAATACCGCCCGTGCCGCAAAATACGAGCGGTTTGCCACGGTAGCTTTCATCAAAAAGAAATGCGCCTGCAACGGTTGGTATACCTGACTGATTGCCGCCATCGACAATACCTTTGTGCACACCTTCCATGATATCGCGAGGGTGCATAAAACCATCAGGCATTTCCTCCTGCGGCGTATCGGGGTATCCAAAACAGAGGACATTCGTATTGAATATCGGTTTTGCACCTAAACCTGTCCCCAAAATATCCCTGTTCACACCAACGATCCCGGTAATTGCGCCACCATACGGATCGAGCGCACTCGGACTATTGTGTGTTTCGGCTTTAATACAGACTAGGGAACCAGGATAAAACTGTACTACCCCTGCATTATCGGTAAAAACCGAACGCAAAAAAGATACACGGTGACGCAATTCTTCAGTTACCGCACGAATGTATGTCTTAAAAAGCGAGTGTATTGTTTTGTTACCATTCTCATCGGAGTAATGAATCACCGCATTAAATATCTTATGCTTGCAATGCTCGCTCCAGGTTTGAGCAATCATTTCGATTTCGACATCGGTTGCATCCTGTGGTAATCCGCGAGCCTTGCGAGCAGCTATCGTTGCAGCATTGGCATAGTGATTGCGAATAGCCTGCATTTCAGGCAATGTTAACGCAAGCAATCTCTCGCGAGAGAGCGCTTCAAGCTCTGCGTCGTTCATGCCAGCAATCGGAATGAGTTCAGGTTCAGCCCTGTCATGTACAGCAGGACGCGGATACCGGTCAGGTGGCCGAACACCGTTATCCCATTCATGTTTGGAAATTACAAGTGCTGTCTGAACAAGTGGGTTATAAAACAGATGGGCAGCCTGTTCTGCTTCGGATTTTGAAAGCTTTCCACAAATAATATACTGTCGTGCAGTGCTCACATAACCTGCATCAATCCCTGCCAGCTTTAATGATTGCTGTACAGTAATTGCAAGCGTATCTGTAACACCGGGTTTCCATGCTATTTCGATGAGCCAGTCCCAGGGATATGGCCACGTCCATGCACCTGCACACAGTGTATCGTAATACATATCCTGAACGACAGGGTCCATAAATAAAAAACGAGCCGTTTCAGCTTGAATTGGCTCGTCTGCTATAATGACATCGACAGTTCGGACATGCGCACTGATGCCTAGCCGCTGTTCCAGTTTCTTAGCTGCCGCTGTACTCTCAAATGCTTCTTTTTTATACGCTATTTCTATACGCATACGGCAGTATAGCAAAAACTGAGCTTTTGGGACAATACATCGCATTGACTTATAATTAATCTCGTCGAAAAAATGTGGCTGCCTCATAACAAAATCTCGCCCAAAGGGTACACTACGCAATGGGGATAAAAACATTGAACAGCGAAGGGAGATGGTCCCCCCATGGCGCTACTTGAAGTCAACGAAATCAGGTAGCATTACTATACATAACACCAGCCACAGGAAGGACCATGTTTACGTTTAATTATTATGAACTCTATCGTAACAGTAAAGACCCTGTACAGTATGATGAAACCCTATTGGTATTATAAGATTCAGGACATCTGTACTCAGGCTCAAACTCGTCACAAACGCATTACTGCCACTTGGATACAGAAAACCTACACCATTCCCTATTCGACTCGCACCATTTGTAAAGTGATGCACCAGGTCGGTGGTATGCCCCAGAAACGAAAAAAGTATCAACGTAGTCAGGATCTGAGGGAGATAAAGCGACAGCTTAAAGCCTTCCAGAACGTACAGGTATATATTACAAGCAATCGCTCCAGCTATAGACAGTTGTGTCCTATGTTTGAAACCTGTCGTTATTGACAACCTCTATGGGATGTATAAAGATGTCTTGAGAACTTTGGCTGCTTGATCCTTGGGGGGGGGGGGGAACCATCTCCCTTTGCTGATCAAAACATTTTATTTTTTTGACATATTTTTATCATATTGGTATGATAACAAAGTTTTAAGTTAATACGGAATTTCGGATAAAAGAAGATGAGCAAAATGTCGCAAGGCTTTATTTTGCTCATCGCGGTGGCGGGCGAAGAAAGAGAAAATTAATAATGATATTTAAGAAGGCTTGAATATGGCAGAGAAAGAAGCAAAGGCACGAATAAAAATAAACAAACTCCTCGAAGAGGCTGGCTGGCGTTTCTTTGATAGTGAAGCTGGCAAGGCAAATATCCTGCTTGAGAATAATGTCAAGCTCACTAATGAAAAACTAAAAGAGTTTGGAGAAGATTTTGAAAAAACTCAAAATGGATTTATTGATTTCTTGCTTCTCGATGCTCAAGGGTTTCCGTTTATCGTTTTAGAGGCAAAAGCAGAGGATAAAAATCCGCTATTTGGCAAGGAACAAGCCCGCCGCTATGCCGAGTCACAAAATTGCCGCTTTGTCATTCTATCAAATGGAAATATTCACTACTTCTGGGACCTTAAAAGAGGCAATCCTCACATCCTAAGCCGTTTCCCATCGCCTGATACAGTTAAAGGCTATGCTGATTTCAAACCCGATAAAAACAGACTGGTAGCTGAAACCGTAGAAGATGACTATATTGTTTTGACTCAAAAACCAGATTACAAAACAGATCCTTCATATATAAACGTAGAAAGTCGGAAGAGCTACATTGAAACTAACAAATTACGATTTTTACGAAAATATCAACTCAATGCAATCAAAGCAATTCAGAATGCTGTTAAAGAAGGAAAAGACCGTTTTCTTTTTGAAATGGCTACAGGTACAGGAAAAACGCTTGTATCTGCTGCGGTTATCAAATTATTCCTGCGAACCGGAAATGCCCGAAGGGTTTTGTTTCTGGTAGATCGGCTTGAACTTGAAGGTCAGGCATACAACGCTTTTGTTGCGTATCTTAAAAATGATTATAAAGCGGTTATTTACAAAGAAAACCGTGATAATTGGCGTAAAGCAGAAATTGTTGTTTCAACGGTTCAGACTTTTTTAGCAAAGAACCGATATAAACGATTGTTTTCGCCAGATGATTTTGACCTTGTGATTTCCGATGAAGCTCATCGCAGTATCGGAGGGAATAGCAGAGCGGTTTTTGAATACTTCATCGGCTACAAGCTTGGATTAACCGCCACACCCAAAGATTACTTAAAACATATCGATACCGCCGAACTTGGTGAGAACGACCCGCGTCAGCTCGAACGCCGTTTATTACTCGATACATATAAAACATTCGGTTGCGAAAACGGCGAGCCTACCTTCCGCTATTCACTTGTGGATGGTGTTAAAGATGGATTTCTTGTAAATCCTGTTGTGGTTGATGCAAGAACCGAAATTACAACCCAACTTCTTTCAGACCAAGGCTACACGATAACCACGCAAAATGATGATGGAGAAGAGATCGAAGAAACATATTTCCAGAGAGATTTTGAGAGAAAGTTTTTTTCTGAAAATACAAACAAAGCTTTTTGTAAAGCATTTCTCGATAATGCCTATAGAGACCCGATAAGCGGTGAGATTGGAAAAACAATTGTTTTCTGCGTTTCGCAAAACCACGCAGCGAAAATAACCCAGATTCTCAATGAAATGGCTCATAAAATGTTTCCGGATAAATATAATTCTGATTTTGCCATCCAGGTAACTTCAAGTATTAAGGATTCACAGCAGTTTACCATAAAATTTACAATCAACAGTCTTTCTGGAACAGGAAATTTTAACCCGTTCTATAAAACCAGCAAAACTCGCGTGTGTGTAACTGTTGGAATGATGACTACAGGATACGACTGCCCCGATATACTCAACCTTTGCCTGATGCGACCAATATTCTCGCCAACTGATTTTATTCAGATAAAAGGCAGAGGAACGAGAAAACACAACTTTGCCAATGAAATTATTGATCCGCAGCTGAAAGCACAGATTGGCGAAAAACAAAAAGAGAATTTTAAAATGTTCGATTTCTTTGCAAATTGTGAATATTTTGAAGAAAAATTTAACTATGATGAAGTATTGAAACTTCCAAGGTTCGGCTCAGGTGAGTCAAGTCCATCCGAGGTTCGGGAGCCGTTCGAAATTGACGGATATACTAGTACACGCCCAGACCAGATAACAAGGATCGAACATTCTGTAGTTGGACCTGACGGAATGAAGATCGACAGAATGTATTTCGAGAAATTTGAAAAGAAAATTCTTGAACATCCTGTACTAAAAGAACAGGCTGAAGCAGGTAAATGGGATGAACTTTTGGATTATGTTGAGAAGAATATACTTAACAAGCCCGAAGAGTATTTTACCCTTGAGAAACTTCGTTCATCCATCCAGATAGACCGCCGTGTTTCCATGCGCGAAATTATTGAAAAAATATTTGGCATTATACCCTATTTTAAAACAAAGAATGAGCTTTTGGACGAGGAGTTTGATAAGTTTGACAGCAGGTATTTGCCAAAAGAAGAATATTTTAACTACGCCAAAACTGTTTTCAAGGCATACATTCTTGATGCAGAATTCAGAACCATCATTGACAACAAGAATTTTGCATTACTCAATGTTTCGCCCTATGGTGAAGCATTTAAGAAGTTACCACCTGATTTACGTAACGCAATACCTGAATACATCAAAGATTTTGTACCGCTTAACAAGTTTGTGGCATAAATATAACATGATAAACAGGATGTTTATGATATGAAATATGAAAGTATTACAGAACAGATTTTAGGGTGTGCTTTTGAGGTAATTAACGAGCTTGGATCAGGATTTCTTGAGTCTGTTTATGAAAAAGCCATGGTAATTGTGTTAAAAGAAAAAGGATTATCTGTTGTTAACCAATTTCCCATAAATGTTTATTTTAGAAACAAGGTTATTGGAGAATTTTACGCAGACCTATTGGTAGAAAATAAAGTAATTGTTGAACTGAAAGCTGTAAAAACCATTTTACCTGAGCATAAAGCTCAGGTAATTAATTATTTAAAAGGTACCGGTATTGAAGTTGGATTATTAATAAACTTTGGCAATCAAAAGCTGGAATATAACCGTCTTTATTTGCCTAATAGTACAGATCCTAATCATCCTGATAATCTTGTTAATAGTGGAGGAAATTAATAATGTTAGACAGCGAAACTAAACGACGAATTGATACTGCGCGTGATATACTCGTAGGCAAAGTGCCCGACCCAAAAAGTCAGGTGGAGCAGATTACCATTGCTCTTGTGTATAAGTTCATGGATGACATGGATAAGGAAGCGGTTGCTCTTGGAGGAAAACCAAGCTTTTTTACCGGCGATTATGAACGCTACGCATGGAGCAACATATTTGACCCCCGCCTTGGTGGTCATGAAATGCTCAATTTATATGCTGAAGCCATTACCCGGATGAGCCAGAACCCGAATCTTCCTCAACTCTTCCGTGATATTTTCAAGAATGCCTATCTACCATACCGTGACCCGGAAACCTTGAAACTTTTCCTTAAAACCATCAATGATTTTACCTACGACCATTCTGAACGATTGGGCGATGCCTTTGAGTATCTTCTTTCGGTTTTGGGAAGTCAGGGTGATGCGGGGCAGTTTAGAACCCCCCGGCATATCATTGATTTTATGGTGCAGGTTGTAGACCCCCAAAAGCATGAAACAGTTTTAGATCCTGCCTGCGGTACCGCTGGTTTTCTGATTTCTGCTTACAAACATATTTTAAGAGAAAATACATCACCCCAATATCGCAATCAGAACGGTACCAATAGAGGCGACTTACTCAATCCTGAAGAACGTAAAAAACTATTAACCAATTTCAAAGGTTACGATATATCACCGGATATGGTGCGGCTTTCGCTTGTCAATATGTATCTGCATGGATTTGTTCAGCCGCAGATTGTGGAATACGATACCCTGACCAGTGAGGACCGCTGGAATGAATACGCTGATGTTATTCTTGCCAATCCCCCTTTTATGACACCGAAAGGCGGTATCAAACCTCATAAACGCTTTAGCGTACAGAGCAACCGAAGCGAAGTGCTGTTTGTTGATTATATTGCCGAGCACCTTACCCCTACTGGCAGGGCTGCGGTAATTGTACCCGAAGGCATTATCTTCCAGAGTGCAAATGCGTATAAGCAACTGCGTAAAATGCTGGTCGAAAACCATCTTTATGCGGTAGTATCGCTTCCTGCAGGTGTGTTTAATCCCTATTCCGGGGTGAAGACCTCTATACTGCTTATGGACAGGCAACTTGCAAAGAAGACCGATTCTATTCTATTTGTAAAGATCGAAAACGACGGCTTTGATCTTGGTGCCCAGCGCCGACCAATAGACAAAAACGACCTGCCCGATGCGTTGAATGTTATTAAGGATTATATTACTGCTGTCAGAAATAATACACCGGAATTATTTATTGCAGAAGAAAAGCCCTGTAATGCTTTGCTGGTAAAAAAAGAAAAGCTGGCAGAAAATGGGGAATACAACCTGACCGGGGATAGATACAGAATTGTAGAAAAACGAAAACACCAGAAATGGCCGATGGTGAGGTTGATGAAAGTATGTGAGATTGAAAGTGGTTCTCGCCAAAAAGGAGGTGCGGTAAGTGAAGGTGTCTATAGTATTGGCGGTGAACAGATAGCAGAAGATAGTTCAATCCGTTTTGATAAAATGAAATATATCACCAGAGAACATTTCTCAGAAATGAGACGAGGAATTCTCAGAGAGAACGATGTATTAATGGTAAAAGATGGTGCAACCACTGGAAAAATTGGATTTTGGAAATATTCCTACGAAGCGGCAGTAAATGAGCATGTTTATATTTTTCGTGCTAATGAATATATCGAAAGTTATTTTCTTTTTAGAATATTACAGTCGGAAAAGTTTCAAGATTTATTGAAACCGTATAAAAAAGGAATAATCGGTGGTGTGAGTTTGGAGATTCAAAATATCCAAATCCCCCTTCCGCCGCTTGAGGTCCAGCGCGAGATTGTTGCCGAGATAGAGGGTTACCAGAAGCTGATTGACGGCTGCCGTCAGGTGGTCGATTCGTGGAAACCGCAGATTGATATTGACCCCAAATGGCCAATGGTGAAGTTGGGGGAGGTGTGTGAATTGATAAGGGGTATAACGTATTCAAAAGAAGATGAAGTTGAAGAAAATGGCTATCCTGTTTTAAGGGCAAATAATATCAATTTAGATGGCACCTTGAACTTTGATGAAGTTAAACAAATATCTAAAAAAGTAAATTTAAATGAAAATAAGAAGTTAAAAAAAGGTGATATTTTTATCTGTTTAGCTAGTGGTAGTAAAGAACATATTGGTAAAGTAGCATTTATTAACAATGATATTGATTATTATTTCGGCGGTTTTATGGGAGCTATTCGGACTTTAAATAATGAGATTCTAAACTCAAAATTTCTATTTATAAATTTAAAGAATTCCAAGTTTAATGAATATTTAAGAATTCAAATTAGTGGTGTTAATATAAATAACTTAAACTCAAAAATTTTATATGAGTTCCAAATCCCCCTCCCCCCACTTGAAGTCCAGCAAAAAATTGTTGCCAAAATCGAAGCTGAACGAAAAGTCATCGACGGTTGCCGCGAGCTTATCACAACCTACGAAGAGAAAATAAAGCGTGTAATCGATAAAGTCTGGGGAGAGTAAAATGGAAGTGACACTCTACCCATCGCACAACAAGCAGCCTCCACGAAAACAGCTCATAGCCGCGGGACATCATACGAAAAACGACTTCTATACATAAAAATCATAATAAATAGAAGTTTTAACATAAAAAGGTTGAGCATGTCTTTTTTTCTCTTTTTGTTTAGCTTATCTTACTCTAAAAATATCATAATAGGAATGAATTAGTATTAAATAAACTGGTTATGAGGCAGACGCCATAAAATTTAACATTTAACATCAAGCATGATAACCATTTTTCACGTGTTCACAGGTCTCTTGAAAATCGATCTCCAGAAGCAAGTTTTTCAAGTATTGGACCAAAAAATAATGCTTTAGAATAAAATAGTGGAAAAACATCTTCTATGCGTTCAAGAGTAATAAGATCAGAAAAATTTAAAGCCTGAATATATGGTCGTGAGCTACCAGTCTTTTGGAGAATTCGCCCGATTCCATCCCCATTGGCATGTCCTGGTATTGGAAGGCGGCTTCACCGACCGCGACCGCTTCGTCTACCTTCCCCTTGGTGTCTGTATAAACCAACAAGTTGCACGATTATGCGGAACCTGATAGGTCCTCCCTTAGGGGTGCTGATACAGCATAGCAGTAGAGGTCTGTCCATAGGTCCCGCCATATCCCCTGAAACTCCTATCTTAACGGCCAGAATCCCACGTACTACAGCCAATCCAGACCGGTGTTGTCCTGAATTCTGGCAGGAGCGATCAGTTTGGCAACAAAAGTGCGGGAACACGAGGAAACCCCGGCTTTTGGCAAAAACAGCCAGAAGTCTGCAATCACAGTTGCTATTAGCTTCTAACCTCTGGCAGCAATCGCTGAGGCGCATCCGTAAGACAAAGCTCTCTAGTTCTAACGATCCCCTCCAATCCCGAGCTTCTTCATCCGGCTCTGGAGGGTGCTGGGTTTTAGACCTAAGCGGGCTGCGGCGCCGTCGGGACCGTAGATTTTGCCGCCGCTGGCCTTGAGGGCATTCCGTATATGCTCTGCCATGGCTTCGTTGAGGGAGCGGAGTCTTGTATCCTCCGTTCTGGGTGCATCAACCTGGGTGGAATCGGGGTTGGAGACGCTTCTGAGGCACGTGATATGTTCCGGCTGGATGAGGCCATCCACCGCAAGGATGCTGGCCCGCTCTATGACGTTTTTAAGTTCCCGCACATTCCCAGGCCAGGGGTACCGCTGGATCCTGTCCAGGGCTTCAGGGCTGAAGGTAAGAGCCTTCCGGCCTGAGCGTTCCCGAATTCTCCGCAAAAAGTAATCCGCCAGTACGAGAACATCCGAGGACCGTCGCCGCAGGGGCGGTAATTCGATGGGAAACACCGCAAGCCGATAGTACAGGTCTTCCCGGAACGTACCGGTTTCCACCGCCTGCTGCAAATTCACGTGGGTAGCCGCGATGATGCGGACATCAACCTGGACCGGCTTTTCGCCCCCACCCGTTCAAAAACCCCTTCCTGCAGGGCCCGCAGCAGCTTGGGCTGAAGCTCCAAAGGCAGGTCGCCGATTTCATCGAGGAAGAGTGTCCCCTGATGGGCGAGCTCAAATCGGCCCCGTTTTTTAAAAATCACCGCCGCCAGGT
This sequence comes from Spirochaetota bacterium, assembly GCA_029547205.1. Classification (GTDB taxonomy): domain Bacteria; phylum Spirochaetota; class Spirochaetia; order Treponematales; family UBA12059; genus JAKPPT01. The sequence goes on from JAKPPT010000115.1 coordinate 127,681, forward strand.
CGGGCCGATCCTCCAGTGGTACCGACACGTTTGATTTTAAGAGAATGGTGGGAATATATTGCATCACAGAGAACTGTCCCCATTAAATAGTGTAGAATACGCTTATCACGGGCTTCGTGACACAAGCTAATACAAAACCATACATACCATTCAAATTATTTGAACGTTCATACTTGCAATACTTTTTCAAACTAGCTATTATATGACGCATGGGTATTTCACTAAAAAGGATAATTGCAGAATACAAAGAAGCCTTTTCGTTATTTAGCCGCAATATAAAATACTTTCTGCTCGGTAATGTTATGCTTGGCATTGCATCCAATATGGTGCAGTTACTGTTAAACTTATACATGAAGAGTCTTGGGTTTTCCGGTGCTTCAATTGGTCAAGTTTTGTCATATAGAGCGTTGGGTTCATTTCTCATTTCCCTGCCAGCAAGCATTCTCGTTGCACGCCTCGAACCAAAATTAATTCTAATTGGAACCGCACTTTTGCTCGGTGCCAGCTATACCGCCCAAAGCATTTTTTCATCGTTCGGCGCAATTGCAGCAGCTGTCTTTTTTACCGGTGTTTTCAATTCCGTATACCAGGTAGCAGCAGGACCGTTCTTCATGCGGAATTCAGGAGAAAAAGAACGCACACATATTTTTGCATTAAACGGAGCGCTCGGTATGGGGACAGGTGTCATCGGCTCTCTGTTTGGAGGCATAATCAAGGATATAATTTTTGAAACTACACATAATGAACCCTATGCCTATGCGATGACACTGCTCACATCCGTATGTTTCATTGTTGCAGCAATTATTCCATTTACAAAAATATCAAAACAGGGAGCGCATCTATCAGAAAAACGATTTCTGTTTTTTAAAAAACAGTCGGCAACTGCTAAAGGAACACCTGCTGTTACAGAATCAGTAACCGCTCATGAAATACCAGTTGCAACTCGTACCATTGCAAATAACCCCTCAAAAACACAAGCTGCTGCATCCAAAATAACAAATAACAGTACAATTCTGCTATATGTCAAAATACTCATCCCCGGTTTTATCGTGGGCATGGGTGCTGGTCTTACAATCCCATACTTAAACCTGTACTTTAAAAACACATTTTCACTTTCGGACTCGGTTATTGCAGTTATCTTTTCAATGGGTCAGGTAATTACGTTTATTGGCATGATGTCAGGTCCAATCATTGCAAGGCGAATCGGAAAAGAACGTACAATTTTTTTTACTCAGATAATTTCCATTCCTTTTATTCTCGTATTGACATATTTACACTTTATTCCAGCAGTCATCATTGCATTTTTAATTCGACAGGGACTCATGAATATGAGCAGCCCTATCAACGATAATTTTGCACTGGAAATGGTTCCACATGAACAGCAACACCTCATGAATGCATTAAAAATGCTCAACTGGACAGGCTCATGGATGGTTTCTGCACGAATATCCGGTAACATGATCGACAATTATGGATTCGCTCCAAGCTTTACGCTTACCGCAGTACTCTATGCTGTCTCAAGCGGTCTATTCTGGCTATTTTTCCTCAAGAAAAAACCTGCTGTTGTATTGAGCACTTAGTGTCAGGAAGTTTGTGCATACTAGTAACTCCTCAGTATGTGCTTAGTGTCATGAAGCTTGTGAATAAAATTATCTCCACAACATTTAGTAGGCATATTCATATATCATCACAATTTATTTGATACTTTTTGCAAAAATTAAACAGGTAGCGAACAGAATCAGCATTTTCACAATTTTCGTGGCACTATCCTACGTTGTAATTAGAATCATCGTTTTCACAATCTTCGGGACACTAAACAATTTTCGTGACACTAACCACAGTTTATATAGCAGTAAATAACAACCAGCCTCCACTAGCCCACTAACCTACTAGAAAACCCATACTTTTCTCGTTACAATAAAAAAAACATTTGAGTGGAGGAAACAATGCCCAAACGCGATTTAGGTCTTACACTTGATATCAACAATCCTGCAGAACGTGGAAAACTTATTACCTACATCAACCTAAAACTCTCAAGCATGGGACTTCCCATATATTCGAAAGAAGGTACCAGTTTTCTCAATATAGCAAACGATATGATAGCAAACTATCGGGAAAAAAATCGGCTGCTCGGCAATTATCTACCCCCCTGTGATCTCCGTATTCAAGAATTCCTTGATGCATATTTTCATGATTTATCCGAAAACGAACGGCCTACGCTTCCTGCACAGACCGTAACGCTTGACCGTTATGGAATGGCTCGAATCATGTCTCTACCACCCGATGCTCATGTCTACAGTTCACCGAGTCTCACATCATACCGGCTACGTAATGGTATTCTCCACAATCCTAAAAATGACCGCCGTACAACAGAAGGTGTGTTTCATATTGCAGAAGGCGGCCTTCCAGTTCCGCTTGATAAAAAAGAGGTTCCCAAAATTGCCTTTGCACGCATGCTCAAAAAAGCATTTAATCCGCCGGAAGACCTCATGATTATACCGTTTACGGCGACTGAACCGCAAAAAGCTAAAGCATTCGTATCGCTCTATTTGCGTCCAACCGTTGTACCCGAAGTACCTGGTTTTATTCAGGAAAAAGCGCTGGAAACTCGATTTTTTGCACCGGGCTCACTTGTTGCAAATCTGGATTTTGTGGAAAGTATTTTTGGTAATGCAGGCGATCCATATATACCGGCAAATGATGCAGCACTCGATCCACTCACATGGACTGGTCATACATCCTGTATTATTCTTGCAATACACCTCACAGCATGCACTAAAAAAGAGCTCGGTCTTCCAGAATACAGCAAAGCAACCGAGCGCCAACGCCGTGACGGTATGTGTTGGAAAGACCCTGATGAACTCTATAACGATGGGAAACCATTTAAAATATGCGCCCGTGATGACCGTGGTGTCATGGTGACGATAATCGCTGATAATTATTTTGGCTATTCAAAAAAAGAAATCAAAACACAAATTTCCTATTCAGCCAATTTATATGGACTTGCAGAAGAAGAACATGCAGGCGGAGCTCTTGTTTTCCCCTCATACAATTTAGGAAATCGCTTTGTCCCTGATACCAATCTTAAAAACAAGGGACAGACCCTCCAAACTGTCATGGACTTACTGGGTAGTCGTGTTGAATACAATCCCGAAGGCTACTGCATTGATCGTATCTACCATGAAATCATTTATATCCCCGAAAATGCAGTTATAGAACTCGATGAACAAAAGGTCAGCTGGACTAATGATACCGGTGAACATACTATCCCGCTTAAGCCGGAATGCACATATATACACCCAACCGGCTATAAAATTCATCTCGATCAGCATCCGGTTAGCGGAACATGGCGTCTCATTGGCACGAATCCCGACTGTCTTCTCTGCCATAAACCGAGCACAGTATCCGGTGGTGGTAAATCAGAAATTTCAAAATCAATTTTTGATGCGATTACAAGCGGTCCTTTTGTAATTGCTGACTTTGCTGCAGATATCAAAAAAGCAGAGGAAATAATCAATTACAACTACGGTTATCGGTTTAAAGATGAAAAAGAAAATCATGGTAATGAGTCCCGCCCAATCCTGTCACCCAAACGTTCTCTTGGTAGTGTTATAAAATTATTATCTCCATCACCATTATACACCGATGAATTTAATGCCTGGCTCGCATCTATCCCCGATCGCGTCAAAGCCCTTGTGTTCCTCGTAAAACGATTTTACCGTCCAGAATGGGGCAATAATTGGGCTGAACATTTTAAAGCCGATATGATTAACGGCACACAGGGAAATGTCCTCAAATATAAAGGGAGACCGATTCAAGCCTCTTATCTACGAGTAGGTTTCAACGAACATGGAGATAGATCACTCCATAAATTACGCCAGGATTTTATGCCTGCTCAAAAAATTCAGTGGGAAGATGATATAACAGCAAGCATAACTGTTCCTGTGAAAAAAATTCCTAACCTGCCCGATGGCACAGCCTCACTTGCTGTTAAAATTGCAAAAAACTGCGAAACACGCTTTTTCCAGCGTCCTGATGATGCAGTTATCCGCGGTTATGACAAGCAAGCAGAGTCTGATATGGCACGCCGTGATAATTTTATCAGCAACTTTGAACCACTAACTCGTTCTAAAGCAAATGAGATTCTCACACGTTTTATAGAATACTCTGAATACACCGAACCAATGCGCACCATGATAAAAGAAGCTGAAGCAGATGATTCGATACAATACTTTGTCTGTTCATCGTTTCCACGAATGGTTGACGGTAAACCATCAAAAAACCCCCGATACCTGCAGCTTGATAGAAACTATATCAATCCGAAAGATCGCTATATCGCAGATGTTGGCACACGACTCAATCGCCTTGTCAAAGAAGACACTCCAATACTCTATCCGGTCGGTGCAGTGCTGCCAGGTAGACGAAACAATCCCCCTGAACCAGGTATCAGACCACTCGCTGTATACAACCCAATTCACTATCAGGAACTACCTGAACTCTTTATGGATTTTGTCTGCTCACTTACCGGTAAAAGCCCTTCTACAACCGGAGCTGGATCGGAAGGAGCACTTACAAAAGGACCCTTTAACTCTCTTACTCCTACTTCCGACCTCAATAATGCTCTCCTTTCATATATTTTATGCGGGTATAATGGATTTACTTCAGCAGCAGGGTATATTGGACACAAATATAAAATTGAACATGATATTTCTCTGCTCATTCCAGAAATCTGGAGCAGACTAACACCGCAAGAGCGTGATCCTGCATTTCTTATACAAAACGGTTACCTTGAAAAGGTTAATGATTTTGAATGGAACGGCAAAAAAATCCCTGCCAGCAGACTCGGTTACCGCATTACAAATCTTTTCGCAGCACACTTCCTTGGCCGTATTTTTGATTCACCTGGTTCTGTATTTCCAGAAGATATGCTCAAACCAGAACTGCAAAGCATGGAAAACTTTGTCGACGGTATTCTGAATATTACAGAGGCACAGGCTAAATCAGCACGAAATTATATTGAAGATGGTTCAGTAGAAGCTGCAATACCTCCGCTTAAAGCTGTTTTATACATTATGGCGGAAGGCTCCTATCAAGGCATGCAAGCCGATCATCCCGAAATACGAAAATTGTTTACACTTGAATATGTACTAACATCGAGCTGGTATCAAGAACGGCTCTTTAACTGGACAGCAATGGAAAAACAGCGTCTCCTAACAAGCAAACAGCACCTTCAAAAATGGCTTGATTCACATCAAGAATGGCCAGAATCAGAACGAAAAGAAATAGCTGCTAAGCTTAAATCTATTGATCAGGTACTGCTAGAGTTTGGAAAGACATCCTTTTCGGAATCGATGATAGGCACCATCGGGAAGGACACGTTATACTATGGAAAATAAAACAATCAAAGCAACAACACTCGTTACTAATATTGGGCAGCTTGCAACTCCGCAAGGTAAAAAAGCCCGTAAAGGTACAGAAATAGGCACACTTAACATTATTGAAAACGCAAGTATTGCCATCAACATTGATACTATAGTGTGGATAGGACACAATAATGATTTACCAGAAATTGAGGGTAACCTTTATGAACATATCGATGTACAGGGTAAAGCTGTTATACCCGGTTTTGTAGACTCACACACTCATTTTGTGTTTGCAGGGAGCCGTGTTGATGAGTTTGTATGGCGGGCAAGTGGTGTTCCCTATATGGAGATTCATAAACGCGGTGGCGGTATTGCAAACAGTGTTAAGGCAACACGTGAAGCACCAGAACCTATATTATTTGAACTCGGACTAAAAAGACTCAATGCAATGCTTGAACAGGGTATAACCACTGTCGAAAGCAAATCTGGATATGGGCTCGACCTTAAAACAGAATTAAAACAGCTTAACGTTATGAAAGCTTTAAGCGAACATCAACCCGTAACCATAATTCCTACTTACATGGGTCCACACTCAATTCCAAAAGAGTATTCATCATCAGAACAGTATATTGAATACATTATACAAAATGTCCTGCCACAGATTAAGCAACAGGGTATAGCAAATTTTGCCGATATTTTTTGTGAAAAAGGTGTTTTTGAAATTCCTGAAACACGTCGGTACTTAGAGGCGGCTCAGGAAATTGGGTTTCCTCTTAAACTACATGCTGATGAAATCTATGCACTGGGCGGGACAGGGCTTGGCGTTGATTATCATGCAGTGAGCGTGGATCACCTCTTAAAAGCTTCACAATCTGATATTGCAAAGCTAGCACAATCTGAAACAGTTGCAACGTTACTGCCGCTCACAGCATTTGTGCTTAAAGAACCTTTTGCTCCAGGTCGTGCTATGATAGACGCAGGATGTGCAGTAGCTTTAGCCAGCGATTTTAACCCAGGGTCCTGCTATTCACAATCTATACCACTCATTATTGCACTTGCCGTACTCTATATGGGTTTGAGCATTGAAGAAACTTTAACGGCACTTACCTTGAATGGCGCAGCTGCATGTGGAATTGCAGATTCATATGGATCACTCGAACCTGGGAAAAAAGCCGATTTTATCGTGCTCGATGCACCAGACTATCGCTACCTGGCATATAACACTGGTATGAACATCGTGCATTCAGTTTACAAACATGGTCAAATTGTTCATAAACGGTAGCACTGGTTATTTTAATCTTCAGCCAGACTTTCTTCAGGTATTTTACGTACTCCTGATCGTGTTGCCATAAAGATAATGAGCCCGGTTAGTACGAATGCAAACGTTATAGCTTTATCACCAGTAAATTGCTCATGGTAAACTAAAACACCAAGTAAAAATTGTCCAGTTGGAGAAATATACTGTAAAAATCCCATAACGGTGAGCGGGAGCTTTTTAACACCATCTGCATAGAGTAAGAGGGGTATTGACGTTACAACACCAGCAAAAATTAACAGAATAATAGTAAGTATGTTACCCTTATAAAATGCGCCAGCGCTTGTCGTATTGATAGAAAGTATATACCAGAGTGCAATTGGCGAAACACTTAATGTTTCAAGCATGAGCGCTATAATATTGTCAACTTTTGCAACCTTTTTTAATGCACCATAAACTGCAAATGACAATGCTAACGAAAGTGAAATCCATGGAAATGAATTGAGTTTTACAATAAAGATAGCAATACCTGCAAGTGCTAAAAGAAGAGCTACTCCTAACCACACATCAAATCGTTCGTGAAAAATAATTACACCTATGAGTACCGAAAGGAGCGGGTTTAAATAGTAACCAAGACTTGATTCTAATATTCTTCCATTATTTACTGCCCAAATATAGATTCCCCAATTGAGGCTTACAAGTACACCTGAGGCAATAAGATACAAGATTGTTTTTGGATTTTTAAAAATCTTACCTGCACTGGCAAGCTGTTTACGAACTGCTAAAAGAAAAAATGTAAAAACACATGACCATACGATTCGATGCGCAAGTATTTCATATGGGCTTATATTAACAAGCAATTTCCAGTAAAGAGGGAATAAGCCCCACATGGTATACGCTGCTATTCCAGAAGCTATTCCGGAGATTTTAAAATCTCCAGAGTTTTGTAAGGTTTTCATACTGCCAGTATCTCATGTTTACCTATTAAAAAAAAGAGGCATTTCAATGTATTGAAGTGCCTCTCTCTGATTTGTTTAAACGTACTTATGTTGTTTTACAAACCTGTTTTACAGTATAGCCTGCGTACGCTTATATTAACCTTTTTTGTTTTCAAAAGTTGCTTTGCATATCTTGCAAATCTTTACTTTTGCACCATCCTGTTCATAATCATAGAGTAGTTTTACTCCTGTTCGTTTACAAACTGGACAGGCTCCTCTTCCATGGGAGGGGAGTTCCTTTAATCCTTTTCCTCTATGCGCTTTGGACATATATTCCCTCCATCCTAGTTAGCTTTTGCTTCGGCTTTTTTTGCATTGCGTTCTTTTTTCTTGTTTTCTTTGCTGTCATCAACAGCACGATCAACAAGTTCCAGAACAACAAGTTTTGCAGCATCATTTTTGCGCATGCCAAGCTTTAAAATGCGAGTATATCCGCCATTTCTTTCTTTCATGCGTACACCAATTTCGTTAAACAACTTTGCTAAAACTGCTTCATCTTTTATTCTACTAGCGATAACTCGTCGATTATGGACAGAGTCTTCTTTTGCTCGTGTAATCATTTTTTCTGCAACACGTCTTACTTCAATAGCTTTTGCTTTGGTAGTAATAATACGCTCATGCTTAAAAAGCATGGTAGTCATATTACTGAGCATTGCTTTTCGGTGAGCAGAATCTCTGTTGAGCTTGTTAAATCCGTTTCTATGCCTCATGTGATTTATCCTTCTTATTGTTCTTAAGATGCATACGGAGCTGACTGTAATCGGTCATGCCTAACGACAGATTCCATTCCTGCAGTTTATCTTTTATTTCCTGTAATGATTTTCTACCGAAGTTTCTGGTTCTGGCAATATCTTCTTCTGTTCTGCGAGTAAGATCACCAATGGTTCTAATATTTGCGTTCTTAAGGCAGTTAGAAGACCGCACTGACAGTTCCAGATCCTCTACTGGAGTAGCAAGAATTTTCCTGATAGCTTCGTCTATTTCGTCGCCTTCTTCTTCTACTTCTTCAGTATCTGAATCATCACTGATAAATACATTGAGATGTTCGCGTGTTATTTTAGCAGCTTCGGTTAAAGCATCTTCTGCTTTTATTGAACCATCCGTCCAGATTTCCAGCACTAATTTATCATAATCAGAACGATGTCCGACACGAGTTGGTTCAATAGAATACTTCACCTTTGTGACCGGAGAAAAAATAGCATCAACAGGTATGGTCCCTATCACTTCTATGTATTTTTCATTAGCTTCACTTGGCACATAACCTCTGCCCAGATCTACTTGAATTTCCATAGTAAGTGTTACACCTTGCTCAAGTGTTGCTATATGCTGTGCAGGATTAAATATTTCAAGTGGCTTATCTTTTGTAAGATGCTCTCCTGTCAGTTTCATTGGCCCTGTAAAGGTATAATCGAAGACCATTTCTTCTTCATCATCAGGAAGCTTTACGCGAAGCTGTTTCAGGTTATTTATTATTTCAATTGTATCTTCTGAGACACCAGGGATAGCTTCAAATTCGGAGGCAACTTGATGCTGAGAACCATCTTCTTTTGTATAGCTAATGCGAACCGCTGTTATAGCATAACCCTGAATAGAAGAAAGTAAAACACGCCGCAGGGTGTTGCCAATGGTAGTACCATAGCCAGGCTCAAACGGAAACGCAACAAACTTGCCATACACAGAGGTACTTTCAGCAAGCTCATAGGTAAGACCTTTTGGTCTTTTAAATCCTTTAAGCAGATTTTTACGTGCCATTGCCTCTCCTTATTTAGAGTAGAGCTCCACGACCAGCTGTTCACGGATATCATTCATATCAGTAATTTCCTGGCGCTGAGGAATATGCTCAAATTTTCCTTCAAATGCATCAACGTTGATACTGAGCCAGGGCATTATATTACTTTTTTCATGTTCTGCTAATGCTCCGAGCAATACTTTGTTTTGCCGATATTTTGGATGCACTGTAATAACATCACCAGGCCGCAGTGAATATGAAGGAATGTTAACTCGTTTCCCGTTAACAAGGATATGGCCATGCAGTACTAATTGCCGTGCCTGTGCTCGTGAAGTTGCAAATTTTAGGCGATATACAACATTATCCAATCTTCTTTCAAGTAGAGCAAAAAGGTTTTCACCAGTTTTTCCTGGCATGCGCAATGCCATCTCGAATGTTTTTTGGAACTGACGTTCCAGAAGGCCATACGAACGGCGTAACTTTTGTTTTTCTCTGAGCTGTATTGCATAGTCAGACGGCTTTTTTGCTCTGTACTTTGGATCTTTTCCTGGAGCAGGCCGCTTTTTATTTATTGCGCATTTGTCTGTCTTGCAGCGTTCGCCCTTTAAAAAGAGGCGCTTTCCCTCTGCTCTGCATAACCGACATGTTGGTCCAATATAACGTGCCATTGTTTCTCCCTATCTCTTACATTCTTCGGGCTTTTCGTGGTCTACAGCCATTGTGCGGAATTGGTGTTACATCATTGATACTTCGTATTTTTATACCAAGTGCACCAATCTGACGGATAGCTGACTCACGGCCAATGCCGGGACCTTTTACAAAGACATTTACTTCTCGAAGCCCTGCATGTTGTGCCTTAATCAAAGCCTGTTCAGTCACGCTCTGAGCTGCAAAGGGGGTGGATTTCTTTGCGCCGCGAAACTCAAGCGCTCCTGAAGAAGACCATGATATTGTATTACCCTTAAGATCTGTAACAGTAATGATAGTATTATTAAAGGTTGCCTGAATATAGACATTTCCTTCGTGTACGGATTTTTTCTCTTTCCGTTTCTTTCCTTTAGTTTCTTTTTGCTGTTGTGCCATCTATATCCCCTTATACTGCTTTCTTCTTATTGGCAATGGTCTTGCGTTTACCTTTTCTGGTTCGTGCATTGGTTCGTGTACGTTGACCACGCACTGGTAAACCTTTTCTGTGCCTGAGGCCTCGATAACAGCCAATATCCATTAACCGTTTAATATTGAGTGCAGTTTCACTGTGGAGGCGTCCTTCAACCTTAAAATCGTTCTCAATAACCTTACGCAGTTCATTGATTTCTTCGTTTGTAAGATCATTGATTCTTCGCTCAGGATCGATCTTAACCATTTCACAAATTTTCTTTGCACTGGTTCTTCCGAGTCCGTAGATATAGGTGAGCGCGATATCAACATGTTTATTAGGGAGGTCAACTCCTGCTATACGTGCCATGTACTATAGCCTCCTCAGCCTTGTTTCTGTTTATGTTTCGGATTTTCACAAATAATCCGTATAATTCCATTGCGTTTGATAACTTTACATTTATCACACATGCGTTTTACGCTGGTACGCACTTTCATATTACCCTCCATAAAACCCTGAACGTTTTTTGTACCATATTTTACCGTATTAGTCCAGTCCACTAACGTTCAGGATGTTTTTATAAGTTTCTGCCCTTAATGTGACCATGTTTGGTCAATCCATCGTGGTGGTGCATCTTTAGTATGGACTCAATCTGAGCCATGGTATCAAGATCGACACCAACGAGAATTAACAGTGAGGTACCTCCCAGAAGATACGCTAGTTCAGATGGGAACTTAAACAATCCCTGAATGAGCGTTGGTATCAGAGCGATCATCGCAAGATAGATTGCACCTGGAAGCACGATTCTATTGAGTATTTTCGTAAGGTACTCTTCCATCTTTTCTGAACGTATTCCAGGAATTGAACCACCATTCTCTCTGATTTGCTTGCTTATTTCAGTTGGGTTCAAGGTAACCTGTGTATAAAAATATGCAAAGAAAATGATGAAAATCACATATAAAATAAGGTGTGGTGCTCCTCGCGGATCAAGAAATTGCTCAACGCTCTGGAGCCATTTTGCCTGTACACCAACTGTCTTTATTATCTGCAGCGGTAGTGTTAACAAGCTTGATGCAAAGATAACCGGTATAACACCTGATGGATTGATCTTAAACGGAATATACGTGTTCTGGCCACCATACATTTTTCTTCCCACAACACGTTTTGCATACGTTACCGGAATCTTTCGCTGTCCCTGCTGTTCATACACAACGAGAGTAACCACAACAACAAACATAAGTATAACAACGATTGCAAATACCGGGTTAACTTCTCCTGCTCTAATTTTTACAGCAAGTGCATACAATGCATTGGGTAGCCGGGCAACAATACCTGCAAAAATGATGAGTGATACACCATTTCCAACACCCCGTTTTGTAATCTGTTCACCTATCCAGACGAGGAACAGTGAACCAGCAGTTACAGTAGTTAGAGCAAATAAGGTATAGAGTGCCGGACTGATTGTTACTGCACCATCGATTGAGCGTGCCCATCCGACAAGTGCCCAGGACTGGATCAGACAAATCACTATCGTACCCAATCTGGTGTACAAAGATATTTTTTTCCGTCCGCCTTCTTCTTCCATCATCTTTTTAAGGCTTGGGAACACAACTATTAAAAGCTGAATAATAATCTGAGCAGAAATATATGGCATTACACCAAGCATAAATAGTGAGAAGTTCTTAAAAGCACCACCGGAGAAAAAATCAAGATAATCAGTTACGCCGCCAGAACCACTCGCAAAATATATTTTTAACGCAGTCAGGTTAATACCAGGTATTGGCAAAAAAGTTCCCAAACGGAACACAATAAGCCAAAAAAGGGTAAAACCTATTCTCTGGCGCAGCTCTTTTATCCTAAGCATACTTACCAATGCATTTTCAGCCATATAAGTTTCCTTCTTTTTGACTGTTACTCATGAGTAACTATTTTACCGCCAGCACTTTCAATGGCTTTTTTTGCGGCTTCTGATACTTTATCCACATCAACTGTAAGTGCCTTCGTTACCTTACCCTTTGCAAGCAGTTTAACTGGCTTGTCAGAATGTTTGATAAGGTTTTTCTGTTTCAAAGAATCATTATTTACAGTCTCACCAGCTGCATATTTCTTCTCTAAGGAAGAAAGATTTACAATCTGATATTCAACTGCAAACATGGTGTTATCAAAACCACGATGTGCTATGCGGCGGTAAAGAGGCATCTGACCACCTTCAAAACCCGGATAGGTTTTTCCGCCTGATCGTGATTGCTGACCCTTATTACCCTTACCAGCTGTTCCGCCAAGTCCTGAGCCCCGGCCTCTTCCAATAATAACCTTTTTCTTTTTTGCGCCTGCAGGCGGATGTATATCAAACTCTGCCATGGTATTACTCCTTATAGGGCGTAACTTCAACTAGATGAGCTACGGTCCGAATCATCCCCCTGATTGCCGGACTATCTTCCTGTACAACCGTTGAATTGATTTTTCGTAAGCCAAGCGATCTAACGGTTGCCCGCTGATTTGGTTTTGTTGCTATTGTACTGCGTACAAGCTTAATCAATAATTTTTCTGCCATGTGCTTAACCCCAGAAATCTTTCATCGCTTTTCCACGATTGTGTGCCATAGTATTTGCATTCTTAATCATGCTAATACCTTTGAACACTGCTCGTACCACATTGTTGGAGTTTCGGCTTCCGATACACTTTGCCAGTACATCAGTAACGCCGCCAGCTTCCATAATTGCACGAACAGCACCACCGGCGATAATACCAGAACCAGGACATGCTGGTTTTAGAATCAATTTGGTTGCCTTATAGCTTACCGTTACATCGTAAGGCAGCGTTCCATTTTTTATGGGGAAAGCAACCATATTTCGTTTTGCCTTATCGATACTCTTTCGTATTGCTTCAGATACATCATTAGCTTTACCAAATCCAAAGCCAATATTTCCATTCTTATCGCCAACGACAGTTAAAGCCGAGAACGAAAAGCGGCGTCCACCTTTTACAACTTTGGCGGTCCTGTTCAGGCTGACAAGTTTTTCAACGAAAGTTTCTTTGGACTTTGGTTCACTTTCATGTTTTTCTTCACGCTTATCCACATTTTCCCCCTAAAAATCAAGTCCTGCCTTGCGGGCGCCATCTGCTATTGCCTTTACAACACCATGATACTTGTAACCATTTCGATCAAAGACAACAGTAGTAATATTCTTTTCCTTAAGCCTCTTACCAATAAGCTCACCCAGCTTGGCACCGCCCTCAACTGTCGGTTTTGTACCTTTGAGAGCCTCTTCCAGTGTACTGGCTGCAGCAAGTGTATGCCCCTTTGTGTCATCGATAACCTGTACATAGAGGTAGCGGTTCGATTTATACACAGTCATTCGTGGCTTTTCCGGAGTTCCACTCAGATTCTTTCGAATATGAACTTTTCGTGATAATCTCCGTTCCAGCTTTTCTTCAAATTCTTTTAAACTCATATGCTTACCCTTACTTTATACCAGTCTTTCCGACTTTCTTGCGGACAACTTCATCTTCATACCGGATACCCTTACCTTTATAGGGTTCAGGAAGCCGTAATGACCTGATTTCACTCGCCAATTTACCAACCTTTTGCTTATCAATACCAGACACTACAACTTTTTGGTTATTGTTTTCCAGTGTAATCGAGATACCATCCGGTATAGCAACATACATATCAGTTGAATATCCAAGACTCAACATAAGGAGTTTGCCCTGAACTTCTGCTTTGTATCCAATACCATTGATGATAAGAGAACGTTTGAATCCCTCGGTTACACCTATCAGCATATTGTTGATGAGATTCCGATACAGACCGTGCATTGCCTTGGTAGGCTTTAAGTCATTTAATCGTTTTACAAGAACCTCTTCACCTTTAACTTCGATTGTAATATCAGAGGAATCTATTGTTTGTGAAAGCTTGCCCTTTGGACCTTCCACATGTATCACGTTTCCCTGCACAGAAAGCTTCGCACCTTTTGGCATGGAAATCGGTTTATATCCAATTCGTGACATGCTCTACTCCTCATTTACCAGATACTGCAGATGAGTTCGCCGCCCACCTGCAATTCGGCAGCCTTCTTACCAGTTGTCATGCCGCTCGATGTTGAAACGATGAGCGTACCATAACCATTATGAACACGCGGCATCGTCTTATATCCTGAATATACCCTTCGTCCAGGTTTTGATATTTTTTCAATACCATGAATTACGGGATCGTTAGCTTCATCGTATTTTAGGAAAATACGTATAGTTGTTTTCCCTTCCTGAACAAGTTTCTTAAAATTCTTTATATATCCTTCTGCTTTCAATATTTTCACAATTTCGAGCTTTATTTTAGAGGCAGGAATATCTACTTTTTCATGCCTTGCCATGCTCGCATTGCGTACTTTTGTCAGCATATCGGAGATAGGATCAGAAACGCTCATTCATGTCCTCCTACCAGCTCGACTTTGTTATACCAGGCAGCATACCGTTGCTTGCCAGCTTTCTGAAACAAATTCTGCACATATCGAATTTGCGCATATATCCTCTTGGTCGACCGCAAATTTTACAGCGGTTTACTCGCCGTGTCATATATTTGGGTTTTTCCAGGGCTTTCAGAATCATTGCTTTTCTTGCCATTATTTCCCTCGCTTATTTTCTAAAAGGCATTCCGATTTTTTGAAGCAGTGCTTTTGCTTCCTTATCCGTTCTGGCAGTGGTAACTATAGCGATATTCATTCCCATGATTTTTTCGATTTTATCAAAATCGATTTCCGGGAAGATGATTTGCTCAGTAATACCCATTGCATAGTTTCCATGCCCATCAAAGGCGTTTGGATTTACACCCCTGAAGTCTTTAACACGAGGAAGTGCAACATTCATAAGCCTGTCAAGGAATTCCCACATACGGGCTCCGCGAAGTGTAACTCGTGCTCCAATCTCCTGGCCTTTGCGGATTTTGAATTGCGCAATTGATTTCTTTGACTTAGTTTTTACGGCTTTCTGTCCCGTAATAATGCCAATATCCTCAACTGCTGCATCGAGCAATTTTTTGTTTTCTTTTGCTTCACCCACACCCATGGAAACGATCACTTTTGCCAGACGGGGGATCTGCATGGAAGAAGTATAACCAAATTCTGCTTGTAGTTCCGGTGCTACCTTTTCAAGGTAAAGCTTTTTAAGGCGTGGAACATATGTAGACTTTTTCTCAGCCATTACAGTGCCTCCCCACATTTTCTGCAAACACGGATTTTTTCTGCGTCTTTAATTTTAAAACCGATTTTCGTAGGACCGCATTTTTTGCAGACTATCATAACATTACTGATATGGAGCGGTGCTTCAATTTCGATAATACCGCCCTGATCGTTCTGAGAGCGTTTTCTGCGGGCCTTTTTTACCATATTAAGCCCCTGAACAACGACTCTTCCTTTTTCACGATCGATTTTTAGAATCTTTCCCTGTTTGCCTCTATCCTTACCAGTAATAATTTCTACAAGATCATTTTTCTTAAGCTTGGTGTGTATTTTCTGGTTCTGTTCCATCGATATTCTCCTTACAACACCTCAGGAGCAAGAGAAATGATTTTCATAAAATCTTTTTCTCGAAGCTCACGTGCTACTGGTCCAAAAATGCGCTTTCCTTTTGGGTTATGTGCAGCATCAATAAGAACACAGGCATTATCATCAAACCTGATATAGGTACCATCAGGTCTTCTATACTCTTTATGTACTCGAACAACTACCGCACGCTCAACCGAACCTTTTTTGATATTTGAATTCGGTATAGTTGATTTTACAGCAACAACGATAATGTCTCCAATCGAAGCATACCGTCTGCGTGTTCCGCCCAGTACTTTAATACACATTACAGTCTTGGCGCCGGAGTTGTCAGCAACTGTTAGTTTGGTCTGTACCTGAATCATGTTGTTACTCCATCACTTAGCGGGCTCGTTCCACAATTTCGACAAGCCTGAAATGTTTTTCTTTGGAGAGCGGTCTGCATTCTTCAATGCGTACGGTATCTCCAACCTTAGCATCATTTTTTTCGTCATGTGCCTTTACCCGTTTAGTTTTATTTACATATTTTTTGTACAGGGGGTGCAGCTTTCTCATGAGCACTTCAATGACGATTGTTTTATCCATTTTATCACTGACAACTATTCCCTGCAGTGTCAGTCTGGATTTCTTCTCTGAATTTTCCATTACTTACTCCCCTCTGCTTTCATCTTCCGTTCTTCAGCGCTGATAAGTGTATTCAGTCGAGCAATAGAACGGCGCAGAACTCTTTTCTCAAGAGGATTATCCACATGCCCGGTTACCATTTTGAAACGCAGATCAAAATATTTCTGTTTCAACTCTCTGCGCTTGGTAAGCAGCTCTTGATATTTTAGGTCTTTAAAAGAATTTTTCATTGACCACCCTCCAATTCCCAATCAGCACGTGCAATAAACTTGCATTTTACTGGTAATTTTGCACTTGCTAATTTCATTGCTTCTTCTGCAACATCGCGTGGTACACCTGCAAGCTCAAACATAACCGTACCCGGTCTTACTACTGCCACCCAGAATTCTGGGGAACCTTTTCCTTTACCCATTCGGGTTTCTGCAGGTTTTTTTGTATAGGGTTTATCCGGGAAAACGCGAATCCACATTTTTCCGCCACGCTTGATATATCTATTAATAGCAATACGGGCAGCTTCGATTTGCCTATTTGTTATCCAGTGCGGTTCCTGGCTCATAAGACCATACTCACCAAATGCAATGGTGTTTCCGGTATGAGCATCACCATGTATTCGTCCGCGCTGGACTTTTCTAAATTTTATACGTTTTGGTGCAAGCATTGCTTAACTCCTTGCTTCCTTTGAAGTTCGTGATGCTCGTGGCTTACTGCTGGATCGTTTGGGCTTCTGTGCTTCTTTTTTCTCTTCAGATTGTTCTGCTGCTTGAGCCGCGCTTTCTCTGCGCTGTTTACTTACCAGCAATCCTGCATCATTGCGTTTGTCTGTTGCAAAAACATTTTCATTTCTGCAAATCCATACACGCACACCAATCTTTCCATACGTTGTCAATGCTTCGTGAAAACCATAATCAATATCTGCACGAAGCGTATGGAGTGGAACACGGCCTTCGCGCATATCTTCTGTTCGGCTCATGTCTGCTCCACCAAGACGACCTGACATGCGAACTCTACAGCCAAGAGCTCCATTTTTCATAGCATTGGCGATTGCCATTTTCATTGCTCTTCTGTGAGAAGCGCGATTTTCAAGCTGACGGCAGATTGTCTGTGCAACAATCTGTGCATTAACTTCCGGACGCTTTACTTCTTTAATTTTAAGTGCAATCTTTTTATTAGTAAGCTTCTGAAGTTCAAGTCCTACTGCTTCAATATTTGCACCTTTCTGACCAATAAGCACACCAGGTTTAGCTGTATGAATAACAACCGTAACCTTTTGCGGATGCCGCACAATTTCAATTTCAGAAATATCTGCCATTTTATAATCAGGAAGCGATTCAATATGTTTCCTGATTGCAAGATCTTCATGCAAATTTTTTGCATATTCTCGGGGTT